>NZ_JAJUBH010000003.1:0-1866936 GCF_021353155.1 Caballeronia sp. PC1
ATGAGCAACGACGGCGTGGCCGCCGTGGAGAAGGCGCTTTCGCTTCTGGACTGTTTCAAACCCGGTGCGGAGTCACAGTCCCTCGCGGCCTTGTCTCATGCATCCGGCATGCACAAAACGACGGTGTACCGGCTCATGAATTCGCTTGAGCGCATGGGCTACGTCGTGCGTTCCCAGGCCGGCAACTACTCGCTCGGGCATCGTGTGCTTTACCTCGGGAAGCTCTTCGAGCAGTCCTTCCAGCTATCCGCCGTGGTCGAGCCGGTACTGTACGAGCTTGCCGCCGCCACGCGGGAAAGCGCGTCCTACTACGTCCTCGACAACGGACAGCGCCTGTGCCTCTTCCGGGCGGAACCGTCCGAAGGCTTGCGGGAGACGCGGCTTGCTGGCACCACGCTTCCGCTCGACGATACCGCGGTCAGCCATGTCATTCGCGTGTGGGGTCTCGGCGAGCAACTCTACGACAAGCCGCCCAAATTGCCGCTCTTCACCGCGGGCATGCGCGACGTCCACATTGCAGCGTTCGCGACGCCGATCTTCGGCGCCGGGGACAAGTTCATGGCCGCGCTCGTGCTCTCGGGGCCCGCGTCGCGTCTGAGCGCGGCTCACGCGTCTGGCGAACTGGACGCCCCGCAGCTTCGCGCGGCCGCCGACCTGTCGCGCAGGCTCGGCGCGAGTGTCCGCTTTTGCGAAAGTTTCTACGCCCAGTAAACATGCAGCCGACCGATACCGACTTCTTCGCGCTTCTCAGCGAAAGCTATGCACGCCTGCTGAAAGCGCCGCTCACGCCCGACGCCATGACGCCCGCCGAAGCCGCCCGCTGGCTTTACGAAGACGCGCCTTTCGGCGTTCTCGCGCACGACACGCAGCCCGATCCCGTGTTCGTCTACGGCAATCTGCGTGTGCAACGGCTCTTCGGTTATACGTGGAACGAACTGACCGCATTGCCTTCGCGCCTTTCCGCCGAAGCGCCCGAACGCAGCGAGCGTCAGGCCTTCCTCGAACAGGTCACGCGCGAAGGCTACGTGACCGGCTATCGCGGCCTACGCGTGAAAAAGACGGGCGAGCGCTTCTGGATCGAGCGCGCGACCGTCTGGCAATTGTTCGACCGCGACGGCGTGTATCGCGGACAGGCGGCGATGATTCCGCACGTCAGCGATATCGCCGGCGGCTAGCGCGCGACCAGCCTGCGGATCACATCGACGAGCGGCGTCGCGCCCTTGACGATCGTTTCCCGGCTGCCTTCGAAATCGATCCAGCCTTCGTTGAAGCCGTCGAGCATGCGGATGCGCGGCATCGGATGCCGCATGCCCTGGCTCACGAACAACGCCTCCCACGATTCGCGCGGCACGGCCTGCGCGCGCACCGGCCGGCCGAGCACTTGCGAGAATGCGGCGGCGATATCGTCGGGGCTCGTGCGCCGCGGCCCTTCCAGTTCGACGACGCGCGCGCCCGTCCATTCTTCCTGCAAGAGCTTGGCCGCGAGCCTGCCGATATCGTCGGTGGCGATCATCGGAATCGCGCGATCGAGCGGCTGCAAAAACGACCGGACGATGCCTTCGTTGCGCGCGGATTCGACGTCCCATGCGCAGTTCTCCATGAACCAGCCAGGCCGAAGAAACGTGACGGGAATCGACTGCTCGCGCAGCGCGTCTTCCAGCAGCATGCGCTGCGTCAGAAGATTGCTGTGCGCAGCCTGCGCGCCGATGGTCGAGAGGCACACGATCTTGCGCGGCTTTGCGCGCTTCACGGCCGCGACGATCGCATCGATCACGGCGCGCGCTTCGGGAAAACCGGGCGCCGGATCGAATTCCGGCGGCGGCAAAATGAACACGCCCTGTGCGCCTTCGAACGCGCTCGCGAGCGCATCGGCATCGGTCATGTCGGCGAGCGCCATGTCGCATCCGCGCGCCGCCCACGCCGCGCCTTTCTTCTCGTCGCGCACGACCGCGCGCACGGGCCTGCCTTGCTGCAAGAGCGCGTCTGCGAGCGCGCCGCCGACCTGTCCGGTGATTCCAGTGATGACGTACATGTCCGACTCCTTGTGCAATTCGTTTGACTTCGACGGATTGCATGGTAGAGCGCGAACCGACGCGTAAAAATGGCTTCCCGGTTATGTGATTGATGACGCGATGTCATCGATGGCGTCGCGATGGTGCCAAGACGGCTCAATGCCCCGGCCCGTTCTGTTCGATGCAGCTCAGCACCAGCGTGCTGTTCGCGCCGGCTTCGGGGCTGAGCATCGCGGTGTGGAATTCGCTGTCGGTGCAGCGCCAGTCGGCCTGCAGGTCTTTCCTGCAAACGCGCGCGGTGTCGCCGATGCGCGCCCGGTCCGGCCTGTACTCGCATGTGTCGAGGCCGTTGCATTGGTGCATCAGATCGCGCGCCGCGTTGCCGCCGGGCGCGCCGCAATTCCCGCCATACGTGCCGGATACGACCGTGATCGTCCTTGCGCCAACAGCCGACACGCTCGCCAGCACGACCACGCCCGTCATCGCGCAAACTTGCCTTAAGCCATTCATGGCGTCCTCGCGGCGTCGCCGGATAGTTTCGACATTACGCCCGCGACGATACGGTCACACCGCGCGCCGCCGAATTCGAATACATCGCGCTCGGCGAGATCGAATGCCTGCGCAAGCGATTCGCGCAACAGGCTGCGCGCGCGAAAGTGGCGGCTGCGCACCGTGGCCTCGGGAATGCGCAAACACTGCGCGGTCTCCTCCACGCTCATCTCTTCGATCGAGCGCAACACGAACACCATGCGAAAGAGTTCGGGCAGTTCATCGAGCTTGCGTTCGAGCAGCGCGCGAACCTGAGCGCGCGCGAGCGCTTCATCGGGTGCATCGGCGTGCGCGGTCATTGCATCGGCATGTTCGGCATAGTCGGGCGCGTCCACGATCGGAATCACGTTCTGACGCCGCGCGCTGCGCCGCAGGCGCGCGAAGCATTCGTTGAGCACGAGCCGCGACAGCCACGTGGACAGCCGCGCATCGCCGCGAAACTGGCTCATCGATCTGTACGCGTGCAGATAGGCGTCCTGCAACGCGTCTTCGGCTTCGGCGTGGTTGCGCAAGGTCGCGCGCGCGAGGCGATAAAGACGCCGGTTGTGCCGCCGCATCATGAGTTCGAACGCACTGCGATCGCCCTCAGCGATGCGGCGTGCGAGGCTCATGTCGTCATCGGTCAGGTCGGTTGCGAGTTCGCTCATCGCCGGCTCATCGAACGTTCAGGACCGCGTGCATCGTCGGATGCAGCGTGCACGAATACGCATAACGTCCCGCGTCATGCGCGACATAGCTCCATGAGGCATCCGGCGCGATGCCGCGCGAATCGAACGCCTTCTTGTCGGCGGTCGCGGTATGGGGAAACAGATCCTTGTTCACCCAGACGACGCGATCGCCGCGCGCAATCGTCAAAGCCGGCGGCTCGAAGCGCATCTGCTCGATCACCACGACGAAGGTCGCGCCCGCCGCTTCGGACGACAACGCGAGCATGGCCGCGAAGGCAAGGAGCCAGCGCGCGTTACGCACCGCTCTTTCCCAGTTCCGCCTGCACATGCCGCGCATGTTCGAGATGCGCAACGAACGCGGGCCGCACCTTCACCAATAGCGCTTTCAGTTCTTCGTTTTTCGCGCTCGGAATCAGCGTCTTGTCGAGCGCATCGAGCACACTTTCATGATAGGCGACCTCGTGATCGATATACGACTTGTCGAAGCTACTGCCCGACAGCGTCTTCAGCTTCGAGAGATTCGCGTCGCCGCCTTGCTTGAGGCTCTGGCTCGTCGGGTTGTCTTCCGGCGTCACGGCGAGCTTCTTCACGAGATCGGTCGCGGCCTTGTTGACGCCGCTATGATCGGCGACCATTTGCTGGGCGAATGCCTTGACGTCCTTCGATTTCGTTTTCGATTCGGCGAGCTTGCCCGCGTCGATATCGACCTGATTTGCCGTGACGACGATGGCCGCGATCTGCGGATCGGTAGGCCCCGCGCTCTGAGCGTGAGACGCGAGGCTCGCGAGCGCGAGCGCCGCCGCGCATGCGATATGAACAGGTTTCATCGTGATGTCTCCCGGCACGCCGTTGTGGATACCGGCTTGGATGTCACGACGAAAATCCGCGTTCCCGAATCGGTGCAATGGCGCTTATCATCGGGAATTCGCGCATCGAACGTATTGGATGGTCATCCCGGACCGGAGGTCGCATGCCACCGCTACGCGCAATCCATCTGCTGCAAACGAAAGAAGGCGCCCGCCTGCACGGCGCCGATCTCGACCGCTGGCGCCGCTGGGGGCCGTATCTGAGCGAACGGCAATGGGGCACCGTGCGCGAGGATTACAGCGAATACGGCACCGCCTGGGATTACTTTCCGCACGACCATGCGCGCAGCCGCATGTACCGCTGGGGCGAGGACGGCATCGCGGGCTACGGCAACGATCCGCTCGACTGGTGCGTCTCTCTCGCGCTCTGGAACGGGCGCGATCCGATCATCAAGGAACGGCTTTTCGGGCTGACGAACGAGCAAGGCAATCACGGCGAGGACGTGAAGGAACTGTACTTCTACCTCGACGGCACGCCCACGCATTCGTACATGAAGATGCTGTACAAGTACCCGCACGATGCGTATCCGTACCAGCAACTCATCGACGAAAACCGGCGGCGCGGCCCCGCCTTGCCCGAGTACGAAATTCTCGACACGGGCGTGTTCGATGCGGATCGCTACTTCGATGTCTGCGTAGAATACGCGAAGCACACGCCCGACGATATCGTGATGCGCGTCACCGTCGAGAATCGCGCGAACGAAAGCGCGACGCTCGATCTGCTGCCGCAGTTCTGGGCCCGCAACCGGTGGTCGTGGTCGAGCAAATGGGGCAAGCCTTCGTTGACGCTCGAACACGATGCGCAGGAAGGCGCGCGCGTGGTCGCGCACAATCCGTCTTCGGGCACGATGTTCGTCACGGCCACGGCGCAAGCGCCGATCGAATGGCTCTTCTGCGAGAACGAAACGAACGTTCGTCGCATCTTCGGCATGGAAGGCGCGGGGCCGTTCAAGGACGGTTTCAACGACTTTCTCGTGGAAGGCGACGAGCAGGCTATTCGCCGCGATCGCGGCACGCGCAGCGCGGCGCGCGTGCATCTGCAACTCGCGCCGCATGAACGCGCGGCCGTCTATTTGCGCTGGCGTCCCGCGTCCGTTTCGAACGATCCGCCGCTCGACCTCGAACAGCTTTTCGCGCGCCGCGAGGCGGAAGCCGACGAGTTCTATTCGACACTGCAACACGATATCGTCGATGACGATGCGCGCCTCGTGCAGCGTCAGGCGCTCGCCGGCATGTTATGGACCAAGCAGTATTACCAGTTCGACGTCACGCGCTGGCACGACGGCGATCCGGGCCAGCCCAAGCCGCCGAAGGGCCGCCGCCACGGGCGCAACGCGGACTGGCGGCACATGTGCAACGGCGACATCGTCTCGATGCCGGACAAGTGGGAATACCCGTGGTACGCCTCGTGGGATCTCGCGTTTCATGCGGTGGCCTTCGCGACCATCGATCCCGACTTCGCGAAGAAGCAGTTGATGCTGCTCGTCAAAGAGCGCTACATGCATCCGAACGGGCAGTTGCCGGCCTACGAATGGGCGTTCGGCGACGCCAATCCGCCGGTGCATGCGTGGGCGACATGGCGCGTGTACGAGCTCGATCGCGAGATGACGGGCATCGGCGATCACGCGTTTCTCGAAGTAATGTTCCACAAGCTGCTGCTCAACTTCGCGTGGTGGGTCAACCGCAAGGACGCCGACGACCGCAACATCTTTCAGGGCGGCTTTCTCGGGCTCGACAACATCGGCATCTTCGACCGCTCGCAGCCGCTGCCCACCGGCGGCCGCATCGATCAGGCCGACGGCACCGCGTGGATGGCGTCGTATGCGCTCGACCTCATGCAGATCGGCCTCGAACTGGCGATGACGAACGAATCGTATGTCGAGATCGCGGTGAAGTTCTTCGAGCACTTTCTGTATATCGCCGAAGCGGTGAGTTGCGGCGAAGGCTGCAACACGGGTCTATGGGACGGCCGCGACGAGTTCTTTTACGACTCGCTGCATCTGCCGAACGGCTCGCGCGTGCCCCTGCGCATTCGCTCCATCGTCGGGCTGATTCCGCTTTTCGCCGTGCATGTGCTGGAAGAGCGCGTCTATGGCGATCTGCCTGGACTGCGCGAACGGCTCGCGTGGTTTCTGGATCACCGGCCGAATCTCGCGAAGCTGGTGTCGCGCTGGACCGAGCCCGGCAAGGGCAATACCACGCTGCTGTCGCTGCTGCGCGGGCATCGCATGAAGGCGCTCTTGCGCCGCACGCTCGATCAGTGCGAATTCCTCTCCGACTACGGCGTGCGCGCGCTGTCCCGCGTGCATTGCGGCACGCCCTATGTCTTCGATCACGATGGTCTGAACGTCTGCATCCGCTATCTGCCGGCGGAATCCGATTCGCGCGTGTTCGGCGGCAATTCGAACTGGCGCGGGCCGATATGGATGCCCGTGAATTACTTGCTGATCGAATCGCTGTACGAGTTTCATCGCTATTACGGCGACGATTTCCGCGTCGAGTATCCGACGGGTTCAGGCAAGACGCTTTCGCTGAGCGAGATCGCCGATGACCTGTCCAGACGCATCAGCATGCTCTTCATGAAAGACGCCGAGGGCAAGCGCCCCGTGATGGCGGCGTATCCGCAATTGCAGGCCGATCCGCGCTCGCGGGATCTGATTCTCTTTCACGAGTACTTTCATGGCGACAACGGACGCGGCGTCGGCGCCTCGCATCAGACGGGCTGGAGCGGGCTTGTTGCGCTGCTGTTGCAGCCGAGATTGATGAAGCTGTCGCACGTCGGACCGGAAGCGCCCGTGATGGCCGTGCGCCTGCATGAAGACGCCGTCGCGGCGATGGGGCGCTGAAGCTTTCGATTCCGTTTCGGTCGCTCGACGCCTCGCCTATACTGAACCATGAACGCCCCAGAGAACCGGAGGACGTCATCATGTTCAGGCATCTGCTCGTTCCGACGGATGGCTCCGCGCTATCCGAAGCGGCCGCGCGCATGGCGGTTGCGCTGGCGAAGGAAAACGGCGCGCGCATCACCGCGCTTTATATGGTGCGGCCGTTTCATATGACCGTTTATAGCGCCGAGATGGTGGGCGCGCCGCAGGATGACTTCGAGTCGGTCGACCGGGAGCGCGCCGGGCAATATCTGGAGAGCGTGCGTGCGATCGCCACCGAGGCCGGCGTGGATTGCGATACCGAAGCGCCCACCGGCGCGCATCCTTACGAAGCGATTCTCAAGGCCGCGAAAGCGCGGCACTGCGATCTCATCGTGATGGCGTCACACGGGCATGGCGGGATTCGCGGGCTCTTGCTCGGCAGCGAGACGCAAAAGGTGCTGACGCATAGTCATTTGCCGATTCTGGTGGTGCGGCCGCCGGAGTGAAGCGACACGCCGAAATCAGCATGCGCCTTGTGTGTTCACTCAGTTGATGCCTTTTCATCGGCAACCGCCGATCGCACGCGCGGACGCAATACATTCACGAAAGTATTCGTCCGTTCCGCGAGCCAGGCGAAGGCTTTCTCGCGTACTTCAGGCTGCTTCAACGATCCAAAGACACGTCGGTCCCTGATGCTTTGCTGATTGTCGCGGTCGATCAATTCCGCCGTTCCGCCCAATTCGCCCTTCACGATCTCCCAGTCATCCGCGATCGTTTGCACCGCACGCTCTCCGACCGTGCCTTGACGAGATGAAAGAAACACGCCGACCATCTGACGATGTATGTCGCGATAGGCCGTGATCCACGCACTTCCGCCGGGCGCGGGCAGCGTGAAGCCGATATGCCCTTGCCGGGCCGGTTTCGGTATCTGCTGCTCGGGATCGTCGAGTTCGAGGATGTCGAGAAACGCTTTCCAGAAGCTTTGCTGTTCGTCCGATAACCCCATCCGATCGCGGTCGGCTTCTTCCCCGCCTTCGGCGTCGTGGCCTTCATCCAGCGCATGGCCTTCGGGTAACGTCACCACGGTCCGGGTAATCAGCGTGGTGCGCGCCAGCACACGCGGCACGATCAGGCGTCCGCCATCGGGCATGCGATACACGGGCATCTCCACGAGGCCCAGCGAGAAATGCAGTCCGGCGTGCGCCTGCAGATATTCGGCAAGCGCCTCGACGCCCTCGCGAATGCCATCCCCGACGATGAGCAGAAGAAAGCGCCCGCGGCGAAGATTTTTCGTCAGTGCGTCGTTGAATTCGATCTCGTCGATATTCGGATCGGCGGCATGCACGATGTCGAGCAGTGGATTTCCGTCACGCTTCAGATTTTGTTTGACCGCTCGCTGCAAATCGGACGACGACCAGCGGCTGAGTTCCTTCGCATAGTCGAGAATCTGGCCGACGACTTCGCGCCGGGCTTCAGGATTGCGCCATAGTTTGCATTCGACCAGCACGGGCAAACCCGAAGGCGTAACCATGAAGACGTCGATCGGCCCCGCGGACGTGTACAACTCGCGGCAAACTGCCACCGGTCCGCTGAAAATCGCGTCGATCTCCGCGATCGGAAGGCAGGCGGGGTGTGCATGAACGTAAGCCTGAATATCGGCTTCACTGAATTCCGTCGCGCCTCGGCGACCCTCGGGTTCCAGGCGTACTGCAGTATTGAAGTCGGGCGAAATCAGAAGCGGAGTTGTGGCCTGTCTTGACATTCTTTTGGGTTTCTCGAGCGCGCGATTGCTGGGTCCAGCCGTTTGAGGCGCGGCGCGAGGATTATAGAGCGCTCGCCGGTCATCGCGTTGCCGCGAACAGACCGGGTAACGCTACCCCTCCAGATTCCCAAAACAAACATACTTCGCCTCCAGATACTCCTCGACGCCGGACGACGCGCCTTCCCTGCCCATCCCCGATTCCTTGATCCCGCCGAACGGCGCGACCTCGTTGAACACGAGGCTGTCGTTCACGCCGACGACGCCGCATTCCAGCGCCTCCATCACCCGGAACGCGCGGCTGATATCTGCCGTATAGAAGTAAGCCGCAAGCCCCGTGCGCGTGTCGTTCGCGAGCGTGATGACGTCGTCCTCGTCCCGGAACCGGAGCACGCTCGCGATCGGGCCGAGCACTTCGTCGCCGCACACGCTCATCGACGGATCGACGTCCGTCAGCACCGTCGGTCTGAAAAAATGCGAGCCGGGCGCGACGCGCGCGCCGCCCGCCGCGACCGTCGCGCCGAGTTTCACCGCTTCATCGACGAGGTTTTCCATGTTCGTCACCGCCGCCTCGCTGATGAGCGGCCCGATCTGCGCGCCCTCGTCCAGTCCGTCGCTCACCTTGAGCAACGCGACGCGCGAGACCAGTTTCGCGACGAAATTTTCATAGACGTCCTCATGCACGAAGAAGCGGTTCGCACACATCGCGGCCTGGCCGGAGTGACGAAAACGCGCATCGAGCGCGCCTTTGACGGCGAGATCGATATCCGCGTCGCCGAACACGATGAAAGGACAGTTCGCGCCCAGTTCGAGCGACATCTTCTTGACCGTGGGCGCGCACAAGGTCATGAGCCGCTTGCCTTCGTCGATGGAGCCGGTGAACGACACCTTCCGCACGTCGGGACTCGCGAGCAGCGTGCTTCTGACCGGCTCGCCCGCGCCCGTCAGCACGGAGAGCACGCCGCGCGGCAAACCGGCGTTTTCGCCGAGCACACACAGCGCGAGCGCCGAAAAAGGCGTCTGCGGATCGGGATGATGAATGACCGTGCAACCCGCCGCGAGCGCCGCGCCGACGCGCCGCGCGACCATCGACGAAGGAAAGGTCCATGACGTGATCGCGCCGCACACGCCGATGGGCTGATGCAGCACGCGAATACGCTGATTGCGCCGCGGCGCGGGAATGTTGTCGCCATAGATGCGCCGCGCTTCTTCGGCGAACCAGTCGAGATAATTCGCGGCCTGCGTGATTTCGGAGCGCGCTTCGTGAAGCGGCTTGCCTTGTTCGCAGCAAAGAATGATGGCGAGATCATCGCGATGAAGTTCGACGAGCCGCCCCCACTCCCGCAGGACGGATGCGCGCTCGCGGCTGCTCCAGCTTCGCCAGTCCTGCAAGGCCGCGTTTGCGCATTCGATCGCTTCGCTCACCTGCTCCGGCGTCACTTGCGGCACGGTGCCGAGCGTCTCGCCCGTCGAAGGATTCGTGACGGGCACGCGCGGCAGCGACGTGTTATCCACCCACGCGCCGCCGATATACGCCGATTGCTCGAAAAGACTCGGGCACTGCAGTTTCATGGCTCGCTCCGTGCGTTTGATGCTCCGTGCATTCCGTTTGCATCGAGCTTAACGCATTTTCCGGGCCATTCGATAACGCAGGGCTGCGCTGTCGTATCAGTGCTGCGGCATGTCGTATCGGCGATGATTCCGGCGGCGCATGGGGCGCGCCGCCGCCGTCACATCAATGGCTCGCGCCCTCCACCGCGCCGATGCCCGTTTCGGAGCGCACCGTCTGCGCCTCGAAGCCGGCCTGATCGATACGCGCGCGCGCCGATCGGTCCGTCACCGAGAAGAGCCAGATGCCGATGAAGCCGATCGCCATCGAGAAGAGCGCGGGCGAGGCATACGGGAACGGCGCACTCGCGTAGTGGAACACGTCCACCCACACGGCCTTCGACAGCACCGTCATCACGACTGCGGAAAGCAGGCCGAGGAAACCGCCGACCGCCGCGCCGCGCGTCGTACAGCCGCGCCACAACACGGACATGAAGAGCACCGGGAAGTTGGCCGACGCCGCCACCGCGAACGCGAGCGACACCATGAACGCGATGTTCTGCTTCTCGAACACGATGCCGAGCACGACCGCGACGATGCCGAGCACGATCGTCGTCACGCGCGAGACTTTCAGTTCGCTCTTGCTCGATGCCTTGCCCTTCTTGAACACGGTGGCATACAGATCGTGCGACACCGCCGACGCACCCGCGAGCGTCAGACCCGCGACGACCGCGAGAATCGTGGCGAACGCGACCGCCGAGATGAAGCCGAGGAACACGTTGCCGCCGACCGCGCTCGCAAGATGCACCGCCGCCATGTTGGTGCCGCCGAGCAGCTTGCCGCCCGCATCCTTGAAGACCGGGTTCGTGCTCACCAGCACGATCGCGCCGAAGCCGATGATGAACGTGAGGATGTAGAAGTAGCCGATCCACGTCGTCGCCCAGAACACCGACTTGCGCGCTTCCTTCGCGTTGGGCACGGTGAAAAAGCGCATGAGGATGTGCGGCAGGCCCGCCGTGCCGAACATCAGCGCGATGCCGAAGGAGATCGCCGAGATCGGGTCCTTGATGAAGTTGCCCGGACCCATGATCGATTCTTTCTTCTCGTGCACGTCCACGGCCTTCGCGAACAGCGCCTCGGGGCTGAAGTTGAACTGCCACATCACCATGAAGGCCATGAACGACGCGCCGGCGAGCAACAGGCACGCCTTGATGATCTGCACCCACGTCGTCGCCGTCATGCCGCCGAAGAGCACGTACACCATCATCAGCGCGCCGACGATCACCACCGCGATCCAGTATTCGAGGCCGAACAGCAGCTTGATGAGCTGCCCCGCGCCGACCATCTGCGCGATCAGATAGAACGCCACCACGACGAGCGTGCCCGAGGCCGCGAAGGCGCGGATCGGCGTCTGCTTGAAGCGGTACGCGGCGACATCGGCGAAGGTGAAGCGGCCGAGATTGCGCAGGCGCTCCGCCATCAGGAACGTGATGATCGGCCAGCCGACGAGAAAGCCGATCGAATAGATCAGGCCGTCATAGCCATTGCTGTAGACCGCCGCCGAGATGCCGAGAAACGACGCCGCCGACATGAAATCGCCCGCAATCGCGAGCCCGTTCTGAAAGCCGGTGATGCCGCCGCCCGCCGTGTAGAAGTCCGCCGCCGAGCGCGTTTTCTTCGCCGCCCATTTGGTGATGAACAACGTGGCGATGACGAATGCGATGAACATGCAGATCGCCGTCCAGTTGGTCGCCTGTTTGACGGCCTGACCGAGATCGCCGCCCGCTGCAAAAGCACTGGCGGACGTCGCGAAAAGCGCGCCCGCCGCGAGATGACGTTGCGCCTTCATGCGGCCTCCCGCTTGATCTTGTCGGTGAGTTCGTCGTACGTGCTGTTGGCATGCCGCACGTAAAGCCCGGTGATGACGACCGTGAAGACGATCACGAACAGGCCGATCGGCATGCCCCAGGTCATCACGCCCGAACCGATTTTCGAGGCGAGCAGATCCTTGTCGAACGCGATCAGCAGCACGTAGCCGTAGTACACGATCAATACGAGCGCCGTCAGCGTCCAGCCGAGCTTCGAGCGTTTTCGCACCAGTTCGCCATACGTGGCGCTCGACTTGATTTTTTCCACGATCCTGAGATCCATTTCCGTCTCCTGCATGAAGGTCTTTTCTCTGCGTGCGAAGGCGCGCGTTCCCGCCCGATGCGCGAACGTTCGGCGAACCATAAGAAGTAAGGAATCCCCCAAGCGGGGAGATCACGCGATGCTCTCGCGCATGCGTTTCGAGGCGAGTTTTGCTTTCGATGCGCTGGAGACTAAGGTAAAAGCGTCCGCTTACCCTTTTCTTACGTGCGCCAGTTTATTGGGGCGGGGTTTACGCCAAGCATCGAGGCAGACTATTCACCCGATAGACGATCGACCGTTCGCTGCGACAGCGCAACCGTGCTGTCGTCCTTGAGGCTGACGCCCGTCAGCTTTCGCGTGCGCGCTTCGTTCAGCAGCCAGGCGAGCTTGAACGCCGCGGCATCGTAAGCCAGTCCTTCAGGCCGCACGTTCGATATGCAGTTGCGCTCGGCGTCGCTGCGGCCTGGCACGGGATCGTACGTGACATAGACGCCGAGACTCGCGGGCGAGCTCAGTCCCGGTCTTTCGCCGATCAGCATCGCGACGATACGCGCCTTCAATATCGCGCCGATGCCATCGCCGAGCGCGACGCGCGCCTGCGTCGCCACGACGACGGGACCGATGCGCCATCCGTCGAGCCGCGCGATCGTCCTTTCGATGAGCGGTATCGCATGCGTTGCCGCCGCACTGGACGACAGCCCGTCGGCGATGACGAACACGAGGTCCGCGTTCTTCGCATGCGCTTCGAGGCGCGTCACGCTGTCCTCGCTCAACCTGCGCCCGAGATCGGGACGTCGCAGATATGCATCGCGCGCGGGCGCGGCGCTATGCACCGCGACGCTTGCATATCCCTTCGATCGCAGTGCGCCCTGCAACGCATCGGCATCGAGCGGACGATGCACCGCGTCGCGCGCCTGCGCATGCGCGAGCGTGAACGCGAGCAACGGTCCGGTCGGCACGCTGCTGCCCGCGCGCCCCAGTGCGATACGCGCATCCGTGAAGCGGCGCAGCGCTTCCCATCGATTCGGATTCACGCTCATCACGCCCTCATCCAGTCGGTGAGCGCGGGCCATTGCGTCTGTTCACGAAGCATGCCTTGCTCATTCGTGATCTGAATCGCGCGCAACCATGCTTCGAACTCCGGTGCGCGCTTGAGCCCCAGCACGTCGCGCACATACAGCGCGTCATGAAACGACGTGCTCTGATAGTTCAGCATCACATCGTCGGCGCCGGGCACGCCCATGATGAAGTTCACGTTCGCCGCGCCGAGCAGGGTCAGCAGGTTGTCCATGTCGTCCTGATCCGCTTCGGCGTGATTCGTATAGCAGACGTCGCAACCCATCGGCACGCCAAGCAGCTTCGCGCAGAAATGATCTTCGAGCCCGGCGCGAATGATCTGCTTGCCATCGTAGAGATATTCCGGGCCGATGAAACCCACCACCGTGTTCACGAGAAACGGATCGAACTTGCGCGCCACCGCATACGCGCGCGCCTCGCAAGTCTGCTGATCGACGCCATGATGCGCATTCGCCGACAACGCGCTGCCCTGCCCCGTTTCGAAGTACATCAGGTTATGGCCGATGGTCCCGCGCCCGAGCGACAAGCCCGCGTCATACGCTTCCTGCAGCAGCGCGAGCGATATGCCGAACGACGCATTCGCGCGCTCCGTGCCCGCGATCGACTGAAACACGAGATCGACGGGCGCGCCCTGCTCGATCGCCGCGAGCGTGTTCGTCACGTGCGTGAGCACGCAGGTTTGCGTCGGCACGTCGTAGCGTTCGCGGAATGCGTCCATCATCGCGAGCAGCTTGCCGATGGCCTGCGGCGAGTCCGATGCGGGATTGATGCCGATCATCGCGTCGCCGCAACCGTACATGAGGCCGTCGATCATCGATGCGGCAATGCCCTGCACATCGTCCGTGGGATGGTTCGGTTGCAGGCGCACCGACAGATGTCCCGGCAAGCCGACTGTGTTCCGAAAGCGCGTGACCACCGGCCGCTTCTTCGCGGCGAGGATGAGATCCTGATTGCGCATCAGCTTGGACACGGCCGCGGCCATCTCAGGCGTCAATCCTTCCGATACCGCGACGAGCGCGGCGGTATCGGTCGAATCCGCGAGCAGCCATTCGCGGAACTCGCCGACCGTGAGATGCGACACGGCGGCGAATGCGTCCCGCGAATGTTCGTCGATGATAAGGCGCGTGACTTCATCGTCTTCATACGGAATCAACGCTTCATCGAGAAACGCGCGCAGCGGCACGGCGGCCAGCGCCCTCTTCGCCACCGCGCGCTCTTCCTCCGTTGCGGCGGCGACGCCCGCGAGTTCGTCGCCCGAACGCTTCGGACTGGCTTTCGCCAGCAGCGTCTTCAGAGTGTCGAAGCGGTACGTGCGAACGCCGGCGCTTTCCCTGTAACTCATACGCCGCTTCCGCCCACCGTTTTCAGGCTCTTCCATTGTCCCTGCTCGACCTGAAAGAGCGTATAAGGCGGCTTGATCAGATCGCCGTACGGATCGAAGGATATCCTGCCCGTCACGCCCGTCACGTCCACCTTCGCGAGCGCCTCCACGATCTTGCCGCGATCGAGCGAGTTCGCGTCGTGGATCGCCTTGATCATCGCGAGCGTGGCATCGTAGGCGAACGGCGCATACAGTTCGACATCCTGATTGAATCGCGCCTTGTAGCGCTTGCCGAAGGCTTGCGCGGAAGGCAACTTGTCGAGCGCGGGGCCAGGTTCGAGATCCTGCGTGCCATTGCCCGAGGTGCCCGCGATTGTCAGGAACGCATTGCTCTTCAACGCGCCCGCGCCGAAAAGCTGCGTCGTCATGCCGAGCGAACGCATCTGCTTGACGAGCATGGCGCCCTGTTCATCGAGCCCGCCGAAGAAGAGCAGATCGACGTTCTGGCTCTTCATCGTCGTGAGGATCGCGCGGAAATCGACCGCCTTGTCGTTCGTGTATTCGCGCGCGACGACCTTGCCGTTCGCTTCCTTCACGCCCTTTTCGAACGCATCGGCAAGGCCTTGCCCGAAGGCCGTGCGATCGTCGATGATGCCGATGCGCTTGGGCTTCATCTGCTCGACCACGAAGCGCCCCGCGACCACGCCGCCCACACCGTCGTGGCCCATCGTGCGGAACACGTTCTTGAAGCCCTGCTTCGTGAGTTGCGGATTGGTCGAGCCGGGCGTGATCATCGCGACATTCGCCTGGTGATACACGGCGGACGCCGGAATGCTGCATCCCGAGTTGTAATGCCCGATCACGCCGACGACGCCGCTGTCCACGGCCTTTTGCGCGACCTGGATCGCCGTGCGCGGATCGGCCTGATCGTCGTAGACCTCCAGCTCGAACTTGACGGGCTTGCCGCCGACGGTCGGATGCTTCGCGTTCTCTTCATCGATCGCGAGTTGCGCGCCGTACTGCAAGTCCTTGCCGACGCGCGCGACCGGTCCCGTCAGGGGTCCGACGAACGCGATCTTGACGGTTTCGGGTTCCGCGGCCCACGACATCGGCACGTACGCGGCAAGCATGCTCGCGGCGATGCCTGAAAGAAAGATGCGACGGTTCATGTTCATGCTCCTCAGTGAAAACGCGACGCGCGATAACTCGCGAGATCGACCGGCGGTGCGCGCCGTGCGACCAGATCGGCCACGATGCGCCCGCTCACGCCCGCGAGCGTCAAACCCAGATGCTGATGCCCGAACGCGTAGATCACGCGCTCGCTCGTCTTCGCCGCGCCGATCACCGGCACGCCATCGGGCAGCGTGGGGCGAAAGCCGAGCCATTCGCGATCCGGCGTGCCGAGCGCGGGCAACGCGCGCTTCGACGACACCGTGACGAGATCGAGCAGCGCGCGATTGCGCGCTTCGGTAAAGCCGGCGAGCTCGACGGTGCCCGCGACGCGAATGCCGTCGCTCATCGGCGTCATGTAGAAGCCGCGTTCCGCCCAGCCGCATGGCCGCGATATCAAACCCGATGCCGAGGCATAGCGCACGTGATAGCCGCGTTCGGTATCGAGCGGCACGTCGTCGCCGCATTGATGCGCGAACGTGCGTGAACGCGCGCCCGTCGCGACGACGACATGATCGAAGCGGCGCGCCTCGCCATTCATGCGCAACGACACGCCTTGCGCATTGGGCTCGATCGCATCCACTTTCACGCGTTCGAGACGTGCACCTTGCGCGACGAGACGCTCGTATAAAGCCTGAAGAAACGCGGCCGGATCGCTGAAATGCCAGCTATCGCGAAACAGCACGCCGCGCTCGAAGATCGGCGCAAGCTGTGGCTCCAGTTCGCGGATCGCGCCGCTATCGAGCACATCGAAGCCCACGCCGAGCCGTTCGCGCAACGCGAGCGAATCGCGCGCCGCATCGAACGACGCCGCGCTCGAATAGAGATACAGGCATTCGCGCGGCCGGATGAAGCGCTGCAAACCGTCATCGGAAAGCAGCGGCGCATAGCCTTCCTGCGCACGCGACAACAGCGCGGCCAGCGCCTTCGCGCTCGCTTCGTAATTCGCGCGCCGCGAGCTCAACAGAAAGCGCGCGAGCCACGGCGCGAGTTGCGGCAGATAGCGCCAGCGCAATCTGAACGGGCTGTCGTTCGAAAGCAGAAAGCGCGGGATATCGCGGAATACGGACGGATTGTTCACCGGCACGCAGCCGTAAGGCGCGAACGTGCCCGCATTGCCGAACGACGCGCCCTGCGCCACGCCCGACGGATCGAGCAGCGTGACGGCGTGACCGTCGCGCATGAGCCAGGCCGCGCTCGCCATGCCGATGAACCCCGCGCCGATGATCGCCACGTTCGACATCAGTCACGCCCCTTCCATGCAAGACCGTCGTCGCTCGACAGAAAGCCCGTCGCCGCCGCGCTTTCCTCGTGCCGATGATGACGCTTCGCCGCGACGACATACGCCGCCGACGCCACCGCGAGGCTCGCGAGACTCGCCATCAGCTGGCCGCGCAGTTCGGCGTCCGCGCCCATCGCCGCGAGCACGCCCACGATCGCGATGACGACCGCATACGACAGCCACGGGAAGAGCCACATCTTCAGCGTGAGGCGCTCGGGCGCCTGCTTTTCGATGCGCCGGCGGATGCGAATCTGCGCGAGCGCCGTCGCCAGATAGACGAACAGCATCACCGCGCCGGATGCGTTCACGAGGAACAGGAACACGCCCTGCGGCGACACGATCGCGGCGATGATCGCCACATAACCCACCACGCTCGAGAGCAGCACCGCAAGACGCGGCACCTTGTGCGGCGTGAGTTTGAGCAGCGACTTCGGCGCATCGCCGCGTTCGGCGAGACGGAACAGAATGCGCGACGACACATACAGCCCCGAATTCAGCGCGGACAGCACGGCGACGAGCACGATCGCATTCATGATGTCGGCGGCGTAGGGAATGCGCATCGTCTCCAGCGCGGCGACAAACGGCGAGTGGCCCGTCACGATGCTGCCCCACGGCACGATGCACGCGATCAGGAACAGCGAGCCGACATAGAACGTGATGACGCGCAGGATCACCGAGCGCGTCATCGCGGCGACGCTCTTCGCGGGGTCGTCGGATTCGGCGGCGGCGATCGTCGCGATTTCCGCGCCGCCCACCGCGAAGATCACCGCGGGCACGGCGGCGAACACGGACATCGCGCCGAACGGCAGAAAGCCGCGATTGCCGGTGAGATGCGCGAGCGCGCCGTGCGTGTGGCCGAAGCCGAGCAGATAGCCCGCGCCGATGGCGATGAACACGATGATCGCCGCGACCTTGATCGACGCGAACCAGAATTCGAACTCGCCGTACGACTTGACCGAAAGCAGGTTGATCGCGGTCATCACGGAGAGCAGCACGAGGCCGATGACCCAGACCGGCGCGGGTATCCAGCGTTGCAGGATGGCGGCGCCCGCGACCGCCTCCACCGCGACGACGATCACCCAGAAATACCAGTAGAGCCAGCCGCTCGTGAAGCCGGCCCAGTTGCCGAGCCCGATGCGCGCATATTCGGTGAACGAGCCGACGCCCGGCACCGCGAGCGCCATTTCGCCGAGCATGCGCATGACCATCAGCACGACGATTCCGGCGACGAGATACGACACGCACGCGGCCGGACCGACCGTCGCGAGCGTTGCGCTGCTGCCGACGAACAGACCCGCGCCGATGATGCCGCCGAGCGCGATCATCGTGACGTGACGCTGGCGCAGCGCCGAGCCGAGTTTCGGCGGGCTGCCGGATAGCGTCGATTGAGTGGATTGAGGCAAGGACATCAAGAAATCTCCCGCGGACAAAGATCGAATGAATCGGAGAAGCGCCGATACAAAAACCGGGCACACACCAGACAAACTCTGATACTAGAATCACACAAGATTTTTTTGTGTGCAATTAAAAGCGTGATTGTGTGGTGCCGGGACTTTCCCTAACGGGAGGCTGGAGCGGGTCTTGCAGAGCCTGAATGAACGCTGCCGACACGCGCAGGAGCGTTGCACGCGCCCGACTCTGGGTTAGAATCGGCAGACTTCCGCACAAATCGCGGACAAAGCACGCTTTGTATGGAGACAGAGTTTCATGGCTTCCGGCAAGGATCAGACGCTGGCCAACGGCGAGACCGACGGCGCGGCGAAGCGATCGACGTATATCGAGGTGTCCAGCTCCATCGAAAAGGAGATTCGCAGCGGCATTTATCCGCCCGGCAGCCGTCTGCCGCCGCAGCGGCAACTGGCGAGCGAACTGGGCATCAACGTGTCGACGGTGTCGCGCGCGTACAAGGAATTGCAGTTGCGCGGCCTCGTGATCGGCAGCAAGCGGCGCGGCTCGCTCGTGACCGGCGGCGCCATGCCGAGCGTCGAGACGCCGGCGGCGAGCGCGGGCAGCACGGTCATCGATCTGACCGTGAACCGGCCCGCGACCGGCGAATATCTCAAGTGCCTCGCGCGCACCATGGCCGAGCTGCCGCGCGATCCGCGCTTTGCGCAATTGCAGGAATATCAGCCGCCGCAGGGGCCGTCGTGGGCGCGCGCGGCCGGTGCGCGCTGGATGAGCGCGCCGGGCTTCGCGCCGACCGCCGAGCAGGTCGTCGTCACGAGCGGCGCGCAGCATGGGCTGTATGCGGTGCTCAACAGCCTGATCGGCACCGACGGCGTGATCCTCGCGGATCAGCTCACGTATTACGGCCTGAAGGCGCTGGCGCCGGTGTTCCAGTTCGAGATCGTGGGCATTCCGAGCGATCGCGACGGCTTGCTCGTCGAGGAGATCGAGCGCGTCTGCAAGCGCGTGCCGGTGAAGGCGATCTTCACGGTGCCGAACCTGCAGAATCCCACCGTCACGACCATGAGCCTCGAGCGGCGCATGGCGCTCGTCGCGGTTGCGCGGCGGCACGGCGTGGCGATCATCGAGGACGACGTCTACGGTCCGCTCGTCGCGCAGCGTCTGCCGACGATCGCGAGCCTGTGCCCCGAACTGACGTTTCATATTTCAGCGACATCGAAGATCCTCGCGCCGGGTTTGCGGCTCGGCTATCTGTCGAGCCCGCAGGACAATGCCGCGCTGTGTGCGGAGGCCGTGCGCACGACGGCGTGGATGCCCGCGCCGATATCGATGCTGATCGCGACCGTCTGGATGGAAGATGGCACCGCGCAGCACATCATGAATGCGCAGCTTGCCGAGATTCGCGCGCGGCACGATCTCGCGCGCGAGCTGTTGCCGCAGGAGTTGCTGCAGGCCGATCCCGCCTGCATGTTCGTGTGGCTGAAGCTGCCGCCGCCGTGGCGCGCGGACGATTTCGCGGCCAACGCGAAGGCGCGCGGCGTGGTGGTGATGCCGTCGTCGGCGTTTGCCGTGGACAGATCGGAAATCGAGCACGGCGTGCGCATCAACCTCGCGTGCGCGGAGAGCCGCGATCAACTCGTCAGCGGATTGCGGATGCTGGCGAGCACGCTGAAGGACCGGCCGCGGGCATTGTTCGGGCATTTATGATGCGCACGACTGATCGTCGGACGGCGCCCGGCCGGTCGCGACGCATCCGCAAACCATCCATATTCCCCTTCATCGTTTCATGAATCGGCGCGCCGCCCCGGCGCGCGCCGACGTCACCCCCTGCCCCCGGCGCCGAAAAAATCCCCACGCGGGCGTCGAACAGAAATGGCAATAAACGCTATGGCGTTTTCAGCCGAGTTCGGCTATTAGTAGACTCGATACAGACGTCACGCACGTCACGCTTACGCGACGGCGAAGCATGAGCAGCTCTCTCGTTAAAAATCGACGGTCAAAACCGGAGGCAGCTACGGCACATCACAAGCATCAGGCTCGCGCTCGTTGACGTCTTAAAGTCCTGTCCCGCGCGAGCATGTCGTGGCGAGGCGCACTGCACGCGCGCTCGCTCATCAACGATCGGCCACCCCAAGAGGGAGGCGCCTATGGCGTTCGTGTCGGAACAGATGCTGGACTGCTGCCGGTTCGCTCATCCGTCGCGCTCGATGCGTGCAATGCGTTTCATCGTTGCCGCCGCGATCGCGTCGCTCTCGCTCGCGGCGTGCAAGAAGCCGCCGCCCGAAGCGGCGAAACCACCCGTCGAAGTCACCGTCGTTACCGTCGCCGCGCAATCGACGCCCGTCGATTTCGAATTCACCGCGCAGACACAAAGCTCGCGCGAAGTGGAAATCCGCGCGCGCGTGGACGGCTTTCTGGAAAAGCGCATGTACACCGAAGGCTCGCTCGTCTCGGCCGGCCAGGTGATGTTCATCATGGACAAGCGTCCGTTCGAGGCCGCGCTGCAAACCGCGAAAGGCTCGCTTGCGCAGCAGCAGGCGCGGCTTCTCGTCACGCAGCAGAACCTCGCGCGCGTCAAGCCGCTCGCCGCGATGAACGCGTTGAGCAAGAAGGATCTCGATGACGCCGTCGGCAACGAAAAGAGCGCCGAGGCCGCCGTCATCGCCGCGAAGGGCGAAGTGCAGACCGCCGAACTGAATCTCAGCTACACGACGATCCGTTCGCCGCTGAAAGGGCTGTCGAGTTTTGCGCGCGTGCAGGAAGGCAGTTACGTGACGCCGACGCAATCGGGCCTGCTCACCTACGTCTATCAGCTCGACCCGATGTGGGTGAACTTCAGCATCTCGGAGAACGAACTGCTCGGCTATCGCGAGCAGATTCAAAAAGGCCAGTTGCGCTTTCCGCCCGACAACCAGTTCGATGTGACCGTGATTCAGGCCGATGGCTCCGTCTACCCGCAGACGGGCCGCATCGACTTCACGAATCCGGCATTCAGCACCGAGACGGGCACTTTCCTCGTGCGCGCGGTGTTCGCGAATCCGAAGGGCTCGCTGCGCCCCGGCCAGTTCGTGAAAGCGCGGGTCGCGGGCGCGATCCGGCCGAACGCGATCCTGCTGCCGCAGCGCGCCGTGCTGCAGGGCGCGAAGAGTCATTTCGTCTGGGTGCTCGATCAGCAGTCGAAGCCGCATCAGCGCGTCATCGAAGTGGGCGAATGGCACGGCGACGACTGGTTCATCACGAACGGGCTGAAGGCGGGCGAGCGCGTGGTCGTCGATGGCGCGATACGCGTCAGCGCGGATTCGAACATCCGTGTGGTCGATGCTCCCGCCTCGGGCGCCAAGGAGGCATCGCTCGGCGAGACGAAGAACGCAAGCGGCGGGACCGAAAAGTGACCTGATCTGACCAATATCGGAACCACGTCGCGCGGAAGAGGCCTATGAACATTTCACATTTCTGCATCGACCGTCCGATTTTCGCTTCGGTCATTTCGATCATCATCACGCTGGGCGGCGCGCTCGCGATGCTTGCGCTGCCCACCGCGCAATACCCCGACATCACGCCGCCGCAGATCACCATCTCCGCGACCTATCCGGGCGCGAGCGCGGATGTCGTCGCGAACAACGTGGCCGCGCCGATCGAGCAGCAGGTCAACGGCGCGGACAACATGATCTACATGAACTCGTCGAGCTCCTCGACGGGCAATCTCACGATCAACGCGTACTTCGAGATCGGCACGAATCCGGAACTCGCGCAGGTGGACGTGCAGAACCGCGTGAACCTCGCGATGCCGCAACTGCCGCAGTCGGTCACGGCGCAGGGCGTGCAGGTGCAGAAGAAATCGCAGGCGTTCATGATGGTGATCGCCATCTATTCGCCCGACGAGCGCTACGACGCGACCTACATCGCGAACTACGCGAACGTGTATGTTCTCGACGCGCTCAAGCGCATTCCCGGCGCGAATCAGGCCGCGATCTTCGGCACGCCCGATTACGCCATGCGCATCTGGCTCAAGCCCGACCGCATGGCGCAGCTCGGCATCACGGCTTCCGACGTGCAGCGCGCCGTGGCCAACCAGAACCAGCAGTTCGCCGTCGGGCGGCTCGGACAATCGCCGACGGGCGCGGCCGTCGAGCAGTCGTTCGCGGTGACGACGACGGGCCGCCTCACGGAGCCGTCGGAGTTCGAGAACATCATCATTCGCGCGGAATCGGGCGGCGCCGCGATCGTGCGGCTGAAGGACGTGGGCCGCGCGGAGCTGGGCCAGAAAGACTATTCGATCCGCAGCCGCTTCCAGGGCAAATCCGCGACGGTGCTCGCCGTCTATCAGCAGCCCGGCGCGAACGCGCTCGACGTGTCCAAGCAGGTGCGCGCGTCGCTCGCCGAGATGAAAAAGACCTTCCCGCAAGGCATCGATTACGAAATCGCGATGGACACGACGGAGTTCACGCGCGCGTCCATCTCCGACGTGGTGCACACGTTCTTCGAAGCGGTCGTGCTGGTGGTGATCGTCGTGTTCGTGTTCCTGCAAAGCCTGCGCGCGACGCTGATCCCAGTGATCGCGGTGCCGGTGTCGATCGTCGGCACGTTCATGGGCATGGAAGCGCTCGGCTTCTCCATCAACATGCTGACCTTGTTCGGCATGGTGCTCGCGATCGGCATTGTCGTGGACGATGCGATCGTGGTGATCGAAAACGTCGAGCGCAACATGACGGTCTTCAAGCTCGATCCGAAGACCGCCGCCAAGAAAGCGATGGACGAAGTGGCCGGGCCGGTCGTCGCGATCGTGCTCGTGCTGTGCGCGGTGTTCGTGCCGGTCGCGTTCCTCGGCGGCATCACGGGGCAGATGTACAAGCAGTTCGCCATTACCATCGCGATATCGGTGGTGATATCGGGCATCGTCGCGCTCACGCTGTCGCCGGCGCTCGCGGCGCTCTTGCTGAAACCGGGGCATCACGAGAAAAAGGGCTTTTTCCGCTGGTTCGACAACCAGTTCGAGCGCATGACGCACGGCTACACGCGCATGGTGCGGCTCATCATCAAGCGCTTCGTGATCGCGCTGCTGCTGTTCGTGGGCATGATCGCGCTCGCCGTCGTGATGATGAAGGACATTCCCACCGCCTTCCTGCCGCCCGAGGATCAGGGCTATCTGCTCGGCGCGGTGATCATGCCGGACGCGGCCTCGCTCGATCGCACGGGCGCGGTGTCCGAGCGCGTCACCGAGTACTTCATGAAGCAGCCGGCGGTCGGCAGCATCACGACCATCGATGGCTTCAGCATTCTCGACAGCCAGAACAAGAACAATTCGTCGACGTTCTTCGTCGGCTTCAAGAGTTTCGATGAACGCTACAAGTCCGCGAATATCCGCACGCAGAACGCGCGCGCGGTGCTCATCGACGCGTACAAGAATTTGTCCGAGATCAGGCAGGGCATCGTCATACCGCTGAATCCGCCGTCGATACCGGGTCTCGGCACGACCGGCGGCACCGAAA
Source organism: Caballeronia sp. PC1 (assembly GCF_021353155.1). Lineage (NCBI taxonomy): Bacteria > Pseudomonadati > Pseudomonadota > Betaproteobacteria > Burkholderiales > Burkholderiaceae > Caballeronia > Caballeronia sp. PC1. The sequence goes on from NZ_JAJUBH010000003.1 coordinate 24,146, forward strand.
TGTGGATTCAGAGCAAAGGCGATGCGACCACCGCCCAGTTCGCGGGGATCGTCGACGATTTCGTCGCCAAAGCGAAAGCGCGGCCGGAACTGACCGGCGTCACGTCCACGTTCAACGCGTCGTCGCAGCAACTGCTCGCGAACGTCGATCGCGACAAGGCCGAGACGCTCGGCGTGCCCGTGGAGGACGTCTACAGCGCCATGCAGACGATGTTCGGCTCGCTCTACGTGTCGCAGTTCAACCGGTCGAGCCGGCTGTGGCAGGTCATCCTGCAGGCGGAGCCGCAATACCGCCTGAAACCCGACGACCTCACGCAGATTTTCGTGAAGAGCACGAGCGGCCAGATGGTTCCGCTCAAGTCGGTAGTCAGCACGCGCTACGTCACCGGGCCCGATCTCATCACGCGCTTCAACAATTTCCCGGCGGTGAAGATCACGGCGAATGCCGCGCCGGGCTATGCGTCGGGCCAGGTGATCCAGGCACTCGAAGACATCGCGACGGGCCTGCCATCCGATTACGGCATCGGATGGAGCGGCGAGGCGTACGAGGCGAAGAAATCGGGCGGCACGTCCGGGCTCGTGTTCGTCTTCGGCCTCGTGATGGTGTTCCTGATCCTCGCCGCGCAATACGAAAAGTGGAGCCTGCCGTTCGGCGTGCTGATGGCGGTGCCGTTCGCGCTCTTCGGCGCGCTGCTCGCGATTCTCCTGCGCGGCCTCAACAACGACGTGTACTTCCAGATCGGTCTCACGATGCTGGTCGCGCTCGCCGCGAAAAACGCGATTCTCATCTTCGAGTTCGCCGTGCTGAACCGCGAACAGGGCAAATCCGTTTTCGATGCGACGATGACCGCCGCCGAAGAACGCCTGCGCCCGATCGTGATGACCTCGCTCGCCTTCATTCTCGGCTGCGTACCGCTCGCGATCGCGACGGGCGCATCGGCGAACAGCCGGCATTCCATCGGCACGGGCGTGATCGGCGGGATGCTCGGCGCGACGGCGATCGCCGTGTTCTTCATCCCGATGTTCTTCTGGGGCCTCGAAACGATGTCCTCGCGCTCGAAGAAAAAAGGCGGCGAGACGCCCGCCGCCGATGCGACGCCAGAGCCGAAGGCATCGGGAAGCGGCCCGAACGCCACGCCGTCCGCTCCGGACAAAGGACACTGACATGCGGCGCGCCCGGCTCATCCACTCTTTCGCGGGCATGGCCGCCGCGCTGTCGCTCGGCGGCTGCCTGCTCGGCCCGAACTACACGCGCCAGCCGGTCGAGACGCCGGCGACGTATCGCTTCGCCGCGGCCGAAGCCGCCGATACCGCCAACACCGAATGGTGGAAGCAGTATCAGGACCCCGTGCTCGACGACCTGATCGCCACCGCGCTCGCGAACAACAAGGACGTGAAGATCGCGGCGGCGCGCGTCGATCAGTTCATGGGCCAGTTCGCGACGACGCGTTCCGCGCTCTTCCCGCAGATTTCCGCGGGCGCGCAGGCGGCGCGTCAGCGCACGCCGCTCGCCCTGTCGAACGGATTCGGGCCGGTCTACAACAGCGTCGAGCTGTCCGTCTCGGCGGCGTGGGAAATCGATGTCTTCGGCCGCAACCGGCGTCTCACCGAGGCTGCGCGCGCGAACTTGCTGTCGAGCGAGGAAGGACGGCGCGCGACGATCCTCTCGCTGGTGGCGTCGGTGGCGACGTCGTATCTGAATCTGCTGAGCCTCGACAAGCAGCTCGATATTGCGAAGGCGACGACCCAGAGCCGCGCCGAATCCGTGCATGTGTTCACGCTGCGTTTCGAAGGCGGCGAAGTCTCGCAGATGGAACTGGCACAGAGCCAGTCCGAGTACGAAGCCTCGCTCGCGACGATTCCGCAGCTCGAAACGCAGATCGCGCAGCAGGAAGACGCGCTCTCGATCCTGCTCGGCGCGAACCCGGGTCCGATCGTGCGCGGCCGCCCGCTCGGCGAACTCGCGACACCCGTGGTTCCGGCGGGCCTGCCTTCCGATCTGCTGGAGCGCCGTCCCGATCTGTTGCAAGCCGAACAGGATCTGGTCGCGGCGAACGCGCTGATCGGCGCGGCGCGGGCGCTCTACTTCCCGCAGATTTCGCTGACCGGCCTCTTCGGCACCGCGAGCACCGCGTTCTCGTCGCTCTTCACGGGGCCCGCGCGCGTGTGGTCGTTCGCGGGCCAGGTCACGCAGCCGATCTTCACGGCGGGCAATATCTCGGGCCAGGTGCAGTCGGCCGAGGCGCAGCAGCAGCAGGCGCTGCTCACGTATCAGAAAGCGATCCAGGTTGCGTTCCAGGAAGTCGACGACGCGCTCATCGCATCGCGCAAGCTGCACGAGCAGCTCGAAACGCAGGGCCGCCAGGTCGTCGCGCTCAGCACGTATTCGCGCATGGCGCGGGCGCGCTACGAGGGCGGCTATACGAGCTATATCGAAGTGCTCGACGCCGAGCGCAGCCTCTTCAACGCGCAGCTTTCGCAGACCCAGACGCAGGCCGCCGCGCTCGCGTCGTTCGTCACGCTCTACAAGGTCATGGGCGGCGGCTGGGTCGTGGCCGCCGACAAGATGACGACGCAAACCAGCGACGCCGCGAAGGCCACGCAATCGAGCCCGCAGGCGGTCCAATGAACGCGCCGACATCCGCATCCGGCGACCGCCCCGCGCGCGCGCTGATCGCGTGTCACGAGTGCGATCTGATGCAGCGCGAAAGCGACGTCCCGCCCGGCGGCATGCTGCGCTGCTGCCGCTGCCGCGCCGTGCTCTACCGGCGCCGGGGCCGCGGCTTCGACCGCGCCCTCGCCTATGCGCTCGCGGCCTGCGCGCTGTGGGTCATCTCGAACGCGTTTCCGATCGTCGGTCTCGCGGTCAACGGCGATCTTGTCGAAACCACGCTCATCGGCGCGGTGCGCGTGCTCTATCGCGACGGCATGTGGCCGCTCGCGGGCCTCATCTTCATCACGACGATTCTGATGCCCGCGCTCCAGTCGCTCGGCATGGTGTGGCTGCTGCTGCCGCTGCACCTGAACCGCAGGCCGTGGCGCGCCGACGCCGTGTTCCGTGTCCTGCGCATCGCGCGCAACTGGGGCATGACCGAAGTGCTGATGCTCGGCCTGCTCGTCGCGCTCGTGAAGCTCGCGCATATCGCCGCGGTCGTGACGGGACCGGCGCTGTGGTCGCTCGCCGCGCTGATGCTGCTGCTCGTGGCGGCGGCCTCCGCCTTCGACGAGCGCGCGATGTGGATGCGCATCGAGAAAGCGCCGCCCGGCATGCCCGCCGACACACCGCTCGCCGGGCGCACGGCGGCGGCGAGCGGCATCTGCGTGTGTCACGACTGCGGCCTGAGTACGCGCGGCGTGCAGCGGCATGCGCATTTGTGCTGCCCGCGCTGCGGCGCGCGTCTGCATCTGCGCAAGCCCGCGAGCCTGTCGCGCACGTGGGCGTATCTGATCGCGGCCGCGATTCTGTACGTCCCCGCGAACCTCCTACCGGTGATGAACACGAGTTCACTCTTCGGCGCGCAGAAGGACACGATCATGAGCGGCGTCGCGTACCTGTGGCAGTCGGGCTCGTGGCCGCTTGCGATCATCGTGTTCATCGCGAGCATCGCCGTGCCGATGCTCAAGATTCTCGCGATCGGCTATCTCGCCGCGACCGCGAATCTGCGCATGACGCAGCAGAACGTGCAGCGCGCGCGCATCTATCGCGTCGTCGAGCTGGTGGGCCGCTGGTCGATGCTCGATATCTACGTGATCGCCGTGCTCGTCGCGCTCGTGCAGTTCAGCGCGATGGCGACGATCGAAGCCGGGCCGGCGTCGATCGCGTTCGGCGCCGTCGTCGTGCTGACGATGTTCGCGGCCATGTCCTTCGATCCGCGCCTCATCTGGGACACGGATAGAAGCACCTCGCCGCCCTCTGCCGAAGGATCGCGATGAGCACGCCCGACGAAACGCCCGACGCCGAAGTCGTGCCGAAAAAGCGCTGGCGCATACCGTGGGTCTGGGTCGTGCCGGCCGTCGCGGTGGCGGTCGGCGTCTGGCTCGCGGTGCAGGCCGTGCTCGCGGAAGGTCCGACCGTCACGATCAGCTTCAAGTCCGGCGAAGGGCTCGAAGCGGGCAAGACGAAGATCAAGTTCAAGGACGTCGATATCGGTCTCGTGAAGACGGTCGCGCTCTCGAAGGATTACAAGCGCGTGATCGCCACCGCCGAGCTGACGCGCGACGCGACCAACATGCTCGTCGACGACACCCGCTTCTGGGTCGTGCGTCCGCGCGTGGCGGGCGGCTCGGTGTCGGGCATCGGCACCTTGCTGTCGGGCGCGTATATCGGCATGGACATCGGCCACACGAAGGAGACGCGGCGCGATTACACCGGCCTCGAAACGCCGCCGGTTTTCGCGAGCGACGTGCCCGGACGGCGCTTCGTCCTGAAGGCGGTGGATCTCGGTTCCGTCGATGTCGGCGCGCCGGTGTATTTCCGCCGCCTGCAAGTGGGCCAGGTCACGTCGTTCGAGCTCGACAAGGACGGCGCCGGCGTGACGCTGCACGTTTTCATCAACGCGCCTTACGACCGCTATGTGAACGCCGATTCGCGCTTCTGGCAGGCCGGCGGCGTCGACGTGACGCTTGGCACCGACGGGCTCAAGGTCAATACGCAATCGCTCGTGTCGATCCTGATCGGCGGGCTTGCGTTCGAGACGCCCGCGGTCTCGCTGAGCTGGGCCGAAGCGCCGCCCGATACGACGTTCAAACTGTTCTCCACGCGCGCCGACGCGCTGCGCGTGCAGGAGCGCATCGTCGAAACGTATATGTTCAGTTTTCAGGGCTCGGTGCGCGGGCTTGCGGTGGGCGCGCCTGTCGAGTTCCGCGGCATTCAGATCGGCGAAGTGTCGGCGATTTATACGCGCTTCGATCAGGCGACGAAGCAAATCAGCATTCCGGTCGAAGTGAAGCTTTACCCGGAGCGCTTCACGTCGCGCTTCGCGAACGAGCCGAAAGGCGGGCGCGTGGCGAGCGATCCGAGAGCGCTCGCGGATTTCCTCGTGTCGCGCGGATTGCGCGCGCAATTGCGCACGGGCAGCCTGCTGACGGGCCAGTTGTACGTGTCGCTCGATTTCTTCCCGAACGCGAAAAAGGCGAGCATGGACTGGAACAGCGTGCCGCCCGAAATGCCGACGACGCCGAGCGGCCTCGACTCGCTGCAGGATTCGGTGAACCGCATCATGACGCGCATCGACAAGCTGCCGATCGAGGAACTCACCGCGAGCGCGCGGCAGACGCTCAACAGCACGACCGCGCTGATGCAGGGTCTCAACACGCAGGTCGTGCCGCAAGCCGCGACGACGCTCGCCGCCGCGCGCGCCGCGCTCGATGCCGCGCATTCCACGCTGATGCCGGATTCGGGTCTTCAGCAGGACACGGCCGAAGCGATCCGCGAACTGACGCGCACTGCTGTTTCGTTCCGCAGTCTCGCGGATTATCTGCAGCAGCATCCGGAAGCGTTGCTGCGTGGCAAGCCGGAGGACAAGAAGTGATGCGGCCCGCTCTCGTTCTCTTTCTTTTCGCGCTGCTCGCCGCATGCAGTTCGCCGCGCGCGAGCTTCTACCGTTTGAGCGCCGACCCCACGCTCACCGCGGCCACCGCGCGCGCGCCCACGCGGCCCGTGATCGTCGGGCCGGTGACGGTGCCCGATCTCGTCGATCGTCCGCAGATCGTCACACGCAATACGAACAACGAAGTTTCGCTCAACGAGTTCGCGCGCTGGGGCGAGCCGCTCAAGAGCAGCATCGCGGATGCCATCGCGGCAGACCTCGCGGTGCTGCTCGCCTCGGATCGCGTCGCGCCGGCCTCGCGCGCGATTGCCGATCCGGACGCGTTGCGCGTGCGTGTGGATATCCAGCAGTTCGAGTCCGTTCCCGGCGATGCCGTTTCGATCGACGCGCAATGGACGGTGCGGAGATTCGGCGACGAGAATGCCATGAGCGGGCGGTCGAAAGTGCGCGAGCCGGTTAGCGGGCCTGATTACGATGCGCTCGTCGCTGCGCATAGCCGGGCGTTGGCGGGAGTGAGCCGGGATATTGCGGCGGCGATTGGAAGGGGTGGGATGCAATAGGCGCTAGATAACGAGCCGCGCCGCCTCCTCGAACCGATTGCCTCCAGCCGGCACATCCCGCCGCGCGATACGCACGATCTCCACAGCCCGCGTCTGCGGCGGCTGCGTCGGAAGACGCGCCAGATGAATCGCGATATCGGCGTGCGGCTCATCGCAGCGCGTGTCCATCAGCAGATTCATGTGATTCAGGCACAGCGTGCGCTCGGTGACGGAAATCATCCTGGCCGGCTCGTCGAGCACGTCGAGAATGGTCCGAAGCTGTGTTTCGATGGAATCGGCGGGCGAGCCCAGCGCGGCGAGCGCGGCCTCGTTCTCTTCGACATCGCGCTGCAGCCGCGTGGCGTCGCCGGCGAGATCCGCTGAAGCGATCAGGCTGCTCATGCCCGCGCCGCGCCGGCCGAGCATCTGCATGCGCGCCGCGAGCAGCGCGCGATGTTCCTGCAACGCATCGCGGCGCGCTTCCGTCTGCGCGACGCGCGACATCGCTTCGAGCGCGAACTGCTCGACGATCCGCTGCACGAGATCGCCCCTGAGTGCGTCGTCGGATTCGTGGCAGAAGCGCATGCGCTTGTCGTCGAAGCCGATCGCCGTGCGCGCGACATCCGAGCGCATCGTGCCGCCTTCGAGCGCCGCGACGAGCACCTGCCGCTCGACGAGCGTCGCGCCCAGAATCGCGAACGCGTGGTCCGCGGCGATGTGATCGCCGAACCAGTCGCACACGTCGCGCGACTCGCCGATCACGCGCGCGATGTCGTCGGGCGTCGCGAATTTCGCGCGCAAGTACGGATCGTCCGACCATGCGCCGGGCGTCGCATCGCGCGGCGCGGGCAGCGCGGCGACGAGTTCGCGCACGTGATCGATCGTCTTGCCGACGGCAGGCGCAAGCCGCGCCTCGTAGCGGCTCGCGAGGCGCACCTGAGGCGCCACCGTCACGATGCGCGCGAGCGCCTGCCGCACGTCGTCGCGCGTGGCGCTATCGTCGCGTTTGAAGAGCCAGTTGAACATGCTCATCCCATGATGTGCACGCCGCCATCCACGTACAGCGTTTCGCCCGACAGACGGCGCGCGTAAGGCGTCGCCAGAAAGGCGCAGGTGAACCCCACGTCCATGATGTCGACGAGCTCGCCGAGCGGCGCGCGCTGCGCGGCTTCCGTCAGCAGCAGATCGAAATCCTTGAGCCCCGATGCGGCGCGCGTCTTGAGCGGCCCCGGCGAGATCGCGTGCACGCGGATGCCCTGCGGGCCCAGCTCGTAGGCGAGATAGCGCGCGCACGCCTCGAGCGCGGCCTTCACCGGGCCCATGACGTTGTAGTTGGGGACCACCTTGTTCGCGCCGTGATAGCTCATCGTGAACATCGTGCCGCCGTCTTTCATGAGCGGCGCCGCGAGCCGCGCCATACGCACGAACGAATGACAGGAGATGTCCATCGCTTTCGCGAAGCCGTCCGCCGAGCAGTTCAAAAGCCCGCCCTGCAGATCGTCCTTCGGCGCCCACGCGATCGAATGCACGAGGATATCGAGCTCGCCCCACTCGCTGCCGATGCGCTCGAACACCGCGTCGAGCTGATCCTGCCGCGACGCATCGAGCGGCATGAAGATGCGCGCGTCTAGCGCTCGCGCAACCGGCTCGACATAAGGCCGCGCCTTGTCGTCGGCATAGGTGATGGCGAGATCCGCGCCCAGTTCGCGAAACGCCTTCGCGCAGCCGTAAGCGATCGAATGCTCGTTGGCGATGCCGGTGACGAGCGCCTTCGCGCCCTTCAGCACGGCATGCGGAACATGCTCCATCATGTGGATGCTCCCTCGCGTTTGTCGTCGATCAGCGCGAATGCATGACGCGCGATCATCAATTCCTCGTTGGTCGGAATCACCCACGCGCTCACCTTGCCCGACGCCTTGCTGATGCGCGGGCCGCCGCTTTCGTTCGCCGCTGCATCGAGTTCGATGCCCCACCACGCCGCCTGCTCGCACACGCGCCGGCGAATCTCCTTCGAATGCTCGCCGATGCCCGCCGTGAACACGACCGCATCGAGCCCTTGCAGCGCGGCGCTCATCGAGCCAAGCTCGCGGCCGATGCGATACACGTACAGATCGATGGCGAAGCGCGCGCGTTCGTCGTCGCTTGCGAGCAGCGCGCGCATGTCGCCCGACACGCCCGAGACGCCGAGCAATCCCGAGCCGCGATACAGCAGGTCTTCGATCTCGCGAGCGTTCATGCCGAGCTCGTCGAGCATGTAGAGGATCACGCCGGGATCGAGATTGCCGCAGCGCGTGCCCATCATGAGGCCGTCGACGGCGGTGAAGCCCATCGTGCTCGCCACGCTCTTCCCTGCGTGCATCGCGCACAGGCTCGCGCCGTTGCCCAGATGCGCCACGACGGTGCGCCCGCGCGCGGCGTCGGGCGCGATCGCCGGCAGCGCACTCGCGATGTATTCGTACGAGAGGCCATGAAAGCCATACCGCCGCACGCCGTTTTTCGTGATCGATTCGGGCAGCGCGAACGCCTGCGCGATGGGCGCTTGTGTCGCGTGGAACGCCGTATCGAAGCAGGCGACTTGCGGCAGGCCCGGATTGCGCTCGGCGATGATGCGTATCGGTTTGAGATTATGCGGCTGATGCAGCGGCGCGAGCGGCGTGAGCTTGTCGAGTTCGTCGAGCACCTCGGGGGTCGCCAGCACCGGCTTCGTGAAACGCGCGCCGCCATGCACGACGCGATGCCCGACGCCGATCAGACGATGCCCCGCGCCGTGCCCGCGCAGAAAAGTGCCGAGATACGCGATGGCATCGGCGTGCTGGAGCGTTTCGCCGTCGCCCCATTGATGCTCGCCGGTCTTTTCGCCCTTCGCGTCGAACGCAACGAAATGCGGCGAGCTGAAGAGCCCTTCCACCTGCCCGCGCGTGACGAGTTCGAGATCTTCGCCGTCGACGTCGAACGCGCTGAACTTGATGCTCGACGAGCCCGCGTTGAGAACCATGATGACGTCGGCCATGTCGTCACCCCGTCACTTGTGCTTCTTCGCGACGCTTGGACGCCACGAGCGCCGCCACGGCGCACGACGCCAGGCGCGAGCGCAGCGTATCGGCGCGGCTCGTGAGAATGATCGGCACGCGCGCGCCCAGCACGATGCCGGCCGAATGCGCGCCCGCGAGAAACGACAGGCTCTTTGCGAGCATGTTGCCCGCTTCGAGATCCGGCACGATCAGCACGTTGGCACGGCCCGCGACGGGCGAGTCGATTTTCTTCGTCTGCGCCGCTTCGAGATCGATCGCGTTGTCGAGCGCAAGCGGCCCATCGACGAGCGCGCCCGTGATCTGATGCCGGTCGACCATCTTGCACAGCGCGGCGGCTTCGAGTGTCGAGGGCACTTTCGGGTTGACCGTCTCCATCGCCGAGAGAATCGCGACGCGCACCTCCGGGAAGCGCAACGCGTGTCCGAGATCGATCGCGTTTTGCAGGATATCGACCTTGTCGGCAAGCGTCGGCGCAATGTTGATCGCGGCGTCGCTGATGATCAGCACGTTCTCGTGCCCCGGCACATCCATGATGAAGCAGTGCGACACGCGCCGCTGCGTGCGCAGACCGCCCTCGCGCTTCACGACCGCGGCCATCACTTCGTCGGTGTGCAGGCTGCCCTTCATGATCGCCTCGGCCTTCGCCTCGCGCACGAGTTCCACGGCCTTGTCGGCGGCGGCGTGACTGTGCGGCGCGTCCACGATCGGCAGGCCCGTGATGTTCAGCCCGCATTCCTCCGCCACTTCGCGGATACGCTCGCGCGGCCCGACGAGCAGCGGCGCGATCAGGCCCAGCTCATGCGCCTTGACCGCGCTTTCGAGCGAAGTGCGGTCGCAGGGATGCGCAACCGCTGTCGCGAGCGGCGGCAGCGCGCGGCAAATCTCGATGAGCCGTTCGTACTTCTCTTCCTTCTGATTCATATCGCCTCCCGGGAGAACGTGAGATGCGCCGCCGGCGCATCAGTGCGCGGGTGCGGAACGCCGGGGCGCGCGCGCAGGCTTGAGGGGCAGCGCCGCGCGAATGCGCGCAAGCGTGTCGTGTTGCGTCGCCGTGGGCTCGTACCCTTGCAGGCGGCTATCGTCGCGCAGCTTGTCCATGAAGGTGAGGAGCTTCTTGCGGTCCTCGTTGTCGTTGAGAAGATCGGGCAAGGTCGAAAGCGCCTGTTCCGGCTCGTAGCGCACGATGATCTCCTGCTCGCCGCGAATGCGCCGCCATTCGTCGCGCGGCTTCTCCGGCAGATAGTCGGCGTAGTCGGCCATGAGTTCCTGGCGCAGCACCATGCGCGCGAGCGGCAGCGGTTCGTCGTGATCGACGAGCAGGCATGCGACGCGCGCGATCGCTTCGGCATAGCCGCCGTGCGCGATCGACGCCAGCGCATCCTGCACGAAAGGCAGTTCGCGCGGATCGGTCTTGTGCTCGTGCGCCTCCTGCTCCTGCGACTGATGCGCCGAGAACATGTTGCCGTACACGGAGAAGAACATCGCCTCGGTCGCCGCATCGCGCATGGCGCGGTAGAAGTCGAGGCTCGCGCTGATCATGTCGGAGCCGCAATGCTCGGCTTTTCGCAGCACGTCGCGTTCGGTCGCGGGCACGGACGCAGGTTTGCGCGCGGCCTTCACCGCATCGGCGGCGGGGCCGAGCCACGCGAGCCACGGGTTCAGGTCGGAGAACATCCAGCGTTGCGCGCGCAACGGATGGAATGCGCGCAGCATCGCCGCGGTGGTGTCGTTGGCCATCGACTGCACGAAGGGCTGCGCGAAGAGTTCATACGCGCGCTGATTGAAATCCGATACCTGTTTCACCGCCTGAAACGGCAATTCGTCGACGCGCTCGAAGCGGTTGAAGCGCGCGGTGAGGTCTTCGAGACGGCGCTCGTGAAAGCTCACGTCGTACTCCGTTTTGCCGTCCGCGCCTTTGCGCTCGGCGATCTCCATGCCATAGAGCCCCGGCGGAAACGATTCGATCGCCTCCAGCACCGACGCGATCTGCGTATGCTCCTTCTTCGCGACCTTGCCGCTCACGAAAATGCCCAGATGCCCGATGTTCTTGTGCATCAGCCCGACGATCACCTGTCCGCGCGACTTGATCTCGTCGGTGCTGCCGTAGATGTCCGCGACCCAGTTGAACGCCTGTTGCGGCGGCGTGATGTTGTCGCCCATCGAGGCGAACAGAATGATCGGCGTCTTGATCGCGCGCAGGTCGAACGACGTGCCCGAAAGGCCGCGCGTTTCGCCCGACCACAACTGATTGCCGACGAAAAGATTGCGCGTGATCCATTCGATCTCTTCGCGGTTCATCAGGTAATAGCCGCCCCACCAGCGTTCGAAGTCGAGAAAGCGCGGCGGCTCGGTGTCGATCTTGTCGAACAGATGGTAGTACTTGTCCCACAGGCTATTCGCCGGATTCAGGTTCTCGAAGTTCTCGACGAGATACGCGCCGTCGAACTTGCCGTTGCCGAGGTCGGCCGTCAACGACGCGAGCCACGTGCCGCCCAGCATGCCGCCCGAATAGCGCATCGGGTTGTCGCCCTCGCCTTCGCTCCATGCGCCGCTCCAGTACGACATCGGCGCGCCGTTGATGACGATCGGACCGGTATCGTCGGGCTGCGAGCTCGCGATCATCATCGCGGCCCAGCCGCCCTGGCAATTGCCGACGATGGCGGGTTTCGGGCTCTCGGGATGCAGCTCGCGCACGTGCTTGACGAAGCGCTGCTCGGCCGCGCAGACATCGAGCAAGGTTTGGCCCGGCTGCGGGTCGCGGAAGAACGTGACGAAGTACACCGGATGACCCGCGCGCAATGCGACGCCCACTTGCGAATCGTCCTTGAAGCCGCCGATGCCCGGACCGTGCCCCGCACGCGGATCGATGATCAGATACGGCCGCTTGAGCGGATCGACGACGACGCCTTCGGGCGGCACGATGCGCAGCAGCGCATAGTTCACGGGCCGCTCGAACGTGCGGGCGTCCATCAGCGTGTCATAGGCGAAATGCAGCACGGGTTCGAGGCCGCGCTTGGTCTGTTCGATGAAGTTGTTGCCGCGCTGACGCAGCGTGTCCCAGAAGAGCACGGTGCGCTGCATGACGTCGACGGCGTACGCGTAGCCGTTGAAGGGACTCACCCCGCCCGCATCGCCGGCTTGATCCGCGCCGCCGTTGCCGAACAGGCGCAGGCCGGCATCGCGCGCGCGTTCGCTGAACTGATGCTGCGCCGTTTCCGCGCGCTTCTGAAACACGCGGGACACTTTGTCCGCGATCTCCTTGCTTCGATGCAGTCGATCTGCATGCGTCATGACGTGACCTCCGCGACGAAAACGTGCATGGGATGACCATCTTCCCTGGACAGATGATCTGGATAACATCATTAAAATATAAGCGCAACGTGCGACAGCAAGGTGGCAAAAAAGGCGACCTAATGACGCGCAATAGGGCCTGCGCCGGACGAAACGAGCTCCTGATATTTCGTCACCACATGCTCCAGGTTGTAGAACATGCGCGCTTCGCCGAGCGCCTGGCCGAGCGGCGCGCGCCTGACCGCCGCGAGCACGCCGGGGTTCAGGCCCGCGAGCCAGAGGGTCGTGCCGTTCGCGGCGAGGCGCGCGTCGGCTTCGGTCAGCATCTTGAGCGCGGTGTATTCGACATCGAAGACGCGGCTGAGATCCAGCACGACGATGCTTGCGTGCGAATCGCGCACCAGCGGCCGGATTTTTTCGGCGACACGTTGCGCATTCGCAAAGAATATCCGTCCTTCGGTACGCAACAGCAACAGTCCGGGAAAGGCTTCGTCTTCGGGATGGCGCGGCGAATCGCGCCGGAAAACGTTGGTGCCCGGTATGCGTTTAAGGGCATACACGGGCGGATTCGACACCTGATGCGCAAGCGCGAAGAGCGACACGACAATCGCGACGAGAATGCCTTCCAGCGTGCCCAGCAGCACGACGCCCGCGCATGCGGTCAGCGCCCACACGAATTCGGTACGGCGAACCTTCAGGATGGCGCGGAACTCGGCGGGACTGAAAAGCCCGATCGAATAGAACACGACGACGGCGGCGAGCGTCGCATGCGGCATCAGCGCCATCAGGGGCGCGAACAGCAGCATGACGGCGAGCGCGATCGACGCCGTCACGAGGCCCGCGAGTTGCGTGCGTGCGCCCGCCTGCCGGTTGACAGCCGTCTGGCTCGTGCCGCCGCCCGCCGCCATCGCGCCAAGGAGCGCGCCGCCCGCGTTCGCCAGTCCGGTCGCGAGCAGTTCGCGGTTCGCGTCGGGCGCGGGCTCGTCGTTGCGGGAGAACGCTCGCGCGGCCGCGATGCTTTCGGTGAAGCTCATCAAGGCGATGCCCAGCGCATCCGGCCACAGTTTCAGCGCGAGCGAGAGATCGGGCGGTGTCCATGACGGCAGACCCGCGGGCACCGCGCCGACCGTTTCGACGCCATGCGCGCGCAGACCGAATGCCGCCACCGCGATAATCGCCGCCGCGACCACGAGCAACGGCGCCGGCGCGCGCGGCGTGAAGCGTTCGAGCAGCACGAGCGCGGCGAGCGTGAGCGCGGCAAGCGCGAGCGTGCTCACCGACAAATGCGGCAAGCCCGCGACGAACGCGCCCACGTTATGCGGAAACGAACCTTTCGGATAGTGCAGGCCGAAGAGCTTCGGCAACTGATCGACGACGATGACGATCGCCACGCCCGCCTTGAAGCCGACGAGCACCGGCTCCGAGATGAAGTTCGCGACGAAGCCGAGCCGCAGCACCGCGGCCGCGACGAGCAGCGCGCCGACGAGCAGCGTGAGCGTCGCATTGGCGGCGGCGAGCGCCTGCGGATCGCCGTTCGCGACGACATGGCCTAGCGCGTTCGCCGCGAGAATCGCGAGCGTGGTCGTCGTGCTGACGGAGAGCGCGCGTGACGATCCGAAGATCGCGTAGACGATCATCGGCACGCACGCCGTATAGAGCCCGACCTGCACCGGCAGGCCGGCGATGGTCGCGTAGGCGAGCGCCTTCGGTATGACGACGGCACCGGCCGTCAGCCCGGCGACGACATCGGCGCGCGCCCACTGTTTCTCGTAGCGAAACAGCCATTCCGCGACGATGGGCGCGCGTTGCGTCATGGGCGTTCAGAAGCGCTCGGGCACGTACCGGAGCGGCCGGGTGCTTTCGCGATAGCCCTCCGGCTTCTGCCGCTTGGGCAGCTTCACCTTTTCACGCGGCACGGCCTTGTACGGAACGCTCTTCAGCAAGTGAGTGATGAGGTTCAGACGCGCGCGGCGCTTGTCGTCCGAGCGCACCACGTACCACGGCGCGCGCTCGGTGTCGGTGGCTTCGAACATCTCGTCGCGGGCGCGCGAATAGTCGTACCAGCGGCTGTACGAGCGCAGGTCCATCGGCGAGAGCTTCCAGATCTTGCGGCCGTCGTCGATGCGGTCTTCGAGCCGCCGCGTCTGCTCGTCCTCGCCGACTTCGAGCCAGTATTTGAGCAGGATGACGCCCGAATGGATGATGGCCTCTTCGACGAGCGGCACGCTCTTCAGAAAGGCCTGCGCCTGCTCGTCGGTGCAAAAACCCATCACGCGCTCGACGCCCGCGCGGTTGTACCAGCTTCTGTCGAAAATGGTGATTTCGCCCGCCGCGGGCAGATGCGGCAGATAGCGCTGCAGATACATCTGCGTTTTCTCGCGATCGGTCGGAGCGGGCAGCGCCACGACGCGAAACACGCGCGGACTCACGCGCTCGGTGATGGCCTTGATCGTGCCGCCCTTGCCGGCGCCGTCGCGCCCCTCGAACACGATGCAAATTTTCGCGCCCGTATGCACCGCCCATTCCTGCAGCTTCACCAGTTCGACATGCAGGCGCGCCAGTTCCTTGTCGTACTCCTTGCGGGAGAGACGCCCGCCCGCGCCTTTCGACTCGCTAATGTTCTTGTCTTCTTTCTTGTCTTCTTTCATCGGCTTCCCCTCGGTATTTATCCGGTATGGACCGCGCGGCCACGCCGATGCCGCCATCGCGGCGATACGCGCGGCGCGCGGTGCGGACGTTTGCCGTCCGTCAGGTTTCGTTGCGCTCGGGCACGACCTGCACATTCAAGGTGCGGTCTTTCCAGAACATGTTATGAATGCGCGGCTGAAACGTGCGCAGCACATGCGGCTCGATCGCATCGAAGCTCACGACCGCGGCCGGATGCTCGCCGGTGCCGGTCACGCGCTGAATCGAGTCGTACGGCGGGAAGCCGTAGCGGCAGAGGAAGTCCCGGATTTCGTCGTCGGTCGTGGACTCGTCGACATTGCCCATCCAGAGGTCGCCCATTGCGAAGTTCTCCATTGAGTAGTCCTGCGCTATTGTAGCCGCATCGCCCGGATGGCTGGCTCACGTGGACCGGTCGCGCTTGTCCGGGCGGCGCTGCGCGAGCGGATTCAATGCAACGACGAATATCACGATGCCGATGCCGAGCGCCCACATGCCATAGTGAAATTCCCGGCTCACGTCGTATATCAGACCGTGAATCGTGAAGTACAGCCCGGCAAGCCAGATGAAAACCCCGATCGAGGCAACCACCATGCGCGGCTCGTTGAATTTCATCGGCGTCTCCCGGATATGTTGCACGAGATAACTTCAGTTTAGGAAATCCTGAACGGTCGTGTGAACAGAGTCGAAGCAACAGGCTTGGCGCGCGCCCGTCCGTAAGCTACATTCTTTGCGTGTCACCGTGGGATCGGGCCCCGGCTGCGTTCGCGCGATCGAGAAGCGGCGCAGCGGCCGAATGCAACGTACGCGATGTAACGACCAACCAGCCGTACAACGTTCAAGCGGACGCAGCCCATGCGAAAGCCGATTCTCTTCTCGACGCTCGCGCTCCTGCTCGCGGCGGCGCCCGGCGCGGCGTACGCGCAGGCCGCGCCGGAGCGTGCCGTCGTCGGCACCAATGTGAAGAATTACGCGAACGCCGTGCTCGCGATCATGTCGTACACCGCGGTGCCGGATGTCACCACCAGCTCGCTTTCCATCAACAGCGGCACGAGCGGCAATCCGGGCTTCGGGCAGACGCAGCTCGGCGGCGGCTTCACCCTCAGCCGGTCGTTTCCGCTTTATCTCGAAGGCACGCTCGCCTACAGCCGCTACGATCCGACCTTCGTCGCCAGCGACGGCAATCAGGAGCGCCCCGTGCCCGCGAAATGGAACACGGCGAGCACGACCATCGGCGTCGGCTGGGACTTTCCGATCACGGACGAATTGCGCATCAGACCGATTCTCAATGGCATGATCGGCCGCGTCGCGAGCGATCTGCGCGTCGCGCAAACGGTTTTCAATCACGTCGCGGACGCCAACCTGCAGTTTCTCGAAGACGGCGCGCTCAATGCTTACGGCCTCGGCGGCTCGCTCATGCTCGATCTGGAGCACTATCGCGAGCACTATGAAATCGACCTCGAATTGCGCGCCACCGATATCTATATCCGCAGCTTCGGCGGATCGTCGCCGGCCGTGCAAGGGTCGGCGACCGCGCAGCAGTTCAGCCTGTGGGCGCGCTGGCGAGCGCCTACAGGCCTCGCCGCGCTCGACCGCCCGGTGCGCTACGTGCTGGAAACCGCGTACTCCCACTATTTCGGCGAGAGCGCCGGCGTGCTCGGCTTCAACGACCTGACTTCCGTTGGCGTCGGGCTGGAACTCGACAGCAGCCGGTATCCCGTCATCGTCACGCGCACGCGGGCCATGGTGCGCTATGTGTTCGGCCACAACGTGCATGGCGTGTCGTTCGGGTTCGCGGTCAGCTTCTAGCCGCCGGGCCACCGCTTTTCACGTCACTGCTTCTCGATTTTCCAGTCGCCGCCGTCCTGCTTGCATGCCGTGGGTGTCCAGGACTGCGTCTGCCCTTTCGCGACGGCGGTGAGCGTGACCTTGCGGCATGTCCTGCCTGCGTGCTTCACGGTATCGCGCGGCGTCACGGTGCCCGCTATGCGCACCGAATTGCCCGTGCCTTCGTTGCTCCATCTGACCGATTCGCCATCTTTCTTCGTGTCGAGCACATCCTGCGCCGCGCGGTTGAGCGCCTTGCGGTCGGCGGGCTTCATGTAGCTGATCGGCGTGTCCTTGAGGAAGTTCAGGTTGGTCGCATGCGCGACCGTGCATGCCAGCATGAGCGCGGCCAGTAAGCCGCACGCGATGCGGTTCGGATGAGCGCGCATGTCCGCCTCCCCTCAAAACTTGTTGCGCTGGCTCGGATCGAATTTCGGGTCGGGCTGCTTCTGCGTTTGCCTGAGCACGCCTTGCGGATCGAAATAGAAGTTGAAGATCATGTGATTGATGTTGTTCTCCATGTACCGGTATGACCACACTTCACGATCCATCCGTTTGAAATACGCCGTCTCGAAGGGCCTGCCGAATGCGACCATCACGTCGTTGCGGGTCCATTTGTTGACTTCGGCGCGATAGAACTCGTTTTCCTGAAGCACTTGCCGCACGCTGATCGCGTTGCCCTTCGCATCGAGATCGACGGCCGTGGTCGTCGATCCCATCGGCTGCGTGGGCCACATGAGACGCTTGCCGCCGTTGGGCAGGTCGTAGGTTTCTTTCGGCGGACCGAGCTTCGCGATGATCGCCTGCTGGTCCATGCCCGTCTGCACGCGCTGCTCGGGCTGCGCGCACGCGGTGAGCGCGAGCACGATGGCGCACGCAAGGAGTGGTCTCATGGGTCTCTCCCGCAACGTTTCCGCTGGTGTTTCCGGCTATTTTTTCGCGGCGGGCTCCACGGAAATCGCGAGCGCTTCCGTGTAGACCGCTTTCACCTGATCGCCCTTTTTCACGCGTTTCAGGCGCTCGGGGTCCTCCACGTGCAGATCCACCGTGTGGCCGCGCGGACCGCGCAGCGTGACTGTCTTCGTGTGACGATCGACCGCCACCACATCGGCGATGATCGTCACTTCGCGGCCTAGTTCGCCGCCCGGTTTCGCGCCGGGCGGCGCGCGCTCGGCGGTGTCCTTTTCCGAACGCGACGGCTGCGCCTTCCTGTCGAGGAGACTCAGCGAGAGCGACTCGCGATACTGCGCGGTCACGACATCGCCGAGCGCGAGCTGCTCGAAGTTGCGCGCCTCCTTCGTCACTTCGAGTTCGATCACCTTGCCCGCGGCGGTTTTGAGCGTGACGGTGCGCGTCGCCGGATCGATGCCGACGATCGTCGCCGTGACCTTCGTCACGCCCTGCACGGTGGCGCCGCTCTGATCCCGCACGACGCTCACGTCGGTTTCGGGACCGGCGGAATATGCGCTCGCGGAGATCGCAAGGCATGACAAGACAACGAGGCTCACGCGCTTCATGATCGCGCTCCCTGTTTCGGTTGCCCGGCAACGGACCCTGCGACGGCCCGGACGCTGCGACTACTGAATCGAGTAACCGCGGCCCTGCATGCACGCCGCCCACGCGCGGTAGTACGTGGACATCGCGCCCTGGCTCTGCGCCTGCGCATTGGCTTCCTGCGTGCGCTTGTTCTGCCGTGCGCGCATGCCGCCCGCCACCGTGCCCGTGGCCGCGCCGATGGCCGCGCCCTTGCCCGCATCGCCCGCGATCGCGCCGATCACCGCGCCGCCCGCCGCGCCGCGCGCCGCGCCACCCACGCGTTCGCCGCCGCCCACGGCCGCTCCGCCTTGCGGCGGCGGCGCAGCCGATGCGGTCGTCGGATCGATGCCCGTGTTGCTCTTCGCCCAGCTATAGCATGCGCCGTCGTCCTTTTGCTGCTGCTGCGCGCTTTGACCTTTCGACGGATACGCGATCGGCTTGCTCTGCGCGACGGCATCGAGCGTCATCATCGCGATCACGATGGCGCAGCACGCGCGCACTTTATTTACATTCATGGCGACTCCTTAACAAAGTTTGAGGAATTAAGGATTCTACGAGATCTCTCGCCGGTCGTTTATCAAGGTTCGTGTACGCGGGACCAGGATGCGTCGGGATCGAACTCGGTGAGCGGGCGTCGTTCACGGACAGATTCTTTTCGGCTTTCCTCGATCGGGAAACCGGTGATCCGAAAATGAGTAAGCGAAGGCGAAAAGCAGATGGCTATTTGAAGATATCCGAACCCTTTAGCGATTTCAAGAATCGAGGCCTAGGTGTTTGTTCGCTTCCTTTTCCCAATGCTCAAAACACTTCATTAACCGCCTAAAGCGATGATCGCCATGGTCAGCAGCACACCGAGCGCCATCATCGAAAGTCCCGCTTTCCAGCCGCTCCAGCCCGCATAGCCGCCGAGTGCGAAGCCGCAGATGAACAGCATCGCGAGCGTGAGCATGCGCGATATCAGCAAGGCCGTCGGCACATGCGTGAAGATGACGAAGGGCGCGGCAACGGGAAACGTCGACAGCACGATGATGATGAAAATAGCGAGCGCCGCGAGAAAATCGGCGCGCACGAAGCGCGCGCGTTCGGGCAGGGCTTCGCTCGCCGCGATGCGCTTGCGGATGGCTTCGAGATCGGCGTCGGAAATGAACGGATCGAGCGCCGCGGAGACGCGCTCGCGCAAGGCGCGCACGCCCGCCGCCGCATCGCGTTCGCGCTGTACGGCAAGCGCGAGCGCGTGCCTGCGCGCGCGGTCCGCGATCGTGCGCACGAGATACATGACCGCGTCGGCGAGGCCCCACGCGAGATTGCAGCCGAGCGCCGTAAACAGCATCTTGCGGCCGGCATCCTCGCCGCTCGTCGCCGCCGACACCGTGCCGACGAACGTCAGCGCCATGAAGAGGCCAAAGCACATCTCCGATACGCGATCCACGGTATCGAGCACACGTTCGCGCTCTCGCGCCTGCGGCGGTTCGTCGGCGGACATGGCCGCGCACCGCTATTTGACCTTGACTTCGTTTTCGAGCGGCTGGCCGTGCTCGAACGCCGTGATGCTTTCGAGCGTGGTCTCGCAGATCGTCGTCAGCGCCTCGCGCGTGAGATATGCCTGATGTCCCGTCACGATCACGTTCGGAAACGAAACGAGCCGCTGAAAGATATCGTCGGTGATGATCTCGCTCGACAGATCGCGGAAAAAGAGATCGGCTTCCTGTTCGTAGACATCGATCGCGAGACCGCCGAGTTGGCCCGTCTTCAGCGCTTCGATCACGGCTTCCGTATCGATCAGCGCGCCGCGGCTCGTATTGATGAGCAAGGCGCCGGGCTTCGCGCGCTTGAGCATCTCGGCGTTGATGATGTGATGCGTCTGCGGCGTCAGCGGACAGAACAACGCGATGATGTCCGACTTTCCGCCGATCTCGCCGGGCTGCGCGTAGCGCAGTCCGAGCGCTTCGAACTCCTTCGACGGATACGGATCGTAGCCGAGCACATGGCAGCCGAAGCCCTGCATGATCTTCGCGAACACGCAGCCGATCTTGCCCGTGCCCACCACCGCGACCGTCTTGCCGTACAGATCGAAACCGATGAGGCCATCGAGCGAGAAGTTGGAATCCCGCGTGCGGTTGTAGGCGCGATGCACTTTGCGGTTGATCGCGAGCAGCAGCGCGACCGCATGCTCGGCCACCGAATTCGGCGAGTAATTCACGACCCGCACCACTTTGATACCGAGCTTCGCCGCCGCATCGAGATCGACATTATTGAAGCCCGTGCAGCGCAGCGCGACGAGACGCGTACCGCCTTTGTGCAGCGCTTCGAGCACTTCGGCGTCGGCTTTGTCATTGACGAAAATGCATACGGCGCCATAGCCCGCGGCGAGGCCGACCGTGTCCATGTCGAGCGACATGTCGTGGTATTTCAGCTTGTGCTGCGCAGACTTGTTCGCCTGGTCGAGATACTGGCGCTCGTAGGGCGTCGAACTGTAGATCGCCACTTCCATGATGTGCTCCTTACGATTGTGTCCGATAGCGCCAAGCCTACCCCGCTGCAAGCGATATGGCGATCTGCACGAAAAGCACCTTGACGATGGTCATCGAAGGAAAAATCATCGCGTACATGATGTCCGGCTGATCCGTCGGCGCAATGCGGTTGGCGAACGCGAGGATCGCCGGATTGCCGGTCGCGCCGCAGATCACGCCGACCGACGTATCGAAGGGCAGCTTGAAAATCCACAGGCAGCACACGGCCGTGACGGCCACCAGCACCAGCAGCGTGATCACGCCGTAGAGCAGCAGGAGCGGACCGGCGGTGCCCACCGTCGCGACGAACTTCGGCCCGCATGAAATGCCGACTTGCGCGAGAAAGATCGTGAGGCCGAGATTGCGCAGCACGAGATTCGCCGAGAGCGGCATCACCCACACGAACGGCCCGTTGCGCCGCGCCTTGCCCAGACACAGCGCGACCAAGAGCAGCGCGGCGAGGCCCAGACTGAAGGCGCCGAGACCGGGCACGGGCAGTGGGATCGCGCCGACGAGCAGGCCCAACGCCGCGCCTATCCCCAGGCAGATGAAGCTGAGATCCGCCGTGCCCTTGATCGAAT
Organism: Caballeronia sp. PC1; assembly: GCF_021353155.1. Classification (NCBI taxonomy): domain Bacteria; kingdom Pseudomonadati; phylum Pseudomonadota; class Betaproteobacteria; order Burkholderiales; family Burkholderiaceae; genus Caballeronia; species Caballeronia sp. PC1. The sequence continues at coordinate 45,674 of NZ_JAJUBH010000003.1, forward strand.
CGCCGAAGAACGTGCGCATCGTTGTCCGATGCGCGCGGTTGACGAGCAGGCCGACGCGGTCGCCCGCTTCGAGGATGAGATCGGGCGTCGAGAGCATGTCGGCGTCGCCGCGGCGCACGTGCGCGATCGCGCAGTTCACGCCATCGGGGAACCGTATGTCGCCGAGCGCCATGCCGACGACCGACGGATTCGACGCGAACACGCGCATGTAGTCCAGATCTTCGCGATCACTCGAAAAGCGCCCTGGCTGCGATTCGCCGCATAGCGCGGTCACTTCGTCCAGCAAGCGCCGCTCGGTCGAAGTGGCGAGCAGCACGTCGTCGCTGCGCAGCGTGAAATCGGGCGTGGGCAACTGGTTGTGATGCGCGCGGCGCACCGCGGCGATCGCCACGCCCGCGGGCAGGCGGCCCGTCAACTGCGCGAGGGTCAGGCCGAAGAGACTTTCGTTGCGCAGCGCGATCTCCGCCGTTTCCACGACCTTCGCGGCCGGCTTCTGGATCTTCACCTTGAGCGCGACGTTCAGGATGTACAGAAACAGGATCGGCCCGGCGACGCCGAAGGGATACGCGACGCTGTAGGCCACGGCGGCATCGTTGTTTTTCATCGATGCGATCGCGACCTGAAGGCTCGCCGTGCTGGTGCCGCTGCCCGCGAACATGCCGAGCGCGTCGGCCAGCTTGATGCCGAGCGGAATGAAGCCCACCGACACGAGACCCGCGACGATCACGCCGATGCACGCGGCCACGTTCGCCTTCACGCCCTCGCGGCTCGTGAGCCCGCGAAAGAACTGCGCCCCGTACTGAATGCCGATGCCATACAGAAACAGCAAGAGCCCGAGCGTGCCCAGGAGCGCGGGCGGCGCGGACTTGGGCGCGAACGCGCCGATGGCGAGCCCGACGAACAGCACCGCGCCCGAACCGAGCGCCACGCCCTTGATATTGATCTCGCCGATGAGATACCCCAGCGCGATCGTCAGAAAGAGCGCGAAAAGCGACTGATTCTCGAGAAACGTCCTGACTGCCTCCATGCCGCCTCCTGTGGAAGGACAAGCTGCCCCGCAGTACAGGAACACTAATAAGCGCTTTGCGCCACGCAGTCCAGCACCGCCGCGCGCACAGATCAGTGCGATTCGAGCACCACGACGCTGCGCCCTTCGACACGGCATGCGCCGCGCTCGACCGCCGCCGTTTCGATATCAGGAACAATATCGCGCGGCGCTTCAGCCGACGTATCGACGATGCGCCGCCAGGCCTGACCGTCGAGCGCGGGCAGCGCGGCGTCGCGGGCGTCGTCGTTCATGTTGAAGACGATGTGCAGCATCGCTTCGCCCGGCGTGCGCCCCGCGAGCGTCAACGCGACGAAGCGCGCGCCCCCGTCGTGCCATGCGGGTTCGTGAAGGCGCTCGCCGTGCCAGGCCACGTCGGGATGCGTGTGTCCGCCTTCGGCGAGCCCCGTCAGGAAGCGGCGCCGCCGCAGGCTCGCGTGACGCTTGCGCAGCGCGATCATCTCGCGCACGAAACGCAGCATGTCCTCGGCATCGGCCGAAAGACGCCAGTCCATCCACGACACCGCGTTGTCCTGACAGTACGCGTTGTTGTTGCCGCGCTGGCTGCGCAGGATTTCGTCGCCGGCGAGGAGCATCGGCACGCCCTGGCTCAGCAGCAGGATCGCCATGAAGTTGCGCGCCTGCCGATGGCGCAGGCCGATGATCGCGGCGTCGCCAGTCTCGCCTTCCGCGCCGCAATTCCACGACAGATTGTCGTTGCTGCCGTCGCGATTCTCGTCGCCGTTGGCCTCGTTGTGCTTCGCGTCGTAGCTGACGAGATCGTTGAGTGTGAAACCGTCGTGACACGTCACGAAGTTGATGCTGTTCGCGGGCAGCCTGCCGTCGTCCTGATAGAGATCCGCGCTGCCCGCGATGCACGTGCACACTTCGCCGACGAGGCCCGCATCGCCGCGCACGAAACGCCGGATCACGTCGCGATAGCGCCCGTTCCATTCGGACCACGCCATGCCCGGAAACGCGCCGACGTGATACAGGCCGCCCGCATCCCACGCCTCGGCGATGAGCGGCACGCGCGCGAGCACGGGCGAGGCCTCCATCGCCCACGGCAAGGGCGGCGTGCGCAGCAGTTCGCCCTGCTCGCCGCGCGCGAAGACGCTCGCGAGATCGAAGCGAAAGCCGTCCACGCCCAGCTCGCGCACCCAGTATTCGAGACAGCGCATGATGAACGCCGACACGAGCGGATGATTGCAGTTGACGGTATTGCCGCAGCCGGTGTAGTCGCGGTAGTGCCGCGCATCGTTCGTATCGATCTGATAGAAGGCCTCGTTGGCGAACGCCTTGAAGTGAATCAGCGGCCCGTCCTTGCCCGCTTCCGACGTGTGATTGAACACCACGTCGAGCAGGATGCGGATACCGGCGGCATGCAGCGCATCGACCAGTTGGCGAATCTCCTGCGGCGCGCGCGCAGGCTCCACGCAGTAGCGCGGATGCGGGCTGTAAAAGCTATGCGTGCTGTAGCCCCAGTAGTTGCGAAGGCCGCGCGCGACGGCGGCGGCGGGAATGTCCTGCTCGTCGAAGGCCATCACGGGCAGCAGTTCGACATGCGTGACGCCGAGCGCCTTCAGATACGGGATTTTCTCGATCAGGCCCGCGAACGTGCCGGGATGGCGCACGCCGCTCGACGGATGCCGCGTGAAGCCGCCGACGTGCAGTTCGTAGATGATGGCGTCGTCGAGCGTGCGCACGTCGATGCCTTCGTCGGGCAAATCGAGCGGCTCCGTGACGATCGCCCTGAGCGACGCATGACCGGCCGTATCCGCAACGGCCGCGTGCCGGCGTTCATAGAAGCGGTCGCTCACGCCGCGCGCATGCGGATCGAGCAGTTCCTTGCGGCTCGCGGCTTCGTCGCTCATCTGCGGCACGCAGAGCGGCCCGTGCGCGCGCCACGTATAGCAGCAGCGCGGCGGAAGCTCCTCGACGAACACGTGCCAGAAGAAGTACGTGCGGTTCGCATCGTGCGTCAGCGTGACGATCTGAAACGGCTCGGCACTTTCCTCCGATGCATACAGCAGCAACTCGACGCGCGTCGCATGGCGGCAGAACGTGCAGAAGTTGACGCCGCCTTGCACGACCGTCGCGCCGATGGGAAAGCGCGAACCGGGCTGCGTGCCGTAATGGCGGCGAAGGCGCGCTTCAGAACTCTCCAAGATCGTTCCTCACGGGACGCGTCACACCCACCAAGCATATGTGAGGAACCGGGGATTACAAGCGGCGTGTCATTGCACGCCTTCGAGCAGCCCGAGCGCGATGGCGCGGCGCACCGCATGCTTGCGCGAACTCGCGTCGAGCTTGCCGAAGAGATTCTTCAGATGCCACTTGACGGTGCCTTCCCCGCACGCCGCCGCGAGCGCGATTTCCTTGTTGCTCAGGCTGCGCGCGAGCAGTTCGAGCATCTCACGCTCCTTCGGCGTGAGAATGACGCTCGGCAGCGCGCGCGGGCCGCCCGCGCCGGAAGGCGGCGGGCGCACGACGTGCGGCGGCACCGCCGGCCGCTCGCCGGGCGGCATCTCCCCCTCCTCGCTCACGCGACGGGCCCAGTCGGCGAGCGCGGGGTGCGCGTCGATCAGCACGCGCCCGAGGTGATACGTACGCGCGAGATTCAAGGCTTCGACGAAGGGCGCGTGGCCTTCGCCGCTTGCGCGTTCGAGGGCGAGCGCGCGCAAGGCCATCAACGCGATGCGCTGGCGGCCGAGCTTCATCGTCGTGGCGATGCGCTCGGCGCGCTCGAACGGCTCGATCGCGGCGCGCCAGTCCTGCCGCGCGATCTCCGCGCTGCCGTGCGCCATCGCCTGGAGCATCTGCACCGATTCGCGCCAGATCGGGCCGCGCGCGGCGGCATGTTCCTCGACGACGGCATCGATGCGCGCGACCAGCGCATCGCAGGTCTGCGCGCGGTAGCGGCCCGCGTGCACGCTCACCTGCTCGGCGAGGCTCGTCACGCACAGGCGCGGCAGGTCGCGCGCGACGCCCATCGCGTGCAGCATGTCGAGCAGATCGAGCGCGCGATGCTCGTCGCCGCGCAAGACCGCGATGCGCGCCGCCGTCCGGTACGCGAGCACGACGGTCTCGGGCAGCGCGGCGCGTTCGAGCACGTCGAGGCGATTGGCGAGCAGCGCGCCGGCCTCGTCGATGCGATCGTCCTCGTAAGCGATCGAGGCGCATGTCGCCGCGAACATGCAGGTGAGCGGATGACGCCTGCCGAGATCCTCTTCCGCGCTCGCGAGCGCGGGCAGCAGCACGCTTTCCGCGAGCTTCACCTGGCCCTCCCGCAACCACGTCAGGCCGACCATGTGATCGCCCCAGCGCACGAGATAGCCGTGGCCCTTGCCGATCTGCGCGCGCGGCGTCGCTTGTTGCAGGCGGCGCGCCTGCGCCGGCTCGCCGAGCAGCATGGCGCGGGCGGCAAGGCGGTTCGCGTGCGCCTGGGCGAGCCACGAGTCCTTCGCGGGCGGCCGCTCTGCCCACGGCTCGAAACGCGCGAGAAAGCCATCGGGATCGTCGGCGTACCAGGCCGCCGCGCTCAGGATCAGCGCGCATTCGTAACGCACCGCATCGTCGCCCGCGGACGATGCCAGCACGCGCTCGACCTGCCGCTCGGCCTCGCCGTGTCGTTCGCCGAGCGCGAGCGCCCACGCGACCGCGAGGCAGAGGCGCGGGCGTTTCTCCAGTTCCGGCTCCGGCAGGCGTTCGAGCCAGTCGAGCACGGTGCCGAGCTGGCCTTGCTTCACGGCGTCGTGCAGCGACTGTTCCGCGAGCTCGTAAGCGTGCTCGCGCTCGCCCGCCGCATGCGCGTGGCGCGCCGCCTGTTCGAGCATGCCGCGCGCGCCGAGCCAGCGCGCCGCGCGCCGGTGCAGATCCGCGCGCTGCGCGTCGGTGAGCGCGGCGAGACGGGTCTGCAGCACGTCGCGCACGAGCGGATGCAGCCGGCACCAGTCGCTCTCTTCGGCGGTGACGAAAACGGGCGTGTCGCGCGCCAGATGCAGTAGACGCTGTGACGCGTCGGCATCGCCGGTCAGGTCGGCGCACAGGTCGGGATGCAGCACGTCCACGACACTGATGCTCACGAGAAAGCGTTCATCGTCCGGTGAAAGCTCGGCGAGCAGCGCCGCAACGAGCGGTTCGCGCAAACCGCGCGGCCCCGCCGCGAGATTGTCCAGGGCAGCGCGCGGGTCCTGTGCGCGCGACATCGCCGTGAGCGCGAGTTGCAGGCCGAGCGGCCAGCCGTCGGTGATTTCGAAGAGGCGCGCGCTCGCATCCGCGTCCACGCGCGCGCCGAAGCGCTGCGTGACGAGCGCGATGGTCTCGTCGACGCGAAAGCGCAGCGCCTCCGGGCCAACGAGCCCCGCCTGCCCGTAGGCGAGCAGCTCCGCCGCGGGCTTGTCGAGCCCCTGGCGGCCCGCCGCGACGATGCGCAGATTCTGCGGCGCGTTGTGCATCACGTAATCGAGCAGCGCCGCGCCCGATGGCGGCAATCGGTCCGCGTCGTCGACGATCAGCACGACATCGAGCGAAAGCTGGGCCAGTTCGGCGAGCCACGCCGTCGCGAGATCGAAGGCGCCGGCGGCCGCGTTCGGGCTTTCGGCGATCAGGCGACCGAACGCGGGGCGCGCGCAACCGGTGCGCACGGCGTGGACGAGCGCGCGCAAAAAGCGCCCGGCGTCGTCGCGCTCGTCGGCGAGCAGCCACGCGACGGCCGCGGCGCGCGCCAGGAACTCCCGCCGCCACTGCGCGAGCAGCGACGTCTTGCCGTATCCCGCGCCCGCCTGCACGAGCACGATCTGGCTGGCCGCGCCCGGCATGCTCGCGGCGTTGAGGCGCGCGCGCGCAAGCAGGCCTGACGGCGCGCGCGGCGCCATCGTTTTCAGTACGAGCTCGGTGGATGGGGAATCGTTTGACATCGCGCGGTCTTGTTATGGATCCAAGGATGGTTCGGATGACACGCGCCCGTCAAGCCCTCCCGCCGCGAGAGGGGCGCAACGGCCGCGTGCGCACTACGATGCATTCAATCGTGTTACCGCAAGCCGAAGGATCGAAATGTACCGACATCTGCTCGTGCCCGTCGAGCGCAGCGACGCCTGCGTCGAGGCGATCGGCCATGCCGCCGAGCTCGCGCGATCGCTCGGCGCGCGCATTACCTTCGTCTGGCGCGACGACAGCAACGGCAACGGCCACGCCAGCGACGCCCGCGCGCTGCTGGCCCGCGCCGAAGCCGCGGCGCGGGCGCAGGGCGTGCCGGCGTCGGTGCTGGCGCTCGATGCGCGCGCGCCGGCCGAGTACGACCTCGTCTGCATCGCGCAGGGCAGCGCCGTGCCGCCGGTGGCGGGCGTCGCCGTCTTGATCTGCCCGCGCGACGCGCGCCCCGCGGTCGCGAAAGCGATCGGCGCGCTTCTGGCCGCGCATCGCGCGCGCTCGAACGCTTACGACGCCGCGCTCGCCATGAAGCGGCCCGATGCGCGAACCATCGCGCGTCTTCAGCAAGCGCATGACGAAGAAACCGCATTGACGGCGGCCCTGCGCGATCGCACGTCCGCGCTCGACGCCGAACTCGACGAACTCGCGCGCCTCGCGCAACGCGAAGCGGCCCTGCTCACGCGCATCGCGGAACAGGCGCGAAACGGCGAGGTGATCGAAGACAGCCTGCATGCCTGCGCGCGGTTCGCGTGGGAACGCATGGGACGTATCGAAGGCGCGTTGCTGCCCGCGGCGCGCCGCTATCTGCGCGATGACGACTGGCACACGCTGGCCGTCGCCGCACACTGAACACAGACTGAACGAGGAGACGAAAACGATGGCACATGCAATCCGCTTTCACGAAACCGGCGGACCGGAAGTCCTGCGCTGGGAGCAAGTCGAAGTGGGCGAACCCGGCCCGTCCGAAGTGCGCCTGCGCCACGAGGCCGTCGGCCTCAATTTCGCGGATACGTATTTCCGCTCCGGCCTCTATCCGGTGCCGCTGCCTTCGGGCATGGGCGTCGAGGCGGCGGGCGTCGTCGAGAAAGTGGGCGCGAACGTCACGCATCTGAAGGAAGGCGACCGCGTGACCTACACTGGCTTCATCAACACGCTCGGCGCGTACAGCACGGAGCGCGTCATTCCGGCCGCGCCGCTCATCAAGTTGCCCGATGCGATCGACTGCACGCGCGCCGCCGCCATGACCATGCGCGGCCTCACCGCCGCCTATCTGATGACGCGCATCCGCCGCTTCGAGCGCGGCGACACGCTGCTCCTGCACGCGGCGGCGGGCGGCGTCGGCCTGATCGTGTCGCAATGGGCGAAGCTGCTGGGCGTCACGGTGATCGGCACGGTGTCGAGCGATGCGAAAGCGCAGGTGGCGCGCGAGCATGGCGTGGCGCACGTGATCGACTACAGCCGCGAGGATGTCGCCGCGCGCGTGCGCGAACTCACCGACGGCAAGGGCGTCAACGCGGTGTTCGACAGCGTCGGCAAGACGACCTTCAACGCCTCGCTCGATTCGCTCGCGCGGCGCGGCCTGATGGTCTGCGTCGGCACCGCGTCGGGCCCGATTCCGCCGTTCGATCCGCAATTGCTCGCGATGAAAGGCTCGCTCTATCTCACGCGCCCGGCGCTCGCCGACTATATCGCCGATCCGGCCGAGAAGAACGCGCTCGCCGCCGAACTCTTCGATCACGTCGCGAGCGGCCGCATCCGCATCGAAATCAATCAGCGCTACGCGCTCGCCGACGCGCAGGATGCGCACCGCGATCTCGAAGCGCGCAAGACCACCGGTTCGTCCGTGTTCGTCGTCTGAGGAGACATCATGCATATCGAGCAACTCACTTGCGCCATCGGCGCCGAGCTCAAGAACGTGAGACTCGCCGACGCCGTTCACGACGACGGCCTCTTCGATGCGATCCGCACCGCACTGCTCAGGCATCGCGTGCTCTTTCTGCGCGATCAGGAGATCACGCGCGCGGAGCATGTCGCGTTCGCGCGGCGCTTTGGCGAACTGGAAGATCATCCGGTCGCGGGCAGCGATCCCGAGCATCCGGGTCTCGTGCGGATCTACAAGTCGCCCGATCAGCCGAACGACCGCTACGAAAACGCGTGGCACGCCGACGCGACGTGGCGCGACGCGCCGCCTTTCGGCTGCGTGCTGCGCTGCGTGGAATGCCCGCCGGTTGGCGGCGACACGATGTGGGCGAACATGGTGCTCGCCTACGAGAACCTGCCCGCGCACGTGAAAGAGCAGATTGCGGATCTGCGCGCGCGGCACAGCATCGAGGCGAGCTTCGGCGCGGCCATGCCGATCGAAAAGCGTCTCGCGCTCAAGGCGCAGTTTCCCGATGCCGAGCATCCGGTCGTGCGCATTCATCCGGACACGGGCGAAAAGGTGCTCTTCGTGAACGCCTTCACGACGCACTTCACCAACTATCACACGCCCGCGCGCGTGCGCTTCGGGCAGGACGCGAATCCCGGCGCGGGCCAGTTGCTCGCCTATCTGCTGAGCCAGGTCGCCATTCCGGAGTATCAGGTGCGCTGGCGCTGGTCGAAGAACAGCATCGCGATCTGGGACAACCGCAGCACGCAGCATTACGCCGTGATGGACTATCCGCCCTGTCACCGGAAAATGGAGCGCGCGGGCATCATCGGCGACGTGCCGTTCTGACGATGGATCGACCGATGAACGCATCGACGATACTCATGGTGCCGGGCCTGCGCGATCACGTGGAGGACCACTGGCAGACGCACTTCGCGAATGCGCACGCGAACGTGCGCACCGTGCCGCCGCTTCAGCGCGACAAGCTCGATTGCGGTGCGCGAGTGGCGGCGCTCGATGACGCGCTCGCGCACATCGACGGGCCGGTCGTGCTGGTCGCGCATAGCGCGGGCGTGATGATCACCGTGCACTGGGCGCTTCGTGCCCTTCCCGCCCGGCGAAAGATCGAGGGCGCGCTGCTCGTCACGCCGCCCGATTTCGATGCGCCGCTGCCCGAAGGCTATCCGACGCCCGACGAACTCCGGCTGCACGGCTGGCTGCCGACGCCGCGTGAACGCCTGCCGTTTCCCTGCGTCGTCGCGGCGAGCCGCAACGATCCGCTGGCGCGCTTCGAACGCGTCGCGGGCATGGCGCAGGACTGGGGCGCGCGGCTCGTCGATCTTGGCTGCGCGGGTCACATGAACCCGGCATCCGGATTCGGCGAGTGGCGCGATGCGGGGCGTTACATCGCGTCATGCGTTTAATGTGCGCAGCATATCCGCCGCCGCCCGCGCCGCCACTTCGCAACCCTTCACGATGTGCGCCTCGGCGGTATCCTCGATGAAGTCGTGACTCACGCCGCCGATGCTCGGCACGAACAGCATGCACGCCGGCATGTGATGCGCGATCACCTGCGCATCGTGCGATGCGCCGCTCGGCATGCGTTCCCACCGTCCCGGCGCGAGCGCTTCGGCGGCGTGCGCGAGATGCGCCTGCAACGCGGCGTCCATCTCGACGGGTTCTTCGGGCGGCTCGCTGTGGGCCATCGCCACGCCGACCTTGCCTTCGTCGTTGAAGTCGCGGATCAGCGCGGCGAGTAAGGCTTCCATCGCGCGCAGGCGTGGCGCGCTGGCGTCGCGGAATTGCAGATACAGGTCGGCCGCGCCCGGCACCACGCTGAACGAGCCCGGATCCAGCTCGATGCGTCCCACTGTCCACACCGTATCCGCGTCGGCGAGCGGACGGAATGCTTCGTCCATGCGCGCGATGAACGCGACGAGCGCCGCGCCCGCGTCGCGGCGAATCGACATCGGTGTCGTGCCCGCGTGATTGCGCTGCCCCGTGAAACGCAGCCGCATCTCGCGTATGCCGACGATCGTCGTCACCACGCCGATCGACTTGCCGCGCGCCTCCAGCCGTCCGCCCTGCTCGATGTGCGGCTCCATGTACGCCTTGTGGCGCGTTGCGTCGAACTTCACGCGCGGCGCGCCGGCGAGACCGGCTTGCCGGAGCGCATCGGCGAGCGAAACGCCTTCGCGATTGCGGGCCGTGCGGATGCTTTCATCGACATCGTCGCCGACGAAACTGCGGCTGCCGAGAAAGCCCGAGTACGTGCCTTCTTCGTCGATCCACGATGCGACGTCCACCGCGTAACCACGGGTTGCTTCGCATTCGGCGAGCGCGCGCGCGATTTCCAGCCCGTAGATGACGCCGAGCGCGCCGTCGAGCCAGCCGCCCGTGGGCTGTGTGTCGGTGTGCGAGCCGATCAGGAGCGCCGGGCCCGCATTGCGCGAGCGGCCGAACACGGTGCCGACGCCGTCGATGCTCGCGTCGAGGCCCGCGTCGCTCATGCGGCCGGCGAGCCAGCGGCGGGCGTCCATATCGACCGGCGAAAGGGATAGACGCACGACGCCCGGCCCCGTGGCGCCGAACGTGCGCAGATGTTTGAGGTCGTTCAGCAAGCGGTCAGGGTCGATCTTCAGCACGGGTCGGTCCTCGTTATGCGGGGAAAGCGCGTACGTTATCAGACCTGCGAGCGTTCATCAGGTGAAGCAAAGCAATGGTCGCCTGTCTGCGCTCAAGCCTCCGAGGCGCGGCGCTGTGGATGAAACATCCGCATCGCCACGCTGACGCCGGAGGCAAGCACGATGAAAACACCGCCGCAAACAAACACGACGAGCGAACTTTGATAGCGCTCCATCAACCATCCGCCCAATAGGCCGGCCGGGGGAATGGCCAGATAGGAAATGAGTCGCGTCACGCCGATCGTTCGACCCAGAATGGCGGCAGGAACAACGGTTTGTCGATACGTGAAAAAGCCGACGATGACGCACGACTGGCAGGTCATCGACAGCCCCCACAAGATCGATACGCCAAGCGGTAATGTCGTGAGCCCCGCGCCCAATGCGAAAACGCCGGCAAGAAAACAACTCGCGACGATCATGAGCGCCGGATGCAGCCTTTTGACGAGGAAGGGCGCGCAGAAGGAGCCGAGCACGGCGCCGCCACCGATCAGGCCATAGTAGTAACCGAGGTTCGCCGGCGCGACCTTGAATAGCGATAAGAAAATGTAGGCGAGGTTGGCGCCGATGATCGTAAGCCCGAAGTTGACGAGCAGAAAGAGCACGGAAAAAGAGATCAGATTGCGGTTTTCGAGGACGCAGGCAAATCCCTCTTTCAGATCGGCCATGACGCTGGTTCTTTTCCTTGGCGGCGCAGGCGTGCCGGGTAGCAATGCGCACAACAAGATAGAAAAGATATACCCCGAGATGCAGGCCGCTAAAACCGTGCTCTTCGAAACCCACGCGAGCGCAGCGGCCACGATCAACGGTGCGCCAATGCGCACCATGTTATCGATCGCGTTGATCAAACCGTTGAATCTGACGAGCTCGTTGGACGCCATGAGCTCAGGCGCAATGCTTTGGAACATCGGATGGTGCGTCGCGCTCGCACTGGCAAGGAGAAATGCCATGAGAAGCAGCACGTATTCCATGATTCCGGCAGGCAGGGTGTAGATCGCAGCAAACATCGAGCAACCGATGATAATGCTCAGCACGTCGCTTCCCACCAGAAAATGCTTCTTTCTATATCGATCGCTCCAGACCCCGGCGAACGGCGTGACCAGAATATACGGCGCAAGCGCTGCAATATAGGCGAGTGACGTCCAGGTCGCGGATTTCGTGGCGCTGTAGATATAGAGCGGAACCAGAAAGCCGATGGTCCATGAACAGACCGAGGAAATGATATAAGACGCCGTCAGCTTGAACATGCCCGTCTCCCGTGCTTAGTGAACTGCGCAGACTTCACAGTCCGGACGCCTCGTCCACGTTTCCGCGACGGCCGTCGAGAGATCGTCGAAGGTAAATTCCTTGAGCTTGTTGGTGAGTTGAGGCGGCTGACATTGCGTGATGATTTTGACTGCCTCGCTGATCATCATGCCGGCCGTCACCGCGACGAGCGTAACGAAAGCCGGAGCCGGAGCCGCATAGGTGATGTCGTCACGCTTGCTCGCGATCGAGATGGTTTCGAACAGCGGGTTATGTTTCCGTGCGGCAGCCATCCAGCAGTGCACGCAGCCCGTCACGCCAGGAATGACCGAATAGAACACCGAACGGCGCGTATCCAGCAGGATTTGCCGGTTCAGATTGGATAACTCGATCTTATCGAAATCGACAATCGTGAGATGATGAACGCCTGTCGCCGCCAGATCGAAAAGAATATGTGTGCCCAATCCCCCGCATCCCAGTACACACACCTTCGCGTCGCGAAGTTTCTCCTGGTAGGAGAACTTGTTCTCGGTCGCCTGAGTCATCGATCCGAAGAAGTCTATGTTTCTGGAGAAACGCTGCTGATCGCGCAGAGTCAATGAGACGGGAATATTGTGATCGACGGATTCGACCAACCTGTGCTCGACAAAGTCGTGCGCGATGCGGCTGATCGTGGTTGCCTCGTCTGCCGTGCAGCCCGTCGTAACGGCGCTCAACAGCGCATCCAGACTCCGCGTTCCATCGAGCCCCCGGGTCAGTTCGCATATTTTTCCAGTCGGATCAGGAATCTTGTAGTACTGGCTGTTGAACTGTAGAACAACCTGATCAACGAGGTAAAAAGGCAGAACCGTGGACTTGAGTTTGAGTCTCATCACTTTATCCTTCTCTTGCATAAGAAAGGCCCATTCGGATGAATGAGCCTTTCGATTTGCTTCTGTAGCAAGGACGGCCAATTAGCCAACGCTCGCAACGCCAGCGGCCGAGATTTTCTCGATCGTCATGGTGTATCTCCTTTCTATTTAGTTAGTTATGCGAACTTAACTTCCGGTATGCGCTCGTTTCAGAACGCATGAATTCAATCTAACCGAATTAAATGGGCTGGTGAAGCATCGATCTCTTATTTCGGAAAATACTCAAGCGTTATCCGATAACGCTCTTCTAAGTATGCGATTTGAAAGTTAATGCGTTACCGACTTCCGCGGTGGAGCGCGCTTCGCGCCGCACTTCCTGCGGCGGCACGCCGAAGCCGCGCATGAACGCTTCGCGCATGTGACGCCGGTCCCTGAAGCCCGTTTCGAGCGCGATCGCTTCGAGCGAATGCCGGCTGCTTTCGATCATCAAACGCGCCGCCTCCAGCCGCAATCCTTCGATGGCCTTCGCCGGCGATTGCCCCGTCTCCTGCGTGAACACGCGGCTGAACTGGCGCGGACTCAGATGCGCCTCGCCCGCGAGTTCCTCGACCGTCAAGGGACGGCTCAGATGCCTGCGCGCATAGTTCAGCGCATTCTGGATGCGATCCGACTTCGGCGCGAGATCGAGCATCTCCGAATGCTGCGACTGGCCGCCCGCGCGGCGCTGATGCATCACGAGCTTGTGCGCGACCGAACGCGCGAGCTCCGCGCCGAGATCCTTCTCGACCATCGCGAGCGCGAGATCGAGACCGGCCGTCATGCCCGCCGACGTCCAGATCGGACCATCGACGATGAAGATGCGGTCCTCCTCCACGCGCACATCGGGAAAAAGCCGCTGCATGTCGCGCGCATAGGCCCAATGCGTGGTCGCGCGCCGGTTCGCCAGCAAGCCCGCCTCCGCGAGCACGAAGCCGCCCGTGCAGATGCCCGCGATGCGCCGCGCCCGCGTGCTCGCGCGGCGCAGGAACGCAAGCGCATCGGCCGAGGGGCCAAGCGTGAGCGGCGTGGTCACACCGACGGCGATCCACGTATCCGTCGCGGTGCGCGGCGTGATCTTGCGCGTGCCGACGAGCAAGCCCAGCGATGAACGCACCTCGCCGCCATGCATCGAAAAATTCTCGACGGCATAGAACGGCTCGCCCGCCGCCTCGTTCGCCATTTCGAAAACCGTCTGCGACGCGATCGCCATGATCTGAAAGCCGTCGCTCAACAAATAGCCGATCCGATGCATGTCGTGTCCTTTTTACGCGATGTCTCGAATCCGTACCATATACGTCATTTGCGACACGGTCAAATCCGCTCAGAATGCACTCGTGCAATCAAACATTCATCTACGGACGGAGAAACAATCATGACGCAACAACATCCTGGCACGGCGCTTATCACGGGCGCGTCATCGGGCATCGGCGCGGTGTACGCGGAACGGCTCGCGCGGCGCGGCTACGATCTCGTTCTCGTCGCGCGCAATCGCGATCGTCTCGCGGCGCTCGCCGCGCGCATCACGAACGAGACGCGCCGCGGCGTCGAGATCATCGATGCCGATCTGGGCGACCCCGCCGCGCTCGCCGCCGTCGAGGCGAAGCTGAAGAGCGACGCGAGCATCACGCTGGTCGTGAACAACGCGGGCGTCGGCACGCACACGCCGTTGCTCGACAGCAATGTCGATGCGATGACGCGCATGATCGACCTCAATGTGACAGCGCTCACGCGTCTGACCTATGCGGCGGTGCCGGGCTTCGTCGCACGCGGCAAGGGCGCGGTGATCAATATCGCGTCGATCGTGAGCATTGCGCCGGAACTGCTCAACGGCGTGTATGGCGGCACCAAGGCGTTCGTGCTCGCGTTCAGCCAGTCGCTGCACAAGGAACTCGCGGGCACGGGCGTGCGCATTCAGGCCGTGCTTCCCGGCGCGACCGCCACCGAGTTCTGGGAAACGGGCGGCCTTCCGATCGAGAACCTCGACAGCGCGATCGTCATGTCCGCGGGCGATATGGTCGATGCGGCGCTCGTCGGCTTCGACCGGAACGAGCTCGTGACGATTCCGTCGCTGCACGACGGCGCGAAGTGGGACGCGTATGAAGCCGCACGTCAGGCGATGAGTCCGGAACTGTCGAGGGATCGGCCGGCTGCGCGCTATACGGTGTGATGCGGGTCGATTAAGCGGCATGTGATAACCGGCAAACGCAACGCGCATTCGTTGTGCGACAGCTTGCGTTTGCCCCGCTTCCGAATGGCATAATTCTCCCCGGTCGATAACAGGTGGATGAATCAAATGTCAGGATCGGACTCCGAAGCACTGTTGCCTGTCAACAAACTTAGCCTGTCGGCACTCTTCGAGCAATACGACGCGTTCGACAAGAAACGCGAAAGTCAGAAGGACCAAGGGGAGAACGACTACAGCCTGCTGCGCTCGGTGTTTCGCCGCCTGAGCGACGAAGTCGATCTGCATTCCCGTTTCCTCTGCTCGATGCTGGACCCGTCCGGCCCGCACTATCGGCGCGGCGCTTTCGGGGAAGCGTTCATGTCGTTGCTCGGCTACCCCGGCTGGCTCGACTGGGCTACGGCACAAGTCCGCCGCGAGCATGAATGCATCGATATCTACATGACGGACGGCAGGCGGCACGTACTGATCGAAAACAAGATTCACGCGGTGGATCAGCCTGGCCAGGTCCGCCGATACATCGATCAGATCAGAAACCTGGACGGGCAGATGGACGCGGACGATCTGCTCTTTGTCTATCTTTCCAATGGGCGTAGTGGCCCAACCGCTAAGAGCCTGAAACCATACGAACTATGCACCACACCTCTTGCGACGTATGTCGTTAATGATGCTGGTCAGCGCGTTGCGCGCTTTGTCAATGCGCATTATCTAACCCATGTCCTGCCGTGGACGACGATGTGTCTCGCATCGGTCGAGAACATTCGAAATCTCCACAATGCGTTCTCCGAATATCGGGGCGTGGTTCAACGTATCACCCGAACTTACAAAAGTCGCGTCATGAGTCTCGAAGATTTTCTGCTTGAAGATTCGCCGGAACTGAACAGCCGCTCGCGCGTGCGCCTTGCATTCGATATCGCCAGAATGCTTCCGGCGATCAAGGCGGACTGGCTCGCAAAAATGTTCGAAGGGCTGGACGATTTGCTCGACGAAGAAGTCAGGAATGGTCGATTAGTCCCGATAGCGGCAGAGCATAGCGTCGCACTTCAGCCATTGCATTTCGAACGTGATCATGCAAGCTCGTTCTTCCCGAGAGACGGAAGACGAAGCATCAAGAACAAGGGACGATTCTGGCGTATCGCCACCGGGCCGGCGGGTGACGTTGCAGCGCTCGTAATCCTTTTCGGTGCGAAAAATTTGCACATCGGCCTGCTGCCGATTCGGTGCGGTGCGCGGGAGGACATCGAGTTCAGTGCAAGCGCATTGCCCGATGAGTTCAAACTTGGGGTCGAAGGTCAGGTTTTCGAGTTCGAGCGACATCGCGGCATCAACAAGTGGATGCGGGGCCTCGTCTCATGGATGGTCCCGCTCGATACGGAAATCGAACACCTTTCCCATTTCAAAGACAGCCGCGTGGCGCTCCTCGTCAACGCTCTGGTAAAGCACGCGCTGGACGGCAACGTATCGTTCCGGCCCACGGCGGAGATCGCAAATGAAGGTCTACCTCGATGACTTGCGGGAAGCGCCGCCCGGCTGGACGAGAGCCTACTGGCCGGCGGACGCCATTGCGCTGCTGGAGACAGGCGAGGTCAGCGATCTGAGTCTCGACCACGATCTTGGGGACGATGCGCGCGGAACCGGCTATGACGTCATCCTCTGGATCGAAGAAGCGGTCGCGCTGCGAGGATTCACGCCTCCGCGCATGGTCGTGCATTCGGCGAATCCCGCAGCAGCGGAAAGAATGAACGCCGGCATCGCGGCAGTCGAAGCGCTCATGGCGCGCCGGGCATCGCCCGGATGAACATGACCGCTTCAGCCACAACGTGACGCCCCACCCACCACCGCCCTGCCGCACATCACCAGCGGAATCAGCGCGAAAACCGCCCCCGCGAAAAACGTCGCGGGAGCCCCGCTGCGGTCCCAGATCCAGCCCGCGATCGCGCTCGACAGCACCATGCACACGCCGCTCGCCAGGTTGAACACGCCATACGCGGTGCCGCGCAGCGCGGGCGGCGCCGATTCCGCGACCATCGCGGCGAGAATGCCCTGCGTGAAGCCCATGTGCAGTCCCCACACGGCGACGCCCGCGAACAGCGCGGGCATCGACGTGCCCGCGGCGAGCAGCAGATCGGCCGCGATCAGCAAAACGAGACCGCACGCGAGCAACCCGCGCCGGTTCCAGCGATCGGACAGCACGCCCACCGGATACGCGCTCAACGCATAGGCGAGGCTCATCACCACCATCACGGCCGGAATCCACGCAAGGCCGAGCCCCGCCTGCTGCGCGCGCAGCACGAGAAACGCCTCGCTGAAACGGGCCAGCGTGAAGGTCGCGCCGATCGCGACGACATACCAGTAGCGCCCGGAAAATTCGCGCATCGCGCGCCAGTGCAGCGGCGAGCTAAACGCGCGTGGCGCACTCGCGCGCTCGGGTTCGCGAACGCAAAAGAGAATGGCGGCGACCGCGATGAACGCCGGTGCCGCCGCGAACCAGAGCACCGTGCGAATCTGGTCGGACAGCGCGAGCATCAGCGCGATCGCGAGCAACGGGCCGGCGAATGCGCCGATGGTGTCCATCGATTGCCGCAGCCCGAAACACGCGCCGCGCATGGCAGGCGGCGCGATATCGGCGACGAGCGCATCGCGCGGCGCGCCGCGAACGCCTTTACCGAAGCGGTCGATAAGACGCGCGGCCACGACCACGGCGGCCGTATCGGCGAGGGGAAAGAGCGGCTTGCTCAATGCCGCGAGGCCGTAGCCGAACAGCAGCAGGCCCCGGCGACGGCCGAGCCAGTCGCTGAGCGAGCCCGAGAACACCTTCACGATCATCGCCGTCGCTTCGGCCGCGCCTTCGAGCGCGCCGAGCGCGGTCACGCTCATGCCCATCGTCGTGACGAGGTAAATGGGCAGCAGCGCATGCACCATTTCGGACGAGAGGTCCATGAAGAGACTGACGAAACCGAGCGCCCAGACAGTGCGAGGAATCCGTGCGCGATCGGTCGCTGCGGTGTCGGCTGTCATCGGCTAGGTTCGTCGGGCGCGTCGAATCGGCTCCAATAGCGCCAACATGCCACTCGCGCCTCACCGCGGCAAGCTCAACAGCTTCTCCGTGATCACGTTGCCCAGCTTCAATGCCGACATCGGCCCGCCGAATCCCCAGATATTCGGCTCGACGAGCGTCACGCGTTTGTCCTTCTTCGCGGGCACGAAACGCCAGACCGGCGAATCGAGCGTCGCATCGACGGAGGTCGCCGCAGCGGATGTCGTCACGAACAGCACCGCCACGTCCGGGCGCTTCAGGAAGTCCGCCGAATTCAGATACACCGTGCCTTCGCGCGTCGGCTTTTCCGGCCAGAGCTTCACGCCGAGCGCGCGCGCCACGCCCGCCGCCGTGCTGTTGCCCGTGTACGCCCAGTAACGATCCGGCAAGCCGAGATCCTGCAAGAGCGCGAAGCGCGTGCCCGACAGGCCCGCTTCTTTCAGGCGCGCGGCGTCGCGAGCGAGGCCCGCATCGAGTTTCGCGTCGGCCTCGCGCGCCTCCTGCTCGCGCCCGGTCATGCAGGCGATCGTGTGAAAGATGCTGCGGGTCCAGTCGAGCTGCGTGCGCGCGCCGTCGCTGCTGCCGTTCTCGACGTCGGGGCTGAACTGAAACAGCACGGTCGGCGCAATGCGGTCGAGCGCCGCGAAAATCGGCGCATGCCGATATCCCACGCCGATGATCAGATCCGGCCGCGTCGATGCAATCGCCTCCAGGCTCGGCTCCTGACGCGTGCCGACCGTCGGCACGCCCTTGAAACGCGCGCTGTCGTAGCCGATCCAGCCGTCGTAGTACACCGGATCGACCACGCCGACGGGCGTCAGGTCGAGCGCGGCCACGTCCTCCGCGAACATGAACTCCAGCACGACGATGCGCTTCGGATGCGCGGGCATCGTCTTGCTGAATTGCGAAACGGTCGGATTGCCGGCGAGCGGCGCGCAGGCAAGCGCCGCCCGGCACGTCAACGCGAGACATAAACACGCGGCGAGCGCGATCAGCGGATGGCGTCCTGCAACGCGAGTTCGTCGTCGCGCATCGTCAACAGCAGCGGGCAGCTTGCGCACAGTTGCGTCTCTCCAGGAATCTCATAGCGCACGCAGCACACGCGGCGCGCGCGGAACGGGTTGGGCAGCAGCGGCGAACGCGGCGTCGCGTCGCGTATCGGCGTGCGCAGCGGATTGGCATCGTCGGAACGGAACAGCCATTCGGCGTCCTGGTCCACATCGCTCAGGATCGAGGGGCAATTCGCGAGCAGATAGTCGAGCAGATTGCCCGCGTTGCTCCACAGCACGCGCGGCGCGATCTTCGCCATGCCCGCAATCGTGCCGATGACGCTCTCCAGATGCGCGACGAGGCTCGCATAGCGGCGTGCGGGCGCGGCATCGACGGGCTGCAACGCGCCGGCGTCGACATGCAGCGCGGCCGGCATGCCCTCCTTCAGCACGACGAACGTGCGCTCCGGCGACATATCCAAAGGGCGCCCCAGCAGCCGCGCGGCCGCCACGCCCGCGGGCGCGGCGAGACCGAAGTAATACTTGCTCCATTGCGACAGCAACGCGCGCGCGTGAAGCTGCGCGTCGCCGCCATAGAGCGCGGTCATCGCGGCGAGCATGGCGTCGCGCTGACCGGCGAGCGATGTCAAGGGAATGCGCGCCGCGCCGTCGTCGGGCGCGCCGAGCCATACGTCTTGCAGATACGGCGCAAGCGCGGGCGGCGCGAAGTCGGCGAAGCTGCGCGCGGGCGGCTTCATCGCGCGCGGCCTCGCGCCCTGTCGCGCCGCGTTTGCATGACGAGCAGCGCAAGCATGTACGGCGCGCCGATCAGCGCGGTCAGCACGCCCGCCGGAATCTCGCGCGGCGCGAGCAAGGTGCGCGCGGCGAGATCGGCGGCGGCGAGCACCAGCGCGCCCAGCAACGCCGCGAGCCAGAGCCGCGTGCCGTGCGTGCGCGCGCCGAGCATCGTGGCGAGATGCGGCGCCATCAGGCCGATGAAGCCGACCGGCCCGACCGCCGCCACGGCCGCGCACGCGGCCAGCGTCGCGACCGTCAGCACGAGCGGGCGCAAGAAAGCGATCGGCAGGCCGAGCGCGCGCGCCTGCTCGTCGCCGAGCGCAAGCAGATCGAGCGGACGCGCAAGCAGCGCCAGGACCGGCAGCGCGAGCACGCACCACGGCAGGATCGTCGCGACCTCGCCCCAGCTTCGCCCGTACGTGCCGCCGACGAGCCACACCACGAAGCGCGCCGGCTGCACGCTTTGCTGCGTGATGAGCCACTGCGCGAGCGTCGTGCACAAGGTGCCGATGACGATGCCCGTCAAAGCCACGGCGAGCGGCGCATATTGATGCCGCCGGTTCAGCGACAGCGTGACGGCGAGTGTCGCGCCGCCGCCAACGAGCGCCGCCGCCGCGAGCGACAGATGCCCGGCAAGCGGCCAGATCATGAGCGCGGCGAGCGTCGCGAGTCCCGCGCCCTGCGTCACGCCGAGCACTTCCGGTCCGGCGAGCGGATTGCGCACGATGCTCTGCATCAAGACGCCGCTCGCCGCGAGCATTGCGCCCGCCAGAAGCGCGCACACGAGACGCGGCACGCGCAGTTCGAGCAGCATGCGGGCGATGTCGTCGCGATGCGCGAGCGCATCGATCCAGCGCGCGGGCCCGAGCATCGTCGGACCGAGGGACGCGCCGAGCACGACCACCGCGCAGCCGATTGTCAGCAGCACCGCGGCGAGCGCCGGCCACGGCAGCGCCGACAACGCGCGCACCGCGCGCATGCCCCGCTTCGCCGACTCCGCCGCCTGGCCCCCGTGCAGGACGCCGGACCACGCCGCGCCGCTGCGGATCATCGCGAGCATCAGCGGCGTGCCGACGAAGGCGATGGCGACGCCGGTCGACAAGGTCGAATCGAGATCGAGCGCGAGCACGGCGCTGTCGGTGGCGAGCACGAGCGCGCCGCCCGCGAGCGCGGCCAGCGGCACGAGCGCCGCGAGTTTCGACGCCTTCGCGCCGCGCAGATGCCGCAGCAGATTCGGCGCGATCAGCCCGACATACGACAGCGGCCCCGCGATCGCCACCGCGACGCTCGCGAAGCCCACCGCGACGGTCATCGCGAACAGACGCGTTGCATCGACGTTCACGCCCGCGGCGGCGGCGGCATCGTCGCCGAGCGCGAGCGGATCAAGCGGGCGCATCACGAAAGGCAGCGCCGCGAGCGGCAGCGCGAGCCACGCGAGCGCGGACATGAGCCCTGACGCGCCCGGCTGATACAGGCTGCCGCTCGCCCACAGCGACGCGCCGACGACCGTCTGCTCGAAGAACGCCAGCAGCAGGGTCGTGACGGCGGAAAACAGCAGCATGCACACGCTGCCCGCGAGCACGAGGCGCAACGGCGTCGCGCGCCAGCCGCCCGCCGCGGCCGCGACGCAGCCCGCCGCCGCCAGTCCGCACACGAACAGCAGCGGCACGGAAGCCGGCCCGACGAGTTCCGGCGCGATCATCGCGGCCATCAGCCCCAGTTGCGCGCCGCCCGTGATGCCGAGCAGATCGGGCGCGGCGAGCGGATTGCGCGTCAACGCCTGAAACAGCGCGCCCGCGACCGCGAGACAGCCGCCCGCGACGAGCGCCGCCGCCACGCGCGGCGCGTTCAGTTCGAAGAGAAAGACGTGCGCGAGCTGGGCGGCATCGCTGCCCGGGGGCGCATCGAGCCACGCGCGCACGTCCGGTCCGAGCCGCAGCGCGGTCAACGCGACGATGGATGCGATCAACGCGAGCGCGATCGCGCCGACGCGATTGCTTGCCGTCACGCGATGGTGCGAAACGAGCGTCGTCATGTCCGTGCGCGCCCCGCGATCAGGGCGAGCAACGCGGAAACGCGCTCCCAGAAGGAAGCCGAGCGATGCAAACGGCGGCGAGTTGCGAGCGTGGTCATGCGGCTTTCGTCGTTTGCCCGACGCCTTCGTAAGCGGGCACGCACATCGGCGCGCCGGTCTGGGGATGCGTGACGCGCAGCATGCGCACGCCGAAGGTCTCCTGCAAATGACGCGGGTCGATCATCGCTTCGGGCGTGCCTTGCGCGACGATGCGCCCCGCGCGCATCAGCACGATCTCGTCGGAGAACGCCGCGGCCTGATTCAGGTCGTGCAGCACCCAGACGATCGTAAGCCCGCGCTCGCGGTTCAGCCGCCGCAGCTCGTGCAGGATGTCGAGTTGATGATGGATGTCGAGATACGTGGTCGGCTCGTCGAGCAGCACGATGGGCGCTTCCTGCGCCAGCGCCATCGCGATCCACGCGCGCTGGCGCTCGCCACCCGAGAGCGCCGCGACATCGCGCGCGGCGTCGTCGATGAGACCGCTCGCCGCGAGTGCCGCATCGATCGCGGCGTGGTCCGCGCGCGTGAGGCCGCGCAGCCAGCCGCCGTGCGCATAACGCCCGTACGCGACGAGCTCGCGCACCGTGAGGCCCGCGGGAATCTGGTTGAACTGCGCGAGCATCGTGAGCGTGCGGGCGAGCGCGCGGCGGCGCATCGACGCGAGCGGCTGGCCGTTCACGTCGATGCGGCCCGCGCGCGCCGGCTGCAAACCGGCGAGCGCGCGCAAAAGCGTGCTCTTGCCGCAGCCGTTCGGCCCGCACAACGCGGTGACGCGCCCGGCGGCGATGTCGATATCGAGGTTCTCCAGCACGACATCGTCGCGATAACCCACGGTCAAGGAACGCGCCTGAAGCGCCGTGCGCAAGGTCATCGCGCCTCGCGGTAGCTTTGCGCCATCGCGACGACGACCTTGCGCGGCCCTTCGAACGGATCGCGCGCGTGCGCCGTCAGCATGTTGTCGAGCATCAGTACGTCGCCGCTGAGCCACGGAAACGCGATGCGCTGAGCATCGAGCACCGCGCGGATTTCCGCGAGCGCGTCGGCTTCGAGCGGCGCGCCGTCGCCGTAAAAGACGTTGCGCGGCACGTTGTCCAGGCCGACGGCGTCGATGAGCGCTTCCTGCATGTCCTCGTCGAGCGTCGAAAGATGAAACAGATTCGCCTGGTTGAACCAGACCCGATCGCCCGTGCGCGGATGACGCGCGACCGCCTGACAGCGCTCTTCGGTGCGCAGCAGCAGTTCGCCGTCGTCGCTGTCGCGCCATGCGCAGGCGATGCCGCGCGCCGCGCAGATGCGCTCCACCTCGCGCGGATCGTCCGTGCCGAAGGCGTTCTGCCACGGCAGGTCGAGCCCCTGGCCGAAGTTGCGCACATACAGCAGCTCGCGCTTCGCGAAGCGTTCGACGAGCGCCGGATCGAGCGCGCGATACACCGCGCGGCTGTCGGCGATCGGCGTCGCGCCGCCCGAGCGCGCCGCGAGGGCGCAGTGGAACCAGATGCGCATCGGCCATTCGCGCGTGTACGACTGCTCGTTGTGCAGCGGAATCGAGCGGTGCGGCGGATATTCCGTCGAGGTGTACACCGCGCCTTCGACCTGGCTGCGCGGCGTCGAGGCGAACTCGTAGCCGATCAGCGGATCGCCGAACGATGCGGCGAAACGCTGGAACGCTTCGATCGATTCGACGTGAAAGCCGGTGAAGCGCACGCCGCCCGCGCGTTCGAGCGATTCGGCGACGATCGCGCGCAGATGCGGCGCGGCCTCGTCGAGCGTGATTGCGGCGTCAGCGCGCGGCGACACGACCACCGGCAAGCCCGGCTCGATGCGCAGATCGGCGAGTTCGGGCGCGGCTTTCGTAGCGGTGAGCTCGCTCATCAGTTCAGACTCGTGCGCGCTTGCGCCGCGATCTCGTCCATGTGGCGGCGCAGGCTCGCGGGGCGCATGTCCGTCCATGCGCTTTCGATGAACGCGAGACAGTCCGCCTTCGCGCCGCGCTTGCCGGCTTCGCGCCAGCCCGGCGGCACTTCGCGGAACGTCGGCCAGATGGAGTACTGCTCTTCGTCGTTGACGACGACCGTGTAGACGAGATCGTCCGCTGCGGGATTCTGCTGTTGCGTCATGGTGATGTCTCTCTCAACGAAATGGCCTATATCGACTAGACGTGCGGGCGCGCCGCATTTTTACCGCCGCCGCGCGCGCCCGCCGACGAACTCCGGACATTCGGCGTTGCGCTCGCAAGCGTCGAGGCAAGCGGCGCAGTGCTGCTGCGCGTCGCGCACCATGAAATGGACGAGCGTCTGTGAAACGTTTAACGCGCGCGCCGTGCTTTGCAGCGTCTCTTCACGCAGACGCACCATCTCGAACGCCGTGCGGCTGCGGTCGGGCAACTGCGCGAGCGCATCGCAGACGCGGCGCAATGTGTCGCGCGCCTGCGCACGCGCTTCGGGCGTGAGTTCCTGCGACGGCACGTCGAGGCCGTCCTCCTCGTCCGCGCGATAGATGTTTTCGAGGCTCTGCCGCCGGCACGCATCGATCGACGCATTGCGCACCATGCGGGCGATATAGCCCATCGGCTGACGCACCGCGTCCTGCTGCGGCAAGTCGATGAGATTGACGAAGACGTCGTGCACCACGTCCTCGGCGCGGCTCGCGCAACCGACAACGCCACGCGCCATGTTCACGAGCATCTGCCGGTTGGCGATGGCGAGATCGAGCAAAGTCGGCGGCGAAGGCGGCCGCGGTTCGACGCGCGTGATGGGACGCTCTTCGTCCCAGTACGCGTCGAGAGACAGATTCGAAGGCAACGGCGAGGTCGGTGATCGTTTCGACGATGCCGGCTGGATACGCATGTAAGCCATAAATCCTGCTCCACTTTCGTTGGAGTCGGAAAGCTAGCGTAAACACGAATCATTCTCAACATCAGCCCTACATGTTAGCAGGTTGTAAGACTGCGGACTTTTTTGCCGATATCCCGGCGGGCTGCGGGAGTCCGGGAAGCGGACAAAATGTCAAAAACGGCCTCGGGATGAATATTTTTTATCGCGTATGCGATGCCGATTGCACCGCAAACGTGCTTCGAGCGGGCGCGGCTAAAGTTCGGATGCGCACGACCGTTATCCGAAGTGAGGCCCGGCTTTTACCGAAAGGTTTCAGCCATCGCCGGGCCGCCGCTCAAAGCCAACATGGATCATCAAACTGAGGTGTTCACCCTGCCGCGCGGACGTGCGGCGACGTGGTTGCTGCACGCGGGCGCCGATATTCCCCGCGCGATCCGCGTCGCCCTGGTCGGCAGCCTGTTCGGCACGCTGCCGATCTTCGCGGGCGGCGTGCTCAACACGGTCGCCGTCGCATGGGTGCTGGCTCGGCGGCATCCGACGACGGCCTTCCACATCTGGCTCGCGCTCGAAATCGCCGTGTGTCTCGCGCGGCTTTTCGTGCTGGTCGTGGCGCGCCGCCGCGCCCGCGAGCGCAAGTCCACGCTGACGGATGCCTATGTGCTGCTCGCGCCGCTGTGGGGCGCTACGGTCGGATATGGCGCGCTCGTTTCGGTGCTGTCCGGCGACTGGGTCGCGGCGACGCTCTCCTTTCTTTCGGCGGCCGCGATGGTCGGCGGCATCTGCTTCCGCAATTTCGGCGCGCCGCGTCTTGTCGCGGTGATGATCTTTCTGTCGCTCGGGCCGTGCTGTCTCGGCGCGATACTGGCGGACGAGCCGACGCTCTGGCTCACGCTGCTGCAGATTCCCTTTTATCTTTTCGCGATGAGCGCCGCCGCGTGGCGCCTGAACGGCATGCTCGTCTCGACGATGAAAGCCGAACAGGAAAACGACCGCCGCGCGCGCCACGACGAGCTGACCGGCCTGCTCAACCGCGCGGGTCTGTTTCAGGCCGTGCGTTCACGCGCGCCGGCGCACGCCGCGCTGCTCTACCTCGACCTCGACGGCTTCAAGGCCGTCAACGATGCCCACGGCCACGAAGTCGGCGACACGCTGCTTGCGCTAGTCGCGCGGCGCTTGCGGCATCTGTCGGGCGAGGGGTCGCTGGTCGCGCGCCTTGGCGGCGACGAATTCGTGATCGTCACGCCGCCGCAGGCCGATCCGCTCGTGCTCGCGGACCTGATCGTGCACGAACTCGCGAAGCCGTTTCAACCCGATGGCGCCGCGCCGCTCGAAATCGGCGTGAGCATTGGCATTGCGATGTTCGGCCATCATCACGACGAACTCGACGGCGTCCTGCGCGATGCGGACAACGCGCTCTACGAAGCGAAACGCGCGGGCAAGCGCCGCTGGGTTTCGGCGGCCGAGCGCGAGGCGGTCGGGCTCGTCGCCTGAAACGCGCGAGGCTTCAACCGCTTCAACCGGCGAGTTCGGCGCTCAGACTTTCCGCTTCCCTCGCGAAGCGCCGGCGTTCCTCGCCGTGCAGACGATCGTCGCCGGGCAATTCGACCGTGAGCGGGTCCATCGCGATGTCGCCGATGCGGACTTCGTAGTGCAGATGCGGCCCCGTCGCCCAGCCGGTCTCGCCGACATAGCCGATCACCTGGCCGCGCTTCACGGTGTCACCGTTGCGGATGCCCTTCGCGAAACGCGACAGATGCGCGTACACGGTCGAGTAAGGCGGCGGGTTTTCGAGCATGACCACCTTGCCGTAGCCCGTCTGCCTGCCGACGAACGTCACGGTGCCCTGCGCCGTCGCGTGCACGGGCGTGCCGCTGGGCGCGGCAAGATCGACGCCGTCGTGACTTTGCCAGCGATGCGTGACCGGATCGAGCCGTCGCAGCGAGAAGTCCGACGATACGCGCGTGAACGCAAGCGGATAGCGGGAGAACGCGGGTTTTGTGCTGTCGCCGTCCTTCGAGTAATAGCGCGCTTCGCCGTTCGGATCGCGATAAAGGAACACATCGTGCGACGACGAACCGGTGGTGAGACGCACGGCGAGCGGTTCGCTTTGTGGCCGGTCGTAGATGACGCTCAGCGTGTCGCCCTGGCGCAGATCGCGCCGCAGATCGACATTGCCGGCGAACGCCTCGGTGAGCGTCGCGATCGTGTCTGTATCGACGCCGAGACTTTGCGCGGTATCCGAGAACGTCTCATGGACCGTCGCGCTTTCGGTGATGCGCACGGGCGTGGGCGGCCCGACGAACTGCCCCGGCGCCGGGACTGCCGGCTGACGGAGCGAGACGGCGGGCGCGTCGTCCCTGTCCAGGGACGGCACGTGCGGACGATGAAGCGCGTTGCAGATCACGACGGTGCATACGGAACCGATCGCGCAAGTGAAAAGCAGTCTGCCTGCCTTGCCGGGCAAGGCCGTTGCGGGAAAAAACGGCATGGGAGGAAAGCGCGGGCGAGCGGCGCGCGGTGGACGCGTCGGTCGGGAATAATGGGCGCGGCGTTCGGGCCGCGAGCGGCGGACAAGCGCGCGTTACTCGATTTGCCGCGAAAATGGGCCTATCGTCAGGCAAAACTGAGGATCGAGGCGGATCGGCATCGGGCGCGGCGAGGTCTGTCGGGGTCGGGTCGAGACTATGAGACGATTCTTAAGTGAAACTTAAGCTGTCACTTTTAATATTTTTGTACGATGTTAGCGGGAATTGTCAGGGGATAACCCGCATAAGCCGTTGTCCGGAACCTCACCGCTTCTCGACCTCCAGCGCCTTCCCATACCCCGTCAGTTCGAGATAACCCCGCCCTCGCCCGCCCTCTCCCTCCAGCGTCACCGCGCCTTCCCAATACAGCGCGCCGGTCGAATCGCGCGAGTCGAGTTCCTGATCGTCGATAAGCGGATTCAGCCGCCAGCGCATTGCGCCGACGCGTACGTTCATCGCCACCGGATAAACCGTGTTCGTGCGCGGCGAGCGCCATTGCCGCTCGGGCGTGAATTCGACCTCGCCCGGGCCGAACTGCTTCGTCTCGCCGCCGGGGGCGCGCAGCGCGGCGTGCGCCCAGACCGCGCGGCCGTCGCGGCTGCGGACTTTGAACGCCATCAACGCGGAGCCGTCGTCGAGATTCGCGCCGAGCCAGTCCCAGCCGGCGGCGTCCGGCGAAAGCAGCGTGCTCGACCATTCGTGATCGAGCCACGCGCGGCCCGTCACATCGACACGCTTGTTCGTCGATGGCGGCGTCACGCTCCCCGTCACCTTCAGTTGCGGCTCGCTGTAGTAGTAGCTCGCCTGCTCGGGCAACGGACCCTTGCGCGAATAGCCGCCGTCGCCCTGCATCATCGGCGGCTGCGTCGGCGTGAAGGTCAGATGAAGCGCGAATCCCGCCGCATCGGCGATCACCGAATAGCTGCCGTCCGCCGCGCGCGTCATGCGCCACGCGTCGAGCTTCACGTCCGTGTTGCCGTCCTTCGCGTACGCGAGGCCGAAGCCCTGCCGCGCGACGTTCTGATCGTGAACGAGGCGCCCGTGCGCCGGGTCCGACAACGCCGCGTGCGCGACGATCAGTTGCGACGGATCGAACGCGCTCGCGTCCGCCTTCTTCCCCGTATTCGAGCGAAAGAACGTGATCTGAAAACCGAGCGGCCGATGATCGGGCGTATCGAGCCAGCCCGTCGCGTACCACCATTCGGTACGATACGCCGGGTGCGCGCCGCTGTCCCGCGGCCACTCGATGGCGCGCCCAGGCACGACCGGCGCGAAAACGGGTTCATCGGCGCATGCGCTCATCGACGACAGCAGCAACATCAGAAGCAACGCCCGCATCACCAGTCCTCCCGCACGGCGCGCACCGCATCCACGGACACGGCGCGCCGTCCCGACAGCACCGCCGTCGCGCAGGACGACACGAGCATCACGCACGCGATGACGGCGATCATCGTCCACGGAATGTGCAGCGACATGCTCCAGTGGAACGACTGCGGATTGACGACGAACACCAGAATCAGGCTGATCGCGAAGCCAAGCGCGCAGCCCATCGCGATGCCGAGCAGCGTGAGCCATCCGGCTTCGGACGCGAGCAGCGCGAGAATCTGCGCGCGCGTCACGCCGACGTGCCGCAGCATGCCGAATTCGCGCGAGCGCGCGAGCGTCTGCATCGAGAACGTCGCGCCGACGCCGAACAGGCCGATCACGATCGCCACCGCTTCCAGCAGATAGGTCACGGCAAAGCTGCGGTCGAAAATGGTCAGCGTGCGCGCGCGGATTTCGCCCGGCTCGGAGAATTCGAGCGCGCCGCCGAAGGGCAGCGCCCTGATCGCGCCGATGACCTGCGCCGCGCTCGATCCCGCCCGCAACGTGATGGCGATATCGGTCGCGGCCGTGTCGCCGGTGAGCCGCCGGTAATCGCCGATGCGCATCTGCAGCGCGCCCGTCTGCCGCACGTAGTCGCGCCAGATGCCCGCGACGACGAAGCGCTCGCCCGCCCCGCCCACCGGCAGGCTCACGCGCCCGCCGACGCGATAGCCGTACAGGTCGGCCATCGCCTCGGAGGCCCACACGGGCGTCTCGCCTTCGCGCCACGCCGAAGGCGGCAACGCGTCGCCGGTCATTTGCAGCGTCGCGCCGGGATCGGCGGCATCGAGTTCGCGGGCGATCAGCGCGACGGGCGGCTTCGCGGCATCGAGCGTCAGTTTCGATGCGCGCGTGAACGCCGCATGGGCGACGCCGTTCGCGCCCGCAACCTGCCGCTGCTGTTCCGGATCGAGGCCGCCCGTGTCGCCGCTCGACGCCATGCGCACATAGAGATCCGCCGACAGCAGATGCGCGAGCCAGTCTTCCACCGACACGCGAAAGCTCGTGACCATGATCGCCATCGCGACGATCAGCGTGAAACTCGACAGCACGCCGCCCATGGCGATCGACGCCTGCCCCGGCGCATTCGCGAGCCGCGCGAGCGCGAGGGTCGCGACGGCGCTGCGCGGCTTCATTGCGCGCCGGAACACGATGGCCGTGACGCGCGGCATCAGCGCAATACCGCCGACGAGCAAAAGCGCGACAGCCACGTAACCGGCGATGGGCGCATCGAAAACGGGCGGCGCCTGCGTCAGCGCGGCGCCCGCCGCGAGGCACGCGAGCGCGGGCCACGGCTTGCCGAGCGGCGTGAGCGCGGCCTCTTCGCTGCCGGCTTTCAGCGCGGGTGCGGGGCGGGCGCGCGCCGCTTCGAGCGCGGGAACGAGCGTGCCCGCGAGCGCGACGCCGATGCCGAGCGCGAGAAAAATCGCGCTCGCGATCGGCTCGAACGCGACGCGCGGCTCGACGCCCGGAAAATAGCCGCCGCCGAGATCGCTGCCGAAAAAGCGCAGTGCCAACGCCGCCACGGCAAAACCGAGCGCGATGCCGAGCACACCGCCCGCGACGCCGAGCAGCGCGCCTTCGAGCATGATCTGGCGCACCAGCGACGCGCGCGTCATGCCGAGCACGCGCAGCATCGCGAATTGGGCGCGCCGGCGCACGACGCCCGCCGCCTGCGTCGAAAACACCAGAAACGCGCCGGTGAAAAGCGCGACGAGCGCCAGCACGTTCATATTGATGCGATACGCGCGCGAGAGCCGATCCGTGCGGCTTTCGACATCGCTCGTCCCGGTGACGACGAGCCTGCCGCCCAGTTCGCGTTGCAGCGTCTCGCGAAACGCGTCGCGATCGACGCCGCGCGCGAGTTGCAGATCGACGCGCGAGAGCTTGCCCGTCATCCGGAAATGCGTCTGCGCGGCGGCGATGTCCATGACCGCGATGCGCTGGCCGGGGCGCGTGCGCGTAATGCCGCCCGCGACGCGCAAGCGTACCGGCGACGTGCCGCTTTGCAGTTCGACCGATGCGCCATCGCGCGCGCCGAGCCACGCGAGCGCCGCGGGCGAGAGGAAGATCGCGTCCTGATCGAGCGCATCGAGCGGCGCATCCTGCGACGGCACGCCGGTCAGATCCGGCGCGATGCGTTTGGCGCGGAACACGTCGATGCCGAGCACCTTGAGCGGCGTGGTCTTGCCGGGCACGGCGACATCGACTTCGAGCACCGGACTCGCGAGCGCGACGCCCGCGCGCGTCGCGAGCCGCGGATAGACGTTTTCATCGATGAAAGGCTGCGCGCCGCGCACCTGCAAGTCCGCTTGCCCCGAGAGACTGCGCGCGGCGGCGGAAAACTCGTTGAAGGCCGCGCCGTTGATGAGCTGCACCGCGTAGCCCAGGCCGACGCCGAGCGCGATAGTCAGCATCGCGACGAGCGCGCGTCCGCGATGGCTGCGCCATTGCGCGCCGAGCAGCCAGCGGGTGAGCGTATCGAGCGGTCGGCGCGCAAGCGTAGTCGCGCTCATCGGGTCAGCGCCGCGGCGTGCAGCGCGCCATCGGCGAGAATCAGCACGCGGTCGGCGAAAGCGGCGGCGGCTTCGGAGTGCGTGACCATCACGGTCGCGGCGCGCGTCGCCTTCGTTTCGGCGCGCAGCAATTCCAGCACCTCATGCGCGGTCTGCGGATCGAGATTGCCGGTGGGTTCGTCGGCGAGCAGGAGACGCGGCCGATGCACCAGCGCCCGCGCGATCGCGACGCGCTGCAACTCGCCGCCGGAAAGCTCGCGCGGCATGTCGTCGCCACGCCCGTCGAGGCCGACCGCAGCCAGCATCGCGCGCGCGGGCGCGGCGGGCATGCCGTTCAGCAACAGCGGCACCGCGACGTTCTGATACAGCGTCAGGTGCGGCAAAACGTGAAACGCCTGAAAGACGAAGCCGAGCTTCTGGCGGCGAAGACGCGTGGCGGCGTCGTCGGAGAGCGAGGAGATCGATGCGCCGTCGATCAGCACCTCGCCGCTGTCGGCGGTGTCGAGGCCCGCGATCAGATTGAGCAGCGTCGATTTGCCGACGCCCGAATCGCCCATGATCGCGACGAACTCGCCCGCGCCGAGCGCGAAATCGAGCGCGTCGAGCACGATGCGCCCGCCGCTGTAAGTCTTCGTCAGGCGGCGGCATTCGAGGGCGGGAGAAACGTCGGAGTCGGCGGGAAGCATGTTCATCGGCGGGCAGGCTGATCGATTCGCAAGCATTGTGCCCATGAAAAGCCCGCGGCGCTTCGAACGTTCGTCGCGAGGGTTATCCCTTAGGCAGCGCGGATTGACTTAACGCGCCTGGGAAATCAAACTGTGATCACAGATCAAACAACACACGGGAATGCTGTCTTGCCTCGATCCGCATCGCAACCCATACCGCAACTCGAAGTCATCGCCACCGAGACGATGGCGACGAAGGTCTATCAGCAACTGCGCGAAGCGATCATGAGCGGCAGCTTCGCCGCGGGTCAGCCGTTGAGCCTGCGCGGCGTGGCCGAAGCCGTCGGGCTTTCGACCATGCCGGTGCGCGCCGCCCTCACGCGGCTGCGCGCGGAAGGCGCCCTGGTGGACGGCCCCTCGCGCGGTCTCATGGTCCCGCCGATGACGCCCGAACTGCTCGAAGAACTGCGCGACGTGCGCATCGCGCTGGAAGGCTGTGTCGCGGAACGCGCCGCTGCGCGCATGACGAACGGCGACGTCGCGGCCGTGCAGCGCATCTTCGACGAAATGGACGCCCACGTCGAAGCCGACGACGCACGCGCCTATCTGCGCTGCAACTTCGCGTTCCACACGAGCATCTACCGCCACGGCGCGAGCGAGATGACGCTCGCGACGATTCAGAACATGTGGATGCGCATCGGTCCGTTCCTGAACATGGTCGCGCCCGATGTCGCGCACATGCGCGTGTCGATGCAGGCGCACCGGCAGATCATCGATGCGCTGTGGAAGCACGACGGCGCGGCGGCGCGCGAAGGCATCGCGAAGGATATCCGCGACGCCGCCCGCGACCTCGAAACGCGCCTGCGATCGCAGCGCGCAGAACCGAGGCGTCACGCGCAAAGCTGAACACGAGAAGGCGCGCGCGGCGCGCCTTCAGCCACAATCATAAGTATGACTAATCGCTTGAGCGAGGACGGCGCACGTCCTTCGCAAACATAACCACAAAGGAGTCGCACGATGGATTTCATGAAACTGCTCACGCCGCGCCCAGGCTTGCGCGTGCTGATCACAGGCGGCGCGTCGGGCATCGGCCTGGCCATCGCGAAGGCGTTCGTCTCGACGGGCGCACGCGTGCATGTGTGCGATGTCGATGCGAAAGCCATCGACGCGGCATCGACGGTGTCGCCTGCCATCTCGGGCACGCGTGCGGACGTCGCGAACAAGGACGACGTGAAGCGCGTATTCGAAGACGTGCGGCGCGAACTCGGCGGGCTCGACGTGCTGATCAACAACGCGGGCATCGCGGGACCGACGGGCGGCATCGACGCGATCGATTCCGGCGAATGGGAACAGACCATCGACGTGAATCTGAACAGCCAGTATTACTTCTCGCGCGAAGCCGTGCCGATGCTGCGCGAGGCAACCGATGGCGGCGTGATCGTGTTCATGTCGTCGGTCGCGGGACGGCTCGGCTATGGATTCCGCACGCCTTATGCCGCGACGAAGTGGGCCGTGGTCGGGCTCGCGAAGAGTCTCGCGATCGAGCTTGGCCCCGATAACATCCGCGTGAATGCGGTGCAGCCGGGCATCGTCAAGGGTCCGCGCATGGAAGGCGTGATCGCCGCGCGCGCCAAGCAACTTGGGATTCCTTACGAAGAAATGGAGAAGCAGTATCTCGCGAAGATCTCGCTGCGCCGCATGGTCACGCAGGAGGAAGTCGCCGCGAGCGTGCTGTATCTCAGCTCGCCCGCCGGAAGCGCGATCTCGGGGCAGGCGCTCTCCGTCTGCGGCAACGTCGAAACGCTTTGAAGAAAGAGGACATCATGGCAACGAAACGCAAGGTCATCATCACGTGCGCCCCGACGGGCGCGATCCATACGCCGTCGATGTCGCCGTATCTGCCGGTCACGCCCGACCAGATCGCCGAGGCCGCGCTCGCAGCGGCGAAGGAAGGCGCGGCGATTTTGCATCTGCACGCGCGCGATCCCGAAGACGGACGCCCGACGCAGGAACCCGCCGTGTTCGAGCGCTTCCTGCCGCGCATCAAGTCGCAAACGGATGCGGTCATCAATCTGACGACCGGCGGCAGCCCGCACATGACGGTGGCGGAGCGTCTGAAGCCCGCGCATCACTTCCAGCCGGAAGTGGCGTCGCTGAACATGGGCTCGATGAACTTCGGCCTCTATCCGATGCTCGATCGCTTCAAGGATCTGAAGCACGACTGGGAACGCCAGCATCTGGAAAAGAGCCGCGATCTCGTCTTCAAGAACACGTTCGCGGATATCGAATACATCCTGACGTCGTGCTCGGCGAACGGCACGCGTTTCGAGTTCGAGTGCTACGACATCTCGCATCTGTATAACCTCGCGCACTTCGTCGATCGCGGACTCGTCAAGGGACCGTTCTTCGTGCAGAGCGTGTTCGGCCTGCTCGGCGGCATCGGCGCGCATCCCGAAGATCTCGCGCACATGAAGCGCACGGCCGACCGCCTCTTCGGCAACGACTACGTCTGGTCGATTCTCGGCGCGGGCCGCAATCAGATTCCGCTCGGCTCGATTGGCCTCGCGCAAGGGTCGAACGTGCGCGTGGGTCTGGAGGATTCGCTGTGGATCGGGCCGGGCGAACTCGCCGAATCGAGCGCGGCGCAGGTGCGCAAGATCCGGCAGGTGATCGAAGGCTTGTCGCTGGAAGTCGCGACGCCCGCCGAAGCGCGCCAGATGTTGTCGCTCAAGGGCGGCGACAACGTGAACTTCTGATCGTCGCATGCGCGCGCCGTTCAGGCGGCGCGCTCACGCCATCACGCCATTAGAAATACAACGCCTACGGAGACTTTATCTTGTCCAAGCCCGACACGACGAGCGCCGCGCAGCACGCGTCGCTCAACAGCCTGATGCTGCGCAAGCTGATGCCCTTGCTGGTGATCGTCTATGTGATCAGCTTTCTCGATCGCACGAACATCGCGCTCGCGAAGCATTCGATGAGCATCGATCTCGGCATCTCCGCCGCCGCGTACGGACTCGGCGCGGGTCTGTTCTTCCTGACCTACGCGGCCTTCGAGATTCCGAGCAACCTGATCATGCACAAGGTCGGCGCGCGTTTCTGGATCACGCGCATCATGGTGACGTGGGGTGCGCTCTCCGTGGCGATGGCCTTCGTCACCGGCGAAACCTCGTTCTACGTGATGCGCCTGCTGCTCGGCGCGGCCGAAGCGGGCCTCTTTCCGGGCGTGATGCTGTATCTGACGTACTGGTTTGGCCGTGAGGAACGCGCCCGCGCGACCGGTTACTTCCTGCTCGGCGTGTGCGTGGCGAATATCGTCGGCGGTCCGCTCGGCGGCGCGCTGCTCGAACTCGACGGCCTGCTCGGCTTTCACGGCTGGCAATGGCTCTTCGTGATCGAAGGCCTGCCCGCGATCCTGCTTGCCTTCGTCGTCTGGAAACTGCTGCCCGATCGCCCGACGAGTGCGAAGTGGCTCTCGCGCGATGAAGCCGTCGCGCTGGAACGCCGCCTCGCCGCCGAGCACGATTCGCAAGGCAGCGGCCACGGCGCGGGCGCGTTCCGCAGCGTCCTCGGCGATCGTCAGGTGTGGCTCGCGATTCTCGTCTACTTCTGCCATCAACTGACGATCTACACGGTGATCTTTTTCCTGCCCGGCATCATCGGTGCATCGGGACACTTCTCGCCGCTGACCATCGGGCTGCTCACCGCGACGCCTTGGGTTGCCGCCGCTATCGGCGCCGCCACGCTACCGCGTCTCGCGAGCGATTCGTCGAAGAGCCGGCGCATGCTGATCGGCGGTCTGGTCATCATGGCCTCGGGCATGCTGATCGCCGCATGGTCGACGCCCGCGATCGGGCTGCTGGGCGTCTGCCTGTCCGCGTCGATGTTCTTCGTGGTGCAGTCGATCATCTTCACGTTTCCGTCGTCGCGCCTTTCGGGCAGCGCGCTCGCGGGCGGCCTCGGGCTCGTCAATTCGTGCGGCCTGCTCGGCGGCTTTGTCGGCCCGACGGTGATGGGCATCATCGAGCAGACGACCGGCCGCGCGATGAACGGGCTCGTGTGTCTCGCGGTGGCGCTCCTGATCGCGGCGGTGTGCAGCGCGCGCCTGCGTCACGGCAACGAGGAACGCGCCGACGAGAAGCGCCGCGTGATGTCGAACGCGTGATGCTTCAGTTCTGCGGCATCGTCCCGGGTCGCAGATACGCGAACATGTGCGACACGTAATCCGGCTTGCCGAGCGGCACGCCGTGATTGCGCAAAATGCCGTAGGCGGTCACGGTGTGAAAGTAGAACTGCGGCAGCGACCAGTCGCGCGCGTATTGCTCGCCGGTCATGTCGAAAACCACTCCGTTCGGCAGCGTCAGCGCGATCTGCCTGTCCGCGCCCGCGTCGAGCGCGTCGTCCGGCAGTTCGCTCAGAAACGCGATCGCATCCGCGAGACGCGCGCGGGCGTCGGCGAGCGAGCCCGGCTGCTCGTTCGACTTCCACCCTTCCGCGCGCACGTTCAAGAGCGCCTGCGGCACCTCGATTCCGCGCAGCCGGTACGCCGGCTCCTGCGACTGAAAACACACGAAACGCACTTGAGCCGCGAGCGGATACATGTCCGGCGCGAGGCGCAGCGACATGAGCGCATCGGCCTGAAAATCCGCGTTCTTCGCGCTTTCGTGCACGGTGGCTTTGTCGAGCCACGCCGAGAGGTTGTTCAACGTCTGCAGGAAGGTCGGAACGAGAAGACGGGTCAGTTGCATCGCAATGCTCCACGGGTCGAGAATCCGCGATCTTATATCGGTCCGGACCTTTTCCGCGCGGAACACCGCGACGTCACAGCAGCCCGAATACCGCCACGCCCGTCTTCGTGCCGACGAACACCTTGCCATTCGCGATGGTCGGCGAGACGAACTTGTTGCCCGCGCCGAACTGATCGCGCGAGCCCGCCGAATTGCTGCTGTAGAGCTCGAAGAGATTGCTGGCGTCGTAGGCATGCAGCACGGCTGGCGTCACGTTTTCGACGCCCCAGACGATGCCGTTCGTGTTGCCGTTCGCGGAGATCACGGGCGCGAGGCCAGGGAAGCTCCAGTTCCCCGCCGGGCTCGTGCTCTGGCTCGACGCGGCCGTGGCCACCCGCGCGTTGACGACCGGCAGCGCCTTGAGATGATCGCCCGCCGGTCCGACATAGATCGTGTTGTTATAGAACGCGGGCGCGCTGAACATCGGGCCGGTGATCGTCGTGAAAAGCTCCTGATAGATGTGGTCGCCGTTCGAATCGAACTTGCCCATGTTGTCGCGATCCACGATATAGAGCGCGCGCGTCTTGCCGCCGCCTATCGCGAGATGCCGCACGTTGCCGTTGATATCGGTGACGTCGGGCAGCACCAGCACGCCGCCCGAGCCGAGATCGAGATCCTGGCTCGACTGCACGACCGTGTCCGACGGCTGGAAGTAATCGGTCACTTGCAGCGTCGGCGTCGGCGTGACCTTGAGGAAGCCGTTGCCGAAGTCGTTGTGAATCGGCATGTCCTGCGCGTTGGTGGTCGGATCGAACGTGCCGTTGCCGTCGAGGAAATAGATCGACGTGCCGTCCGATGCGAGACCCGCGCCGCTCATCCAGATGCCGCCCATCTCGCCGTTCGGCGTGATGTTGAGAATGCTGGTCTGCTTCAGCGTGTCGGCGCTATAACCCATCACCCAGCCGGTGTACGGCAGCACGTCGCAATGCGAGCTCCATGACGTGTACACGACGCCGTTCAGAAGCAGCAGCGATGCGCGCTCGATATATTGACCCGGCGTGAACGGCACGACGCCGTTGACGCTACCCGAACCGGTGCCCGGATACGAGCCAGTGATTTCCGTCGGACCGCCGAAAAGCTGGGCGCCCGTCGCGATGTCGAGCGCGTGGATGCGCTGGTGATACGCGCCGCCCGCGTCCTTCGACATGGCGACGAGATAGATCGCGCCATTCGGCCCGCGCGCGCGATCGATGACCGGCGTCGACGTGATGCCGATGGTCGGCGTGGTCTGATTGCAGCTATGGTCGTCGCTCGGCGTTTCGCCCGGCAGCATCGCGGAGACGCGCCAGAGCACGGCGCCGGTGTCGGCGTCGAACGCATACGCGCTCCCGTTTTCGGTCATGACATACAGCACGTTATGCGTGGCGCCCGCAATCGGCACGTTCGCAAGATAGAGCGGCTGCGCATCGACGGCGCCATCGACGGGATAAAAGCCGAGCTTGCCGAAGGTCGTCGGATTGACGTTGGCGATGGTGAGCCGGGTTTCGGCAAGCTGCTGCGCCGTGCGGCCGATGTCGTTGTGATAGGTGGTGACGTCCACCGGCGTCGATGCAGACGGCGTGTTCGACGTGGGCGCGCTCGCCCCGGATGGCGCGCTCGCCGCGCCGCCCGACGACGCCGACGAAGGGCTCGATGCCGACGACGGACTCGACGCGGCCGGAGCGCCCGAAGCCCCCGACGCCCCCGATGCGGGCGCGGCGCCCGACTGCGCGGCCGTATCGGAGCTGGAACTGCCTCCGCTGCATCCACCGATGATCGCTGCAATCGCAACTGCAAACACGCCAATCGTCAAATGCCCTTTCATGTGCGGATCTCCGTTCCTGGAGGGGCCGAGCCCGGTGCAACGCGATTATTGTCTGCGACGGCTTAAATCGGAAAACATTCGTCGGGGGAGAGCTAGGCTTTGTCGGAATGGTCGGCAGCGAGTGTGTATTCGTATGAAGCTTACAAGCTAGCGCGCGTTGCTTTTACCTGTAAGTTTCGGCGGCGCCGGAAAAAGGCGGACGATCGGGCAATCAGCGCCGACGCGCGGGCAAGACGGTCAAGCGCCCTGAAAGGCACATTACACCGCAGGACGGGACCGCTTGCGACATCGCAGCTTCATTTTGGTCTTGCCCGGAATTCAGCAAGGTGAGACCGATGAAACGCCTGACCGCGCAAGTGATGTATCACCCGCTCGTCGCCCTGTCGTCGCTCTATCTGACGGAATTAATGAGCCGGCCCGATCTCGGCCTTAGCGGCACGCTATATATACTGGCGACGCGATCCATATCCCGCATCGTGACTGCGTTGCGGAGCAATACAGTCTGACTAAAAAAACGTCTTACTTAAACAAGCACCGAAAAAAAGTAAAAAAGCTTAAATCGGGTAAGACAACAAAAGTTGAACGGTTACGCTTCTTCTTACGGAATGTAGGCAGCGTTGCGGAATTCGGCACTATCTACCGCGCTGCGGCCTGCAAAAAATATTAGAGAACCTGAGAGAACGCATGACCGAACCCAATGATGTCGTCTATAAAGGACATCTACTGAGCGCGACCGCCGTATTGGAAGAAGACCGATACGCGGCGATGCTCGTCGTTCGAGATCCGAGCGGCACGCGCCGCGCAAGCGGCATGCTCGGCGAATTCGCGAGTGCGACCGGCGCCGTACGCTACGCATTCGCTTATGGCATGGCTGAAATCGATCATCGGCAGTCTGGGCAGAACCCCGCGCCACGCTGACGGCGCGCGCATTCGCTAGCACGCTTCATCTCGATTGCGAGCAGCCGCGCGCCGCTCGCGCCTTCCATCCTTTCCGGCGAGTCGAATCTATGATTATTTATCATCGGGGAGCGGCTTTTCAGCCCTCTGCCACCCGTGTGGGCAATGCTTTCGTCGCGACCGCTTCGATACTCGAAGAGGACGGGCATGCCACCTCGCTCGGGAACCTGGGCGCGTTCGCGAGCAAGGACGGCGCGCTCGGTTTCGCGGTCCGCTGCGCGACCGCGTTTCTCGACGGCGACGAATTGCCCTTGCCGCCGTTTCAGTTGACGCTGCAAAAGAGTTGCAACGCATCGAGCGTTGCATAACGCGGATTGAGAATCAGGCCGTGCCCGACGCGGCATGGCCGCGTGCTTCGCGAAACCGGAAGAACCCGCTGCGCAGCATGACCGATGTCCCTCCAACCCGTTTGAGCAAGTGCTCGGCCGCGCCTTCGATCGACGATCGATGGCTTTCGAACGCAAGCTGCAAATCCTCCTCACGCCACGACGCGGCGCCGAAGTGATCTTCCAGCGCCTCGGCGGAAATGGTGCACTCGACGTGCTCGCCGTCGGCAACCGCCGCGAACGTGAGCGAAGGGACATCGCCTTGATAGATGGGCGTCTGACTCGGGAACTTGATGTTCATGCCGGACCTCATGAGCGATGTTGCACGGGTTTGAACGGACGAAAGATATCCCTTCAGTCTCCGCGATGGCGCACTCGTCCGTATTGACACAAATCAATGCGGCCTCGCCCGGCATGCTTAACCGGTCATCGGCGTGTACGATGGAAAGCGTCGATCAGCGTTTCAGGAGACGCCATGAAAGCGGTGTGCCCGCTGCACGGGCCGACGACCATCATCCGCACGAATGCCTACGGCTTTCCGGTCTATGCGTGCTGTTGCGACGACGTGCCTTATGTCACGCCGCCGGATGCCTGCACGAGAGCGCCGACGCAACGCGGCGCGCCCGCCGAGCCTCGGTCGCCGCGGCAACCGAAGACCCGGCAGGAATGAATCACGCCAAATCAGCTTTCGGGGCGGCCACGACCCTGTGGTCCTGTCGCGGCCGGCGCACGTTGATCAGGCAAACCGCGAGCATCGCGATAACACCCGGAATCGCGATAGCGACGAAGTTCTGCTGAAGCGGCAGTGCCTTGGCAACGAGAAAGCCGATCACGATAGGCGCGAGAATCGCCCCGCTGCGCCCGACGCCCGATGCCCAGCCGATGCCCGTCGAGCGAATCGCCGTCGGATAGAACTGTCCCGCGAAAGCATACGTGACGATCTGCGTGCCGATGGTCGACGCACCGGCGAGCCCGACGAGGAAGAACAACACGCCCACCGGAACCTTCACGCCGAGCAGGCTGATGGAAATGGCCGCGAGCGCATACATCGCAATCAGCACGTATTTGATGTTGAAGCGGTCGGCGAGCCATCCGCCGCCAATCGCGCCGATCATCGCGCCGAAGTTGAGCACCAGCACGAACGTGAGCGCCGAACCGAGGCTGTGTCCCGCGCCTGCCATGAGTTTCGTCAGCCACGAGCTCAACGCGTAGA
This sequence comes from Caballeronia sp. PC1, assembly GCF_021353155.1. Lineage (NCBI taxonomy): Bacteria > Pseudomonadati > Pseudomonadota > Betaproteobacteria > Burkholderiales > Burkholderiaceae > Caballeronia > Caballeronia sp. PC1. The sequence continues at coordinate 86,406 of NZ_JAJUBH010000003.1, forward strand.
CCATGAAGAGGCACATGAAGAACGCGATCCACAGCATCACCGTGCTCATGCCGCGGCCTTCCGCGAACAGTCTGCCGATGGTCGAACCAGACGTCGAGCCAGGCGCCGGTTCCCGTTCGGACAGCGAGAAGCTATCGGCCTGCTGCGGCACGTAGGCCGGTTCGATGCGCGGAAGGATCTTCGCCAGCGTCTCGCTGCGGCCATTGCGCACGAGAAAACCGAGCGACTCGGGCATGTACTTGAGGATCACGGGCGCGAGCAGCGCGGGCAGCCCCGCCGCGATAAAGACGGATTGCCAGCCGTAGCGCACGATCATCGCCTTGCCGACGAGCGCCGCGAGCATGCCGCCGACGGAATAGCCGCTGAACATCAGCGTCACCATCGTGCTGCGGATCTTGCGCGGCGAATACTCGGTCATTTGCGCGACCACGTTCGGCATGACGCCGCCGATTCCCAGCCCCGCAAGGAAACGCGCAATGCCGAAGGTCAGCGGATCTTTCGTGAAGCCCGCCGCCGCGGTGAAGATGCTGAAGAGCAGAAGGCAAATCACGATCGCTGGCACGCGGCCGATCTTGTCGGCGATCGTGCCGAGAAACACCGCACCGATCATCATGCCGAGCAAGGCGGAGCTCACCATGAATCCGGCGCTGGTCGCCTGAACGCCCATGTCGCTCATGATCGACGGCAATGCGATTCCGACGACGGCAAGATCATAGCCATCGAAAATAATGATGAGCGCGCACCAGAATAGAAGCAGCAAATGAAATTTCCTGAACCTGGCTTCGTCGCATAGCTTTTGAACGTCGATCTGACGCATGATGTCTCCTTGACTTTAAATACTCGATTAATTGCCGCGATTTTGTTTTTGGACTGATTCGACGGTTTTTCTGCGTTCGCTGCACGCGCGTGTTTTCGCTCGCCGCATAAGCAATGCGGCGAGGCGTGCCTGATCTGATGTCTTTTCTGCGTTGACGGAACTGCGTTGAGGGTGCGATCTGCTAGCGGGCTCAGAATATTCGAGCCGATATGCAGCGTCCAATACCGAATTGGTGGCCGGCTATACCTTGCGGGAATGAAAGGGGGCGGACATGCGCATCAGACGTCGCTCAGCGTGCGCTTGATCGTGTCGCAAAGCCATTGCTGCGCGGCGGTATCCTCCGCGTGCGGATACCAGTACAAATTGACTTCGAAAGGCGGCGTGGGAAAGGGAAGCGGAAGCACGCGCAACCTGCCCTCTTCCGCGAACGCGCTCGCGATGCGCGTTGGCAGCGTGAGCAGCAGATCCGTCGATGCGATCGCCGAGAACAGGCTCGTGAAATGCGGCACGCGCAGGACGATTTTCCGGCTCAGCCCCATCTCGCTCATCACGTCTTCGACGAGATGATGCCCCGTGAACGGCGCGACGACGACATGACTGGCGGCGACATAGTCTTCGAGGCTCAGGCTATCCCCGATAGCCGGATGCGAAGCGCTGAGAAGACACGAATAACTTTCGCTGAAAAGCGCCGATTTCCTGACCTGCCCGCCGACGAATTGCAGATTGCCGACGGCGGCATCGACATAGCCGGTTTGCAGCCATTGCGCGATGGATTCACTGTCGATCTGCACGACTTCGAGTCCGATCGAAGGGGCAACCGACTGGAATTCGCGTAGGAGATGCGGCAGGAAATGCAGTTCGCCCAGATCGGATAGCGCGAGCCGGAACGAGCGTTCCGAGCGCGTCGGATCGAACTTCCGGGTCGCGGCGATGGCCGCTTCGATGCTATCCAGCGACTGCTTGAATGCGTTGAAGAGCTGCGTGGCGTTGAAAGTGGGCACCATGCCGTCGCGCGTGCGCGTGAAGAGCGGATCGTGCAGAAGATCTCTCAGTCTCGTCAGCGAGTAACTCACCGAAGGCTGCGTGATGCTCAGACGTTTGGCCGCGGCACTGACGCTCTTCGTCTCATAGATCGCGACGAACGTTCTTATCAGATTGAGATCCGTGCTCATGGTTTTCACTCATATAGACGGTCTCTATTATAAGAACGAAAAAACGATGATTGGTCTTATTCGATCCGTGCTCATACGATGGATGCACAGAAAGGAACCCAGGCCATGAAGACGATCCATCAAGCTTGCTACGACATTCTCCGCACTCAGGGATTGACCACGTTCTTCGGCAATCCCGGCTCGAACGAGCTGCCCTTCCTGAACGATTTCCCGGGCGATTTCCGCTATATCCTCGGCTTGCATGAAGGCGCGGTTGTCGGCATGGCCGATGGCTTCGCGCAGGCAAGCGGCCGCACGACGCTCGTGAACCTGCATTCGGCGGCTGGCACCGGCAATGCGATGGGCGCGCTGGCGAACGCATGGAACTCCCACACGCCGCTCGTCGTCACCGCGGGCCAGCAGGTTCGCGCGATGGTCGGCGTCGAAGCTCTGCTCGCCAATGTCGACGCCGCAACGCTGCCGCGTCCGCTCGTGAAATGGAGTTGCGAGCCGGCATGCGCGCAGGACGTGCCGCTCGCGCTCAGCCGCGCGATTCATACGGCGGGCACGGGCGCGAAAGGTCCGGTCTATCTGTCGGTTCCCTACGACGACTGGAAGCAGCAGGCCGCTTCGGGCGTCGATCATCTCGCCGGCCGGCGCGTCGACGTCGCGGGACTGCCATCGGCTTCGGCAATCGAGTCGCTTGCGCGCGAACTCGAAGAGGCGAAGCACCCCGTGATGATCCTCGGCCCCGACGTCGATGCCAGCGCAGCCAACGACTTCGCAGTCGCTATCGCCGAAAAACTCGCCATGCCGGTGTGGATGGCGCCATCCGCGCCGCGTTGCGCCTTTCCGACGACGCATCCCTGCTTTCAGGGCTTGTTGCCCGCGGGCATCGCCAGCATCAGCGGATTGCTGGAAGGTCATGATCTCGTGCTGGTCATCGGCGCGCCGGTGTTTCGCTATCACCAGTACGAACCGGGCGAATTCCTGCCGCCCGGCGCGCGTCTCATCGCCATTACCTGCGATATCAACGAGGCCACCCGCGCGCCGATGGGCGACGCCCTCGTCGCCGATATCGCCTCGACGCTCGAAGCACTGAGCCGCGCCGTTTCGAGCGCTAACCGCGCGATGCCCGCGCCACGCCACCGCCCCGGCCCCGCGCCGGAAGAAGCCGGACCGCTCGCGCCGGAACGCGTGTTCGATATCCTCGACGACATGGCGCCGCGCGATGCGATCTACGTGAACGAATCGACATCGACCACCCACCTGATGTGGCAGCGCCTGCGCATGACGGAACAGGGAAGCTATTACTTCGCGGCCGCCGGCGGACTCGGCTTCGCGCTACCCGCCGCGGTCGGCATTCAACTGGCGAAGCCCGAGCGGCGCGTGATCGGCGTGATCGGCGACGGCTCCGCGAATTACGGCATCCAGGCCTTGTGGACAGCGGCGCACTACGACATTCCCGCGATCTTCATCATCATGAAGAACGGCACGTATGGCGCATTGCGCTGGTTTGCCGGCGTGCTGCACGCTGACGGCGTGCCGGGTCTCGACGTGCCGGGAATCGACTTCTGCTCGCTTGCGCGCGGCTATGGCGTCGAGGCGCGGCTTGCGGACTCCGGCGCATCGCTGACCGCCGCGCTGCGCCGCGCGCTCGATGGGAACAAGCCCGTGCTGATCGAAGTGGAAACGCGAGCCTGAACGGCCATGAAAAAGCTCGTGAACGTCGCGGATTTCCGCGCCCGCGCAAAAGCGCGGCTTCCGAAGATCGTGTTCGATTACCTCGAAGGCGGCGCCGAGGACGAAACCGGCCTGCGTCACAATCGGGATGTCTTCGGGCACATCCGGTTTCAGCCGCGCCGGCTCGTGGACGTCAGTACGCGCACGCTCCACACGAGCGTCTTCGGAAAGCCGATGGCCGCGCCCATGATCATCGGGCCGACGGGCCTGAACGGCATCTTCTGGCCGAACGGCGATCTGGCGCTCGCGCGCGCGGCAGGCAACTTCGGCATACCGTTTGCGCTGTCGACCGCGTCGACGTCTTCGATCGAAGCGGTCGCAAAAGCCGCAACCGGCGAACTGTGGTTTCAGCTCTACGTGGTCCATCGCAAGCTGGCGGAACTGCTGGTCAGGCGCGCGCTGAGCGCGGGTTATACGACGCTGATCCTCACGACCGATGTCGCCGTGAACGGCAAACGCGAACGCGATCTGCGAAACAGCTTCGGCCTGCCGATGCGCTATTCGGCGAAGACCTTCGTAGATGGCCTGCTGCATCCGCGCTGGTCGCTCGATCTTCTCAGGAACGGCATGCCGCAACTGGCGAACTTCGCAAGCCAGGATGTGCAAGACGCCGAATTGCAGGCCGCACTGATGAGCCGTCAGATGGATGCGAGCTTCGCGTGGGACGATCTGAAATGGCTACGCGATCTCTGGCCGCATACGCTGCTGATCAAGGGCATCAGCCGCGTGGACGACGCGCGGCGCTGCATCGCGCTCGGCGCGGATGGCGTGATTCTGTCCAATCACGGCGCGCGGCAGCTCGACAGCGCAATCGCACCGCTCACGATTCTGTCCGATACTGCCAGAAACGCCGGCGCGCCCGTGTTGATCGATAGCGGCATTCGTCGTGGCTCGGACATCGTCAAGGCGATCGCGCTGGGCGCGCGCGCCGTGCTACTGGGCCGCGCCACGCTCTATGGGCTGGCCGCCGATGGCGAAGCCGGCGTCGATGCCGTGCTCGACATGCTGAAGAAGGAGATCGACACGACACTCGCGCAGATCGGGTGCGCATCCGTGCAGCAATTGAATGACGACTTCATCCGGCACGGCGAGCGCCGAAACGACGCGGCGCATTCCAACGCCATCGCCGAATCGATATAACAAGGTGGGAGACATGGACGACATCAAAATCACCGGATTGCGCACGCGCGCAGTCAACGTGCCCTTGCAATACACGCTCAAGACCGCGTCGGGCACGATCGCCACGGCGCCGCTCGTGCTCATCGACTTGCTGACCGATGCGAACGTGACAGGTCATGCCTACGTGTTCACGTACACGCCGCTTGCGCTGAAGCCTGTTCAACGCATGATCGATGAACTCGGCGCCGTCGTGAACGGCCTGCCGCTCGCGCCGTTCGACATCGACCGGACGCTGAACGCGCGGTTCCGCTTGCTTGGACATACGGGCCTCGTGCGCATCGCGACCGCCGGCATCGACATGGCCGTGTGGGATGCGAAAGCCAAGGCGCACCGGCTGCCGCTCGTCGCGTTGCTCGGCGGCACGGCACGCCCCCTTCCCGCCTACGATAGCCACGGCATGGACGACGTGGAGCTCGGCACGAAGCGGGCGCGCGACGCCGTCGAAGCCGGCTTCAAGGCGATCAAGACGAAAGCGGGCTATGCGACGCTGGAACACGATATCGCGGTGATTCGCGCAATCAGGCAAGCGACGGGCGACGCTGTCGAACTGATGGTCGACTACAACCAGGGCTTGTCCGTGGCGGAAGGCAAGCGTCGCGGCCGCGCACTGGAGGCGGAAGGCATCGCGTGGATCGAGGAGCCTACGCTGCAGCATGACTATGCCGGCCACGCATCGATACGCGAGGCGCTGCGCATTCCGGTGCAGATCGGCGAGAACTGGTTCGGCCCCGAAGACATGCAAAAGGCGATCGACAGTCAGGCTTGCGATCTCTGCATGCCGGATGTCATGAAGATCGGCGGCGTGACGGGCTGGCTCAAGGCGAGCGCGCTCGCCGAGCAGCACGGTTTGCCGATGTCCAGCCATATCTTCCAGGAGTTCAGTGCGCATCTGCTCGCGGTGACGCCTACCGCGCATTACCTCGAACGCATGGATCTCGCCGGCCCGATTCTCGATCCGGTGCTCCGGTTCAAAGACGGCCACGCGCTGATCGGCGATGAACCGGGCGCGGGTATTCGCTGGCGCGAAGACGAAGTCAGCCGCTTTATGGTCTGACCGCATGAACGGCCATCGCGCCGTTCTCATCGACACTATTTCGTCATGCTAACGATGCGCCGGTCAGAGCGCAATCGATTATTCCTTTGGAGACAAGAAGATGGAACGTAACGCCGCCGCTGGCGATGCGCTGTACGACACGCGCCTCAATGCCCGTCATCTCATGGTCATGTTCTGGTGCTCCATGCTGATGCTCTTCGATGGCTACGATCTCGTGATTTACGGATCGATCCTGCCTCAGCTGATGCACGACTGGCAGCTTTCGCCCGTCACCGCGGGATTCATCGGCAGCAGCGCGCTTTTCGGCATGATGGTCGGCGCATTGACGCTCGGCAGTTCATCCGACCGGTTCGGCCGCCGGCGCATCATTCTGCTGTGCCTCGTCGTGTTCGGCGTCGCGGCCTTCGGCAACGCCTTCTGCACCAACACGACCGAATTCACGCTATGCCGCTTCCTGACCGGCGTCGGTCTGGGTGGCATGGTTCCGAACATCGTCGCGCTGATGACGGAAATGTCGCCGCGCAGCAAGCGCAACATCATGGTGACGATCATGCTCAGCTTCTTTTCCGTGGGTGGCGTCATCGCGGCGCTGTCGGGCAAGGCGATCACGCCGGCCTTCGGATGGCGCGCCAATTTTCTGATCGCCGGCATTCCGGTGCTGTTTTTCCCGGTCTTTTTCAAGTGGCTGCCGGAATCGCTGAGCTATCTGATCGCGCAAAAGCGTCACGCCGAAGCCGAACCGCTGTTGCGCCGCTATGCACCCGATTATCAAGGCACCGCTGCGAGCCTCGCCGGCATGAGCGACGACCTGGGTCAAGCGCAGCCCCGCATGCGCGCCGCCGAGCTTTTCTCGCAGGGCCGCGCAGTCGATACGGTCCTGCTCTGGATCGCATTCGGCATGTGCATGCTGATGGTGTACGGCCTCAATACGTGGCTGCCCAAGCTGATGGCCGCGAACGGCTATTCGCTGGGCTCCAGCCTCACGTTCCTGATTACCCTGAATATCGGCGCGGTAATCGGCGGGCTCTTCAGCGGATGGCTGGCGGACCGGCACGGCGGCAAACCCACGCTGATCCTGTTCTTCGCGGTGGCGGCCGTTTCCATCGGCCTGCTGGGTTACAGGCAATCACCGCTCGTGCTGAACATCCTGTTGATGGCCGCCGGTGCGACGACCATCGGAACCCTGTGCATCGTGCATGCGTTCGCCGCGCAGCTCTATCCGGCGGGCATTCGATCGACCGGCGTAGGCTGGGCCGCCGCCGCGGGACGGTTCGGCGCGGTCGCAGGTCCGGCGCTTGGCGGCTACTTGCTGAGCCAGCAGTTCTCGATCGGCTTCAACTTCCTCGTCTTCGCGATTCCGGGTGTCGTCGCGGCTATTGCCGTGCTGCTGATCTCGAACCGCCGGGTACGCGCGGAGCATTCCGTGCCAGCCCTCGCGCCTCGCGCTGAATGATATTTCGAACGGAGCAATCTGAATGAGCAATAACAGTGAACCGCATGTGTGGCATGCGAACATCTACTCGAACGGCTGGCGGGCGTCCAAAGGCGGAACGGCGCCCGTCATCGAACCGGCGACGGGCGAGTGTATCGGCAGCATCGGCATTGGATCGCCCGAAGATATCGACGACGCGGCTTCGTCGGCGGCAGAAGCGCAGGACAGCTGGGCCAACATGCCCTTCGACCAGCGCGCAGCCATCCTGCGCGAAGCGGCACGGCTTCTGAAAGCACGCTCGCAGGAAATCGACGACTGGAACGTGCGCGAATGCGGTTCGACACGCGCCAAGGCCGAATGGGAACGGCATGCGGCCTGCGAACAACTGCACATGGCCGCGGCAATGACCATGCAACCCGACGGCGCGCTGTACCCCTCGTCCGTTCCCGGCCGCATGAATCTGTGCCGGCATGTTCCGGTCGGCACGGTCGGCGTGATCGCACCGTGGAATTTCCCGATTCTGCTCGGCATGCGTTCCGTGGCGCCCGCGCTTGCGCTCGGCAATGCCGTCATCCTGAAGCCCGATCCGCAAAGCGCCGTTGCGGGCGGCCTGCTGCTCGCCCAGGTCTTCGAAGAAGCGGGCCTGCCCGCGGGCGTGCTGCACGTCGTGCCCGGCGGCCCGGCAACGGGCGACGCGCTCGTGCGTCATCCAAAGGTCGGCATGATCTCTTTCACGGGCTCGACGGCCGTGGGCCGCGCCATCGGCGAGGTATGCGGGCGCATGCTCAAGAAGGTCGCGCTGGAACTCGGCGGCAATAACGCCATCGTCGTACTGGACGATGCGGACGTCGAAGCGGCGACGTCGAGCGGCGCGTGGGGCGCGTTCCTGCATCAAGGGCAGATCTGCATGCAGACGGGGCGTCATCTCGTGCACCGCTCCATCGCGCAACACTATGCGGCGAGGCTTGCCGAACGCGCGCGAAGTCTCACGGTGGGCAATCCGTTCAGAACGAATGTTCACCTCGGGCCGTTGATCAACGAGAAGCAGCGCGACCGTATCGACGCTATCGTGCGCACGAGCGCCGATGCAGGCGCGACGATTCTCGCAGGCGGCCGCTTCGACCGGCTCTTCTACGAGCCGACGGTTCTTGCGGGCGTCACGCCAGACATGGCCGCGTTCAAGGAAGAGATCTTCGGGCCGGTCGCGCCCATCACGATCTTCGAGAGCGACGAGGAAGCCGTCGAACTCGTCAACGCATCGGAATATGGATTGGCTGCGGCGATCCACACGCGCTCGATGTCGCGCGGGCTGGCGCTGTCATCGCGCATTCGCGCCGGCATGGTGCACATCAACGATCAGACGGTCAACAACGAGTTTCATGTGCCGTTCGGTGGAATGGGCGCATCCGGCAACGGCGGGCGCTTCGGCGGACCGGCGAACGTCCATGAGTTCACGCAGACTCAATGGGTCAGCCTCACGGACAATCCGATCCGGTATCCGTTCTGACCTGGCTTAGTCGAATTCGGACCGAAGCCGGTCGCTCAAACCGGCGAGGTCCGTTTCGCTCGTGCGCAGTAGCGCGTGCAGATGCGCCGCACGTTCGGTCAGCTCTTTTATCGACGTTCGGCATTGATCGGCGGCGCGGGCCGTGAGACTGACTATGCGATCGCGAATCGCTTTCACCAGTTCGGCATGAAGACGCGGATAGTCCATATCGCCGTTCACGTCTTCGAACCGGACTTCCGCGCATGAAACGATGTAGTCGCCGAACTGCCGCGCCACTTCGCGCGAGAACGACGCGACAATGCTTTGCGACAAGCTATCGAGTACCGCCTGGATATCACGCGTCGACGCATACGCGTCGAGCAATGCGGGCAATGCCGGAGCGACATGACGCCATACCGCGTTGGCGATCTGCTCTTGCCGCCGTTCGATGATCGCTAAAGCCTCTTGCGCCGATGAACGCAACGCCTCGATCGACGTCAGGACATCACGGCACAGCGCATCCATCACGTTCTCTTCGAGATGATGCAGGAAGACTTCGGCCTGCTTGCGCCGCTTGTAAGCCAGTGTCGGTTCGATGATGGCGATCAGCGCGGCATAGAGTCTCTCGAATCCCGCATCGGCCATTGCGGCCTGTGTTTGCCGCTGCTCGCGCGCCAGATGAGCGGAGACGGACACGGGCGCTTCCAGAAGCCCTGTGTTTACGCCCATCGCAACGAGCTTTTCTTTCGCGCGCGCCGCGACATCGGCCTCCTGATCCGCGCAATTCTCCGCCGTCTTGTTGCGCAGGAATTTGCGGATCTCGCCGTCGATCTCGTCTTCTTCATACACGTCGCTGCGCGTCACGACCGGCAGCAACGGCTTGTTGCGATGCAGTTCGCGGCCGAGTTCGTCGAGCTCTTGCACCTGTCCCGGCGATGTCGAACTCGTGAGCCACAATACGCCGTCGGCGCTATCGGTGAAGCGCTGGGTCAGTTCCGCGTTCTCGGGCGTGACCGAATGCAAACCCGGCGTATCGACGAGCACGAGTTTTCCGGCAAGTCTCACGCCTTGCATGCGCGCGGTGGTTTCCGTCACGCCTTCCCTGAAGCGTTCGGGCGTCTCGACGATATGACCGTCATCGAGATAGAAATACTCCACCGCTTTTCCATGAGCGGCGAATCGATCGGCGATGAGATTGCAGAAAGAACTCTTTCCCGCGTTGAACTTGCCGAAGACCAATAGCAGGACTTTGTCGTCGAACGTATCGGCAAGCGCCTGAGCAGGCTGAAGACCGTGCCATTGCCGCGTCCACGCCAGCACGCTTTTCTCCAGTACGTCGTTGATGGCTGCTGCCTGCGTCGCGAGCGCGCCCTGCTTCGTCAATCCCGGGCACACGAGACGATTGGCATGCACATCGGCGCTCAGCTGCGCGAGCCACGCTTCCATCGCATTTAGAATGCGTTCGAGGTCGTGCGCGATGAACTCGAACGCATCGACATCGGCGATAAAGCGCTGTTCGTGACTCGCGTCCGCCTTCATGAGGTTTTGTCGAATACGCGCGCTGCTTTTTCGGAAGCCTCGATCGCACGCGCGATTTCCTCGATAAGCGCCGCCAGCGCCTGTCTGTCCGCCGAGAGCTCATAGTAGTGCGTGAACTCGCGCCGCATATTTTCGCGGCCCACCTGCGTGCCGAACATCCTGCGCAGATCCTTGCGAAACTTCACCGAGACGCCCATGACCGCGACCATCACGTTATTGAGCGCGCGCGCCACGGTTTGCTGTTCCGAGGGCAGGCCGATCACGCCCTGCCCGGCCAGAAAGCTATCGATTTCGATGCAGGCACGCGAGTAGGCATTCTGAATGTGCGCGCGTTCCAGCTTGCCCGCCGTGATCACGTAAGCGTCGCGCGCGCCATCCGGCACTGAAGCATGATCGACGCCCAGCGCGTTCAGCATCGACTCGATGTCGCCGCTCACCTTATCGATGATGCGATGCAAGCCCTCGTCGAAAGCCATGCGCTGCTGCCGCTGCAATTCGCACGAATCCGCGAGCGACTGTTTCTGGCTCGTCAGAAGCCGCGCCAGTTCGTCGCGCATGTCGCCCGAGAGCATCGCCGCTTCATGCGCGCGGGCTTCGGGCACGCGCGCGAGCGCGGTATCGATTTCAGCGCGCAGCGAAGGCATGCCGCTTCGTTCCAGCATCAGCGTCTTGCCTTCGTCCACGCCCTTTCGATAACGCGTCGAGGAAACGGCGTGCAACGCGACGCCAGGACATTGCGCGCTAATCGCGTCGCGTACCTTCTGCAATTCGGCTTCGTCCGCGAGTTGATCCACTTGCGACAGCACGAACAGAGTCTGCCGTCGCGAGCGTGCGCCATCGGCATGGAGTTCGGCAAGCAAGGCCAGTTCCTTCGCGTCCAGTTCGCCTTCCTTCGCGGCATGCACGAAAAGGCGTATGTCCGCGTGCAGCCACGCCGCATGCAGCGCGTGGCGATCGTCTTCCGTGCCCACGTCCGCATCGAGACCCGGCGCATCGAGCCAGCGCACGCCGCCATGAACACTGCCCGCGAGCTTCACCGTCTCGCGCCTGTCGGCAACCGAAAAGACGCTCGTGCCGATCAACTCGTTCAGCAAGCGGCTCTTGCCGTGGTTATATTTGCCGATGACGGTCACGATCGGCTCGCCGCGCTCCGAGACGATATCGAGCCGCGCCATATCGTCCGCGCGATGCGGCAGTACGGCGACGACATCGTGCATGCCGCCCAACGCGCTCACTTCCCCGATCCGGGCAACACCGCCACCGCCTTGATCTCGACGATATAACCCGCCGCGCCGCCGAGCATGTGCGCGCCGATGGCCGTCCATGCCGGCAGCGGCTCCGTATTGAGGTAGCGCTCGCGCACCTGCATGTACAACGGCAGATCGCGCATATCGGTGTGGAACGTGGTGACATCCACCACATCGCTCAACGATGCGCCCGCTGCTTCCAGCACCAGCTTGAGGTTTTCGAATGCCTGCACGATCTGCGCTTCGCGGCCTTCCACCAGTTGCATGGCCGCATCGCGACCGATCTGGCCTGACGCGTAAATCGTACTGCCCACTCTGATCGCGGGCGCGTAGCGAATCTTTTCGTACACCGCTTCCATTCCCGCGGGAACGATCGCTTTGCGTTCACTCATGTCCTGTGTCTCCTTCACGATCAACCGTTATCGCCGCCCGCGACCGGCAACACCGCGCCGGTGATATAGCTCGCCTCGTCGGATGCGAGGAAGAGAATCGGCGCGACCTGTTCGTCGAGGCTGCCGTAGCGCTTGAAAAAGGTCGATTCCCTGACCTGCTTCACCGCTTCGTTCATCCACTGTTTTTCCTGCTCGCTGTCGCCGGCCGCGTTACGCGGCACGCGTCGCGGCGGCGCTTCGGTGCCGCCCGGGGCCGCTGCGACCACGCGTATGTTGTGCTCTCCGTATTCCATCGCCAATGACTGCGTCATCGCATTGACGCCGCCCTTCGCCGCCGAATACGGCACGCGTCGAATGCCGCGCGTGGCGTTCGACGATACATTGACGATCGTCCCGCCACCGCGCGCGATCAGATGCGGCAGCACCGCATGGCACGCGTAGAGCGTGGGCATGAGCGAACGGCGGATTTCCGCATCGATCTGCGCGGGCTCGAACTCCGCGAACGGCCGCATGCGAATCGCGCCGCCGACGCCGTTGACGAGAATATCGATGCCGCCGAACGTGCGCACCGCATACGCCATCGCCGACGCCGCGCCTTCATACGTTTCCAGATCGGCGACGAATCCCGCCGTTTGCCCGCCTTGGGCTTCGGCCGCGACTTCGGCGACGAAATCCGCGCGGTCCACCAGCAGCACCTTCGCGCCCTCGGCCGCCGCGCGCAGTGCGACACCGCGCCCGATTCCCTGCGCCGCGCCCGTCACGACCATCACTTTGCCGTCGAATCGTCGCGCGCTCATGCTGTCACCGGCGCGGCGTTGGGCGTGAACTTCTCGTAGTGGAAGCTGTTGGGCTTCACGCCGTTATCGTCGAAGTGCTTGCGCACCGCATCGACCATCGGCGGCGGGCCGCAGAGATACACGTCCACATCGCCGTCGTTCAGCGACTCGGCGGGCATGTGCTGCGTCACCCAGCCCTTGCGCGGATGACTCGATTCCGCATCGGCGACGACCGTGCTGAACGTGAAGTTCGGCAGCTTCGCCGAGTACGCCTCGATGGCTTCGACCTGCACGAGATCGAGATCGCGCGTCACGCCGTAGATGAGATGCACCTTCTGTTGCGAGTTCGCACGCGCGAGCACTTCGAGCATCGAGAGGAACGGCGCGAGACCCGTGCCGCCCGCGAGGAACAGCAAGGGCCGTTCGACCGCGCGCAGATAGAAGCTGCCGAGCGGGCCGGTCAGTTCGACCGCGTGGCCGGCCTGCGCCGATTCGAGCCACGTGCTCATCACGCCGCCGGGAATCTTCTTGATGAGAAAGCTGATCTTCGTTTCGCCCGGCGCCGACGAGAACGAATACGAGCGATGCTGACCGCTGCCCGGCACGTCGATGTTGACGTACTGGCCCGGCAGGAAGACCGGCGCGGTCGTGGCCGCATCGACGTCGAGTTCGAGTACGACAGCGGCATCGTTGTGCGGCTCGATCTTCGTGACCGTCGCGGCGAACTTGCTTTGCGCCGTCTTGCACGCCGTGGACGACGCCGGCACCGCGATCACGCAATCGCTCGACGGCACCATCTGGCACGTGAGGACGAGACCGCTTTCCTTCTCGTCGTCGCTCAGCGCGTCTTCGATGTAGTCGTCACCGAGATCGTACGCGCCGCTTTCCGCGCGGCACTTGCAGGTGCCGCACACGCCGTCGGAGCAATCCATCGGCAGGTTGATCTTGGCGCGAAAGGCGGCGTCGAGCACCTTCTCGCCGGCCTTGCATTCGACAAAGCGCGTCACGCCGTCTTCGAAATTCAGTGCAATGTTGTAGCTGGACATAATGCCTCCTTCCTTCCAATCTCTTCCCGACACGGGGCTTCAGACGCGCTTCAGACGTGATAGACGTCGAGCACCTGACGGATGTAATCGTTCTTCAGCACGATCTTCTTGTGCGCAATCACGAGGATGTCGTCGACCTTTCGCAGCGTCACGAAAATCGTGCCGAAGAAATGGTCGGTCGTCTTGTAGCGATGATTGAGCGTGTTGAAGTTGTAGCGCACATCGACTTCGTTATCGCGCTCGGCCAGCACTTCCACGTTGGTGACGTTGTGGCTCGTGCGCGGCTCGGGCATCGAAGCGCCGCTGCGTTCGGTCTTGATGCGGAACACGCGGTCTTCGAGGCCGCCGCGATCCGGGTAATACATCAACGAGATCTGGCTTTCGTGATCGTCGGTGATCTGATCGTCGTCGTCCCAGGCGGGCATCCAGTACGTGACGTCTTCCGCATAGCAGCCGAGCCACTCGTCCCACTGGCGGTCGTCGAGGAAGCGCGCTTCGCGATACAGCGTCGCGCAGATCTTGTGGTAATCGAAGCTCATGCCGCCACCTCGCCTTGTTCCTTGTTGAGTGCGTCGCGCATGACGTTCACCCAGTATTCGTGCTGGACGACGAAGAGGCCTTCGTCTTCGCTGCGCTCGCCCGAGATGACGGGCTTCAGGCCCATGTTCTTCGCGTTGTCGTCGGCGCCGTGAATCCACAGCGGCGCGCCGCGCGAGAGGTCGTTCCACTTCGCCGTGATGCCGGCATAGCCCTGCTGACATGCGCGGAACTCTTCGAGGTCGTCGCTGGTGCCCATGCCCGTCACGTTGAAGAAGTCTTCGTACTGACGGATACGCGTCGCGCGGTCTTCGGCACTTTCGCCCTTCGGCGCGAAGCAGAAGATGCTGACTTCGGTCTTGTCCACGCCCAGGGGGCGCACCACGCGAATCTGCGTGCTGAACTGATCCATCAGGAACACGTTCGGATAGAGGCACAGATTGCGCGTCTGATTGACGATAAAGTCCGCCTGCACTTCGCCGACACGCGCCTTGATCTCGTCGCGATGCTGATACACCGGCCGCACTTCCGGATTCATGGTCTTGGTCCACAGCAGGATGTGGCCATAATCGAAGCCGTACACGCCCGCGACCGACTTGCTCCAGCTATTCGCATCGACGGCCTTGGTGCCTTCGACCTTGCGGCGGCCCATCGTCGCGGCATAGTTCCAGTGGACGGTGCTGACGTGATAGCCGTCGCAGCCGTTTTCCATCTGCATCTTCCAGTTGCCCTCGTAGATATACGAGGAATTGCCGCGCAACACTTCGAGCCCGTTCGGCGCCTGATCGACAATCTGATCGATGATGACTTTCGTCTCGCCGAGATAGTCTTCGAGCGGCATCGAATCGGCATTGAGGCTGCCGAACAGGAAACCGCGATAGCTTTCGAAGCGCGGCACCTTGCGCAGATCGTGCGAGCCGTGCGAGTTGAACTGAGCCGGATATTCGGTGGTCTTCTCGTCCTTTACCTTCAGGAGCTTGCCTGTGTTGGAGAAGGTCCAGCCGTGGAACGGGCACGTGAAGCTGCCCTTGTTGCCGTGCTTGCGGCGGCACAGCATCGCGCCCTTGTGGGCACACGCGTTGATGACCGCGTTCAGTTGACCGGTCTTGTCGCGGGTGACGACCACCGGCTGGCGGCCGATCCACGTCGTGTAGTAATCGTTGTTATTCGGAATCTGGCTTTCGTGCGCGAGATAAACCCAATTGCTCTCGAAGATATGCTTCATCTCCAGTTCATACAGATCGGCATTGGTGAAGATATCGCGGCGGCAGCGGAATACACCGCTTTCCTTGTCGTCCTGAACGGCGGTCTGGAGCAGTTCGTCGAGCTGACTGGCTTTGTCGGTAATGGCGGACATGTGTGCTCTCCCTATGCGTGCTTCGTCAGTGAAGCGCTGGCATCGGTGTCGAAAGATTCTTGCGGAGATTCGAGCGGCGACAGACCTGTCGCCGCCTGGTGATTTACGCCGTGGCGGAGACGCGCGGGCGATAGACGATCTGGTTATCCTTGCCCTGAACCAGCGTCGTCATCTGGATATCGAACTCGATTTCCTTGTATGCATCGGTCTTCAGTCCGAGCGCCTCGCCGCCGGTCTTCTCGACCACGTGCGGCACCAGTTCCTCGCGCGTTGCGTAGGCGAAGTCATCCCAGATCAGCGGATCGCCTTCGATGTTGATCTGCGTCGTCAGCTTGCGATGCTTCTCGCTCGTCGCGAAGAAGTGCACGTGCGCCGGACGGTTGCCATGACGCGCGATCGCGTTGAGCAATTGCTGCGTCGCACCGTGCGGCGGGCAGCCATAACCCACCGGCATGAGCGTGCGGAATTCGTATTTGCCGTCCGCGCCCGTCTTCACCGCGCCGCGCAGGTTGAAGTCGCTCTGTGCGCCCGTCGGGTCGAAGTGCGAATAGAAGCCCTTCGAATTCGCATGCCAGCATTCGATCAGTGCATTGGCGACAGGCTTGCCGTCCGGGCCCGTGACCGTGCCGCGGATAACGAGCGGGCCGGCGTTCTCATCGGGATCGAGGTCGATCTTCGAGACGCCTTCGCGAACCGGCGCGCCGGCGACATACAACGGGCCTTCGATGGTGCGCGGCGTGCCGCCGTGGATATCGGCTTCGCGATCTTCCGCGTCCATGCGAATGTCGAGATACTTTTCCAGCCCGAGGCCCGCGGCGAGCAACGCGGCTTCGCCATCCTGACCCAGCTTGTTGAAGTAATTGACACCGGCCCAGATTTCATCGGGCGTCATGTCGAGGTCGTCGATCGCCTTGAACAGGTCGCTCAGCAGGCGATGCGTGATCTCCTTCGTGCGAGCACTGCCGTCCTGACTTCCGAGGTTGGCAGCGGCCTTCAGCAGGTCCTGCACTTCCTTCGTATCGAACACATTGATGCTCATGTCTGCTCCTGAATCTCGCAATTTTCTGGTGGGGTTAACCCTTGCTTCAGCACCGATCGTGATATGCTCGGAAGGTATAGTCAGGTGTTGAAACAGAGCGTGAAGGCAGGATAATGGACGTAAAGAAGCCCAGTCCAACACTGATTTAGTATTGGGCTATATCCAGGAGGTATTGAATGGAGCTGCGACACCTGCGCTACTTCGTGGCGGTGGCGGAAGAACGGAACTTCACGCGCGCCGCGGAGCGGCTGCATATCGCGCAACCGCCCCTGAGCCGTCAGATACAGCAGCTCGAAGAGACGCTCGGCGTGCAGCTCTTCGAACGCAACTCGCGTCCGCTCAAGCTGACGGAGACCGGCAAGTTCTTTTATTCGCATGCCGTGCAACTGCTCGCGCAGACCGCCGAACTCGAATCCATGACGCGGCGCGTCGGCAATATCGAGCGCAGTCTTTCGGTCGGATTCGTCGGCTCGACGCTCTATGGCATGTTGCCGAAGATCATCCGGCGTTTCCGCGATGAAAACGCCACCGTCGAGCTGAGCCTGCACGAAATGTCGACGATGGATCAGATTCGCGCGCTGAAGGATGGCCGCATCGACGTCGGTTTCGGGCGCATTCGTCATGAGGATGCGAACATCCGCCGCGTGATTCTTCGCGAAGAAAAGCTGATCGTGGCGCTGCCCATCGGACATCCGCTGTCCATGGCGAAGCCGGTGCTTTCGCTGCGCGATCTCATCAACGAGACGCTGATCATCTTCCCGAAGGCGCCGCGTCCGAGTTATGCCGATCAGGTGTTGGCCGCCTTCCAGGATCGCGCGCTCGCGCCTCGCAAGGTCTATGAAGTGCGCGAATTGCAGATCGCGCTCGGGCTCGTCGCGGCGGGCGAAGGCATTTCCGTCGTGCCGAGCAGCGTATACGGCCTCAAGCGCGACGACGTGAGCTACAAGGAACTCGACGATCCGACGCTCGTCTCGCCCATCATCATGAGCATGCGCGCGCTCGACGAATCGCGCGACATCAAGGAAATGCTCGAACTCATCTATCGTCTGTACGACGAGGAACGGATCCCCTACACGCCTCGCACGGATCGAGGGCAATGACGCGCCATACCTCCGGGGTATCGCACTAGACGTCAACGGTGTTGGACATGCGGCAAACGGGCGCGCAATACTTCAGCAACCCACCCATTCCGACATTTCAGGTATGAACGCCCAAATCACCTCCGTCGAAGCGATTCTGGTTGATCTTCCGACCATCCGCGCGCATCAACTCGCCATGGCGACGATGCAGCAACAAACTCTCGTCATTGTCCGCCTGCGCACGAGCGACGGCATCGAGGGCATCGGCGAGGCCACGACTATCGGCGGCCTGTCTTACGGCGATGAAAGCCCCGAAGGCATCAAGCTGACCATCGACACGTATCTGGCGCCCGCGCTCATCGGGCAGGATGCGACGAACATCAACGCGGCGATGCTGCGGCTCAACAAGGTCGCGCGCGGCAACCGCTTCGCCAAGTGCGCGATCGAAACCGCGCTGCTCGACGGGCAAGGCAAGCGGCTCAACGTGCCCGTCGCCGAACTGCTCGGCGGCGCGGTGCGAAAGACACTGCCGGTGCTGTGGACACTCGCGAGCGGCGACACGCAGCGCGATATCGACGAAGCGGAAATGCTGCTCGCCGAACGCCGCCACAATACATTCAAGCTGAAGATCGGCCGTCGCAGCGTGCGCGATGACGTCGCGCATGTATCGAAGATCAAGGCCGCGCTCGGCGACCGCGCGAAAGTCACCGTCGATGTGAATCAGGCATGGAACGAGGCCGATGCGGCGCTCGGCATCGAGGCGCTGCAAGCCGCGGGCATCGACCTGATCGAGCAGCCGACGCCGCGCGAACAGCGCAGCGCGCTCGCACGGCTCGCCGCGCGCTTTATCGTGCCGATCATGGCCGACGAAGCGGTCACGGGCCCGGAAGACGCGCTCGAACTCGTGCGCCATGCCTGCGCCGACGTGTTCGCGCTCAAGATCGCGAAGTCGGGCGGCATCTACGGCATGATGCGCACCGCCGCCATCGCCGATGCGGCCGGCGTATCGCTGTACGGCGGCACGATGCTCGAAGGCAGCATCGGATCGATTGCGTCGGCGCATGGTTTCAGCGCGCTGCCGCAGCTCGCGTGGGGCACGGAACTGTTCGGGCCGCTCTTGCTGAAAGACGATATCGTCACGGCGCGCCCGCAGTATCGCGACTTCGATCTTCATCTGCCGGAAGGTCCGGGCCTCGGTCTTCAGATCGACGAAGACAAGCTTGCGTTTTATCGCCGCGACAAGAATAGCTAAACACAGGAGAAGACAGACATGCTTTATCTCGTACGAATGGACGTTCATCTGCCGCACGACATGCCCGCCGAAAAGGCCGAGGAAATCAAGGCGCGCGAAAAGGCCTACTCGCAAGGGCTGCAACGCGAAGGCAAGTGGCAGCAGCTGCATCGCGTGGTTGGCGAATACGCGAACTACAGCGTGTTCGATGTCGAATCGCACGACGAACTGCACACCATTCTGTCCGGCCTGCCGCTCTTTCCGTACATGACAATGAAGGTGACGGCGCTCGCGCATCATCCGTCGTCGATCCGCTAAAACGGCATACGGCACGCATGAAACGCGCCGTGTTATCGGCAGAGGGCATGGGAGACTGGTCTGTCTCCGCGGTCAGCGCGGGGCTGCTCGCCGTCATCATCTCGTATGCCGGACCGCTCGCGATCTTCTTTCAGGCCGCGCATGCGGCGCATGTCGGCAACGAGGTGGTCGCGTCGTGGGTATGGTCCATTTCGATGGGCGCGGCGCTCTCCGGCATCGTGCTGAGCGCGTGGCTGAAGCAGCCGGTCATCACGGCATGGTCCGCGCCCGGCACGGCGCTGCTCGTCACGCTCTTTCCCGGCATGCCGGTGAGCGAGGCGATCGGCGCGTATATCGTGGCGGGCGCGTGCATCTTCGCGCTCGGCGTGTCCGGTTTCTTCGACCAGATCGTCAAGCGCATACCCAAAGGCATCGCCTGCGCGATGATGGCGGGCATCCTCTTTCAGTTCGGCGTCAACGTGTTCAAATCGGTGGCCGTCACGCCGGCGCTCGCGCTGGGCATGCTGGCGAGCTTCATCGTTTTCCGCCGCTTTGCGCCGCGCTATTGCCTCATTCTGGTTCTCGCGTTCGGCGGCGTGCTCGCCGTGGCGCTCGGGCTGACGCATTTCGAATCGGTCAGCCTGCACATCACGCGGCCCGTGTTCACGATGCCCACGTGGAGCTGGCAATCCACCGTGAGTCTCGCGGTGCCGCTCGTCATCGTCAGTCTGACGGGGCAGTTCTTGCCGGGCTTCGCCATCTTGCGCGCCTCGGGCTACGAGACGCCGACGCGCCCCGTCCTCGTGACGACGAGCGCAGCGTCGATGCTGGTTGCGTTCTCGGGCGGCATCACCATCGTCATCGCGGCGATCACCGCGGCGCTATGCACGGGGCCCGACGCGCATCGCGATCCGCGGCGCCGCTATGTCGCGGGCATCGCCAACGGGCTCTTCTATCTCATCGGCGGATGCTTCGCCGGGACCGTCGTCATGTTGTTCGCCGCGCTGCCGAACGCGTTCGTCGCGGTGCTCGCGGGTCTCGCGCTGCTCGGTGCGATCGCGGCCAATATCGTCGGGCTGGTGCAGGACGAAGCGCATCGCGAAGCGTCGTTCATCACGTTCATCGCGACGGCTTCGAACATGAGCTTTCTCGGTCTCGGCTCGGCGTTCTGGGGCATCGTGCTCGGCACGCTCGCGCATCTGGTGCTGGGCCGCGCGCGGCCCACACGATGAGCGTCATCAGGAAGCGCTTTGCGAGTCGCCATCGACCGGAATGATCTGGCCGGATATCGAGTGTCCCGCACGCGACGCGAGAAATACCGCGAGCGCGGCGATATCGGCCGGATCGACGAAGCGTCTGATCGACTGATTCGCGAGCGCCGCGTTGCGCTCTTCGTCCACGCTGCGCCCGCTGACCGACGCGCGCCCTTCCAGAACCTGCTGAATGCGCGGGCCTTCCACCGCGCCGGGCAGAATGGCGTTGACGCGGATACCGAACTCGCCGAGCTCGCGCGACAGCGTTTTCGTGAAGCCGACGAGCCCCCATTTGGTCACGGCATAGGGGCTGCGGTTCGGATAGCCGAACCGTCCCGCGAGCGACGACATCACCACGATCGTGCCCGCGGAAGACTGCTTCAGATGAGGAATCGCATGTTGCGTCACGATGAACGTGCCGGTGAGATTCACGCGCAGCACGCTTTCCCAGGCATCCGGGTCCAGCGTCTCCACGCTGGCGGCGGGACCGGCGATACCCGCATTGTTGATGAGCACGTCGATGCCGCCGAGCGCGGCCGCGGCATCGTCGACCATGCGCGCCGCCGCGGCGCGATCGCCGATATCGCATACCGATGTGAGAACGCCGGGCGCGTGCTCCTGCAATCGCGAGAGCGCGGCTTCATCGATATCGCAAACGAATACCTTCGCGCCGGCGGCTACGAACGCGTCGGCGATCGCGCGGCCGATTCCGCTCGCGCCCGCGGTCACGAGCACGCGCTGAGCCGTGGATGTCGTCATGGCGCGCTCCATCAACCGCACGCGGCGCGGATGAACTCGGGCACGGGAACGGCCTTCAGCCGCCCGTCGGCCTGCTTGATGCACAATGCGCGGGTCGCGCGGCCGTCGCAGATCAAGGTATCGCCGCGCATGATGCGATGGTTCTGAATGAACACCTTGCCGCGCCATTCTTCGACGCTGCTATGCACCTCCAAGGTTTCCCCGTACGTCGCCGAAGTATGAAAGCGCGTGTGGATTTCCAGGAGCGGCGCGCCGATGCAGTTCGGCAGGTCCGTCATCGCGCGCCAGGGCGGCAGGCCGCACTGAATGAAATAATCGTGCGAGGCGGCGTCCATCCAGCGCGAGAAGTTTGGAAAGAACACGATGCCCGCCGGGTCGCAATCGCCGAATTGCACGTCGATACGGTAGATGGTTTCCTTGCTCATGAGTCCATGACCCTCCTTCGAATAACCTCATTGTGCCCGTCCCGGCGTCGCGACACTGTCGGTCGCGCGACAATCGTGAGCCCGAAGCCATGACCCGCCGCAAGCGCATGTCCGCGCCGTCGCTCACCCTCGACGAACTGCTCGGGCAGTCGTCGTGGTTCGTGCGGCTCGACGCGCCCGCGCAGGCACGCGTGCGCGCGCACGCGTCGGAGCGCGCCGTCGCCATGGGCCAGGTGCTCGGCCATCATGGCGAGCGGCAACACGTCTGGTTCGGCATGCTCGAAGGCCTCATCAAATGGTCGATCACCGCGCGCGACGGACAAACCGTGACGCTCGGCGGCCAGTCGGTCGGCAGCTGGTTCGGCGAAGGCACGCTGATCCGCGGCACGCCGCGCCAGTCCGATCTCATCGCTCTTCGCGACAGCCGCGTTGCGCAGATTCCGGCCGCCACGTTCGACTGGCTGCGCGCGCATCAGCCGTCGTTCAACGAATTCCTGCTGTTGCAGGTCAACGAGCGCCTGCACTGGTTCATGGCCGTCGCCGCCGCGCACGGCCTGCTCGATACCGACAGCCTCGTCGCGCGCGCGCTCGTGGGCATGATTCATCCTTTGTCGAACCCGGGCGGCGCGAATCATTTGCGCATCTCGCAGGAGGAGCTCGCGAATCTCGCGGCCGTGTCGCGTCAGACCTGCAACAAGGCGATGAGCCGCTTCAAGCAGGCCGGCCTCGTGCGCACCGAGTACGGCGAAATTGTCATCCTCGATCTGCCGGGCTTGCAGGCCATCGCGCAATAGTCCTGCTCGTATACGCTGACCTTAACTGTCGCCCGATCGACAGTTGTGATCATGCGTGCCCGAAATAATGCGTGTCATACCCGATAACGGAGACACGCAATGAATCGCATTCGTTCGCTGACCGGCGCGCCGGCCATCGACAGTTCGCCCGGCCGTTCCGCCGAAGACGCCGTCTTTCGCAAGATCAGTGCGCGCGTCATGCCGCTCGTGCTGATCGCTTATGTGTTCGCCTTTCTCGACCGCATCAACATCGGCTACGCGCAACTGCAGATGAAGCAGGATCTCGCGTTCTCCGACGCCGTGTACGGCCTCGGCGCGGGCATCTTCTTCGTCACCTATCTGCTGTTCGAAGTGCCCAGCAATCTGCTGCTCGAAAAGATCGGCGCGCGGCTCACGTTCCTGCGCATCATGGTGCTGTGGGGCCTGACGTCCGCGGCCACCGCGTTCGTCTCGGCGCCGTGGCAGTTCTATGCGATCCGCCTGATGCTCGGCGTCTTCGAGGCCGGCTTCTTCCCCGGCATCATCCTGTATCTCACGTACTGGTATCCGAGCCAGCGCCGCGGCCGCGTGACGGGACTCTTCCTCTTCGGCATGCCGATCACCGGCGTGCTCGGCGGTCCACTGTCGGGCATGATCATGAGCGGCATGGAAGGGTTCGGCGGCATGCACGGCTGGCAGTGGCTCTTCATCGTCGAGGGCTTGCCCACGGTCCTCCTCGGGTTCCTGCTCTACCGCATGCTGCCGAACAAGCCCGCCGAAGCGGCGTGGCTGAGTCAGGCGGAAAAAGAGACGGTGCGCGCGGCCATGACCGCCGACCACAAGCACGACGCCGCGCACGGCGGCCACGGCAAGCTGCTTGCCGCCCTCGCCGATCCGATGACCTACGTGCTCGCCTTCGTCTACTTCTGCGCGGCGTGCGCCGTCTACACCGTGACCTTCTGGCTGCCGACGATGATCAAGGGCATCGGCATCGCCAACTTGTCGACGATCGGCTGGTTCACCGCCGTCCCCTACTTCTTCGGCGCGCTCGGCGTGCTCGTCATCAGCCGCAGCTCGGACCGCTTCGGCGAGCGCCGCTGGCATGTCGGCGGCACGCTCGCCATCGGGGCGATCGCGCTGGCATCGACTTCTTTCGCCGGGGCGGGCGTCGGTCCGGTCATGACGCTGCTGTGCATCGCTTCGTTCTTCATCTTCGGCGGCGGTTCGCTCTTCTGGTCGATTCCGCCGACTTATCTCGGCCGCGACGCCGCCGCCGCGGGCATCGCGGTCATCAGTTCGCTCGGCATTCTCGGCGGCTTCGTCAGTCCGACGGTGATCGGCTGGATCAAGGGCGCGACGGGCAGCATTCAGACCGGCCTGCTCGCGCTGACCGCGGTGGTGCTGATCGGCTGCCTGACGGTGCTGATCGGCCTGCCCAAGCGTGCCCTGCGGGTAGGAACGGACGCCGCGCAATCCTGAAAAAACTTCATTCGGAGACACACATCATGAGCAAACCCAAAGTCATCGTGACGGTCGCGCCCACGGGCGGCATGGCGACCAAGAAGATGAACCCGAACCTGCCGACGCAGCCGCGCGAAATCGCCGACGATACCTACCGCTGCTACAACGCCGGGGCGAGCGTCGTCGCCGTGCATGCGCGCCGTCCGGACGATCAGGCGACCTGCAACCCCGCGATCTACAGCGAGATCAACAGCCTCATCCGTGGCAAGTGCGACATCATCCTGAACAATTCGACCGGCGGCGGCATCAACGGCGACATGGTGCGCGCGCTCGACAACGGCCTGTGGGAAATCATGTGGGAAGAGCGCCTGAAGGGCATGCAGGCCGAAGGCGTCGAAATGTGCACGCTCGATGCGCAGACCGTGATCGCGAGCTTCGAAGGCAAGGAAATTCTGGTGGCCACGCCGCCGTCGCGCATCCGGCAGATCGCGGGCATGATGAAGGAACGCGGCATCAAGCCCGAATGGGAAGTGTTCGGCCTCGCGGACATCGTTCAGGACGTTCAGCGCGCGCTGAACGAAGGCCTCGACGACGCGCCGCATTTCATCAACATCGTCATCGGCGCGAATGCGTTTCAGGGCGCGCTGCCCTATACGCCGCGCCTCTTGCAGACGATGGTCGATCATCTGCCGGCGAACACCGTGTTCAATGTCAGCGCGATCGGCGCGGCGCAGTTGCCGGCCGCGATGAACTCGCTCCTGCTGGGCGGACACGTGCGCGTCGGGCTGGAGGACAACCTGTACTATCGGCAGGGGCAACTGGCGACCAACGTGCAACTGGTCGAACGGCTCGTGCGGCTGGTGCGCGAGATGGGCTACGAGCCAGCCACGCCCGCCGAAGCACGCGAGATCATCGGCCTTGCGCCATTGCGCGACGAAGCCGCCGCCGAGTCGCTGGAGACATGCAAATGACGGACCCAACAATCGAACGCGTCGCGGTAGTCGGCACGGGCGTGATCGGCGCGAGCTGGGCCGCGTATTTTCTGGCGCGCGGGCTTCAGGTATCGGCGACGGACCCCGCGCCCGGCGCGCGTGAACGGCTCACGGCAGCCGTCGCGCGGCACTGGCCGGCGCTCGAACGGATCGGCTTGTCGAACGGCGCGTCGCAGTCGAATCTGACCTTTCACGAAGATCTGGAAAGCGCGCTGTCCGGCGCGCAGTTCGTGCAGGAGAACGGGCCGGAACGCGAAGACCTCAAGCTCGATCTGCTGCGCAGAATGGATGCGGCGTTGCCCGAGGACGTCGTGATCGCATCGAGCACGTCCGGTCTTCTGATGAGCCGCGTGCAGCGTGCATGCCGTCATCCGTCGCGCGTCGTGCTCGGGCATCCGTTCAATCCGCCGCATCTGATTCCGCTCGTCGAAGTGATCGGCGGCGAAGCGACCTCCGCGGTTTCGCTCGAACGCGCGATGGCCTTCTACCGCGCGATCGGCAAGCGGCCCATCCATCCGCGCAAGGAGCTGAAAGGTCACATTGCCAACCGCCTGCAGGCGGCGCTGTGGCGCGAGGCGTTTCATCTCGTGTCGATCGGCGCGGCCAGCGTCGCGGATATCGACGACGCCATCGCCTACGGTCCCGGCCTGCGATGGGCGGTGCTTGGACCGTTCGCGAATCTGCATCTGTCGGGCGGAGAAGGCGGCCTGCAACATACGCTCGACCATCTCGGCCCGCCGATGCAAAGCTGGTGGGACGATCTCGGCGCCCCCGAACTGACGCCCGAGCTTCAGCGCAAAGTCGTCGACGGGATGAACGCGGCGCTCGACGGCCGCTCGCGGGAGTCGATGGAAACGGAGCGCGACCGCGTCATGCTGGAACTGCTGAAGGCGCGGCGCGACCTATAGCGCCGCCCGTGCTTCAAGCCGCGTATTGCTCCTCGACAGGCCGCTTCGACGCATCGCGGAACATCCGCCCGATCCGCGCGCGGTCCACCTTGCCCTGCTCGGTCAGCGGCACGCGCGGCACGGCGATCATCCGCACGGCCTGCGCGACTCTCGCGCCGCACGCCGTTTCGAGCACGCGCAGGCAATCGTAGATATCGATGTGCCTGCCCGGCCACGGCACGGCCACCACGTTCCACACATAGCCGCAGGTCGCGTCGCCGCTCGATACGGCGCGCGCGTAACGCACGTCGGGCAAGGCGCATAGCGGCGCTTCGATCTGCGCCGGGCCGATGGCGCGGCCATCGATCTCGGCGACATCCGCCGCGCGCCCGAGCACATGCAGATTGAGCTTCGCGTCGATGAAGCCGACATCGCCCGTGAGGCACCAGCCGTCGCGGAATTTCTGCGCCGATTCGACCGGCTGGCGATAGTAGCCCTGCGCCATCGCCGCCGACCTCACTTCGATGAGGCCGTGCTGCCCCGTGCGCGCGAACGTGCCATCGGCGCGGCGCAGGCGCACGTCGACGCCGGGCCGGATGCGCCCGGCGCTGTCCAGCAGGCCCGGATCGGACAGATAGTCCGCGGGCGACAGCACGCTCACGAGCCCCGCTTCGCTCGCGCCGTACATGTGCGTGAGCACCGGGCCGAGCCGGGCAATCGCGCGCCGCCGCAGGATGGCGGGCGCCGACCCGCCGATATGCGCGATCGAGCGCAGCGAAGACAGATCGCGATGCCGGACGTCCGCGTGATCCATCGTCTCGAAGAGCTGCGGCTCGACGAGCAGGACATCGGTGATGCGTTCGGCTTCGATGGCCGCGAGCGTTCCGGCGGCGTCGTAGTGCGGTTCGAGCACGACCGTGCCGCCGCCCATCAGCGTGTTGTCGACGAGCACCTGCGAGAGATAAGCCAGCGCGCCATTGACGAGCTGACGCCGGTCCGCCGGGCTCGGCGCGCTGACCATCGCCGAGTAGGTGGCGAAGCTGCGCCGGCTCGCTTTCGGCACGCCGGTCGAGCCGCCCGACGACACGACCACGGCGAGATCGTCGGGCATCGCACCGCTTGCTATCGGGGAATCGCACTGCACGCGCGCGCGAATGTCCAGGCGCAAGCGCGCGGGACCGGCGCCCACATACGCGAGACGCGCCGCGCAACGCGGCGGCACGAGATCCGCGGTCTCGGCGAAAGCGACGAGCAGCGTCGGCTGCATGCGCGCCACGAAGGCCGCGCGACGTTCCGCCGATGCGATTGCCGGCAGGAACATCGTGGCCGCGCCGAGCAGGTTCGTCGCATAGCGGATGGCGAGCGCATCGGGGCAATTCGGCGCGAACATCGCGACGAAATCGCCGCGCCCGATACCGAGCGATTGCAGCGCGCGGGCGTATCGATAGACCGACGCGCGCAACGCGCCGGCCGTCACGTCTTCGCCGAGATAGCGCAGGACCGCGCGGCCAGCGTCTCGATCGAGCCGGTCGAGCAGGACATCGACATAAGTTTTCATGACTGCATCCCTCCTTGGTGAGCGATGGATGCAGTCTGCGCGCGCAGAATGAGCCGGAAATGAGCGGCTACGCGAACGCTTTCGAGAGCACGTCGCCAATGGCTTCAGCAGCCGTTTCGACGTTGCGCCCGTTCAGCGCCGCCACGCACATGCGGCCCGAGCGGATCAGATAGACGCCGTGCCGTTCGCGCAGCGCATCGACCTGTTCGGAGGACAGCCCCGTGTAGGTGAACATGCCGCGCTGCTCCAGATACCGCGCGAGCATGGCATCCGGCACGTTGCCGCGCAAACGCGCGTGAATCGCGACGCGCATGCGTTCGATGCGCTTGCACATCGACGCGAGTTCGTCCTGCCATGCCTCGCGCAGCGCCGGCGTCGTCAGCACGCGCGCGACGATCTTCGCGCCATGCGTCGGCGGGTTGCTGTAGTTCGAGCGCACCGCGCCCGTCAACTGGCCGAGCACGCGCGCGGCCGTTTCCGCCGATTCGCAGATCACCGAGAGCGCGCCGCACCGCTCGCCGTACAGCGAAAAGTTCTTCGAGAACGAATTGGCGACGAACCCGGGCACGTTCTGACGCACGAGCTCGCGAATCGCGAAGGCGTCGGCATCGAGCCCCGCGCCGAAGCCCTGATACGCCATGTCGATGAACGGCAGCAGATCGCGCGCCTTCATCACGCCGATGAGTTCGGCCCATTGCGCATCGTTCAGATCGACGCCCGTCGGGTTGTGACAGCACGCGTGCAGCAGCACCACGCTCTTCGCGGGCAGATCGCGGATCGCCGCGGCCATCGCGTCGAACCTGAGGCCGCCGGTTTCGTCGTCGTAGTACGGGTAGGTGCCGACCGTAAAGCCCGCGCGCTCGAAGATGAAGCGATGGTTGTCCCACGTCGGATCGCTGACCCAGACGTGGCTGCCGGGGAAATAGCGCTTGATGAAATCCGCGCCGATCTTGAGCGCGCCCGAGCCGCCCAGGGTCTGCACGGTGGCGATGCGGCCTTCGGCGCGCGCGGCCGAAGCCTCGCCGAAGACGAGCGATTGCACCGCGTCGCGATACGCGGCGAGGCCCGACATCGGCAGGTACGGTTTCGCGGCGGGCTCCGCCAGCATTTGCGCTTCGGCTTCGCGCACGGCGCGCATGACCGGCAGACGGCCCTCGTCGTCGAAGTAGATGCCGATGCTCAAGTTGACCTTGTCCTCGCGCGGGTCCTTCGCGAAGTCTTCGTTCAGCGTAAGGATCGGATCGCCGGGATAGGCATCGATGTGTTCGAACATGAAAGTCTCCTTCAAACGTCAGATGCGCGACGGCATCGCCGCACTCGCGCGGCGACGATTGCGAACGGCATAACCCACGCCCAGCACGACGAGCCACACCGGAATCAGATAGACCGACATGCGCAGATCGGGAATCAGGCACATGATCACCAGAATGCCGCCGAGGAACGCGAGGCACAGATAGTTGGTGAGCGGATAGCCGAAGCTCTTGAACACGGTCGTTTCACCCGCACGGGCTTTCGCGCGGCGGAATTGCAGATGGATGAGACTGATCATCGCCCAGTTGATGATGAGCGCCGACACCACAAGCCCCATCAGCAACTCGAACGCCTTGCCCGGCATCAGATAATTGATGAGCACGCAGGCAGCGGTCGCGAGCGCCGAGACGCCGAGCGCGATCAGCGGAATGCCGCGCTTGTTGACCTTGAGCAGCGCGCGCGGTGCATTGCCTTGCTGCGCGAGACCGTAGAGCATGCGGCTGTTGCAGTACACGCCGCTGTTATAGACCGAGAGCGCCGCCGTCAGCACCACCGCGTTCAGCACGTGCGCGACGATGTTGCTGTTCATCGCGTGGAAGATCAGCACGAACGGGCTGCCGCCGGTGACGACCTTCGTCCACGGATACAGCGAGAGCAGCACGCCGAGCGCGCCCACGTAGAAAATCAGGATGCGATAAATCACCTGATTGGTCGCTTGCGGAATGGTGCGCGAAGGATCGTCCGCTTCGGCAGCCGTGATGCCCACGAGTTCGAGCCCGCCGAACGAGAACATGATGACGGCCATCGCCATGACGAGGCCCGACGCGCCGTTCGGGAAGAAGCCGCCGTGACGCCACAGATTGCTCACGCTCGCTTCCGGTCCGGCCGCGCCCGAGAACAGCAGATAGCCGCCGAAGCCGATCATGCCGACGATCGCCACGACCTTCACGATCGCGAACCAGAACTCCAGTTCGCCGTAGGACTTGACGCTCGTGAGATTGATCGCGTTGATGAGGCAGAAGCAGACGAGCGCGGAGACCCATGTCGGAATGCCCGGCCACCAGTACTGCACGTAGATGCCGACGGCGGAAAGCTCGGCCATCGACACGAGAATGTAGAGCACCCAGTAATTCCAGCCCGACAGGAAGCCCGCGTATTGCCCGCAGTATTTATCCGCGAAATGGCTGAACGAACCTGCGACGGGCTCGTCGACGACCATCTCGCCCAACTGCCGCATGATGAAAAAAGCGACGATGCCCGCGATCGCATAGCCGAGCAGCACCGACGGTCCCGCCGATTTGATCGTCTGCGCGATGCCAAGAAACAAGCCGGTTCCGATCGCGCCGCCGAGCGCGATCAACTGAATGTGACGGTTCTTCAGGCCGCGTTTGAGCGTGCCGTGTCCCTCATGTGCCACGTGTCTCTCTCCTAATGCTCGATTTAGGGGAAACAGTGTAAATTTGTTGCCGCACAATATGATTTCCTAAAGCGCGCAGACAAACCCTAGTTTGCGAGCCCGGATTTCATCACCGGGCCCATTGGAGAAATTAAATTGCAGACTATCGAGATCGATCGTATCGACCTGCGTTTGCTCGGGATGCTGCAGTCCCGCGGACGCATCTCCAATCTCGAGCTTGCGGAGGCGATCAATCTGTCGCCCGCGCAGACGCTGCGGCGGCATCGGCGGCTGGAAGAGCTGGGTGTGATCAAGGGCTATGAGACGCGGCTCGACGCGCAGGCGCTCGGCTTTGGCGTCGTCGCGTTCATTCAGGTGACGATGGAACGCGGCCACGTGCGCGACCTCGCCAAGTTCAAGGGCGTGGTCGGCAGGCTCGCGGAGATACAGGAATGCTTCGCCGTCACGGGCGATATCGATTACATGCTGAAGGTGATCGCGCGGGATCTCAAGGGCCTGTCGGAGTTTCTGCTCGACACGCTGATGCGCATTCCCGGCGTGAGCGGCGTGAAATCGAGCGTCTGTCTCGACGAACTGAAGTGCGTGAGCGCGGTGCCGCTGGAGACGTGACGCTCAGGCCCGCTGCAGCACGCGCGCGAGCACGCGTTCCTCGAGTTCCGCGAAACCGGGCGCCGTGCGCGTGCGCGGCCTTGGCAAGGGCACGTCGGTATCGAGCGTGATACGCCCTGCATCGATCAACACGATGCGATCGCCGAGCGATACGGCTTCCTGCACGTCGTGCGTGACGAGCAGCGCGGTGAGCTTGTGTTCGCGCCATAGCCGCTCGATCAGGCCTTGCATTTCGATGCGCGTCAACGCGTCGAGCGCGCCGAGCGGTTCATCGAGCAGCAGCAGATCCGGCCGGTGCACGAGCGCGCGCGCCAGCGCCACGCGCTGACGCTGACCGCCCGACAGGCGCGACGGCCATTCCTTCTCGCGCTCGGCCAGCCCCACTTCGGCGAGCGTCGCGCGGGCCTCGTCGCGCTTGTCGCGCGGCAGGCCGATCATCACGTTGTCGAGCACACTCTTCCACGGCAACAGGCGCGCATCCTGGAACATGATGCGCATCTGCAAGCCGTTGCGCTGCACGGTGCCATGCGTCGGCCGGTCGAGCCCGGCAATGAGCCGCAGCAAGGTGGACTTGCCGCAGCCGCTGCGTCCGACGATCGATACGAAGCTGCCGCGTTCGATCGAGAAATCGAACTGATCGAGCACCGTGCGTTCGCCGAAGCGCTTTTCCACGCCGCGCAGCGACACGGCGAGATCGCGGCCCGCGAACGGCGCGCGCGCGTGCGGTTGCGGTTGCTCGCGCCTGAACGCGGGCGCCAGCGTGTCGAACTCCATCAGGTTCATGATTGCGCCTTCGTTTGGTAGGACGGATGCCAGCGCAAGGTCGCGCGTTCGATCGCGCGCGCGAGGGAATCCGCGAGCTTGCCGAGCAGCGCGTAGAGCAGGATGCCGACCACGACGACATCGGTTTGCAGGAATTCGCGCGCGTTCATCGTCATATAGCCGATGCCCGATTGCGCGGAAATGGTTTCGGCGACGATCAGCATCACCCACATCAGCCCGAAGGCAAAGCGCACGCCGACGAGAATCGATGGCAACGCGCCCGGCAGGATCACATGGCGATACAGCGCGAAGCCGGACAGGCCATAGCTCTTTGCCATCTCGATCAGATCGCGATCGACCGAGCGAATGCCGTGATACGTGTTGACGTAGACCGGGAAGAACACGCCCAGCGCCACGAGCACGAGCTTCGCTTCCTCGCCGATGCCGAACCACAAGATGAGCAGCGGGATCATCGCGAGCGCGGGAATGTTGCGGATCATCTGCACGGTCGAATCGAGCGCGACTTCGGCCGGCTTGAAGAGGCCGGTCGCGAGACCGAGCACGAAGCCGATGCCGCCGCCCATCGCGAAGCCCGCGAGCGCGCGGCCCGCGCTGACCTTCACGTTGGCCCACAGATCGCCAGATTCGATCAGTGCCCACGCCGCCTTCACGACCGCGAGCGGCTCGGGCAGCACGCGCGACGACAACCCGCCCGTGCGCGCGGCGCTCTCCCAGGCGACGAGGATCAGCACCGGCACGAGCCACGGCAGCGCGCGGTGGGCGATGGCTTGCAGCTTCATGATGCCGATACCTTCGGCAGCTCCGACGTGCCGATGACTTCGCCGAACGGCCCCGACAACGGTCCGCTCGCCTGCTCGCGCTGCTTGCGCGGCAACAGCGGAAACACCAGTTCGGCGAACCGGTACGACTCTTCCAGATGCGGATAGCCCGAGAGGATGAACGTGTCGATGCCGAGTTCCGCGTACTGCTTCATCAAGCCGGCGACCTGTTCCGGATTGCCGACGAGCGCGGTGCCCGCGCCGCCGCGCACGAGCCCGACGCCCGCCCACAGATGCGGATACACCTCCAGCTTGTTGCGATCGCCGCCGTGCAGCGCGGCCATGCGGCGCTGGCCTTCCGAATCCATCTTCGCGAACGAGGCCTGCGCGCGGCGGATGGTTTCATCGTCGAGCTTGCTGATGAGCTTGTCGGCGTCGGCCCAGGCTTCCTGTTCCGTTTCGCGCACGATCACATGCAGGCGGATGCCGAACTTGATCGAGCGGCCTTCGTCGGCGGCGCGGCGGCGGATATCGGCGAGTTTCTTTTCGACGGCTTCGGGCGGCTCGCCCCACGTCAGATACGTGTCGATATGCTTCGCCGCGATCTCGTGCGCCGCCGGCGACGAGCCGCCGAACCACAGCGGCGGATGCGTCTTCTGCACCGGCGGATACAGCACCTTGCCGCCTTGCGATTGCAGATGCTTGCCGTCGAAATCGAAGCTGCCGTTCTCGTGCGATTGTTCGAGCAGGCCGCGCCAGATGGTGAGGAATTCGTCGGTGATTTCGTAGCGCGTGTCGTGATCGTGGAAGACGCCGTCGCCCGCGAGTTCGTTCGGGTCGCCGCCCGTCACGACGTTGATGAGCAGGCGCCCGTTCGAAAGCCGGTCGAAGGTCGAGGCCATGCGCGCCGACAGTCCCGGCGAGCTCAGGCCCGGCCGGATCGCGACGAGGAACTTGAGGCGCTTGGTCGCGGGAATGAGGCTCGACGCCACCACCCATGCGTCTTCGCAGGAACGGCCGGTGGGCAGGAGCACGCCTTCGTAGCCGAGCGTATCGGCGGCCACGGCGATCTGGCGGAAGTAGTCGTAATTCGCGGCCCGCGCGCCTTGCGACGTGCCGAGGTAACGGCTGTCACCGTGCGTGGGAATGAACCAGAAAACATTCATCGCTGAATACCTTTTTCGATTTCGTGATGGCCGACGTTCAGGCGACGTTCCAGCGCGCCTCGGTCACGTCGAGTTTCTTGGGAATGAGCTTGAGCTCGGTGAAGGTGTCGGCGATCTGCTGCTGATACGCGAGCGTGGCCGGATCGATCGGCTTCACGCCATACGACGTGCGCCTGAGCGCGGTTTCCAGCACGCCCGCGTCGAGGCCGACGAGCGGCGACAGTTGCGCGGCCACGGCGGGCACGTTCTCGCGCGCCCAGCGATCGACCTGATCGAGTTCTTCGAGCACCGCGTGCACGAGTTGCGGCTGCGCCGTCGCGGTCTTGCGCGTGGCGAGGTAGTACTGCACGTTGCGCACGATGCCGCTCGCGTCGGTGAGCTGGCGCGCGCCGGCCTGCTTTTCGACCGCCGCGAGATACGGGTCCCAGATGACCCATGCATCGACGCTGCCCTGCACGAAGGCGGCGCGCGCGTCGGCGGGGGCGAGATAGACCGGCTGAATATCGGACCAGCCGAGCTTCGCTTTCTTGAGCGCCTCGACGAGCAGGTAATGCACGTTCGACCCTTTGTTGAGCGCGACTTTCTTGCCGCGCAACTCCGCGACGGATCGAATGCCCGAATCCTTCGGCACGACGATGGCTTCGGCGTGCGGCGCGGGCGGCTCCGCGCCGATATAGACGAAATCGACGCCCGCGGCCTGCGCGAAAATCGGCGGCGTCTCGCCGACCGTGCCGATATCGACCGCGCCCGCATTGAGGCCTTCGAGCAGTTGCGGCCCGGCCGGGAATTCGAGCCATTGCACGGTGACGCCCTGCGCGGCGAGACGCTTGTCGAGCGTGCCGCGCGCCTTGAGCACCACGAAGTTGCCGTACTTCTGATAGCCGATGCGCAGCGTTTTCGGCGCATCGGCGGCGCGCGCGATGCTTGAGGCGACGCCGCCCGAGAGCCCCGCGCCGAGCGCGGCGAGCGTGAGAAGCGTGCGGCGGCGCGCCGGGACGAAGCGCGCGTTGTTGCGGTCGGACATGCGTAATTCCTCGTTGTGCTGAGACATCGTTGTCGATGTTAGCAACGCGGTTAGCGTGAGCTAAACGAGGAATCGTGCTATCGATAGCGGCGTTTGCGTGCTTGCGGTCGATGGAAAAGTAATAAGGACGCGAACCGCGCCAACCCGCGCGCTCTCACTCCGCAAACAGGTCCGGTCCGAAGACTTCGTAGTGAATCCGCGTTTCCGGTATGTCCATCGCCTTAAGCGCGTCATGCTGGATGCGCATGAACGGAATCGGCCCGCAGATGTAGTAATCGGCGTCCGGCTGGAGGATCAGCGCCTTCAGTTCGTTCAGATCGACGAAGCCCTTGCGGTCGTAATCCTCGCCTTGCACGTCGGCGGGCAGCGGGTCGTCGTAGTAGACGAACGCCTTGAAGTTGGCATACGTCGCCGCGGTTTGCCGCAGCCGGTCGCGCATCGCGTGCACCGCGCCATTGCGCGCGCCGTGCACGAAGACCACCTGCCGCTGCGGGTTCTGTATGGCGCGCCTGAGCATGCTGACCATCGGCGTGAGGCCGACGCCGCCGCTGATCAGCACGATCGGCGTGGTGGCGTTGACATCGATGTAGAACGTGCCGAACGGCGCGGCGAGAGCAAGCTCGTCGCCCACGCCGACATGCTCGTGCAGCAGCGACGACACATAACCGGGCGGGCGCGTCGCGTCGCCTTCCTCACGCTTGACGGATATGCGATAGCTGTGACCGTTCGGCATGTCCGACAGGCTGTATTGCCGGATCTGCTGCAGCTTGAGCGCGGGCACGTCCACCGCGACGCTGACAAACTGGCCGGGTTCGAAATTCATCACGGGCTTGCCGTCCACCGGCTCCAGAACGAACGACGTGATCACGCTGCTTTCGGCGCGCTTGTCCTTCACGACGAAGCGCCGCCAGCCGTTCCATCCGCCGAGCTGGGCCGCGGAGGTTTCGCGCAGTTCGCTTTCCATGCCCATCAGCACATCGGCGAGATTACCGTAGGCCTGCGCCCAGGCGGCGATGATCTCGCCGGTGGCGGCATCGCCGAGAACGTCCTTGATCGCGCCCAGAAGATGCTCGCCGACGACCGGATAGTGCTCCGCGCGCACGTCCAGGCTCGCGTGCTTGTGCGCGATGTTGCGCAGCACGGCCGCGAGACTCTCGGGGTTCTCGATGTTCTCCGCATACGCATACACGGCGCGCGCGAGCGCCTGTTGCTGCTGCCCCTGCTCCTGATGCGCCATGTTGAAGACGTTCTTCAACTCGGGATGCGCCTGAAACAGCCGCGAATAGAAACGCTGGATGATCGGATAGCCGTGCTCGGCCAGCACGGGCGCGGTGGCCTTGACGATGTCTTTCGTTTTTTGCGTAAGCATGATCGCTCCTCTGCCGCAAAAAATCATCAGATGAAAATCTCGCGGAATAAATCCGCGCCAGAAATCGGTATGAATGACGACGCGCGCTGCGACGAAATTCGTTTTTCAGCGGACACCTAACACCTGTTCGCATACTTCTGACCGATTCTCGCACCGAGCCGATGCGTTCTGTTTACCACCGCACATTGTCCCGCGATCTGGCTGGATACGCTTTTGTCGATGGAATGAGGTCTGCCCGGAATCGGACCTCGATAAAGCCAGAGCGCTCAGCGCCGGACATGGATCGACCGTTTCAACAAATAAAAAAAGCAAGCCGGCCGTATACGGTATTGCCGCAACCATTGAGGGAGTCCAATGATGAATCGTTCGGAATCGCCCAACGAGGCGAGTTCGCGTCTGCCGATTTTCGACCGGGATCCCGCGCGCGCCGCGGATTCACAGATGACCGCGTTCACCGCGGCGCTGCAGGCACGAACGGGGCAGTCTTTCGCGCGCTATGGCGCACTGCATGATTTTTCGGTCAGGGAGTATCGGGAATTCTGGAAGTGCTTCATCGACTGGTCGCACGGACTCGCATGGTCCGGCGAAGCCGAACCGGTGTGTGTCGGCGATGAGTGCGAAACCGCGAGCTTCTTTCCGCGCGTATCGTTGAACTACGCAGATAATCTGCTCGGCTTTGCGATTGCCGGCCCCGACGCCCCCGCGCTCACCGCCTGTCACGCCGACGGCCGCCGCGTGCGCTACACGCGCGGCGAATTGCGCGAGCGCGTGGCGCGCCTCGCCGACGCGCTCACGCAACTGGGCGTGCGCGAAGGCGACCGTGTCGCGGGCGTGATGCGCAACGACGCGAACGCGATCGTCACCGCGCTCGCCGTCACCGCGATCGGCGCGACGCTTTCGACCGCCGCGCCGGAGATGGGCATCGAAACGCTGCTCGACCGCTTCTCGCAACTCGCGCCGCGCTTTCTGTTCGCGCACACCGAAGCGAAAGCGTTCGATACCGGCACGCCGCTCGTCGACAAGATGGTCGCACTCGCGCGAGCGCTGCCATCGCTCGAAGGCATCGTCGCGATCGATGGCGACCCGAGTGCCTTGCGCGCCGCGCGGCCCGTCAATGCGCTCGACGTGCTGGTCGCGTCCGGCGACGCGAGCCGCCTGGAATGGAAGCGCTTCAACTTCAATCATCCGCTCTTCGTGATGTTCTCGTCGGGCACGACCGGCAAGCCGAAGTGCATCGTGCACGGCGCGGGCGGCAGCTTGCTCGAACATCTGAAGGAGCATCGGCTGCATTGCGACCTGAAGCCGGGCGAGCGCATGTACTTCCACACGAGCTGCGCGTGGATGATGTGGAACTGGCAATTGTCGGCGCTCGCATCGGGCGTGGAAATCGTCACGTACGACGGGCCGATCGCATCGGTCGATACCTTGTGGCGCCTCGTCGCCGACGAGCGCGTCAACGCCTTCGGCACGAGCCCCGCCTATCTGAAGATGTGCGAGGACGCCGGTCTCGTGCCCTCGCGCGAATTCGATCTGCACGCCCTGCGCTCGATGATGTCCACCGGCGCGATTCTCTTCGACTCGCAGTTCGAATGGGTGCGCGACAACGTGAAGCCGCTGCGCCTGCAATCGATTTCCGGCGGCACCGATATTCTCGGCTGCTTCGTTCTGGGCAACCCGAACCTGCCCGTCTATTCCGGCGAGGCGCAGTGCAAGAGCCTCGCGCTCGACGTGGAGGCGTGGCGCGACGGCGCGCGCGCCGAGGGCGTCGGCGAACTGGTGTGCGTGAATCCGTTCCCGTCGCGCCCGCTCGGCTTTCTGAACGATCCCGAAGGCGAGCGTTTCCACAAGGCGTATTTCAGCGCCAATCCCGGCGTCTGGACGCACGGCGACCAGATCGAGTTTCCGCCGGAAGGCACGGCGCTCCTGCATGGGCGCAGCGACGGCGTGCTCGTCGTGCGCGGCATCAATGTCGGGCCGGACGAGATCTATCGCGTGCTGAACGACATTCCGGAAATCCGCGACGGCATCGTCGTGCAGCAACGCATTCGGCCCGCCGGCGGGCCGGGCCACGCCATCGGCGAGCGGCTCGTGCTGCTCGTCACGCTCAAGCCCGGCGCGCGCTTCGGCGGCGCGCTGATCGCGCGGATTCGCCGCGACATCGTGCGCCGCGCCTCGGCCGCGCACGTGCCGGACGTGATCGCGGCCGTCGACGATCTGCCGATCACGCATAGCGGCAAGCTCACCGAAACCGCGGTGCGCAATGCGGTGAACGGACTCGATGTCACCAATACGTCCGCGCTGCGCAATCCGGCCTCGCTCGATTCGATCCGCAATCACCCCGCCCTGCAGCCGCCCGCGGACGACATCCCGCAGACCTACACGACGCGCGCGGAACTGGAGCGGCTGCTGCAATTGAAGTGGGAGCAGCTTTTCGCCTTCGCACCGATCGGCCGCGACGACAACTTCTTCGAGCTCGGCGGCCATTCGCTGCTCGCGGCGCGTCTGCTCGCGGAATTGCAGCCGGTCGCCGGCCGCCCGATTCCGCTCTCGACGATGCTGCGCGCGCCGACCATCGCCAAACTCGCCGACGTGATCGAAAAAGGCACGCTGCCGCAGACCTCCGAAGTGCTCGTGCCGATGCGCGAAGGCGAAGGCACGCCGATCTTCCTCATGCATAGCGTGACGGGATCGGTGCTCGAATGCACCCGGCTCATCGGCACGATGCGCAAGTCACGCCCGGTGTACGGCCTGCAGGCGCTCGGGCTCGACGGCGAAACGCCACCGCAGCACCGCGTCGAGGACATGGCGAAGACCTACGTCGAACAGATTCGCAAGGTTCAGCCGAAGGGGCCGTATGCGCTCGCCGGCTTCTCCTTCGGCGGCCTGATCGCGCTCGAAGTCGCACAGCAACTGTTTGCCGCGGGCGAGCAGACGGAATTTGTGTGCCTGCTCGACACCTACGTGGAGGAACGCTGGCTGCCGTGGTTCGCGATGGTCGGATTCCGGTGCGACTATGTCAAACGCCTGTGCAAGACGCTCGCGGAGATGTCGCCGCGCGAACGCGCTGGCTTCGCCGCGACCAAGTACGCCGCCGCGCGCAACAAGCTGGCGATGCGCCTCGGCCGCGTGCCGCAGGTGCAGGCCGCGCCGGGTCCGAACGCCGCCGCCGACCCGATGCCGCCGGTGCTGCGCCAGTTGCGCAACACGTTCCGCACCGCGATGAACAACTACCGGCCGAGGCCCTTCGACGGCGGCCGGATCGTCTATGTGCGCGCATCCGGGCGCGAGGAAGACCGGGGCGATCCGCTGCCGCTGTGGCGCAAGATCGCGCGCCGCGGTCTGACCGTTGCCGAGGTGCCAGGCGATCACGGCGGCGTCATCGAGGATCCGGGCGTGTATGCCGCCGCCGCCGCGCTGGACGGCGATTATGGCGTCGCGGAGGGCTCCGGTGCGCAGGGCGTCGCGCCTCGCGGCGTGATTCGCAGCGCGTAGTTGTCGCGGCCTCTCGACATCAGCCGCCCGCAGGTCCGGGGCGGCTGATTTTTTTGGGGCGTCTAAGAGAAGCGCTCAGCCCTTCACCGGTCCGTGCCGGCGTCCGGTGCATAAGGCGGCGCGAATCGCGTCCAGAAGAGATAGCACGCCATCACGCTTGCTGCGCCCACGCCCGTGCCGAGCGGCACGCCCAGCGGGCCGAGGAAGCGCACCAGCACCGCATTGGCGGCCAGCTTGGCCGCGAAGCCGATCACGGATATCACGGTGATGGCCTTGTAGCGCGCCTCGCCCGCGAACAACTGAATGAGCACGCACATGCCGAAG
Organism: Caballeronia sp. PC1; assembly: GCF_021353155.1. Lineage (NCBI taxonomy): Bacteria > Pseudomonadati > Pseudomonadota > Betaproteobacteria > Burkholderiales > Burkholderiaceae > Caballeronia > Caballeronia sp. PC1. The sequence goes on from NZ_JAJUBH010000003.1 coordinate 126,109, forward strand.
GAGAACGGAATCTGCGAAAGCCCGAAGCGGAACAGGCGCGTGACCGCGATCGTGTCCTCGCTCGTGAACGCGCCTTTCTGGAACAGCAGCGCGATCGCGTACGGCGCGAGCGCATAGGCGATGCCCGCGCCGACGGTCCCCACCGCCAGCATCACGAAGGACCATTTCAGCGCCGTGCTGCGCGCCCGCGCATGATCGCCGCGATGCAGGATCTCGGAGAGAATCGGCAGCGTCGCCCGGCTGATGGCGATCGCGCCCATGCTCACCAGGAGCGACAGCAGGCGATTGGCGTAGCCGAGCGTCGCGATGGCGCCGTCGCCGAGTTGCGCCATGAAATACTGGTCGACGGGCAGCCACAGGTTCGCCACGACCGAGCCGATCAGCAACATGGCGAGCGAGCGCATCATGCGCGGCCACTGCGGCGCGCTCAGGGACAGGCGCGGCCGGGCGGGCGCGGCATCCGCCTTGCGCGCCAGGATGCGCAGCCACGCGGCCTGTATCGCTATGCCGATGGTCGTGCCGAGCACGAGCGGCATGATCGACGCGTGCTCGCGCGCACTCAGCACGAACGCCAGCAGCGCGATGGCCGGCACGCATTCGAGCAGCGTGTTGATGTGCTTTTCCGACGCCTGCAGCCGCGCCGACGAAATGCAGATCGTGAAGGCGAGCACGCCGGCGGGCGTCATCCCGATGACCATCTGACGGCACATTTCGCGGGTCGAATCGGAGAGGCTTCCCGAGAAGAAGCCCACCATGTGCGGCCAGAAGAAATACAGCAGCAGCGAAACCACGATGCCGATGGCAAGCCCCGCGCCTTCCAGTTCGCCGAGAAAGCGGTCTTGCTGCGCCTTGTCCTTTCTCAGCGCGACGAGCGCGGTGACGAGCAGGACGCTCAGTTCGTTGGTGATGGTCGAGGGCAGCCAGGTGACGAGCGTGAGCGCGAGCTGATAGGCGTCCACCGCGCCGCTGATGCCATAGCGGTACGCGATCGCCATTTCCTTCGATGCGCCGATCAACTTTCCGGCGAGCACGAACACGAGCAGGACGAGCGCGCTTCTCGCAATGCGCTTGTGGTCCTGATGAACGCCGCTCAGACGATTTCTTACCCGGTCTCTTACCGATTGCACGGTTGCGGTCAGCACCTTTCCTCCGGCATGGCTTCTTTTGTTGGATGAATCGAAAAGCAGCGTGCAGCAAAGACAAGGCATCGACTGTTCGACGCGCCACCCGTTTTCGCGGAAGGCCAATCCGCAGAGGTTTTTCACGCGGGAAGTGACTTATCGCACCGATGGCGCGACCGCGCCGGGTAAATCTTCGGGATCATTCGGCGGCCGCGCATTCAGCGGCGCGCGCCACGCGAACTATCATGGGCGGTCGGAATTGAAATTCGTTTATAGGATGGGGGACACGCAATGAGACGACCCATCGTGATCGGCGTGCTGGTTGTCGGCGTTGTCGCCTTCGCGGCGGGCGTGCCGGGCGTGAAGACGCAGGTTCACGCGGCCTACGCCGCATGGGACGAAGGCCGCTTGCAGGACCACTTCTCGCGCGGCGGCTTCATGCGCTGGTGGTATCGCACGACGGGCTGGGGCAGCGGCATCCACGCGAGCCTCGACACGTCGCCCGTCCCGGCCACGGCCAGTTGCCCGCAGACCGCGTTTGTGCCACCGAAACTGGTCAATCCGCGCAGCCCGAAGGACTTCGGCGCAAAGGGCAACGGCACCACCGACGACACCAGGGCGTTCCAGGCCGCAGTCGACGCCGGCGACGTGCTCGTGCCCGCGGGCACGTATCTGCTCAATCACACGGTCGTAGTCACGGCGAGCAACCGGCATATTCAGTGCGAGCCCGGCGTCACCCTCAAAAAGACGGTTCGCGCGGACAGCAACATGTTCAATTACGAAGGCCCGTCGACGGGGAACAGTCTCGTCGGCTGCAACTTCGTGGGCGCGAATCCGACGCGCATCCGCGATTGGGAGAATCCTGGACACTACGATATTCCTGTCCAGACGAACGGCGCGGTCGATCACTTTATTCTTGCGGGCAACAGCTTCCGCGACTTTTTCGGCCAGTCGATGTTTCAGACCGAAGGGCACGGCGGCGGCACCGGCGCGGTGCTGGTGTTCAACTCGTTCGCGAACTGTCCGCTCTACGGCGTCGCGCTGGTGGGATCGGTCAACGGACGCGTCGCCTATAACCTCGCCGACAACTGCCGCATGGGCCCCGAAAACAACGACGCGACGCAGGATACGGGCGGCAATGTCCTCGAATGCAATCGCATGATCAATGGCGGCAACATCACCGGCGGTTCCAATGGCGAGGGTGGCGTGGACTATAGCGGCAATGTCGTCCGCCACAACGTGCTCGACGGCGGCTATATGCAGATCAGCCCGCCGGAGAAAGGAAAGGCCGCCCGCTATATCGACAACACGTGCAACGACTGCGCAACCGAATAAGGTCGTCTCGCGCACTGCAGCGCATCTTTCTTGCTTGCCGTTTCCACGGGGCGCGGCTTCGATCCGCCTGACGATTCATCGTCCGGCCGAAAGCCGCCCGCACGAACGACGGAAGGACAAGCGATGCGTCATAGCGGAATCACACTCGGCTTGCGCAAGGCAATTTCTGCCTTGCTGGTTGCATGGCTTACCGCATGCGGCGGTGGAAGCGACTCGGGCTCAGGCGGCTCGAGCGGCTCGACGGAGCCGGCGGGCGGCGTCAAATTGCAGGTTGTATCGTTCGGCGACAGCCTCTCGGACGTCGGAACCTATGCGCCCATCGCTGGCGCGGTCGGCGGCGGGCGCTTCACGACGAATCCCGGCCAGGTGTGGACGCAGGACGTCGCGCAGTATTACGGCGACACGCTCACCGCGGCATTCACCATCGATCTCGGCCACGAACTGAAGGCGCGCGGCGGCCTGGGCTATGCACAAGGCGGCTCGACCGTCGCCACGCCGGCCAATCAGAATCAATTCCTGACCGACGTGATCGGCGACATCGAAATGCCCGTCAATCAGCAGATTGCGAGCTATCTGTCCGCTCACGGCAGTTTCAACCCGGGCCAGCTCGTGCTCGTCTGGGGCGGCGCAAACGACGTGCTGCGCGCCGGCAGCCCGCCCGCCGCCAACACGACCGTGCAGACAGCCGCCACGACGCTCGCGCAACTCGTCGGGCAGATCGTGCAAGGCGGCGCGACGCATGTGGTCGTGATCAATGTGCCGAACATCGGACTCTCGCCCGACGGCATCAAGTCGTCGGATGGCGGCGCGAACTTCACGCAGCTCTCGCAACTCTTCAACGCAACGCTCAACGCCGCGTTGCAGGCGAACGGTCTACAAGGTAAGGTTATCCTGATCGACGCTTATACATGGACGACGCAAACCATCGCGAACTATCAGGCCAACGGTTTCACCGTATCCAATACCGCGCAAGCATGCGATCCGTCGAAGACGCCGCACGACACGTCGCTGCTCTGCTCGCCCGCTACTTATGTCTCCTCGAACGCGGACCAAACCTATATGTTCGCGGACGACCTTCATCCCACCACGCGCATGCATGCGCTCTTCGCGCAATACGTGGAACAGCAGATCGCGGCAAACGGGCTTGGCCGTTAATCGCGCATCAGCCGCTTCACGCCATGTGAAATACATCGGCGTTCTGATCGATCTGCGCGACGCACGCATACAGTTCTTCTCGCGTGCGTTCGCTGCGCTTCAAATCGTGAAAGCAGAACTGCTGAATAACCCTAGTACATACTCTTCGCATCCAAAGTAAACTCCTTGGGCGCAGTCGCCTTCCTGAATAAGCACTCCCGTGCAGTTAAAAGGGTAAAACATTCATGTCCGCACCGCCAAAAATCAGTGTTCTCGTGCCCGTGTACAAGGTTGAGCCGTATATCGAAGAGTGTCTCGACTCACTACTGTCACAAACCTCCACCGATTTCGAGATCATCGCCGTCGACGATAGCAGTCCTGACCGATCGGGCGAAATTACCTTGCGCATCCTCGAACAGCAATCGAGGATTCGCTGGCAGTTCATCAAAAACCCTGAAAACAAGGGGCTCGCGGAGACGCGAAGGATCGCGGCGCTTGCGGCTCGCGGCGAATATGTCCTGTGCGTGGACAGCGACGATCACGTTCATCACGATCTCGTCCGCAGGGTGATCGAAGAAGCCGAGCGGCACAATGCGGATGTCGTCATCTTTGCCGCGGAGAACATCAGCCCGGAAGGCAAGATCAATTATCGCGTCGAAGCCGGCGACGCCATCATGAGCGGCGTCGAGGCGGTCGAGAAGATTCTCGATCTGTCCATGCAGGCGTATTGCTTCAATAAGCTCGTGCGCCGCTCCATCTTTCTTGCGATCAAACATCCCAGCGGACTGATATACGAAGATATCTGCGTGTCCGTGCAGACGCTGGGCAAGTCGAATATCGTGCGGCTCATGCCGGATACCTTGTACTCGTACATGTATCGCGAATCGGGCATTTCGACGCGTTTCAATCCTAAGATCGTCGACATCTTTGCCATCATGGACCGCGTCGAAGAAAGCACAGCGTCGATGCCGATTCGAAATTACCGTAAGCTTCTCTTCAGACTGAAATATGTCTACGGTTATCGCACCATCGCGTTCCAGGCTGCGATCAAGGCGCCGACGTATGGGCTGGCGAAGCCTATTCTCGACAGCGTCGCCGAGCGACTTCGGCTGGCGCATCTTTTCGGCATGTATTCGGACCATCGTCCAAAGCTGTCTTTCGTGATGGCCATGCTCAAGATTCATCCGTGGCTCTTCTACTGTTTCGTCAGACGTTTTGGCCGTTAAACGCTTCATTTCCGTACTCCTGCTTATCCTGTTTCGACCCTTCTGCGTTGTTAGCGTCCGAAGCCCGCCGCAACCCCCATTCCACCGATGAATAAGTAAGTTTTGCTGTGGCTATCTGAGCGAATGGATTTTTTTGCTGTTGCAGTCGTTTACATTCATCTCATAAGACGATAACCTTGCGTCCGTTGTCTGATTTTCGGCAACGGTTGCCGGTACGGTGTCAGCGAGTCGAAATTATCGGCATTTCTGACCGTCGCGACGCAAACGTTTCCACCTTCCGACGACGCCCGCCTTCGAATTGAGCTTGTTCGTCATTTCGTAGGTCCATGCGAGCGAACGCAACTGTTTGCTCGACTCCGCCATCCAGCGCTTGCCGTGTTGCGCGCTGGACCTTGTCAGCAAATCCGTGCCGTTCTGGCTACTTGCAACGCCCCGATTCTGGCGTCGCGTAGCCGGTCGTGTTTCGCCTGTCGTCTGGATGACTAACTAATGTCATACCGGCGGGGCCACGGATCAGCGTGATGCCAACATACCCTTGTTGGATCTCGCAATTGCCGGGAGGGTCCTGCAGCGTGCTGAGAATTCACGAGCATTGCGCAATAGATTAGCAATGCTAAACGCAATGACGAACCGCAAACACAACACTCCTCGCTCGTTCAACCTGTTCTCGGCGCGCAAGGCCGCCGCGATCGCGACCGCTGTGCTGACGAGCGTGCTGCTCGCCGCATGCGGCGGCGGCAGCGATGTCGATCTCGCCGCGACCGACAAGAGCGCCCTGCCGGACTCGACCGCGAAGGCGTCGACCAGCACGTCGATCTTCTACGGCGCGAATGGCCGCAACACGAACGGCGGCGCGTACGACTCCACGGCCGTCGCGACGCAGCTCGCGCAACTGCGGGATATCGGCGCGAAGATTTATCGTAACTCCGTGTACAACCTGGCCTCGGCGAAGGTCGTCGCCAAGATAGCGCAGACGATGGAAGCAGGCGGCGTGACGGTGTACCCCGTGATCATGCTGGGCACCGGCTTCAGCAACGAGCAGGACGCCTATAACGCGGGCTACAACCTCGGCAAGCAGGTCGCGGGCACGTACAAGTACAAGTACTACGAAGTCGCGAACGAGCTGGAGGCGCAAGCGCTCAACGGCAACGTCGACGGAACGAAGTGGAACCAGTACAGGAACCAGCCGTTCGTGGTCGCGCGTGGCGTGATCCGCGGTCTGATTGCAGGTGTGAAGTCGGTGGATGGCTCGGCCAAGATCATCGTGAACGGTACGTGGCTGCATTACTCGTTCTTCCAGATGCTCATGGACGGCTCGCAACCCGACGGCACCCGCGGCCATCCGACCGTGAACTGGGACATCACCGCATGGCACTGGTATTCGGACCAGGGCGACATGACGCGCGCATGCGGCGGCACGGGCTGCTACGACATGCTCGGCGTGCTGCATTCCTTCGGCAAGCCCGTGTGGATCAACGAATTCGGCGTGCGTCCGAACTACGGCACCGATGCGCAGATCGCGTCGTACATGGCCGGCAACCGCATGATGGCCCAGTTCCAGAGCGTGGCCTCGAAGTACAACATTCAGTCGATTCAAGCGTTCGAATTGTATGACGACAGCGAAGGCGCATTCGGCCTGATGAAGTCGGACGGTCAGACGCCGAAGGATGCTTACTGGGCGTACAAGAACTTCGTGGCAAGCCATCCCATGTAATTTTCAGCGGGTCTGAAGATCCGTCGAGTTCGATTCGATTCGCTCATGCCCTTGGCGGCATGATTCAACGAGCGGCCCAATGTGGCCGCTCGTTTGCGTTTCAAAGTCCATTTCCCGCTGTTCAATCTATATGTCAGACGAATCTATCCAGATTAGTTTGCATTCCTTATCGTCATTTGCGGTCCATCACACACAGGGCGCTTGACGACGCCCCAACCATACAGATAGCCTACGATTCATCGATACAAAGCTTTCGAAACGATTTCGCCCAACGTGGTTTCGACGCTTCGATGCTTCATGTGCGCGCACGCAATGTCCGCCGTTGCCGGGTAACGATCCGGCGCATGAAGCCACGAACGCTATCGCATTTCTCTTATCGCCGAGCGTTCGCAAACGTTCTCTGCGAGGTCTCGCACGTCGTTAAATGACGACGCCCCAGCGCCGGGTTAAGTACCGCACAGAACGCGGCGTACAGCCTGTCATTCTTGCCCCACATCGCGTCTGATGCTTCACGTGGCGCGTGACGACGAAAGACTAAACGGGGCACACATGAGTAATCCTAAGAAAAAAACCTTGAACACGGTGATCAAGCTCAGCGCGATCGTAATCGCCGCGGCCGCCGCCAACTTTGCGTCCGCGCAGACGACGGCGATTCCTTGCAACAGCCAGTCTTCCGATGGGTGTGCGCCCGTCGGCCTGAGCGGGGCGATGACGGTCGCGGCGGCGGATTCGTCGGCGGGCATGTCGCCGTCGACGGAACCGTCGGTCGATACGCAGTCGTCGGTCGTGCTCTTGCTCGAGGGCGGCCGCGGCAGCGATGGCTCACCGGGATCGAGAGCGGGCGGCGGCAACGCGGCCGGCTCGGGCTCGGGTCAGGGCACGGGCGCGGGCTCCGGTTCGGGCTCGGTCGGCGCGGGGCCGGGCTCAACCGCGGGCGCGGGCGGCACGAACGGCGCGGGGGGGACGGGCGGCTCCGGCAGCACGGGCGGTGGCACGGGATCGGGATCGACCGGAAACGGCAGCTCGGGCCCCGGCAATTCGGGCGGCGGAGACTCCGGCGGAGGTGATTCCGGCGGCGGCGATTCTGGCGGAGATACGGGGGGGCATGGTCATCACGGACACGGTCATGGTGATGGCGACGGGCATGGCGATGGCCACGGTCATGGGCACGGCGACGGTGACGGGCATGGCGATGGCCACGGTCATGGGCACGGCGATGGTGATGGTCATGGCGATGGCCACGGTCATGGGCACGGCGATGGCGACGGGCATGGCGATGGCCACGGTCATGGGCACGGCGATGGTGACGGTCATGGCGATGGCCACGGTCATGGCGACGGTCATGGCAATGGGCACGGCGACGGAGGCCATGGCGATGGTGGTCACGGCGGCGTTGGTCACGGCGACGGTGGTCACGGCGATGGTGGCCACGGCGACGGAGGCCACGGCGACGGAGGCCACGGCGGCGCTGGTCATGGCGACGGCGGTCACGGCGACGGCGGTCATGGCGACGGCGGTCACGGCGACGGTGGTCACGGCGGTGCTGGTCATGGCGATGGCGGTCACGGCGACGGCGGCCACGGCGACGGTGGTCATGGCGACGGTGGCCACGGCGACGGTGGTCATGGCGACGGTGGCCACGGCGACGGTGGTCATGGCGACGGTGGCCACGGCGGTTCGGGCAGTGGTCACGGCGCCGGTAATGGCGGCGGCGTCGGTGGAGGTCACGGCGGCGGCAACGGTGGTGGTTCAGGTGGCGGTCACGGTTCTGGCGGCGGAAATGGCGGTGGTTCCGGCGGTGGTTCCGGCGGTGGTTCCGGCGGCGGTTCCGGTGGCGGTTCGGGCGGTGGTTCGGGCGGTGGTTCGGGCGGTGGTTCGGGCGGTGGTTCGGGTGGTGGTTCGGGCGGCGGCTCGGGCGGTGGTCATGGCTCCGGCGGCAACGGCGGCGGCAGCGGTGGTGGAAACGGTGGCGGCGGTAACGGCGGCGGCGGTAATGGTGGCGGTAACGGTGGTGGCAACGGCGGCGGTTCCGGCGGTGGCCATGGCGGCGGCGGTAACGGTGGTGGCAGCGGTGGTGGCAGCGGCGGCGGCTCCGGTGGCGGCCACGGCGGCGGCGGTAATGGTGGCGGTAACGGTGGTGGCAACGGCGGCGGTTCCGGCGGTGGCCATGGCGGCGGCGGTAACGGCGGCGGTAATGGTGGCGGCAACGGCGGCGGTTCCGGCGGTGGCCATGGCGGCGGCGGCAACGGCGGCGGCAATGGTGGTGGCAACGGCGGCGGTTCCGGTGGCGGCGGCGGGGGTGGCAACGGCGGCGGTTCCGGTGGTGGCCATGGCGGCGGCGGCAACGGCGGCGGTTCCGGTGGTGGCCATGGCGGCGGCGGCAACGGCGGCGGCAATGGTGGTGGCAACGGCGGCGGTTCCGGTGGCGGCGGCGGCGGTGGCAACGGCGGCGGTTCCGGTGGTGGCCATGGCAACGGCGGCGGCAACGGCGGCGGTAATGGTGGCGGTAACGGTGGTGGCAGCGGCGGCGGCTCAGGTGGCGGTCACGGCGGCGGTGGCCACGGTGGCGGCGGCAATGGCGGTGGGAATGGTGGCGGCGGCAATGGCGGCGGCAACGGCAACGGCTCAGGCGGTGGCCACGGCGGCGGCGGTCATGGCGGCGGCGGCCACGGTGGCGGCGGTTCTGGCGGTGGCGGTGGTGGTGGCGCGGGTGGCGGTGGCGGCGGCCGCGGTCGATAAGCGGTTCGCGGTCCGACCATCAATCTTACTGATCGCTTGATCAGCACGAGAAATAGCCGATGCCCCTTAAACGGGGGCATCGGCTTCTCACCTTCCATCTTTTACAAGCTCTCCGAACATATTTCGGGAAGCTCAAGCGTCGAACCGCAAAACGCGCAGCGACATCAAGCGCATGCCAAGACCAACCTCAACCTCAAACCATCACTTCGTCGTCGTGGCGCTCTTCTCTTCGGCCGGGCGTTCGCCCTGCCCCGCGCTACCGTTGCTTTCGGTGCTTGCGGACTGTTCTCCGCCCGTACCCGACGCATCCTCCGCGCCGAGCGACTCTATCGCCTGCTGCCAGAATTCTTCGGCGCGTCCCTCGGGGCTGCCTTCGCGTTCCCAGAGTTCGTAAGCGCGGCGACGAATGCGGTCTTGCTCTTTCTGCTCGTCCATGACTTTCTCCCGTAACGCGACGATGTGGCGGCGATTCGCTGAACACTTGCACCCTCATCGCCTGAGCAACCGTCGTGCCGCGGACGGCGCACCCCGCAAGCCCCGTCCGGAAATTCAAAAGAACCGCGACAAAACCGGCAACATCACCGGCACGACGAACGCCGTGAAAATGCCGTTCAGCCCCATGCCGAGCCCGGCGAAGGCGCCCATTTCCTCGCTCACCTGAAACGCGCGCGCCGTGCCGATGCCGTGCGACGCGACGCCGAGTGCGAAACCGCGCGCTTCGACATCCGTGACGCGCAGCAGATTCAGGATGCCGCGCGCCGTGACCGCGCCGAACACGCCCGTGGTAATGACGAGCACCGCCGTCAGCGACGGCAAGCCGCCGATCTCCTTCGCGACGCCCATCGCGATGGGCGTCGTCGCGGATTTCGGCGCGATCGACGCGATCGACTGCCGCGACGCGCCCAGCAACGCCGCCACCGACACCGCCGACACGATCGCGGTCAGCGAGCCCGCCGCGAGGCTCACGACGATCGGCAACGCCAGCCGCTTCAGGTTGGGCAACTGCCGGTAAAGCGGCAGCGCCAGCGCGACGGTCGCCGGGCCCAGCAGAAAATGGACGAACTGCGCGCCATCGAAATAGGTTTCGTAAGGCGTATCGCTGGTCTTCAGCACGACGACGACGATCGCCACCGCGATCAGCACCGGATTGGCGAGCGGGTTGAAGCGGCACGCCGCGTAGATGCGCTGCGCGATGAGATAGGCCAGCAGCGTAATGGTCAGCCCGAGCAGCGGCGTGGCCGCGAGATACACCCAGATCGCGCCGATGCGCGGCACGCCGGTCATGCGCCCTCTCCCGGTCCGCCCGGCACGCGGCGCTGACGGCGCAACATTGCGCGCATGACGAGCGCCGTCACCGCGATCGCCAGTGCCGTGCTGATCGCGACGGACAGCACGACGGCGAGCACATCGCCGCGCAGCGCGCTCGCCGACACCATGATGCCGACGCCCGCCGGCACGAACAGCAGCGACAGGTGCCTCAGGATTTCGAGCGCGGTGCCTTCGAGCGCCGCGGCGGCGGCCGGACGCACGGCAACATAGCCGAGCAGCAGCAGCATGCCGACCACCGGCCCCGGCACGGGAATGCGGAAAAGATACGAAAGGCCCTCTCCGAGACACTGGAAGACGAGCAAGGTGGCGAGCGCAGCAAGCAAGGCAATGTTCCTCGAGACATCGAAACGGGGTTCGGAAAAAGACCGCCGCACGAGCGTTTCGTACAGCCCGGCAGACGCGGAATGGTCGCACACTTGATCGAATCTACGGTCGCAATTGCGGCCTTCACAGTACGTAAAGGATGCGTTACGGTTGCACGGCGAGCGCGGACATCGACGTTCCAGCCCGGTGACAAAGCAAGCCGCGTAGAACCGCCCATCGCTGGCAACGGCGCAGTCGTGGTCAAATGCGAAGTAGGAAAGGCTCGCGCGCATTCACGTGCGCCATGCTCAAAGCGAAACAATGCGGCAAACGGGGACCAGACAATGCAAGGCGACGAACACGACGATTTTTCCATTCCCGACGACTGGTGCCGCCGGTGGATCAATTGTGTGCGCGACTATGCGGTGATCGGGCTGTCTCCCGAAGGCATCATCGAGACGTGGAACGTGGGCGCGCGCCAGATCCACGGCTTTCAACCCGAGGAAGTCGTCGGCCGGTCGTTCGATATCTTCCATGCGCCGGAAGATCGCGAAAAAGGCAGCGCCACCGCCCTGCTCGACGCCGCGCGGCGCGACGGACGCTCGGAAGCCGAAGGCTGGCGTCTGCGCAAGTCCGGCGCGCGATTCTGGGCCAACGTCGTGATCACCGCGCTCGTCGACGAGCATGGCCGCCTGCTCGGCTTCGGCAAGATCGTCCGCGACATGACCGACAAGCGCATCGCCCACGAAGCCGTCGTCGAGAGCGAACAGCGCTTTCGCATGCTCGTGAACGGCGTGACGGACTACGCGATTTTCATGCTGTCGCCCGAAGGCATCGTCACGAACTGGAACGCGGGCGCGCGGCGCATCAAGGGCTACCAGTCCGATGAAATCATCGGCTCGCACTTTTCGCGTTTCTACACGCGGGAAGACGCCGCGGCCGGCCTGCCGCAGCGCGGCCTGTCCATCGCGGCGCGGGAGGGACGGTTCGAAGCCGAAGGCTGGCGCGTGCGCAAGGACGGCAAGCGCTTCTGGGCGCACGTCGTGATCGACGCGATCCGTGACGAAAGCGGCACGCTCGCCGGCTTCGCCAAGATCACGCGCGACATCACCGAACGCATGGAAGCCAGCCGCGTGCTCGAAGAAACGCGCAAGGCACTCTTCCAGGCGCAGAAGATGGAAGCCGTCGGCAAGCTGACCGGCGGCGTCGCGCACGATTTCAACAACGTGCTGCAAGTGCTGCGCGGCAATCTCGAACTGCTCGACAGCCGGCATCACCGCGATGCGTGGACGCGCGACCGTATCACGAAGGCGATCGAAGCCGTCGAGCGCGGCTCGAAGCTCGCGTCGCAACTGCTGGCGTTCGGCCGCCAGCAGCCGTTGCAGCCGGTGGTCATCAACCTCGCGGCGGCGCTGCGCGGCATGGACGACCTGCTGCGCCGCGCGCTCGGCGAGACCGTGCGCGTCGAGACGGTGGTCGCGGGCGGGCTGTGGAACACGTCCGTCGACATCCATCAGCTCGAAAACGTGGTCCTGAATCTCGCCATCAACGCGCGCGACGCGATGCCCGACGGCGGCCGGCTGACGATGGAGCTATCCAACGCGATGCTCGACGATCAGTACGTCGCCACCGAACCCGATGTCGCCGAAGGCCAATACGTGCTGCTCGCCGTCACCGATACGGGCACGGGCATGCCGCAGGACGTGCTGGAACGCGCGTTCGATCCGTTCTTTTCGACCAAGACCGAAGGCAAGGGCACGGGACTCGGCCTGAGCATGGCGTACGGCTTCGTCAAGCAAAGCGGCGGGCATATCAAGATCTACAGCGAGATCGGCCACGGCACGTCGGTCAAGATCTATCTGCCGCGCTCGACGGGCGAGGCGATCGAGCCGCCGCCGCGCGTGCACGCCGCGCCGGTGAAGGGCGGCAGCGAAACCATCCTCGTCGTCGAAGACGATCCGAAAGTGCAGTCCACCGCCGTCGATACGCTGACGGGCCTCGGCTATCGCGTGCTCAAGGCCGACGACGCGCAACAGGCGCTCACGGTGCTGCGCAGCGGCATCGACGTCGATCTGCTGTTTTCCGACGTGGTCATGCCCGGCCCCATCAGCAGCACGCAAATGGCGGCGCAGGCCTCGCGCATGCTGCCGCACATGAAGGTGCTGTTCACGTCGGGATACACGCAGAACGCGATCGTTCACGGCGGCAGGCTCGATCCGGGCGTCGAGCTGCTGAGCAAGCCTTACGGCCGCGATCAGCTCGCCCGCAAGATCCGCAGCATGCTCGACCGCGCGAAGCCCGCGACGCCGGCAAGCGCCGCGCTGGACGCATCGGCGGCCGGCGGGCGCGCGCTGCGCGTGCTGCTCGTCGATGACGACGCCAATCTCTGCGAAGCGATGAACGAGCAACTGCGTCTGCTCGGCCATGCGGCGACTTCGACGACCTCGCCCCACGAAGCGCTGGACCGCCTGCAGCAAGAGGCGTTCGACGTGCTCATGACCGACCTCAGCATGCCCGCCATGGACGGCGTCGAACTCGCGAGGCGGGCGGCGCGCGACCAGCCGTCGATCTGCGTCGTGTTTTCCTCGGGGTATGAAATGCCGGCGCTGCCCTCGATGTCGTTTCGATGGGCGGCGTTGCGCAAACCCTTCACGCTCGAAGAGCTCGGCGCGGTCCTGAGAGGCTTTCAGCAATAAGCGCGAGCGGCGCTGTGCCCGGTGGCATACCCGTTGCTGAAACGCTTGCGGGCCGCTGCCACCGAACCCTTCGGACGAGCGGCCTCCTCCTGACGACGCGGTTCCCGCCGCACGACGCCAGCGCGATTCCGACGCGCTGAGACCGCAGCCTCACGGCCGAAAGCGACGCCTGTGCGTTCCTCCCGGCCGCTGCACGAGCACACCATTCAATGTCAACGATTCGCGCGAAGTCCGCGAAGGGCTTCGCTCGCTCTGAAAAAGGAGTCGTTCAAATGTTCGTCCATAACAAACGCCTGCAATACACCGTCCGCGTGGGCGCACCCAATCCCGGTCTCGCCAATCTGCTGCTGGAGCAATTCGGCGGGCCGCAAGGCGAGCTTGGCGCCGCGATGCGCTACTTCACGCAGGCCGTCAGCGAAGACGATCCGGGCCGCAAGGATCTGCTGTTCGATATCGCGACCGAGGAACTGAGCCATCTGGAGGTCATCGGCTCCATCGTCGCGATGCTGAACAAGGGCGCGAAGGGCCAGCTCGCCGAGGCCGTCGAGCAGGAAGCCGAGCTGTATCGGTCGCTGACCGGCGCGGGCAACGATTCGCACATCACGCAGGTGCTTTACGGCGCGGGCGCGCCGCTCACCAACTCGGCGGGCGTGCCGTGGAGCGCCGCCTATATCGACACCATCGGCGAGCCGACCGCCGATCTGCGCTCGAACATCGCCGCCGAGGCACGGGCGAAGATCGTCTACGAAAGGCTCATCAACGTGACGGAAGATGCCGGCATCAAGGACGCGCTGGGCTTTCTGATGACGCGCGAGATCGCGCATCAGAAGTCGTTCGAGAAGGCGCTGCACGCGATCCAGCCAAACTTTCCGCAAGGCAAGCTGCCGGGCGACCCCGAGTTCACGAGCGTGTACTTCAACCTCTCGAAGGGCGAGGACGCGCGCGGGCCGTGGAACGAGGGCGGCGACTGGGAGTTCGTCGAGGATCCGCAACCGGCCGTGGATGGTGGCGACGGCACCGCGACCGTCACCGTGACCGAGGCAGACGTGCAGGTGCTGCAGGCGATGGCATCGCGCACGGCGTCGGACCCGTCGGCTGATCCGACTACTGGCGCGGATCTTGGCGCGGGTAAGGCGAACGGCGCGTAGTACGCTGAAACGGCGCTGCCTGGAAGGGTCAGGCAGCGCCGGCGTGACTAGCCCGTCCCGCCGGCGAGCGCGTCGTCGATTTCCCGCAGCGCATGAAGAAACCCAAACGCCGCGCCCTCCTCCCGCAGCCGGCGAAGCGCGTCGGGCGCGATCGCGTCACCGCTCCCGCACGAAACGAGCGCCCGTGCGCGCGCGACGAAAAAGCGCGAAAACGGCGACGGCTCGCACCGCGCGTAATCTTCGAGCGCCCCGGCCTGTTGCGCGGCCGCATTCCAGAGACCGCGATCGATGCAGGCGTCGATCGCGTCACGTCGAAAGAGAAAGTGGTTGTGACTCACGGCGCCCGCGCCGAGTAACGCTTCGGCTTCCGCGAGCGCGCTGTCGAACACGGAGATGTCATCGGTCGCGTGAGCGAGGATGCCGAGATAGTGCGCGCCGAGATACGTCATGCCGGTTTCACGGCTGATCGACAACGCCTGCGCGATATCGGCAAGCGCTTCGTCGCGCCTTCCCGCCAGGCGATGCAACTCCGCGCGCAGCGCGAGCGCTTCGCCTTCGAAGCGCTTCGACTTCAGTTCGCGCGCGCACCACAGCGCCGGGCCGACATGCTCCCCCGCGCGGTCCCACTGCGCGAGATCGTGCAGGCAGTGCCACGCCGCGTGATGCGCCACCGCGAGCGCGCGCAGATGCCCCGCCTTCTGTGCCGCGGCGACACTGGCGAGCGCCGCATCGAGGCCGGTGCGCGCGTTGCCCGCGAACCACGCGGTGATGGCGCGCATCGGCAGATTGGCGACTTCGATTCGGCCGAAACCGTGGCGTCGGCATACGTCGATGCAGCGGCTGAAGGCGTCGTGCGCGCTGATCATGCGTCCGCGCATGTACTCCGCGTCGCCGATTCCGCCGAGCGCCGCCGCTTCCTGTTCCGGATCGCCCGCTTCGCGCGCGAGCGCGAGGCTGCGCCCGTGCTCGCGCACGCAGTTGTCGCGCTCACCGCGCGGAAAGCACAGGTTGCCGCGCAGGAAGTGAATGCGCGCTTGTTCGCGCACGAGCCCCTGCGCGGTGGCAGCGGCGGCGGCATGGTCGAGATCGGCCCAGGCGCCGTCGAGATCGTCGATCACGCGTTTCACCGTGGCGCAGCCGATCCACGCGCGGCAACGCTCGGCGTCGGTCTCGGCGAGCGCGAGCGCGGTTTCGAATGCCGCAAGCGCCGCCGTCATGTCGCTCACGTCGTGCAGGATCGTGCCGCGCAGGCATTCGAGTGCGACGCGCTCGCCGTTCGTATCCGCGAGTGCGAGCCCGCGTTCGGTCAGCGCAAGCGCCGATTCGTAGCGATAGAGCGCAGCCTGCGTGCGCGCCGCATCGCAATAGGCGAGCGCGGCCTCGCGGTCTTCCGCGCGATCGAGATGCTCGGCGCGCAGCACGGGATCGCGCTCGCCATACCAGTGCGCCGCGCGGCGATGCAATTCCCGGCGACGGCTTTTCAGCAGCCCGTCATAGATGGCGTCGCGAATCAGCGCGTGATGGAAGATGAACCCGCCGCCCTGCCGCCGCAACAGGACGCGCATCACGAGCGGCTCCAATGCGGCCCCCGTGCCGTCCAGAAGATGCTCGACCGCATCGCGTTCGAAGTACTGGCCGAGCACGGAGGCAACCTGCAAGACCGACTTGTCGCCGGGATGAAGCCGGTCGAGCCGCGCCTGCACGAGGCTTCGCACCGAACCCGGCACGCCGGTTCCCGCGCTCTCCTCCGCGTTGTTGAGCAACTGCTCGAGAAAGAGCGGGTTGCCCGCCGCTCGCGCAATGCAGCGTTTCGCGAGATCCGCGTCCGCGCCGGGAAACGATCCGGCCATGGCATTCGCCTCGTCCGCGCTGAGCGGGCCGAGATCGATCAGCGTGCATCCCGCGCCGGCCGCGGCGCGCCACGGTTCGCCGGCCGCATCGCCGGACGTGCGCGCCGTCAGCAGCAGCACCGCCGGGCAGTCGGCCGCCGCCGTCGAAAGATCGGCGAGATCGCGAAGCGTTTGCGCATCCGACCAGTGAACATCCTCGACGGACAAAATACGCGGCTGCCGGCGGCTCGCGCGCCGGACCAGCCGCGCGAGGACGTCGCGCCGGCCGCGCACGCGCATGGCGTTGTCCATCGCTTCGTAGACGGTGCGCTCGTCGAACGTCAGCGGCGCATCGACGAGATCCTTGAGAAAGATGGCGTCGCCGGAATCGATCAGACCGTCGCTGGCCGCGCGCTCCACGGCGGCATCGCCGGCCGGCAGCAGGCTGCGCACGAGCGACTGGACCGCGCCGCGCCCGGTCGCCGCGCCGAAGTCGAGCACGAGGCCGCCGTGACACGCGAAGCCCGACGCGCGTGCCTCGCTTTCGAATTCCACGGCGAGGCGCGTCTTGCCGATCCCGGCCTCGCCGCGCAGCGCGACCACGCTTCCGCGCCCGGTCTCGATGCATGCGCGCAGCGTTGCGCGAAACCGCCGCAATTCGTCTTGGCGTCCGGCAAAGGCGCGATCCGGCGTCGCGCGCCGAAAACCGGCGATGCACCACGCTGAAACCGGTTGCGCGAAGCCCTTAACTGACAGCGCGCCGCGCTCCACGCAATCGAGCCGGCTCGCCAGCGGACGCCGCACCGTGTCCGATATCAGAATCTCGCCGGGTCCGGCCGCGTCGGTGAGCCGGGAGGCGAGATTGACCGTGTCGCCCGTGACGGTGTACGCGCGATGCGCTGCGCTGCCCGTGCCGCTCGCGACGACTTCGCCGCCCGCAATGCCGATATGCGCGACGAGCGTGCGGCCGAGCGCGCGCGACAGGCCGGGCATCGCGTCGCCGATCGCGAGGGCGGCGCGCACGGCGCGTTCGGCATCGTTGCCATGCGAAACCGGCGCGCCGAACACCGCCATGATGGCGTCGCCGACATGCTTGTCGATGTGTCCGCCGTGCTGATCGACGATGCGGTCGACGTGCTCGAAGTAGTGGTCGAGCAGCGCGACGAGGTCTTCCGGATCGGCTTCCCGGCTCATTGCCGTGTAGCCGCAGAGATCGGCGAACAGCACCGCGACTTGCCGCCGCTCGCCTTTCGCTTCGCTTACTTGCGCCCGCAGTTCGGCCAGCGCATCGAGCAGCCTGCGCCGATGACCGACCGACGCGATGCCGAGTTCCTTGAGATCGTCCGCGGTGAGCTGGCGCAGCACGTCCTCGTCGATGGCGTTCTCGCGGAACGCGGGTTCGTAACGCTCCATTCCGAGGCTGCGCAGCCACACGGCGACGTCCACGATCTCTCCCCGGCGGAAGACGTTCGTACCGGTCAAAGATAGCACGCAGCGACGCGTCCGCAAGAATGACGTATCGTCCCCATGCGCACTGCATAAAATGCCTTGGTACCGCCGGTTCCGGGCCTCGAACCCGACCGACCGTTCGTTAGCAGCACGCCGGATTCATCTACTCTCAGGAGGAAGAAGATCATGTGCAATCACATCGCGCATCGCGGCGTTCCTTCGATCTACTGCATTCTGCCGCCGCATATGCTCAAGGAAATCGCGAAGAACGGCACGCCCTCGCAGCGCGTCGCGGCGGTCGATACTTTATCGACTGATCATACGTTCCGGCAGATTCGCTCCGTGCAGGCGGCGCTGCTCGCCCCGCGACGCGGCGGGGCCGTAGCGCCGGCGCCCGCCGTTCCTTCCATACACCGAAGCATCTACACCGCCAATCACACCGAGACTTTGCCAGGCAAGCTGGTGAGGGCCGAAGGCGCGCCGAAATCGAAAGACGAGAGCGTCGACGAGGCCTACGACGGGCTCGGCGCGACCTTCGAGTTTTATCTGGAGATATTCCAGCGCAATTCGATCGACGACGCGGGCATGCCCTTGATCGGCACGGTCCACTACGGCGACAAGTACGACAACGCGTTCTGGAATTCCCAGCAGATGGTGTTCGGCGATGGCGACGGTACGCTGTTCAATCGCTTCACCATCGCGCTCGACGTGATCGGGCATGAACTCACGCACGGCGTGACCGAACATACGGCGAACCTCGCCTATTCCGGGCAGGCCGGCGCGCTCAACGAGTCCGTGTCCGACGTGTTCGGCTCGCTCATCAAGCAATACGCGCTGAAGCAGAAAGCGGACAAGGCGGACTGGCTCATCGGCGCGGGACTGCTTGCGAGCGGCGTGCAAGGCGTCGCGCTACGATCCATGAAGGAGCCCGGCACCGCGTACGACGATCCCGTGCTGGGCAAGGACCCGCAGCCCGCGGACATGGCCCATTACGTGAATACCGCGCAGGACAATCATGGCGTCCACATCAATTCGGGCATTCCGAATCGCGCGTTCTGCCTGGCGGCGCTCGACCTCGGCGGCTACGCGTGGGAAAAGGCCGGACGCGTCTGGTACGAGACGCTGAACGATTCTCACATCAAGCCCACCGCCAGCTTCAAGACTTTCGCGCGGCTCACGGTGTCCAATGCCAACCGGCTTTTCGGCGCGGGCAGCGCCGAGTCGAAGGCGGTCAGCAAAGCGTGGGACACGGTCGGTGTGCTGTGAGCCGGATGACAGGCCTGCGAGCCACGTTCGCCATGGCCTGTCTCATCGCGGCGGGCTGCATGACCGATAACGCGCAGAACAAGGAGCTGCCGATGCAAGCGGAATTGTTCATCGACGGGGGCGTGGGCTTCTTTCCTGGCCTTGCGCGGCCGATCGTGCTCGACGAGAACGCCCTGTCGGCAGAAGAGCGCGACGAGCTTGCGCGGCTCGTGTCCGCCGCCCGCGCGGAGCCGGTCGCCCCGCGCGCGGCGGCATCGAAACCGGTGCCTGACGGGCGCAGCTATCGCATCCGCATCGCCTTCGCCGACGGCACGAAAGAATTGAGCTGCGCCGATCCTTCCGTGCCGCCGGCGTTTGCCGCGCTGATGGCGTTTATCAAAGCGCACGGGCATCGTTGAGCGCGGAAGCGCACGGTCACGGCGCCGAATCGGCGAGTAAAGCCCTGCGCCCTTTTGGCGATGCATCGCGAGGCTTGGGCGATATGCAGGGCTCTTTCAGTCCAGCCCGCCGGCATAGGTCGTCCGCTGTCCTATACGCCGCTTCGGCAACCGTCGCGGCGGTCTCGTTGCCCGTGTACCAGCCGAGCGGCGCCGTGCGGGCTCGCTTCAACTGGTCGCACTGACGCTCCACGCTCAACTTCTCGTTGTCGTCCAATGGGGCGCTCAGCCGCACGGGTTGGAGGCAATGGGCTTTGTCGGTGCTGTCCGTGCAAGCGGGCAGCGCGTCCGCGAGCCGCTTCACCGCCTGCTCCGCGTGAGCCGAGCGTGCCTGCAAGAGCGCGAGAAGTGCGGTCGGAATCGCGAGCTGCTTGTCCGGCTTGCACTCATGGTCCTGCCCGGACTTGTGGATCGTGAAGACCGCGGGCGGATTGCCGTCGATATCGATGAGCACGACATTGCTCGACTTCCCGCCATTCACGCGTGCGCGCTGGTCCATGAGCGTTTGCGCGCCGGAATTGTCGGCGTAACCGCCATCGACCAGCCGATGCGTTGTTTTCCCTTGCTTGAATTCGCCCGCCGGCGTGACGATGGGGAACCGCGCGCTGTGCAACACCGCCTGACCGACCATCAGCTCATCCGCCGATGAATCGCCGAAGCTGCTCGACGCCGCGCTGTTCGCGCCATTCGAAAACCACACGATGTTACCGTTGTCCGCATCGGTCGTATTGAAGAAGACCAGCGGTTTCGGCGAAATGCCACCGCTCAGATCGGCGAGCTTCATGGCAAGGGGCGCGTCGAAGTCGTCGTCGTGGCCCGGCGGCGGGTGCTTGACTGCCTCCGCCAGCGCGGGCACGATTTTGAGCGCATCCGCCAGCGCATCGTTCCAGCTATCGAGAATGGCCTGCCCGCGCGCCGGGTCCGTGAAGGGAACGAGATCCAGACTGAGCGTTCGCGCGATGACAGGCGAAAGGTGGTCTTGCCCGAGCGCGCGCGCCACCACGTCCGTGAGCGGCGTTTTCGTCGCCTTCTCGCACGGCGCCCACGGATCACCGTGCGCGATGAGCTGTTGCCGCGCAACGAGATACACGGCAATGCCGAGACTGCCGCCCGACACGCCGCTCATGGCTTCGATGTGCTTGCCGAATTCGCCGCACGAGGCATCGTCGGCGCGCGCGAGCACCTGCGACGTGTAGATCGCCGCGCGCAAGCCTCCGCCATAGGCGTTGACGATCAGGCGCGGCGTCGGCGGCACGTCTGACGAACTCGCCGCGTTGCCGGATAGCATCGCGTTGACGGGAGCCGTCCGGGCGTGCGCCTTGAGCCCTTCCTTGCCGAGCGGCTCGCAGCCGGCGACGCTCGCGAGAATGAACACGACGATCGCCGCGGCGGACGTCAGGCCGGGCACCGAGCGTGAAATTCTGCGCAAAAAGAGTTGCAATCCGGAAATGAAGAGCACGGCCGCCGCCAGGAAGATCATGACCGTGGCCGCCGACCCGACGCTTCGCACATAGGCCGCCTTCAACTCCGCGAGCAGCACGAGCACGACCAGTCCCGCGCCGCTGAAAAGCGCGACGCGTCCGATCACGTCTTCGAAATCGAGCGCGGACTCCGCCCAGAACTCCTTGTCGATCCAGCGTGTGAAAACCGTGCGCCGCCACAGCACGAACGCCAGCAGCACCGTGGGCAGCAGCGATGCGGTCACGTCGATCAGCCAGACTGCAAAATTCGCCATGTCCAGGAACAGCAGGGCGAGGCCGAGCCCGACGCAGAAGACCACGATGCCCGCCACCATCACGAGGCCGGCGCGCTGCGTCCATTTCGACGTGCTCTGCATGGCCGACTGCCGTATTCCCACGCCCCACACGAAGAGCAGCGGCCCGACGATGGCGAGCGTCGTCACGGCAAGCGCCGTGCCGCGCTCGACCGTCCATATGAGGGTGGCGAAGATCAGCGCGCCCATCGAGGCCGACAGCGCGAGCACGCCATACGCGCGCGGCAGCCACTTGATGGCCCGCCGGATGCTGTTGCCATCGCCGTCCTCGAAGGGTTCCTCCGCCGGGTCATAGTTAAACGCCTTTGGGCGTTTGCCAAGGTATCCGATTTTCCACACTTTCGGCATGCCGAGCCACGCCTCCACGGTGCAGAGCAGGCGCGCGCTATACCACACGGCGAGCGCGAGCACGGAAGACGCCACGTAGTACGAAATCAGCGCCGTCCAGTTCACCACGCTCAGCGGCGTCGAACTCAGCGGACCGGTCTGCGGCGGCTCCGTCAGCCCGAGCAGCACTTCGCGGCTTTGCGGCACCAGATAGAACAGCGCGGCGAGGATGACGAGGCACACCGTGGGAATGAGCGCGCGCCGCAAGGCGAGGAACAGCCACGGCATGGCTGGAGAGAGCTTCTTGACGAGCCAGTCGAGCCGGTGCGAGTGCCGGGGCGCGGGGACGGTAGTCATGATTCGTACACCTCGTGAGCAGGTGCTGCCGGAACCATCCGATGAGAACAGATCTCGTTGTATTAAATTCGCTCGGCCCGGATATGCAAATCGGATGGCGGACAAGGCGTCGAGTTTGGCCAAACAACGCGATGGTAGGTCAAGGCGGGCAGCCGGCACGGAAAATACTTCCACTTCCGGCTTGCGTAGTAGATCTCACGATCAGCCCGCCCGTCATGGCCGATTACGGACATGCTCATTTTTTCCGCTGCCGCGGCTTGGCTGGAAACTTCTCGCGCGCCGTTACGCCGGCGCAAAAGCCGAGCTTTCTATAGCTTTCGAACTGACTTTCATCGAAGAACTGATCGATGGTCGATTGCTGCGGAAAGGACATATAGCGGCTCGCGTACGACTGGATATCGACTGGCTCGCGCCGGTCCTGACACATCGTGGCCTTGATGAGCAGCAGATCGGCCATCGTGCCGTCGCGGTACACCACCGTCCCCGTCTGGAAGGTCGATACGGGCAATGTGCATGGGGGTTGTGCGCGCATGCCATTGAGATCGATCCTGACTTCGGCGCCCAGATCGATACGACATTTGCGCACGGCCGCGCCGAGATCCTCGAAGGCGCGCTGCTGGTCCGCCGCCGCATCGACGATGAGAATGTAGCCGCACTTGCGCCGCACCAGTTCGTACAGGCCGGTGTTGTCGAAATGCCCGCCGTCGGACAGGTAAACAAACGAACAATCCTCGTCGATGCGACCGCGCAGTTCCTGCAGCAGACGCAGCGGAGCAAAGCCGCTATTCGACCTCTCGTAGAGCTTGCGCGGATTGGGGCACCATTTGCCCAGGCGCAGATTGAAGAGCGTGAGGAGGAACGACAGTGTCGGCCGCGTGTGATACCCCATGTTCGAACTGAGCGCGGCGCCTGAGATGGCCATAGCCGTTCCGAGCGAGATGCCGCTCTCATCGGAATTACGGCTTGTCGCATAGGGCTCGGTGTAGCGGTACGCGCTGCCATCTCCATTGTTGCTCCGCTCCGTGGAACGCTCGGTCGTGTCGCCTTGCAGATTGGAAAGCTCATAGCCAACGTGCAGCCTGCTGAAGGTGAACGATGCCGCCTTGCGCTCCTGCCAGGCCAGATTGCGTCCCTGTGTGAGATTCATGGCCGTATTGAAGATCTGCAACGGGCGAATGTCATCTGACGGCGCAGGCATCTCGCGTAACAGCATGTCGTCGTTCAAATCGAATCCTGTGAACGGATTGGCGATGCGCTTCTTGTTCGTCGCGCCCAGATAGCAGCGCACGAGACGATTCTTGTAGACACTCTGGAGCGAAAACTTGTTGACGTCGAGCCGCTTGCCGAAGATCCATAACGTAAGCGCAAGTGTGACAGTCGCGATCGCGAGAATGGGCCACTCGCGCGCGTCCCACGCAAAAGCGGTCACGCTCGCCGCAACGAGGTCGTGCTGAGCCCACGCCGTCGACATGCTAAAGAGCGGGAGTCCGTTGTCATTCACGACCGGCGAGACGAGCGCGGGTTCGATTGCCTTGCCCCATGCGCCGAGCAAACTGCTCTCGACCGTGGCCAGCATCGCGAGAATCAGCAGCACGGCGATCGCGGCGGCGATATTCAGCATGTTCGCGTACCGTTGACGGCGCTCGACGGTGTCTTTTTCCGGAGCCTTGCGCAGGGCGCCCCATGCGGTCGTCGCCACCCAACTCGCGCTGACGAGCGACATCCCATAGCGCAGCCCCTCTCCGCCCAAGTGCAGAATGATCGCCGGGATGTAGATGGAGAACGCAAACAGAAGTACCCAGTAAAGCGCGACCACCGAGATTCTCGCGCTGAGCCGGCTCCACCATTCCCGCACGCGATCGTGATAAAGCGTACCCGCCAGCCCGACGAAGATCACGCTCGAAATCACGTAGACGAGCAGCATGAGAATCGGCACGAACGTCCACACGAACGGCGCCGAACGCGCATCCGCGCCGGTCAGCAACTGCCATTTCACGAGCGCGAGCAACCCGACGGCGCTGGCGAGTCCGATGACCGTCGCCAGTGCGCCATAGAAGGCGACCGCGATGCCCTGAAACCATGTCCGCCTGCTCCAGAACGGGTCGGGGTGGTCGTAGTCGTACAAGCCGAACGCCATGAGCACGGGAAAAATCAGATTCATCGCTCCGATAACCGCCGCGGCTACAAGCGCGCACCGCAGGGCGTCGGAGAAGTAGACTTCGTGCCACGCGCCGACAGGTTTGGCTAGCATCAGCCACTGCGTCATGAACAGCGACCACAACAGTATCGGCACGACCAGGGACCAGTTGGCGTATCGATCACCTTTTCGGATGAGTTTCGCCACGACGCGCGCGCCGAGTTTATCCTGTTTGACGCAAGACTTCTGGCGCGCCTGGAGATCGAGATGAAGCGCGGTTGCACCCATGATCCAGACGAACAACGCCGCCGCGCATGCACCGATCAGCCGGCTGTCGCCGATGAGCCCGGCGATAAGCGGCGGCTGTCCCATGCAACTTCCCCGGCAGATCGTTTCCGATAACTCAGTGCCCACGACGAACCATTTCGGCAGCAGAAGCACAAGCCACCATGTCGATATCAGAACGATCCAGTTGAGAAAGACATTGCGAGTCCAGGCGCAGACGAGCGTAAGCGTATCGAGCGAAAGCATGCCGAGTTTGGGCGCGAGATAGTTGCTGTAGCGCCTGAGCCAGACGATCTCATCCGGCTCTTCAACGAGGCCTCCGCCATTCGCCGTCACGGATTTCTTCAGCTTATCCTGAACGCCATAGATGCCACGCTCTTCGCGTGCGACCCATGCCGACAGCATCGAACCGATGTAGCCGCCGCCCGATACCGTCGACATGTAATCGAAGTTGGCGAGCTTGCCTTCCGCGGCCAGCGCCTGCAGCACGCCCAGGCAGAACGTCGCGCTGCGGATGCCGCCGCCCGACAGCGCCACACCCGCCGGCCGCTCCGGTCGGGAGTCGCCGCATCCGAGCGCCTTGAGCTCGTCGGACCTCACCTCATCGAAACTGAGCGGCTGTTGCCGATCCAGCCGTCCGGAAATTCGCTGGGCTTCGGGTTGCCGCCGCGCGCGCGCTCCTGCAGACCCGGCATGCCGCGCGTCGCCTCGCAGCATCGGGTCGGACAATGCACCGCTATCGCTGGTATTCATAGGTCCTCCTGCCGGGGTGAACGATCCATGGAGCGAGCGCCGGGGGCCGCGCCCCCGCCGTTATCGCGAATCGCCCGTTATCTGACCCGTCCGCCACACTCAATTGTTCGCGGCATTCCTGACTGAACCTGCCGTCTCAACTTCTTCCTTCGGCTGGCTGTCTTTCGCCGACGCCATCGCGCGCGCGAGCACGGCTTGCGCTTCGGCCCGGCGTTCGAACTCCACGGTATCCACCACCATGCGTCCGTATTGGGCGAGGAACGTGCTGCACACGGAAGGTAAATCGCCCGATCCCGCCCGCCCCAACGGCCCGCCGTTCGCACCGGCTTGCGCTTTGTCGTCCAGCGCGACGGCGCAGGCCAGCACCAGAGGACCGGCTTCGCTGCCGCGCAGATACGCTTGCTGCAACTGCACGATCGCCGTGGTCTGCGCATCGCTGAGTCCGGCCTTGGTGGCCTGTCCCGGCGTGGATGACGCGGACGTATGCGCCCCCGGCGCGCTCTTGTCCGGAGCAGCCGCATCGCCGCCCTGAGCGTTCGCCTGATCCGCCGTGCCGGCCTTCTTGACGGCGGCCACCTTCTTCATCGCTGCGCGCGTGCCGTCCGCGGCCACCGGCTGAGCGACCGGCGCGGACCCGTCCTGCGGCGCGTCGCCAGGCGCCGGCTTTCCGGTGCCGGGCGGCGGCGCCGTTGCCTCGGTCGTCGTGCCATCGGACGCGATGCCGTCGCCGGACACCATTTCCACCGCCAGCAACGTGACCATCACATCGCCGAAACGGCTGAGCAGGAAGGCGTAGCTGATCGGCGAAATCGCGCCGTTCGCGTAGGCTTCGCATGCGCTGAAAAGCCCGTTGCGCAACAACTGGATCGTGCCGAGCCGCTTGCCGAGCTGGGCGATCGCCTCGCTGCGCGCGCGCGACACGGCCAGCGCGCCGCGCACGTCGCCCGCCTGCGACAGCGCGGGAATCGCCTTCGCCTCGGCCTCGGCGCTCGCGCCGAATGCCGTCGAGAAGGCTTTCGCGACCTCGGGGCTGGGCTCGGCGCAGATCACATCGTGCGGCGCTGCGGGGGCGTTGCGGGAGCGCGCATAGACGAGGCGCGAGTCCGCCTTGGTGGCAAGCGTGTCGGCCTCGCCGACGTTCTGATGGGAAATGCTGGGCATGTCGACGCATGCCGTGAGCGCGAGCGTGGCTGCCGCCAGCGCCATCGAGCTGAGCTTGTGCATGGTTCCTCCGATTTCCTCGACCGTCGTTCATCCAGTTGCAAACATCGCGGCCCGATGCCGGGGCTGCGCGGGCGAGAGGACATGACTGGGGTCGATGGTGCCGAAAGCGAGGCCGGACGTTCGTGCCAGGCCGCTCGATCTCGATGAACTGAATTCCCGCTCGATAGGCAGAACGATTCCGCACACCGCGATTTGAACGCGCGCGCCGACGCTTTTTGCACCGCCCCCGCCTGCGCTGGCGCGCCGCAGCCCGCCTACGACTTTCGATGTAGGCGTTCCGGTCGATGTTGCGCGCCCCCTCCCGCCACTAATTTTCAAGCGCCGGCTCGCAGGCGCGGCTTTATAGCCGCATCGCCTCGGCCACGCGCTTGGCGGCGCACCGGTCTCGTCAGGAGGGGCCATGTTCTCGCAACCCACAGGAATGCACGCGGCGCGCCGCGCCTCAGGTCTTCGCGACGCGGTGTCAGCATGGATGCGCTAAGCCCTCGCGATTCCGGCATCCTGGCGATGGAAACCGCCACGCTCGCCGATCTCTGGCAACGCCGCGCCAGTCTCTCGGACGTCGAAATTGGGAGTATTTACAGAATGGTGCTCGCCGCGCTGCGCTCCTACTACCCGCCGGAATTGCGCGGACTGCCGGAGGACAAGGAAGAGCTGATCTCGCAATTCTTCTTCTCGCGCGTGCTGCGGCTCGATTCGGAGCAGCGGGCCTCGCACGCGTCGCCGGAGAGCGCGCCTTCCACCGCGCATGCGTTGTGCGCGTACTTTCGCCGTTTCCTGATCGACTGCCTGCGCAGCGCGAGCCTGCAACGCAATCTGTCGCTCGAAATCGACGGCGTGCAGGCCGAAGTCGATTCCCGCGCGCACGCACCCGACGATCCGATCGCGGCGACGCTCGCGGAGTTCGGACTGACCGAGGCGCGCGTGCGCGCGCTCGCGCGGGTATTCGTCGCGCAGTCCGACGAGCACGACCGCCAGATCCTCGCGGGCAGCCTCGGCGCGAGCAGCGAGCGCAAGGGCGGCCTCAAGGGCGTCGCCGACGCGTACGACGTGCCTTCATACCACTATCGCGCGCGCAAGCTCGGCGTGACGACGAAGAAAGATTCGACGCCCGCCTGCTACGCCGCGACCAAGATCGGCCGCTGGACGGAAGAGACGCTCGGCATTGAGATCACGCCGGAAAACCGCGATGCGATTCTGATCGTGCTGAATCTGCTGGCGCTGGAAGCGCACGCGTGAAGGGAGGGGAGGCTACGCGTGCCTTTCCTTGTCGGCTTGCAGGCGCCCCGCGATAAGCTGCACCAGATAAAGCGCAAACTCAGGCTCCTGATAATAGAGGCGAATCGCGTCGGCGGCCGAGACCGTGCGCATCTCGCAGTCGGTCTTGCAGACCACCGTCGACGTCCGCCGCCGCTCCGGCGAAAAGAGGCCGATTTCGCCGAGCACCGCGCCCGCGCCCAGTTCGATGCCCGGCTCGGCGAGACGCACGACGCCTGTCTCGACGTAAAACATCTGACCGCTCGGATCGCCCTTGCGAAACAGGACTTCGCCCGCGCGAAAACGCTGGCTTTCCATCCTCGCAAGCAGCCGCGCGACCGGCAAAGGACCGCTGAAGGCGTGATTCGCCTGCGTATCGCGGATCTTTTCCATGCGCGCCGCGACCGCGCTCGCTTCGCCCCGGCTCGACACTTTTAGCGCCTTGAAGATCGTCGTCAGATGCGTCTTGACCGTGGCTTCGGCGACGCCCAGCTCACGCGCGATGATCTTGTTGGAGCGTCCCCGCGCGAGCAGCGCGAGCACCTCTAGCTGGCGCTGCGTCAGATGCAGGTGGAGATACGGGTCGGCCGCGGCCGCCGCGCTAGACGGGACCGACTCGGGCGGCGCGTACGGCGCTTCCGTTGATGCGGTCAGCAGCGAGCGCGGCAGCGAGACGCCGCCCGCGAGCACCAGCCCCAGCGCGCCGAAAAGCAGCTTCGCCGACGCGGATTTCTCCACGCAACCGGCAATGCCCGCCGCGATCAGTTCATCGACCTCTTCGCGCGTCGCCATGCCGAGCAGCACGATGATGGGCGTCGCGCGCGCATGGCCGCGCGCGGCATCGAACTCGTCGCCGGTCTCGCGCAGGCGCTCGCCATCCATCACGATGCAGTCGGGCTTGCGCGCGCCCGGCAGTTCCACGCCGAGACGGTCGCACGCCAGCACTTCGGCATCCTGCGCGAATCCGCGCAAGAGCGCCGCAACGCCGTCGCGAAACAGCCCCGCCGGTCCGGTGAGAAGGATGTACATGTAAGGAATGCTATACCCACTGGCGCGGTCATGCCGCCACGGCGCGCGCGCCATGACGCGCCGGTTTCGAATTCCGCGGCACTCCATCGTCTTCCAGAGCGAAAGCCGTCGGCTTTCGACCGAGACCCTTTCCAGGAGCACGCCATGATCCCCAACCAACCTCACCGCATCTGCAATCTGATTCCGTCCAGGAACACGCACAAGGACTGGCAGTTCAGGGATGCGCTGGAAGCAGGCGCGGTCGGCGCCGTCGCCGCACTGCCGGACGCCATCGATCTTCGCGCGCCGTGGTGGCCGGTCGGGGACCAGGGGCAGACCGGCTCGTGCGTCGGCTGGGGATCGACCGACGGACTGATGCGCTATCACATGGTCAAAGCGGGCAAGCTGGCCGAAGAGGAATTGCTGTCGCCGCGTTACACGTGGATGGCGTCGAAGGAAACCGATACGTTCGTGTCGCGTCCGGAGACCTTCATCGAAGGCGCCGGGACGACGCTGAAAGCCGCGATGGACATCTGCCGCAACTATGGCGTCGTCACCGATGCGCTCTTGCCGTTCAATATCGCCACGCTGATGTACATCGGAAACGAGAACGAATTCTTCGCGACGGCCTCGCAACGGCGCGCCACCGCGTACTTCAACCTCGGGAAGAACTTCAATCAATGGCGGACCTGGCTCGCCTCGCACGGGCCGATCCTCGTCGGCGTGAACGTCGATTCGACCTGGGACAACGCGACCGCGACGCAAGGCAAGCTGGACGTCTTCAATGCCCAGACGACCCGTGGCGGACATGCGCCGTGCGTCGTGGGATACACCGCCGATCAGCGCTTCATCATTCGCAACAGTTGGGGCACGGGCTGGGGCGATAATGGCTTCGCTTATGCCACCGAGCAATACATCACCGACGCCTTCTTCGACGAAAGCTACGGGATCACCGTCTGAACCACAGCAAGCGCATTGAACCGGAGTCGCGATGCGGTCAACCTTTCTTCTCGCGTGCGTGCCGCTCGCGCTCCTCTCCTGCTCGACCCAGTCGAATCCGACCATGAACGCCATACGAACCATCACGGAAGCCGATCGCGGGGCCGTCGTCGAGATGCGCACGGGAGAACGCCTCGCCGTGTGCCTCAACGAAAATCCGAGCACCGGATTTCGCTGGGCGCTCGACGGCGAAACCAGACTCTTCGACATCGAGGACAACCGCTACACCGCCGCCTCCGCGAACCTCGGCAGCGGCGGGCAGACATGCTGGTTCCTGCGGGCGAAGGGCGCGGGACAGGAAGGCGTCGCATTCAAATTGTGGCGGCACTGGGAAGGCGACAAGTCCATCGTCAAACGCTTCGACTTTGCGGCGAACGTCTCGTAACCGGCGTAACCGATCGATCGTGCGCCACGATGCGCCCGCCGACCAAGCCTTTGAAGCGACCGCTTCAAGGTGAAGTGTCGCGCGCGCGCAAATCGTCTCCATACCCTCCTTTTGGGGCTAATTAAAAGCGTTCGTATCCACCATAATCTATACGCCAGACGAACTCTGCCGCGCCTGTCCGTCGCCCCTTCGGCATGCCACACAGCCCTGCCGAATCGGCCCGACGGCCCGCGCGTCCGTTCGCACAGAGGAGTCGCGTAATGGATTCGCTTTCGACATGGCTTGGCGAGCTTGGCCTCGAACGTTACGCGACGGTACTCGAGGCCAATGGTGTGGACCTCGAAGCGCTGCCGCTTCTCACCGATCGCGATCTCGCCGAACTGGGCGTGCTGCTCGGCCATCGCCGGCGTCTGCTCGACGCCCTCTCCCATCCGCAACGCGACACCGCGCGGCAAGCGCCGCAACCCTCGCGGGCCCAGCGTCCGCCGGGCGAGCGGCGTCAGCTCACGGTGCTCTTTTGCGATCTCGCCGGCTCGACCGAACTCGCGCAGCGTCTGGACGCCGAAGAACTGCACGAAGTCATGCGCACTTTTCAGGAGACCTGCGCACGCGTCGTGACCCGCTACGAGGGGCACGTTGCGCAATATCTCGGCGACGGCATGCTCATTTATTTCGGATTCCCGC
The DNA here is from genome assembly GCF_021353155.1 of Caballeronia sp. PC1. Classification (NCBI taxonomy): domain Bacteria; kingdom Pseudomonadati; phylum Pseudomonadota; class Betaproteobacteria; order Burkholderiales; family Burkholderiaceae; genus Caballeronia; species Caballeronia sp. PC1. The sequence goes on from NZ_JAJUBH010000003.1 coordinate 157,025, forward strand.
AGGCACGCGAAGATGCCGCCGAACGCGCGGTGCGCGCCGCGCTCGATATCGTCGCCGAAGTCGGCCGGCTGTCCGCCAGCGCGCCGCTGCGCGTGCATATGGGCGTCGCGACGGGCGCGGTCGTGGTCGGCGAACTGGAAGGCCACGAATCGTCGCCTTTCGATACCGCCGTCGGCGCGACGCCGAATCTCGCCGCGCGCCTGTGCGCCCACGCCGGCCCCGACGAAATCGTGATCGCGCCGAGCACGCGCCGGCTGCTCGGCAGCACGTTCGAACTCGAAGAGCTGGGCGAGCACGAACTCAAGGGCATCAGCACGCCGGTCAATCTCTCGCGCGTCGCGGGCCTCGCGCATCGCGAAAGCCGCTACAGCGCGTTCCGGCCGAATCGCGCGACGCCGTTCGTCGGCCGCGAGCACGAAGTCGATCTGCTGGTTTCGCGCTGGGGCATCGCCCGCGACGGCGAGGGTCAGGCCGTGCTGCTCATGGGCGAGCCGGGCATCGGCAAGAGCCGCATCGCGCATGTGCTGCGCGAACGGCTGAGCGGCGAGCAGCATCTGACGCTGCTTTACCAGTGCTCGCCGTTCCAGACCAGTTCGTCGTTTCACCCGATCATCGGGCATTTGTCCGAGACGAGCGGCTTCCTGCGTCAGGACTCGCCCGAGACGCGCCTCGGCAAGCTCGAAGCGACGCTTCATCTCGAACCCGGCGAACGCGACGACGTCGCGCCGCTGTTCGCCGCGCTGCTTTCGCTGCCGACCGACCGCTATCCGCCGCGCATGGATTCTCCGCAGCGGCTGCGCGAAGTGACGATCGAAGCGCTCGTCGAGCAGCCGATCCGGCTGTCGAGCGGACAGCCGCTGCTGATCATTTTCGAGGACGCACAATGGGCCGACGCCGACACCCTCGAAACGATGGCGCGCTTCATCGAGCGAATCCGTCACTGGCCGATCCTGATGCTGATTACGTGCCGCCCCGAGTTCACGCCCGCGTGGACCGCGCACGGCAACGTGACGCTTTTGCATCTGAACCGCCTCGCGAGACGCCAGGGCGCGCAGATCGCGGCCGAATTGACCGCCGTCAAGCCGCTTCCCGCCGACGTCCTCGAACAGATTCTGGAACGTGCCGACGGCGTGCCGCTCTTCGTCGAAGAACTGACGCAGACCGTGCTCGAAGCGGGGCTGCTGCGCGACGCCGGCGATCACTGGGAAACGAACGGACGCGCCGCGCCGCTCGCCATTCCCTTCACGCTGCACGATTCGCTGATGGCGCGTCTCGATCATCTCGCGCCGGTCAAGACGATCGCGCAGATCGGCGCGTGCATCGGCCGCGAGTTCGATCACGCGCTGCTGGCCGCGATCGCACCGGTCGACGGCGCGCGGCTCGCGCAGGCGCTCGCGTCGCTCGAAGCGAGCGGACTGGTGTTCCGGCGCGGCGGCGGCGGCGACGCGATCTACCGCTTCAAGCACGCGCTCGTCGGCGATGTGGCCTACGACAGCCTTCTGAAGAGCCAGCGCGTGCGTATTCATGCGCGCATCGCGAAGGCGCTCGCGGAGGCGTTCGCCGATCGCGTCAAGGCGAGTCCCGAACTGCTCGCGCTGCATTTAACCTGCGCTGGCATGATCGACGAAGCCCTCGCGCAATGGATCGCGGCCACGCGGGTCGCGATGGCGCGTTATCGTCATCGCGAGGCGCTGGCGCATGTCGATGCGGGGCTCGCGCTCGTCGCCGACTCGAATCCGGCCCGTCGCGCCGATTGCGAAGTCGCGCTGCTGGTGATGGCCGCGGCGTGCCATTGGGCGCTCAAAGGTTACGCGTGCCAGGAATGCGCCGCGCTCTGGACGCGCGCCGAAGCGCTGCTCGACGGCGTGACGCAGGAACGGCTGCGCGTGCTGGCGCTCGTCGGCATCAACAATTTCGCCTACGCCGCCGCGGATTCGCCGAAGTGCGTGGCAACCTCGGAACGGCTGATCGAGCTCGCATCGCGCACGGATGATACCGGCAGCAAGATCGTCGCCTATGCGGCGGTCGGGCCGATCCTGTATCAGCAGGCGCAGTTCGATCGCTGCGCGACGTGCCTGCAATACGTGATCGACACCTATGACGTCGCGCACTCCACCGGCTACGGGCGCTTCAACGACGCCAAGGTGACGGCGTGCTCCTGGCTCGGCTATTGCGAGCTGGCGGCGGGCCGCTTCGGCCGGGCGCTGTGGCTCGCGCGCATGGCGATCGATCACGCCGACGCGCTCGCGCAGCCGTTCGTGCTGTCGCAGGCGCTGGCGGTCGGCGCGCGGCCGTTCGTCGAGGTCGGCGAGATCGGCGCGGCGCGCGAACTGTGCCGCCGCTGCATCGAGTTGTGCGACACGCAGCGTCTGCCGTTCTGGAAGGGCTGGGCGATGGTGTACGAAGGCGTGGCGTCGGCGCGCGAAGGACAGCACGCGAGCGCGCTCGCGCGGCTCGACGAAGCGGTCGCGCATCTCGCGGGCAACGGCGGCCGCAACGATCTCGCCTATGTGCATGCGTGGCGCGCGCAGGCGCTGGCGCATCTCGGACGTCACGACGATGCCCGCGAGTGCATCGCCGCCGCGCGCGCCGATTGCCTGCGCACGGGCCAGCAAACCGGCCTCGTCGATCTCGCCTACGCGGCGGGCGTCGTCGAGAAGGCCGATCCGCGCGCCGCGCCTGGCCTCGCGCTCGCGCGGCTGCGCACGGCGGCGAGCGAGGCGCGCGCGCAGAACCTGCGGCTGCTGGAACTGCGCGCCAGCATCGAGATGGCGGGCGTGCTGCGCATCGAAGGACGCGGCGACGAAGCGAGCGCGTGTCTCGAAGCCATCGTCCCGGGTTTCGCCGACGAGCACGACTGCGCGCTGGTGAAAGAAGCGCGGCGGCTGCTGTCGACCTGCGCGACGCCGGACTGAGCCCGCATCAGAAGCGATACCCCACGCGCAGCGAGAAAACGATGGGATCGAGCGTGAGCTTGGCCTCGGAGCGCCGCGTGACGGGTCCGAGCGGCGCCTGGCTCGTGGTCGTGAAGTGCCCGGTCGTATGCAGCGGAATATACGACAGCGACATCACGCCGAACCAGTGCTCGTTGACGGCGTAGTTGAAACCGATGTTGAAGATGGGCGCCCAGGTCGTGTCCGCCTCGGCGGTCGTCGCGCCGCCGAGCGCCCGCGCTTCGAACGCGGCGTTGGTGATTTCCGCGTCGCTGAACGAGGTGCGCGTGACGCCCACGCCGATATACGGCCTGAACTTCGCCTGCGGCTCGAAGAACACGTACTTGAAGAGCAGCGCGGGGCTCCATTGCTTGACGGTGCCGAGCTTGCCGAAGCTGTCGAGCGACCCCGTGCCGGAAATATCGAATTTGGGCGGAATGCCGACTTCGAGCTCCGCCGCGATATGAGGGGTCACGAAGTAGCCGAGCACGACGCCGAAGGTATCGGCGCTCGACGCCCCCGCGCCCGTGTTGGGCTGCACGATATTGACGGGCCGGCCATTGACCGATGTCACCGTGAACGGGCCGCTGCTGTCCTGCGGCGCCAAATGGAACCAGCCGGCGGTCACATAGAGATTCTGCAGGGATTGCGCGTGGCCGGCCGTGGCGGACGAGGCTAGCGCGGCGCACAGGACCATCAAACGAGATGCTTTCACGGGACGTGTCTCCTGCATCGCATTCGCTCGGGAAAACCCATCGTACGCGCGGGGATGCCGGATACGATCGGGATGACTATCGATTGCTCTGCCGTTCGAGGCGTGATACGGCGTGCTTCCGCACTTCAAACGGCGAGCGCTTCGCTCGTCTAACGGTGGATGACACGCTGCCAGGAGCCACCGATGGGATTCCGCGATCAGTTGACCGAACCGGGCTGCATGCCCGAGGGTGCGAGCGCCGCGTGCCCGGCCGCACCGCCGCCGATCGTCACGGGCAAGCTGCTCGCGATCGCGGGCGAAACCGGGGACGCGCTGGTCATGATCGAGCGCAACGCACAGCCTCAGGTCGTGCGCGCCCGCGCCACGGTCGATCTGCACGCGGCGCATATCGGCCAGACCGTGGTGCTGGCCTTCGAGGCGGGCGACATGACGCGCCCCATCGTGCTCGGCGTGCTGCGCGGCCAGTCCGGCTGGCCGCTGCCCGACATGCCGGCACAGGTCGAAGTCGAGGCGGACGGCGAGCGCATGCTCGTGCGCGCCCGCGAACAGCTCGTGCTTGCCTGCGGCGAGGCGCGCATCGTGCTGCATCGCGACGGCCGCATCGACATCAAGGGACACAGCATCGTGAGCGAGGCCGTCGCGGTGAATCGCATTCGCGGAGGGCGCATATCCCTCAACTGATGCGTTCGATGCCGACCCAACCGGAGCCCGCGCGATGCCCTCTGCGTCACAGCCATACGTCGGCTTCGAGCCTCGCGAAATCTCGACGATGACCCATCGCGCGGTCATCGACGAGCACGCGAGCGAAGCGGCCTTTCTGTGGCGCCTGCGCACGTCGGCGGCGGATGCGCCCCATTACACGCTGCTTCACTTCCACAAGCTCGACATGCGCCTCATCGCGCATCTGTGCGGGCTGGAGATCGCGGGCGCCGCCGGGTTGCGCGCGGCGCAGCGCAATCTCGAGGATGCCGGGCCGGGCACGGTGTTCGTCGCGGCGTTCGTAGCCTTCGCGATGCTCGAACCGAACGCGATGGCCGAGGTCCTCGCGCTGCTCGCGAACGAGCCGCGTTTCGAGAAGCCCGTGCGCACGGCGCTCGCCTGGCAGCAGGAAAGCGCGATGCGCGCGGTGCTTGCCATCATCGGCCGGTCGAGGCACGTGCAGCACAGAAAGCTCGCGCTCGCGGCGGCCATCGCGCGGCGCCAGGCGTCGTTCGCCCGCCTGGACACCGCCTTGCGCGACGAGGACGCCGGACTGCGCGCCATCGCCCTGCGCGGCATCGGCGTGCTGGCGCTCAGGAGCCTGGCCCGCGAGGCGGAGGCCGCGCTGCGCGACCCGGACCCGGCGTGCCGCTTCTGGGCCGCGTGGACGCTCGTGCTCTTCGGCGATGCACGGCATTGCCCCGCGCTCATGGAAGCCGGCGACACCTTGCCGCCGCTGCGCCTCGCCGCGCTGGACATGTCGATGCGCCGTGGCGATCCCCGCTGGATTCGCGGCACGATCCGCGCGCTCGCATCGAACGACGACGAGCGCAGGCTCGCCCTGCGCGCCGCGGGCGCATTCGGCGATCCCGCGAGCGTGCCGTGGCTGCTCAATCATGCCGACGACCCGGCATGCGCGCGCGCGGCCGGCGCGGCGTTCTCGCTCATCACAGGCGCGGATCTCGACTATGACGGCCTGAAGCGCCCGCCGCCCGCCGATGCGCCCGAAGCGAACCCGGACGACGACGATCTCGACTGGCCCGACCCGCCGCGCGTGCATGCGTGGTGGCAGGCAGAGCGCGGCCGGTTCACGGCCGGCACGCGCCATCTGCGCGGCCAGCCGGTGTGCGCCGCGCAGGCCCGCCGCGTTCTGGCCGAGGGCTACCAGCGCCAGCGCACGGCGGCGGCGCTCGAACTTTCGCTGAGCGATCCGGCGCTGGGTCTTTTCCCCGTGCGCGATCGCACGGACCGGCAGCACGAGAGACTACGCGGATGATCTTCGTCAACGAAACGACCTGCCCCGCGAGCTGGACGGTGGGCTATCAGCGCGATGGACGCGAGCGGCTCATCGTCGTCGTCAAGGGCACGTACACCTTGCCGGAAAACGGCGAACCCACCGTGCTCGCGCCGCAGCAGCAAGCGCTCGTGGAAGCGGATCAGTTCATCGGCGAACCGGGGTATTCCGCGCCGTTGCGGGAGACCGATTACGCGCACTGCAAGACCGCGTGCGACGTTCTGCTGCTCGGCAGCGCCCATGCGCCGGGCCAGCGTGCCGCCTTGCGCGTGCAGGTCGGCCTGCAGGTCGGCACGATGACGAAACGCTTCGACGTGACCGGCCCGCGCGTGTGGCACCGGCGGCTCGGCACGAGCGTCATGGCCGCCAGCGCGCCCGCGGCGTTCGAGCGTCTGCCGATTCACTACGGCACCGCGTTCGGCGGCGTCGACCGCAGCGAGGAAAAGCGGACCGGGCGCGTCGACACGTTTCTTCCCAATCCCGCCGGCAGGGGTTTCGCGCGTCATCCGGCGAGCCTCGACGGGCAGCTTCTGCCCTTCACTTCCGAACACGGCAAGCCCGTCACGCAGGCAGAGGCGCGCTACACGCCGATGGCGTTCTCGCCGATCGGACGCAACTGGCTGCCGCGCAGCCGCTTCGCGGGCACCTACGATCAGCAGTGGATCGACAACACCGCGCCGTGCTGGCCCGACGATTTCGACGACCGCTACTTTCAGGCGGCGCCGCCGGACCAGATCATCGCGTTTCCGCGCGCACCGCTCGACGTGCGGCTGTCGAACCTGACGCCCGATGGCGACCGGCGCTTCACGATTCCTCACCGGCCGATGCCGGTCACGTTCATTCCGTATCAGGGCCGCGACGTCGAGCGCGACGCCCTGCTCGACACCATCGTGCTGGAACCCGACGAAGCGCGCTATACGCTCACATGGCGCAGCGTGCTGCCGCTCGGCAAGAGCATCTTCGATGTGCGCGAGGTCATCGTCGGCGAGCGCTCGCGGGCGGCGCGCATGACGCGGCGCTTCGCGGGCAAGCCGTGGTATCCGAGTCTCGCCGATGCCGTGCGCGCGCTCGACCGGCGCAAAGGAAGCCGGTCATGACGCGCCTCGCCGTGCTCGCGAGCGGCATGGTCACGGCGCTCGGCTTCAACGCGCCCGCGACGCTGGCCGCGTTGCGCGCGGGCGTCAGCGGCATCGAACAGACGTGGCTCGCCGACACCGAATCGGGCGTGCCGCTTCGCGGCGCGAAGGCGCGCTTGCCGCAATGGTGGGACGGCGTCGGCAAGCTCGCGAACCTGCTCGCGCCCGCGATCCACGAGTGCGCGGCCGCCGCGCATCCGATGCCGCTGCGCGAGATTCCGCTGCTCATCGGCATTGCCGCGCCGCGGCGGCCCGCGCGCCTCGCGCAACTCGACGAAGGCCTGCTCGACGAACTGCACGACCGTCTGCGGCTCGCGCGGCATCCGCATACGCGCGTTTTCGCGCACGATCAGGCCGGTTGCGCGCTTGCGCTGCTGCACGCGCAGGCGCTCATCGACGAGGGCGTGGCGGCGCGTGTGATCGTCGCGGGCGTCGACAGCTTCCTGAGCCAGCCCGCGCTCGATATCTACATGCAGCGGCGGCGCGTGATGACGCAAATGAACTCCAACGGCTTCTTCCCCGGCGAAGCGGGCTGCGCGGTGCTCGTGGCCGGTGCGGAAGGACTGCCGGCGCGCGCGCTGGTGATCGAAGGCATGGCCGCCGATACCGAAAGCGCGACCATCGATTCAACGAATCCGCTGACTGCGCGCGCGCTCACTCGCGCGATCCGCGAGGCGCTCGCGCGCGCCGGGTTGCGCATGAAGGACATCGGCTACCGGCTGACGGATCTGTCGGGCGAGCACTACAAGTTCAAGGAGGCGGCGTTCGCGTACAACCGTTTCAAGGACGACGAACGAAGCGGCCCGCTTGCGCTGTGGCATCCGGTCGAATACCTGGGCGAGATCGGCGCCGCCATCCTGCCGTGCCTGCTCGCGCAGGCGCTGCACGCCGCGACGCTGCGTTACGCGCCCGGCCCTGTCGCGCTGTGCCATATCGGCAGCGACGCGGGTGAGCGCGTGGCGATCGTCGCGCGCATGAACGAGGAGCCGCGATGAGCAAGAACGTTTTCGCCAACGGACGCGAGGTGTCGGCGGGCAAGGACGGCAACGAGTCGCTCGCGATGATGCCCGACGTGTGCCTCTCGCCGCCGAGTCCGCCGGCGGGGCCGGTGCCGATTCCGTATCCGAACTTCGCGAAGGCGTCGGATATCAGCAACGGCACGCGCTCGGTGAAGATCGGCGATGAGCAGGTCACGATCAAGAGCACGTCGAACTACAAGACGAGCACCGGCAACGAAGCGGCGACGAAGTCGCTCGGCATGGGTGTGATGAGCCACCAGATCACGCATCCGAGCTACTTCGCGGCCTGGTCCTTCGATGTCAAGTTCGAGGGCGAGAACGCCGCGCGGCAACTGGATCTGACGACGGGAAACCATACGAGTTGAGGTGAAAGATGTCTAACGGGGGCGTGACGAGCAACAAGGCGAATGCGGAGCCGAAGGTGGATCCCAGATGCGAGGACATGGAGAAGCGGAACCAGGAAAACCGCGAGCAAGTGACCGAGGCATTCGAGGGCTCCCGCACCGTTGCAGGAAAGGAAGTGCATGAGAAAGCGTCGAAAGCGGGCATGACCTTCGGCTCGATGCGCGCCAACATCCCCGCTGCGAACGGCGGCCCGCTCAGGCAAACGTGGAGCGCATGCAGCAGCGGGAAGGCACAGGAGCGCTTCTCCGATTCGCTGAAGGCGGGCGGCGAATCCAAGCAGGGAGCGGGCACCACCACCGTCAGGCTGTGCGACGGCGCCAGTTTCAAGCACAAGCAGGGCGGGTACGGCTACCACGCCGAAGCGCGGCTCATCACGGAAGTGGCGAACGCGACCGGCGGCAACCTCACCGGGGGCACCCTCATTTTCAAAACGGACTGGCGCTACACGTCGCTGCGCAGGAAGAAGCAAAAGAAAGGGGCCTGCCAATCGGGGATGCCGTGCCGTGGCTGCTACCAGGCCATGTGCAAAGCGACGAAATGCGGCCTCGAGATCATGCTCTGCAATGCCAATAACGAGCTCGTTCCGTTCGAGAACCCGAGCGGCAAACCCGGATGCAGCGGCAAAAAGAAAAAAGATCCCGCGAAAGACGGTCTCGCCGATCTCGACAAGCGCATGGGCGAGCATCCTTTGTATGGCATAACCTGATGAGGCACCACGCTCACACACGAGGGCACGACATGGAATTTCTTTCTGTCATCCGCGACGCGGGCATTGCGGGCGCCCCGCTCCAGTACGAGTGGGACGTCGAGGTGTCGAGAAGCATCACCTATCCGCTCGAAGAGGAGCATCCGCGACTCGCGCGCGCATTCGAACTCATCAGCGACCGCGCGGCGCTCGCACTTGCGATGGCCAGCGCCGAATGGGTGGCGCAACGCTTCGAGGGAATCATCGATATCGGCGATGCGCTCATGCGTATCGAAGCGGGCTACGCCGCCGTGATCGACCCGCGGCTCGCGACACTGCCGACGCCCGACGAACCGTTCCCCGACGATCTGCAAGATGCGCACGGTCCCTTGAAACTCGCCCGCATGATCATTACGACGGCGTTCGAGTACATGAAGGACGGCGAAGGCGTGGTGGACGAGTCGCTGAGCATGGCCCTGCTCGCGCGACATGTGTGTCCGCAGCGAAAGAAATACGACGCCTGGCTATCCGCCGTCTTGAAGCGCGCGGCGAAGCACTATCCGTACGTGGAGGATGAACCCCCAGAACAACAGTCCCCTGTCCCCCGCGAATTCTTCGACCTCACCCCCGACTGGACCCCCGCCCACGCCACCACCGAACTGCGCGCCTTCCTCGCCTCGCTCGACCCCGCGCGCAATCCGTATCTGAACGCCGACGAAGTGCTGCGCGCGCAACGCGATCCCGCTTCCGTGCCGCCCCAAAAGCCATGATGTACTTCGACTGCCTGCCGCCCATCGCGTCCTGTCTCGACCGGCATGCGCCGCTTCGCTACATCTGGGACGACACCCGCGCTTCGGCGGACTATCGCTACGATCCGGACTGGGTGCTACAAGCGGCGGCGGGCATGTCCAAGCGCGCCAACATGGTGCTGTGCGTCGGCCTTTACGAGTGGATCATGTGGCGCTTCGACGCTTTCGTCGATGACCCCGTGCCCAGACAAGTGCTCGAAGCCGCGTGGTGCGCCACCGTGGACCCGGCGCGCATCGCGCTGTTTGAGCTGGCCCGCCGCGAGTGGCTCGGGCCCGTGCGCGGCCCCTTGTGGTGCGCGGTCACATGGCTTCGGCCCGCGGTGGCCTCGGGCGACGACTTCCCGTTCGAAATCGAAGACGCGCTGCAATACCTGACGCGCCTCGCCGTGCATGTCTGCCCGTGGCGCGATCCATTCGAGCAATGGCTGCGCGACGTGCTGACCCGCCTCACCGCGCGCTTTCCCTTCGTCCCCGACGATCCGTTCGACGATCTCTTCTCGGAGGAAACCGTGCGCCGCCGCGGTACGCTCATCGCGCGCAGCGTGCTCGACACAACCCGTGCCTATGACATCGGCGAAGGCGCGCGCTGGAGTGCGGCGTTGCTCCGGCAGGCGAACGCCGCTTCGAATCCGTTTCTGGAGCCTGTCGCGCAGACACCGTGAACGCGCCGGGCGGCCCGGCGGCACGGTTCAATTCTGCAGAATCTTCGAACCCGTCATCGCGATTTCGCTGTCCGCTTTCGCGTTGATCTTCCCGCTCGCGACGATCGACACATTCTTCCCCTTGATCTGGATGGTGCCATCCTTCTTCATGAGAATGCTCGCATCGCCCGTCTTGATGACCACCGACTCGGCCGCCTCGATGATGAGATTCTTGCCCACCTTGAGCGCGTCGTCTTCGGTCACCGAGGTCGTGCGCCCCTTGCCCACTGTGCTCGACTGCGCGCCGTCGATCGACTCGCTCGCGTCCTTGGCGACCGTCACCGTCTGTGCGCCGCTCACCGCGAGCGACTGATCGCTGCCCACGCTCGTCGATTGCTTGCCGCCCACGCTCACCGTCTGATCCGAGCCCACCGACATGGTCTGGCTGGACCCGACGCTCACCGTCTGACTCGCGCCGACGGTCTCCGTGTGATAAGCGCCAATCGTCACGATCTGATACGCGCCGACCGTCACGGCCTGGAACGCACCGACCGTGACCTCCTGCGCCGCGCCCACGGTAATGGTCTCGTTGATGCCCACGCTGTGCGTGCGCTGCAGAAACACCGTCGCGGTCTCGCTCGCCTTCACGGTCTTGGTCCGGTTCGAGCCGATCGTGATGCGCTCGTCGACGCCCACCGTCTCCGTGCGATTCATCACGACGTCGATCTTCTCGTCGTTGCCGACCGTTTCCGTGCGGTTGTGCTTCACGACCGTGGTCTCGTCGTGGTCGATGTTCTTCTTGCGGTCGTTGCCGACCCAATGCGTCTCGTCCTTCTCCACTTCGATATCCTGATTGCGCTCGGCATGCAGCAGCACCTGCTCGGCGCCCTTCTTGTCCTCGAAGCGGAATTCGTTGCAGTTCGCCGCGCTGCCGCCCTTCGACGAGCGGCTTTTGATGCCGGTCTGCGTCATGTTCGCGGGCAGGTCGTAAGGCGGCATCTGCTCGGCGTTGTAGACGCGCCCCGTGATGATCGGCCGGTCGGGATCGCCTTCCAGAAAATCGACGATCACTTCCTGCCCCATGCGCGGAATCGCGATCGCCCCGAAGCCCTTGCCCGCCCACGGCTGCGACACGCGTATCCAGCACGAACTGTTCTCGTCGCGCTTGCCTTGCCGGTCCCAGAAGAACTGCACCTTCACGCGCCCGTACTGGTCGGTATGGATTTCATCGCCGCCGGGCCCGACGACCACCGCCGTCTGCGGCCCCTGCACGAACGGCTTGCGCGTCACGCGCGCGGGCGCGAAGGGCTGCTTCGCATCGATCGCGGAGAACCAGCACTCGCAGCGGTTCGACTGCGCGCCGTCGAAGGCTTCGTAATCGGCGAGATCGATCTCGTATTGCGTGCGCGTGACGAGATACTGCGTGTTCTGATCGGCGCGCGGATGGCGCGTCAGCTTGAGCAATGCACCCGTGCGCACGCGCTTGCTGTTGGTGCGCGCATCGGCCTGATGCCAGTTGATGGCCCGGTCCGCGCTCGCGCCGCCTTCGACGAGCCATTCGTCCGCGCGCGTTTTCGCCCGGCTTTCGCCGTGGTTCGCATCGGCATAGCCGCCGGGATAATCGAAATGCTCCAGCCCGGAAAACGCGTCGAAGCCCGGCATCTGCTTGACGGCCTGTTTCTGCAAGGCGCGCGACGGGTGCTTGAAGTCGTAGTCGGTGAGCAGCCAGTTGCGCGTTTCGATCATGTGATTGACACGCCACTCGCTCACGTAATCGATGGCGGGCGCGGCATTCATCACCGCGCCGTACGGCAGCGATTCGCAGCCCGCGACGCTGTCGTGCGCGGCGGGCGTGTCGGTCAGGATGAGCGCTTCCTTGCCATCCGTGTCCTGAAACCAGTAGTAGATGCCCTCGTCTTCCAGCAGACGGCTGACGAAGTTGAAATCCGACTCCCGATACTGCACGCAGTATTCACGCGGCGGATGCGTGCGCGCATTGGCCTTCCACTTGACTTCGCCGATTTCGAGCTGCTTGTAGACCGGATCGGCGAAGATCGCCTTCACGATCTCCTCGACCGTCTTGTTCTGGAAGATGCGGCAGTTGCTGCGGCGTGTGAGCAGCCACAGCCACGGGCGCACCGCCGCTTCGTACATGAAGAGGCGCCCGCGCATGCCGACTTGCCGGAAGCTCACCACATAGCCGCCGAACACGCGCGGCTTTGCGCCTTCCAGATGCAGCGACACGCTTACGCGCTTGCCGAGTATCCGCGCGATGTCGATATCCGCGCGCTTCGACACGAGCGTAAGCTCGCAGCACGGCATGCGCCCGAGCGCCGCGCTCGCGCGCAGCGACAGAAAGCGCAGGTCGTCGGCGAGCGGCGTATCGACGCTTGCGAGCGGTTGCGCCGTTACGGCATCGTTGCTGGCCATCGGCGCCTCCGCATCGAGAATCAGCGCACTTCGGTCGTGCGCACGTCCCAGCCGAACTTGACCGCGCCGCCGAGCGCGCCCTTGTCGTCCTGCGGCTTGTACTCGAATTCGATGTCCGCGTACATCAGGCTCACGGTTTCCCGCAACTCGCCGCCCATGCCGCCGCCCACCGCGACGTGCGTCACCGTGACCTGCTTCATCGTGACCGTGAGGAACTCCTTCTGACCTTCGCCCGCCTTGCTCACGGTGAGCTTGGCGCTCGCGAGGTGCTTGCCGCTCACGCAGCTTTTTTCGAGCGTGGGCGAGGCCTTGTCGTAGAAATGCGAGAACGTGAACAGGCCGGGATGCGCCTTGCCCTGGCCGCTGCCGCCGCCGACGGTCGCGCTGCCGGAGTTGGTCGCGTCCCAGTCGAAGGTCTGCACCTCGATCTGTCCTTCCGCACCCTTGTGCTTCGATTCGCCTTCGATTCCATCAACCTTGAGATAGCAGTCGATCGTTGCCATGAAGTCCTCCGTCGTGATCGGCTTTCGTCGCGGGGTATCGCGCCTGGAGGTAGAACGAACGCCGTTCGCCGAATTTCAACGTCGGTCGCATTCAAAATCGCGCGGCGGCGGCCGTCTTGTCTTCGCCGACGCTTTCTTCCGGATGAGGACGATGCCCAGCCCCGATTCACGCGATCCACGCCTGCACGACGCGCTCTCGATCGACACCCTGCACCAGTTCGAGCTGCTCGCGCTCGCGCAGTCCGACGACATGCTGCTGCAGGTCGTGCCCAAGCGCAGCAACACGCCGGTGAAGGGCGAAGCCGGCAAGCGCGGCGACTGGGACACGCCGATGCAGATTCACGGCTGGCGCTGGGCGCAAGGCTACGACGCGGCCTCGCACGGAGCCGCGCTCAATGCGAACGACATGCGCGTGACGGCGCTCGGCGTGATCAGGACGGCGGACTCGGCGTCGCCCGTCATCGCGAAACTGTGCGCGCAGGCGGAACTGCTCGCGCTCGCGCATATCCGCTGTTTCAAGTCGGCGGGCACGGATCATGGCGTGCAGATCGAATATCTGTCGATGAAGCTCGAACAGGCGTATATCCGCAACTATCAGGTCTTCACGAGCCCGCGCTTCAATCGCCCGTGCGAGATTTTCGAACTGTCCGCGCAGCAACTCACGATGACCTGCGCGCCGCAAACCGACGCCGGCAGTAGAGGCGCGGACGTGACCTTCGCGCTCGACGTGTCCACGCGGCGCGTGAGCTAGCGCGCCCTCAAAAAAGGACTCGCGCCGATGAACGAACCCAGCGCCGCCGACCGGCTCCAGCCGTCGCTGCTCGATCGCCTGATCGACGACGATCCCGCCGCCGAGCGCTTCATGACGCATCGCAGTCTGCGCGCGGCGGTGCTGCGCGACGTGTCGTGGCTTTTCAACACGACCAATCTGGGCGGCGCGATCGAGGAAGAACACTTCCCGCACGCGTTCGCCTCGGTGCTCAACTACGGCTTGCCGTGCCTGTCGGGACGCTTCGCATCGACGATCGACACGGTGTTGCTCGAACAGGCGATCCGTCAGGCGATCGAGCGCTTCGAGCCGCGCATCGATCCTTCGACGCTGGAGATCGAGCCCGTGCTCGACCGCTCCGTGCTCGACATGCACAACCAGATCGCGCTCGTGATCCGCGGCCTGCTGTGGGCGCAGCCGGTGCCGCTCGAATTCGCGCTGCGTACGCAGATCGATCTGGAAGAAGGCGGCATCACCGTGATGGAACTGCCGCGCTGACTCGCTCAGGGATAACACATGGACCCGCGCCTGCTGCGTCACTACAACACCGAGCTTGCCCATCTGCGCGAGATGGGCGCGGAATTCGCGCAGCAGTTTCCGAAGATCGCGGCGCGGCTCGGCATGAAGGGCATCGACGTGGCCGACCCCTATGTCGAGCGGCTGCTCGAAGGCACGGCGTTCCTGGCCGCGCGCGTTCAACTGAAGCTCGAAGAAGAGTTTCCGCGTTTCACGCAGCAACTCGCGCACGTCGTGCTGCCGCAGGCCGGCTGCCCGACGCCCGCGATGCTGATCGCGCGTCTCGCGCCCGATCTCGCCAATCCGAATCTCGCGGATGGCTTCACCGTGCCGCGTCACACCGCGCTCCTTTCCACGCGCGCGCCCGCCGACACGACGCCGTGCGAATTCCGCACGGCCGCGGCGCTCACGCTCTGGCCCGTCGAGCTCACCGATGCGCGCTATCTCGCGCAGCTTCCGGACCTGCCGCTCGCTGCGCTGCCCGCGACGCGCCCGCTCGCGCATCGCGTGAAAGGCGCGTTGCGCATCAGGCTCGCGACGCCGGAAGGCCTGTCGTTCGACGCCTTGCGTCTCGATGCGCTCCCGCTCTACTTCGCGGGCGGCGACGACACCGCGTACCGGCTCGCCGAACGCGTGCTCGGCGGCACGCTCGCGATCGTCGTATCGACGCCCGAGCGCCCGAGCCGCGCGCTCGCCGTCCTGCCCGGCGACGCCGTCTCGCTGCCGGGCTTCGCCGCGGACGAAGCGCTCCTGCCGGTCACGCCGAACGCATTCCAGGGCTATCGCGTGCTGCACGAGTATTTCGCGCTGCCCGAGCGCTTTCGCTTCGCCCGCATCGAAGGGCTCGCGAGCGTGCTGCGCGCCTTTGCCGTGCGCGAAATCGAGCTTACGTTCCTGCTCGCGGCGGGCGACGCCTCGCTTGAACGCATCGTCACGAAGGATCACGTGCTGCTGCACTGCGTGCCCGCCGTCAATCTCTTCCCGAAACAGGCGAACCCCGCGCTCGTCACCGACGCCGCCGCGCGCTTTCATGTGATTCCCGACCGCACGCATCCGCTCGATTTCGAAGTGCATTCGGTCACCGGCGTGACCGGCTACGGCGCGAGCGACGACAGCGAGCAGGCGTTCCATCCGTTCTATGCGGACTATCTCGCGGACCGGCCCGGCGAGGCCGCGTACTTCACCGTCGAGCGCGAGCCGCGCCTCGTGCCCGCCGCGCGGAAAAAGAGCGGCGCGCGCACCGACTACGTCGGCAGCGAAATGTATGTATCGATCGTCGATCCGCGCGCCGCGCCGTATCGCGGCGCCTTGCGGCAACTGTCGTTCGCCACGCTGTGCAGCAACCGCGACTTGCCGCTTATGCTCGCGCCAGGCGGCGCGGGCAGCGACTTCTCGCTCGACATCGCCGCGCCGGTCACTGCCGTGCATTGCGTGAGCGGCCCGTCGCGGCCCGCGCCCGCGACGCTCGACGGCGCGCAGACCTGGCGTCTCATCGATCAGCTATCGCTGCATTATCTGTCGCTGTGCAACGGCCCGCGCGAGGCCGCGGCGGCGCTGCGCGCGCTCCTGATGCTGCATGTCGCGCCCCACGACGGCGCGGGCCGCGGCCAGGTCGCGGGCGTCGTGTCCGTCGATGCGAAACCCGTCGTGCGCCGTTTGCCGATGCCCGGCCCGATCGCCTTCGGGCGCGGCCTGTCGATCGACGTGCTGGTCGACGAACTCGCGTTTCAGGGCGGCAGCGCCTGGCTTTTCGGCTGCGTGCTCGACCGCTTTTTCGCGCGTTACGTGTCGATCAATTCGTTCGTGCAGACGACGCTGCGCACCGACGCGCGCGGCGAAATCCTGCGCTCGCGCACGCGATGCGGCACGCGAGCGATCTTCTAGGCGCGGCGGCGCACGCGCCCGCGCAACGGCCCATCGCGACGCCGGCCGCGTCCACGCGCGCGCTCGTCGATCTGTTCGAGGCCGTCGCCGCCGAACCGCATCGCTTCGATTTCTATCAGTTGATGCGGCGCGTCGAGGCGCTTACGCCGGACCTGCCGCGTCTCGGCGCAAGCGCGCGTCCCGCCGACGAAGCCGTGCGCCTCGCCCAGGACGTCTCGCTCGCGTTCGCGCCTGCGCCGCTCGCCGCCCTCGCGCACCCGGACGGCGGCGGCGCGCCGCGTCTCGTCCAGCGCTTCTTCGGCTTTCTCGGTCCGAACGGCCCGCTGCCGCTGCATCTGACCGATTTTGCCCGCGAGCGCGCGCTGCATCACGGCGACACGGCCTTCGCGCGGCTGCTCGATACGCTGCTGCATCGCTTCCTGCTGCTGTTCTATCGCGCGTGGGCGCAAGGGCGGCCCGTGACCGGGCTCGACCGGCCGGAGCACGACCGCTTCGCGTTCTATACCGGCGCGCTGGTCGGTTCCGCCGATCCGGCGAGCCGCGCGCGCGATGCCGTTTCCGATCATGCGCGGCTGCACTTCGCGGGCCTCATGAACATGCAGACGCGCCCCGCCGAAGTGATCGAGAGCATCGCGTCGGCGCTGTTGCGCGCACCGGTGCGCGTCGAGCCGTTTCGAGGCCACTGGATGACGCTGCCGCGCGAGGAGCGCACGGCGTTGCGCGCGTGCGCGACACGCTTTTCCTCGCAGGCGGCGGGATTCGCGCAGCTCGGCCGGGGCGCGGTGCTCGGCGCGCGGGCGTGGGACCGCCAGCATGCGTTTCGGCTCGTGATCGGGCCGCTGACCCTCGCGCAGTACGAAGCGTTTCTGCCCGGCGGCGCGGCGCTGCCGGTGCTCGCCGCGCTGGTTCGCCGGCATCTGAACGGCGAGCTTGCCTGGGATGCGCAGCTCGTGCTCCTCGCCGGCGAAGTGCCGACGGCGCAGCCCGGCCGTTACGGACGGCTCGGCTATTCGGCGTGGATCGGCCGGCGTGAACATCGCGCCGATCGCGCCGATCTCGCGCTCGACGCCGATGCGCATTGCCCGTGAGACGCCGTGCGGCGCCGGGCATCACGGGCACCGCTTCACTCATCCTTCGAATCATTCGCGAGGTGCTATGAGCAGACGAGCAAGGAAGCGAAGCAAGACCATACAAAACGATGATCAAACCATCCGCGTGCACGTGGGGTGACCACGAAGCCATCGATCCGGCTCGATGGTAGATGCTCCGACTAATAATTCATTGCGAAAAGGCCCGCACATCGCGGGCCTTGATTATGGTTCTCGGTGAAACTGCTAACGTCGCTTTTAACCGCAAGGGCTAGATGCCGGAATAAACTCGATCAAGACCTGAAACCGCTCAGAAGGCGGCGTGTCCAGCGCGAAGCTAACAGCATGATAATCCACGGCGAATCGGTCTTGTGAAACACCAAGGCTGCGAAGGTAGGCCATCACCGATTCGACCCGCTTCTCGGTAATTGATTTGGCCTTCTTAACGTTCTTCTTGGCTTCATCTGCATCTGCAATGCCATAGATAACAACCTTTCCCGTGCGAGCGACGCTGTTGTTTGCATCGATTACGATGTTCGCCATATCGACTCGATCTTGATTCGATATTGATGACACACCGGGTTCGAACGTCACAGACCGTTGAATCGAGAATTTACACGCGTTAGCTTGTGATGCCGGGCCTAAAATCATTGCTAGGATCGCACACATACCAAGCAATGTTGTCTGCATTCTGCAAAGCCATGTTTGGTTCGATTTTGGCAAGCATGCGGGTTTGATGAGGGCCATAGTAAATATTCTTGTAGTCTATCGATGCGAACGTATCAGTGAAGTGCGTGCATTCATGAACGAGTGTAAGTTCCCACGAATCCGTCCCTGATCTCGTGACGAACGGTAACACGCAAAAGGCATCGTGAATCGCGATTGTATGCGTAGCGGTATCGGGTCCGCAAACGTGGGCTACCGTCCCGGTCTGCAAGTTCGGACTTGGTAGGCATCCAGTCGCCTTGTCTTCATCGGAACCGGGCCGCACAAAGTTAGATTCTTTAAGGCTTTCTAGCACCGTGCAGAGCGCTCCTAAGCCAACCTGAAGCTTTTGCTTCAATGCATCATCGGTCGATCCGAAATAAGTTTGTAAGCGCGGCTTCTCGCTGGTCCACATTGTCGAGAGTGCAACGATTCTGAATTTCACGAGCTTAATCGCTCGGTCCCGCGCTTCCATAATGCGCTTTCGAAATTCCGCATTGGTCATGTTCGGGCATATCGGTGTTGTGTTAATGGGGACTTCCACAACCGAATCGGGTGTTTGATTCGTTGTACCCGTTGCTACCGTGAACCATTCTCCGTCCTGCGTTCTCATAGTCCTTTTACTTAAAGAGTAAATTTCTCGGCTTGCGTTGTCTTGATGCGATCCGTTCGGCCTGACGCATCGTCTGCTGCGTGATGAGCAATCACCCTTCCGCCTGTCGTTGTCCAGTCTCCGTCCAAAACTGCCTTTTTATACATTGATGCTCCTTATTTGTAGCATCACTTTCTGCGCGCTATTCGTTGCGATTCGCTCGGTTCTTCCTTCGCTGTCCGTGATGCCTGTTCCGATCACGTCACCATCAGACACAAGCCGATATGCCATGCCTTTAATCGGCGCACGTGTGAAAGCATCTACCAACGTGAATTTTTCATCGAAGTTGATAAGAGCTAGAGCCGCGTGACTAAGCGATGAGTTAGGCTTGCTAGAAGCCTTGTCTGATCCATCGCAATCGACGTGTATCCCAGCGTCGTCACTCACGAACACCTTATTTTTCTCACACGGGCATAGAACCGAATCCCCATGTAGCACGACACTGCGTCCGTGCTCGGTCATCTGTTCACCAGTTCCGAAGATCGGATAAGCGCCGCTGCAATTTCCGCAACTCGCCGTCTCGCCGCTCAGGGCGAGCTTTCGACCGTTGTCATACATTTCTGCTGAGAATGCGAACACCTTGCCGCCTGTAGTGGTCGAATCCCCAAACCGTGCCACTGCTCTTCGCACTGAATGCCTCCCGAAAGCCTCCATGTTTAAGTCATTCTTTGCTTGTTATGGGTGGTTTTTTGTGGATGGCGAAACATTTGGATGAGCCGCATGGCGTCACCAAGCGACCATTCTTCCTCGCCTACATCACTTGGATAAGGCTTACGCGTGTTCATCTCAACATCTCGCCTTATCTCTGCCTAAAGTTCATAGCAGGCTCTAGACATTGCAAAAACACACGGCAAGCGCCGTCTTACCGGATGAGGACGCGGCTTCGGTCGCCGCGCGCCCGTTGAGAAGGAGTCGGACGATGGCGGAAATCAATCGGGTGGCGCTGTTCGGCAAGCTGGACAGGCTCGGCTACAAAACCGTCGAAAGCGCGACGATCTACTGCAAGATGCGCGGCAATCCCTACGTGGAGCTCGCGCACTGGCTCATGCAGATACTGGAGACGCCGCGCTCCGACCTGCAGCGCATCGTCGCGCACTATCGCGTGGACGCCGCCGCGCTCGCCCGCGAGCTGACCGCCTCGCTCGATCGCCTGCCGCGCGGCGCCACGTCGATTTCCGATATCTCCGAACACATCACCGACGCCATCGAACGCGGCTGGGTGTACGGCACCCTGCTCTACGGCGCGAACAAGGTGCGCACCGGCCATCTGCTCGTCGGGATGCTCAAGACGCCGCGCTTGCGTCATGTGCTCGTCGGCATCTCGCGGCAGTTCGAGCGCATCGGGACGGAAGATCTTTCGGACAACTTCGCGCGCATCGTCGCGGATTCAGCCGAAGAAGGTGAGGACGAAGCGCTCGCGCCACCATCCCCGTCCAATGACGATGCCGCGCCGGCCAGCATGGGCCGGCAGGAAGCCTTGCGCAAGTACGCCAGCGATCTCACCGACCGCGCGCGTCAGGGCGCGCTCGATCCGGTCACGGGTCGCGACGAGGAGATTCGCCAGCTCATCGATATCCTGATGCGGCGGCGGCAGAACAATCCGCTTCTCACTGGCGAAGCGGGCGTCGGCAAGACCGCGGTGGTCGAAGGTTTCGCGCAGCGCCTCGTGCGCGGCGACGTGCCGCCGTCCTTGCGGGAGGTCGCGCTGTGGTCGCTGGATCTCGGTCTGCTGCAGGCGGGCGCGAGCATGAAGGGCGAATTCGAGCAGCGCCTGCGTCAGGTCGTCGAAGACGTGCAGGCAAGCCCGAAGCCGGTGATTCTTTTCATCGACGAAGTGCACACGATCGTCGGCGCGGGCGGCACGGCCGGCACCGGCGACGCGGCCAATCTGCTCAAGCCGGCGCTCGCGCGCGGCGACTTGCGCACCATCGGCGCGACGACGTGGTCGGAGTACAAGAAGCACATCGAGAAAGATCCCGCGCTCACGCGGCGCTTTCAGGTGGTGCAGGTTCACGAACCCGACGAGGCGAAGGCCGTGCGCATGTTGCGCGGCGTGGCGGCCGTGCTCGAAGGCCATCACCGCGTGCAACTGCTCGACGAGGCGATCGAAGCGGCCGTGCGGCTCTCGCATCGCTACATTCCCGCGCGCCAGTTGCCCGACAAGGCCGTCTCGCTGCTCGACACCGCCTGCGCGCGCGTCGCGGTCAGCCAGCATGCGACGCCGCCGCAGGTCGAGGACTGCCAGCGCCGCATCGAGTCGCTCGACGTGGAAGCGCAGATCGTCGCGCGCGAAGCGAATGTCGGCGTGGATGTCGGCACGCGCGCCGCGGAGGTCGAATCGTCGCTCGCCCGCGAACGCGATGCGCTCGGCGGGCTCGAAGCGCGCTGGGCCGAGGAAAAGCGCGTGGTCGACGAACTGCTCGCGCTGCGGGCCTCGTTGCGCGAGCAAGGCGAAGCGGTCGATGCGCCGCCGCCCTCGCGCGACGAGCGCCTCGCGCGCCTGGCGGAACTGAAGGCGCGTCTCGCCGACCTGCAAGGCGACGCGCCGCTGATCCTGCCGAGCGTCGATGCGGGCGTCGTCGCGGGCGTGGTCGCGGACTGGACCGGCATTCCCGTCGGCAGGATGCTCAAGAACGAACTCGCCGCCGTGCTCAATCTCGCCGATGCGCTCGATCGCCGCGTGATCGGGCAGCGCCACGCGCTCGAGATGATTGCGAAGCGCATCCAGACGTCGCGCGCGCGCCTCGACAATCCCGACAAGCCCATCGGCGTGTTCATGCTGGCCGGCACGTCGGGCGTCGGCAAGACGGAAACCGCGCTCGCGCTCGCCGAAACGCTCTATGGCGGCGAGCAGAACGTCATCACCATCAACATGAGCGAGTTCCAGGAAGCGCATACCGTCTCGACGCTCAAGGGCGCGCCGCCCGGCTACGTGGGCTACGGCGAAGGCGGCATTCTCACGGAGGCGGTGCGCCGCCGTCCGTACAGCGTCGTGTTGCTCGACGAAGTGGAGAAGGCGCATCCGGACGTGCACGAAATCTTCTTCCAGGTCTTCGACAAGGGCTGGATGGAGGACGGCGAAGGGCGCTATATCGACTTCAAGAACACGATCATCCTGCTGACCTCGAACGTCGGCTCGGATCTCATCATGTCGATGTGCCGCGATCCCGCCGGCCTGCCCGCGCCCGAGCGGCTCGCCGCCGCCCTGCGCCGGCCGCTCCTCGACGTGTTTCCCGCCGCGCTGCTCGGCAGGCTCGTCACGGTGCCCTACTACCCGCTCTCCGACGCGATGATGGCCGACATCGTGCGTTTGCAACTGGATCGTATCCGCAGGCGCGTCGCGGAGAATCACGGCATTCCGTTCGATTACGACGACGACGCCGTGCGGCTCATCGTGTCGCGCTGCACGGAGGCCGAATCGGGCGGACGCGTGATCGATGCGCTGCTCACCAACACGGTCTTGCCGCGCATTTCGACGGAGTATCTGACGCGGCTCACCGAAGGCGGCGCGCTCGAACGCATCCGGCTATCGGCGAGCGCGAACGACTTCGTCTATGCGTTCGACTGAACTCACGCGCACACGCGAAAGGCGCAGGCGATGCTCAAACTCACGGTGATACGTCACAACGGCCAGCCGCCGCACAGGCCCCTCGCGGCGAGCTTCGATGCGGACGGCGGCACGATCGGGCGCGCGGTCACGAACCGTCTCGTGCTCGACGACGCCGAGCGCACCGTCTCGCGCATGCATGCGCAGATCGTGTGGCGCGAAGGCACGTACCGGCTGATCGATCGCGGCAGCAATCCGGCGCTCGTCAACGGCGCGCCGCTCGACCCCGGCGAGGAAGTGCGGATCGACCACGGCGACGAAGTGCAGATCGGCGGCTATCAACTGCGCGCGGAAGTTGCCGCCGAGGACGATCCGCAGAACGCGCGCGCGATGCCGGATGCGACGACCTATGCGGCATCGGACGATCCGTTCGCGGGCTTGTTCGATGCGTGCGCCGCGCCTTCGGTGGCGCACGCTTCAACGCTCGCGCCGCCCGACGCCGACGTGGTGTGCGGCGGCTTCGAGCTAGGTCTCGACGATCCGGCTTCGAAGCGCACCATCGACGAGCTTTTCGATCTCGCGCCGGGCGCGCATCACTCGACGGATGCGCCGATGGACGCGCTCGTCGAACCGCTGACGCAGCCCAACACCGCCCACGCCGACGATCCGTTCGCCAGCCTGACGGGCGCGCAACCCGCCGCGCCGCTCGCGACGCTCTCCGACGCCGGGCCGGAGTTGCGCAGCGCGTTCACGCCGCCGAGACCGCGCGCCACGCCGACGCCAACGCCCGCGCTCACGCCCGCCGAAACGCAGACCGGCGATAACGCGCTCATCGATGCCTTCCTGCAAGGCCTGCGCGCACCCGGCGTGCGGCTCGACGCGCTCACGCCCGCGCTCATGCGGCTCATCGGCGAGCTGTTGCACGAAGCGACGCAAGGCACGCTCGATCTGCTGGCCGCGCGCGCCGCATTCAAGCGCGAAATGCGCACGGACGCGACGATCATCGCGGCAGCGGATAACAATCCGCTCAAGTTCTCGCCAAACGTCGAGGCCGCGCTCGCGCATCTGTTCGGCCCGCCGGTGCGCGGCTTCATGCCGCCCGCCGCCGCGCTCGCCGATGCACACGCCGACTTGCGCGCGCATCAGGTCGGCATGGTCGCCGGCATGCGCGCGGCGCTCGACGGCGTGTTCGAGCGTTTCGAACCCAAGCGCATCGAGGCGCGCCTGTCGGGTCACTCGATGCTGGACGGCCTGTTGCCCGGCATCAACCGGCGCGCGCGCTGCTGGGATCGCTTCATGGAGACTTACGGCCAACTCTCGAACGAGGCGACCGAAGATTTCCATGTGCTGTTCGGCCGCGCGTTCGTCGCCGCCTACGAGGCGCAGATCAACGAACTGAAGCGCCGCGGCCGCCCATGACGCGCGCCGGAGAACCGACATGCAACTGCAAACCGCAAGCGTGAGCGAGGCAGGCGGCCGGTCGCGCAACGAAGACGCCCACGGCCAATGGCGGCACGCGACGCTTTTCGCGAACGTGGTGGCCGACGGCGCGGGCGGTCACGGCGGCGGCGATGCGGCATCGCGCATCGCTGTCGATACCGTGCTCGCGGAACTGGCGCGCGTCGCGCAGGCGGGCGTCGCGCTCACCGGGCCAAACCTGTTGCGCGTGCTTCTGCGCGCGAACGACGCCATCGTCGACGCCCAGGAGCACGACGCCGGGCTCGCGCACATGCGCTCGACGGCGGTGCTGCTCGGCATCGACGAGGCGGCGGGGCTCGCGGCCTGGGCGCATTGCGGCGACACGCGCCTCTACTGCTTCCGGCGCGGCGCGACGGTCGTGCAGACGCAGGATCACAGCCTCGTGCAAAGCATGATCGACGCGAACCTGCTCGACGCCCGCGACGTGCGGCACTATCCGCGGCGCAACGTGCTGTTCTCCGCGCTCGGCACGGCGGACGATCTTGCGATCGCGGCGTCCGGCGCGCCGTTTCCGATTGCCGAAGGCGACGCGTTCCTGCTCTGCACGGACGGCTTCTGGGAGTATCTCGACGAATCGGCGATGATCGACGCGATCGGACGCGCGTCAACGCCCGCGGCATGGCTCGATCTGATGGTGGCGCAGTTGCGGCAGGCCGCGCGGCCGGATCATGACAACTTTACGGCTAGCGCGGTTTGGGTGGGGGATGGGTCGGAGGTGACGGTGTTGCGGACGCCCGCCATCTGAAGCAGGCCTCCGCCAATACAAAACCCCCTCAAGCCGCCTGCTTCGCCGACGGCAACCGCGAAACCAGCCGCAACGAAACCGTGAGCCCTTCGAGCTGATAATGCGGGCGCAGGAAAAACTGCGACGTGTAATAGCCCGGCGCGCCCGGCACTTCCTGCACCTTCACCTCCGCGGCGGCAAGCGGCTTCTGCGCCTTGGTGTGCTCGGAAGAATTAGCCGGATCGCCGTCGACATATTGCGTGATCCACTTGTTGAGCCAGGTCTCCATGTCGGCACGTTCCTTGAAGCTGCCGACCTTGTCGCGCACGATGCACTTCAGATAATGCGCGAAGCGGTTGCACGCGAACAGATACGGCAGGCGCGCGGCGAGCGCGGCATTCGCGGTGGCGTCGGGGTCTTCGTATTCGAACGGCTTCTGCAATGACTGCGCGCCGATGAACGCCGCGAAATCCGAATTCTTGCGATGAATCAGCGGCATGAAGCCGTTCTTCGCGAGTTCGGCTTCGCGCCGGTCCGAAATGGCGATTTCCGTCGGGCACTTCATGTCCACGCCGCCGTCGTCGGTCGGAAAGCTGTGCACGGGCAAGCCCTCCACCGCGCCGCCCGACTCCACGCCGCGAATGCGCGAGCACCAGCTATACAGCTTGAACGAGCGGGTAATGTTCACGGCCATCGCGTAGGCCGAGTTGGCCCAGGTGTACTTGGTGTGATCGGCGGAGTTGGTGTCTTCCTCGAAATCGAATTCGTCGACGGGCTCGGTGCGCGCGCCGTACGGCACGCGCGCCAGAAAGCGCGGCATCGCAAGGCCGATGTAGCGCGCGTCTTCCGAGGCGCGCAGCGAACGCCAACTCGCATACTCCGGCGTGCCGAATATCTTCGTGAGATCGCGCGGATTGGCAAGCTCCTGCCACGAGTCCATCTGCAGCAGGCTCGGATCGGCCGCGGCGATGAACGGCGCGTGCGCCGCCGCCGCGATCTTCGACATCTCGCCGAGCAGTTCGACATCGGGCGGCGACTGATTGAAGTAGAAGTCCCCGCACAGCGCGCCGATCGGCTCGCCGCCGAGCTGCCCGTATTCGTGCTCGTAAATCTGCTTGAAGAGCGGGCTCTGGTCCCACGCGACGCCCTTGAAGCGCTTGAGCGTCTTGCCGAGATCCTTCTTCGAGATGTTCATCACGCGAATCTTGAGCATCTCGTCGGTTTCGGTGTTGTTGATCAGATAGTGCAGCCCGCGCCACGAACCTTCCAGCTTCTGGAAGTCGGCGTGATGGATCACTTCGTTTACCTGATCGGTGAGCTTCTTGTCGATTTCGGCGATCATCGACTGGATCGAGCGGATCGCGTCGCCGGAGATGATCTGCGTCTGCGAGAGCGCCTGTTGCGCGAGCGTCTGCACCGCCATTTGCACGGCGGACTTCGCCTCGTCGCTCTTCGGGCGGAACTCCCGGTTCAGCAGCGATTCGAGATCGCTGCCTTCGAGCGTGGCGCCCTGCAAGTCGGGTTTCGCTTCGGTCATTTGAGAAACGTCGGACATGGTCGTTTTCCTTTCGGGACTCATTCGGCGGGCTTTGCGGCGGCATCGGCGGCGGGATCGGCGGCGGTGGCATCGTTCGCGGCCGGCGCGGCGGAAGCGAGCGTCTTGAGCAGCGCGGGATCGTCGAGCACGCGCGCGATCAGTTCTTCCGCGCCCGTCTTCCCGTCCATGAAGATGACGAGATTGGCGAGCTGGGTGCGCGCTTCGAGCAGCTTGCCGAGCGCATCGACCTTGCGCGCGACGGCGGCGGGCGAGAAGTCGCTCATGTTGTCGAAGGTGATATCGACGCTCAGATTGCCCTCGCCGGTCAGCCTGTTCGGCACCTGGAAAGCTACGCGCGGGTGCATCGCCTTCATGCGGCTGTCGAAGTTGTCGATGTCGATCTCCTGGAATTTGCGCTGGTCGACGGGCGGCAGCGGCTCGGCGGGTTTGCCGGAAAGATCGGCCATGACGCCCATTACGAACGGAAGCTGGACCTTCTTCTCGCTGCCGTAGGTTTCGACGTCGTATTCGATCTGAACACGCGGCGCGCGATTGCGGCCGATGAATTTCTGACTGCTGGTTGCCATGAGGTCTCCTTCGCGTGAGCGTGAACCACGTCTGGAGGACGATTCAGCCGGCCGGGGATTGAAAGCGGCATCGAACGCGTCACTCCGGCCTGGTCCCCGCGATCAAATGAATCTGGTCGAGGCTGCCGGGCGCGAGATCGCGCATCACGGAGAGAAAGTCCTTGCCCATCAGCCCGCGCGCCCGGCGGATCAACAGCGGCGCGGGATGCGCGGGCTCGGTGCGCTCCAGGAACGCGCAAACCGCATCGAGCAGCGCAACGGCGTCTTCACGCGTGGCGATCTCGCCGGGGCGCGCGGTCATGCGTCTTTCGACGCCCGCTTGCGGCGCGGTCTCGATTTGGGGCTCCGCCTGAGGCGCCGCCGCGTGCATCTGCGCGGCCACGAGACGCGCCGTGCCCAGCATGTCCGCGAGCAGCGGCGCGCGTTCCGCGCCGAGCCGGCCGGTCAGCGCATCGGAAAGCGCCTGCACGGCGCGCGGCAGATCGAGGCCTTCGGCGAGCGTGTTGCGATTCCGCGCGAGCGCATCGGCGAGCATGCCTTCGACGCGCGCGGGCGTCGCCGCGCTCTCGCCTTGTGCCGCCGCCAGCCTTCCCTGCGCGACGAGCATATCGCGCACGGTCAGCCGTTCGCCGCGCGCGCGGCACACTTCGGCCTCCCGCAAATCGTGCAGCAGCGTTTCGCTTTCGGCGAAGGGCGTGTACGCATCGGCGAGGGGCGCGAGCGCGTTGACGCGCAGCGCGGGATCGTTGTCGTCGTCGGCATCGAGCGGCGGATAGAGCGTGTCCCAGTAGCGCTCGAACAGCCCGGTCAGGAGGCGCAAGCCCGCATGAAAACCCGCGAGGCCGTGCACACGCGAGGCCGCGCGCGCATAGACCACGCCGATGCGCAGATCCTTCGACTTCGCGAGCAGCGCCTGCGACGCTTCCAGCACGTCCGGCCAGGCGGTCGGCTCGGCGAGCGCTTCGAACTGGCGCTCGGGATTGCCGCGCGCGAGCGCATCGAGCGCGAGAAACGCCGGGTCGTATTCGAGATCGATGCCCGCGGGCGGCATCGTCTCGGTCGGCGCGAGCAGGGGTTCGACGTCGATCATCGTGGCACCTTTTCAGAATTCGCCGCAGCCGTGCTGGCCGTTCACGACGAGACAGTTGTTCAGGTTCGGCCGCGAGCGCACGCGTTTCCATTCGGACGCGAGCGAATCGGCCGGTCCTTCGGACTGCTGCATGGCGAGGATCGCCTCGCTCGTGCCCACGCAGACATTCACGCCGCCAAGATTGCTCTCGTAGACGAAGCTCTGTTCCTGCGCGGTGAAAAGCGGCTGCAGGCCGGTGCGGTTGAACACCGCGCCCTCCAGCGGCGTGGGCGGTGGATCGGCGGGCTGCACGGTGAGCGTGCCCGGCTTCACGTTCACGACATAGCCCACCGGCGACGCATACGCGCCGTTGATGCCATACGTGCCGGGCGACGAGTTGCGGTCGGCATCGGAACGCGGCGCGCCGGTGAGCACGCTGTCCCGCAGGTCGCCCGTTCGCATTCCGTCGACGGAGACGGAGAACGGGGCGTTGTCCGCGCCCGCGGAACGCTGCTGATCGCCGATGACGACATCGAGCGTCGGCCGCTCTGCGTAGACGAAGTGATTGCCGTTGCCCGATACGACATCGCTTAACGGCCGGTCGGTCCAGCTGCACCCGCCGCTGTAGCTGCAGCCGTAGAAGTTCGGCATCGGACCGCCGGGTGCGATGCCGTTGCGGTTCTCCTGCCGCCATGTCGAGGCCCACACGCGCCACGCGCCGCCCGCGCTCAGCGTGCCGCCAAACGGGTTGTCGAACGGCGCGCTCTGCATCACGAGGTCGATGCTGCCGCCCGCTTGCAGATGCATCGGCGTGCCTTGGGTGCCGAGCGTGATCTTGCCGTTGTCGGAAATCGCCACGAGATCGCCCGTCACCGCGCCCTGCTGGCCGCCGACCGGCACGACGCCGCCCGTCGCCGCATCGATGCCGTTCGCGCTGCCCGTGCCGATCGTGAAGCTGCCCGCGTTCCTGAAATTCACCGTGCGCGCGCCGGCGAGGACGAGCGTATCGACCTGGTTCGCATCGAGCAGCGTGAAGACGCCGTCGCCCGCGAGCAGCAGCGTGTGGGCCTGAACGCCGCCCGGATCGGTCGCCGCGCCCGCCGTGTCGAGCGCGAGCGTGGCGTTGGCGGGCAGCGCGATGCCGGATGGCAGGTCGATGCCCTGGCTGCCGCTGCCGGGGTTCTGCAGCGTCAGATTCGTCGCGACGGCGGGACGCGCCGCGCAGTTCGCGCCGCCCGCGCACGCGCCTTCGACCGTGATGCGCCCCGTTTGCGTCGGCGAGCCGAGGACGAGCGTGTTCGTCTGCGTGGAAAAGGTGCGGTACGTCGCGTCGTCGATCGAGAGGCCCGGCGTCGCGTTCGTGCCGAACAGCGTGATCGGCGTGCCGTTCTGCGCGGTGACAGCGAAGTCCGATGGCGCGACCGATCCCGGCGCGATGGCGAGCGTGCCGCCCGGCGCGCCGATCGAGCCCGCGCCGCTGCGGCCGAGCAGACTGGTCGCGGTGCCGTCGTTGGACGCGCGCAGCGAGATGACGCCGCCCGCGCCCGTGGTGATCGAGAACGGTCCGGCGACGAGCCCGGAATTGGCGGGCAGCGGCACGGCGCCGTAGGCGATGCCGGCATCGGCGGTGGAGGTCGAACCGGCGATCGAGACCGTGCCGGCCGGCGCGCTCGCGTTGATCGAACCGTTGAGCAAGAGCACCCCGTAGGACGGCGAAGGCCCACCCGCAGCGACGCCCGTGAGGTTGCCGCGAATGTCGATCGGGCCGCCCGCGCTGCTGAGCGACGAACCGTCGAGCAGCGCCACGCCGTATGCGCCCGCGCCGCGCCCGCCGCCATAGACGCGCAGCGCGCCGCCCGAGGCCGTGAGCCGCGCCGCTTGCAGCGACACGCCGCCCGCGCCACCCGTGCCGCCGGTGCCCGTCAGCGCGACCGCGCGGCCCGAAGCCGACGCCGAATCCAGCCGCACGCCGTACGCCGCCGCGTTCGCACCGGTGGCGCTGCCGCGCACATCGACCGTGCCGTTCGGGGCCGCGAGCGCCGCGCCGTCCAGCATCGCGACGCCGCTGCCCGAGTCCGCCGCGCCACGAATGCGGATCGCGCCGCCGCTGGCGTCATCGGCGGCGTTCGATGTGAGCCGCGTCGCGCCGGGCTGCACCGAAGCGGGATTGCCCGCGTTGCGCAGCACCACGCCGCCGCCGTAATTCGACCCGTTCGCGCCGCGCCCGTCCACTTCGATCGCGCCCGTTCCCGAGTCGATCTTCACGTCGTTCAGGTCCACCGCGTACCGCGCGAGGCCCTCGTACGGCGCCGAAGGCGCGACACCGTGGATCGTCACATCGCCGCCCGCCTCTCCGCCCCGCCGCGTATCGATATCGGCCGACTGGACGACATCGTAGGCCCCGTCCTGCGTGCCCAGCGCGACGCTGCCGCCGTTGGTGGCGATGCGGATGCGCGCAGGCGGACCGTCGCCGCGCTCGCCGTACACGAGGATGCGCGTGCCGGCATCGGCCCTGACATCGAGCGGGCCGCCGGAAGACGTGATGTTATTGGTGATGGAAACCGTGTCCGCCGCGTTGAGCGTGAGCGTCGCGGCGCCCGCCGACGTCTTGACGAGCGGATCGCTCAGCGTGATGACGCCCGTACCGCCCGCACCGCCCGGTCCCGCCAGCGCGGTCGCGGTCACGTTGCCGCCGGGCGTGACGAGGCCGCCCGATCCGATGCGCGCGACGGTGCGCGTCGCCGTATCGAAGGAGCCGAACGTGACGGGCGCCGCCCCATAGTTGCCGACGATGCTGAAATTGCCCGCGCGCGTGACGGCGACGTTGCCGCTGTTCACGAGCGCCAGCGCGGAAAACACGTTGGCCGCATTCGTGAGCGTGACGGCGCCGGGTCCGCTGAGGGTCACGAGACCGGCCGTGATGGCTTGCGAGGCTTGCGCCGCCTGCCTCACCTGTCCCGCCGACGCGAGCGTCAGCGTGCCGGGTACATACGCGCCGTTTTGCGCCGTCTGCACGGAAAGCCCCGCGGCCAGGGAAATGCCGCCGCTGCCCGCGCCTTCGTTCTGAAGCGTGAGGTTGTTGCGCACCGTTTGCGCCGGCGCCTGGCAGCGCGCGCCGCTGCATGCGTTCACCGTGATCTGCCCGGTATGGCTCGACGAGCCGATCACGATCGTATCGATGCTCGACGAAACCGCGCCGAGGATCGACGGCCCGACCGTGAAGCCGCCGCTGCCGCCCCACACGTTGATGGGCCGCGCGGGGTCGTCGACGATCTCGAAGCCGGGCCCGACCTTGCCCGGCACGAACACGACCGTGCCCGAAGGCGAGTAGAACGAGGTGTTCTGGTCGTCGAACACCGTGAAATCGCCGCCCGCATTGTCCGCGCGCACGACGATCACGCCTCGCGAGCCCGCCGAGATGTTCGTGTTCGCGAAGCCAATCGCGTTGGCGTCCACTGGCGTCGAGCCGGTGAGCGAGACCGTCTGGCCCGCGCCGTCCGCTTGCACGTTCACCGCGCCGAGCGTGATGCCATGGTAGAGCGTATTGGATTGCGCGTTCGTCGCGCCGCGTATGTCGATGGAACCGGCCGCCGAACTGACCGTGCCGCGGACGGTCGCGCTCAGACCAAGCAGCGTCACGCCGCTCAAGACGTTGCCGATGCCGTAAATCCGCACATCGCCGTTCGCGTGGATGCCCAGGTTCTGGTCGCGGTCCATGCCGTTCACGACGACGCCGCCAGCGGCAACGCTCGCATCCGGCGCGACGCCGAAGACCGACACGTTGCCCGCCGTCGCGCCGATGTCCGACGCACTGACATACGTGCCGCCGAAATGAAGCGTGTCCACGCCGGAACCGGCGACGAAGCGGTTCAGCCCGGTCGCGCCCGTGCCGTCGAGCGTGACGTCGCCGCCGCTCGACGTGAGGGTCGATGCCTCGACATAGACGCCCGCGCCCGCGACGCTCGCCTGCTGGCCGCTCGCCTGCGCGCCCGTCCCTTTGATGCGCAGCGCGCCCGCCGAGTCGATCGTGGCATTGACGATTTGCGCGCCGTCGCCGACGGCGGACACGGCCGGTCCCGCCGCTGCCGTTCGCGCGCCGCTCGTCGATGCCGCCGTTCCATCGACGCTGAACGCGCCCGCGGTAATCGTTGCATTGCGAATCGACACGCCGTTGCCGGAAGCGGAAATGCCCGTGCCGCCGTCCGACGGTTGCTCGTTGCGCGCCGATGCGCCCGTTCCCGTGATCGCGAGCGCGCCCGCCGACCTGATCGAGGGGCCGTCGATGAGCACGCCATCGCCCTGAATCGCGCCGCGGTCCGTGAGCGTCTTCGTCGTGCTGCTCGCCCCCGTGCCGCGAAGGGTGATGCCGCCGCCGGTCGAGCCGACGCTCGATTCGCCCGTGATCGAGACGCCGTCGCCAACGACGCCGCTGATGGTCTGCACAGCCGCCGCGCCCGCGCCATCGATCGTCATCGCGCCACCCGCCGTGAGCGTGGAACCGGCGATCGCGACACCCGCGCCGCTCACTCTGCCGAGGCTTTCATCGGCCGTCGCGCCCGTGCCGTTCAGATCGAGCGTGCCGCCCGCGCGGATCGTCGAGCCGGCAATGTTCACGCCGTCGCCCTGCACCAGAACCTGCGCGTCCTTGCCCTTCGCCGCCGTGCCCCGGATGCTGACCGCGCCGCTCGTCGATTCGATCGAAGCGCCGCCCGAAAGCGCGACGCCGTCGCCCTGAAAGCGGCCCGCGCGGCCGTCGAGCGTCTCTGGGCCGCCCGTCGCGCCGAAGCCCGTCACGCCGATCGCGCCGCGCGTCGTTGAAAGACGGCCGCCCGTGAGCACGACGCCGCTTCCCGTGGCGTCCACGTAGTCGTAGCCGGACGCATCGGGCGCGACATACTGCACGCCGCCATGCCCTTCGATGGTGATCGCGCCCGTCGCCGTCGTGATCGACGTGTCTTGGAGGCTCACGCCGGGGCCGCTTGGCGCGGTCCCGCGCACGATCACGTCGCCGCCCGTGCCGCCGTCCGTCGCGGCGGACGTCGTGTCGATGTTGGCGTAGGTGAGGCGCACGCCCGCCGCGTTGCCGGGCGACGCCGCGCCGTTGATCGTCAGCTTGCCGCCGTTCGTCGCGATGCCCGGATGCGTCGCCACGCCATCGACCAGCATGCCGTTCATCGTCACGAGCGCGGACGGATTCGTGCCGTTCACGTTCGCATTGAGATTGACGTCGAGCTTGCCGTTATTGCCCGGCCCCTTCGTCACGCCGATCTGCGGCGTGACACGGATCGGGAACTCGCCGCTCGGCACGGTGTAGCTATCGAGATGGATCGACCCCGCCGCGTTCAGCGTGAGCGCGGCGTCCCGGTCGCCGCTTTTCATGATGTCGGTGCGCACGCGGATCGTGCCGGACTCCGAACCGCCCGTGCCGGTGTTCACCGTCACCGAGACGCCGTCGTCGAGCTGGCCGGTGATCTGGCCGACCGCAAGCTGGCTCGGGCTCTGCGTGGGCGACACGGGCCGGAAAGTGACGCCCGTCGCATCCGACGACGTGCCGAAGTCGCGCGCCGAGGTGTCCGCCACGATATCGACGTCGTACGGGTCCAGCAGCCATGTGCCGCCGCTCCCGTGCGGCGCGGACGCATCGATGTGCGCGCCGGCGACATCGATAAAACGCGCCGACGTTTCGATCAGGCCGCCATTGCCCGCCGCCGCGCCGCCCTTTGCCGTGAGCGTCCCGTACACGCGCGCCGCGTTCTCGCCATACACGACGACATGGCCGCCGTCGCCGCTGTCGAGCGCATCGGCGCGCGCCGCGGCCCCCGGGCCCATCCACACCGCATCGGCGTTATGGATGTCGGTCTCCTTGCCCGCCGCGCCGCCGCCCACGCGCACGCGCCCGCCGCCCGCCGAACCGCTCGCGTCGATGCGCGCGTTGCCCGTCACGGCGACCTGATAGCCCGTGATGTCGATGGCCCCGCCCTTCGATCCCGCGCCGCCCGTCGCGTCGATGCCGCCCGACACGTCGGTCACGCCCGCCGCGCCGCCGTCCAGCACGATGCGCCCGTTGCGCTCCGTCACGCTGCGCGCCCGCACCGTGCCCGTCTGGTTCAGCACCGTCGCGGCGAGCGCGTCGGCGGTCTGCACCGACATCAGCACCTGGCCGCCGTCGGCCGCGAGCACGCCCGAATTGCTCGCGAGCGCCTGGGCCGCCGCGCCGTCGACCTTGAGCATCGTGAGGCCGTCGCCCGCGAAATCGAGCGTGATGTCGCTGCCCGCGCCCAGCGCGACCGTGCCGAGCTTCGCGCTCACCGTGCCGCCGTTGTCCACCTGCGCGCCGAGCAGCGCGACCGTGCCGCGCTCGCCCGCCGTGATCGAACCGTTGTTGACGACGCGCCCGCGCGCATCCGCCGCGCCGACGAAGCGATACTTGCCCGCCAGAAAATCGCTGTCCGAAATGCCGAGCGTCGAGGCGACGATCGAGCCGACGTTCACCGACGCGCCACGCGCGAACAGCACGCCCGCCGGGTTGACCAGGAAGACCTTGCCGTTGGCGTTGAGCTGTCCGGCGATCGTACTCGCATTGCCGCCCGTCACGCGGTTGAGCAGCACCGCCTGCGCCGAGGGCTGCGAGATGTTCACCGTCTCGTTCGCGCCGATGGAAAAGCCGTTCCAGTTGACGATGCCCTTCTGCGAGCCTTGCGTGATCGCCATGGCGTTCGGCGCGGGCGTGCTGATGCTCACGTCGCCGTTGACGACCTGTCCGCCGACCGGCAGCGCGAACGCGCCCGGCGCAACGACGAGCGCGATCAACGGCAAAAGCGCGGCCGGCGTGAGATCGATGCCCGCGTGGCGCGCGGCGCGCCTCGCGAGACGCCGCACCGCGCGCTCCCATTCCCGGCGATCCCTGCGGGTCCGAAGGCAGTGGTTGTCGCTCATCTTGAACTCCTGTCTGACTGCTTCGATGCGGCGTTGAACGGCTAAAACGATTTGGACACCTGCACATACACGCGCGGCACCTTGTCGTCGCCGGTGCTGTCGGCGCGGGTCGTGCGCCATGCGACGCTGGCGTCCACGGAGATCCCGTACGGGCCGTTCCAGAAGAGCCCGAGCCCGGCCCCGCTGCGCGTCACCGTGTTGGCGCCCTGTCCGGGCACCGGCCGGGCGTTGTAGCGCCCCACGCCGATATCGAAGAAAGCGGAGAGCGTCAGCGTCGGTATCACGGCGTAGCGCAACGAGGCGGTTCCGACCAGTCCTTCGTCGACGATCGCCTCCGAGGGCGAATACGCGCGCACCGCTCTCGGCCCGCCGAGCGCGAAGCGCGACGAGCTGTCGAGGTTCTGATTCGCCCATTGCCCCGACACGCCCAGAAAGAAGCTCGTCTTCTGCGTGATCGCGTTGAGCCGGTTGGCCTGCATGACGAGGCGCACGCTGTTGCCCGCCGTGTTGCGTCCGCCCGGACCCTGATCGATGGCCTGCCCCGCCGCCGAATCGATGTTCAGATGCGCGAACGCAAGCTGCACATCCGCGCTGTTGAAGCCGCCGCCGAGAAAACTGTCGCGGCTTTCGTACGACAGCCCGACGCTCGCGACATAGAGCTTTTGCGGATTCTCGAACGCGACGCTGTCGATCTTGTCGGTGAGCGCGCGATACTCCAATGCGCCGCGAAAGAGCAGGTTCTGGCTGCGCGAGCGGATGAGCGGACGCGAGACCGAAGCCGTCACGACATCCGCGTTGCCGTGCGCCTGCAGCGACGCGAAATCCTGACCGAGGTAGTAGTACAGATGCGAGTACGCGAGGCCCACGCGCGTGCCGTTGGCATCCACCGGCGCGTCGTAGCCGATGCGCCCGTACAGCGTGTCGGCGCGCTCGGCGGCCAGCAGATTGACGTCGAGGTTGTCGCCGATGCCGAACGGCGAAGCCAGCCGCCCGAGCGCGCCCAGACGCCACTGTCCGGCGGGCGCAGAGCCGTAGTCGTCGGCGGAGAGCGCGAAGTTCCAGCGGCGCACGCCCTCCACGTTCACGTTCAGATCGACAGTGCCGGGCGCGCTGCCCGATTCCAGCGCCGAGGTCACGCGAATGCCGGGCAGGTCGGAGAGCAGCAGCATCGTGCGTTCGAGCTCGCCTTGCCTGAGCGGCCGCCCCGGCTCGATCGCGGCGAGCCGCGCGCGCACGAGCGATTCCTTGATCGGCGCGCCCGGCGCGATGGTCAGCCGCACGCGCCCGATCTTGCCTTCCAGCACCGTGAAGGTAACGTCGCCATCGGTCACGTCCTGCGGCGGAATCACGACCTGCGCGAGCGGATAGCCGCGATCGCGATACACCTGCGCGATACGCGCGGCGATCGCGTCGAGATCGCTGAACGAAACTTCCTGACCGATGCTGCCGGCGACAGGCGCGAGCAGCGTATCCGCGGGCAAGGTGTCGTTGCCCGCAAGCTGGATGCGTTTCAGCACGAACTTCCTGCCTTCGGGCGCGGCGGGCGGCGGCGGCGCGACCGGCGCGGGCAACACGGCTTCGCCATCGGGCGGCGGCGCCGTGACCGGCGGGCGAGGCTGCTCGTTGAGCAGCGTGCCGGCGCTCGGCACCTGCGCCGTGCCGGGCAGCGGCGTCTGCTGCGCCCACGCCGTGAGCGCGCCCGCGCAGGCGAGGCCCGCGCCGGCCGCGCGCGCGAGACACCGGATGCGCAGAGCGCGCGCGCGTGGCCGCAAGACGAGGCGTTCGGTTTTCATGGCGTGGTTCACGGCGACATCCTCATCGGGACCGGCGCGATGCGCGGGAGCGGTACAAGATTCAACGGGCGACCGACAGCCGCCAGTTGCCCATCAGATCGAAGGGCGCCCAGTAGAACGGATGGGCGAACCGGCTGTTGGCGAGCACGGCGAGCTGGGCGTCGCGCATCGCGTCGATCGCCTGCTCGCCCCGGGTGAGCGCGCCGTAGAACGTGCGCATCGTGAGTTCGGTCGATTCGTCGGCGACCGGCCACATCGACACCAGCAGCGCCGATGCGCCCGCGTAGAAGAACGCGCGCGTGAAGCCCATGATTTCGTCGCCGCGCGCAATGCGTCCGAGCGCCGTCTCGCACGCCGAGAGCGTGACGAGCGCGACGGAATCGAAGCGCAGGTTGTAGATGTCGGCGGCGAGCATCGGATCGGGGCCGTCGGCGGGCTGCGCGGCGGGCGCGAGCAGCACGCGCGAATGCAGCGGATCGATGGTGTCGGCCTGCGCGTGCGTCGCCACATGAACGATGCGGCCGCCCGGCGCGTTGTCGCTGAAGGTCTTGCGCGTCACGTCGCTTTGCAGGAAGGTCTCGCTTTTCGCGAAGAGCGGGCCGATCGCCCTGACTTCGGCCTCGGCGGCGGGCAGTTCGTACTCCGGCCCGATGCGCGGATTGCCGAACGCGACGAGATTGCTCGCGATCTTCTGCTCACGCCGCACGAGCTGCACCGCCACGCTCGCCGAAGGCGCGAGCGCGATTGCATGGCGCTGGATCAGAAAGCCCTGGCCGTTCTTCAGCGCCTGGAACGGCATGTAGTGCAGCGCCCCGTTCGGCGCGATGATGAGCCGCTCGCCAGGACGCAGCCCGAGCGGCTCGATGAGCAGCGCATCGAGCTTCGCGCCGTAGGCGATCGCCTGCGGCCGGCCGCGCGTGATCGCGCCGCGGAAGTCGCTCACGGCGAGCGTCATGTCGCGCCGCGCGATCG
Source organism: Caballeronia sp. PC1 (assembly GCF_021353155.1). Classification (NCBI taxonomy): domain Bacteria; kingdom Pseudomonadati; phylum Pseudomonadota; class Betaproteobacteria; order Burkholderiales; family Burkholderiaceae; genus Caballeronia; species Caballeronia sp. PC1. The sequence goes on from NZ_JAJUBH010000003.1 coordinate 194,552, forward strand.
GCAGCGTGAAGCCCTGAATGCCGTCGGCGCGCACGACCCACGCGATCAGGCGATCGGCGAGGCCGTGATATTCGACGATCGCCTCGCCGGGCGCGAGCGCGCGCCGCACCTCGTCGAGCGAAAGCGTTTGGCCGTTGAGCTGCGTTGCGTCGACGCTCTTGTCGAGCCGGTTGCGCACGACATCGAGCAGCGCGCGGCTGCGGCTGCGCTCCGAAAGCGTCCAGGCCAGCGCGTAGTCGCCCTCATCGACGACGAGCGCGATGGTTTCCTCGAACACCGTCTGCGTGTCGGAGAAGAGGCCGGTCTTGAACTCTTCGCTGCGAAAGCGCGCGCGGATCGACTCGGAATCGTCGAGCGCCGCGAGCCATGCCTCGCGCGCCTTCGCGCGATTGCCGAGCGCGAGATACGCGCGGCCCATGCCTTCGTGCGCCCACAGGTTGTCGTAGCTCGCGTCGGAGCCGCCCTTGCCCGCGCTCGCGGCGAATGCGGCGAGCGCCGCGTCGGGCCGGTTTTCGGCGAGCAGCAGATTGCCCTCGATGCGCTTCCTGAGCGGCGCGAGCAGCGTGCCATCGACGCCGGCCGTCTGCTCGAAGGTCGCGCGCGCGCCGGCCGGATCGCCGCTCGCGATCTGCGCGCTGGTGAGCGAGAGCAGCACGAGCGGCCGATAGCGCGGCGACGCCGTCTCCAGCGCCGTGCGGTATTCCGAGAGCGCGGCGCTGGCGTCGCCGCGGCGCGCCGCGATATCGCCGAGCACCTTGTGAGCGGGCGCGAGCACTTGGTCGGGACTCTTCGCGCCCGCGGCGATGGCTTCCTTCGCGTAACGCTCAGCGTCGTCGAGATCGCCCGCGTAGCTGTACGCGATCGCCAGATCGCGGCGCGACAGCGCGGCAAGGTTCGCGTTGTCCGTGCGTTGCGCGACGACCAGAGCGCGCGACGCCGCCTCGATGCTTTCGCGGAAGTCGCCCCGTTCCGCCGCCGCGACCGACATGCTGCAGTACGCGTAGCCGTCGAGCTTGACCTGATCGCGCGCGAGCAGCAACTGCCCTTCCTTCGAGAGCGTCGCGATGGTTTCGGCGTCGCGCACGCGGGCTTCGGCATCGCGCGCGGCGCTCGTGATGGGCGCGTTCTGCGCGGTATCGGCCGCGGGCGGAACCGGCTGCGCGCGTCGTGCGGGGACGGCGGCCGGCGCTTCCTGCGCGAGCTGCATGCCGGGTTCGCGCAGATCGTTGTAGGCGAGCTGCATGCTCGCGGCATCCGGGGCGCATCCCGAATCGTGCGTGGGGGCTGGCTGCGCGCGGGCATCGGACGCCGAAGCGCCCAGCGTGGCGAGCACGATGAGCACGGCGAACACGGCGCACGTCCGTCTGATGGCGCCGCTGGCGGGCGCATGTGCATCGGTCTCCTGATGAGCCGATGCGTTCCGCTCGATCGCTATCACGAATGCGCTCCTCGATGGACCCAGGCTTCGCACCGGCCAGGCAGCGAGCGCCCGCAACAGTGCCACGACTAAACGAACCACCGCAGCGGATTTGAAAAGCGCGGCGGCGCGGTTCGTCTGCTGCTGTGTGGGACGGTGCCGGGGGTGAGCCATGAGAAGAGTCGAGCCAGTGTCGCGCGTGCTTTCGTTCGTCGTCCTAGCGGGCGCGCTCGCCGTCGCGGCGTGCAAATCCGCGCCGCCTCCTCCACCCCCGCCGACGATCGTGCGCATCGACGTGAGCGCGCTCGACAAAGTGAATCCGGATCACAGCGGCCGGCCCTCGCCCGTGCTCGTTCGCGTGTACGAACTGAAGGCGACCGCCGCCTTCGACAGCGCCGACTTCTTCACGCTCTACGGCAAGGACCAGGCGACGCTCGGCGCGGATCTCAACGCGAAGAACGAATTCCTGCTCAAGCCCGGCGAGAAGCAGAGCATCGAACAGGCGGCGCAGCCGGGCACGAAGTTCGTCGCGGTCGTGGCGGCCTACCGCGACATCGAACACGCGCGCTGGCGCGCCGCCGTGCCCGTGCCGCCGAACCAGACGACCGTGATGAGCGTGCGCATCGACACCGCCGATGTCTCGATCGCCGCGCAGCGCGCGACCCCGCCGCCGCCGTCGCGCGCCGCCAAAAAATGACCCCGCCCGCAAGCCGCCTTGCAAATTCGGGCCGCTCGTTCGTTCTTGAGGCGGAACGCGCGTGCCGAACCGGGCGCGCGGGCTAACCGGACGACATCACCCAAGCGGACACGAGCCACCATGACCTGGAACCAGCGCATGATCTGGTCCGAGGGGCTGTTCCTCGAACCACAGCATTTCCAGCAGCAGGACCGCTTCTTCGAGCATCTCGTGCGCTCGCATGCGCGGGCGACGCAGGCGTGGTCGTGGGGCTGGGCGTCCGTGATGCTCGACGACATCGCGCTCGGGCTCGGCAAGGTCGCGCTCGCTTCCGCGTTCGGCGTGCTGCCCGACGGCACCGCGTTCTCCTTTCCCGACGACGCGCCCGCGCCGCCGCCGCTCGATATCCCCGCGGGCGCGCGCGACGAAACCGTGCTGCTCGCGCTGCCGCTCGCGCGCGCGGGGGCCATGGAGTCCGATCCCGATAACGCCACACCCGACGCCGCGCCCGAAGACGGCCGCCCCGGCGCGTTGCGTTACCGCACCACCGATACCTCCGTCGCCGATGTCACCACCAGCGGCGAGCGCGTCGCGCAACTTCGCGTCGGCGCGCCGAACCTGCGGCTCATGCTCGCGCGCGACGCCACCGACGCCTTCGCGACCATCGGCATCGCGCGCGTGCTGGAGCGGCGCGCGGACAACCGCGTGATGCTCGACACCGCTTATATCCCGCCGATGCTCCATGCCCTCGCCGATGCGCGTCTTGCCGGTTACGCGCAGGAAATCGCGGGACTGCTGCATCAGCACGCGGATCGCCTCGCGCGCCATATCGCCAATCCGGGGCGCGGCGGCGTCGCCGAGATCGCCGACTTCCTGCTGCTGCAAACGCTGAACCGTTTCGAGCCGCAGTTCGCGCATCTGCTGCAGGTGCCGCTCCTGCATCCCGAGCGCCTCTATCAGACGACGCTCGCGCTCGCGGGCGATCTCGCCGCGTTCGACGAGCGCCGCCGCGTGCTCGCCTATCCGCCCTACCGTCACGACGATCTGGCCAGTTCCTTCGAGCCGCTCATGCGCGACGTGCGGCAGTTGCTCGCGCAGGTGCCGGAGCCGAACGCCATCGCCATCGAATTGCAGACCCGAAAGCCGGGGCTGCGCGTGGCCGTCATCAACGATCTCGATCTGGTGCGCACGGCGGGCTTCGTGCTCGCCGCCAGCGCGCAGATGCCGGGCGAGGCGCTGCGCACGCGCTTTCCGACCCAGGTGAAAGTCGCGCCCGCCGAGAAGCTGCGCGATCTGGTGAATCTCGCGCTGCCGGGCATCGGGCTGCGCGCGATGCCGGTCGCGCCGCGCCAGATTCCGTTTCACGCGGGCTGTTCGTACTTCGAACTGGATCGCGGCGGCGAGCTATGGAAGGAGCTGGAACAGACCGGCAACCTCGCGATGTATATCGCCGGCGAGTTTCCCGCGCTGGAGCTGGAGTTCTGGGCCATCCGCCACTGAGGCCACCGAGGCCACTAAGGCCACCGAAACCATCGAGCGCCATGAGCAACGACGACGATCCCTTCGCCGGATTCGAATCCGACCAGACGATGATCAAGCCCAATCCCGGCGCGCGCCGCCGCACCGGGAACACGCAAGGGCCCTTCACGCCGGGCGCGGCCGCCGATACGGGCGCGCATGCCTTCGATGCCGCGTTCACGCAGGGCGGCGCGGTCAATCCGCTGGTCGCTGCGTGCGCGCCGTTGCTGCAGCTTGCGCCGCGCATCCGCACCATGAGCGCCTGCGACGATCCCGCCGCGCTGCGCGATTCGCTCGCGGCGGGCGTGCGCCGCTTCGAGGCGCAGGCGCGCGTCAACGGCGTCGCCGCGGAACAGGTGACGGCGGCGCGCTACATCGTCTGCACGATGCTCGACGAAGCCGCCGCGGGCACGCCGTGGGGCGCGGGCGTGTGGGCGCGCCAGAGTCTGCTCGTGACGTTTCATAACGAGGCATGGGGCGGCGAGAAGGTGTTCCAGCTGCTCGCCCGCCTCGCGCAGCAGCCCGCCCGGCATCTGCATCTGCTGGAGCTGGCGAGCGTGGTGCTCGCGCTCGGCTTCGAGGGACGCTATCGCGTGGCGGCGCAGGGCAGACAGGCGCTCGATGCGATCCGCGCGCGGCTTTATCAACTGATCCGCAAGGAGCGCGGCGAGCACGAGCGCGCGTTGTCGCCGCACTGGGAAGGCGTGCCGACCACGCGGCGGCGCACGACCGACGTGCTGCCGGTGTGGGTGGTCGGCGCGTTCGCGCTGCTCGTGCTCGCGGCGGCTTATCTGACGATGAGTTTCCGCCTCGGCCGCCTGTCCGATCCAGCCTTCGATGCGCTCGCGTCGATCCGCGCGGGCGTGCAGCGGCCGCTCGTCGTCACGCAGGCGGCCAAGCCCCGTCTCGCCGAATTCCTCGCGCAGGAGATCCGCGATGGCCAACTGGCCGTCGATGACCGCGTGGACCGCTCGGTCGTCACGCTGCACGGCGACAACGTGTTCAGGCCCGGCAGCGCGGAAGTGGCGGCGCCGGTGCGCCCGCTCATCGAGCGCATCGGCGCGGCGCTCGCGGCGGTGCCGGGCAACGTGCTCGTGACGGGCCATACGGACGACCGGCCGATCCGCTCGGCGCGCTATCCGTCGAACTGGGAACTGTCGCAGGAGCGCGCCGCGAACGTGCGCGACCTGCTCGCGGCGAGCGTGCCGCCCGCGCGCCTGAAGGCCGAGGGCAAGGGCGATGCGGACCCCGTCGCGCCCAACGATTCGCCCGCCGGACGCGCGCGCAACCGGCGCGTCGAAGTGACGCTGTTCGCGAAGCCGGGGCCCTGAACATGAAAAAACTCTTTGCGATGGTGTTTCAGCCGCTCGTCCTGCTCGTCGTCGGGATGCTGCTCATCGCGGGCGCGATCTGGATCGCCGGGCCGCTCGTGTCGTTCGCGGGCGCGTATCCGCTCGAACGGCGCGAGGCGCGCTTCATGGCGATCGGCTGTGTCGCGCTGCTGTTCGTGCTGAGGCGCATCTGGGTTGCGTGGAGCGCGCGGCGCACGCAGGCCGCGCTCGCCTCGGGACTCGCCGCGCCGCTTCCCATGCCCCGCGCCGCCGCCGTCGCGCCCACGCCGGGCGAAGCCGAAGTCGCGACGCTCGCCAAACGCTTCGACGAAGCGCTCGCCGCGCTGCGCTCCGCGCGGCTCGCGGCGTCGGGCAGAAAGCCGGGCTGGCGCGACTGGGTCACGCTGTCGGGCCGGCAATACCTGTATCAGTTGCCGTGGTACATGTTCATCGGCGCGCCGGGCGCGGGCAAGACGACCGCCCTGGTGCATTCCGGTCTGCGCTTTCCTCTGGCCAAGCGCTTTGGCACCGACAAGATCCGCGGCGTCGGCGGCACGCGCAACTGCGACTGGTGGTTCACCGACGACGCCGTGCTGATCGACACCGCCGGGCGCTACACGACCCACGAAAGCGACCGCGACACGGATCAGGCCGCGTGGCAGGGCTTTCTCGCGCTGCTGCGCAAGACGCGCCCGCGCCAGCCGATCAACGGCGTGCTCCTGACGCTCGCCGTGCCCGACCTGCTCGCCGCGACGCCCGCGCGCACCGAAGACATGGCGGCGACGCTGCGCGCGCGCCTGCACGAACTGACGGAGGCGTTGCGCACGCGCTTTCCGGTCTACGTGCTGGTCACGAAGACGGACCTGCTCGCGGGCTTCACGGAGTTTTTCGCGGACATGTCGAAGGAAGAGCGCGCGCAGGTCTTCGGCTTCACCTTTCCCTACGATGCGAAGCGCCCGCTCGGCGAAGCCGAGTTCGCCGAGCGCATCGACGCGGAACTCGATGCGCTCGAAGCACGCCTCGTCGCGCGCCTGACCGACCGGCTGAACGCCGAGCCCGGCCTCGCGCAGCGCGCCGCCATCGTGGGCTTCCCGCAGCAGTTCGCCGCGCTCAAGCCGCTTCTCGCCGAGGCGTTGCGCGCGACCTTCATGCAGTCCCGCCACGACGACCTTCCGTTCGTGCGCGGCGTCTATTTCACGAGCGGCACGCAGGAAGGCGCGCCGATCGACCGTGTGATGGGCGCGCTCGCACGCGCTTTCGGCATCGAGCGCGGTGTGCAGCCGCCGCGTGCGTCGGCGGGGCGCAGCTTCTTTCTGGAACGGCTGCTCACGCAGGTGGTGTTCGCGGAGCAGGGCCTGGCCGGGTCGAACCTGCAATGGGCGCGGCGCAGGCATGTGTGGCGGCTCTCGGCGTATGCGGCGATCGCGGCGGCGGGCGCGTGCGTGCTCGCGCTCTGGGGCGTGAGCTATGTGCGCAACGAGACGTACGTTGCCAGCGTCGACCGGGCAGCGCACGCGGCGCGGCAGGCGGCCGCGGGCACGTCGGCGGCGGGCGCGAGCGTCGCCGCGCTGCTGCCGCTGCTCTCGGCGGTGCGCGATCTCGCCTCGACGCCGCAGGTCGATGCCGCGCATCCGCCGCTCGCGATGCAACTCGGCCTGTGGCAAGGCGCGAAACTCGACGCCGCCGCGCGCGGCGCGTACGAGCGCCTGCTCACCGATCTGTTTCTGCCGAAGCTCGCAGCGCGCATCGAGGAGCAGGCGCGCGGCGCGAACCCGGCCAATCCCGGCTACGCGTACGAGTCGCTCAAGGCTTATCTGATGATGAACCAGCCCGATCATCAGGATGCCGATGCACTCAAAACCTGGATCGTCAGCGACTGGGACCGCACGCTGCCGCGCGAAGTCGGCAATGCGGAGCGCGCCGCGCTCGCCGCGCATCTCGACACGCTCTTCGCACGCGGCGTCGTGCATCCGAATCTGCCGTTCGACGAGCGGCTCGTCGCGTATCTGCGCGGCATGCTCGCCACCAGCACGCTCGCGCAGCGCGTGTACGGGCGGGTGAAGCAGCAAGGCGTGGGCGCGGACTATCCGGAGTTCACCGTGGCACGCGCGGGCGGGCCCAACGCGTCGCTCGTGTTCGTGCGTTCGAGCGGCAAGCCGCTCACGAGCGGCGTGCCGGGCCTGTATTCGTTCGACGGCTATCACAAGGCGTTTCTTGCGGCCGTCGATCAGGTCTCGGCGCAGCTTGCCGCCGAAGAGCCGTGGGTGCTCGGCATCCGCGATCAGAGCGGCCTGCCGCGCGGCGATCCGGCCGCCATGCAGCGCCTCACCGAAGACGTCCGGCTGCTGTATCTGCAGGACTACGCGCGCACCTGGAGCGACTTCCTGAACGACGTCCGCATCGTGCGCTCGGACACGCTCGCGCAATCGGTGCAGATCGCGCGCATTCTGTCCGCGCCCGATTCGCCGCTCGCCATGCTCGTGAAGGCGGCTGCGCGCGAAACCACGCTCGCCGCGAAGCCCGCGACGGAGACGACCGTCGTCGACAAGGCGAGCGACAAGCTCACCGCCGCGCGCGAGCAACTGGAGAAGATCATTCGCGGGCCCGATCCCACGCGCATCGCGCCGGTCGCGCCGGGCACGCGTCTGGAAAGCATCGTCGATGACCGCTTCAGCGGACTGCGCGCGCTGGTGACGAGCCCCGGCGCAGGCGAGCCCGCGCCCATCGCGCAGACGCTCGCGCTGCTGAACGACATCTACACGTATCTGAGCGCCACCGATCAGGCGTTGCAGCAGAAAACCGCGCCGCCGCCCTCGGATGCGCCCGCGAAGCTGCGCGCGCAGGCGCCGCGTCTGCCCGAGCCGATCCGCACCGCGCTCCTGGAACTCGGCAGCCAGGGCGCGGCGCAGACGCAGCAGGCGCGGCGCGTGAACCTCTCGGCGGATCTGAAGGAGTCGATCTCGGCGTTCTGCAAGCGGGCCGTGAGCGGGCGCTATCCGTTCAATCCGGAATCCGCGCGCGATGTGCCGCCCGAGGACTTCGGCGCGCTCTTCGCGCCCGGCGGCAAGTTCGACGATTTCTTTCAGAAGAACCTCGCGCCCGACGTCGATATCTCCGCGAAACCGTGGGCCTTCAAGAAATCGGATTCGTCGGCGACGCAGATCAGTTCGGCGGGGCTCGCGCAGTTCGAGCGCGCCGCGACGATCCGCAGCGTGCTCTTTCGGGCGGGCGGCAAGACGCCCGGGCTCGCCTTGCAGTTGAAGCCGCTCGACATGGACCCGACGATTCTGTCCTTCACGCTCGACATCGACGGGCAAGTGCTCACCTACGCGCACGGGCCGCAGATCGCCACCGCGATCCAGTGGCCGGGCACGCGCGGCTCGGGCCGCGTGAGCGTGCAACTGACGCCGCCGCCGGCGGGCGGCGCGGGCAATCTGGTCTTCGAAGGGCCGTGGGCGCTCTTTCGCATGTTCGACCGGCTGGACGTGCAGCCGACCGCGCAGCCCGAGCGTTTCATCGTGACTTTCGATGTCGAGGGCCGCAAGGCGCGCTTCGAAGTGACGGCGAATAGCGTCGAGAATCCGTTCCGGCTCGCGGATCTGCGCGCGTTTTCCTGCCCGGAACGCCTATGAGCGACGCCCCCGACGCAACGCTCACCGCCGGCGATGCAGGGATCGCCGGCTGGTACGGCAAGCTGCCCTCGCTCGGCGATTTCGCCGCGCGGCGGCTGCCGGATGCCTTCGTCGCGCCGTGGGACGCGTGGCTCGCGCGGCGGGTCGGCGAAACGCGGCGCGCGCTCGGCCCGGACTGGCTCGACCTCTATCTCACCTGCCCGGTGTGGCGCTTTTTCGCGATGCCGGGCGCGATTGCGCCGACGCTCGCGTCGTGCTGGACCGGCGTGGTGATGGCGTCGGTGGACCGCGTCGGGCGGCATTTTCCCTTGACGGTCGCGGCCTCGCCGCCGTGTGCGCCAGCGACGGGCGCGGAAGTCGCCGCGCTGTGGCGATGGCTTTCGGCGATCGAGGGCGTGGCACTCGCCGCGCTCGACTTCGATCACGGCATCGAGCGGCTGGACGAGCAACTCGCCGCATTGCCGATGCCGATCCCCGCGCCGCCATGCGCCGATGCGCTCGACGAACCGTGCATCGTGCACTCCGCCGATGCGCTTGCCGATACGCTCGCGCACGCCTTCGCGCCGCTCTGGCAAGCGGGCGCGCGCGGCACGAGCCTGTGGACCTCGGCGCAGGCGCAGCACGAAGCGTCCGACGCGTCCGCCTTCACCGTCTGGCCGGTGCGCGGCTTGCCGGACACCGCGCTATTCACCGCGCTGCTGCGAGGCTGCGGATCATGAACGCGCCACGCGGGCTTCCCGACAACGACGCCAACGACGATAAGACCGTGATCGTGAGCGGCGCGCCGGGCGCGTCTGCATCGTTCGTCACGCACAACGTCCTGCCCGCGGGCACGCGGCTCGGCGAATTCGAGATCGTCGGGCTGATCGGCGAAGGCGGCTTCGGCATCGTCTATCTGGCCTTCGATACCTCGCTCGACCGCCACGTCGCGCTCAAGGAATACATGCCTTCGGCGCTCGCGGCGCGTATCGGCGCGACGCAGGTGCAGGTCAAATCCGCGCGCTACGAGACCCTATTCCGCGCGGGACTCAAGAGCTTCATCAACGACGAAGCCCGGCTGCTCGCGCGCTTCGATCATCAGTCGCTCGTGAAGGTGTACCGCTTCTGGGAAGCGAACGGCACCGCCTACATGGTGATGCCGTACTACAGGGGCGTCACGCTCAGGGACGCGCTCAAGGCCATGCCAAGGCCGCCCGACGAAGCCTGGCTGCGCGCGCTGCTCACGCCGCTTATCGATGCGCTCGCCGTGCTGCATGCGGCGAACTGCTTTCACCGCGATATCGCGCCGGACAACATCATCCTGCTGGAGGACGGCCATCGGCCCGTGCTGCTCGATTTCGGCGCGGCGCGGCGCGTGATCGGCGATATGACGCAGGCGCTCACCGTCATCCTCAAACCGGGCTATGCGCCGATCGAACAGTACGCCGAAGTGCCATCGCTCAGGCAGGGGCCGTGGACGGATCATTACGCGCTCGCCGCCCTCGTCTATTTCGCGATCACCGGCAAGACGCCGCCGCCCTCCGTCGGCCGGATGGTGAAGGACAGCTATCAGCCGCTCGCAAAGCTCGCGGCCGGGCGTTACTCGGAGCGCTTTCTGAAGGCGATCGATCACGCCCTCGCGGTGCAGCCCGCGCATCGGCCGCAGACGGATCAGGCGTTCGCCGCCGAACTCGGCATCTCGCTCGACGATGCTGCCGCCGGCCGGACGGCGCGCGGCAACACGGGCGGCGCAGCAGCGCTCTTGCGGCGGCGCATCGGCTGGACTCTAGCCGCGGCGTGCGGGCTTGCCGCGGCGGCCGCGCTCGGCTTCTTCGCGCCGAAGCTGCTGCCGCGCGCGCCCGCTTCCGCCGATGCCGGTCATGCGGCGAGCGCTGCGAGCGCGCCGGCTCCGATCGCGAGCCCTCCCGCCGCCGTCGTAAGCGCACCCAGCGCACCCACCACACCGCAACCGCCCGCGCTGCCGCCCTACTCGCCCGCCGACGAATTCGCGCGCATCGTGTCCCTCGCGGACCCGTCCTTCGTCGTGAAGGCAGACGTGCCGCTCGCGCGCGCCGTCGCCGGTCATGACCGGCTGCGCTTTACCCTCACGAGCAATCGCGACGGCTATGTCTACGTGTTCGCCGTCGATCCGGCGAATCAGTACGTGCAGCTCTTTCCGAACGAACTCGACCGCGACAACCGCATCGGCGCAAACAAGCGCCTCGTGCTGCCGCGCCCAAGCTGGCCCATGGAAGCGGGCGAGCCCGCCGGCGCGAATCATTTCCTCGCGATCGTATCGAGCGCACCACGCGACTTCTCCGCGCTCGCCCTGACGCACGATTCCGCGTTCGCGAGCCTGTCGCGCGACGCGCAGAACGCGGCGGCGGCAGCGCGCACGCTCACCGCGTCGCCGTTCGCGGGCGTGCCGTCGTGCGACAGCGCCGCGCCGTCCTGCCCGGTCGCGTATGGCGCGGTGGCCTTCAAAATCGATGTCGTCCGTTCGTCTAGGTAGCGGCTATCGACAGGCTTTGCGGCCGGACGAGGACATCATGGCATCACGAGCATGCGGCAATTCCCTTGCAGTCGCGGTTTCTCTGGCGCGCGCCGAACCCGTCACGCGCGCCGCGCTCACGCTGTCCGCCGCGCTGCTCGCGGGTGCGCTCGCCGGCTGCGCGGCTTCGCCGCCGGGCGCGCCGCAAGCCGCTGGCGCGCGCGCCGTCATGCCGCCCGGCGGCGAGGCGGCCGATGCGCCGTCCATCGTGAGCGCGGCGGGTTCGGGACCGGAGCCGGGCATCGTCAGTCCGCTGCCCGCGAGTCCGTCCGCGTCGCTTGCAGGAATCGCGGCGGCTTTCGCCACGAAGAACGCGCTCTATTCGCCCGTGCCCTTTTCCAGCGTGCCGGGCTGGGCAAACGATGACGTCGCGCAATCCTGGGATGCGTTCAGGCGCGGCTGCTCGGTGCTGGGCGGCAAGCCCGCGTGGGCGGCGTCGTGCGCGGCGGCGCGCGGCATCGACGCGAACGACGGGCGAGCCGTGCGCCGTTTCTTCGAGGACAACTTCACCGTCTATCAGATCCGCAACGTCGACAAAAGCGCGCGCGGCGTGCTCACCGGTTACTACGAGCCGGTTCTGCGCGGCAGCCGCAAGTACGGCGCGCCGTACGTCTATCCGGTCTATGGCACGCCGCGCGACATGCTGTTCCTCGATGTGCGCCGTCTGCCGCCCAATGCGCGCAGCGAGCCGGTCATGGCGCGCATCGAAGGGCGCACGGTGACGCCGCTCGCGACGCTTTCCACCGGCAATGCGAAAGGCGTGTACGCGCTCGCGCTCGGCAACAGCGTGCCCGATATCCGCGACAAGAAGCTGCGGCTGCGTCTCGAAGGCAATCGCATCGTGCCGTATTACTCGCGCGCGCAGATCGAGCGCGGGCGCATCGACGCGCCGGTGCTCGCGTATGTCGCCGACCCGGCGATGCTCTACGCGATGCAGTTGCAGGGCGCGGGCAAGGTCGTGTTGCCCGATGGCGTGAGCGTCATCCGGCTGGCCTATGCCGAGCAGAACGGCTTCGCGTTCAATCCGCCTGTCGCCAGTGCATCGGGCAAGGGCCGCAAGGTGCTCGTGCGCGGCGTGGAACTCGATCTGGACGAAGGCGGCGCGAGCACGCAGTCCGTGTCAGGCGATAGCGACACGCCACAGTCTTCGCTCCTGCGCGGCGTGGGCGATGTCAGTTCGCCTGAAGCGCCGCCCGAATCGCCCTTGCTGCGCGGCTTCAATCTCGCGCAAGGCGCGACGCCCGGCGTGCGGCCGGCGCGCGTGAGCACATCGGCGGCGGCGAGTCCGGCAAGGCCCGTCACGCCCGCGCCGCCCGTAACGCCCGTAACGCCCGCAACACCGCTGGCCAGCGCGCCGCCGCTGACGGCCGCCTTTGCCGCTTCAGACCCGAGCTACGTGTTCTTCCGGACCATCCCCGATTCGCCCGCCGGGCCGATCGGCGCGCTGGGCGTGCCGCTGTCGCCGGAACGCTCCGCCGCCGTCGATCCGCGCACGACGCCGCTCGGCGCGCCGGTGTTCATCAACGCGAGCGATGGCGCGGCGAATGGCTCGCCGTTCACGCGTCTTTTAATGGCGCAGGACGCGGGCGGCGCGATTCGCGGCGCCGTGCGCGCCGACTATTTCTTCGGCACCGGCGAGCAGGCGCAACAAAGGGCCAGCCGCGTGAAGCAGCCGACGCAAATGTGGGTGCTGCTGCCCAAGGGCCTGCGCATCTCGGCGAAAGAATCGGGCGTGCGCGTGCGCGGCGGGCCGTCGATGCCGAGCGCGGATTGCGTCGTGAGCGACCCCGAATTGTGCGTGGACGATGCGCAGTAAACGCGGCGCGCCGCCCGTCACGGAGAAAGTATGAATACACGATCCATGAGCGCGCCGAACGTGCTCGTCTGCCTGCCGACGCATCACGACGACGTGCACATCAACTTCGCCTTCTCGCTGATGGAGACGGCGCGCGCGCTCAGCGACGCGGGCTGCGGTTTCCAGACGATGCACGTCGGCTCGTCGCATGTCATTCGCGCGCGCAACTTCTTCGCGAGCTACTTCGTCGCGCATGCCGAGTTTTCGCATCTGCTCTTTCTCGACACCGACATGCAGTTTCCGCCGCAAGCGGTGATCAAGCTGCTCGCCGCCGGCAAGGCTGTGGCCGGCGTCGCGTATCCGTACCGGCGCATGAATCTGGACAAGCGCATCGGCGATTCGGATCAGGGGCTCACGCTGCGCGAATGGCTCGAAAAACACGCCGACTATACGGTGCGCCTCAAGACCTCCGGCGACGGCCGCGCGAGCGTGACAGACGGCCTCGTGGAAGCGGAGCACGTCGGCACCGGCATTTTTCTCGCGCGGCGCGATGCGTTCGAGACCGCGAAGCCGTTCGCGCAATGCTACGAGCCGCCCGAGCAATACCGCGACGCGCTGCCCGATGCGCGCTTCTACGGCTTTTTCGACAGCATCGAAGAAGAGGGCCGCTATCTGTCCGAAGACCTGTCCTTCTGCCGGCGCGTACGCCTCGGCGGGGCGTCGGTGTGGGCGCTGGTCGATCAGACGGTCGTGCACTACGGCGCGTCGGAAGTGGCCGGGCAATATCTGCGCGCGTTGCGCATGCGCGCCAATGTCTGATGCGCGGTTTAAGGCTCAGGCTCAGGCGAGCGCGGCGCGCAGATAGTCCGCCGCGCGGCGCGATTGCATCTCCATGAAACCCGCGCGCGCAAGCCGCTCGCGCTCGTCTAAGGATGCGACGAGCGCGGCGGCGCGGTCGGGCAGCGCATCGTAATCGGCGAAGGCGATCGCGTGCGCAAGCGGCGCTTCATCGCTCGCATTCGCGCAGCGCTCGCTCAGGACCGCGCATCCGTTCGCGAGCAGATATGAAACCCGCACCATCTCGAACACGCCGTCCGCGCGGCCATGCACGTTGAACAGCAGCTTCGCGCGCGCGATGAGCCGGTCGCGAGCGCGGCCGTACACGCCGAACGCAGCGACGATGCCGATGCCCGCGGCGCGCATGCGCTCGATGACCCGCGTGCGCCGCGGGCACAGCGAGCCGATGAACAGCACGTCGATATCGCGCGGCTCGGCAAAACGGATACGCGTGAGTTCCGGCACGTATCCGACCGGCACGACGCGTTCGACGCGCACGCCAAGGGCCGCGAAGGCGCGCGCGTTGGCGGCGTCGTAGTCCCACACGGCATAACGGCGCAGGAGCGCGAGGAATGGCGGCGTGATCCACGGCGAGCCCGCGTGGACCTGTTCGAGGTTGTAGAGAATCGCATCGGGCGCGAGCGTCAACGCGTAGTGCGGCAGCAGATTCGAGCCGAGCACGATGTGACGCCGCCCGTCGAGCCATCCTTCGCGCGTCATCACGCTGTCGTGACCGAGCGCGAGCAGCGCGTAATGGAGCGTCTCGGCCACTTCATGGAAGGCGGCGGAATGCACATAGCCCGGCGGCGAAACCACGGTGACGGCGAATTTCATCGGATCGATGAATGCATGCGAAGCGCTAGGCCGTCAAAGCGCCGCCGGGTATCGACAGGCGGTCGAAGGCCGGCTGAGCGACCTCGAAGTGAAAGCACTTTTCGTCCTTGAACTCGCCGGCATAGGTGAAACCCAGTTCGACGGAATGGCCCAGCCGGAGGATCGGAAACGCCATGAAGGTGCGGCATGCTTCCAGAAACGCCTTCGCCTGAGCGGGCTCCATGCTGTTGCGCCTGCCCGGCCCGGTGGTCGGGCCGCTGTAGTGAGCGACGTCGAATACTTCGACGAACGGGCTGCGCCCCAGGTGCCGCGAGATCGACTGCGGTCCGCCATGAACGCCCTCGATGGCGCGGATCAGATAGGCAATGGCGACGCGCTCGCCCGCATGGTTCGCATGCAACGCCCGCGCATGCGCGATGATCTTCGGGACCGCGTGATTCTTGTACGACGCTTCCTTGCCTTCCACCACATGCTTCTGAAAGAAGATTCGCGCCTGATCGCATACGGCGCGCTCGGCGCTCGTCACGTAGACCGAAGGCAGATTCGCGCGCTGCGCCAGCGTCTGGAGCAACGCGCGCGAATAGGACGAGATCGGCACGCCGAGAATGCGAACGGGATCGGCAAGGCTACCGACGTGATGATGGGCTGAAATGGCAGCATGGTTCATGGCGCGTTGAGCCTCGATGTCGTGACGCGTTCCGCTCTTTTGCATAGACGAGCGGCGAGGGCGCGCTTTGAACTGGCCTCACCGCTTGTCGCGCGGCCATCTTGCAATCCGTGGAAACGCGATGCCCCGGTTCACGGTTTATTTCCCTATCCTTGGCAACGAAGCCGTGCGACCGCACGGGGCTTTCGCTCGCAACGGGTTCAAGGGAGTTGGCCATGAGAAATCTGCTGATCGCCGCGCTGCTCGTGTGCCTCGCGCTCGTCACCGCCGCACGCGCCGTGGCGCTCACGGTATCCGGCGACGAGAAGCTGCCGGACTATACGCAGGCAGCGCGTCCCGGAACGATCACGGTCACGTTTCTGGGTACCACCACCCTTCTGTTCGACGACGGCGACACGCAGATTCTCGTCGACGCGTTCATCACGCGACCATCGATCGCCACCGTCGCATTCGATAAAGTGCAGACCGCACCCAGCGTGGTCAACGACATCCTGAAGCAGACGGGCGCGACCCGCGTCAAGGGCATCTTCGTGACGCATGCGCATTACGATCACGCGCTCGACGTCGCCTATCTCGCGCACAAGACCGGCGCGCGGCTATATGGATCGAACAGCGTGCTCAACATCGGGCGCGGCGGCGGTCTCGAGGAGAAACAGCGCGTTCATCTCGTAAGCGGACAAGGCAATCGCGTCGGCAACTTCGAGGTCACGCCGATACCCTCGAAGCATTCGCCGCCGATCCGCTTCATCAACGACGATCTGGGTCAGCAGATTCGCACGCCGCTTACGTTGCCTGCCCCCGCGAAGGCCTTTGTCGAAGGCCGCACGTATGACCTCCTGATCCGTAACGGCGGACACAGCATACTGGTGGTCGCGTCCGCCAACTTCGAAGCGGGCGCCTTGTACAACGTGCATGCGGAAACCGTGTTCCTGTCCACTGCCGGACTGCTCACGGGCGGTTCCGATTTCCGCGCGCGTTACTACGACAATACCGTGGGCTGCGCGCGCCCCTCGCTCGTCATTCCCGTGCACTGGGACAACTTCTTCAAGCCGCTCTCGAAGCCGCTGACCGCGATGCCCGGCGCCGATTCGACGCTGAACTACCTGCGCGGCCGATTGCAGCAGGATCACATTCGCCTCGGCGTCATGGAAGGCCTGCAAAGAGTCAAGCTATTCGATGCGAACACGCCGGTCGAACCGTATGCCGGACCCGGCGCGAACTGCCTCGACTACGACTGAAGATCTCGACACGCTCAACCTCACGCCGCGAACGCCAGCCATTCGGCCTGCAACGCCGGACGCCCCAGAACCAGATCGCTCGCGCGCTCGGCCAGCATGATCGTCGCCGCGTTGATGTTCGCGCTCGGCACGGACGGCATGACCGACGCATCGATCACGCGCAGCCGCTCGACGCCTCTCACCTTCAGATCGGAATCGACGACGGCGGTCCGGTCGTCCTTCGCGCCCATTCTGCATGTGCCGCAAGGATGGTACGCGCTGGAAGCATCCGCTCGAATGAATCGATCGAGCGCACTGCTATCGCTCACGTCTTCGCCGGGCATGTCCTCGCGATGATGAAAGCGCCGGAACGCGGGTTGCCGGGAGAACAGCAGGCCGAGCCGAACCGCCTCTCGCATCACGCGCCAGTCTTCCTCCGTGTCCATGTAATTCGGGTCGATCAGCAGCGGATCGTCCACATCGGCGGACTTCAGGCGCACGTGTCCGCGGCTCGTCGGCCGCATTGGACCGACGCCGATGCGATAACGATTTGTGCGGCGCGTAGGAATCCAGTTCTTGTCGAAGAAGACGGGAAAGAAATGAAACTGGATATCCGGATGCGCTATCTCCACACCGCTTTTCAGAAACGCGCCAACGTGACACTGATTCACCGACGCCACGCCGGACTTGCATGCAAACCATTGAACGCCCGCAAGAAACATTCTGTGAAGCCGAAGCTCCTGATTGAGCGAGACCGGCTCCTTCGTTTCGATCTGGATATGGCATTCCAGATGATCCTGCAGATTCAGGCCAACGCCCGGCGAATCGACTCTCGGCTGCACGCCCTTTTCTTTCAGATGCCCGCCCGGTCCGATGCCGGATAACATCAGCAATTGCGGCGAACCGAACACGCCCGCGCATAGCAGCGTTTCTTTTCTGGCGATGACGTTGACCGTCGAGCCGCCGCGCAGCACTTCGAATCCCGTCGCCGTGTTCCCGTTGAAATTGATGCGCCTGAGCGCACTCTGCGTCCAGACGGTCAGGTTTCCATCTTCCTTGCGCGAATGAAGATAACCGTATGAGGCGCTATTGCGGATTCCGCGATCGACGCTCATTTCGAAGCGCGACACGCCTTCCTGTCGATAACCGTTCACATCGTCGGTAAGCGGATAGCCCGCTTCCACACCGGCGTCGAGAAACGCCTGATTGAGCGGGCACAGTGTCTCCTGCCGCTGCGCGTGGATGAAACCTTCCGCGCCGCGATACGCGCCGCCCACGTCACTTCGCTCGATTCGGCGAAAGTAAGGCAGGCAGTGCTTCCATCCCCAGCCCTGTGCGCCTTCCCGTTCCCAGCGGTCGTAATCGAGCGGATGTCCGCGCAGCCACGTCATGCCGTTGATGGACGACGATCCGCCGAGCACGCGGCCGCGCGGTTGCTGAATGCGCCGGTTGTCGAGATTGCTTTGCGGTTCGGTCTGAAACCAGTAGTTGTAGCGCGAACTCGGTTTGAAGATGGACCGCAGGCCGGCCGGCATGCGAATGACCCACGCGTTATCGCGCGGGCCGGCTTCGATCAACAGCACGCGATTGCCCGCGTCGGCAAGCCGGCGGGCCAGCACGCAACCCGCCGACCCCGCGCCGCCTATCACATAGTCGAACTCCACGGCATTGCTCATGCTCAGTTCTCCGACGACGCATCGCCATGATCGTGATCGTGATACGTGTAGCGCGTTTCGACCGGCGCCGAAATCGCCCATTGCGCCTGCGCGCCTTCGCCTATCGATACGAGATCGCCCGCCTCGATCGAAAGCGCTGCGCCGTGCGAAAACGTCAGATGCGCGCGGCCGCGAACCACATAGAACGTCGCGCCTGGCACATAGCAATGCTGAAACTCGCGGCTGTCGCAATGCCAGGTTTCCCAGCGTGCGGTCATTCGTTCGATATCGGAAGGCGCGGGTTCTTTGGAGATGATCGGAGTGGATTGGGCAAATGTCATGACAGAAGATCTCAGTGCGAATGATGAAAGATGCCGGCTCAACGCATCCATTGCTGAACCAGCGGACGATTGGCATCGACCCACCCCTTCGCGCCTTTCTCCGGCGTCGAGACGCCCTGCTTGATGATCTCCGACATCAGACTGCCGAGCGAGTCGTCGTCCATCTTCCATTGCTGCAACCACCGTTCGGGATCGGGATGCTTCTGCTTGAATGCCTGCGTCTCAATGCCGTAGATCGAATCCGTCGCGCCGTAAGCGGCCTTGGGATCGCGAAGATATTTGAGCTTGTATTTGGACCAGATCCAGTGCGGCTTCCACAAGGTCACGACAATGGGCTCCTTGCGCTGAATCGCGCGTTCGAGCGACAAGACCATCGCCGACTCGGACGATGACTGAACGTCGTAATCAAGGCCATACGCTGTCTTCGCTTTCTCCGTCAGTTGCATGAGACTGCTGCCCGAATCGATGCCGACGATCTTCGGGCGTCCGCTCGAAGCAAAGAGGTTCTTGTTCGCGTTCAACTGATCGATACTATCGATCGCAACGTAGTCGGGCACGACGAGGCCGAGATTCGCCTCCTTGAACCAGGGCCCGATTCGCACGACGCTATCCTTGACCTTGTCGAACGCGGGCTTGTCCCCCGAGGGCAGCCACACTTCGAAGGTCACATCGATCTTTCCCTGCGCGACACTGTTGTAGAGCAATGCCTTGTCCGCGTTTTGCAGCCGGACCTGATAACCCTTCTCGCCGAGAAGAATCTTCCACATGTTCGCAACGGCGATGTTCTCCGCCCAGTTGTTCACGCCAATGGTGAGCGACTTGTCGTCCGCACGCGCCGATACGGCCGAAAGCAGCAGCGCAACGGGCAAAAGAAACTTGAGCAATCGAATAAACCTGATCATTTTCGACACGTCCATTTCGGGGAAAAATAGTTGGATTGCACTCACTCATTCATCTGGCTATTTCAGCAAGGCCTCTTCGAAAGGAAACTGCGAAAGCAACCGGGTGCCCGTCTCGGTCACGAGAAGCTGCTGCTCCAGCTTCACGCCCTCTTGCCCGCCCTCTTCGCCGATGTAACTCTCCACGCACAGCGTCATGCCCGGCTGAATTTCGCCGTCGTATCCCGACGCGCCGAAGTCCGCGTGGTGGTAGAGATACGGATACTCGCCCGTCATGCCGCAGCCATGCGCCGACAGGTAATAGCGGTTCGCGTGATACTTCTGCGGAATGTTCCAGGCCTTGTCGCTGTATTCCCTGAACGTCATGCCCGGACGAATCACGTCGATGTTGTGATGCACCTGCTCATGCGCGAGCTTGTAGAGCGTGCGCTGGTTCTCGCCCGGCTTGTCCGGTCCCGCATGAAAGGTGCGTGAGAAGTCCGAGTAATAGCCGTGGCAACCGACCACATCGGTATCGAGCGCGATCAGCCGGTTCGCTTCGATCACATGGCTCGACGTTTCCTGAAACCATGGATTGGTGCGCTGACCCGCGCTGAGAAGACGCGTTTCCACGTAGTCGCCGTCCTGCGCAATCACCGATTGATGCAGCACCGACCACAACTCGTTCTCCGTCATGCCGGGCCGGATCGCATCGCGCAGCTTGCCCACGGCAATCTCGGTCGCGCGCAGCGAAGCGACGATGCACTTGAGTTCTTCGGCCGACTTGATGGCGCGCGCCATTTCGATCGGCTCCTGCGCATCGACCAGATGCACGCCGTGGCTGGCCAGCGCGATCGCGGTTCCGGCGTTCATGCGCTCGATGCCGACCGTCGCATTCGGTCCGGCGAGTTCCGTCAGCGTTGCGGCCATCTCGGCGGCCCATGCCCGTTCCCGCCGCGCGATATCCGGTCCTGCCGCGACGAAGCTGGCCGTGGACGAGGGCCGCACTTCATCGATGGTTTCCAGCCCGGCGGCCAGATGCTCGCAACCGGTGAACTCGAAGAGAATGGTCCGGTGTTCCGTCACGATGAGATACCGCGACGGCGTATTGCGCGCGCAAAAGATCTGCATGTTGCGCGCGCCGGTCGCATAGCGGATGTTCACCGGATCGCTGACGATCAGCGCGGCAATGCCGCGTGTGCGCATCTCGGCGCGCACGCGAGCGAGGCGGTATGCGCGCACCGCCCGAAGGTCGATTTCCAGGCCGGCCGATGCTTGATCGAGCGTTTGAACATCCGAGAGATCGCGGCGTTCGCGATGCCAGTCCAGCGTCGTCATGAAGGCTTTCCTATGGGGATCAAATCACTATGAGTTATGTGTGCGTTTCACGGACCGCTTTGGAATTCGCCGCCGTAACTCGCTTATAGAAGACTTTACGAGACGCATATTTCGCTGTACACAGATGAAATCTCATCTTTTTCGATAACCCACGGTTATGAAAAGCCTGCGCCACCGACTCCCGCCGATGACCGGTCTGATGTTTTTCGAGGCGGCAGCTCGAACGCTGAATTTCACCCGCGCCGCCGAGGAACTGCACGTCTCGCAAGCGGCGGTCAGCAAGCAGATCCGGCAACTGGAGGAAGGTCTGGGCTTTGCCCTTTTCGAACGGGTGGGACGCCGCGTGCAGTTGTCGCCTCGCGGCGCGCAGCTGCACGGCAAGGTCAGCGCGGCCTTCAACTATCTCGCCGATGCCGTGGATGAAGTGAGCGTGAAGCGGAGCAACGCCGTGGTCACGCTGGCAGGGAACACGGCGATCTCGCATTTCTGGCTGAACGAAGTCATGAACGACTTCCGCGACCGCAACCCGAGCTTCGCGGCGAGCATTCGCACGATCACGTCCGATCACACCGCCGATCTTTTTCATGACAGCGTGGATCTCGCCGTCGTGTACGCGGCGGGCCAGCGGATCGACTGGACGGGACGCATGCTGTTCGAGGAGGAGATATTTCCGGTGGCGAGTCCCGCTTACATCGCGAGTCATCCGCTGAGTGGAGACGGCCCGGAAGCCTTGCTGACCCAGACGCTGCTGGAATATGAACGGCTCGAACCGAACTGGATCAACTGGTCCGCGTGGTTCGCAGCGGTGGGAATCGATCCGCGGCGCGTGAAGGCGACCGAGTACGGCAACAACTACATCGTGCTGGTGGATGCCGCCATCCGCGGGCGCGGCGTCACGCTCGGCACGCGCTATCTGCTCGACGGCGAGATTCGCAGCGGAAGACTGGCGCGGCTCTCTTCACTGAGCGTGCGCCCCGGCCGCGGATACTTCCTGATGCGCAATACGCAGCGTCCCATTCGGGCCGAAGTCGAACAGCTATATGACTGGATCGCGGGTTATGAGTTGATTTCGCCTTAGCTTCTGATAATTCGTCGTTTAGCGCCGGCGCGTTCGTTGCAGATAATCGTCGCTTTGACGAATCACGCACAAGCGCCATGCCTTTCGATCGCACTGCTCCCCTGCCCTCCGATGCCGTCGTCGGCCCCGCGTGGGGCGCTGGTCCCACGGAACACTACGCCGCGCTGGCCGCGAGATTCCGGCCGCTGTTCGCGCGCATCCGCGCACAAAGCGTGACGCGCGAACTCGATCGCCGTCTGCCCGTCGAAGAAATCGCATGGCTGCGCGATGCGGGCTTCACGTCGTTGCGCGTGCCTCAAGAGCATGGCGGCGAAGGCATCAGGCTCGTCGAATTGTTCGAACTGCTGATCGAATTATCGGAAGCGGATTCCAACATCACGCAGGCCCTGCGCGCCCATTTCGGCTTTACCGAGCATGCGCTGGACAGCCCCGCGGAACGCCGCGAGCGCTGGCTCTCGCGGCTCGGCAAGGGCGCGATCGTCGGCGCGGCGTGGTCCGAGACCGGCGAAGCGCGCCAGAGCCAGTTCGCGACGCGTCTCACGCGCAGTGCGGACGGCTGGCATCTGAACGGCGCGAAGTTCTATACGACCGGCTCGCTCTTCGCCGACTGGATTCACGTCGGCGCAACGGACGCGGACGATGCGGCGGTATCCGTCACGGTCGATCGGCATACGGACGGCGTGGAGGTGATCGACGACTGGGACGGCATGGGCCAGCGACTCACCGCAAGCGGCACGAGCCGCTTCAACAACGTGAAGGTCGATGAACGCGAGATCGTCGCGGGCCGCGCGCCGTTTCCGTACTCGGAAGCGTTCTATCAGCTCGTGCATCTGGCGACGCTCGCGGGCATCGGCCGCGCGGTGGCGAACGATGCAGCCGCCGCGGTCGCCGCGCGCACGCGCAGCTACAGCCGCGCGTCGAGCACACGCGCCGGGGACGACCCGCAACTGCTTCAGGTGGTCGGCCGCGCCCGCGCGCACGCCTGGACGGCCGGCGCGATCGTCGCACAGGCGGCGCGCGCGCTGGAACGCGCGGCGGCCTCGTTCGACCGGCCCGACGCGCTCGCCGTCATCGCGGAAACCGAAATCGAAATCTGGCAGGCGCAGACGGTCGCGTCGCAACTCGTTCTCGATGCGAGCGCGAACGTGTTCGACGCGCTCGGCGCCTCCGCGACGCTGCGCACCGCCGGGCTCGACCGCTACTGGCGCAACGCACGCACCATCGCGTCGCATAACCCGCGCATCTACAAGGACCGCATCGTCGGCGATTTCGCCGTGAACGGCACGCTGCCGCCGGGGCAATGGCGCATCGGCGTGGCCTGACTTTTCCTCGTTCGCCTCAGGCCCTTCCATGAGCAAGAAGCACATCATTCTGAACGCGTTCAACATGAACTGCGTCGGCCATATCAATCATGGCCTCTGGACCCATCCGCGCGACCGTTCGACGGACTACCGCAAGCTCTCGTACTGGACCGATCTCGCGAAGCTGCTCGAACGCGGCCTGTTCGACGGGCTGTTCATCGCGGACATCGTCGGCGTGTACGACATCTACGGGCAATCGGTCGATGTCGCGCTGAAGGAATCGGTGCAATTGCCGGTCAACGATCCGATGATGCTCGTCTCCGCGATGGCCGCCGCGACGCAGAACCTCGGCTTCGGCATCACGGTGAATCTCACGTATGAAGCGCCCTATCTGCTCGCGCGGCGTTTCTCGACGCTCGATCATCTGACCGAAGGCCGCATCGGCTGGAACATCGTGACGGGTTATCTCGACAGCGCCGCGCGCGCGATGGGCGCGGCCGGGATGAGCGCGCACGACGAGCGCTACGACCGCGCCGACGAATATCTCGACGTGCTCTACAAGCTGTGGGAAGGAAGCTGGCAGGACGACGCGGTGCTGCGCGACCGCGAAGCGCGCGTATTTGCCGATCCCGCGAAAGTCCGCAAGCTGCATCATCGCGGCCGCTATTACGACGTCGAAGGCTATCACCTGTGCGAGCCGTCGCCGCAGCGCACGCCGGTGCTCTTTCAGGCGGGATCGTCGGGGCGCGGCCAGGCCTTTACCGTGCGTCACGCGGAATGCGTGTTCGTGTCGAGCCAGAGCAAGGAAGGCACGCGCAAGCTGGTCGACGCGCTGCGCGCGCAAGCCGTCGCAGCCGGGCGCGACGCGGGCGATCTGAAGATCATCATGGGCATCACCGTGATCGTGGGCCGCACGCAGCGCGAGGCCGAAGAGAAGTTCGCCGAGTACGCGCGCCATGCCAGCCCCGAAGCGGGCCTCGCGCACTTCGCGGCGGGCAGCGGCATCGACTATTCGACCTATGCGCTGGACGACGAAATCGCGCCGCCCGGCGGCCACAAGGGGCGCGGCATCGAATCCTCCGTGCAGCGCGTGACCGACGGCAAGCGCGGCGTCACCGTGCGCCATCTGCTCGAACAGATGCAACTGGGCGGACGCTACACGACCCTCGTCGGCGATCCGGGTCAGGTGGCCGATGCGCTGCAGTCCTGGGTCGAGGAAGCCGGCATCGACGGCTTCAATCTCACGCGCACGGTGACGCCGGAAAGCTACGAGGATTTCATCGATCTCGTCATTCCCGAATTGCAGTCGCGCGGCATCTACAAGACGGCGTATGCAGAGGGCACGCTGCGCGAAAAGCTCTTCGGCGGCGGCGCGCGGCTCGGCGCAAGCCACACGGCCGCGGGCTTCCGCGATCTGTCCGGGCAGTCGGCATGAGCGCCGCGACGCCGCTGCTGCACATCGACCGGTTGAGCGTGTCCTTCGGCGGACATGCGGCGGTTCGTCCTTTCGATCTGACGATGGCGCGCGGCGAGATCGTCGCGCTCGTCGGCGAATCCGGCAGCGGCAAATCCACCATCGCCCTCGCGACGATGGGCCTCCTGCCCCGCCAGGCGCATGTGCAGGGCGCAATCCGCTTCGAGGATCAGCCGCTTTTCGGGCGAAACGAACGCGACTGGAGCGCGCTGCGGGGCAATCGCATCAGCATGATCTTTCAGGAGCCGATGACCTCGCTGAACCCGCTACAGCCCATCGGCAAACAGGTCGCCGAAGCGCTGACGCTGCATCGGCCGATGTCCGCGCAGTCCGCGCGCAAGCAAGCGCTCGAACTGCTCGAACTCGTGCGGTTGCCCGAGCCGGGCCGCCGCTTCGGGCACTATCCGCATCAGCTATCGGGCGGACAGCGCCAGCGCGTGATGATCGCCATCGCGGTCGCCTGCCGGCCCGGCCTCCTGATCGCCGACGAGCCGACCACCGCGCTCGACGTCACCATCCAGGCGCAGATTCTGGGCCTCATCGACAGCCTGCGGCGCGAACTGTCGATGGCCGTGCTGCTCATCACGCACGATCTCGGCGTAGTCGGGCGCTGGGCGGATCGCGTGGTCGTCATGAAGGACGGCGCGAAAATCGAGGAAGCGCCGGGCGCGCAACTCTTCGCGCAGCCATCGCAGCCCTACACGCGCGCGCTGCTCGGCGCGTCGCTGAACTTCGGCGCGGGGCTGCATTACCGCGACGCGCGGCTCACGGACGCACCGCGCACGCCGCCGCGCCCTGCCGCCGCCACGCACGCCCGCGTGCTGCTGGAAGCCCGCGACGTGCGCGTCGACTATCACGGCGTGCGCGCCGTGGACGGCGTGAGCTTCGCGATTCGCGCGGGCGAAACCGTGGGTCTCGTCGGCGAATCGGGATGCGGCAAGTCCTCGCTTTCGCGCGCGCTGACGCGGCTCGTCGAGCCCACGGGCGGCAGCATCGTGTTCGACGGCGAAGACGTCGCGCATCGCGCAAGGCGCGCGTTGCGGCCGTATCGAAGGCGCGTGCAGATGATCTTTCAGGACCCGTACGGCTCGCTCAATCCGCGTCATACGGTCGAACGCACGCTCGGTCATGCGCTCGCCATTCACGGCGTCTCGAACCGGCGCGAACGGCACGAGCGGATTCGCCGCATCGTCGATGCGGTCGGGCTGCCGCAAGCCGCGCTGCGGCGCTATCCGCACGAATTCTCCGGCGGGCAGCGGCAACGCATCGGCATCGCGCGCGCGCTCGTGCTCAGGCCGGAACTCGTCATCTGCGACGAGCCCGTGTCCGCGCTCGATGTCTCCATTCAGGCGCAGATTCTCGACCTGCTCGCCGATCTCAAGCACGAGCTCGGCCTCGCGCTGCTGTTCATCTCGCACGACCTGTCGGTGGTCCGCTATATCGCCGATCGCGTGCTCGTGATGCAGGCGGGACGCATCGTCGAAAGCGGCGATCACACCTCCATCTGGACTGCGCCGCAACACGATTACACGCGCGCATTGATCGACGCGGTGCCGTCATCGTCATTCAACACAAGGAAAATGGATCGTGACTTACAAGAGCAAGCCACAGCCGACTTCAACCTCGCCGCTGCTGTTCCGCGATGATCCGCTGGGCGCGGCGGTTGCCGATCTGAAACGGCGCAGACTGCTCAAGGGCGCGGGCGCGCTGCTCGCGGGCGCGGCGACGCCGTTCGTGTTCAGCGGCAACGCATGGGCCGCGACCGAGGCGACGCCGGTCACGCTGAACGGCGCGAAACGCGGCGGCACGCTCACGGCGGTGATCCATCCGGAACCGCCGACGCTGGCGTTCTTCGTCAACTCCGCGACGATGATCGGCGCGGTGGCGAGCAAGGTATTCGATGGCCTCGTCGAGTACGGTCCCGACCTGAAGCCGCGCCCGCAGCTCGCCGAAAGCTGGAACGTCTCGCAGGACGGCCTCGCGTGGACCTTCAGGCTGCGGCGCAATGCGCTGTGGCACGACGGCCAGCCCTTCACCTCCGCCGACGTCAAGTTCTCCGCCGAGGAAGTGTGGCTCAAGATCAGTCCGGCATCGCGCCGCGTGCTGCAATACCTGACGAAGATCGATACGCCGGACGCGCATACGGTCGTGCTGCATCTGTCGAAATCGACGCCCGCGACCTTCGGCATTCTCGATTCGCTCGGCACGCCGATCCTGCCGAAGCATCTCTACGAGAACACGGACATCCGCAACAATCCGTACAACAACAAGCCGGTCGGCACGGGTCCGTTCAAGTTCACCGAATGGGCGCGCGGCGACCGTATCGTGCTGGACCGTTTCGAGAAATACTGGGCGCCCGGCCAGCCCTATCTCGACCGCATCACATGGAAGATCACGCCGGACGTCTCGGGCCGCGCCACCGCGCTCGAAACCGGCGCGGCGCAATACGGCGAGCGCAATCCGGTGACGTTCGCGGATGCGGACCGGCTCGCGAAGCTGCCGAATCTCATCGTCTCGCGCGAAGGCTATAACGGCTATGCGGCGTGGCTCTGGCTCGAACCCAACCTGCGCGATCCGATCCTCGGCAAGCTCGAAGTGCGTCAGGCCATCGCGCACGCGATCAACCGCGACGTGCTGGTCAAGACCGTCTGGGGCGGCTACGCGGTGCCCGCCACGGGGCCGGAATCGTCGCTCGTCAAGGCGTTTTACACGCCGGATACGCAACAGTATCCGTACGATCCGAAGCGCGCGGAAGCGTTGCTCGATCAGGCCGGCTTTCCCAAGAAGGCGGACGGCTGGCGCTTCAAAATCGATCACGATTTCATTCCCTATGGCGACGACTACCGCCGCACCGGCGAATTCGTGCGTCAGGCGCTGCGCCGCGTGGGCATCGACGTGAATCTGCGCGGGCAAGACCTGCCGACCTGGATCAAGAACGTCTTCACCGACTACAACTTCCAGCTCATCAGCAGCTGGGGCACGGACGGGCTCGATCCGCAGATCGGCATCGAGCAGCATTACTGGTCGAAGGCGGCCTCCAACGGCACGCCGTGGTTCAACGCATCCGGCTACGCGAGCCCCGAAATGGACCGCGTGATCGAAGCGGCGCAGACGGAAACCGACCCGGCCAGGCGGCGCGAGCTGTACGCGCAGTTACAGAAGATCGCGCAACGCGACCTGTCGCTCATCAATCTGTTCGAGTTCCGCTGGTTCGGCGTCTGGGCGAAGAACCTGCGCAACGTCACCGACACCGCCAGCCATTCGCGCGCCAACTTCGCGCGCGTCTGGTTCGACCAGGCGTGACCGTCATGCGGATCACATCGGCGCTCGCGGGGCGCAGGATCGCGCACCGCCTGATTCAGCTCGTGCTCGTGCTCTTTGGCACCACCGTGCTCAACTTCGTGCTGCTCAAGCTGATGCCCGGCGATCTCGTCGATGTCATCGCGAGCGAGAGCGGCAACGTGTCGCCGCAATACGTGGCGCAGTTGCGCGCGGCTTACGGGCTGGATCAGGGCGTCGCGTGGCAACTGCTGCACTACGTCGAACACGCGCTGCGGCTCGATCTCGGCTTTTCGTTTCGCTTCGGCGAACCGGTCGCAGCGCTGATTCTTGCGCGCCTGCCCGCCACGCTCGCGCTGATCGGCACGGCGCTCGCCGTCTCCGTGAGCCTCGGGCTTCTGCTCGGCGTGCTCGCCGCGCGCAGGCCGCATGGTTTCGTCGATACGCTCGTGTCCACGCTCGCGACCATCGGCTATTCCGCGCCCATGTTCTGGACCGCGCTGATGCTGATCGTGGTCTTCGGCGTGCATCTCGAATGGCTGCCGATAGGCGGTATCGCCGACACCAACGTCGCGCATCGCGGCGCCGCGCGCCTCTTCGATCATCTGCGCCATCTCGTGCTGCCCGCCGCGACGCTCGTGCTGTACTACGTCGCCATCTTCGCGCGGCTCGCCCGGGCCTCGATGATCGAAACGCTGCAGGAAGACTTCATCCGCACCGCGCGCGCGAAAGGCGGCCGGCCGTGGTACGTGACGACGCATCACGCGCTGCGCCACGCGGTGCTGCCCGTGCTCACGATGCTCGGCCTGCAGGGCAGCGCGCTGATCGGCGGCTCGGTGATCGTCGAGACGGTGTTCGGCTGGCCGGGGCTCGGGCAACTGTCGTTCGAGGCCATCAAAAGCCGCGACGTCAATCTGCTCGTCGGCGTGCTGCTGCTCTCGGCCATGCTGGTGGTCCTGCTCAATCTGATCGTCGATCTGCTTTACGGCATCGTCGATCCCCGCACGAGGTCGAGACAATGAAGCTGCTTCGCTTCCTGCTTCATTTCCTGCGCCAGCCGTCCGCGCTCGCCGGCGTGATCCTGCTCGCGCTGGCGCTCGCCGCGGCGCTGTCGGCCAACTGGCTCTTTCCCGGCGATCCGCTCGACATGGTCGCCGCACCCTATCAATGGCCCGGCGCGGATGGCGCGTACCCGCTCGGCACCGATCTGATGGGGCGCGACCTGCTCGCCGGGCTGTTCCACGGCGCGCGCGTCTCGCTGTACGTGGGCGCGACGGTCGCGGTCATCGCGCTCGTGCTCGGCGTGCTGATCGGCGGCATCGCGGGCTACTTCGGCGGCCTGATCGACCAGACCTTGATGGCGATCACCGAGTTCTTCCAGACGGTGCCGCCGTTTCTGCTCGCCATCATTCTCGTCGCGATTCTCACGCCGTCTCTTTCGACGATCGTGTTCGCGCTCGGCGTGACCGCGTGGCCGGGCATTGCGCGGCTCACGCGCGGCGAGTTCATCGTGCTGCGCGAGCGCGAGTTCGTGCGCGCGAGCGTGGCGCTCGGCGCGAGCGATGCGCATCTGATCTTCATCGAAATCCTGCCGAATGCGCTGACGCCGATCCTCGTTTCGACCGCGCTGCTCGTCGCCAACGCGATTCTGTCCGAAGCGGCGCTGTCGTTCCTCGGGCTCGGCGATCCGAACGTGGTGAGCTGGGGCTCGATGGTCGGCACCGGGCGCGAAGCGCTGCGCACCGCGTGGTACATGATCGCGGTGCCCGGCTCGGCGATCGCCCTGACGGTGCTGGCGCTCAATCTGCTGAGCGATGCGTTGCATGCGGCGTTCAATCCGCGCCTGTCGCGACATCGACACGCCGATGCGGCGTCGCGGCCCGAAGCGCTCGAAGGATCGCGGCCGTGAGCGCCGTGCCGTGCCGCGCTCGACGCGATGGCCCGCAATGGGCGAAACTGCTTCATGCCGCGCAACGCGCAAGGCACCCACACCGACAGGAGACACCGCAATGAGCCGCACCCAGGACGCCCCGTGGAACGAGCCGCTGGAAGCGGTGCTGCGCGAATGGGCGCAAACCGCCGCCGCGCGCGACAAGACCGGCGGCACCGCCTTTCACGAGCGCCGCCTGCTGCGCGAGAGCGGCCTGCTGCGCCTTTCGGTGCCGGTCGAGCATGGCGGCGACGGCGCGCCATGGTCGGTCACGCTCGATGTCGTGCGGCGCATGGCGCGGGTGGATAGCTCGCTTGCGCATCTGTTCGCGTTTCATCATCTGCAACTGGCGACGATCCGCCTCTTCGGCAGCGACGTGCAGAATCGCGCGTGGCTCGGCGAAACGGTCACGCAGGGCTGGTTCTGGGGCAACGCGCTCAATCCGCTCGACAAGAGCACGCGCGCCCTGCCCGATGGCGCCGGCGGCTATGTCTTCGATGGCCGCAAGAGCTTCTGTTCCGGCGCACGCGATTCGGACCGGCTGCTCGCCTCCGCGTTCGACGGCGACGGGCGTCTGCTCATCGGCGTGACGCCGACGAATCGCGCGGGCATCGCCGTGCTCGACGACTGGGACAACATGGGGCAGCGTCAGACCGACAGCGGCACGGTGGTCTTCGAGCGCGTGCCGATCGCGAAGGACGAACTATTGCTTCAGCCGGGACCACTTTCCAGCCCGTTCGCCACGCTGCGGCCGCTGCTCGCGCAATCGATCCTGAGCCATATCTACCTCGGCATCGGCGAAGGCGCCTTGCAGGCTGCGCGCGAAGCGACGCTCGCGCAGACGCGGCCGTGGATCGCCTCGCAAGCCGAGCGTCCCGCCGACGATCCTTACGTGCTCGCGAATTACGGCGATTTCTGGATCGCGCTGGAAGGCGCGCGCCTGCTCGTCGAACGCGCGATGCAGGCATTCGATGGCGCCTGGGTTCGCGGCCTCGCCCTCACCGAAGGCGAGCGCGGCGAAGTGGCCGTGGCCGTGGCGGCGTCGAAGGTGGCCGCGGCGCGCGCGGGGCTGGACGTCGCCCATCGCATGTTCGACGTGACGGGCGCGCGTTCGACCACGGCGGTTTTGCGTCTGGACCGCTTCTGGCGCAACGTGCGCGTGCACACGCTGCACGATCCGCTCGATTACAAGGTGCGCGAGCTGGGAGACTGGGCGCTCAACGAACGGATTCCGAAGCCGTCGTTCTACTCGTGAGAAGGCCCGCCTCTCATCGCTATGCGAAGAAGCGATTCGCCGGTCGCGGGAGGCCGAAATGCTCACGCAAGGTCGTGCCCTCGTAGGCCCGCCGGAAGATGCCGCGCCGCTGCAACTCGGGCACGACCTTCGTCGCGAAATCGTCGAGGCCTTCGGGCAGGAAGGGAAACATCACGTTGAACCCGTCGCTGCCTTCTTCGACGAGCCATTGCTGCATTTCGTCGGCGATATCCGCCGCGGTTCCGACCATCTGCAAGCCGGAATATCCGCCAACGCGCTGCGCCAGTTGACGGACCGTGAGCCCTTCCGTGCGCGCCATCTCGATCACGCGTTCGCGCGCGCTCTTGCTCGCGTTGGTCTCGGGAATATCGGGGAGCGGGCCATCCGGATCGAACGACGAGACATCGTGGCCGAGCGCGATCGATAGCGACGCGAAGCCGCTGTCGTCGTGCACGAAGGTGTCGAGCAACGCGCGCTTCTCCCGCGCTTCGTCGCGCGAATCGCCCACCACGACGAATGCGCCGGGCAGGATCTTCAGATGATCGCGCGCGCGGCCGAGGCTTTCCATGCGGCCTTTGACATCCGCATAAAAGCGCTTGCCCGCCGCGAGATTCGGCTGCGCGGTGAAGACCGCGTCGGCGGTGGCGGCGGCGAGCTGCCTGCCCGCTTCCGACGAACCCGCCTGCACCACGACCGGCCAGCCCTGCACCGGCCGCGCGATGTTCAGCGGCCCGCGCACCGAGAGATACGGACCTTTGTGGTCGAGCACGCGCAGCCGGTCCGGGTCGAAGAAGAGGCCGCTTTCCGTGTCGCGCACGAAGGCGTCGTCGGCCCAGCTGTCCCACAGGCCCGTGACCACATCGTAGAACTCGCGCGCGCGGCGATAGCGCTCGTCGTGCTCCATGTGTTCATCGCGGCCGAAGTTCAGCGCGGCGTCGGGATTCGATGTCGTGACGAGATTCCAGCCCGCGCGCCCGTCGCTCAGATGATCGAGCGACGCAAAGCGCCGCGCGATGTGATACGGCTCGTCGAACGTGGTCGACGCCGTGGCGATCAGCCCGATGCGCTCCGTCACCGATGCAAGCGCGGACAGCAGCGTGAACGGCTCGAACGACGTCGCCGTATGACTGCGCTTCAGCGCATCCACCGGCATGTTGAGCACGGCGAGATGATCCGCCATGAAGAAGGCGTCGAAGCATGCCCGCTCCAGCGTCTGCACGAAGCGCTTGAGGTGCCTGAAGTTGAAGTTGGCGTCGGGATACGCACCGGGGTAGCGCCATGCGCCGGTATGCAGGCTGACCGGGCGCATGAACGCGCCGAGATGGAGTTGTCGGGAATGTGGCATCGCATCGGCATGGGAAAGAGGCAGGTCGCGCCAAGGTACTGCAAGTCGCGAAAAGCTGCTCGGATCACGCGTTCCGGCGTGTCAGAAAGGCGGCGGGTCGACCGGCGGCTGAAACAGATCGACCGCCTGGCCCATGTTGAAATAGCCCGCCTGCGCAAACAGGGCGATGGATTCGAGCCGCTCCGCGCGGCTCGCCTCTTCCCCGCTCAAGGTCTTGGCGCGCGGCGCATCGCACGCGCATGCGTTCATCGCGCGCCGGGCTTCGCGCAGAAAGCGGCGCTCGCGGGACCGCTCGAAGCTGTGGTGCAGGGTGCGCCAGTAGTGCGTCAGGAATTGCGCCATGAATCGATGCCTGGAAAGAGACGATGCCTCTCAATCTAGGCCGCCGCGGCCTGTTTCACAAACGAGCTTTTCTGCGATGCATTGCATGGATGGCACGCTTCCGTGCCGCTTGCAAGGGCTCCCGCTTGCCGCGCGCGAGCAGCACGTAAGCGAGCCCTTGCACCGCGCCGCACAGCATCAGATAGACGAAGCCGACGAACAGAAAAATCTGCGCCGGATAGACCATGAGCCGGTTGTTGAGCTGGTTCGCGAGGAACGTGAATTCCGGCACGCCGACGATATACGCAAGCGACGTGTCCTTGATGAGCGACACCCATTGATTCACGAACGACGGCATCATCACGCGCACGGCCTGCGGCAGCACCACGTCGCGCAGCGCCTGCCAGCGCGTGAGTCCGAGCGACAGCGCCGCCTGCCACTGCCCCGCGCCGATCGAAACGATGCCGGCATGCACGGAATGCGAGAGGTACGCGCCGCCGATCAGCGACAGCGCGCACACGACGGTGGCGAGTCCCGGCACGTTCACGTGCAGCAGAATCGGCATCAGGAAGAACGTCCAGAAGATCAGCATCAATACGGGAATGGCGCGAAAGAACGCGACGAGCGCCGTCAGCAGGAGATGCGCGACGCCGCGTGTCATGGCGAGCGCGATGCCGCCCGCGAGCCCGAGAAGCGCGGCGAGCAGCGCGGAGGCGGCCGAGAGCGCCACCGTCAGCGCGACGCCGCCAAGCGGCCCCGAAGGGAACGCGCCCAGCAACAGATAGCGCAGCGAGGAAAGCCAGTCGATGCCGCTCATGCGTGGCCTCGCCGCAAGGCGCGCACGCCCGTGCGCTGCCATACGGCCAGCGCCGCCTCGATCGCCGCGATGGTCAGCACATAGAACACCGTCGCCGTGCCGAAGGCCTGAAAGGTCCTGAAGCTTTCCGTATCGACCTGACGCGACATGTATGAAAGCTCCGCGACGCCGATGGCCATCGTGAGCGACGAGTTCTTCACCAGATTCATGTACTGCCCCGCGAGCGGCGGCGTCGCGATGCGCAGCGCCTGCGGAAGAATCACATGGCGCAGCGCGGCGAAGCGGCTCATGCCGAGCGCGGCGGCGGCCTGCTCCTGCGCCACGCTCACGCCGCGCATGCCCGCGCGAAACTCCTCGCCGATGAACGCCGTCGTGTAGCACGTCAAGCCGATCCAGCCGGCGAACAGCTCGAAGCTCGGCCAGCGCAACGCGAGCGGTCCGAGTGTCATGGCATGCGGCGTGTTGAGCCAGCTCATCCAGTCGGCCGGAAGCAAGGCCGCCGCGCCGAAATACCAGAACAGCAATTGCACGAGCAACGGCGAATTGCGAAACACGAACACATACGTCGCCGCGGCGCGCGCGAGCACGGCATGGCGCGCCGTGCGCGCGACGGCCAGCGCGAAGCCGAGCAGCGTCGCGCAGCATCCCGCGCAGGCGGAGAGCATCAGCGTGACGACGAAGCCCTGCTCCAGCCACGCGAGGTATTTCGGCTCAAGCCAGTTCTGCATGATCGATCGACATCAATCGGAAACGGCGAAGCTCAACCGTTCTTTTGCGGATCGCCGATCCTGAACAGGCGCGGCAGCGGCGCGGCGCTCGTCGGCCCGAACCATTTGTCGTAGATGCGCGTGGCCTCGCCGTCCGCTTCGAGCCGCGTCAGCGTGCCGTTCACGGCATCGAGCAGGCGCGTCTCGCCCTTCGGCACGCCGACGCCTTCATAGTCGTTGGAGATCGTGAACGCGGGGATCTCGTAGCTGGCCTTGTCCGGCACGCGCGCGAGCAGCGCGACGAGCTTGGGTCCGTCCTGCGTGATCGCCTGCACGTTGCCGGTGCGCAGCGCGGCGAACGCAAAGGGCGTGTCGTCGTACGCGACGATGGTCGCGTT
Organism: Caballeronia sp. PC1; assembly: GCF_021353155.1. Classification (NCBI taxonomy): domain Bacteria; kingdom Pseudomonadati; phylum Pseudomonadota; class Betaproteobacteria; order Burkholderiales; family Burkholderiaceae; genus Caballeronia; species Caballeronia sp. PC1. Next base: position 229,123 of record NZ_JAJUBH010000003.1, read on the forward strand.
GGGGAATTTCGCGCGCACCTGCTGCTCGTTGGTCGTGCCCTTGTCCGCGCCGATGCGCAGGCTGTTGATCTGATCGGGCGACTTGAGCACGCCCTTCTTCGCGATGAACTGCGTGCCCGATGCGAAGTACGGCGTGCTGAAATCGACTTCCTTCCTGCGCTCATCCGTGATCGTGAAGTTCGCGAACACGAGATCGACCTTGCCCGACTTCAGGAACGCGATGCGATTGGCCGGATTGGTCGGCTGCACTTCCAGCTTGACGCCCAGGCTCTTCGCCACGGCGCGCGCATAGTCGACATCGAGACCGACGATCTGATTGTCCTTCGGATCGACGAAACCGAATGGCGGGTTGCTGTCGAATGCCGCGACGCGCAGCACGCCCGCCTTCTTGATGTCGTCCAGCCGGTCCGCATGCGCGGCATTCGACGCCACGACCAGCAGTGCCGCGAGCACCGCGCCCCAGGTCTTGATTTTCATTGGTGAGTTCCTTGTTCGTTGCGCCGCTCCGTGCCGCGAAGCGCCGGCACGATGGCGAGGCTCGCACTCTATCGGCGCGGCGTGCCGGAGGGAACGAAGTATTCGTCACGTAGAAAGAAGGCGCGGCGATTTAGGCGGATGCGCGCACAGCCGCCGCACGAAGAAGGATATGACGCCGCCCGCGATAGCGTTATGCGCATCGCTACGTTGGCCGCAACGCTGGCGGGCCTTAGCATCGGAAGCTTTCACAGACCTCGATTTCCGCCATGTCCAAAAGAAGCAGTCTCACCGAGCGCCGCGCGTTCCTGTCCTTGTCGGTGCGCGCGGCAGCCGGCGCCGCCGCGCTCGCCGCCGTGCCCGCCTCGTTCGCGCAGTCTGGCGCTCAGGCACAGCCGCGCGTGCTTCGCATCGGCAATCAGAAAGGCTATCTGAATCTGCTCAAGGGCCGCGGAACGCTGGAGAAGCGGCTTGCGCCGCTCAACGTCTCGGTGAGCTGGACCGAGTTCTCCGCCGGACCGGTGCAACTCGAAGCGCTCAATGTCGGGTCGATCGATTTCGGCGACGTGGGCGAAGCGCCGCCGATCTTCGCGCAAGCTGCCGGCGCGCCGCTCGTCTATGTCGCGGCCACGCCTTTGCGGCCGAAGTCCGAAGCCGTGCTGGTCCCGGCGCAATCATCGGTCAGGACGGTGGCGGATCTGAAGGGCAAACGCGTCGCGCTCAACAAGGGCAGCAACGTCCATTACTTTCTCGTCAAGCTGCTGCGTCAACACGGACTTCAGTATCGCGACGTCGAACTCGCGTTTCTCGCGCCGGCCGATGCGCGCGCCGCGTTCGAGCGCGGTTCGATCGATGCATGGGTCATCTGGGACCCGTACTTTTCCGCCGCGCAGACGTCCCTGAACGCGCGCGTGCTGGCCGATGCAAGCGGTGTCGTCGGCAACCGCGCCTATTATTTTTCGTCGCAGGACTATGTGGCGAAGAATGCGGACGTGATCCGTATCGTCATCGAGGAGATCAAGGCGGTCGATCAGTGGGGCAGACAGCATCGCGATGAACTCGCGAGCGAACTGGCGCGTCTGTGGGGCCTGCCCAAACCCGTCGTGGATCTCGCCGTGAGCCGGCAGGTGTTCGGCACCGAAGCCATCACGCGATCCATCATCGCGGAGCAGCAGCAGATCGCCGATACCTTCGTCGAGCTCGGGCTCATACCGAAACACGTCGATGTGCTGAAGGCCGCGCCGCCCAATCTGGCCTGAGCATCGAGCCGGCGAGCGCGGCCGGCGCGCCGGCCGCGTGTCGTTGTAGATGCTCAGTCATGCAGCTTGGGAAAGCCGTGCCGCTCCGCAAGCGACGCGAGGATGCGGCGCGTATCGGTGATAAAGCGTTTCTCGCCCAGGCTGTTCGCATCGGGCGGTGCGGGGAAATCGCCGCCGAACACCAGCACGGGCAGGCTTTGATGCGCTTCGCTCAGCGCTTCGATGGCCGCGCGCCGCGGACGCTCGAACGGCACGCGACGGATATCGAGCCGCGCCGCCCGCGCGGGATCGCTCGCGAGCAGCGCTTCGATCGGCGCGCCGTCGGGACAGATGAACACTTCGCCCGGACGCTCCGGATCGGTGAAGCCGGGTTCCAGCAGAATCAGCAAATCGCGTTGGGTCATGATGGGTGCGTGCGTGGTTGAGACGGCATCAGCGTAGCCATGAGCCATGCCGATGCAAACCAATTGCATCTGATATCGAAATCTGCGGCGCGCATGACGCCGCTGCGTCACGCCTGCTCTTTCCATGCGGCGAACCGCTTTTCGGCGATGAGCACCGCCTGGTTGAACGCAAGCCCGAGCAAAGCGAGCGTGATGATGCCCGCATACATCTTCGGAATCTCGAAGGTGAATTGCGAATAGTTGACGAGATAGCCGAGCCCCGCCTTCGCGCCGACCATTTCCGCCGCGATCAGCACGAGAATCGAATAAGCGCCCGCGATGCGAATGCCCGTGAACACCGACGGCACCGACGCCGGCAACACGACCTTCACGAAGAGTTGCAGCGGCCTGAGACCCATCGATCGTGCGGAGCGGATCAGGAGCGGATCGACGTTGCGCACGCCGCTCACGGTATTGAGCACCACGGGCCAGATGCACGAGTAGACGACCATCGACACTTTCGATGTTTCGCCCATGCCGAGCACGAGCACGAACACCGGCAGCAAGGCAAGCGGCGCGGTATTGCGGAAGAGTTCGAGCAGCGGATCGAGCACTTCGGCAAGCGTCCGATACCAGCCGATGAACAAGCCCAGCGGCACGCCGAGCGCAACCGCGATCGCAAAGCCGCTCAACGCACGCAGCGTGCTCGCAAGCAGATGTATCCCCAGTTCGCCCGACAATGTCATGTCGTACAGCGCGCGAAGCACCACGGAAAACGGCGGCAGAAAGGTCGCATCGACCCAGCCGAGACGCGGCAGCGCTTCCCACAGCGCCACGAACGCCACGATGGCGATGCTCGACCGGACCGCGCGCGGCACACCCCACGCGACGCGCGCGGGCGCTGCGATGACCGTACTCATCCAAGCTCCTTCGAAAGTGGATCAGGCCGCGTGCGCGACCTGCAAATGTTGCGCGCCGCGACGCGAACGGATCAGTTGCCAGATCTCGTGACGCAAGCGCACGAACTCGGGCGTCGCGCGCACGTCTTCGCCGCTATCGTCCTTCGGCACGTTCACCGGCAGCACATGCGTGATGCGTCCGGGCGATGCCGCCATCACCAGCACGCGCTGACCGAGATAGATGGCCTCGTCGATCGAATGCGTGATGAAGACGACGGTCGTCCCGGTGCGCTTCCAGATGCGCAGCAATTCGTCCTGCAAGGACTCGCGCGTCTGCGCATCGAGCGCGGCGAACGGCTCGTCCATCAGGAGGACATCGGGCTCGTAGGCGAGCGAACGCGCAATGGCGACGCGCTGCTTCATGCCGCCCGACAACTGATGCGGATAGCGGTCCGCGAACTCGCTCAAGCCCACGAGTTCGAGAAAGCGCCGCGCCCTCGCGTAGCGCTCGTTCCTCTCGATGCCCTTCGCCTCCAGCCCGAACGCGACATTGCCGAGCGCCGTCTTCCACGGAAACAGCGCGTACTGCTGGAACACGATGCCGCGATCCAGCCCCGGCCCTTCGACCTTGCGGCCATCGATCAGAATCTCGCCGCGGTCGCTCTGCGTGAGCCCGCCGATCAGGTCGAGCAGCGTGGTCTTGCCGCATCCGCTCGGGCCGACGAGCGAGACGAACTCGCCGGCCGCGACGTGAAAGGACACGTCGTCGAGGACCGTGAAGCGGTCGCGCGGGTTCACGCGATAGCCCTTCGCGACGTTGCGCACGTCGATCGATGCACTCATTGCTGCGCCTCCCGAAGCGTCAATGGCTGGCCACGGCCTGGTTGAACGGATTGAACTGGTTCGAATAGATCGTGTCCGGCTTGACCTGTCCGGGCTTGAGCACGCCGTTCTTCACATACCAGTCGATATAGGTGGTGAAGTCCTCGGCCGCGATCACGCCGCCCTTGCCGCCCACGCCCGGCGATTTCCAGTAGTTGACGATCGACGTATCTTCATTGCGATGCCGCGCCTCGACGATCTTCTTCAGCCGCGCGACCACTTCCGCGCGCGGCGTCGTGCGCGTCCACTCGATCGCGCGCGCCGTGCCCTCGACGAACTTGCGCACCGTGTTCGGGTTCTGCGCGATGAAGCGGTTCGTGAACAGATAGCTCGCGTAGCCATACGAGCCGAACTGCGCGTAATCGGTCGTGAGCAGGCGCGCGCCGCCATCCGCGAGCAGCTTGTCCTTGATGATGTCTTCGAGGAAAACCGCATCGAGCTGCTTTTGCTTCAGCAGTTGCGCGAGGTTCACCGGCGGCGCGGGCACGAACGTCACCTTCTCGATGTCGGCCTGCGAGAGTCCCGACTTCTGCAGGTACGCGGTCACGAGATACTGCTGATACGCACCCGGCGTATTGACGCCGATCTTCTTGCCGATGAGATCGCGCGGCCCCTCTATCGCGCTGTCCTGCACGACGAAAAGCCCGCCGTTGGTCTCCTTGTCCGTGCCGACATACGAAATCACCGCCTTCACGGGCGCATGCGCCGCGACGAGCTTGACGATGGATCCGTTGAACGCGCCGCCGAAATCGACGTCGCCGGTCACGGCCGCCTGAATGTCCTGCGGGCCGCTCGTCGTATTGCCGACCCACTTGAGTTTGACGGGCCCGAGATAGCCCAGGTCTTCGGCGAGCTCGGGATACAGCACCTTGCTCGCCCAGCCCTGATAGCGCAATTCGAGCTTCTCGGGCGTTTGCGCCAGAGCCGCCGTCGCGCTCGCGGCGAACGCGGCGGCGGGCAGCGTCGCATGAATGATTCGCTTGATGACAGTCACGCGTTCGCCTCCGGTCAGAACACGCCGTCGTGTTCGAGCGTGATGCGATGAATCCGCCGCTTCGCCGCACCGTAATCGCGCGCGGCGTAGTGCTGCACTTGCCGGTTGTCCCAGATCGCGACGTCGCCCTGCTTCCATTCGAAGCGCGCCTGCACTTCCGGCGTCTTGATGAGATCGTAGAGATAGTTGAGCAGGCTCTGACTCTGCGTCTTCGACACGCCGAGAATATGGCTCGTATGACCTTCGTTCACGAACACGAGCTTGCGCCCGTTCTCGGGATGCGTCTTGATGACGGGCACTTCGATCGGCGGATACTTCAGCGCGGCATCGTGAAAGCGCGCGAGTCCGGCTTCGACGCTGGTTTCCTCCGTGCCTTCGGGAATCTCATAGCCGCTCAGCAGATCGGCGAGCGCGCCTTTTTTCGGCGACGCGATGAACGTGTTCACCGCCGTCAGCTTGTCGAAGTAGCGGGCCAGATCGGCATCCAGCAGGTCGTAGACCGCCGCCGACGAGGCCCAGATCGTGTCCCCGCCGCCGCCTTCGGGAATGTCCTGGGCATGGAGGACGGTGGCCTTGGGCGGCTGATGCTGCCACGAAACATCGACATGCCAGTTGTCCGTGCCGCCCGAGCGGGTCGTATCGCCGCCGTGAGCGATGACCTCGATCTCAGGAAAACCCGCGACGGCTGGCAGATAAACGTTCTTGCGGATCGGGTTGCCGAAGATGCGCGCGAGCGCCACGTGCTGTTCGGACGTGAGCGTCTGTTCACGAAAAAAGATCACGCCATGATCGACGAGCGCCTGACGCAGCGTTCGACGATTGTCCTCGCTGAGCGGCGCGGCAAGATCGACGTTCTCGATGACCGCGCCGACGAGCGGCTTGTAGCGCCGCACGCGCAGATCCTGATGGCCTTCGGCTTGCTTGTGCGCCTGCGCTTCCCGATTGTCCAGCACCGTGCTCATGAGTTTCTCCGTGGTCGTTGAGTGGGTCCATCAGACCATCGGGCAGCGGTGCTTCGCAACGAAGCAATACGAGCAAGCGTATGAGCGCATCGTCGATGATCTTCTTCGACCGTGCGCTCGAATGCTTCGCGCAATGCGTTATTTACGCATCCACCGTGCATGTCCTATGTTTTGAGGTTGCGCTTCCGACGCGCGCCGCATGCGTCATAAGCTCGACGCAGCCGCGCTGATAACGTTCGCATGATCCCTTCGTTTGCGCGATGAACCGGCGGACGTATCGTTCTGCCAGCACGTCTCAAGCACCGCCACATCACACCCAACGCGCAACGCCTAGTTCAGTGAGCCATCCATGACTCGACGCACCCGACAGTTCGCGCTCGGCGCATTCCTCATGCAGACGGGGCACCATATCGCCGGCTGGCGGCATCCCGATGCGCAAGCCGATGCCGGCAGCAACTTCCGCCATTACGTGGAACTCGCGAAACTCGCGGAAGCCGCCAAATTCGATGCGATCTTTCTCGCGGATACGTCGGGCGTGGGCTCGACGCATCGGCCATCGCTTGCGCGCACGGCCCGCAGCGACTTCTTCGATCCCGTCACGCTGCTCGCGGCGCTCGCGGCCGTGACCGAACGCATCGGCCTAATCGCAACGGTGTCCACATCGTTTCACGAGCCGTACAACGTGGCGCGCCGCTTCGCCACGCTCGACCAGATTTCCGGTGGGCGCGCGGGCTGGAATCTGGTGACGTCGAGCACGTCGGCGGAAGCGCAGAACTTCAACCGCGATGCGCTGCCCGATCACGCCGAGCGCTACGAGCGCGCCGCCGAGTTTCACGACGTCGTGCTGGGCCTGTGGGATTCGTGGGAGGACGACAGCTTCGTGCGCGACAAGGCAAGCGGCCTCTATTTCGATGCGGACAAGCTGCACGTGCTCGAACATCGCGGCAAGCACTTTCAGGTGCGCGGCCCGCTCAACGTGAACCGCTCGCCGCAAGGGCGTCCGGTGGTCGTGCAGGCGGGTGCCTCCGACGATGGCCGCGCGCTCGCCGCCCGCACCGCCGAGGTGATCTTCGTCGCGCATCAGACCTTCGGCGAAGCGCAGGCGTTCTATGCAGACATCAAGGGCCGCCTGCCCGCGTACGGGCGCGACCCCGACGACGTGAAGATCATGCCGGGCATCTTCCCCGTGGTGGGCCGCACGCAGGCGGAAGCCGAAGAGAAGTTCGAGGCGCTGCAATCCCGCGTGGACCCCGTGGTCGGCGTGGCGCTGCTGTCGACGGTGATCGGCGGCGTCGATCTGTCGGGCTATGACGTCGACGGGCCGATTCCCGCGTTGCCCGAAACGAACGGACCGAAAAGCCGCCAGCATCTGCTCGTCGAGCTCGCGCGGCGCGACAGGCTCACGATCCGCCAGCTTTATCAGCGCATTGCCGGGGCGCGCGGTCATCAGCAGGTGGTGGGCACGCCCGCGAGCATCGCGGATCAGTTGCAGCAATGGTTCGAGGAAGGCGGCGCGGACGGATTCAACATCATGGCGCCGTGGTTTCCGGGCGGACTCGAAGAATTCATCGCGCTGGTGCTGCCCGAACTGCGGCGGCGCGGCCTCTTTCGCACCGACTACACCGGCCGCACGCTGCGCGAGCATCTCGGCCTCAGGCGTCCCGCGCACGCGAAGCCGGCGAGTCTCGCCCGCCGCGATTCGCACGCAACGCCAGAACGATCTGTTGACACATCCAGCGATGCGCGGGCGAGGCCGCATGCCGTCGATGAAAATACGCTTTGAGCACGTAACGCGGAAGCTCGAACGGCGCGGAACGGAACGCGAGCGGTACGGCGGCGGCGAGCTGTTGCACCGCGCGGCGCGGCAAGGTGATCAGATGGTCCGAGTTCGCGACGATGAACGGCGCGGCCATCACGCTCGGCAACTGCACGGCCACATCGCGCTCGAGCCCGAGCTTTTGCAATGCCGCATCGACGACGCTTCCTTCCGTGTTCCACGGCGTCACCACGACATGGCGTCCGGCAAGATACTGCTTCAACGAGAGCTTCTTGCCGATGCGCGGATGCCCGTGCCGAAACGCGACGACATAATCGTCCGCGAAACAATCGAGCGATGCCAGGCCCGCTTGCGCGCCCTCACCTTCATCCGAGAAGCCGAGCGCGAACTGAACCCGGCCGGACGCGAGTTCGTCGATCGATTCGCGATGCGTGGAATACACCACGCGAACGCGAACATGCGGCGCGCAGCGTTCGAGCGCCGCAATGAGCGACGGCAGCAATGCGAACGCCGTGAAATCGGTGGCGCTGAAGGTGAATAGCTGATCGCTCGTCGATGGATCGAACGAGCCGGCCGCGTCCAGCGTGCCGGACAGCATGCGCAGCGCGTCCTGGATACCCGGCGCGAATTGCCCGGCGCGCGCGGTCGGCTGCATGCCGTTGCCGTGGCGCACGAAGAGTTCGTCCGCGAGCGCATCGCGCAGGCGCGAGAGCGCGTGACTGCACGCCGATGAACTCAGCGCGAGTTCATCCGCCGCCGCGGCCACGCTGCGATGCCGGTAGAGTGCGTCGAAAACGAGAAGCAGGTTCAGATCGACCCGCCTGAGAACATCATGCATGGCGTGCAGCACTCGATGAAAATATTGCAGTACATGCAGATTAGCATCGGTTTTATCATCGAGGCTCTTTTGTTTTTTTCGAGCCAGTACGCCGATGAGCACGCCCACTTTCCGTCAGGCCGTCCCGTCAGACGCCGACCGCTGCTTCGAGATCGAAATATCCGCCTACGAAGGCGATGAAGCCGCGACCCGCGAGAAAATCGCCACGCGGATCAAACAATATCCGCAGGGATTTCTCGTCATGGAACTGGAGGGCCGGACAATCGGCTTCATCAATGGCGGGTGCGCGCATGAAGTCGTCATGTCCGACGAGGCGTTCAAGGAACTCGTCGGCCACGATCCCGCCGCGCCGAACGTCGTGATCATGTCGGTGGTGATCGACCCGGCGTATCAAGGGCGCGGCTATGCCTCACTGATGATGAAAACCTTCGTCTCGCGAATGGCTTCGATGGGCAAGAAAACAATTCATCTCATGTGCAAGGAACGGCACGTCGCGCTTTACGAACGATTCGGTTTTCGCTACGCGCGGCCGTCGAGCTCGGATCACGGCGGCATGGCGTGGCATGAGATGGACATGGCGCTTTGAGCGCACGCGGCAGGCTCTCGATCGCGATCAGGCGGCCGGCGGCCGCCCGAAGTGCGCGACGACCTCCTTGACGCCCGGCGTGTTCTCCGCCGCGACGCGGATCGCATTGCCCTCGTCCGCGCCGACGACAGGGCCCCAAAGATGCACGACGCCGTTTTCGACGATCACGTTCTCGCGCGCCATCGCCCAGGGATGCCCTTCCATCGCGGCGAGCACGTCCTCGCGAATCGCGTTGTCGCCGCTTTCCGCCGTGGCGGGCACCTCGGGCGCCATCGTCACGAGCGCGCGGATCAGGTTCGAGCGGCTGACGATGCCGACCACTTTTCCGTCGCGCATCACGGGAACGCGCTTGATGCGGCGGCGCTCGAGCAGCTCCGCGATCTCGCCGACCGGACAGGTTTCCGTCACCGTCGTGATGTCGGTGGTCATCAGGTCCTTGACGGTCTTCGCGTGCTCCTTCACGTACTGGCTCGCGAGTTCGCTCGTCGATGCGACCATGTCGAGCCACCAGGCGCGATGCTTGACGCCCGTTCCGATCTCCGCCCGATGCATGAGATCGCCTTCCGTGATCATGCCGAGCAGCTTTCCGCTTTCGTCGACCACGGGCATTCCGCTGATGCCCGCAAACACCATCGTGCCCGCGGCGTGCCTGACGGTCATGTCCGGGCTGGCGGTGATGATGGAGGTCGTCATGATGTCGCAAGCTCGCACGGTCATCTCCTGATAAGTGGCGGGCCGCCGCCGGACGTTGCCACGCGCACGGCTTTCAGTGCACACTGGGCCTTGAATGGCGACGCAAGAAAATCGACGGTTGCTCTGATCACAGTATGCGATCACTTTAGTGAATTCAAGAAGCTGGCGCGCAGGCGCGCAATTCGCTAAGAAATCCCGGCAGTCGGGCAGTTCCTTCACTGGATGCTTCACGCGCACCGAACCATGTCATCCGATCGAACCGCGCACGCGCGCGAACGCGGCAAGGGCATCGCGCAAGGCTGGTCACGGCATGTGCCGGTCCTCGCCATGTTCCGGGAATATCGCGCGGCGTGGCTGAGGAACGATATCGTCGCCGGGCTCGTGCTCACGACGATGCTCGTGCCGGTGGGCGTCGCGTATGCCGAGGCGTCGGGCGTGCCGGGCGTCTGCGGCCTGTACGCGACGATCGTCCCGCTGCTCGCCTACGCGATCTTCGGCCCCAGCCGCATTCTCGTGCTCGGTCCGGATTCGGCGCTCGCCGCGCCCGTGCTCGCGGTCGTCGTGCTGAGCGCGTCGGACGATCCGTCGCGCGCGATTGCCGTCGCCAGCCTGATGGCGATCGTCTCGGGCCTCGTCTGCATCGTGTTCGGCCTGCTGAAGCTCGGCTTCGTCACGGAGTTGCTGTCCAAGCCGATCCGCTACGGCTACATGAACGGCATAGCGCTGACCGTGCTGATCAGCCAGTTGCCGAAGCTGTTTGCGGTTCCGATCGAGGATCACGGCCCGTTGCGCGACATGCTCGATCTCGCGAAGGCGGTCGCGGCGGGCCAGGCCAACTGGATGAGCTTCGCCATCGGCGCGGGCAGTCTCGCGCTGATTCTTCTGCTCAAGCGCTTCGACAAGGTGCCGGGCATCCTCATCGCCGTCGTGCTCGCGACGCTGTGCGTGACGGCGTTCGACCTCGACCGCTTCGGCGTGAAAGTGCTCGGGCCGATTCCGCAAGGGCTGCCCGCGTTCTCCCTGCCCTGGCTGAGCGACGCCGACTTCGTGCGCATCGTGCTCGGCGGCTGCGCGGTCGCGCTCATCTCCTTCGCGGACACGAGCGTGCTGTCGCGCACGTTCGCGGCGCGCGCCAGCCGGCGCGTCGATCCGAATCAGGAAATGATCGGGCTCGGCGTCGCCAATCTCGCGACCGGCTTCTTTCAAGGATTTCCGATCAGCAGCAGTTCGTCGCGCACGCCCGTCGCCGAAGCGGCGGGCGCGAAGACGCAGGTGACGGGCATCGTCGGCGCGCTGGCGGTCGCGGCCGTGCTGCTGGCCGGACCGAACCTGCTGCGTTATCTGCCGACGAGCGCGCTCGCCGCTGTCGTGATCGCCGCGGCCATCGGCCTCTTCGAATTCCGGGACCTGAAGCGCATCTATCGCATCCAGCAGTGGGAATTCTGGCTGTCGATCTGCTGCTTCGTCGGCGTGGCGGTGTTCGGCGCGATTCCCGGCATCTTCATCGCGGTGGTGATCGCGGTCATCGAATTCCTGTGGGACGGATGGCGTCCGCATTACGCCGTGCTCGGCCGCGTCGAAGGCCTGCGCGGTTATCACGACCTGAAGCGCTATCCGCACGCCGCGCAGATTCCGGGGCTGCTGCTGTTTCGCTGGGATGCGCCGCTCTTCTTCGCGAATGCCGAGCTATTTCAGCGACGTGTGATCGAGGCCGCGGCGCAGGCGCCCACGCCCGTGAAACGCGTCGTCGTGGCCGCCGAGCCGGTGACGAGCGTCGATGTCACGTCCGCCGACATGCTGCGCGACCTGCATCGCGCATTGAAGGAGCGCGGCATCGAACTGCATTTCGCCGAAATGAAGGACCCTGTCCGCGACAAGCTCAGGCGCTTCGAACTGACATCCATCTTTCCCGACGCATGCTTCCACCCCACGCTAGGCAGCGCCGTCGATGCGTGGCTCGGCGTGGAACCCGACGAACGCGAGGCTCATGCATGACCGCATGGCATCGTCGGCGCGCGATCCTTCAGGGCTGCTTCGGCTCCGCCGGCAGGGCGGTCTGAGGCTGATCCTTCACCCAGCGCCAGAAGAGCTTGTAAGCCACCGCCAGCATCACGGGACCGATGAACAGGCCGATCACGCCGCCCGTCACCATGCCGCCGAGCGCGCCGATCAGCACGACGGGCATCGGCACCGCCACGCCGCGTCCCAGCAACAGCGGCTTGAGCACGTTATCGGCCAGACCCGCGATGAAAACGTAGACCGAAAACGCGATCGTCGACGCGCTGACGCCGTTCGTCATAATGACGAAGATGATGACCGGAAGCGTAATGAGCGTGGCCGGCAACTGCATGATGCCGATGAGCAGCACCGCGAGCGCGAGCAGCCCCGCGCCGGGAATGCCCATGACAACGAACGCGATACCGATGAGCAGCATCTGAATGAACGCGATGCCGACCACGCCCTGCGCCACGGCACGGATCGTGGCCGTGCACAGGTCGGCGATCTGCTGGCCGTTCTCGGGCCCGGAGATGCGCGCGGCGATCTGCACTGCGCTCTGATAGCCCTTCTCGCCGTGCGCCATGAAAATCCCCGCGACGATCAGCGCGAGGAAGAACACGAGCATCCCGGCGCCCAGACCGGTGACGGTGCCGAGCACCGCCAGCCCGGCATGCTTGAGTTGCGGCGCGAACCTCTGGGCGAGGCCCGTCATATCGGAGGATGCCTGCGCCCAGAAGTCGTACACGCGCTGCCCCACGAGCGGCCATGCGGCCACCGATTCCGCGGGCGGCGGAATGCGAAAGCTTCCGCTTCTGAACACGACCATGCCGCGCTCAATCGATTCGGCTACCGCAACGCCGAGCAGATACGTCGGCACGAGAATCACGACGAACGCAACCAGGATGATGAGCGTGGCGATGAGTCCATCCCTGCCGCCGAACGGACCGCGCAACCGAACCTGAAGCGGATACAGCGTGACCGCAAGAATCAGCGCCCAGACCATCAGATCGAGAAACGGCACGAAGACGCGGAAACAGAAAACGGCCAGCACGGCGACGAGCCCGGCGCGGATCAGAACGTCGAGCAGCTCTCTGGAGAGCGTGCGTTCGGAAGTCGGCGATAGCATCTCATGCCTCCTCGCAACTTTTCTCGAAGATTCGGTCAGCGCGCTATTTTGCAGGCCCCGAAGAACCGCACTTCATGCCGGAGCCGTTGGGGCCATCGACGTTCTTCAGCGAAACGAGCAGTCTGCTTCCGGTGTTCGCCGTGATGATGTGACCGTAACTGACGGTCGGAATGAACTTGATATCCGGCGCCACGGCGACAGGCGGGGTCTGCGCGCCATCGACCGTGAGATTCAGTTCCACCGTCACGGAGTCGATCCTGACGCCATGATCCGGCTTGCCTGCCTGAGCCTGCTTGAAGTCGCAGAGACCGTCGAGGACATTCTGCAGCGCCGTGGGTATGTCGACTGCCTTGCCCGGCGGAATGGGCGGCGTGTTGCAACCCGCGACGAGAACGGCCAGGGCCAGCACGGTCAGTGGAGCGTGATTGAACATGACAATCCCTCAAGCCATTCAAAAGCGGCCGATAACTGCCGTTGGAGGTGGAAGCCTGGGACACGCACGCCATCGCATCATCGATACCTCTAGAATGCGATCCGCGCAATAGCTCCGTTTCAGGAAAGTCGGATATCGGCGTGCCCGAACTCAGTAGCTTGTCCATTCAGCCGTTCGAGTGCCGCGCCGTCAGGGTGAATCCCCTTGTATGCGAAGCATCCGTTACATATCGTAGGGAGTAATCGGATGAAGTCGCGACCGCGATGCTCGTCCGACGCCGCTTTCGATTCAACTCGAAAGGAACGCGTGCCGGCAGCCTCGCCGGCGCATGCACGGCAAGGTGAACGCCATGGAATTCGTCCTGTTGCTTGCCATCTTCCTCACGTCGTCCGGATATCTTTTCAAGGCTGCCGTCCCGCAGAACCCGCCGGCGGCGACCGCGCCCGCAGCGCCGGCTGCGAACGCGCCCGCGGTCGATCCCACGACGGACCCGTGATTATCGAAACGATCGCCTGCGCTGAATCGCTACACGTCGAGACCGAGTTGAGCTCGGCCAAGCGGCGTCAGATCGTCGAGTGTCGCGCGGCCGGTGAAATCGACTTCGAAGTGATCCGCCGGAAAGTCGGGCGGGCTTTCGCCTTTCATGAAACTCGGCAACTGACGCGCGAGATACGCGTCGTTCTTTGCACACGCGGGCGCGGACGCGATGTACATCACGTTGCTGTAACCCGCGCCCTTGTGTTCGTCTTCGACCGCGTGGATCACGTCGCTGTGCCAGAACACGGTGTCGCCCGCTTCCATCTTCGGGATGGACGACAGCGCTTCGAACAGCGGCGCATGAAACTCCGGCTTGATGGAAAGCGCGCGTCCGGGCATGGCGCCGCACAGGTCGTCGTCGGCGACATCGTCCTGAAGCGCGCGCAGCAGGATATACACCATTGCGTTGGCAATGGGCACGAGTTGCAGCGTGCCGTCGCCCGGGCCTTGCGGCGTCAGGGCCGTCCAGCCCTGAAACGTGCGGAACATCGAGCAGACGGCAGGCGATGCGATCTCTTCCACGTCGTGCCGGAAAGCGGCGTCGAAGGCATCGTAAGCGCGCCAGTTGCCGGAAAACACATGGCGATACACCTTGCGGAAGTTGCTTTCGATCCAGCGCTCGACCGAGCCGCCGTCGCAATGCGCCGAGAGGCCGAGCGAGGCCGAACCGGGCGGCCGGCGACGCAGACGATCCGCATAGGCGGGCACACGTTCCGGATCGAAGTGAACGCGCCCTTCGCTTTCGTTGCGCCAGAGCTTGTTGAGAAAGACGCGCGCGTGGGTCAGCGATGCCGACTGGCGAGCCAGCACTTGCGGCTTCGACCAGTACACACCGTAGATCTGCGGCTTGCTCGATGCCAGTTGCCCGAAGTATTTGTCTTCGGCACGGCTTTCGAGACGTTTGTCGAGATGATTCCGCTCGACGTAACGCGCGATGTCCTCGTCCCAGTCTCGCACCTGCTCGCGAGGAAAAACCTGGCGAATCACGCATGCGCCGCGCGATCTGACGAGCGCGATCGCGTCGGCGCTCACCCGTCCTTCGACGATATCGGCGAACCGGATTTCGGGAATCACGCTCTCGCCCGCATCGCGCTGCGCGGCGATCCGCTTCGCTTCGTCGCCGATCGCTTTTTCGACTTCGGCGAAAACCTCGCGGTAATTCGGCAGCTCCGCGCGCAGTGCCTTTTTCGCCTGCCGGATTGCGCCCGGCAAGTCATCGATGCTCAGTGCCATGATCGTCGTCTCCCTTTGATTTCCATGCGAAAAGCATAAGACGCCCGCGGGAAGCCGGGTGATACTATTCAGGCAATTCATTTGCGTTTTCGGACATTAACCAGCCGCCATGAAACCGGCCTACGAACATGTCGAGTTCGGCGAGGACTGCTCGGTCCGGGTTTACCATCGGCGGCTTTCGCGTATTCCGTTCGAATGGCATCACCACCCGGAATACGAGCTGACGCTGACGATGAACAGCCACGGCAAGCGCTATATCGGCGACTCGGTCAGCGACTATCGCGCCGAGGATCTCGTTCTCGTGCCGCCCGATTTGCCGCATACGTGGTCGTCGAACCGGTCGATCGATCCGTCCTTGCCGCAGGTCGCCATCGTCATCTGGTTCGACGGCGAATGGGCGCGACGCATGGCGGATTGCTGCCGCGAATTCGAACCGCTTCGCAAGCTCCTGCGCCGCGCCGCGTGCGGGCTGGCATTCGAGCCGCCCGCGGGAGCATGGATGCGTGGCCGGCTTGAGCCCTTGCTCTCGAACGCGCCGCGCGAGCGCCTGAGCGCCGCGCTCGACATTCTGTGCGCGCTCGGCGACGCGCCCGGCCATCCGCTCGCGTCGCCGAGCGCCTTCAATCGGACTGACACGGGGCCTTCCGGTCACGAGCCCGAGCGGATCAACCGCGTGCTTTCGATGATCGATGCCCGCTTTGCCGAACCGCTACGCATTTCGGAACTGTGCGCCGCCGCGAGCCTGTCGGAACGCACGCTCACGCGTTACTTCGTGCAGCATATCGGCGAGAGCGTCGGACGATATATCGCCCGCGTTCGCATCGGCCATGCGTGCCGGATGCTCGGCGACACGTCGCTGCCCGTTTCGGTCATCGCCGCGCGCTCGGGGTTTGCGAATGTCGCCAACTTCAATCGGCAGTTCAAGGCCGCGAAGCAGGCGACGCCCGCGGAATACCGGCGGCGGTTTCCGGCGGCGGGCGTCGCGGAGAAGGGCGCGTCGGGCAGCCTGACGCAACGGCCTTCTTCGCTGGAGCAGAAGCGCACGGGTGGGCGGCGGCGCAAGATCGAAAGAGATGCAGTGTAGGCCACCATCTATGCGCTCCGCGCGCTAAAGACAATCCGTGATTGAACCTTATCGTCGCCCCTGACGTTGTCCTCGCACTCTTCCTGAGAGTGTCTCGTCATGGACTGCTATGCGCTACCGGCTATACCGCGGCGCGTCCTTGCAGGCCCCCTCGCCTGTCCCTAGACATTTTCCTGAACAACTCCCGACAGCGAGCGCAGAACACCAGGCCTTAGATCAGCCCCGCAGATGCCGTAAAACTAGCGCCAGGCCAACCGACACGTCCGGGCTGGTCCTCATCGGCTTCGCAGCCTTCGTTCTCCAAGGCAGTTCGATAAGCGTATAAGGCACGCCTCAAAACTGTCGCAGCCGGGTCATTCGGCAATTTCGCCAGACAAACCCTTGGTATGACACATCTCATCCTCCGTTCCCGGCAGATGCTCATACTCGACCAAGCTACCTGTTCCTTGTGCATGCCTCACGCGTCGAACTGCACGAATGTGCGCACGAGACAAGGCATGCAAGGAAATGCTCGATATTTATACAAAATCTAGAATGGCGCCAATATAACGGCGGCCACGACTGAACACTCTGTCGCCGTGGCCCGACACCTCGTGGACAAACCTCACCGCCAGACAGATGGCATCGATCTTCCGATAAAACACGCCCCCGCCGCTCGCAATGACCTTGAGCACCCGTCAGGAGCATTGCCAACTATTCGATCAGCCAACCGCTCTCGCCTTCGATGAGCGTACCGCCATGATCCGTTGTGTCGCCCATTCGGGCAACACCCGCTCCACCGAACTCCGATGCCGATCCGGAAACGATCACCGCTCCGCAACTTGTCACGTCACCCATGCGGGCAACGGCGCGATCACTGACGGTCACGCCACTCGTCCCTGACACGACCGTGCCCATTCCGTGAATCGGGCACAGGTGACGATGACCCACCAACACGACTGGACGCATGAAGCAGTTTCCTCAATTAGATTGGCGACCCGATGCCATGGATTGCTCGCCGACGTACTTCCATCTGAAGCTGAATGGATCGACGCCAACCTTGCCGGGCAGATTCGGCATCGAATTGCCTTCCTTGACAAACACTTCGTGGTAGCCGCCGATCTTGTCGATGGTCTCCCCCACTGCCTGCCAGTAGCCGGTCTTCGGGGAATAGTCACCGGGGCGGGCGTACGGAAGCGCCGGAACCTGCGTTTTCGCATCGACTTCGCCCAGGAATTCGATCTGGTGGCCCTTCGCCGCTTCTTCCTCGGTTGGCTTGTAGACCTTGAAGTACAGGCGATTGGACGGGGCATTGTCGGTTAGCGGATAGACCATGCGGCCCGGGCCTTGAGCGTCCGATCGCTGTAGCATTTCCCGAACATCGATCCAGTCAAGCTGGTTCTGCCAGTAGACGATTTCGTAGATATGCGTGCCGGGAAGAAGCTGACTGCTTTCGATTGAGAACTGCGCTGGAATATCCCCTGTCCATGTTTCGCGACCTTTCATAACAAACCGATATTGCTTGATCTCGTCATCACGAGGCGGAACTTTGCTTGCCATAAGACCACCTGAATTCCGAGGAGCACGCAGATCGATCTTATTTCCTTCGGAGTACAGTCTAATAGGATCTTCATCTGGAGTCGACTTTCCAGTTCCCTTCACCTCCGAAGCAGTCGGATTCTCCAACGAGAGCGAATAGCGCAATTTGATGCTGTTCTGCCTGACTTTCGCATCAATAAATCCAATACGAGTAATCAGCGGATTCTTCATCCAGTTGATACGACCATCGGGAATGCCGGTCTGATTGGCGGAATTGTTAGAAGACGCGTTGCTGCTCATAGTGTTATTTCCATCACCGATCTGAGAGGTTGCACTTGCCATTGCGGCAGACGAACACGCTGCAAACGCAACGAAGACCCACCGCGCAATAGCCTGCTGGCTACCTTTAAGCTTGTTGCCTGACATTCGGATTATTTTTCCCATCTCCCGCAACCTCATCTTTCGCGCTCACAATAAAAAATGCCACGTTTTCCGCATTCGCCAATGCGTGTTCCGGATGGAACTCCGCCAGGACTCGCGCAGCCTCCGCTCCATACGCCGTTGAATTCTTGAATCCTCGCGGATCGACCGTTCCGTCGGGCAGCGTGACTTTCTTGTCATCCGAGCACGTCGTGCCCACCATATGCGATATCTCATGCAGTTGAACCTGCATCCTGTTCTGATCCACAGGATCCGTGCGAACAAACCGTTTGAAGAACAGTCCATGCTGGCACGCGATGTTCACGCACTCCATCTGGAATTGGCCTTGCGCTGGAACCGGAGGCCGCTCGGGGCGACGTCCTTGCCATACATAGGCGCCCGCTTCAAATCCAAGCGCGGCTTTGAGCACTTGCTGCATGGAAATGTGTTTGAACGCATCTCTCATGCCCTTCATGTAGACGTACACATGATGGCCGGCGGGCGCGGCGTCGCGTGGCAGGTTATTCGTCTCCGGCGTGACAATCGTGTTGGGATCGACGCCGAACCAATAGATGAAGTTCTCCCAAAACGTCGTGTGCCGGCGATTCTGGATAGCATGCGTAGTTGCATATTCGCGAAGAACTACCGGTAACTGTGCCGGTGGCGAGGGCAATAGGTTGTTCGGATTTTTCCACGGCTCAATTTGCTCCAGGCGCTTCTCGATGAACTTCAGACCCGTGATCCAGTTGCGGCGGATTTCCGTTTCAAACGCTTCTTCCGACAACGCTGCATCCGTCGTCAGGCATTCGCGCATCTGCGCCAAAAAACCGATCGGGTGGAAATGCCAGTTCTGTGGCTTCATGCGCGAATCGAGAGGCGTAAGCGCCGGACCATTCACACCATCCGTTCGAACGCGCGCATCGCCCCAGAACTGTTGCTTGCCGGAGTCCTGTATGAACGCACTGAACTGCGCATCGGTGAATTGAGGCAACGGCGGGTGTTCGCCGGTCTTCAATTTTTGATAGCGCTTTGTTGCAACGTCACTATCCCATTCCGTATGAAAGCGAACGGCAACGTTACGCAGAATCGCGTCCACGCCCTCGCTGTGCAAGTCATCCAGATTCAGCGCAGCGGTGGATTTATGCGCGGCATCGAGAATCTTCCGCATGACCGCGTCATCATCTTCAATGAATGCATCGTCCGCGCCATTCAAGTCCTTGTCGTCGTACGCCTGCCATCCGCGTGCGACCCAGTCGCTATCGGTGGTCAGGGTGACCCAGGCGTTCCTGACAAAACCTCGTCCGTCGGCTGCTGCATCGCTTTGGTTGGCGTAAGCGTAGTACCGGTTACCGTAACGCCGCGTGGGGTCGGTCTCCTCGCGTTCGGCGCGCCGTATCGTGTAGTAACGCCCGTGACTGCCCTCGTCGTGATTGAGCGCGTGATAGCGCGGCTTGAACTCCAGCTTCTCGGAGTTCGCTTCGAGATGGCCGCAGAGACGATCGATCCGGAACACTTCATAGTCCATCGGCAGCAGCGGCGCGGGACGCATCAGCAGTTCGTGATCGGCCTGAACGCGCAGCTTCTGCGTGGACAACTCCAGCGAATCAATTTCCAGCGGAAAGAGATTGATGACAGGCGTGCAGAACAAACTGAAATGACTGGCATCGACCTGATCGGCCAACTCATGAGCCGACTGGCTGAGCAGCACGACGATCTCGACCTCGCGTTCCGCGATCTCACGCAGGCCGCGGCCCAGTCCCGTGAGGGTGAAGAAATAGAATCGATTCGCGAAACTGAAGGCTTCCTGAATCAGATTGAGACCGTTGAACTTGGACCAGTTCAGCGGCAGCAGACC
This sequence comes from Caballeronia sp. PC1, assembly GCF_021353155.1. Classification (NCBI taxonomy): domain Bacteria; kingdom Pseudomonadati; phylum Pseudomonadota; class Betaproteobacteria; order Burkholderiales; family Burkholderiaceae; genus Caballeronia; species Caballeronia sp. PC1. The sequence goes on from NZ_JAJUBH010000003.1 coordinate 249,074, forward strand.
CTGATCCGGTTCCAACGCTTCGTGCACGACGGCCTCGCGCGTGACCACATGAAACGATGCGTCGCCCTGGCCTAACTGCCCTGGCTCGCCGATCACGGTCGCAAGCGCGGCCACATGCAGCAACTCGAACAGCCGCGAGGCGAGCGCCTCATCGCCCGTGAGATAGATGGGCAGACGGTCCAGATCCTGCAAGCTGCTGATATCGCAGTCGCCTGCGCGCAGCCTGAGCCGCAAGGCGCCCTTGATCTGGCTGTGCTCGGGCAGGCGTCGTTCGAGCGAGGGAATGGCCGGGATGCCGGTGAACTGCGCGCTGACGATTTCGAGCGGATACAGCGTGACATCCTGACTGCTCACGAACACGCATTGAGACTGCTCGCCCGGCAGCACCGCGCTCGTGAACGTCGTGCCGCGCGCGATCCTGAAGCCCGCCCCCGCCTTACCCTCGAACTGCCCCGGATAGAACCGGGCCACCGCCACAGCGGGCGTGGGCGCATTGAAGTTCGGATAGATCGTTTCGAGCAGCGGCCCGGTGAATGCCGGGAATGCGCCGTTGAGCTTCGACTGCGTGCGCGCGGCAACGAAGCTGAAGGATTCGATCAGCTTCTCGACATATGCATCGCCAATGTCGCCTTCGACCTGCATTCCCAGGCGACGGCCGATCTTGGGATAGAGCCTCGCGAACTCGCCGGCGAGTTCGCGCATGTACACAGCCTCCTGGTTGTAGAGCGTCAGGAAATCTGAATCCATCGTGCTTATGTCATCCCTTGCTCGATCGGCGGATGCCTGCCCCATGACAGACGATGGGTGACTTTATATTTGTTAGCTAACGTTTGTACAAACAGAGAAATCCTAATTTCATTCGAGCACTTCCCTGCCCATCACAGGCCGTCAAGGAATGGGCATTGAGGATGGACGTTTGAAATGCCGCCGTGGTCTAATTCCCTCCCTGGCTTCGCATGGACGATCGTTGATGGAACGGGCAGCACTGACTTCGAGGTTGCATGACAAAGCGCTGTCGCCTGAGACCATCGAGCGTCTGCAGACCCAGCCGTGGACTTACGGCTTTCTGCCGCTCATGCGCCGACTCGGCGCAGCCCCCGAGCTCGATTCCATCGGCACAGCTAAACGGCCGCGCACGGAGCCGTTTCGACTGGGCCAGCAGCCGAGCCTCACCTTCGCTCCGCGCGAGATAGGAAGCGTGGATCGGATCAATGGCCGGCTGCGCGTGCGCCTGCTCGGTCTCGGGATGCTGGGACCGAACGGCCCCTTGCCCATTCACGTGACGGAGATCGCGCGCGAGCGCGAGGAAGTGCGCCACGATTCAACACTGGTCGCCTTTCTGGATGTGTTTCATCATCGGTCCATGTCGCTGCTGTATCGGGCCTGGGCCAACGCACAGTCGACCGCGGGACTGGATCGGCCCGGCGCAGGTGCGGAGCGTTTCTCGTTCTACATCGGCTCACTGGGCGGTCATGATCCGGCTGAACTTGACCAGCGCGCGTTGCCCATTCACCCGCAGCTCGCCGCCTCCGCTCACTTGTTACGCGAATCGCGCGATCCCGATGGTCTGCGCATGACCCTGGAGCGGTACTTCGGTGTCGCCGTGGCCATCGACGAATATGTGTTTCACTGGATCGAGATGACGGAACACGAACGCAGCCGTCTGGGGCAAGGGCGCGCCACCACGATCATGGGGGCGGGCGCGATGCTGGGCGAACAGGTTCCCGACCGTCAGTATCGCTTCCGCATCGTGATGGGGCCGCTCGAAATCGATGATTTCCTGGCCTTCACGCCCCGCGGCAAGAACCTGCCGCCGCTGGTGGATTGGGTGCGTCGGTTCTATGGCTATGAGTTCGACTGGGAACTGGACCTGCGCATTCGTGCGCAAAGCGCGCCGCCCGCCTCGTTGGGCGGGCCGCAGCAATTGGGCTGGACGACCTGGCTCGGACAATCGGCGCAGGACGTGCCGGTGACGGGCATGCGCTTCGAGCCTGAGCGGTATATGCAGGACAGTCTCGTTGACTGACAATCGACTTCGTCCTGTCGAAGTCCGCCCGAGCCTGTCGCCGTCGCGCTCATCGGCCGTACCCGAGGCCGCGGACCTTGCAGCGCGATGACACTACAGCGAACCAGGGTGCGCCTATCCCAGGAACTCTCCCTGCACGCCTCCGAGTCAGCAGAGCGCTACGCGCAAATTTCCAACCCGTTGCGACCTATCGAACGGCGTTGTGTCCCTTGAGCACGCTCGTTAAGCCTTTATCCGCTATGCTTCAAGGCTTACGGACAAATAGTGTTTCTTCGATCGTTACATCCGTCCATCACAGGAGGCGAGCGTGCCAGGATTACTTCCCGATGTCGACCGCGAGGGGCTCCTCGAATATTCGGTCGTCTACACAGACCGGTCGATCAATCACATGTCGCGGCTGTTTCAAGGCGTCATGCGCGATATCTCCGACGCCCTCAAAGAGGTCTACCACGCGAAATCGGTCATCGTCGTGCCCGGCAGCGGGACCTTCGGCATGGAAGCCGTTGCGCGGCAGTTCGCGACGAACAAGAAGTGCCTGGTCATCCGCAACGGCTGGTTCAGCTTTCGCTGGTCGCAGATTTTCGACATGGGCGGCATTCCATCCGAATCCATCGTACTGAAGGCGCGCCCGGCCGCCCAAGGCAGGCAGGCCGCCTATGTGCCGCCGCCCATCGACGAAGTGGTCGCGGCGATCAAGGAGCAGAAGCCCGATCTGGTGTTCGCGCCGCATGTCGAAACCGCTTCCGGCATGATGCTGCCCGATGCTTATTTGCGCGCGGTGTCGGATGCGGTGCACGCCGTCGGCGGAATGTTCGTGCTGGACTGCATCGCCTCCGGAACCGTCTGGGTGGACATGCAGGCGAGCGGTATCGATATCCTCATCAGCGCGCCGCAGAAGGGCTGGAGCGCGTCGCCCTGCTGCGGTCTGGTCATGCTCGGCGCCCTCGCCCGCGAAAGAATCGAAACGACCACCAGCACGAGTTTCGCCTGCGATCTGCGCAAATGGCTGCAGATCATGGAAACCTACGAAAGCGGCGGGTTCGCATACCACGCCACGATGCCCACGGACAGCCTCGCGACACTGCGCGACGTCATCAAGGAAACCCAGGCCTACGGCTTCGACAAAGTGCAGGCCGAGCAACTCGAACTCGGCAAGCGCATTCGCGCGCTGCTGGCCGAAAAGGGCTTCAAGAGCGTGGCGGCCGCGGGCTTCGAGGCGCCGGGCGTGGTGGTCTGCTACACGGACGACGACGGCATCCGTTCCGGCAAGAAATTCGCCGATGCCGGCCTGCAGATCGCGGCGGGGGTGCCGCTCCAATGCGACGAGCCGGACGACTTCAAGACCTTCCGTATCGGCCTGTTCGGGCTGGACAAACTGCATGACGTCGATGCCGCAGTCGCCAGGTTCGCGAAGGCGCTGGACAGCTTTATGTAACGCGTTGAAGCATCGATCGGGAGCGAATCGCCATGAACGAACTTATCCGCAATAAAGGTTTGTCCAGTGCGCTCTCCTATCGCGATCCCAAGTCCGCGTTTCGCTTTCTCGAGGCGGCGTTCGGTTTCAAGCCGCTTTTCGTGATCCTCGATGCCGCCGACGAATTCGTGCACGGCGAAATGACCTTCGGCGATTCGGTCGTCATGATCGGCCGGGAATGGAGCGACGATCATCGCAGCCCGCGCTCCATCGACGGCAAGAACACGCAATCGGTCCATGTTCAGCTTGCGGAAGGCGAAGACATCGATGCGCATTGCGAGCACGCGCGCGCCGCGGGCGCGTCGATCCTCATGGAACCGGAAACGCAGTTCTACGGCGAGCGGACGTATCGCGCGAAGGATCCTGAAGGGCATATGTGGATCATCGGCGTGTTGCTGCAGAGAATGAAGCCCGCACAGTGGGACGCGGTGAGCGGCCTCACCACGCGCGAACGGCTCGACTAGCCGCCCGCGCGCGTGGCTATAATCCGCGTAATTCAAATCACGCGCGAGCTCGCTTCGAGCCCGCGCGCCGCAGCCATCCATGACGCCGCCCCGCCCTTCCGTTTCCCCCGACTCGCACGTTCCGCTCTATACCCAGATCAAGGATGCGCTGCGCTCGGGCATTCTCGATGGCCGCTATCCACCGCACAGCCGCATGCCGTCCGAGAGCGAATTGCAGGCGATGTTCGACGTCAGCCGGATCACGATTCGTCAGGCACTCGGCGACCTGCAGAAAGAAGGGCTCATCTTCAAGGTGCACGGCAAAGGCTCGTTCGTCTCGCAGCCGAAGGCCTTCCAGAACATCACGTCGCTGCAAGGCTTCGCCGAGGCGATGTCGCGCAGCGGCCACGAGATCATCAACCGTGTCGTGAAGTTCCGCTTCGTGCCCGCGCCCGCCGAAGTGGCCGCGCGCCTGTCGCTGGCGGAGCGCACGCAGGTCGCCGAGATCCATCGCGTGCGCCTGCTCAACCGCTCGCCGGTTTCGTATGAAATAACGTACTTGCCGGAGCCGTTCGGCCGTCAGCTCGAACGCGCGGATCTCGTGACGCGCGATATCTTCCTCATCCTCGAAAACGACTGCGGCCTGCCGCTCGGCAGCGCGGACCTCGCCATCGATGCCGTCGCGGCCAAGCCCGGCATCGCGCGTGCGCTCGCCATCGGCGCGGGCGAACCGCTGCTGCGCATCGAGCGCCTCACGCACGATGCCGACGGACAGCCCATCGACTTCGAGTACCTGTATTTTCGCGGCGACACCTTCCAGTACCGGCTGCGCATCGATCGCGCGCATGCCGCGAGCGCGACGCGGCGGCGGCGCGCCTGAGCGCCGGCTTCGCATTATTCGACGCAGGCAAAAGCAAAGCAGAAACGATTGATTCCCCGCCTTCGCATCGGCTCCTACAATCTGGTCCTAACTTGTCATAACAAGATACGCCAGCCAGCCGATGCACTCCCGCTCGGTGCGGCGTCACGTCCTCACGAGCATGCAGACACACGAACTCGAATACGACATCGTCGTGGTCGGCGGCGGCACTGCCGGACCGATGGCCGCCATCAAGGCGAAGCAGCACGACCCGAGCCTGCGCGTCTTGCTCATCGATAAAGCGCACGTCAAACGCAGCGGCGCGATCTCGATGGGCATGGACGGCCTGAACAACGCCATCATCCCCGGTCACGCGACGCCCGAGCAGTACGTCAAGGAAATTACCGTGGCGAACGACGGCATCGTCAATCAGGCCACGATCTACGCGTATGCGAAGCATAGCTTCACGACCATCGAGGAGCTCGATCGCTGGGGCGTGAAGTTCGAGAAAGACCCGACGGGCGACTACGCCGTGCGCAAGGTGCATCACATGGGCGCCTATGTGCTGCCGATGCCCGAAGGCCACGACGTCAAGAAGGTGCTCTACCGGCAACTGAAGCGCACGCGCGTCGAGATCACGAATCGCGTCGTCGCCACGCGCCTTCTGACCGGCGCGAACGGTGAAATCGCCGGCGTGATGGGCTTCGATTGCCGCAGCGCGGACTTCTACGTGATTCGCGCGAAGGCCGTGATTCTCTGCTGCGGCGCGGCCGGCCGGCTGGGCCTGCCCGCATCCGGCTATCTGATGGGCACGTACGAGAACCCGACCAACGCCGGCGACGGCTATGCGATGGCCTATCACGCGGGCGCGGAACTGGCGAATCTCGAATGCTTCCAGATCAATCCGCTGATCAAGGACTACAACGGCCCTGCCTGCGCCTACGTGACGGGCCCGCTCGGCGGCTATACGGCGAACGGCAAGGGCGAGCGCTTCATCGAATGCGATTACTGGAGCGGCCAGATGATGTGGGAGTTCTATCAGGAACTCCAGAGCGGCAACGGTCCGGTGTTTCTCAAGCTCGACCATCTCGCAGAAGAAACGATTCAAACGATCGAAACGATCCTGCACACGAACGAACGCCCGAGCCGCGGACGCTTTCATGCACGGCGCGGCAACGACTATCGCACGCGCATGGTCGAAATGCACATCTCCGAAATCGGCCTGTGCAGCGGACATAGCGCATCGGGCGTATGGGTCGATGAACACGCGCGCACCTCCGTGCAAGGGCTCTATGCAGCGGGCGACATGGCCGCCGTGCCGCACAACTACATGCTCGGCGCGTTCACTTACGGATGGTTCGCGGGCGTCGATGCCGCCGCCTCTATCGCAGGCCGCGACTTGCCAGCGCTCGATGTAGCGCAGGTCGAAGCGGAACGCAATCGCGTCTTCGCGCCGCTGGAACGCGATAAAGGCCTGCCGCCCGCGCAGGTCGAATACAAGCTGCGCCGCTTCGTCAACGACTATCTTCAGCCGCCGAAAGCCACGCGCCGCATGGAGATCGGCCTGCAACGCTTCGATGAAATCCGCGAAGACCTCGCGCAGTTGCGCGCCGCCGATGCGCACGAACTGATGCGCGCCGCCGAAGTCTCCGCGATTCTCGATTGCGCCGAGATGGCCGCACGCGCATCGCTGTATCGCACTGAGAGCCGGTGGGGTCTCTATCACCATCGCGTGGATTTTCCCGAGCGAAACGATGACGAATGGTTCTGCCACGCGCATCTGAAGAAGGATGCGTCGGGACGCATGACGTCGTTCAAGAAGGCCATCGAGCCTTACGTGGTTCCCATCGACGAAACCGAGCGCGGCGCTTACTCGCGTCTGCGCCTTGCCCGCCCGACCGAACAGCCGGTCGCCGCCTAGGAGAAGACTGCATGGCCCTCGTTCCTCGCGAAGCGCATTTGCGCACGAGCCTTCCCGTCATGATCGACGAAGACAAGTGCATCGCCGATAAAGGCTGCACGGTCTGCATCGATGTCTGTCCGATGGACCTGCTTGCGATCGATCCCGACACCGGCAAGGCCTTCATGAAGTTCGACGAATGCTGGTACTGCATGCCCTGCGAACGCGATTGCCCGACCAACGCCGTGCATGTCGACATTCCGTATCTACTTCGCTGACAAGGACCCGCATCATGAAACGAACGCTGTTGTTTGCGCCTGGCATCGTGCTGGGCATGGCGCTCCTTGGCGCGCATGCGCAGGCCGAAACCATTCGCGTCGCCATTGGCACGCAGGACACGACGATCAACACCGCGGCAGGCGGCTCGCTGATCCGCGAACTGCATCTGCTCGACAAGTATCTGCCGCATGACGGCAAGTACAAGGACGCGCAATACGACATTCAATGGAAGAACTTCACGAGCGGCGCGCCGATCACGAACGAGATGGTCGCGGGCAAGCTCGACTTCGGCTCGATGGCCGATTTTCCCGGCGTGCTCAACGGCGTCGCGAACCAGAAAGCGGGCAAGAACAGCATCTTCATCAGCGTGCTGTCGGGCAGCGTGCGCGGCAGCGGCAACGGCATCGTGGTACCGGTGAATTCGCCGGTGCAGTCCATCGCCGATCTCAAGGGCAAGACCATTTCCGTGCCGTTCGCCTCGACCTCGCACGGCATGCTGTTGCGCGCGGTCGCGGCGCAAGGCTGGGACCCGGAACGCGATGTGAACATCGTCACGCAAGCGCCCGAAGTGGCCGGACCCGCCTTGCAGACGCACAAGATCGATGCGCACGCGGACTTCGTGCCCTTCGCCGAACTGTTCCCGTATCGCGGCTTCGCGCGCAAGATCTACGACGGCTCGCAAGCCGATGCGCCTACCCTGCACGGCACGCTCGTCGAAAAGGACTACGCGCAGAAGTATCCGGAAGTCGTGGTCGCGTATCTGCGCGCGGTGATCGAAGCGAATCGGCTGCTCACCGCGGAGCCGGAGAAATACAGCGAACTGATTGCGAAGGTCACGGGCATCGAGCCTGAAGTCGATTACCTGTTTCACGGGCCGCTCGGCTTGCAGACGCGCGATCTCACCTGGAAGCCCGAATACCGCAAGGCGGTGCAGACATCGTTCGATACGCTCAAGCTGCTCAAGCGCGCCGACGGCGATCTGAACGCGAACGCGTTCATCGACGACAGCTATCTGCGCGCCGCATTCAAGGCCGAACGTCTCGACTATGAGGCCGCCTTGCGCAACTACGCGCAAACGCCGCTCGTCGCGAACGATGCGCTCACCGGCAAGCCCATCGCGCAGACGAACCGCGTCGCGCAAATCTGGGTGCGCGGCGAGGCGAAGGTGCGCAACTATGCCTCGCCCGAAGAGGCCTTGCAGCAGCTCGGCAAGCTCGAAAGCGAAGGCAGGCAGGTGCGCGCGTTCTATGCGCAGGATCGCGAAAGCGGCATCAAGCTGCTCGGCAACCAGGCGTGGTTCGCAAAGAACGGCGACGGCCAGTTGAACGCGTTCCTGCTCAAGGATCGCGCGCAGGCATGGGCGGCGCAGCACGGCGGGCAAGTGCTCGACTTCGCCGCCGCGCGCCAGCCCACCGCACTCGCGAATCGTTGAGGCACGCATGGCGACGCTCGTTTCTTCCGCTCCCCTGCTGCGTCATCGCGGCACGCGCGCCGGCGTGCAGTGGGCGTCGCTCGCGCTGACGCTGCTGCTCTGGCATCTCGCGACGGCGCATCGCTGGAATCTCGGCTTCATCACCTTCGAGAACGTGCCGACGCCCGCCGAAACGCTCGCGGCCATCGTCGAGCTCGCGCAGTCGCCCAAGCTCTTCGCTGACTTGCTGAGCAGCGTGCGGCGCATCGCGGCGGGTTACGGCGTCGCGGCGGCAAGCGGCATCGTGCTCGGGCTCGCGATCGGACGCTCGCAGTTCGCGCGGCTTTCGCTGCTCACGCCGCTCGAAGTCTTGCGCCCGATTCCGGCGGTCGCCTGGATTCCGCTCGCCATTCTGATGTTTCCTTCGTCCGAAATGTCGATGATCTTCATCACCTTCACCGGCGCGTTCTTTCCCATTCTGCTCGGCACGATACATGGCGTCGAAGGCGTCGAGCCGCGTCTCGTGTCGTCCGCGAAGAGCCTTGGCGCGAGCCGTTTCGTGATTCTGCGCGAAGTCGTGCTGCCGGGCGCCGCGCCCGCCATCGTCACGGGCCTCGCCATCGGCATGGGCACGTCGTGGTTCTGCCTCGTCACGGCGGAGATGATCTCGGGACAGTTCGGCATCGGCTATTACACGTGGCAGTCGTACACGGTGCAGCAATATCCGCAAGTCGTCGTCGGCATGCTGCTGATCGGCCTGCTCGGCATGGGAAGCAGCGCGCTGGTGCGCATCGCGGGAAGGCGGCTCACGCCGTGGCTCGCAAGCGGGAGCCGCCGATGACTTCACGCGATACACAAGGCCGCGTGACGCTCGAACACGTCGCCGTGACATTGGGCGATGGAGAGCACGCCTTCACCGCCGTGCGCGATGTGAGCACGACCATCGAGGCGGGCGAATTCGTCTGCATTCTCGGGCCGTCCGGCTGCGGCAAGTCCACGCTGCTCGCCGCGCTCGCGGGCCACGTCGCGACGAGCGCGGGCCGGGCGACGCTCGACGGCGCGCCCATCGACGGGCCGCATCCCGAACGCGGCATGGTGTTCCAGCAACACACGCTGCTGCCGTGGCGCAGAACGCTCGATAACGTCGCGTTCGGCCTGAAGATGCAGGGCGTGAGCAAGCGCGAGCGGCACAGCCAGGCGCGCGCGCTGCTGGAGCGCGTGGGCCTCGGCGCGTTCGCGGACCGCTATCCCGCGCAACTCTCGGGCGGTATGCAGCAGCGCGCGGAAATCGCCCGCGCGATGCTGAACGCGCCGCGCATCCTGCTGATGGACGAGCCCTTCGGCGCGCTCGACGCGCAAACGCGCGCGATGATGCAGGCGCTCCTGCTCGATGTCTGGAGCGAGCGCAAGCCCACGGTGATCTTCGTCACGCACGACATCGACGAAGCGCTGTTTCTCGCGGACCGCATTCTCGTGATGAGCGCAAGCCCAGGCACCGTGCTGGAAGAACTGCGCGTGCCGTTCGCGCGCCCGCGCGAGCGAGGCGACACGCGCGATCTCGTCACCGAGCCGGAATTCATCGCGCTGAAGCGCCGCTGTCTCGCGCTGCTTCGGCATCCACCCATTGCGACGCCCGCCGCCGGCGATCACGCCCCGGCGAGCGTTCGATTCAACCGCTCAATCCAGACCGCCTCATGACGCACGCCAGCCCGCTTTTCGACCCATTCACCGATTCCGACGATGCCGCCCTCGCCGCCCGCCTCGCCGATGCGGACGCCGCCGTGCGCCGTCTTGCCGTCATCGAAGCGGCCGAGCTCGAAGACGAAACGTGGCTGCCCGCGCTGATCCACGCGCTGCGTCACGACAGCGACGCCGCCGTGCGCCGGACGGCGGCGCAACGGCTCGGCGCATGGGAATCGGCGGATGTCGTCGATGCGCTGTGCGAAGCCATCAAGGATGCGCGGCTGGACCCGGACACGCGCGACGCCGCGGCGGAGAGCCTGACCGCGTTGAAGGACGCCGCGGCGGGCGCGCGTGTGCTGCATCATTTCGCCGGCGCCGATCCGTTCGCGCGGGCCGCCTTGCTGCGCGGCGTGCGGGAGTTGCGGCTGCCGGGCGCGGCGGAGCATGCGCAGCAAGCGCTGTCCGACGCATCGGAGCAGGTGCGGCGCGAAGCGGTCGGCGTGCTCGGCTGGCTTCGGCATACGGAGGCGCTCGCACAGCTCGCATCGCTTGCGCGCGACGATGCATCGGCGGATGTGCGGCATGCGGCCATCGGCGCATTGGGCTTCGCCACCGACGATTCGGTGCTCGACACGCTGAGCGCAGCGCTGCACGACGAAGCATGGCGCGTGCGCGAGGAAGCGGCGGCCACGCTCGGCAAGTTGCGTCTTAAGCCCGCGCGCGCCGCGCTCGAGGCTGCGCTTGCCGACGACTACTGGCAGGTGACGCTCCAGGCGGCGCGCGCGCTGGGCCGTTTGCGCGATGCCGCGAGTTCGCAGGCGGTCGCCGAACTGCTCACCTATCCGATCAGCAACGTGCGCAAGGAAGCGGCGCTCGCGCTCGGCGAGCTTGGCGGCCTCGACGCGCTGCGCGTGCTCGAAGCCGCGCTTCAGGACGGCGATCCCGAAGTGCGCAAGGCCGCGCGCATCGCGATCGCGCAGATTGGCACGCGGCACGGCTAACGCGCGCGCTTTCCATCGGTCATCAAGAAGGCAAGGGTTTACACCCGTTTGCCGGAATCTCCTGGTTGCTCTACTGTATCGATACACTAAATCGATACAGTGACGCGGCGCCGTTCACGCGTCGCGCTAACTCGCCCGCGCGCTCACGCGGCATCCAGGAGACAGACCATGCATTCGACTTCCCGGCGACGGTTCCTTCAGACCGTCTCAGCAACTTCGCTCGCGGCGGCGGGCGCGGGATTGCCCGCTATCGTCCGCGCGCAGCCGGCGGTCACGCTGCGGCTGTCGTCCTCGATGCCCGCGAACGAAAACGCCGCGCACTACGTCTGGTATCAGCATCTCGCCGCCAATCTGAAGGCGAGCGTGGGCGACCAGATCCGCATCGACTATTTTCCGAACAGCCAGCTCGGCAAGGAAAGCGACGTCGTGCAGCAGGTGAAGGTCGGCGCGGTGGACATGATGGTCACCGGCTCGTCGATCTGGGCGACGGTGCTGCCGGAGCTCGGCATGCTCGATCTCGGCTACGTGTTCGACAGCTTCGATCACGTCGGCCGCGCGATGGACGGCAGCGTCGGCAAATCGTTCGACAGCATGCTGCAGCAGCGCGCGGGCTGCTCGGTCGTCACGTGGGGCTACTCGTTCGGCGCGCGCAACGTCTTCACGAAGAAGCCGACGCAATCGCTCGCGGACATCAAGGGCGTGAAGCTGCGCGTGCTGCCCACGCCCGCCTTCATGGAGACCTTCAAGCTGATGGGCGCGGTGCCGACGCCCATTCCCATCGGCGAGCTGTACATGGCCGCGCAGACCGGCGTGGTGGACGGCTTCGAGCACGATTGCGCGACCGTCGTCGCGAGCAAGTACGACGAGGTCGTGAAGTCGTGCTGGCAAACGCAGCATGTCTTCAGCCCGCTCGTCGTCGCGATGGGCCGCCGCGCGCTCGCGAAGATTCCCGAAAACCTGCGCCCCGCATTCCAGAAAGCGGCGCAGGACGCGACCGTGAAGCAGCGCGTCGCGGCCATCCAGACCGCCGCCAGCGCCGAGCAGGAACTCAGGAAGCGCGGCATGACGTTCTATCCGATGTCGAAGGCCGACCGCGACACCGCGCGCAAGGAAATGCAGACGCAGTTGTACGCGAATTTCTCGAAGCAGTATCCCGCGACCGCGCCGCTTTTCGCGGCCATCGCCACGGCCCGCGGCTAAGGGAGGCAAGGACGCCATGACCACTTTCTCCGCGACGCCCGGACCGGAAGCGCAGCTTGCCGCGCCCGGCTTCGGCCACGAGACCCTGCTCGCGCGCGGCCTCGTGCGCCTGATGCACGGCATCGAATATCTGTGCGCGGCCGTGCTCGCGGCCGATGTGCTCGTGGTGTTCCTCTCCGTGATCTATCGATACTTCCTGCACGATCCGTTCGACTGGGCCGAGGAAGTCGCCCGCGCACTGATGATCGTGCTCGTCTTCTTCGGCGCCGCGACCGTGCTGGGACGCAGCCAGCATGTCGGCGTCGATCTGTTTCGCGGCATGCTGCCGAAGCGCTGGCAACCGGCGCTCGTGCATGCGGGGCACTGGGTCATCGCGGGCGTCGCGGGCAATCTGTGCGTGTCGTCGTGCCTGCTGCTCGTCGATTCCTACGGGCAGATGACGCCGAGCGGCCTGCCCGCGTGGATCAACGTGTATCCGCTCGTGATCGGCAGCGTGTTCATGGCGGTCTTCGGGCTCGCCAACGCGCTCAACGGCGCGCGCAAGACCGTGATCGGCACGCTGATCGGCTGCGCGCTGATCGCCGCCGCCGTGTACGCGTGGAACCTGCTCGTGCCGGGCCACGCGGTGAAGGCGGGCGCGCTGCTCGCGATCGGTTTCATCGGCGGACTCGTGCTCGGCGTGCCGATCGGCTTCGTGCTCGCCTTCTCGGCGCTGCTCTACTTCCTCGCCGAACCCTCCCTGCCGATGCTCGTCTATTCGCAGCAGGTGATGGCCGGCACCGACCACTTCGTGTTGCTCGCGATTCCGTTCTTCGTGCTGGCCGGTCTGTTGATGGAAACGAACGGCATGTCGTCGCGCCTGATCGAACTGCTGCTGCGCCTCTTCGGGCGCGTGCGCGGCGGCCTCGGCCTCATCACGATCATGGCGACGGCGTTCTTCTCCGGCGTCTCGGGCTCGAAGCTCGCGGATATCGCGGCGGTCGGCGGCGTGGTGATGCCGGCGGTGCGCCAGAGCAAGGAAGATCCGAACGAAGCTGCGGCGCTGCTCGCGTGCAGCGCCGTGATGGCCGAGACCATTCCGCCGTGCGTGAACATGATCATCATGGGCTTCGTCGCGAATATCTCGATCGCGGGGCTGTTTCTCGCGGGCGTGGTGCCGGCAGCCGTGCTCGCCGTGGCGCTGGCGATCGTCGCCGTCATCTTCGGCCGCCGCATCGATCTCGCCGCCGCATTGACCAATCCGCGCAAGTGGCTGCCGCTCGCCGGCGGCGCGCTCGTCGCGCTCGTCATGATCGCGATGATCGGCAAGGGCGTAACGTCGGGCATCGCGACATCGACGGAAGTGTCGGCGTTCGCGGTCGTCTATGCGCTCGTCGTCGGCTGGCTGGCGTTTCGCGAGCTTACGCCGAAGTCGATTGCGCGCGTGTTCGTGCGCTCGGCGTCGATGGCGAGCAGCATCCTGTTCATCGTCGCGGCGGCATCGAGCGTGTCGTTCGCGCTGACCATCGAGCAGATTCCCGCGCTCGTCTCCGATTCGATGATCGCCTTCGCGCATCAATACGGCCCGACCATGTTCCTGCTGCTGTCGGTGCTCATCATGATCGTGTTCGGCGCGGTGCTGGAAGGCGCGCCCGCGCTCATCATCTTCGGTCCGCTGCTCACGCCGATCGCGACGCAGCTCGGCATCAACCCGCTGCACTTCGGCACGGTGATCGTCGTCGCGATGGGGCTCGGGCTTTTCGCGCCGCCCGTGGGTCTCGGCCTCTTCGCGACCTGCGCGATCACCGGCACGGACATGAAGGCGGTGGCGCGGCCTATGCTCAAATATCTGCTGGTATTGTTCGTCGCACTGGTGGTGCTGATTCTGGTGCCGTCCTTTTCACTTTGGCTGCCGACCCGGCTCGGCCTGTAGCCGGCAGATGCAAAACCTTATGAGCACCATTCAGGATGTCGCCCGCGAAGCCGGCGTGTCGGTGAGCACCGTGTCGAACGTGCTCAACGGCCGCACGGATCAGATGCGCCAGGAAACGCTGGCGCGCGTGCAGGCCGCGATGAGCACGCTGCAGTATCGGCCGAGCACGCTCGCGCGCCAGCTCAAGACCGGGCAGACGCCGCTCGTCGGGCTGCTGGTGCCGTCCATCGCCAATCCGATGTACGGCTATATCGCGCGCGAAGTCGAGACCTACGCGCAGGAGCGCTACGGCTATCGCGTGATGATCGGCAACACGTATCGCGATCCGGCGAAGGAAGCGTCCTTTTTCGAGGATCTGTTTTCGCAGGGCGTGCGGCGCATGATCGTGATTTCATCGCTTGCCAACGAACGGCATCTGGAAACCGCCGCCGAGCGCGGCATGGTCGTCGTGAGTTACGACCGGCGCGCGACCGAAGGCGAGACGACGCGCGTCGATCACGTCACGCCCGACAACTTCGAGGCCGCGCGGCTCGCGACGCGTCACCTGATTGCGCGCGGCCACACACGCCTCGCGTTCGCGACGCTGACCGGCCTGACGATGAGCCGCCGCGACAAGATCGACGGCTTTCTGGCCGCGGCGCGAGAAGCGGGTTTGTCGGACAGCGCGCATGTGCTGGACAGCGGCCCGGTCGACGAATACGGCGATTCGATGATCGCGGAGAACGGCCGCGCCCTCGCGCGCCGGCTCGCGGCGGACGGCGAACGTCCGACCGGCGTGGTCGCCGTCAACGATCTGATGGCGCTCGGCCTGATGGCGGGCCTGCGCGAATCCGGCCTGCGCGTGCCGGAAGATGTATCCGTCGTCGGCATGGACGGGCACTTTCTCGCGGCAATTTCGAATCCCGCGCTGACCACCGTTCAGCTTCCCGTGCCCGCGATGGCTGCCGCGATGGTCGAGCGCGTGATGCGTCCGCACGACGAGCCCATGCCCGCATCGGAGCAGGCGCTGTTCACGGATATCACGCTCGTCGAGCGCGAATCGGTCGCGGGGCCGGCGACACCCTCCAGGAAGAAGACATGAACAAGGTATTCGTGAGTCATCCCCGGCACATGCTGGATCATTACTTCGGCGCGCGCGCATCGGCTTTGCTCGCGACGTTCGCCGATGCCGCCTACAACACCGAAGACCGGGAACTGACGATCCCCGAACTGGCCGATGCCGCGCGCGATGCCGATGTGATCATCGCGTATCGTCAGACGCCCGCGCCGCGCGCCTTGTTCGACGCCTTGCCGAAGCTCGCCGCGTTCGTGCGCTGCGCGGTCGATATCCGCACCGTCGATGTCGATGCCGCGAGCGAGCACGGCGTGCTCGTGACGCAGGCGAGCGCGGGTTTCGTGCCGGCGGTCTCCGAATGGGTCATCGGCGCGATGGTCGATCTCGCTCGCTCGACGACGGCGTATGCATCCGCGTATCGCCGCCACGAATCGCCCGTGCCGGCGATGGGCCGCGAGTTGCGCGGCAGCACGCTCGGCGTGATCGGCTACGGGCAGATTTCGCGCTATCTGTGCGATCTCGCGCTGGCGTTCGGCATGCGCGTGATCGTGTCCGATCCTTATACGCGCATCGACGAATCGCGCGTGCGTCAGGTGAGCATGGACGCTTTGCTCGGCGATGCCGATTTCGTCGTGTGCCTCGCGCCCGCCAACGCGCAGACCGCGAACCTGATGAACGCGCGCACTTTCGCCGCAATGAAGCCCGATGCGTATTTCATCAACGCCGCGCGCGGCGAACTGGTCGATGACGCCGCGCTCTTGCATGCGCTCGAAAGCGGCCGCATGGCCGGATGCGCGCTCGACGTGGGCCGCGCGCCGGATCAGATGCCCTCGCCCGCGCTCGCCGCGCATCCGCGCGTGATCGCGGCGCCGCACGTGGGCGGGCTGACGCCGGGTGCGATCGAACATCAGTCGATGGAAACGGTCGCGCAAACCCAGGCGCTCTTTGAAGGTCGCGTCCCGGCGGGCGCGGTGAATGCGGCGCAGGCCTTCAGGCTGACGCGCTTCGATGTATCGGCGGATGCGCGATGAGCACGCCGCTCACATTCGATGGCGCGTGCGATTGCCACATCCACGTGTACGAAGACGGCTATCCGCTCGCCGCAAGCGCGACCTTCACGCCGCCGCGCGCGCCGGCATCGGCGTATCGCGACGTGCAGCGCGCGCTGGGGCTGTCGCGTGTGATCGTCGTGCAGCCGACGGGATATGGCTTCGACAATCGCTGCACGCTGTCGGCGATCGCACAGCTCGGCGAAGGCGCGCGCGGCATCGCGGTCGTGCCGCCCGATGTCAGCGATGACGAGTTGCAGCGTCTGCACGATGCCGGCGTGCGCGGCGTGCGTTTCATGATGCTGCCCGGCGGCGTGATGCCGTGGGATGCGATGGCCGACATGTCGGCGCGCATCGCGCCGCTTGGCTGGAACATCAATCTTCAACTCGACGGCCATACGCTGCCGCAGCATGAAGCGATGCTCGCGCGCTTGCCGTCGAAGCTCGTGATCGATCATCTCGGCAAGTTTCTCGCGCCTGTTACGGCGCAGAGCGATGGCTTTGCTTCGTTGTGCCGTCTGCTCGATGGGCCGCGCTGCTGGGTCAAACTGTCCGCGCCGTATGAAAGCTCGCGCGAGGGTCCACCCGCGTATGGCGATGTCGCGTGGCTCGTGCGCGACTTGTCGACGCGTTATCCGGAACGGGGATTGTGGGCATCGAACTGGCCGCATCCGAACGTTCGGCCCTTGCCTGAAGATGCGCGGCTGCTGGATTGGGCGTTGCAGCTTCTGGATGGGGATGAGGTGCGCAGGCGGGTTTTTGTCGATAATCCGGTGGAGGTTTATGGGTTCTGAGAGGGCGGCGATCATTTACCGTCATTCGGCGGGACTTGCACGGAACTTCCGTCGGGCAACAGGCGATAAACCGTCACATTCGCAGTCCCTCGATTGTTCCTGTAGAACGGCGATTTGGGCCACGGAATGACGGCGTCGTTGACGAACAGATACATGGGGCCGCTTGTACGCGCGGTGAATTGTGCGCGTATCGCGTTTCGGTCGTCGGGAACGCGGTGCTCGCTCGCTAGCGAGTTGGCCATTTTGTCAGGTATTTTCTCTAACGACGGTCCGTCGTATTTGATCGTGGGCACCTTTCGCTCGCGCATTGGCGCGACGGGTTCGAGCACGTACTCATCGCGCCCCATGCTGCCGATCTTGACGATTGGCTTGAACCAGTCCTCGAACCAGTAGCGTTTGAGGAAGTAGAAAGCGTACTGAGCGATGCCGTGCGAACCAAACCCACCGACGTCTGCGATGCCCGCAAGATCGAACCAGGGCTCCTGCGTTTCGATAACGACCTCATAGCGCGCATCGCGCTCCAGTCTGATTCCGGAGTTCCAGCAGGTCTCGTCGGTGCTGAATGGTGCGGCATCGGCCTTGATCTTTTCATCGCACACAAATCCGATCGAATTGAGGCTATCGAAGATCGCGCGGTTCACGACGAACAGTGCGGCCAAGCATAGGATTACCACGAAGCCCCATGGAATCACGTCTTTGCGAAGGCGGTCATAGCCTTTGCATAGCCATGGGGTCATTCTGAGTTTCTGCGCGATGCAAAGCGAAAGCGAAGCAGCCTTGTTTCCCTTCAGAATTTCGATGTAAGCGCCGCGCGGAGCATTCGAGTTGTTGTGGCGTGCAAGCGCTTCCTGAGTGTTTTTCAGATCGGAAACGATCGTCTGCAATTGCGTCACGCGACGGGACCGCAGCATCGCCAGGATCGTAAGTACGAGTGCGACTAGCGCGATCGGCCAGATAGAAAGTTCGAAGTGACGTGCTGCAAAGGATATCGCCGCAAGTAGCCATGCGGCTCCCGCGGCCACGATCGTCGCCCTCAAACCGGCACTCTCGGAGCGCGCCCGCACCGCCATATATTGCGGCCAACCTCTTTCTTGCCACGCGATGCGCACGCGATCGCTGACTCGTGTTCTAAGAACGCGTCCCACAAGGATAGAAATAAGAAGGCCGACAGAGACTAGCGCGAATGCATCGAGATGTGCGCCGAATGCTCTCGTCCATGGCGTGCTCACGGCGGGCAGCAAATTCTTGAGCGCCACGAGCACCGTATCGAGGGTATCTTCCAGCCAATGGACCCCTCGCCTGGTCACGTCACTCGATCGTTCGTACGTATCCAGGCGATGCGACAACCATGCGCCGATCAGCGGAAAACAAACGAGAAGGACCGTAAAGAACAACGTGACCAAGTAAAAAACCTGTCGCCACCAGACCGTGTTCTGAACCAGATCGACGGCCTCTTTGGCCGGATGATCGAGCGCATCCATCGCCTCGTCGAGCGTGTATTTCGTATTGTCATCGGCGGTCTTCTCTCCGCCGAGCAGTGGCGCGCAATGACATGGCGGAAGGTCGTAATCCGCCTTCGTGTATTGCAAGCCATGCTTGAATGGCTTCAGCTTTCCATCGGCCGTCAACACGCAAAAATCGCCATTCAACGGAATCGGGATATGCTGATCGCCGCCGAACGCCATTCGCAAGATCACGCTCTCGTCGACGATCGGCAGGATGGGGTGCCTTTTGCCATTGCTATCGGCTCTCGTGCATTCAGGAATCGCGCGCGGACGGTAGCGATAGAACATGCCGAAGCGGGCGCGCGAGTCGTATAAGCGCGCATAAGGCGACTTCATTCGCGCGATCTTGTCGATTTCCGCACGAATGAATGCAAGGCCCGCGTCATGCGCCTGACTCAGTATCCAGTGAAGTGAAACGTAGGAGAGCCGGTCTTCAGGATAGCCTCCGCCCACGTTCGAATGCACTCCCGCGAACCAGACTTGCGTGATTCTTCCGTCATTCAAGGCTTCATGCTTCTCGTCCCAGAGTACCGGATGAAACGTCGCGCGCTCGTCGTCGAGCGAGAGCGCGTGGCAGGCACGCTGAACATTGCTCGACAGGGAGAGTTCATGGAACTCCATCGGCCAGAACGCTTTGCTGATGGCCTTTTTCAGTTCCTTGATGGGCACGCCATATGCCGATACGGTGTCCCACAGACCGAGAAAGCGAATGGGTATCTGCTCGCCATCGCCGCCGCGGATATTCGTCGAACGCACTTTCTCGTAGCTTTCGAGGCCGCGTATCTTGGTGATCGCGGCCAGCGCCAGATCTCTCACGCCGCGCGCGGCCTTCACGAGCACACTCGATTTGAGACGTTCCGAACGATAGTGCCGGTAGGCAGCCCGCGCATAACGATGGAGTTCCTCGTCGGAGCGAAACCTGACGAGCCCTTCATGCGTAATGAATCCGACGAGCACGCGAATCGTGAAGGCCCCGCGACTGAAGCCGAAGCCGCTGATTTCGGTATCGCCGGGCGAGTAGTTGCGGCAGACGAACTCGTACAGGTCGATGACGTTACGCTTGAGTCCCCAGCCGAACGCGCCGCCGAGCAGCGCGAGATACTTGTTGGACGATGTGCCGACGCCATCGTCGTACATGACGTACTGGCCGGGCGCAGTCTGATCCAGCGCCTGAAACAGGCGCCAGACGTTGGTCTTTTGAGCTTTGGCGGAACTATTACCGGTTCCATCGGAAAGCAGAACGATTCGCTTCATGTTCGCCGCCCTCTTCTGCTTCTTTTTGCGGTGCGCGTCGCGCCGATGCAGCTTTCATTCAATAATCGGTCGCGCTTCAAGCGTCAATAGCGAATCGTGATTAAGCATTCCTTATTCAATGAATATCCTCGATAGTGCTCGCCGACGCGTATCAGCGAGCACATCCTGCGCTATCTCTGCAGCAACCCGAACACGGCGACCCCGCTCCTCGTGCCCACATACACCTTGCCGTTCGCGATCATCGGCGTGATGAACTTGTTGCCCTGGCCGAACTGATCGCGGCTGCCGGCGTCGTTGCTGCTGTAGATCTGGTGGTCGAGGTTGGTCGCATCGTAGGCGCGCAGCACACCGACCGTGCCATTCTCCGCCGCCCACAAGATGCCGTTCGTCGTCCCATTGGCGGAAATGGAGGGCGTCGCACCCGGGAAACCGAACGTGTTCTGCGACTGGCTCGTCGGCGTTTGCGAGAGCAAGGCGTTCGAAATCGTGAACGCCTTGAGTGTGTCGCGTACCGCGCCGAAATAGACCGTGTTGTTGAAGTAAGCGGGCGCGCCGAACATCGGTCCGCGGATACGGCCGACGAGTTCCTGATAGATGTGATCGCCGTTCGAATCGAACTTGCCCATCGAAAAGCGGTTCACGACGTAGATGGTCGAGTTCTTGCCCGCGCCGATCGCGAGATATCGCACGATGCCGTTCGCATCGGTGAAATTGGGCAAGACCATCGCGCCGCCCGAGCCGAGATCTTCGTCCTCGTTCGTTTCCTGCACCGTGTTCGACGGCTGAAAGTAGTCCTGCACCCGCAGCGGATCCAGGTTGAGCCTCAGAAAGCCGTTGCCATGATTGTCGTGGATCGGCATCTCGTGCTCGTTTTGCGTCGGATCGAACGTGCCGTTTCCGTCGAGCAGAAAGATCGCTTCGCCGTCCGACGCGAGTCCCGCGCCGCTCATCCAGATCGCGCCCATCTGGCCGTTCGGCGTCACGTTCAGCACGCTCGCCTGCTGCAGCGTGTTGGCGTCGTAGCCGATCACCCAGCCGGTGTACGGCATGAAATCGCAATGCGAGGTCCACGCGGTATAGACGGTGCCTCTGAGCAGGAGCAGCCCCACGCGCTCGGCGTACTGGCCCGGATCGAACGTGAGCGTGCCGTTCTGGCTGCCCGCGCCGGTGCCAGGATAGGTCGCGCGGATTTCGGTGGGACCGTTGAAAAGCTCGGCGCCCGTTGCGATGTCGAGCGCGTGAATGCGCTGGTGATAGCCGCCCGACGCGTCCTTCGACATGCCGACGACATACATCGCGCCATTCGGCCCGCGCGAACGGTCGATCACCGGCGTCGCCGTAATACCGATCTTCGGCGTGATCTGACTGCAGCCGTGATCGTCGCTCGGCGTCTCGCCGTTGCCGAGCGTCGACACGTTCCAGAGCACGGTCCCGTTGTCGGCGTCGAAGGCGTAGACGCTGGCGTTTTCGGTCACGACGTACAGCACGTTGTGCGTGCCGCCCGCGATCGAAACGCCCGCGAGAAAGAGCGGCTGCGCGTCGACAAGGCCGTCGACGGCAAACACGCCGAGCTTGCCGAAAGTGTTCGAACGGACGTTCGCCGTCGTGAGGATCGTTTCGGCCAGTTGCTGACCGGTTCGGGCGATGTCGTTGTGCCACGTGACGACATCCATCGGATTGCTGGGGGTCGCTGCATTCGCCACGCTCGCTGGCGTCTTGCTCGCGGCCGCCGTCGAATCGCCGCCGGAGTCACCGCCGCTGCACGCGACGATGATGATTGCGGTCAGCACGGCGCCGATTGCGGCGGCATAGGCGGAAAAACGCGCATTCATTGCAGTCTCCTTCTCCGGAAGGGCCGGAACAGGCAACGCGGTGTCGAGCGGCGACGATGTATCGATGAAGCAATCGTCGTGCTCCGAAGCGACTTTCATCCTAGAACAGCGCAACGAGCGGCGCTATCCGGCGTCGGTGACAGACAAGGATATTACGGTTTTATTAAGCGCGTCTTACCAGTGACTTGCTTCGGGAACATTATCCAATAAGGCTCGCAAGATTTCATCGCGCCGGCGATCGTCTCGAAAGCTGCAATTTTCCACGAGAAAATCTCGTCTCGATGACACCGTTGTTCAGTCGCCAAAAACGAATGTGGCCAAGTGCACATATCTACCTATCCATTTCGTGCGTCGAAGCTTTATTGCCGATTTGGGCTGCTAATCTCTGATCCGATGGTATTGCAATACGCAAGAGCCCCTTGACTCCGACATGCCCGACTGCGGGAACTCCGGTATGCGTGCGTTTGCTCCCTTGTTCACCCGCCGCGCCCTGCTACGCGACATGGCCGCCCTCGCGCTCGGCACGGTGTGCCCCGTCTCCTTCGCGCAGCATGGCGGACCGGGCCTCGTCACGCCGCCGGTTCGCCTCGACGATACATGGCTCGTCGATCAGACCGGCAGGAAACGCCTGCTGAACGACTTGCTGCGCCAGGGCGTTACCGCGCTGCAGACGGTCTACACGGGATGCGGCACGGTATGTCCCATGCAGGGGGTGCTATTCGGCACCGTGCAGGACCAGCTTCCGGCAATCCGCGCCCGTCATTCCGTGCACTTGTTGTCGGTAGGAATCGATCCGCTGTCGGATTCACCCTCGGCATTGCGCGCCTGGCTCGCGCGCTATCGTGCCGGTCCCGCATGGAACGCGGCGACGCCGGCACTCAGCGATGTAGACCGGATGCGCATGGCGCTGTCGGGCAGCAAGACGCCTCTCGGCAACATCGCGGACCATTCCACGCAGGTCTATTGCTTCGATGCCAACGCGATGCTGCGCTGGCGAAGCGCCGACCTTCCTCGCGTCAACGATCTCTGCGATGTGCTCGGCGCGCTTGCGCGTGCATAACCAGCTCATGTACGGGAGCAACCATGCCAGGAATCCGTTCGACTAGGCACGCGCGCGGCTTGCTCGTCCGATGCATGCGCCTGTTGCTGCCGATCGCGTTACCGCTGATTTTGGCGGGTCTATCGCCCGCCGTCCGCGCGCAAACTTCGGCCCCCATCACCCTGAATGGCACCAGCCTGTGCGCGGATGTCAGCGGTCAATCCGTGACGCCAGGCGCACCCGTAATTTCCTGGGCCTGCTGGGGCGGCCCTAATCAGCAATGGCTTCCGGTTGCGACCGGCGCGCGCTACAAGCTCATCAACCTGAACAGCGACCTGTGCCTGGACGTGTCGGGCCAGGCCATGGACGCGGGCGGCCCCATCATCCAGTGGACCTGCAATGGCGGCTTGAATCAGGCCTTCTCGCTGACGCCGCAAGGCGGCGGCTATGCAATCGTCGCGGGACATAGCGGCTTATGCGTGAGCGCGTCGAGCACGACCTCGCAGGGCGTCCAGTTGACGCAGCAAGCGTGCAACGGAAGCGCGACACAGACGTGGAAAGTGAGCGGCTTGCCCACGCAGAAACCGACGCTGCCTTCGAAGTGGTCCGCGCCGATCACGCTGCCGATCGTTCCGGTGCAAGCCGCCAATCTTCCCAACGGCAATGTGCTGTTCTGGTCGGCGGATAGCGCGCTCGACTTCACCAACTCAAGCAACCCGCCGGGCCGGACCTACACCACGATCTTCAATCCATCGACCGGCAGTAGCAGGCAGGTGATCGTGAGCAACACTGGACATGACATGTTCTGTCCAGGCATCGTCAATCTGCCCGATGGCCGGATTCTCGTGACGGGCGGATTGACCACGCAAGCGACCAGCATCTATTCGCCTTCGACCGGCGCGTGGAGTCCGGGCGATCGCATGAAGATTCCACGCGGCTATCAGGGAAGCGTCACGCTGAGCAACGGCAACGTGTTTCAGGTGGGCGGCTCCTGGAGCGGCGGGGTCGGCGGAAAGAACGGCGAAACGTGGAGCCCGGGCCAGGGCTGGCAGATCAACGGGGCCATCCTCGACGATTACATTCTCACGCACGACAACGCAGGCATATTTCGCGCCGACAATCACGCATGGATGTTCGCGGTCGGCAATGGACGCGTCTTTCACGCGGGCCCCAGCCGCGCCATGCACTGGTTCGATACGGCCGGCAACGGCAGCGTCACCGCGGCGGGCAATCGGGGCAGCGACAACGATGCGATGAACGGCAACGCGGTCATGTATGACATCGGCAAGATCCTCGCTGTCGGAGGCGCGCCGAGTTATGACCAGTCGCAGGCCACGTCCAATGCGACGCTCATCGACATCAGCAACGGCAATGCAGTGACGCAAACCATCGCGCCGATGAGTTATCAGCGCGCGTTCGGCAACAGCGTCGTGCTGCCGAACGGACAGGTCGTCGTGGTCGGTGGACAGACCTTCGCCGCGCCTTTCTCGGATGACAACGCGATCCTCACCCCGGAACTATGGGACCCGGCGACCAACGCGTTTTCCCTGCTCGTGCGTCAGGCCGTGCCGCGCACGTATCACAGCGTCGCGCTGCTTCTGAACGACGGGCGCGTGCTGAGCGGCGGCGGCGGATTGTGCGGCGGATGCGCGACCAATCACACCGATGTGGAGATACTGACACCGCCCTATTTGCTCAACGCGGACGGCTCTGCCGCGTCCCGGCCGAGTCTTTCGTCCGTTCCTTCCGACGCGCAGCTTGGCACGACGATCGTCGTAACGGCCAGCCGAAGCGTTCGCGCGTTTGCGCTGATGCGTTCATCGTCGGTCACGCATTCGCTGAACAACGAGCAACGACGCGTGCCGCTGACGTTCACGGTCGGCACCGCAGGCGAATTTCACTTGCGCATCCCTTCCGATCCCGGCGTGGTGGTACCCGGCTATTACATGCTGTTCGCCCTGAATTCGAACGGCGTCCCGAGCGTCTCGCGCGTCCTGCTCGTGCATTGACATGGCCCGGCGACGCCATTTCGCCACGCGCGCCGCCGCGATCGGCCTTGCGCTCGTCGCGATGACGCCGCTTGCCCGCGCGGCGGCCGCGTGCGCTCCGTCCGACCTTGGATGCGCCATTTTCAACGGACAACATCCGATGGCGGCGCATCTGCGCGACGACGATCGCCCGTTGCCGGCCTGGACGACACGGTGCGTCAATTGCCATGTCGGCACGTCGAAGGAGGCGGCTTTCGCGCCGCCGCTGACACGCGACTCGCTGCTCGGCGTGACAAGTCGCCGGGGAGGCCCGATCAGTTCCTACGATGAGACGGCTTTCTGCCGTGCGGTCAGAGAGGGTGTCGACCCGGCGAGCGTTCTGCTTCGCAAGTCGATGCCTCGCTACCGGATCGCCGATGCGGAGTGCGTGGCGCTCTGGCGGTTTGTTGTGGGTCGGTGAACGCGTCATCCGTATAGAACAATGTCTTCAGCCGCGTGCGAGGATCAACCGATAAGCACCCACCACCGGAAAACTGTAGTCTGTCGATGTGAGAATTCCAAGAGTCGTCCAGGCTAATGAAAGATGAAAGATTGCTGGAAATGCGGGTTTTCAAAACCGTAGTGGAAACCGGTGGCTTCACCGCGGCCGCAAATGTCCTGAACGTCAGCCAGCCCTTCGTGAGCCAGAGCGTGAACAATCTCGAACGCAGGCTCGGCGTGCAATTGCTGCATCGCTCGACACGCACCATGCGCCTTACCGGCGAAGGCGAACGATTCCTCCGCTCGTGCAACGAGATTCTCGAAACCCTCGAAGAAGCCGAGGCGCAAGTACGATCGAGCGAACCGACCGGCAATCTGCGCGTCAGCGCGCCGCATGCGTTCGGCATGGATCAACTGGTGCCTCAGTTGCCGCGTTTTCTCGCGGCTTATCCGAAGCTGTGCGTGCACTTTTCCTTATCGGATTCCAACGTCAATCTGATCGAAGATAATTTCGATATCGCCGTGCGCATGGGCCGCCTGCAGGATTCATCGCTGCGCAGCCGCAAGTTGTGCAACCTTCAGCGCATCGTCGTGGCTTCGCCCGCTTATCTCGCCGCGCATGGTCAGCCCGTCACGCCGCAAGGCCTCACCAAACATACGTGTCTGACGTGGGAATCGCCGCGCGAGCATCTGAATCAGTGGCCATTCATGATCAACGGCAAGCTCGAACGCGTGGCCGTGCGCGGCAGTTTTCGCAGCACGGACGGCACCACGCTATTCCAGTTGTGCGTGGCGGGCGTGGGCATCATGCGGCTTGCCGAACATCTCGCGCTGCCGGCCATCCGCCGCGGCGAACTCGTGCGGCTCCTCTGCGAATACGAAGCGAAGGACGATACCGCGATCCACATCGTTTATCTTCCCGAGCGGCAAGTGGTGCCGCGCATTCGCGCCTTTATCGATCATTTCGCCGATGCCTTCCGCACGCCGCCATGGCAGACGGCGTAAAACGGCATTTATATGCGGGCGTAATAGATCTTATTGTCCGGCGCCGGTAGATGGTCGAAGCCGGTTTCCTTATCGTAGCGATCGTGCCAATACCGCTCGAACAGGAGACATGCATGACCACCGCCACCGACGAACAGCAGACCAGCGCGCAACAAACCGAACTGCGCCGCACGATCTCCCATCCGTCTAACAATTCGATTTATCGCCCGAAGCAGGCGGGTCTGAAGTTTCCCGAATTGCCCGATTTCAGCTCGTTCGCGGAAGAGCGCCAGCATCGCAAGGAACGTCTCGTCGCCGCATGCCGCGCGTTCGCGCTGCATAACCTCGACTATGGTTTCGCCGGCCATCTGACCGTGCGCGATCCGGAATTTCCCGAGTTGTACTGGACCAATCCGATGGCCGTGCATTTTTCGCAGGTCAAGCTCTCCAACCTGATTCTCGCGAATCACGCCGGCAAAGTGGTGGAAGGCGCGTATGCGTTGAATCGCGCGGGCTTCGTGCTGCACGCCGCCGTGCATGACGCGAATCCCGATATCGTCGCGATGTGCCATGCGCACACCGTCTACGGCACCGCGTTCGCGGCGCTCGGCCGTCCGCTCGATCCGATCACGCAGGACGCCGCCGCATTCTTCGAAGATCACGTCGTCATCAAGGACGAAGCGGGCGCGGTGGCGGTGGAAGAAAAGGCGGGCTTGTCCGTGGCCGATTACTTCAAGAACGTCAAGGCGGCCATTCATCAGAATCACGGTCTTCTGACCGTGAGCCGTCATAGCATCGAAGCGGCGGCGTTCTGGTTCATCGCACTGGAACGATGCTGCCAGCAGCAGCTTCTCGTCGAAGCAACCGGCATCAAACCCATCATGGTGCCGGAGCATAGCTCGCGCTACAGCCGCGATAACGTCGGCAGCGAATATATCGGCTGGCTGCATTTTCAGCCGATCTACGAGCAACTCGTGCAGACGAACCCGGACATGTTCGACTAAGCGGCCCGCATTGGCCGTCATACACCGCGAGCCACAGGCCGGCGTGACCACGTAGCACGCCGGTGACGATTTACGGAGACAACCATGTTGAAAACCACTTACGGCGATGTCGTCGCGCAAGCCGACGCCGAGGACCGAACGTATGCCAAGGTGACTTGGCGACTCATCCCCTTCCTGTTTCTTTGCTATGTCTTTGCGTATCTGGACCGCGTGAACGTCGGCTTCGCCAAGCTGCAAATGCTGGCGGATCTGAAATTCAGCGAAACCGTTTATGGTCTGGGCGCAGGCATTTTCTTTATCGGCTATTTCATCTTCGAAGTGCCGAGCAACATCGCGTTGCATCGCTTCGGCGCGCGCAAGTGGATCGCGCGCATCATGCTGAGCTGGGGCGTGCTCTCCGGCATGATGATCTTCGTGAAGACGCCCACCGCGTTCTACGTGCTGCGCTTCCTGCTCGGCGTGGCGGAAGCGGGCTTCTTTCCGGGCATCATTCTTTATCTGACGTACTGGTATCCGTCGTCGCGCCGCGCGAAGATCACGGCGATGTTCATGACCGGCATTCCGATCGCGGGCGTCATCGGCGGTCCGCTGTCGGGCTGGATCCTGAACAACTTCGGCGGCGTCGGCGGCATGGCCGGCTGGCGCTGGCTGTTCCTGCTCGAAGCGTTGCCTTCGATCATCGGCGGCTTCGTCGTGCTGATGTATCTCGACGACAAGATCAGTTCCGCGAAATGGCTCAGCGCCGACGAGAAGACGCTGCTCGAGAAGGGCCTCGCGAACGAGTCCGAGCATATCGAGGTGCATAGCGCGAGCGGCGCGTTCGCCAATCGCCGCGTGTGGGTGCTGAGCCTGTGCTACTTCGGCATCATCATGGGGCTGTACGGCATCGGCTTCTGGCTGCCGACGCTCATCAAGGCATCGGGCGTATCGGACGCGCTCAACGTCGGCCTTCTGACGATGATTCCCTACGGCGCGGCCGCCGTCGCGATGGTGCTGCTCGGGCGCAGTTCGGACCGCAGCAAGGAACGGCGCTGGCACGTCGCGCTGCCGGCGATCATCGGCGCGGCCGGTCTCGTGGCGAGCACGCTGGTGCCGCACAACGTCACGCTGGCGGTGGCCTCACTCACGGTCGCGACCATCGGCATTCTCGGCGCGCTGTGTCAGTTCTGGGCGATTCCGCCCGCGTTCCTCGGCGGCGTCGCGGCTGCGGCGGGCATCGCGCTCATCAATTCGGTCGGCAATCTCGCGGGCTTCGTGAGTCCCTATCTGGTCGGCTGGATCAAGGATATGACGCACAGCACCGACGTCGGCCTGTACTGCGTGGCCGCCTCGCTGATCGTCGCAGCGGGCGTGGTTCTGACGATGCCGAAGAAGGTGGTCAATCGCTGATCGGCCGGGCAACCGCCGCGCGGTAACGAGCGCCGGGATGCGAGTCGCGTAAGTGCGGCCCGCGCCCGGCGCAGCGCTTTTTACATCGCCCCAATACGCGATGTAACCGGTATCATATCGGCTTGTGATGCGTTCCCTCACCGAGTCGAGAGATAGCCGATGAAAAGCGCCCTTGCTTCACGCGAAAGCGAACACAAGAGAAACGCCATGACCACGCTCGGCTGTTCGAGGGTCGTCGCCGGCATGTGGCGCGTGCGTGAATGGCAGATGTCCTCGGCGGAATTGAACCGCTTTGTCCGCGAAAGCGTGGATTTGGGCGTGACGACCTTCGACCATGCCGATATCTACGGCGCGGGCGAAGTCGAAGCGCTTTTCGGAGAAGCGTTGCGGGAAACGCCTTCGCTGCGCGCGACGATTCAGATCGTGAGCAAGGCGGGAATCAGGCCGCGCGGCGCCAACGTCGGCGTGAAACACTACGATACGAGTCGAGCCTATCTGCAAGCGGCGGTCGAGCGGTCCTTGCAGCGCCTGAAGACCGACTATCTCGACCTATTCCTCATTCATCGTCCGGATTTTCTGGCCGACGACGATGAAATCGCCGATACCGCCCAGCGCCTTCTCGAACAAGGAAAAATCCGCGCCTTCGGCGTGTCCAACTATTCCACGCGACAATTCGAATCGCTTCGATCCCGAATCGATCTCGCGACCAACCAGATCGAGTTCTCGCCCTTCGAACTCGGCGCGCTCGAAGGCGACCTTTTTCCCACTTTGTCCTCGGCGAATGTCGCGCCGATGATCTGGTCCGCGCTCGGCGGCGGACGGCTCTTCTCGGAGAACGATGAAGCCGCGGCACGGCTGCGCGCCACGTTGAGCTCAGTGGCGCAGACCTGCGGCGCCTCGTGCTGGGTGCCGATCGTCTACGCCTGGATCTTCCGTCTTCCCTGCGCACCGTATGTGCTGGTCGGTAGCCGGCGAATGGAATCGCTCCGGTATGCCGTCGAAGGGCTTGGCATCGCGCTGGAACGCGAGGACTGGTACGCGATCCTCGAAGCGGCGCGCGGCCGCCCCGTTTTGTGAAGCTAGTCGAATACCCTTATGGAGCGCGCCACGGTTAAGCCGCGATAATGTTACCGGTTACATTCACCCGGTAGCCTCCATGCAACGAATGACTTCTGAAGAGGCCGCGAGCCTCGTGCGGACTGGCGACTCGGTCCTGATCAGCGGATCGGGCGCCGGGCATGCCGTGCCCGAGGCCTTGCTCGCCGCGCTCGGGCAGCGGTTTCGAACAGAGCACGCGCCGTGCGACCTCACATCGATCAGCGTCGTCGGCATTGGAGACCGCGTTTGCCTCGGCGCCGATCATCTCGCGCAGGCCGGGCTGATCAAGCGTGCCATCTCGGGCGCGCTCATCGACTCGCCCGGCCTCCTGAAGATGGCCGCGGACGATCTCATCGAGGCCTACACCTTGCCGCAGGGCGTGCTTTCGCAGCTCATGCGCGAAATGGCGGGCGGACGGCCGGGGCTGATCACCAAGACCGGGCTCCATACGTTCATCGATCCCCGCCAGCGCGGCGGACGGCAGAGTCCGAGGACGGAAGAGCAACTCGTCGAACTCATGCATCTCGACGGCGAAGAATGGCTGCGCTTCAAGCCGTTTCCCATCGATATCGCGTATCTGCGCGGCACGACAGCCGACGAAGACGGCAATGTCACGATGGAACAGGAAGCCGTGCTGGGCGAGATGCTGGCCATGGCGCAGGCCACGCGCCGGGCAGGCGGCGTGGTCGTCGTGCAGGTCAAACGCATGGCGCGCGCCGGCACGCTGCCCCCCAAGCAGGTGAAGATTCCGGGCATTCTCGTCGACTTCGTCGTCGTCGAACCGGAACAGCGTCAGACGTATGCCACGTACTACGACCCGAGCTATTCGGGCGAATTGCGCGTGCCGGTCGATGAGATCAAACCGATTCCGTTCGGCCCGCGCAAGGTCATCGTGAGGCGCGCGGCCATGGAGCTGTATCCGTCGGCCATCTGCAATCTCGGCGCGGGCGTCTCGACGGGCCTCTCGACGGTCGCAGCGGAAGAAGGATTGCTCGACGCCGTCGTGCTCACGAACGAGCAAGGACTCATCGGCGGCGCGCCGATCACGGGCCGCGACTCGGGCGGTGCGCAGAACTTCGCCGCCATGATCGAGCAAACGTCCCAGTTCGATTTCTACGACGGCGGCGGTCTCGATCTCGCGTTCCTCTCCTTTGCCGAAGTCGATGCGAAAGGAAACGTCAATATCAGCCGCTTCGGCGACAAGATCGTCGGCGTGGGCGGCTTCGTCAATATCAGCCAGAACGCCAAGCGCGTGATTTTCAGCGGCACGTTCACCGCGGGCGGTCTGGACGTGCGGTGGAACGACGGCCGCGCGACCATCATTCAGGAAGGACGGCACCGCAAGTTTGTCGGCGCGCTGGAGCAGATTTCCTATCACGCGGCATTCGCCCACCAGCGCGGGAATTCGGCATTGTTCGTGACCGAGCGCGCCGTTTTTCGGGTGGGCGCAGCGGGTCTGGAATTGATCGAGATCGCGCCCGGCATCGATCTCGAGCGCGATGTCTTCGGCCAAATGGCCTTCAGGACGCCGATCGCTCCCGACTTGCGGGAGATGGATGTTCGAATCTTCGGCGCGGGCCCCATGGGTCTCGCCGAGGATATGTCGCGTAAGGCGCGGCGCTATCGTTCCGAACGCGTGGCGCAATGGTCGCGCACGCATGCCTGAGCGAGGGCTATAACGTGACCGGGATCCACGAGACCGACGAAGACGCATCGTCCCGCGTTGCCTTGGTGACGGGCGGCAGACGCGGCCTCGGCAGCGCCATCGCAAAAGCATTGGCCGTTGCCGGCTTCGATATCGCCATTGCAGACCTGGTGTGCGACGACGATGCAAAAGAAACGCTGCAGGCCATTCGATCTCACGGCCGTCGCGCGGCTTTCTTCGAAGCCGATATCGCCGACATCGATCGGCATGATGCATTGCTGGACAGGGTTCAGGCGTCGCTGGGCGACACGGCCTGCCTCGTGAATAACGCGGGGATCAGTGTAGAAACGCGAGGCGATCTGCTGGACGTGACGCCGCAGAGTTTCGACAGGCTCATCGACGTCAACCTGCGAGGGACGTTCTTTCTGTCGCAGAAACTGGCGCGCCGTTTTGCTCGCGAGACCTCGCCTCGTCATCGCTCGCGGTCGATCATCAACATCTCTTCGGCGAATGCCTTTCTGATTGCCACCAATCGCGCCGAGTACTGCATTTCCAAGTCCGCGATCACGACATTGACCAAGCTGTTCGCGGCCCGGCTGGCGGAGCTCGACATTCCGGTCTACGAGGTTCGGCCGGGCATCTTTCCGACCCACATGACCGAAGTCGCGAAGGCCGATTACGACGCGAGAATCGCGCGCGGCTTTTCACCCGTTGCGAGATGGGGGCGCGAAGAAGAACTCGCGAAGGCGGTCGCCTCGCTGGCGACAGGCTGCTTCTCGTTCTGCACCGGCGAAGCGATTCATATCGATGGCGGGCTGCACATTCACCGCGTGTAAGCGGCCCCTTTACTGGCGGCTCACGCGGCGATCATCGTGTTCGCGCTGGGCAGCTTGCTCGAACGCGTGCGCAACGGCCAGAACGACGCAAGTTCGGTCGCGGCCTGAATGACCAAGGGCGCCATCTCCGCGATGCGCGCTTCCGTCATCCGCGCGCCGGGCCCGGCCACGCTCACCACGCCCAGCGCGGGCCCGCCCTCGGGCGGACGAATGGCCGCCGCGAGCGCACTGACGCCCGGCTCGCCTTCGTTGACCGCAATGCCATAGCCGCGCCGCCGCGTCGCTTCGATTTCCTGCAAGAGCGCATCCAGTGAGCGGATGACGTTGGGCCCGTACTTGTCGGAATCGCCGAATCCCACGCGCAGCACGTTCTCCGCGGCCTGCTCGGTGGGCAAGGTCGCGAGCCAGGCCTTGCCGGTCGCCGTTGCGTGCAGCGGGACGGTATTGCTGTCGAGCGTGGGCTGATAGAGCAGCCCGCCCGTCGCGCCTTGTGCGTGCGCGACCCAGGTCAGCGAAGAACCGTCCACCACGGCCAGACGGACGAATTCGCGGGACGCACCGGCCAGACGATCAACCAGCGGCTGACAGATATCCGGGATGCCGGTCGCCACGAAAAATCGCTGCCCCAGTATCGCGAGGCGCATCGAAAGCCGGTAGAAGCCGGTCTCGGCGTCCTGTTCGGCCCATCCGAGATCGACCAGCGTCGCGAGCAACCGGTGCGCGCCACTCTTCGCCAGGCTTAGCCGCGTCGCGATCTCACCTAGCGGCATCGCGACGGCGCCGTCGGCTAGCAGTTCAATGATGTCCAGGCAGCGCTCTGCGGGAATGTGAGCCATATGAATCTCGGTCAAGAAAAAACTAGGTGCGCGCAACGAAGAAATTCATGATTGCGCCGATCTGGCCGGAATGCATGTCCCGGCCGTCCGCCCACTGACAGCCACGATCGAGAGCTTGTTGAATGAACGCTGTCGGAGAAGAGGACAGCACCACGTCGCCGATCAGGGTGTCCGCGGTCACGGCGCCCAGATCGCCCGGCAAGCCGTCGCCGGGACGCATGCCCACGGGCGACGCGTTCACGATCATGTCGATATCGCCGCGAACGGCCTCCGCGGGCTGTACGTCGCACTCGGGAAAGGCTTTCGACATCGCTGCGACGAGCGCGTGCGTCTGCCCGAGGTCCGGGTTGACGATACGGATCGACTGGACGCCTGCGTTGGCGAGCGCACAGGCGATCGCGCTGCCTGCCCCGCCCGCGCCAAACTGCAGCACGCGCCGGCCGCGCACGCGCGCGCCTTTCGCGAGCAGGCCGCGGACGAAGCCTTCGCCGTCGAACATGTCGCCCGTCCACGAACCGTCGGGCTCACGCCGCAGCGCATTCACCGCGCCGATGCAGGAAGCCGTGGGCCCCAGGCGGTCCGCGTAGGCCGCCACGCGCGCTTTCAGAGGCGCCGTAACCAGCAGGCCGTCGAGATTGCCCAACGCCATGAGCGCCGGAACGATCTCTTCGCACCGCTCGGCCGGTACGTGCATCGGAACCAGAACGGCGTCGATCCCGGCGGACGCGAACTGTTGCGTGTACACCTCCGGCGAGCGCACCTGAACGATCGGATCGCCGACGATGGCAAACAGACGGGTCGCCCCCGTGATAGCAGGCATGCTCATCGCCGGGCACCTCCATCGCGCTGATTATGCCATTGCGCAACACGCCCGGACCGGTAGCGCCGCGCCTTGGCGTGCAAGTGCGCGCCGAGCCCCATCAGCGAGGGATCGAAGATTCGCGCATCCATTTCCTTCAGTTTCGGCGACACGGCGGGCCTGAAACCCATGTGCGCGATCACGTCGCGCTCCACGTCGATGCCGGGCGCGATCTCGATCAGTTCGAGACCCGCTTCGCCGATCGTGAACACCGCGCGCTCCGTCACGAAGAGCGCGGTCTGCCCCTTGGCGCGCGCCATCGACGCGCTGTAGCAGATCTGCTCCAGCTTCGGCACGAACTTCTGGTGCCGCCCTTCCTGCCGGATGATCGTGCGGCCCTGCTCCCAGCCCACATCGAGATCGCCGGCCGTCAGCGTGCCGCTGAAAACCACGCAGCGGGCGTTCGCGCTGATATTGATGAAACCGCCCACGCCGATGATCTTCTCGCCGAACCGGGAGACGTTGACATTGCCTTGCGCATCGACTTCCGCGAAGGAGAGAAACGCGACATCCAGCCCACCGCCATCGTAAAAATCGAACTGCGAGGGTTGCTCGATCATGGCCGCGAAATTCTGCCCGCCGCCCGAATCGCGTCCGGTGATCGGCGCGCCGCCTATAATCCCTTGTTCGTTGGTCAGATAGACCGCATCGAGCAGTCCTTCTTCGGCGGCCACCGTCGAGAGGCCGGTCGATACGCCCGCGCCCAGATTGCAGATCGCGCCCGGAAACAGCTCCATGGCCGCGCGTCTGACGATGACCTTGCGGGGACCGAACGGCAGCGGCTTGATGCCCTCGACAGGAATGCGCAGTTCGCCGGAGTAGCTCGGGTCGTAGTACGTCGCATACGTCTGCCGCTGCTCGGCATCCACGACCACGAAGTCCACCAGAATGCCGGGAATTTTCACCTGCTTGGCGGGCAAGGTGCCGCGTCTCGCCATGCGCTTGACCTGCACCACGACGATGCCGCCCGCGCGGCGCGTCGCTTGCGCCATCGCGAGCATTTCGCCGAGAACGGCCTCTTCTTCCATCGTGACGTTGCCGTCTTCGTCGGCTGTCGTGCCGCGCAGAAACGCGACGTTGACCGGCACGGGCTTGAAGAACAGCCACTCCTCGCCCGCGAGGTTCACGACTTCGACAAAGTCTTCGGGCGTGCACGGACTCTGCCGCGCGCCTTGCTGGCGTGGATCGACGAACGTGCCGAGACCCGTCTTGGTCAACAGGCCCGGCCGGCCCGCGGCCATATCGCGCATCAGTTGCGAGAGCACGCCTTGCGGCAACGTATAGGCTTCGATCTTGTTTTCCGCGGCCAGACGCACCAGTCCGGGCGAATCGACGAGCGCGCTCGTGATCGCCCGGTGCAACAGGCCTTCGTGCGCCAGATGGCTTGCGCCCAGCGCCGCGCGGTCGCCCACGCCCACGACGCTGACCGACGTGAGTCCCCGTGGTTTGCTCTCTTCCAGGAAACGCCGCTCCACGGCGGCAAGCAATGCTTCCGGCACCGCGTGCCCGCCGCCCGATCCGCTGATGAGAATCGCATCGCCGTCTTCGACGAGTCCCGCTGCTTCGTCCGCTGTTATTCGTTCCATGATCTGCTCAGTGTTTCGTGATCGCCCGAGACGTGCCGGCGGCCCTTCGTGAAGCCGCCCGCGCGTCATTCACTGTTCGCCCCAGCGCAGCACGCGCTGCTCCTGCACACCGAGCCCGTCGATGCCGAGCCGCATGACGTCGCCGGGCTTTAGATACGCTTCCGGCTTCATGCCCAGCCCGACGCCCGGAGGCGTGCCGGTGGTGATGATGTCGCCCGGCTGCAGGACCACGTACTGACTCACGTCCGCGAGAATCTTCGCGATCGAAAAGATCATGTCGCTGGTCGAGGAGTCCTGGATACGCTTGCCGTTCAGTTCGAGCCAGAGGCCCAGGTTCTGCACGTCCGCGATCTCATCGGAGGTGACGAGCCACGGACCGATCGGGCCGAACGTGGGGCACATCTTGCCTTTTTGCCACTGCCCGCTTCGTTCGAGCTGGAACTCGCGCTCCGACACATCGTTGCAGATGAAATAGCCCGCGATGTAATCGAGCGCCTCCGATTCCGCCACGTAGTGCGCGCGCTTGCCGACCACGAAAGCCAGTTCCACTTCCCAATCGGTTTTCGTCGAACCCTTGGGCAGCAATACGGGATCGCTCGGACCGGAAACGCAGGACGGCGCCTTGCTGAAGATGATCGGGTCGGTCGGAATCGGCGCGTTCGTTTCGATGGCGTGCTGCACGTAGTTCAGCCCGATCGCGAGAAACAGCCCCGGCTGGCCGACGCACGGCCCGAGCCGCGTGCCGATTGCTACGACCGGCAGGCTCTGCGTGTCGATCGATTGCAATGACTGAAGGCCATCGGCGGCGAAGAAGGCCGCATCGAAATCCTTGCAGTGCGCGCTGAGATCGCGGATCTGACCTTGAGCGTCGATGATGCCCGGGCGCTCCTGGCCGGGTTGTCCGTGTCTGACGAGTTTCATGGGAGGTTCTCTTTCAGGTTATCGGGAAGGGTCAAAGCGCTGCCGTGGCGGTCGCCAGCCGGCAAATCTCCATCGAATACGTCGTGCCGTCGGCGCGCACCTTCGCGCCCAGTGACGCCAGCTTTTGCGTGTCGAGCAGCGCACGCGCGCTTTCGGCCGCCTGCGGCGTCGTGGTTTCGATCAGCACGACCCATGCGGGCACGTCGAACGCGCGCGTGCTCGACTCAGCCGTGTCGATATGGCTGCCGGATTGATCCGCCATATACAGATGACACGCGACGACGCTCGTGAGCGCCGCCGCGCGGGGAAACGCCTCCGCACACAAATAGGCTTTCATCGCTTCGGCCTGCTGCGCGGGCACGTCCAGGCGCAAGGCGAGCACATGGCCGCCGCTGCTGGAGCCGACCGAATGAACGATCCGGCAGACCGCGCGCGAGGTGTTGCGGAAGTAACGCAACGTGTCAACGGTCGCGGGCGTCGGCGTGTTCAGGCGTTCGAGATAGGCCGGCGACACCACGACATCGAGATCGGCGGCCTCGTACATCGTCAGCCATTCGGGCGAATGCCCCGGCCGCACGTAGCGGCGTCCACGCCGGAAGCCCGGAATGGCAAGGCGTTCGGGAATGTGCTCCTTGTCGTGCCATTCGTAGAACTGCTCGCGTCCCGCGGACACCACGTCGTTCCAGACGAGCACGGCGCCTTCGCCGAGCAGCGCTTGGTCGGCCGCTCGAACGTTTTCAGTAGTACCAATTTCAGAGTTCAGTTCGCTCATGATTTTTGCCTGACGTTCAGTGACCTTCGAAGGACGGCGCGCGTTTCGCGAAGAACGCGTCGACACCCTCGTGCAGGTCCCGGCTGTCAAAGATCTTCTGAAGCGCGACGGTCGACATCGACAGGCCGGCATCGAGCGGATAGTCCTGCGCCGCATCGACGAGCTGCTTCGCGAGGCGATTCGACACCGGCCCGCGCGCGGCGATCGTCCGGGCGAGTTCGAGCGCGGCGTCGAATGCCGATCCGTCCTTCGCCACCTGATTGATCAATCCCCACGACAGCGCCTGATCGCACTCGATGATCTCGCCGGCGAACAACATCTGCTTCGCGCGGGCCGGACCCACCAGGCGTGTGAGCCTCAGCGCGCCGCTGCCGGCCAGTCCGCCCAGACGCGATTCGGTGAGGCCCATCGTCACGCCGTGTCGCGCGACGCGAAGATCGCAGGCCAGCGCGAGTTCCAGACCGCCGCCAAGCGCCGCGCCATCGATCGCCGCGATGGTCGGCATCGGCAGACGGGCGAGCTGACGCAGCACCATGTCTTCGAAAAGGATCTTCTTTTCGCTGGCATGCTCGCGGATTTGGGCGAATTCCCGGATGTCGCTTCCCGCGCAAAACGCCCGCGACTGGCTGCCGTGCAGGATCAGGCAGCGAACATCGGGCAGCGCCGAAACGGCCGAAAACGCTTCGTTCAACTCGCGCAGCAAGTCGGCCGTGACCAGATTGAGCGGCCCGTGACTGATGCCCACCGTGGCGATGAAGCCCTCCACTTCGGTCGTGACCAGCCGGTCGCGCGTGTGCGTTGCTGTGCTCATGTCGTCCTGTCGATGGCTGGGTTCACGATGCGGCGGTGCTGGCCTTGGGCACTTCGATGCCGTGCAGCACGCCCATGCGCTCGAAATGCCCGTAGATGCGGTCCACGTAGGCCGCGAATTCCGGCGCATCGCCAAGCACGATGGGCCTCGGGCGCGGTAGATCGACCGTGATCTCGTCGACGACTTCGCCGGGGTTCGGGCTCATCACGAAGATGCGGTCCGACAAGCCCACGGCCTCTTCCACGCTGTGCGTAATGAACACCACGGTAGGCCGGCGACGCAGCCACAGCGCCTCGAGATCCATCCGCACCTGAAGTCTCGTCAAGGCGTCCAGCGCGCCGAACGGCTCATCCATGAGAATCACGGACGGCTCGTGCACCAGCGTTCTCACGAGCGAAACGCGCTGCCGCATGCCGCCCGAGAGCTGGCGCGGATATTTCTGCATCGCATGCGTCAGACGCAGTTGCTCGAACAGATCTTTGGCGCGCGCCTCGATCTTCTTCCTCGGCAAGCCGCGAATGTCGGCTTGCAGCATCACGTTCTCGAGCGCGGTTCTGAATTCGAGCAGCAGGTGATCCTGGAACGCGATGCCGACATCGGTGATCGGCTTCGTGACCGGTTTGCCGCCCACCAGAATGTCGCCCTGGCTCTGCTTGAGCAGTCCGGCCACCATCAGCATCAGGGTGCTCTTGCCGCAACCCGACGGGCCCACGATCGAGACGAATTCGCCCGGATGGATGTCGATACTGACTTCCCTGAGCGCCTGAAACGGCTTGTCGCTGTCTTCGCCGAACGTCTTCGCGACGTGCCGGATACTGATCGGCACGCCCGACCGGGCCGCGACGTCCTGCTGTTCTGCGGTCTGACTGCTCATGACTTGCGCTCCTCGCTGGTTCCGTCAGACGCGTTGCTTGCGGCGACGGCGGAAAGCGGCACCTTGGACAGCAGCAATGCCTTCTTCCCTTTTTGCACGACACGATCGTCCTGATCCACCACGGAGACGTCGAAGGTTGCGATGGCCTGCGTCGGCCGCGACTTGCTTTCGCGAAGCTCGCTGATCTCGTAGTTCACGAAGATGGTGTCCCCGACGAAGATGGGATTGAGGAACTTCCATTCGCTGATCCCGAGAAACGCGATCGCCGTTTCGCGCAACTCACCCGTGCGCGCCCACATCAGGCCGTGGGCGTAGGCCAGTCCGAGCATGCCGTGCGCCACGCGGCGGCCGAACTGACTGGCCTTCGCGTAGACGTCGCTCGTATGCAGTTCGGAAAAGTCGCCTGTCAGCCCGGCGAATCCGACGAGGTCGGCATCGGTGATCGTGCGCCCAGGGCTACGGAACGTGAGCCCGACTTCGAGATCGGCATAGCGCAAGCCTGTGTTTCGATATTCAGTCATGTCAATCCTCGATTCACTTGCAGGGACGCATTGCCGATGCCGGCGGAAGGAAGTCGTTCGTGTAGTACGACTTCGGGTCGCGCCCCGCCGGCAGCAGACCGACCTGCGAGAGCAGATCCTGCGTCTTCACCCATTGCGCGTCTTCCGCCTTGCCGATGAATTTCGCGCCGCCGCTGCAGAACAAAGGCGTGATCGCCGCCATTTCGGCCGTGGCCGTCTTTTCCGACATATTCGGGAACACCGCCTTCAGATCCTTGACGGCCTTGGCGGGGTTATCGAGCGCGAAGCTCCAGCCTTTCAGGCTCGCGGCGATAAACTTCTTGACGACGTCCGCGTTGTCCTTGAGGTAGGCGTCGTTGGCGAAAATCGACGTGCTGACGGTCGGCACGCCGTAATCCGCAAAGCGGAAGTTCGTCAGTTGCGCGCCCTGCGCTTCGAGCTGGATCTGGTACGAGTCGATCGAGCCGAGAATGGCATCGACCTGGCCCTGAAGCAGCGTCGGCACCATCGACGTCAGCGGCATATTGGTCAGATTGACGTCCGATTCCTTGAGCCCGTTGGCTTTCAGGAAGAGCGGGAGCATCGTCGTCTGCGACGACCCCGACGGCACGCCCACTTTCTTGCCGACGAGATCCTTGATGGAATTGATGTTCGACTTCTTCAGCGCCGAGACTTCGTTGGGATTGGACTGATAGATCGTCGAGATCACTTTCATCGGCGCGCCCTTCGCGATGAGCTGACTCACCGCGACGGCATCGGCATAACCGATCTGCACGCGGTTCGTGGCGACGAGCTGGGCGGTCGTGCCCGACCCATTGCCTTCGACCAGCGTCACATCGAGACCGGCTTCCTTGTAGTAGCCCTCGGTGAGCGCGGCTGCGAATCCCGCATTCGCGCCTCCCGCGACCCAGTTCAGTTGAAACGTGACGGGGGTCGCGGCGAGCGCGACGCCGTCGACGCCGATAAGCAACGCTGACGACACAGCGCTTGCGACCAGCAGGCGGCTGATGAAACGACGCATCTTTTAGTCTCCTTGACTTCCGATATGGGATCGGCCGTTTCCGGCCGTGCATTCAATCCGATTCGCGCATCAATTCTTGTCCCGCTGCCACGGCGTCATGGCCCATTCGGCGAACTCGACGATGTAGTTGATCGCAATGCCGATGAACGTGAGGACCGCGATCACCGCGAAGGTCAGGCCGATATCCAGCGTGCTCGTGCCGCGCAGCAGCACATAGCCCAGCCCCTTGTTCGCCCCGACGAACTCGGCGACGATCGCGGCCGTGGCGGCGATGGTGGCGGACGTCTTGATGCCCGAGAAGATCACCGGCAGCGCGGCGGGAAAGCGCAGGTAGCGGAACGTCTGCCACGAGCTGGCGCCCATGGACTGCGTGAGGTAGAGCAGCCGGTTGTCGAGAATCTGAAAGCCGCTGATGCTCGCCAGCAGCAGCGGGAAGAAGGTCATCAGCACGGTCAGCAGCACCTTCGACTCCATGCCGAAGCCAAGCCACACGAGAAACAGCGGCGCAACCGCGATCTTCGGTACGAGCTGCAGGAACATGAGCGGCGGATACACCACCTGCTTGGCGAGCGGCGACAACGCGATCACGAGCCCCACGGGAATCGCGGTCACGATCGTCAATCCGAAGCCCCAGACGATTTCCGTCACCGTGACGATCGAGTTGGTCCAGAGCTGCGGATATTCCTCGACGAGCCGCGAGAAAACCAGGCCCGGTCCCGGCATGACATAGGGCGGAATGTCGAAGAGACGGACCGCCGCCGCCCAGATGGCGATGATCGCGACGAACGTCAGCGGCGGCAGCATGTTCCAGCCGATGCGCCTGATCTTGCGCATGCCGGAGGACCGACGCGGCACGGGGCGTTCATCGGCTGCTGGCTGCCCCGCGTTTCGGCTTTGTAGACCGTCGACCTGGCGCGAAGATAACTTCATGGACATCGGTGTCTCCTTCTGCGAGTGGCGTGCAAAACGTTCGTTCAAACCGCTCTGAGGCGGCGAACGCGGCAAGATCTTACGTCGTTCGTTGATTGAACTGTATTCCATCTTGAATATTTGATGGGTAGGGAATTTCCCGTATCGCCCATTTCTATAGGGTTTACCCGCGTAAGCAATCGACGGTATGGCCGTTGATATACTCGACCACCCCGCGCCCGCCCGACCATTCCTATCCATGGCGAAGAAGAAAGCTGCACCAACAGAAGAAGCCGGGAAGCGTTCACGCGCATCGGGCGTGACCTTGCGCGATGTCGCGCGCTTTGCCGGCGTGTCATCCGCAACGGTTTCGCGGGTCATGAACAACCCGGACGTCGTATCGGATGAACTGCGCGCGCGCATCATGGTCGCGATCGATCACCTCGGCTGGGTGCCGCACGCGGCCGCGCGCGCGCTCGCCACGCACCGGACCGGCACGATCGGAGCGGTGTTTCCGACCCTGGCGAACGAGCATTTCGCCACCGCGATTCAGAAGCTGCAGGAGTCGCTCGAACGGGCGGGCTATACGCTGCTGCTCGCGTGTTCCGAGTACGACCTCGAACGCGAATATCGGCAGGTCAGAACGATGCTCGAACGCGGCGTCGACGCCGTCGTGCTCGTGGGCGAAGCGCATCATCAGGATTTGCAACCATTGCTTTCGCAGCGGCGGATTCCCTTCGTCAACACGTTCGTGTATCGGGAAGGCAGCGAGTCGTTGTGCGTCGGCGTGGACAACCATCAGGCCTTTTTCGACTTCACCACGTATCTCGTCGGCCTGGGGCATCGTCGTTTTGCAATGCTTTCGCAAGACTCCGATACCAATGACCGGGTGCGCGCCCGGCGCGAAGGCGTGCGCGATGCCCTCGCCGAACATGGACTGGGCATATCCGCCGCTCACATGGTCGAGGGCTTCTGGGGCGCGCGAGTCGGGCGGCAGCTTTTTTCGAAAGTGATGAGCACGCCGCATCCGCCGACCGTGGTGATCTGCGGCAACGGTTCTTTTGCGATGGGCGCGATGCTCGAAGCCATGCAACGCGGTTACGACATCCCTCGCGACTTGAGTCTCGTCGGCTTCGACGATTTCGAACTGATGTCGGAACTGCCCATACCGATCACCACCGTGCGCGTTCCGAGCGCCGAAATCGGGACGCTCGCCGCCGGGATGATCCTCGCGGAGCTGGCGGAAAAGGGCAGCGCGCGCAGCGTCAAATGCGAGGCGGAGATCATCGTGAGAGCGTCTTCCGGCGCGCCGCCGAACGCGCGTCGAAAACGCGGCGTGGCGGACCGATAACATTCATCCGATCGCGACTTCCTCGAGCAGCCAGTCCTTGAAGGCGATCACCGCCGCGCTCTCGCTGCTTTCTTTTCGATGGACGAGGTAGTACGTCAGTTCACAGCTCTGCACGGCGTCGAATGGCCGCACGAGACGGCCCTCCGCGAGATCGCGCGCCACGAGTGTCGTGCGGCCGAGCGCGACGCCGTTGCCGGAAATCGCCGTCTGGATGCTCATGGCCGAGTCGTTCAGCCGGAGTCCACGATCGGTGTCCACGCCATCGCGCACACCGGAGTGCAGGAGCCACGAACGCCATGTCGGAAACACGCCGGACTCGCGCATCGACGTGTCGTGAATCAATGGGTGATGCTTGAGATCGAGCGGGGTCTTCAACGCGCCGCGTCCTTTGAGCAGCGTCGGACTGCAGACGGGAAAGAACTCGTCGCGCAACAGAAAGGTCGAGACGAGTTTGGGCCAATTGCCGTCGCCGTATCGAATGCCGACGTCGATACGCTCGGCGGTGAAGTCGACCAGATGCCCGCTGGTATCGATGCGCAGATCGTAATAAGGATGCTTGCGTTGAAACCGCTCGACGCGCCATAGCAGCCATTTATCCGCGAACGCCGGAGGCACCGTGACGGTGAAGGTGATGCGCGACTTGCTCGCCTTCAGCCGCTCGACGGCGCTCGACAGCAGATCGAATCCGCCCTGCAGATCGGCGAGCGCACTGCTTGCGGCATCGGTGAGCGTCAGCCGTGACGCGCCCGATTTGGAACGATGAAACAGCTCCACGCCCAGATAATCTTCCAGCCCGCGAACCAGCTGGCCAACCGCGGCGGGCGTCACGTTCAGCTCCGCGGCCGCCGCCGCATAGCTGAGGTGACGCGCAACCGCTTCGAAAGCTCGCAGTGCGTTGAGATTGGTGGGCGCGCGCATGCAGATCGGGGCAATGGATTCGATGCGGCCACTTTACTCTGCGACACGCCCGGCGCGCGCGTCAGATCTGCGACAGGCCGCCATCGACCACGAGTTCCGCGCCGGTCATGTACGACGCGTCATCGCTTGCGAGGAACAGCACGGCCCGGGCGATCTCGTCCGCCCGGCCGACACGCTTGAGCGGCACGGCGGCGGCGAGCGCTTCGCCGGTCTTGCGCAGTTCGTCTTCACCGAGGCCGAGCTTGCTCGCGAACGGCGTATCGATCGGGCCGGGGCTGACCGCGTTCACGCGAATACCGCGCGGCGCGAGCTCGG
Source organism: Caballeronia sp. PC1 (assembly GCF_021353155.1). Classification (NCBI taxonomy): domain Bacteria; kingdom Pseudomonadati; phylum Pseudomonadota; class Betaproteobacteria; order Burkholderiales; family Burkholderiaceae; genus Caballeronia; species Caballeronia sp. PC1. The sequence continues at coordinate 292,907 of NZ_JAJUBH010000003.1, forward strand.
CGCCGATCGACCGCACCAGCGAGCGCACCGCCGCCTTGGTCGCCGACAGCACCGAGAGACCGGGCGTCCCGACGCTGTTGAGAAACGAGGTGGTCACGACGATGCTGCCACCATCGCGAAGATACGGCGCGCTCTTCTGGATCGTGAAGAAAAGACCGCTCACGTTCAAGGCGAACTGCTCGTCGAACTGCGCCGGCGTTACGTCGGCGAACGGCGCCGCTGTGCCCGCGCCCGCGTTGGCGAACACGATATCGATCGCGCCGTGGACTTCGATCGCTTCCGCCACCGCGCGGTCGATCTGCGCCGGATCGCGCACATCGGCGCGCAGCACCGTGGCGGCGTCGCCGAGTTCGCGTTGCGCGTCGGCAAGGCGCTTCTCGTTGCTGCCGAAGACGATGACTTTCGCGCCTTCGTCGATGAACAGCCTGGCCGCCGCGAGGCCGATGCCTGACGTACCGCCCGTGACGAGTGCCACCTTGTTTGCGAGTTTCATGATGTCCGTCCTTCGATGTCGTTGAGGAAAAATCGGAAGCAACGCTGCTTTCCGGTGACTCAATGATCGGTCTCCCAAGACGCCGAAGCAAACGAGAAGAAGTGCGCCGCCGGAATAGAAAAACTATCCGGCGAGAAGGCGCTGGTTGTCTGCTTGCCTGTCGCCCATGCGTGTGCAATACTGAACCAAATGGCTCAGTATTCTCAAACAGATCGATTCGACGTCTCCTTCGCCGCGCTCTCCGATCCGACCCGGCGCGGCGTGCTGGAGCAGTTGATGCGCGCCGACGCGTCCGTCACTGACCTCGCCGAGCGCTTCCACATGACGCTGACCGGCATGAGGAAGCACATCGGCATTCTGGAGCGGGCGGAACTCGTCACCACGGAGAAAGTGGGGCGCGTGCGCACCTGCAAGCTGGGTTCGCGCCGTCTGGAAGAGGAGTCGGCCTGGATCGAAAACTACCGCCAGATGTGGGCCGCGCGCTTCGACGCGCTGGACACGGTCATCGAGGAACTCAAACGCAAGGAGCAACGTGATGGTCGCAAAAAGAGAGAATGAACCCTCCCCCACGCGCAACCGCACGACGTCGGAACGCAAGTCCGATCGGGAAATGGTCATCACGCGCGTCTTCGACGCCCCGCCGCGGCTGGTGTTCGAAGCGTGGACCACGCCCGAGCTATTCAGGCAGTGGTGGGTGCCGAAGTCGAGCGGCGCGACCCTGCTTTCGTGCGAACAGAACGTCCGCGTCGGCGGCGGCTATCGCCTTGAATTCGCGCACCCGAAGGCCGCGGCGCCCCTGGCGTTCTTCGGCAAATATCTCGACGTAGTGCCGAACGCCCGCCTCGTCTGGACCAACGAGGAAAGCGAAGACGGCGCCGTGACCACGGTGACCTTCGAAGAGCAGGATGGCAAGACGCTATTGGTGATGCGTGAACTGTATCCGTCGAAGGAAGCGCTCGACGCCGCCATCGAAGGCATGGACGAGGCGATGCCCGAGACCTTCGAGCAACTCGACGCGTTCCTGCTTGCGCGCGGCGCGGGCGCGTAACCAGGCTAAAACTCAGCCCTTGCCAAGCGGCGGCCGGCTCGGGAAGCCGGCCATATTGCTCAGTTGGGCCAGTTCGTTGGCCGCCTCGCGCAGCAGCGCCGAGTATTCGTGAATCTTCCCGGCCGTGAGCCGCTTGCGCGGACCGGCCAGGCTGATGACGCCGACGCAGCGCGAGCCGCTCAACACGGGCGCCGCCACCGCCGACATGCGCGGGGCGAACACCTCGTCGATCATCGCGTAGCCACGCACGCGCGCGGCGTGCAGAAAACCCAGCAGCGCCTTGAGCGTCGTCGGCGCATTGGGTCCGAACTCGTTCGGCTCACCGAAGCCCTGCTTCAGCACCAGCGCGACGGCCTGTTCGTCGGTCATCGTCATGAGCCACGCGTGGCCGGTCGACGTGCATGAAAGCCGCGCCGCCTGACCCATGTCGGGATCGTAGCGAAAGCCCGTGCGCTGTCCGTCCGCCTTCCCCACCCAGATGATCGCTTCGCCGTCCACCAGCGACAGCCGCGCCAGTTCGCCGGTCTGCGCCGCGACGCGTTCGATGATCGGCTGGGCGATATCCGCGATGCCGGTGAGGCTCAGGAATTCCAGCCCGTTCGACGTCATGCGCATGGTCAGGATGTAGCGGCTGTGATCGACCAGTTGCCTGACATAGCCGCTTTCGACGAGATCGGCGAGCAGGCGATGACATGTACTGCGCGGCAGGCTCAAAGCGTCGGCAATGGCCACGAGGCCCGCGCCTTCGCCTTGCGACGCGAGGAAATCGAGAATTCTCAGGCCGTTTCTAAGCGACATCGCCAGTGGGTTTTCAAGATGTGAAATGCAGTTCCGGTGCGGAACGCTCCGCCCTCGAAGCGCAAACAATATCACCTGTTCGTGGCCGGAAACGAACGCTTCATATCTAAAAAATGGGAGACGCCAATGTCAGTTCCTGCTGACTCAGACCTCGCCGCGGGCACACGATCCGCGCACACTCACTTGATGGCGCGCCGCGCGGTGGCGGGCGCCACCGTCGGAACGGCGCTGGAATGGTTCGACTTCGCGTTGTACGGCGTCGTCGCGGCCACCATCTTTCCGAAGCTGTTCTTCCCGTCGCTCGATCCGACCGCCTCGCTGCTGGCGTCGCTGGCGAGCTTCTGGGCGGGGCTTGCCGCGCGCCCGCTCGGCGCGGTGATCTGCGGCATGCTCGGCGACCGCTGGGGACGCCGCAACCTGATGCTAGCCACGGTATCGGTGATGGGCGTGTCGTCGTTCCTGATGGGGCTGCTGCCCACCTACCAGCAAGTCGGCATTCTTGCGCCGACGCTGCTTGTCTCGCTTCGCATCGTTCAGGGTTTCGCGCTCGGCGGCGAATCGACGGGTGCGCAACTGATGGCGGTCGAGCATGCGTCGGCGAAGAAGCGCGGCTTGTATTCGGGCCTGCTCGGCATTTGCTCGCCGCTCAGCCAGATCCTCGCCAATTTCGCCCTCTTTGCGCTGTCCAGTCTGCTTTCGGCCGACGACTTCGAATCGTTCGGATGGCGAATCCCGTTCCTCGCGAGTTTCGTGCTCGTGCTGCTGGGCATTTATATCCGCATGAAGGTCAGTGAGACGCCGGCCTTCGAGGCGCTCAAGCAGAAAGGCGAAGGCGCGCGCGCCGCGAATCCGCTCGGCGTCGTCTTCAAGTTTCACTGGCGCACCGCGCTGCGTCTCACGCTGTTTTTCTGCGGCCCGGCTGCGCTGTTCTACCTGATCGTGGTGTTCTCGCTCAGCTATCTCACGAAGAACCTCGGCGTGCCCAAGCAGACCGGCTTCATGCTTCTGATGGTCGCCAATGTCTGCGCCATCGTGGGCGCGCTGGCGGGCGGCTATCTGAGCGACCGGATCGGGCGCAAGCGCGCGCTCTTGATCGGCTCGTTCTGCACGCTCGTCTGCTGCCTGATCTACTTTCCGATCCTCCAGCAACACTCCGTCGCCATGACGATGGCCGTGATGGGCGCCTTCCTCGGCTTCACGCAGTTTCAGAGCGGCATCCAGCCGGTGTGGTTCGCGGAGTCCTTCCCGACCGAAGCGCGTTACACGGGCTCCGCGCTGTCGTACTCGGGCGCGAATCTGCTGACCGGCGGGCCGATGCCGATCGTCGCCGTGGCGCTGCTCAATGCCTTTCACGGTTCGCCGTGGGCCATCGTCGCGGTGTGCGGCTCGCTGAACCTGCTCTCCTTCATCATGATCGCGACGTCGCGGGAAACCAAAGACACGGCCCTCGAACGTAGCGCTACCCACTGAAACCATGACTCGCAAACTCTACATTCTCAACGGCTCCAACCTGAACATGCTCGGCGTGCGGGAGCCGCACATTTACGGCAATACGACGCTGAAGGACATCGAACAGAACTGCCTCGCGCTCGCCGAAGATCTCAAGTTCGATTGCGTCTTCCGACAGACCAACAGCGAGAGCCAGTTGATCGACTGGATTCAGGAAGCATTCCTTCAGGATGCCGCGCTGATCATCAATCCGGCGGGCTTTTCGTTCGGACGCATTCCGGTGCTCGACGCAGTCAAGCTGATCCGCCGCCCGGTGGTGGAAGTGCACATCACCAACATTCACCGGCGCTCCGAAGAGTACCGTCACTCGACGATCTCGGTGGCCGCCACCGCGGTGATCTGCGGGGCCGGCGCGAATGGCTACTTGCTGGCGATCCGCGCCGCCGACGATCTCTGGAGAGGCTGATCCGGCGTCACGTATGAACCACCGCCCGCGATATTTCACATGGCCGGAATCGCGAAGGTCGCCTGGCCAAAGAACGCGGGCGGTGCGTCGAGGGAACGCGTCCCGTCGATGAACGCAAACTCCGACGCGAGAAACACCATGCCGGCGTGCTTGCGCATCGTCGTGAACGCGAGGCGCATGACGACATGCTGGCCGTCGAGCGTGCGCCTGAACTGCGTCTTCACGGACGTGATGAATGTCCGGCTCAGCACCTGCTCCTTGAAGTCCTGAAGATCGGTCGTCTTGATCGCCTGGCGAAATGCGTGAGGTTCATCGTCGACGACCAGATCGGCTATCGTCAGAAAGGCGAGTTGATTGAGACAGAGCAGCGATTCCACCGCGTTGAAGTGACCCGTCTGCGATCCATAGAAGGTGTAAGGCACGCAGACTTCGGCGAGTGCAACCAGTTCCTTGTCGAACGACATATCGCGGAACGCTCGGCCGATATACACGCATTCGGGCTTATAAGGTTCGAGAATGTTATCTCTCAGATATGCAGGGATAGCGCGAAAGTTATCGGACTGGAATGCGTGAGAGCCAAGCGGTTTAAGTGGCGCGAGCATGATGTTTTCTCCTGGTTCGTACAGGAAAAATGTAGGTGCGGAGAATTAGCCGGAAATGATCGCCCGCTCATCGCCGGCCGGAACGTGCTGCGTCAGCGTCCAGCCAAGGCCTCTCACGTTACGGATCAGATCGCGGCCGAAGCGCTTTCTCATCGCGTGGATCAGCACGTCGATTGCATTGCTTTCCACTTCTCTGCCCCAGCTATACAGGCGCTCTTCGAGTTGACCGCGCGAAAGAATGGAACCGCGCCGCTCCAGGAAGGCATGCATCAAGGCGAATTCGCGCGCCGAGAGCGTCGATTCGATGCCGTTATGGCGGATCGTTCGCTTGTCGAGGTCGAGATTGAGCACGCCGTCGCCGATGCACGATGTCGCATAGCCTGCCGCGCGACGCAGCACGGCGCGAATGCGCGCGAGCACTTCGCGCGAGTCCAGCGGCTTGAGCAGGCAATCGTCGGCGCCGGTATCCAGGGCGCGTGCACGCATTCCGGGGTCGTCGTGCGCGGTGAGCAGCAGCACGGGAATGCGGTTTCCGGCGGCACGCGAGGCCTTCAGGAAGTCGATGCCGCCCAGCCGCGGAACCGACGCGTTCAGCAGCACGACGGCGTAATAGGCGGACGCCATCGCGTTCCGGCCGGACTCGCCATCGCGCACCCAGTCGACGCCGTACTCCGCGCCCCGCAATGCGGAGAGCAGCTTACGACCCGCTTCGAGATCGTTCTCAATCAGCAGGACTCGCATGTTTCCCTCTATGCATGAGCTTTCGAGAACACAGTCTGCCGGCTTCGCCAACGCAGGAAAAATACCGTCTTTCAATGGCCGTATACGCAGCCGATATAGCTAATCGTCTGAACTTTTTGTCGTGCGATGCGGCTCGGTTCCTGAAAGGCGGTTGACAAAGAGGCGCTTCGCGGCGAAGGTGAGCCGTCTTGCCTCTCTCAACGGCTCGCAGCTTGTTCACCTACAGGCCGCCATGAAACTTCGACAATTGCGGTACTTCGTCACCGTCGTCGATGCCGGCAGTTTTTCGCGCGCGGCCCAGATCGCGCACGTCGCTCAGCCGGCGCTGAGTCTGCAGATCGCCGATCTCGAGGAAGCGCTTGGCGTCGTGCTGTTGCAACGAACGCCGCGCGGCGTGAACGCGACCGCCGCGGGCAAGCGGGTGTACCTCGAAGCCACGGCGATCCTCCGGCGCATCGATCGTTTGCGCGAGGTGGCGCTCGGTCAGGGCGAGGACATCGAAGGCAGCGTGCATATCGGCATGTCGTCGACGCTGGCTGCGCGTTTCAGCGGGCCGCTGATCGCGGCGTGCCGCGATGCCTTGCCGAAGGTGCGGCTCACGTTTTCGTCCGCGGGCAGCGCACGGCTCGCGGCACGCCTGCGCGACCATTCGCTCGATCTCGCCGTGCTGTTCGAGTGCGCGCCTTCTCCCGACTACGTCACCGTCCCGCTGCTTCAGCGACGCCTCTATCTCGTGCGTCGCGCAAGCGGAAGCGTCATGCCGGCATCGATACGTCAGGAACAACTGGCCGATCTCCAGCTCGTGCTGGCGCGCCCGCCCAATGTCGCGCGCACGGTCGTCGATCGCATGTTCGAGCAGGCGAAGATCGAACCCCTCGTCGCCGCGGAAGCGGACGTGATGAGCGACATGCTGGCCGCCGTGCAGGCCGGGGTCGGCGCGACGATCCTGCCGCTGGACAGCACGGATGAACTGCCGGGCAAGGCCGGTCTCGTCTCGCAGGTCATCGAGCCCGCGGTCTGGATGGCGGCCTGCATCGTGTCCTCCGCTGACGCACCGCTCGGTGCGGCGGGCGAAGCGGTGCGCGACTTCATCGTTGAATTCATCGGCAAGCATTCGGGCGGCCAGCCCGCCGAGGCGACGCCATCGGACGACGAAGGTTCCGACGATTAGCTATATCGGCCGCGTATACCGCCATTGAAAGACGGTATTTTTCCCGCTCGTCGAAAAACAGCAGACTTGCTCCCAACGCATCGGAAGGACCACATGTCGTGGTCCGATGCAACGGGAGAAGCGAAATGGCAAAGCTGATTTACCGCATCGTGTCGGCCTGCGGCGCGCTGGGATATGGATTTCCGAAGGAATCGCTGCAAACGGCAATGACAGGCCGCGTCGATGCGGTGATCTCCGACGCCGGCTCGATGGATGCGGGCCCGTACTATCTCGGCGCGGGCACGCAATATTTCGAGCGCGAGGCCGTCAAGAACGATTTTCGTCAGATGGTCGAAGCCGGCACGCGGATCGACGGCCCCGTGATACTCGGCAGTTGCGGCATGGCGGGCGGCGACCGCAACCTCGAATGGATGCTCGACGTCGCGCGCGAAGTGTTCGAGGAACTGGACGTGCGCGACGCGAAAGTCGCCGTGATCCATAGCGAACTGGATCCCGCTGTCGTCATCGACGAACTGCGCGCGGGCCGGCTGCGCCCTGTCGGCGCGGGTCCCGAACTGAGCGAAGCGTCCTTGCGCGACAGCACGATCGTCGGTCAGATGGGCATCCATCCGATTCTTGCCGCGCTCGAAAGCGGTGCGAAGTATATCTTCGCCGGCCGTTCATGCGACGTGGCGCTGTTCGCCGCCGACATGATCCGCCGCGGCATCGCGCCGGGGCTCGCGTATCACGTCGGCCACGTGCTCGAATGCGGCGCGCTGGCGTGCGACCCCGGCTCGCCGTCCGACTGCCTCGTCGCCGAAATCTACGACGACGGCAGCGCCGTGTTCACCGCGCCGAACGACAGCCGCCGCTGCACGCCGTATTCGATCGCCGCGCATTCGCTGTATGAGGAATCTCATCCGCAATTGCAGTTTTATCCGGAAGGCGTGCTGGCGATGGCGAGCACGGCATTCTTCGCCGTCGATGCACGCAGCGCGGGCATCCGCGACAGCCGCTTCTATCGCACTGGCAAGCCGTGGCCGCTCAGCATCAAGCTGGAAGGCTCGCGCCGCGTCGGCATGCGAAAAGTCTCGCTGATTCATCTGCGCCCGGGCGATATGCACCACATTCCCGCCGATGTCCTCGTCTATGGACGCAACGGCGTGGAGAAGCGGCCCGCCGGGTCGAACGAACGCGAACTCGGCATCATCGTGCAGACGCGTGCGCGCACGCCCGAGGCGGCAACCATGCTGGCCAGTCTGCTCACGCACTATCTGATCCACTACGGCTATGCCGGACGCGAATCGACTGCGGGCAACATCGCCTATCCGCTTTCGCCGAATCTGGTCAGCTTCCGCTATGAAAACGGCACGTATGGCGCGATCGTGCCGAGCGGCACGCGCGACCCGATCTTCATTGCAAAGTACGCAACGATCCGGCAGCAGGTCGTGGAACTCGTTCGCCGCGAGTTTCCGGAGGCGCTCGCCGATGCACAGTACGAGTTCGTCGAAGCGGACGCCGAGCGTCCGGTGGCATTGCTGCGCACGATTCACGACGATGCCGCCGCGCTCGACACGCTGCACCGGGCGGAGATCGAACGCATTGCATCCGTCGCGCCGATGGGCGCCGGTTCGCTGCTCGCGCTCGATGCCGCCGACGCCTATGAATGGACCCTCTTCCATCTGCTGCAAAACGAAGCGGTGATCCGCGAGCAGATGTTCCCCATCCGTCATTACCTTGCGAACGGAAGCGCATGGACCGAAGCGGGCGAAACGCGCGCAAGGTACTTCGACATCGGCGAGCCGGCGGGCACGGTGAATCTCGACGACCGGAGCCTGTCGTCGATCGAAGACGTGCCGCCGCAACGAGAGGCCGTCGGAAAGCGGCGCCTGCTCGACATGGCGCGCGTGATTCGCAGCAAGAACGCGGGCGTGAACCGGATCACGTTCGATGTGCTCTTCGTATCGAAAGAGATGTACGAGACGGCGTTGTACTCGAACATGTTCTGCGCGCGCAATCTCGCCGAGGAACTCGCGTACGACGTTTCCTCCATCGTCGGCGCTTACTTCGTCGATAACTGCAACGGGATCAAAGTGACCATCGAGCGGCCGATCATTTCCGCCTCGCGCAACGAACGGGATGTGTTCGGCGCACAGCAGCAGTCGCTGCTGGAACGCATGGTCATCCCGACGTATGCCGGCGCCTTGTAAGCCACACGCTCAATCGATGGAGTTTCATATGTCCAAAGCATTCACCCTGACCGACTATCTTCTGGAGCGTCTTCGCGAACTCGGCGCGGATCGCGTATTCGGCGTACCCGGCGACTTCACCCTTTCCATGCTCGACCATATCGGGCGCGACGGCCGTCTTCAATGGGTGGGCTGCGCCAACGAACTGGGCGCGGGTTATGCCGCCGACGGCTATGCTCGCGTTCGCGGAATCGGCGTCCTCTGCACGACATTCGGCGTGGGCGAACTGAGCGCCATCAATGCGATTGCCGGGAGCTTCGCGGAATACGTGCCCGTCGTGCATGTCGTGGGCGCGCCGTCGCGTGCCGTGCAGGCCGCGCGCAATTGCACGCATCACAGCCTGGGCACGGGCGATTTCGGCGTGTTCGAGCGCATGGCGCACGAAGTGGTCTGCGCCCATGCCACGCTCGATGAACACGACGCCTGCGCCGAGATCGACCGGGTATTGCGTACCGTCATGTCGCAGCGTCGTCCGGGCTATATCGTGATGCCTTCCGATCTCGCGGACCTTCCGGTGCGCGCGCCGGAAGCGCCGCTCGCGCGGTCGAGCGATACGACCGATCCCGACGCGCTGCGTCAGTTTTCACGCGACGCCCGCGCGTTGCTGCAACAGGCATCGAGCGTGTCGCTTCTCGCGGACGTGCTGGTGCAACGAATGGGCGCGGAGCCGAATCTGCACTCGCTCATCGATGCCGGCGACATTCCGCACGCCACGCTGCTCTCGGGTCGCCGGGTCGTGAACGAAGAGCATCCCGCGTATCTCGGCACGTACAACGGCGCCGCGAGCGAGCCCGCGGTACGCGCAGCCATCGAGGAAGCGGAGGTGCTGATCAAGGCCGGCGTGCGCTTCACGGACCTGACGAGCGGCTTTTTCAGCCAGCATCTTGCCATCGACCGGTTGATCGACATCGGACCGCATGCGTCGAGCGTGGCCGGCAGGCAATACGGTCCGATCGAACTCGCCGACGCGCTCGATGCCTTGCATGCGATCTTCGTGGACCGCGCGCCGTTGCCGCGCACGGAACGCCATCGGGTCGCCGGGCATCGACATGACGAAGCCCACGCCAGCGCGGCGCTGTCCCAATCGACGCTCTGGCAAACGGTGAGCGAAGCGCTGCATCCGGGCGATCTCCTGATCGCGGAGCAAGGCACGTCGTTTTACGGACTGGGCGCGCACCGCTTGCCCGACGACGTGCTGTTCATCGGCCAGCCGCTCTGGGCGTCGATCGGCTACACGCTGCCGGCGCTGCTCGGCGCATCGCTGGCGGCGCCGCGGCGGCGTCCCGTGCTGCTCATCGGCGACGGCTCCGCGCAACTGACGATCGCGGAACTCGGCACGATGATCCGGCAACACGTCAACGCGATCATCGTCGTCGTGAACAACGACGGGTACACGGTCGAGCGCGCCATTCACGGCGCGGACGCGGCCTACAACGATATCGCCCGCTGGGACTGGACCGCCTTGCCCGCCGCGCTGGGCAAAGGCCGAACCAGCTTCAGCGCGCGTGCTTCGACGCCCGCCGAGTTACGCGAAGCGCTCGCTTGCGCGCGCGCGTCGGGCGACCGGCTGTCGCTCATCGAAGCCGTCGTGCCGGGCATGGACGTTCCGCCGTTGCTGCGCGAGCTCGGCAAAGCCGCGGGCGCGGTCAACGAGGGGCCGGCGGGTCATGCGCCCACCGAAGCCGAAGCAGCGGGTTGAGCGGGCTTTCCTCGCGGTACGCGTGATGAAACGGCAAGGCCCGGGAATGTGCATTCCCGGGCCTTGTCATTCGAGCCGATGCGCCCGCGCCGCCGCTATTGCCATTTCGCCTTTTTATGGCGATTGCGGCCAATGACGTCCCACAGCCTTTTCGACTCTTTCTGCGCCGACTTCGCGCCTTCCTCGTGATGGTGCTCCGCGTCGCCATGCCCGGCGGTGATGCTCCGCGTCGCGTGCCTGAACATTTCAGCGAGTTTCATTGCAACCTCCTTTCGCAGCGTGCGCGCCGCGAAATTTCAGTCTACTCCGGCTGCCGGACGGCGTCGTCGCCTCTTTCCCGCTGCGAGGGTATGCGCCATTGCACGTTCAGCAGATGGTCGCGCATGCGAGCGGCGGCGGTGGCGCCGTCGCGTTCGAGCATCGCCTTCACGACATCCTGATGCTGCATGGCGAAATGACGGCGCGTGTCCTGATCGGCCGTCTTTTCGCGCGCGTTCGGCTTCATGCGCATGCCGTTGACCACGTCCATCAGCGCGATGATCGCGGGATTGCGCGTGGCCTGCGCAATGAGCAAATGAAAGCGATGATCCCACTGCTGCCACTCGTCGTCGTCTTTCGCCGTGGCGTTGCGCCGCGCGCATTTCTCCAGTTCCGCGAGATCGTCGGGACTCGCCTTGAGCGTCGCCAGCTCGACGAACGCCGGTTCCAGCACGAGCCGCATTTCCGCGATGTCGGCCGGGCTCGACCCCGCGCGCAGGCTGCGCAGCGAAGCCGAAAATTTCAGCGGCCGCGCGCCCAGATACGTGCCGCGTCCGACGCCGCGCCAGACCCGCCCCGCCGCTTCCATCGACGCCAGCGCGGCGCGCAGATCGCGCCGGCTCATGCCGAGCGCTTCGGCGAGGCTGCGTTCGGGCGGCAGCGCATCGCCGTCCTTCAGATTGTGCTGCGCGAGGTAATCGAGCAGCCTGTCGAGCGCGGGTTTTTCCATGATCGGATGTGAACCAATAAACATTGGTTCAATGTATCAGAAACGCGACCCGGCCGCGCGGCATTGCTTTACTTTTTCTGTTCGCGTACGCTGCACACATATTTTGTATTTCATCGATCCGAACCAATCTGAATTGGTTCGCAAAAACGGACGAAAGCCATGAGTTTCACGACACGACCCGAGCTGATCGGCACATTCGGCATGGTGGCATCGACGCACTGGCTCGCCAGCGCGTCCGCGATGGCGGTGCTCGAAAAAGGCGGCAATGCCTTCGACGCGGCGGCGGCGGCCGGTTTCGTGCTGCAAATCGTCGAGCCGCATCTGAACGGGCCGGGCGGCGAACTGCCCGCCGTGTTCTATAGCGCGAAGGAAGACCGCGTGCGCGTGCTGTGCGGCCAGGGCGTGACGCCCGCCGCCATGACCATCGGGCGCATGAAGGAACTCGGCCTCACCGTGATGCCCGGCACGGGCCTGCTGCCCGCCGTCGTGCCCGGCGCGTTCGGCGGCTGGATGGCGATGCTGCGCGACTATGGCCAGTTGCCGCTCGAAGACGTGCTGAGCTATGCAATCGGCTATGCGGAGCACGGCTATCCGGTGCTGCCGCGCATGGCGTCGTCCATTCTCGCGATCCAGGATTTCTTCAGGCGCGAATGGCGCACGTCCGCCGAGCAATGGCTGCGCGACGGTGAAGCGCCGCGTCCGAATCATCTGTTCGCGAATCCCGCCATTGCGGAAACGTACAAGCGCATCCTGCGCGAGGCGAACACGCGAAGCGACCGCGCGGAGCAGTGCGAACGGGCGCGCATCGCGTTCTATCGCGGCTTCGTCGCGGATGCGATCGATCAGTACTTCCGCTCGACCGATGTTCTCGATACCTCGGGCCAGCGCAATCGCGGCCTGCTCGACGCCGCCGATCTCGCACGCTGGGAGCCGACCTACGAAGACGCGGTCTCCTACGAATACGAAGGCCTCGTGGTCCACAAGACGGGACCGTGGGGGCAAGGCCCGATGTTCCTGCAACAGCTCGCGTTGCTGAAGGGTTTCGATCTCGCGAGCATGGACCCGCTCGGGCCGGACTTCGTGCATACGGTCATCGAGTGCTCGAAGCTCGCGTTCGCCGATCGCGATGTCTTCTACGGCGACCCGAACTTCTCCGACGTGCCGATGGACACGCTGCTCAGCGACGCCTACAACGACGCGCGCCGCAAAGAGATCGATCCGCGGCGCGCGTCGTTCGAATTCCGTCCGGGGCGCCTGCTCGACAGCGAAGCGCGCGCCGAGAAGATTCTCGCCAACGCGGGCCGCCAGCAGCCGGGCGGTTTCGGTCAGGGCGAACCCACCTTCGCGCCGCTGCCGGAATTGCGCGGCGACACGGTGCATCTCGATGTCGTCGATCGCTGGGGCAACATGGTGTCCGCGACGCCGTCAGGCGGCTGGCTGCAGGCGTCGCCCGCGGTGCCGGGCCTCGGCTTCAACGTGACCACGCGCGGCCAGATGTTCTGGATGGAAGAAGGCCTGCCCTCGTCGCTCGGACCGGGACGCCGCCCGCGCACCACGCTGTCGCCAACGCTCGTCACGCGCGGCGGCAAGCCGTATGCCGCGCTCGGCACGCCGGGCGGCGATCAGCAGGATCAATGGTCGCTGCAACTGCTGCTGCGGCACGCGCACTTCGGCATGAACCTGCAAGCGGCGGTGGATGCGCCGTCGTTTCAGACCGCGCATTTTCCCGGCTCGTTTTATCCGCGCGACATTCAGCTCGGCAAGATGTCTGCGGAAGGCAACTTTCCGCAAGCGACGCTCGACGCCCTGCGTGCACGCGGCCACGATCTCACCGTCGCCGAGCCGTGGTCGCTGGGGCGCGTGTGCGCCGTCGGCATTCGCAACGGCCTGATGCGCGGGGCCGCCACGCCGCGCCAGATGCAGGCTTACGCGATCGGGCGCTGACGCCGACTTCACCGGAGAACATCGATCATGTCCGCTATCGCCGCCCGCCTCGAACGGCTGCCGCTATCCGGCTTTCATCGCAAACTGCTCATCATCGGCGGATGCGGCTATCTGTTCGACGGCCTCGATTCGTCGTCGCTCGCGTTCCTGCTTCCCGTCGTCAGCAAGCTGTGGAACCTGACGAGCGCGCAGACCGGGCTGGTGGCAAGCAGCACGTATATCGGCTATTTCTTCGGCGCGTTTTTGTCCGGCGTGCTCGCGGATATCATCGGCCGGCGCCGCATCATGATGAGCGCGCTCGCGATCTATTGCGTCGCCTCGCTCGCGAGCGCCACCGCGCAAGACTGGCACACGTTCTTCGCGCTGCGAATCATCGCGGGCTTCGGCTCGGGCGCGGAGACCGTCGTGATCGCGCCGTTTCTCGCGGAGTTCGTGCCGCGGCGCTATCGCGGCATGTTCTGCGGCGCGCTCGTCGGGTTCATGTCGTTCGGCTATCTGAGCTCGTCGATTCTCGGCTACACCGTCGTGCGCAATTTCCCGGACGGCTGGCGCTATCTCGCGGTCATCACCTCGCTGCCGGTCGTGATGCTGCTGTGGTGGCGCCGCACGCTACCCGAATCGCCGCGCTGGATGGAAAGCCAGGGCCGCGTCGCCGAAGCGAACGTTATCGTCGACGATATCGAGGCGTGGTACGTGAAACGCGGCTTCGAGCTTGCGCCGCTGTCGGCCGTGGGCGCGATTCCGTCCGCCGCCAAGGGCAGCGGCAGCGCGTGGCGCAATGTGAAGACGCTGTGGAGCAAGCGCCTCGCGGGCACGACGGCAGTGAGCTGGCTGATGTGGTTCGCCGTCGCCTTCGCGTATTACTCGTTCTTCTCGTGGATTCCGAGCCTGCTCGTCAAGGAAGGCCTCACGATCACGAAGAGCTTCGGCTTCTCCATCGCCATCTACGGTGCGCAGATTCCGGGCTATTTCTCGGCGGCGTGGCTCAACGAGAAGATCGGCCGCAAGGGCGTGGTGGCGTCGTACATGACGCTCGGCGGCATCGCGGCGATCATGCTGTCGCTCTCGCATACCGGCGTGCAGATCATGGCGGCGGGCATCTGCCTGTCGTTCTTCATGAACGGCGCGTTCGCGGGCGTCTATGCCTACACGCCGGAAATCTTCCCGACTTCGGTGCGCACCACGGGCACGGGATCGTCGTCTTCCTTCGGGCGCATCGGCTCGGTGAGCGCGCCGATTCTCGTCGGCATCGTGTATCCGGCGTTCGGCTTCTTCGGCGTGTTCGCGATGACGACCGCCGTGCTGCTCGCGGGCGCGTGCGTGGTGTTCTTCCTCGGCATCGAGACGCGCAACCGCTCGCTCGAAGACATCGAAGTCAACGGCGCGATCGAAGGCGATGCACGCGATCGCCTCGCACGCGGCTAGTCACGCGACTCACACGACAACGACATCATGCGCTCCATGCAACTGACCGATCTTCAACGCCTCGCGCACGCGATGCGCGAACCGGCTCAACCCGCGACGCTCTTCGATGCGGTCGCCGCCGTTGCCGGGGAGACCATCGGCTTTCGTTTGTTCACGATCATGGCGTACGACGCGCGCCATCACGAAGTGGAGCGCGTCTACACCAACATGCCCGACGTCTACCCGACCGGCGGCCGCAAGAAGAAGCGCGGCACCGCGTGGGCCACGCAAATCCTCCAGGAAATGCGGCCGTTTCGCGGCGAGACCGCGCACGACATCCGCAATGCGTTCGACGATCACATGACAATGGCGAACATGGGCCTCGGCTCGATCCTCAACATTCCCATTGCCTATGACGGCGAGTGCATCGGCACGATGAATCTCACGCACGTCGAGCACTGGTACACGCGCGAGCATGAAGACGCGGGCGTGCTGCTCGGCTCGTTTCTCGCGCCCGCGCTGGTTGCGCGCATGCCGCTTTACGCCGATGCGGAGCCGCGCGCATGAACCGCGCATCGTCTCCGGAAACCGGACGCTGGCTGATCGTCTTCGCGCTCGGCTATCTCGCGCTGCTCGTCGACGGCCGGACGTGATGATGTACGGCCTCACGCTCACGCGCATCAAGGCCGAATTCGGGCTCACCAATGTCGAGGCGGGCGCGCTCGGCAGCCTGACGCTCGTCGGCATGGCGGTGGGCGGCATTCTGGGCGGCTGGGCAAGCGATACGCTCGGCCGCGTGCGCGTCGTCGTGTGGGCGCTCGCGCTCTTCTCGCTCGGCGCGGGCCTGCTCGGACTCACGCATACCTTCGCCGAGTTCGCGCTCGTGCGCTTCATCAGTTCGCTCGGGATTGGCTGCATGGTGCTCGTGAGCACGCTCGTCGCCGAATATGTGCCGACCGAGCGGCGCTCGCTGATTCTCGGCATTCTGCAAACGGGGATCTCGGCGGGTTACATCGTCGTGATCTCGCTCGCCAACTGGATCTTGCCGCACTACGGCTGGCGCATGCTCTTCTATGTCGCGACGATTCCGGTGGTGCTCGCGTTCGCGATTCACTGGTTCGTGCCTGAGCCGCCCGGCTGGCGCGCAAGCATGGCGCTGCGGGAAGGCGCGCCGCGCGTGCGCCGTCCATGGCGCGAGAACCGTTATTACCTGATCTTCTCGGATCGCGAGGCGCGCAAGATGTTCATCCTGTGGGCGCTCGCATCCGTGTTTGCGTTGTCGGGCTTTTACGGGCTGAACAACTGGCTGCCGACTTATCTCGAGAAAGAACTGCACGTGCGCTTCGGCTCGATGGCGGGTTACATGATCGGCACGTATGTGGTCGCCTTCATGGGCAAGATCGTCGCGGGCTGGCTCGGCGACGTATGGAGCCGGCGCGGCGTGTATGTGATCGGCTGCATCGGCGCGGCGTTGTTTTTGCCGGTCATCGTGTTTCTTCACACGCGCGAGAATATCGTCTGGCTGATGCTGTTTTTCGGCTTTCTCTATGGCGTGCCGCTCGGCACGATGGGCGCGTTCATGTCCGAGAGCTTCGCCACGCGTGTTCGCGGCACGGCGGTCGGCGGCTCGTATAACGTGGGGCGATTCTGCTCGGGCGCGGCGCCCGTGGCGATCGGGTTTATCGCTACGCAGTTCTCGTTCGGGGTGAGTTTCCTGCTGGTGGGCGTGGTGTTTTTCCTGAGCGGAATCTGCGCGGCCTTCATTCCGGATCGGCTTTACGACACCAGCGCGCGGCCTGACGATACCGATGTTTCGACGCCCTCGCGTGATGTGACTGGTGGCGCAACGGAGGCGCTTAATCCGCGTTGAGGAGACGGCGTCGCCGGGCAACGATCAAGGAACTGATCGCATATTCCCGACTCCGCCGCGCCCGGTGCCGAAACGCCTACGGCATGACCGGCAGATGATAAGCCAGCGTCGGCGCCAGCAGCCACAGCATGGTCAGCACGAGCACCGTGCCGCAGATGAACTGCGCGAACGTGAATCCGACGAGATCCCGTGCCTTCAGTCCGAGAATGCCCAGCAGCGGCAGCATCCAGAACGGATTGATCAGGTTCGGCAGCGCCTCCGCCGCGTTATAGATCTGCACGGCCCAGCCCAGATGCACGTGCAGGTCGTTGGCCGCCTGCATCACATACGGCGCTTCGATGATCCACTTGCCGCCGCCCGACGGCACGAAGAAGCCCAGCACCGCCGAATACACGCCCATCACGAGCGCGAACGTATCCGTCGATGCGATGCTCACGAACAGCGTCGACAGATGATGCGTCAGCGAATCGCCCGCCGCGCCCCTGGCCGAAGTCAGCATGCTCGCAATCGCGCCGTAGAGCGGAAACTGGATCAGCACGCCCGCCGTCACGGGCACCGCCTTCGACACGGCGCGCAGAAAGCGTTTCGGCCGCCAGTGCAGCAGCATGCCGAGCAGCAGAAAGATCAGGTTGTACGTGTTGAGCCCTGAAATCGCGATGAGCCAGTTCTTGCTCGCGAACTCGTTGATGACCCAGCCGCCGCCAAGCGCCACCAGCACGAGAATCAGCGCGGGGCTGTATTCGAGCCACTCGCCGGGGCGCTCGCGGGCGGGCAGCGCATCCTCGATCGTGTCGAGCGCGATGCCGAGATCGGCGGCGGTCTTCGCGCGCGCCGGGCCGGGCGCGGTCCACCACGCGATCAGCGTCGAGACGGCGATGAGCGCGCCGGCGATGCAGAGGCTCTGCCAGAGAAACAGCGTCTCGCTGAAGGGAATGACGCCCGTGATCGGCAGCAGCGTCGCGGGAATGCTGGCCGGATTCGCCTGCAATTGCGCGGCCGACGAACTGAGACCCAGCGCCCAGGTCGCGCCGATGCCCAGATACGCCGCCGCGCCCGCCGCGCGATAGTCCATGCGCAACGCCGAGCGACGCGCCAGTTCGCGCACCAGCAGGCCCGCGAACACGAGGCTGATCGCCCAGTGCAGGAGCGATGTCAGCACGCTGAGAAAGGCGACGTAGGCCACGGCGGCGCGACCGCTTTTGGGCGCGCGCCGCGCGCGTGACGAGCCGCGCAACCGGGGGCGAACTCGCGATCACGTAACCGGTGATCGCGACCATCGCCATCTGCATGGTGAAGGGGATGAGGCTCCAGAAGCCGTCCCCGAACGACACCGCCACCGCGCGCGGCGACGCGCCGATCGCGAGCGCGCCCAGCGCGACCGCCAGCACCGTCAACGCGACGAATACGAAGGCATCCGGATACCACTTCTCGCACCAGGCCGTGACGCGCAGCGCGAAGCGTTCGAGCATGGGTGCATCGTCGCTGCGCGCGTGCGCGGGTACTACATCTCTGCTGTCGACCGACATGTCTGTCTCCTTCCTCTGTCTGTGTTCTCTCGTGGAACGTGAGGACCGGCGCGCGCCTCAGGCGAGCGCCCGCTGCGCGAACGCCGATACGCCGAGCGTCGTTTCGAGCAGTTGCGCGGCGCCGAGCAATTCGAAATCGCCACGCGGACGGCCCAGCAGTTGCAGGCCGACCGGACGGCCATCATCGGTCGTGCCGGCGGGAATCGAGATCGACGGGCAACCCGTCAGCGTCAGCACGAAAGTGAGATACATCCAGTCGATGTACGAATCGAGCGGCGTGCCGTCGATCTCCGTGGGAAAGCGCTGATCGACCGGAAACGGCGCGACCGCGACGGTCGGACACGCGAGCACGTCGTACTGCCCAAAAAACGCGCTCACGCGATTGAACAGCGCGCCGCGCAGACGCTCGGCGCGCGCGACATCTTCGCCGCTCTGCCGAAGGCCCTTTTCGATGTTCCAGACGATCTCCGGGCAGATGCGATCGCGCGCGGCGTCGAGCAGCGGCGCGCGCACCGCCGCGACGAGATTGGCGCGCAAGGTCTGGAACGCCTCGAAGCCGCCGCTGAAATCGGGGCAGCCGTCGTCGACCGCGGCGCCGTGCTCCGCGAAACGCCGTGCCGCCCGTTCGCAGATGCGCGCGACCTCCGCCTCCACCCGGCCAATGCCCAGGTCCGGCGTGAAGCCGACGCGGCGCGGCGCGCGCGGACGGCGCACCGCTTCGACGAACGGCACCGGATTGCGCGGCCACGACAGCGGATCGCGCGCATCGAAATGCGCCTGTGCGTCCAGCATCAGCGCGACATCGGCGACCGTGCGGCCCATCGGACCTTCGACCCACAGCGGATCGTAGGGCACGGGCGACACGGGCCGCGGCACGCGCCCCACGCTCGGCCGCATGCCGACCACGCCGCAGTAACTCGCGGGAATACGCAGGCTGCCGCCGAGATCGTTGCCGGTCGCGAGCCACACCATCTGCGAGGCGAGCGCCGCCGCCGAACCGCCCGACGATCCGCCGACCGAGAGCCGCGTGTTCCACGGGTTGCGCGTCGCGCCGAACACGGTGTTGAAGGTGTTCGCGCCCGCGAACTCCGGCACGTTGGACTTGGCGAGCGGAATCGCGCCGTGACGTTCGAGATTCGCCACGGTCAGATCGGACGCCGGCACCACGTTGTCCCGGAAGATGGGCGAGCCGTAGGTGGTCGGCACGCCCGCGAGGTCGTTGTGGTCCTTCACGGCGATCGGCAGGCCCGCGAGATAGCCGGGCATCGCGAGGGTTGCGTCGTCGGGTTTCGGGAAGCGGCGCGCCGCATCGCGGGCCGCATCGAAGCGACGCAACGGCAGCGCGTTGATGTGCGGATCGACTTCCTCGATGCGCGCGATGGCGGCATCGACGAAATCGAGCGGCGAGGCTTCACGGCGTCGCAACATCTCGACGGCCTGCGTCGCGCTCAGGGCGCACAGGCCTTCGGCCGCGTGTCGGGGAAGGATGGATGAAGTCATGCGTGTCTCCGTGTGGGTCAGTCGGTGTCGAAGCGGATTGCCCGGCTCATGTGGTGTGATCGAGAATAGTCGCGTCGGTCGGCCCGCGGAAATCACTTTCCCGGATAAAGCTCATAAGCGCCTCTTCTGAGGCAGGACGCGAGAATCAGATGGACATTCGCCAGCTTCGAACCTTCGTGACCGTCGCGCGCTTCGGCAGCGTGACCAAGGCAGCCGAAGCGCTGCACGTGACGCAGCCGGCCGTGAGCGGCCAGCTTCGCAGTCTTGAGGAAGAGCTCGACGTGCGCCTGCTGTCGCGCACGACATCGTCGGTCACGCTCACGCAATGCGGCGAGGCGCTCCTCGGCCGCGCGGAAAAAGCCATCGAAACGTTCGGCGAGTTCGTTCACGCGGCGCGTGGCTTTCGCGGCCAGATCGAAGGCCGTTTGCGCATCGGCTTCGTGATGCTCGATCCCGCCGCGCTGCGCGTCGGCCCGCTGCTCGCGGAGATGGTTGCGCAGCATCCGGGCCTGAAGATCGACTTGCAGGTCGGCCGCACGAGCTGGCTGATCGACGCGTTGCGCAGCGCGGAAATCGACGCGGCCCTGCTGGTCTGCAAGAAGCGGCCCGAAGGCGCGCACGTCAAGGTGCTGGATGAAATGACGTTTCGCCTCGTGGTGCCCGCGTCGTGGGAGCCCTTCGAGGACTTCGCGCTGGAACGCCTCGCGCACAAGCCGTGGATCCGCATGGCGCCGCGCAGCGGGCATCAGGAAGTGCTGAACGAGATTCTGCAAAGCGCGGCGATCAAGCCGGTCGAAACCGTCGAAGCCGATCACGAGCAGTTGATGCGCGCGCTCGTCGCGGCGGGCGTCGGCGTCGGTCTGATGCGCGAGGCGCTGGCGAACGAAGCGCGCGATGCCGGCGAAGCCGTGTTCTTCGGCGAGCACCGCGCGAGCACGCAGGTGGCGTTCGTCTATGCCGAAGGACGCAGCGGCGACCCGGCTATTCAGGCCGTATCGCAGGTGCTGGATCGTATCTGGCAGATCAGCGGCACGAGTTGAGGCGCATGCGGTCGCTCACGCGAGACGATAGACCTTCGCCACGGTTCCCCGGAACAAGCTTTCTCGTTCCTGCGGACTCGCCTGTACGGTCAGGCGCTTGAACGCATTCCAGCCGTTGCTGAACGGGTACGAGCCCTTGTCCACAGGGAAATTGCTCTCGAACATGCAGCGATCGGCGCCGAACGCCTCGATGCACGTGTGCATCCACGGTTTCCATGCATCCGCAAGCTCGGTCGATGCGGGCGGACGCTCGCCCTTCTCGAATTCGAAGCCGTTGATGCGCATGCCCAGACCGCCGACCTTGACGAACACGTTGGGCAACTGCGCAAGCTCACGCATCGAGCGGCTCCATGTGTCGAACACGTCCTTGCGGTGATCCGCATAACTCGCGATTCGCACGACGCCGCCGCAATGATTGACGATGAAAGGCGTATCGGGATACGCCTTCGCCAGATCGAACAATTCGGGAAGCTGCGGGAAAAACAGCCAGGCGTCGTACGACAGTCCGAGCGACCCGAGTTGCGCAACGCCCGCGCGATACGCGGGATCGAGCAGCAGCCCGCGCGGCGCCGCCGAGAGCGGATTGACGAGCGTCGGGTCCGCATCCCAGGTCACGAGGTGACGCACGCCGCGCAACCGGCCATCGCCGGCCGCAAGCTCCGCTTCGAGCACGTCGCGAATCGCGGCGCCGCGACGCAGATCCGCATAGCCCACGATGCCTTTCGCGACCTGCGGCGTTCCCTTCTGCAATGCGGCGGTCGTGCCGGTGACGTACTCGATCTCACCGACCGGGCGCATGGGCTCGGGCCCGTCCTTCCGGTAATGCGTGAGCGCCTGCATATACACGGAGGCGGTGATGTTGTGCCCTGACCGCGCGTCTTCGAGATAGTCGTCGAGCAGGTAAGTCCAGCCCGTGCGTTCATAGAAATGGTGATGCGCGTCGATGATCGGCATCTCCGGTTCGAGCGCCGCCTCGGTGCCGGATGCGAGCCACTGCGCTCGAACCGGAAGATAGTTGCTGGTCGTGCTCATGCTGCGAGGCTCCTCTTTTGCAATGGCCCCGCGCGATGCGAGCGCCGGGATCATGACCGATGCGGCGGCCGCGCCGAGCAACCGGCGGCGTTGGGGGGAAAGAAGCGAATCCATCGTCACTCTCCCTTGTCGAAAGCAAACAGCGAGAGCGTCAGCAAGGTCGTGACGACGAGCACGATGGACAAGCCGATCATGCCGGCCGTGAACGTGCCGAAGCTGTCCTTCAGGAAGCCTACGAGATACGGACCGGCGAACCCGCCCAGCGCACCGATCGAATTGATGAGCGCCAATCCGCCCGCGGCGGCCTGCCCGGAGAGAAACCGCGCCGGCAGCGTATAGAAGATCGTGCGTCCCGCGATCGTGCCGATCAGCGCGAGCGTGATGCCGGTCATCGCGGGAACGAGTTGCTGGAAGTAGGCCGACACCCCGAGCGCGACCGCGCCGATGAAGAGTCCCGCCGCGAGATTCGCGATATGCCCGCCACGGCGATCCACGCGCTTCGCCCACCAGAGCAACGCGATGGTCGCAAAGAAGTACGGCACGGCCGACACCCATCCGGTCTGCGTGACGCTCATGCCGTGCGCCTTGAGCATCTGCGGCAGCCAGATGCCGATCCCGTACGAGCCCATCGTGAAGCCGAACGAGATCATCGCGAGGATATACATGCGCACATCCTTCAGTGCCGCCGCGAAGTGCTTCTTCTTTTGACTCGATGCGCCCTCGCGGTCAAACGCGCTTTGCAGCGCCTGCCGTTCTTCCGGCGAGAGCCATGTCGCATCGGCCGGCTTGTCGGCGAGCATCTTCAACACGAGAACACCCAGGACGCACGCAGGCAGACCTTCGATGATGAACATCCACTTCCAGCCCGCCAGACCGAGCAACCCATCCATCTTGAGGAGCCACGCCGACAAGGGCCCGCCGATGAGCGACGAGAGCGGCGTGGACACCGTGAACCACGCGAGCACGCGCGTGCGGTAGCTCGCCGGAAACCATACGGCGAGAAAGAAGATGACCCCGGGAAAGAAGCCGGCTTCACCGATGCCCAGCAGCAGGCGGATCACATAGAAGCTGGTCGGGCCCACGGCGAGCGCCGTCGCCGCCGCGAAGAAGCCCCACGTGATCATGATGCGGGCGAGCCAGCGGCGCGCGCCGAATCGATACATGGCGAGATTGCTCGGCACTTCGCACAGGCAGTAGCCCGCGAACATGATGCCCGCTCCCCAGCCGAACTGCGTCGCGGTGAGACCGAGATCGCGGTTCATCGTCAGCGCCGCGAAGCCGACGCTCGTGCGGTCGAGATAGTTGAAGAAGTAGGCGAGCGCCAGCAGCGGAATGAATCGCCATGCGGCTTTTCTGACCGCCTGCTGTTCGAGCGTCGAATAAACGGGGCTCTCGGCCGTCACATTCGAGGATAAGGATGTCATCTGTCGTCTCCGGACGGATCACCGGGGCGCGCGAAGTCATGCCGTTACGCACGACGTCGCGCTTCCCGGTTGTTTTATCGATTTCAGGCGCTGGCTACTTCGTTGGCCGATGGACTCGCCGCATCGCCGGGCTTTCGCTCCTGGCACTTGATGACGCCAGCCCCGGTCAGTTGCCTCACGTCCTCGGACGAATACCCGAGCTGCTGGAGCAGCGTTCTCGTGTCCTGCCCCAGTGAAGGCGGAGCGGCGCGCAGTTGCAGGCGTTCGCCGTCCAGTGTCAACGGGAGCAAGGCCGTCTTCGTCGAAACCGGCCGCTCGGCGCCGCTCGCGTCGGGTGGCAAGGTCACGTCGGCGAGCCCGCCGGTTGCAAGCAGATGCGGATCGTCGAACAGGTCTTGCGGCCTCGTGATCGGCGCATAGGGCAAGCCACAGCGCTCGAAGACTGCGCTGATCTCGGCGGCGGTGAATTGCTCCATGTGCTTGCGAAGCTGCGGCAGCAACCAGCTCCTCGCCTGCACGCGCTGATTGTTGCTGGCGATTCGCTCGTCGGCTTTCAGCGTCGAGAGACCGAATGCGTCGCAGAACAACGCCCACTGCGTGTCCGACACCACCGCCAGGAAAATCTGCTCTCCGTGCCTCACGGAGAACACGTCGTACACCGCCCATGCGGAAATGCGGCTCGGCATCGGCGCGGCGGCCTTGCCGGTCACGGCGAACTGCATCATGTGCTGGGCGACCAGAAAAACGTTGTTCTCGAACAAGGCGCTCTGCACGGCCTGGCCGCGTCCGGTGCGCTCGCGTTGCGCGAGCGCCGCCATCGCCCCGATCGCGCCGAACATGCCGCCCATGATGTCGTTGACGCTCGTGCCCGCGCGCAACGGCTTGCCTTCCGGTCCGGTCATATACGCGAGACCGCCCATCATCTGCACGACTTCGTCGAGCGCCGTGCGATGGTCATAAGGGCCAGGCAGGAAGCCCTTGTGCGAGACGTAGACCAGCCGGGGATTGAGCTTCGACAGCGCCGCATAGCCGAGGCCCAGCTTGTCCATCGTGCCGCTCTTGAAGTTTTCGCTGAAGACATCGGCGCCCGCGAGAAGCTTGTGCACGATCTCGACGCCGCGCGGGTCCTTCACATCGACCGCAATGCTTTTCTTGTTGCGATTGAACGTGCTGAAGAAGCCCGCGCCGGAGCCGCGCAGGGTGCGCGTGCTGTCACCCGAGATCGGCTCGACCTTGATGACTTCGGCGCCCAGGTCCGCCAGCACCATGCCGCACGTCGGACCCATGACCATATGCGTCATCTCGACGACGCGCACGCCGCTGTACGGCAGAGATTGGTTCGCTTGCACTTCGCTCATTGCGCCACTCCCAGCAGACATCCTTCCGGCTGGGGCGCACTCGGTGCGCGCCCGTCCGCATAGATAAAGCCTTTCGGCAGGCCGGCATCCTGCACATGCCCGTACAGCGCTTCGCCCGGAAGCGCCTGCGCGAGAATCGCGCGCGCGGCGGCCAGTCTGTCGATATCGACGCCCGTGTCATAGCCCATCGCTTCGAGCAGGAACGCGAGGTCTTCCGTCACGATGTTGCCGGTCGCGCCCGGCGCATAGGGGCAGCCACCGAGACCGGCCTGACTCGAATCGATCGTCGTGACGCCGGCATCGAGCGCCGCGAGAACGTTGGCGAGACCCTGACCCCGCGTGTTGTGGAAGTGCGCGCCGCCCGCCTTCCCGCCGAACTCGGATTGCAGACGGCGAAAGAGACGCCGCACCTGCACCGGATTGGCATAGCCGCTGGTATCCGACAGACCGATTTCATCGACGCCGCAGTCGGCCATCGCGGCGCACATGCGCATGGTCTGGTCGTCGGTGACGACGCCCGCGATCGTGCAACCGAAGGCCACCGACACGCCCGCCTCGATCTGCACCGCCGGGAACTGCGCGTCGCGCAACGCCACGATGCTGCGCACCTCGTCGATCATCTGCTCCGTCGTCTTCCTGATGTTGGCCGTCGCGTGTTCATTGGTCACGGACACCGGCAGCGTGATCTTGTGCACGCCCGCTTCGAAGGCGCTTTGCGCGCCGCGCAAGTTGGGCGTGAGAACCGCGACATGTAGCCCCGGAATCGAGAGCGCATGCGTCACCACCTCGCGGATGTCGGCCATCTGCGGCAACAGTCTCGGCGGAACGAAGGAGCCGACTTCGATCTCCCTGAGTCCGGCTGCGGCGAGCGCGGAAATCCATTGCAGCTTGGCCGCCGTCGGCATGACGGTTCTGATGCTTTGCAGACCGTCGCGCGGCCCGACCTCGCTGATCAGTACACCGGGACCTGAAGAATTCATCTGTCACCTCGCTAAAGTTCTATCTGATAGACCACAATTCTGTTGAAGAGAACAATAGAACGAACAGCGGCCCTGCGAAAGACGGGTTAACCCGTCAAATAGAACTTGAGTTCTGCTGGATAGAACAGTATAGTGACGACACTGACGACACGGGGGGAGAACGGTGCGAGAGACGACGGAGAGTTCAGCCGATGCGAAGGAGGCGTCCAGCGGCGTCGCGGTGCTGGATCGCGCTTTCGCGATCCTCAACGCCTTCGGCTCGAACGACGATCGACTGACGCTCACGGAACTGTCGCGGCGGACCGGCTTGTACAAAAGCACGGTCCTGCGGCTCTTGGGCGCGCTGGAGCATGGCGGCTACATCAGAAAGCTGAGCGACGGGCAGTACGCGGTCGGTCATCAGCCGTTACGGCTTGCGACGCTGTATCAACGGTCTTTTCAGGTTGGTCCTGTCGTGGAGCCGCTGCTTCAGCAGTTGAGCCGCGAACTGGGCGAAACGGCATCCTTCTACGTGCGTCAGGGCGATCATCGGCTGGTGCTGTACCGCGTCGAGCCAACGAGAAGCGTGAGAGTGTCGATCCGGATCGGCGAGGAGTTCGCGATCGATAAAGGCGCGTCCGGGAAGGTGCTGCTCGCCTTCACGGAACCCGGCGATTCGAGGTGGGACGACGTACGCGGGCAGTTGTGGGCGGTCTCGTATGGCGAACGCGATCCGGAGACGGCTTCCGCTTCCGTACCCGTGTTCGACTCGACCGGCGCGTTGCTGGGCGCGCTGACTTTGTCCGGCCCACGCGGAAGATTCGACGATGCGTCGACGATCGACACGGCTTTGAAGATGCTGCTGGATAGCGCCCGACGCGCAACGGTCGCTCTCGGCGGACAGGGCGCCCGGTACGATGCGAGCATCGCCAGGTTCGATCGTC
Source organism: Caballeronia sp. PC1 (assembly GCF_021353155.1). Classification (NCBI taxonomy): domain Bacteria; kingdom Pseudomonadati; phylum Pseudomonadota; class Betaproteobacteria; order Burkholderiales; family Burkholderiaceae; genus Caballeronia; species Caballeronia sp. PC1. The sequence continues at coordinate 319,591 of NZ_JAJUBH010000003.1, forward strand.
CTCCTCAATGAGGCTTCGGGCGCCGCATCGCCAGCTAGCGCCCATTCCCGCCCAGCACGAAGCGGCGGGCGCGAATCCATTTCGTCGCGACCCACTTTTCGCCCGAACGCAACGGTGTGCTCGCATGCAGGGACGCGGGATCGCACACCCCCGCGCGGTTGCAGTACTCGAAATACAAGGCCTGGCCGCGACGCGGCACGACCGAACAGCCCACTTGCGGAAACACCGTCTCGCCACCGCCCTCGACATCGTTCAGATACATGAGTAAGGTGCCGACGCGTTGCCCGCTGCGCGCAATCGACTCGCGATTCATCTCGTTGCCAGCCACCAGATAATCGACATGCGGCGTCGACTCGGCGCCCGGCTGATATCGCAATAACTGCAGCCCTTCGCCGTTTTCCACGGCGAGGCCGGTGAGCGCGGCGATCCGCATTTCGAGGCGCGCCACCAGCGGCGTCTCCGCTAGACGAAAGAACGTGCCGTCGCTGCTGCGATGACCGGCGGCAACGTCGCGGCCGGTCACGGGATCGACCACGGTCGAGCGCGACAGACGCGGTCGCGCGAGGGCGATCAACTGGTCGCACTCGCTGCCCGTGAGGAACTCGTCAAGCAGGACGGCGGCCGGGCGCTGCAATCGCGCGATCACGCGCGTCTTGCGCTCGGCCAGATGGATGGAGGGCCCCACAGGCACCCGCAGCGGATCCGGCTCGAAAGCAATGGCGGGCGCGCCGAGGTCCAGCGTCTCGCCCGGCATGGGCACGCCATAGAGAAAGGCGGCCGCAACCGCATCGACCATGGCCGAAGACAGTTTCATCGAATTGTTTCGGCTGGCCAGATCGCGCTTGAGATGGTCGGGCTGCACGCCGCGCGTGAGGTTCAGGGCGATCCAGTCGCGCACCGGAGCAGGGAAATCGACGGTCAGAGGCATAGGTTATTTCAGCGCGGGAAGATCTCGTCGGCGACCCAGCCGTCGCGCGTGAGATGCATGCCTTCGCGCAACTGCTGCGTGCCCTCGCCCTCGATCACGCGCTGCACCATCGGGAACACGCGCAAGAAGGAAGGGTCCCGCGCCCATCGTGCCGGCTCGATCTTGTATGTGTAGAGCACGGATGTCATCGTGTCGCCGTCGCGCTGAACCGGCTTTTCCCAGCCGACCACCTTATCGAGCGTGAGCGTCGCGACGCAAAAGTCGGCGGGATGCGTGACGCGGGTCGTCCCCGTCGCGGTGACTTCGGGGATATGCAGATAGTATTTCTCGCCTTCACTCGTCAGCGAGTATTGACGCGCATGGGCGATCAGTTTCTTGCCCCCGTCTTTGCCCTGCACGGTCATGTCCTTCCCCGTGACGAGGCCGAGCTTTTCGAGTACGGGCATCTGCAACGAATCGTTCGTGCGAGCGGCCTTGTCCGCATCGATCACATAGACGGGCCAGTTGTATTTCCCGAGACACAGGTGCCCCCGCTTCGCGAGAAAATCGTTGACGGCGCTAGTGAAGTTATCGCGATTGGCTTCCTGAAGATGGCTCGTGTCGCGGGCGGCCGCATTGACGTGCATCGATACGGAAAGCGTGAAGGCAAAGAGAACGGCGAAGACAGGTCGAATCATGAATAGAAGAACACAAGAAAATAGATGAATGTTTGCGTGGTCCGTCCAGCCTTTGCCGGGCCGGACCGTGCCCGCTTCGATTAGTTCACGCAATCGCCCGAACTCGCTGCCTGCGCGGGCTGCTGATAGCCGTCGCTGAGCGTCTTGAGAAAGCAGATCAGGTCGGACACGTCCTTCTGCGTGAGCTGGGTCGCGCCGTGAAAGGGCCGCGCTTTCGCACCGTCCGCCGCGGTTGCGCCGCCGGCATCGGTCTGGCCCTGCCCCATCGGCAATTCCTCGTCGATGTTGCCTTGATACGCGACAGGCAGGTCGTTGAACCGGTTGATCTTCGCGCCCGGCGTATAGGTCGGCTGAAGCGCGAAACCCGGATTGTTGACGACCGCGCCGCTGCCGCCCGTCGACGGATACCAAAACTCCGGGTTCGTATCGCGCGTGTTGTAGAAATTCACGACCTGCACCAGCGAATGGAACACGCCGTTATGAAAGAACGCATTGCGCGACGCCACGTTGCGCAGCGTCGGCACCTTGAAGCGCCCGCAGTACGGGTCCGGCACGTTCACGCCCGTGAGCGGATCCGGTCCCGCGCCGCTCGTGGCCGAGCCGGGAACATGGAGCGTCGCGTAGGGTCCGCACAGACCCATGTCGATGAACGATGCGCTCGCGTTGGCGGGAATCGGATCGGGGTTGTTCGGAATCGACGCATCGTTGCGCGGCGCGCCGATCGCCTGATACGTGAAGTCGGTCATCAGGCCGACCGAGCCGTGAAAGTTCGCGCCCACGAAGTGGCAGGCCGCGCACCCGGCGCCGTTGGTCGTGTCGTTGAATAGCTGGAGACCGTGCAGCTCGGCGGCTGTCAGCGTGCCGCCGATCTTGTTGCCGAGGTAAAGGTCGAACTTGCTCGAATACGGCGCGAACGACGGGTCCTCGATCTGATACTGCTGGAGCGCGTCGCCGATATCGTTGAAGGTGGTCGTCGTGTCGCCGAACACCGCCTGGCCGTAGACCTGCTGGAACAGCGCGGCGTACGACGCGCTTCGCACGGCCTTGACGACCGCATCCGGCGAGCTGTTGTTCATCTCGATCGGATTCAGGAGCGGCAGCGCAGGCTGCGTCGCGAGCGAGGTCGCCCGGCCGTCCCACATGAAACCGCCGCCGGGCGCGTTCTGCGTCACGCCATCGGGGTTGTCGGCATTGTCGTCGTAGGGCGGCGTCATCGACTTGTAGCGCAGCGACGGCACCGCGCGCACGCCCGCCTGCGCCGGATCGGAGCCAAGCTGCACCGACAGGCTGTTCGGCGGACCGTAGGCAAAAGCCGGGTCGTGGCAACTGGCGCACGCCATGTTCTTGTTGCCCGACAGGCCCTTGTCGAAGAAAATCTTCTCGCCGAGCTGCGCTTTCGCGCTCAACGTCGATGCCGCCGGGGCGCTTGCCTGCATCGGGGCCGAAGCGCCGGACGCCGCCGATGTCCCGTTGTCGGACGAACTGCCCCCGCAAGCGGCGAGCATGAGAGTAGTGCAACAGAGTGCAGCGAGAAATAGCTTACGCATGGCGGATGTCGTCTTCTGGCCGAGGTTTCGATACGTGTGCCGGGGATCCGGCCGGCCGGAAAGCTGGAAGGATGCTTAAAGAAGTCGCCGGGTGACGCGCGCGCCACCCGGCATGCCAACGCGGATGCCCGAGGGAAAGAGCGAGCCCTTTCCCCTTCGGCACGCGCCTTACTTGACCGCCCAGATATTCGTCTGGGTCTTGTCCGGACCCGGCTGGCGGTTGGCTTCCTGCGTACCGATGATGTCAGCCGGATTCAGCCGCTGCGTGTAGCCGGCCGGCGTGATGTACGCATGGTTCATCGGGCGCACCGAATCGAAGTGCGTATCGGCGCTGCCCGCGAGTTCCGGCAGGTTCAGGACGTTGGCCGTGATGAACTTCTCCGTGTACTTCGAACGGCCGATGTACGTGAACTCCTGGCCCGGCGCCGGATCGGCAAGCTGGAACATGTCCTGCAGGGTGCGCACGAACGAGAAGTGGCTGTACGCGTCGCTATCCTGAACGCCTTGCGGACCGTGGTTCGTGACCACGCCAAAGATCGAATTGCCGTGACCGTGATTCCCATGGTTGTACACCGTGGTCGTCACCGGGGAATACTTGCCGTTCGAATACGTGAGCGGTTCCGCGCCGCTGGTCTGCGACGGATTCCAGCCGCAGCACGACGTCGAACTGCCTTCGCCTTCGTCGAACATCACGACGATCGCGACCTGGCGGTTCGGGTTGTTCCAGATCGGCGAGGACTGGATCTTCGTCACGACTTGCTGGACATACGCATCACCGCGCTTCACCAGGGCGTCGCCGGTGCAGGTCGCATCGCTGCCCGTGCCGTGCATGTCGTCGCACTGGTCGGGAACGACGAAGTTGATCGCGCCGATATCGCCGTTCTTCAGGTCCGTGCCGAACTGATCGTAGTCATAGCCCGCGGGAATGGGGTAGACGGACGTGGCCTGCATCGCCGTGGCGTACTGCGTACCGAAGATCGTCCGGTTGCTGGCGTAGAACTCCGGCAGCGAGCGCGCGGTCTGGTAGGCCATGCCCGGATGATGCTTGGTCTTGTACAGCGCCGAAGGCATCGCCATGGGCGCGCTGGTCAGACCTGCGGTCACGGTTCCCGCCAGGCCCTTGTAACCGGCCACCACGGCGGGGTCGGCGATGCTGTCGGCACGCACGTCCTGTCCGGGGTTCATCGACTCGCTATAGGTGCGCCACGAGAGGCCCGCGGCCGAAAGCTGCGTGAACAGGTTCGACGCGACGATGTTATGCGCGGCATCCGCACCGACCGGGCACTTGCCATAGCCCGACAGATTGCCCTTGCTGTTGTCCGGAACGGCCGGCAACGCCACGAGGGGCTGCCCGTCCGACGCCTTGCCGCCCGCGAAAGCGGTGTCCTTGAGCGCGGATGCATCCATGCCGCAGCCCCACCAGTTATCGTCGGTGATGCCCCAGTCGTCCGCGCCGCCGAGCGCCGTGTAGTTCGGCTCCGACGGATTGCCCGTCGAATAGTAGGTCGTCGCCTGATTCCACTTGCCGGTGCTGAAGTCCAGGTTGCCGGCGATATACGGTGCGTCGCCGGAACCTTCGATACCGATCGTGCCTTTCGCCGTCGTGCCGATCGAGCGGTTCTCGAGCATGACGATGAACACGGCGTCGTAGCGCGGAATGCCTTCGAGGTTGAACGCAGCCTGTTGCGCTTGGGCGAACGTGATGGGCGCCTGAGTCTGGTTCGTCTTGACTGCCGTCGCCGTCGAGACGCCCGCCGCGCCGATCAGCGACGGGTCGCCGCCCGCCATCGCGAGGTTGTCCGGGTAAAGATCGCCGCGATCGAGCTTGGTGGCCGCATAGGCGTAACGGCTCGTGAGCGCATTGTCTTCATAGAGAATGGCCGACTGTTCCGCGCCCGACAGCTTGTTCACGTCGGCGAGCACGTCGGCGGCAGGCACGGTCGCCTGCAGTGCCGCGACGCCCGGGCCGCTCAGGCGCGTGGCGAGATTCGCCTTCTCGGTCGCGTAGTCGCTGCCGTTTGCTTCGACGAGGCGTTGCACTTCGGTCGACATCGGGCTGATCACGACATTCGCCGCGCCCTGGTCGGCGATTTGCGCAGCCGAGGCACGCAGGATCAGATGGTTCGCAACGGCGGTCCCGCTCGCCGAATTGCTCGCCTTGTTACCGATATCGGCGAGCAACTGGCCGCTCGCGGAAGCATCGACCTTCAACGCGAACTTGCCTTGCGCGTCGGTCGTGGCGGTGACTTCCGAGTCGTCGCACTTGCCGTTGCTGTTGGCGTCGACGCACACCGTGGCGCCGCTGTAATAGCCCGCCTTGATGACCGGGTCGCCCGTGGCGCTACCCGGCGCAAACGCCGTCGCGGCGACTACGCCGGACAACGTCTTGCTCGCGGGTGCGCTGGAACCTGACGACGCCGTGGTCGAATCACTGCCGCCGCAGGCGGCCAGCGTACACGCCATCGCAAGGGATGTGAGAACAAGGGGAATGCGTTGCTTCGAGCTGACTGACATTGTGGGGAACCCGGCTGGTTTGGAGAGCACTCTTGTTGTTTTCACGAGTAATGGACTCGTGAATCTTTCTGCCGGCGGAATTATCAGACCCCTTCATGCATCTGCTGTGACTGCCTCCTTACGTTATGTCGCTGACTTATTACATATTCCTTGAAGATTACGCGCAGTGATAGGTCGTTGAAATTGCATCAAGGCGTCTGCAATCCGCCATCCATCAAACGTGTCTGCGTCCAACGCGTGACATTCGACTCGCACGGATACTTCGCCGCTTCGTTCTCGTCGAGGTCTACGCCCAGACCGGGCTTGTCATTCGCATAGACGTAGCCGCCGCGAAATTCGGGCAGGCCAGGGAAGACATCGAGCAACGCGGCGCGCGGCCCTTTGAGTTCCTGAATCACGAAGTTCGGCGGCTCCGTGCCCGACCATTCCTGCACACCGAAATTACGCGATGTCAGGTCGATGTGTATATTCGCGGCATGCGCGAGCGGCGACATATCGCCCGGTCCATGCCACGCGGTTCGCACGCCGAATTGTTCGGCGAATATCTGCAGCTTGCGCCCCGCCGTGATGCCGCCGATCTGGCTCAAATGCACGCGAATGAAATCGATCAGCCGCTCGCTGATCAGGAAACGCCATTCATACGGGTTATTGAACAACTCGCCCTGCGCGAGCGGCGTCGTCGTCTTGTCGCGAAGCTGGCGCATCCATTCGCCCTCTTCCAGCGCAATCGCATCTTCGAGGAAGAAGAGCTCGAACGGCTCGAGTTCGCGTGCAAAGCGGATCGCTTCCACGGGCTTCAATCGCTCATGCACGTCGTGACAAAGCTCGACATCGAAGCCGATCTTGCTGCGAATGCCATCGAACAACTTGAGCGTTTCGCGGATGTACTTGCGACTGTCGAGGTAGATGCCATCGGGCGCGCCCCGTGGCGCGTTCGAGGGCGCGGAGCCGAATCCGCCCCCGCCGTAGCCGCCGCTCTGACAGCGAACATGCGTGATGCCCTGCTCGCGATAACGCTGGATGTTGTCGCAGAGTTCAGCGAGATCGCGCCCGTCGGCATGACGGTAGATGGGCACGCCTTCGCGCACCTTGCCGCCGAAGAGCTGATACAAGGGCATGTTTGCCTGCTTGCCCTTGATATCCCATAGCGCCATGTCGATGCCGGAGATCGCATTGTTCTCGATCGGCCCGTTGCGCCAGTAGGCGTTCTGGTGCATCAACTGCCAGAGTTCCTCGATCGCTTCCGCATTGCGCCCGATGAGCAGCGGCCGCAAATATTCTTCGATCAGGCATTTCACGGCGAGATGCCGATACGCGAAGGTCGCACAGCCCAGCCCGTAGAGCCCATCCTGATTGGTCTCGATCTTGACGACGACGAGATTGATGCCTTCAGGGGCGGTCAGGATGACTTTGATGTCGGTAATCAGAGTTGCCATTGCTTTATTTCGCGAGAGCCGAGGGAACGGGTTTCTTGCCTGCGCTGCCGGATGGCGTCGAACGTTCGCCCGAGTGCGCCGGCACGAGCATCATCAGAACGACGGAGGCAAAGAGCGCCGCGGCCATGAACGCGTATGACGCCGCGGGGCTGCCGGTCGCACCGTTCAGATAGCCGACGACCCATGAACCGAGGAACGCGCCGAGCGCGCCGCTCGCGTTGATGAAGCCGATCGCGCCGCCGAGCACGTTGCTCGGGATCAGTTCCGGCACGAGCGCGAAGAACGGGCCGTATGGCGCATACATGGTCGCGCCGGCAATCACGAGCAGCGTGAACGACAGCCAGAAGTTCGAGCTGCCGACAAGATAAGAGCCGACGAACGCAATCGTGCCGATCAGCAGCAGCGGCCAGACGAAGAGCTTGCGGTTGCGCGTTTTGTCGGAGAGCCAGGATGCGAGCAGCATCAACACGATGGCCGCGAGATACGGCACGGCCGAGAGCCAGCCGACCGAGACGATATCGATTGCCGATGCCGACTTCAGAATGGACGGCAGCCACATGATGAAGCCGTACACGCCGACGCTCCACAGCGCATGGATCGCGCAGCACTTGAGGACGATCGACGAACGGAACGCCGCCTTGTAGTCGCGCACCGGCGCGATATGCGCCTGCTCCGCTTTCAGACGCGCATCGAGTTCGGCCTTCTCGGCGTCGGTCATCCACGGCGCGTCGGCGGGCTTGTCCTTCACCGTGAACCACCACACGATCGCCCATGCGATCGCCGGCACGCCTTCGATGATGAACATCTCACGCCAGCCGAAGCTCTTGACGAGATAGCCCGAAAGCACCGACATCCACAGCACCGTGACCGGATTGCCGAGAATGAGGAAAGTGTTCGCGCGAGAGCGTTCGGTGCGCGTGAACCAGCGGCTGATGTACATCAGCATGGACGGCATCACGGCCGCTTCGACGATACCGAGAATGAAGCGCAGCGCCATCAGCATCGGGATATTGCTCACCATGCCGGTGAGCGCGGCGCACGCGCCCCACAGCAGCAGGCTCGCGAAGATCAGCTTCTTGACGCTGTTCTTCTGCGCGTAGATCGCGCCGGGAATCTGAAACAGGCAATAGCCGAGGAAAAACAGCGAACCGATCAGCGACGACGTGGCATGCGTGATGCCGAGATCGCGGTCGATGCCCGCGGCGGCGGCGAAGCCATAGTTTGCGCGGTCGAGATAGGCGAGGCTGTAAGTGATGAAGATGATGGGCATGAGATACCACCATCTCTGCGGCGCCACGGTTTTGACGTGATCCATGATGTCTCCGGAAATCGTATCGAGGTGATCAGAGGACGGCGAGCCAGCCGCCATCGACGTAAATGATCTGGCCGTTCACATAGCTCGATGCGGGCGACGCCAGATACACCGCCGTGCCGACGAGTTCTTCGGGCCTGCCCCAGCGTTGCGACGGATTGCTGCTCTTGACCCACGCGTCGAAGCTCGGGTTGTCGACGAGCGCCTGGTTCATGTCGGTGAGGATGTAGCCGGGGCCGATCGCGTTGGCCTGAATGTCGTGCACGGCCCATTCGGCGCTCATCGCGCGCGTGAGCATCTTCACGCCGCCCTTGGCCGCCGTATAAGGCGCAACGGTCGCGCGCGCGCCTTCGCTCGTGAGCGAGCCGATATTGATGATCTTGCCGCCGCGGCCGCGCGCGATCATGCGCCGCGCCGCTTCCTTCGCGACGATGAACGCGCTCGTGAGATCGGTGTCGATCACGCGTTGCCAGTCGGCGAGCGCAAGCTCGATCATCGGCTTGCGAAACTGGATGCCCGCGTTATTCACGACGATATCCACGTCGATGCCCTCCGCGTCCCACGCCGCGAACGCGGCGGCCACCGATGCCTCGTCGGTGACGTCGAATGCGCGGCCGAGTGCGTCGAAGCCTTGCGCGCGCAGACGGCCGGCCGCGGCATCGACGGTATCGGCTTTCGTGCCGTTGACGATGACGCGCGCGCCCGCCGCCGCGAGCCCTTGCGCCAGCGCGTAGCCAATGCCGCGCGCCGAGCCGGTGACGAGCGCCGTGCGGCCGCTCAGATCGAATAACGTGGTCATGCCGTGTTCCTGTCGATTAGGTTGAAATCGTGGGCGCGAGCGCGCCCGCGCAGCCTCGTCGGGAGGCTGCGGCCTGGTCTTCGCATCACTGAAAGCGTGTTACAGCGGCTGGTCGTTCGCGGTGCGGGTAAGGGCCGCGCGATCGTCGAAGTCCTTTTCCGCGCGCTCGATCAGCGTCAGCACGGCGTTCGCGGCCGCTTGCGCATCGCCCTGTTCGATCGCGACGCACAGCGCTTCGTGCATCGGCAGCGAACGCGCGGGCCCGCCTTCGATCTCCGAACTCAGTTCGAAGCTCGTGCGCAGGATCGCGGAAAGCGCGTTTTGCATCTGCTGGATGAACTGGTTGTGGCACGCCGTCAGGATCGCGCCGTGAAACGCGAGGTCGGCGGGCACGTATTCGCCCTGCCCCGCGACAGCGCGCTCCATCGCCTTGAAGGCGCGCCGCACCGCCACGCGATCCTCCGGCGTCGCGCGGGTTGCGGCCAGCCTGGCGGCGTTCGGCTCGATGATCGTGCGCAACTCCATCAGGTCGCGAATGAGGTCGGCATCGACCGCGCCGGCGCGCGCGCGCCAGGTGATGACGTCCGGATCGAACAGTTGCCACTGCGAGCGCGGCAGCACGATGGTGCCGTGCCGGCGGCGCACCTGAAGCATGCCCTTCGCGGACAGCGATTTCATCGTCTCGCGGATGGTGATGCGGCTCACTTGCATCTCTTCCGCGAGTTCGCCTTCGGCGGGCAGGATGTCGCCCGGCTGGAACCGGCCGGCGCAGATCTGCTCGCCCATCCGGTTCAAGACCTGCCTGTGTAAAGTCGGCATGCGTTATCCTTCTCTAGGTCATACGTATGATCTGGAAGGTATCAGCGATGCTCGGCCATGATCAATCCGGGTTGACCCGGAGGGGCGAATCGGGCGAAGCTGCCCTTTCATTGCCGCAAGGAAGGAGATTGAGTGATGGACAACGGCAGAGTGCCGCCACGGCGCGTGACGTATGAGGACGGAGTGCCGGCAGGCGGTTCCGGATGGTTCGGCCGGGTGACGGCTACGATTGTGAGCGTGATCGTGCTCGTGGCAGCCGCGATGCTCTCGCTGGTGCTGCTCGCCGTGCTGTTCGGCGTGGGCGCGATCGTCGTCGGCTATCTATGGTGGAAAACGCGCGCGCTGCGCCGGCAAGCGCGCGACTTCGGCGACGATGGCCGCACGATCGACGCCGAGATCGTTCAGAAGGAGTCGCCCGAGGAGGATTCCGCGAAACGCTGACGCCCCGCGGCCCCGAGCCTGATCAGATCTTTCGTCTGATCACGACCGGCTTGCCGCCCATCGTCTGCTTGGTCATCCATGCCGCCAGCGCTGAGTCCAGGTAGTCCGCATGCCCTGGGAACCAGTCGAAGAGGTGCATGCCGAGATCTCGAACCAGCTCGGCGCCGGCGTGCCCGAGTCCGACCGCTTCCTTGACTTCACGGACCGAATTCAGGACGGCGGCATGTTCGTCGAGGTGGCAGTCGCGCGGCGGGAAATTCGTCGAACGCATCCACTCGTCTTCCTGCTCGAAGTGGCTGACGGCGTGCTTCTCGAACTCGTCGATCGCGTCCGCGGCGGTGGCGTCGGTGCAGGTCACGAGCTTGCGCGCGACCGTATAAAACTCCTTGTGCACCTCGTCCATCTGCGTGAAGCCCAGGAGCCGTGCGTCGGACCAGGCGAAACTCGTGTCGCTGGGCGGCGCCGGTGGGCGCGTAACGTTTTGCTCGCTCATCTTCGTTGTCTCCGCGTGTCCTGTTAAGCCGGCAGTGCCGCTTGCCGGGGCAAGGCCGCATCTTCGCGCAACCTGAACACCGCCACCGCGTCGCGCAGCGAGGCAGCCTGGCCCGCCAGCGCCTGCGCCGCCGCCGAGGCCTGCTCGACCAGCGCCGCGTTTTGCTGTGTCACCTCGTCCATCTGCGTGACGGCCAGATTGACTTGCTCGATGCCGCTGCGCTGCTCTTCCGACGCCGCCGAGATCCCGTTCACGACGCCTGCGACCCTTTGCACCGAGCCGACGATGTCGGCAATGATCGCTCCCGTGTCCCGCACGAGCACGGAGCCCGTCTGAACGCGCCCGGCCGACTGTTCGATGAGCGCCTTGATCTCCTTCGCCGCCGAGGCGCTGCGCTGCGCCAACGACCGGACCTCGGCCGCCACGACCGCGAAGCCGCGTCCTTCTTCACCGGCACGCGCAGCCTCCACGGCCGCGTTCAGCGCCAGAATGTTCGTCTGAAACGCAATCGCATCGATGACGGAAATGATTTCGCCGACCTTGCTCGAACTGTCGGAAATCCCGTGCATCGTCTCGACGACCTTTTCCATCATGACTCCGCCGCTCGTTGCAGTTTGCCACGCATTTTGGGTCAGCGACGACGCGTCAGCGGCATGATCGGCATTCTGACGCACGGCCGCGGTGATTTCCTCCATGCTGGCGGCCGTCTCTTGCAGCGATGCCGCCTGTTCCTCGGTGCGCGATGACAAGTCGAGATTGCCCGAAGCAATCTGCGCGCTCGCCGTCGCAACACCTTCGGCGTTGTCCCGCACCTTGCACACGACCTGCGCGAGACTCGTCTGCATGTGCTTGAGCGCTGCGAGCAATTCAGCGATTTCGTCCTTGCCGCGCGCCTCGAATTCGAGTGACAGGTCGCCCGTCGCGACGGCCTGCGCACAGCCGAGCGCCCGCGCCAGCGGCCGCGACACGGTGCGGCTGAACAGGTAGCCACCGATCAGCGCGAGCGCAAGCACGAGGAGCATCAGCGCGACGCTGGCGATGGACGCGCGCCGGGCGCCGCGATCGGCCTCTTCCGACACGCGCGCGCTATCGGCCGCGATGTTCTTCGCCGCCTGCTCCAGCAGTGCGGCCGGTTGGCGATCGACGCCCGCGACGGCGTCGTCGCCCGCCGAAGGCTCGAAGCCAGCCGCTTTGAACGCCTCGAAGCCGCGCCGGTAGCCTTCCCCCATAGCGACATGCGCGGAAGCGAAACGCTCGATCAGGTCGCGGCTTTCGCCTGCCGGAAGTCTGTGCTTGAGTTCGTCGGCCAGCTTGCCGACCGCACTTTCGCGGGTCTGAAAGGCGCTCCAGTACTTCTGGAGCCTGGCCGGGTCCTTGCCGCGCAAGAGCGTGTCCTTCCACTCCTGCACCTGCAGCTTGAACGTGACGAGCGTTGCCGAGACCATCCGCTCGTTGGCTACGTTGTTCGCGACTTCATCGCGATAGGCATCGATGGAGGCATTGAGCGCGAAGATGCCGTACAGGGCGCCGGCGAACATGAGCACGAGCGCCGCGGCAAAAGCGAGGGGTATCTTGAGGCTGAGCTTCATCGGGAAACTGTGGATAGACAAGGTGACGGGATTCGCGCGTGGTACGCCCGTTATCGGCAAACCCGGTCGCAAACTGAAGGGCGGCCTTGTCCGCGCCGTGTTGGCGCGCGCTTACGTCTCGCTGTCTCTTGCCGCCGCTCATAAGTCGAGCGATACGCCCTCCCGGTCCAGCGAATCCGCGAGATGTACGCCAGGATGCGGCGTAGCGCAACAGATGAGCGCCTCGCCGGGAGGAATCTCATGGCCCGGCGGCTGGGCATAATCAACCGAGCCGTTCAGAACTTTGACCGAGCACGTACCGCAGCTTCCGACACGGCAACTCGATAACGCCGGAATGCCGGCCCGCTCCGCCAGGTCGAGAAGCGAACCATGTTCAGGACGCCAGCGAGCCGTCTTGCCCGATTTGGCGAAAGTCACGACGATCGATTCCTCGGCCTCGTCTGACGCGGCACGCTCGATACGACGCTTCACCGAAGCAGGACCGAAGCTTTCCAGGTGAATCGACGTATCGCGCACGCCCAGGTCGATGAGTCCGTCATACAACGACTGCATGAACGCCGCCGGTCCGCACAGGAAGAACTGGTAATTGTCGAAGGGCAGGATCGCCTTCAGCAGGTCGATGTCAACGATGCCCTCGCTGTCATGCTTTACCCCCAAGCGATCGTCCGGCAACGGGCGGCTGTAGCGAACATGCGCATGCAAATTGCCGTGCCTGCTGAGTTTGTCATTCAGGAACGCGCTGAAAGCATGACTGGCGGAGTTGCGCGCGCCATGCACGAACCAGATCGGTGCGTGATGAAGCGTTCTGCCGTTGTTCACGAGCAGGCTGTCGATCATGGCAATCATCGGCGTGATGCCGACCCCGGCGGAGATCAAAACGACCGGCGCGCGCGCATCGGCATTGAAGACGAACGAGCCGCGCGGCGCCATCCCCTCGATCACGGTGCCGACCGTCACGTGGTCATGAAGCCAATCCGACACACCGCCCGTTCCTTCACGTTTCACCGTGATTCGATACGATGCGCCGCCCGGCGCGCTCGAGAGCGTGTAGGTGCGGTTCACCGGTTCCGTCCAGGCATCCGGCTGCACGCGAATCGGCAAGAACTGACCCGGCTCGTAGCCTGCCAGACCGCGTCCATCGGCGGGTACGAGATAGAACGATCGAATCGTCGAACTCTCCTCCTCGATGCGCGAGATGCGCAACGGTCTCCATTCGTTGCGAAAGCGCTCGGCTTCGAGCCTTTTCTCCGCTTCGCCCCAGCTTCCGGTACGAGCAAGAAATGGCGAGTACTCCGGCGCCGAAAAGCGGGCTGGAAGGCTGGCTTCCACACGAATGATTTCCTCGATGTGGTAGCGAACCAGTCGCTGCGCGCCATTGAAGGCCTTCACCTCCGGTCCGTCCCAGATGATTTCGGCGCGGGCGGAAATGTACACGAGGTCGCCGCCTTCGAAGTCGATGAACAGAAGACCGGCGCGGTTATCGAGCTGCCAGTTTCCGAGCGTATTGAAGAGGAAATTCCCCACGAAATCGGGGGCCGTGAGCGTCATGTCGTCATCGATACGCACGAAGCCTGGCCGGCCGCCGCGATGGGATACGTCGGCCCCACGGGCAACACCATCGCTCTCGCGCAAATTGGCCGACGCAACGAAATAGGTATCGGCGCTTTCGATGATCGCCCGCACCGCTTTATCGATGCGCTGATTGCGATGCACGGGCGAAGCCGTGCTTACCGACGGATCGCGGTGAAAGACGGGCTCGCGCCCCTGAATGTATTGCGGGCAAATCCCGAGCGTCTGCCGGACTCCGATCGTGAATTCGCCATCCTTCAAGCTCGTGACCGTGCCGAAAAATCGATTGCGTCTGCGCGTGTGGAGTTGCACGCCGAGCATGGCGATCTCCGCTCCCATGCGAAGGTTCTCGACGAGCGGGTCGCCATGGAGCGGCTGCGCCTCGATCGTGATCGTCGTGGGTTCGCTTGCGTGCATGAACCCCGCGTTCCCCAGCAGGATCGAAGCCCACGGCCGTCCTTGCGCGTCCACAGAGCCAACGAAGATATAAGGAAGCAGGCCGAAGAATTCGCGGTGCTGCTCGGTCAGGTAGTGCCTTACGACGTGCCGGCTTACCGCTGCCATCTTTTCGCGGACACCCACCCGTTCCTGGACGGCCAACTCTCCCTCATGGAACGGAGATTGATCCAGTCCCCAACCTGGCGATGATGGCACGTTCGACATGCTTGACTCCCGGATTTCAGCAGATGGAGCCACTCTAACGACCCGGGCTTCCGGATAGAACGGCCGCTCCGAAGAATTCATTCTTCTGCATTCGAGAACAAACGGGACGAAAAGTCACTCATTCAATCCGCATACGAAATCATTTACTTGACATCTAAACTATCTAAACCTAAATTATCGATTCGAGGAGACACGGTCGGAGATCAACCATGCGTATCGTCTGTATCGGCGGGGGCCCGGCGGGCCTGTATTTCGGCCTTTTAATGAAGCGCCGCCACCCGTCTTACGACATCATCGTCGTAGAACGCAACCGCCCCTATGACACTTTCGGCTGGGGCGTGGTCTTCTCCGACCAGACGCTCGGCAACCTTCGCACAGCCGACCCGCAAAGCGCCGACGCCATTCTCGATGCCTTCAACCACTGGGACGACATCGAAGTCCATATTGGCGGCAGCACGATCCGCTCGTCCGGTCACGGTTTCTGCGGCATCGGCCGCAAGCGTCTGCTGAACATTCTGCAAGCGCGCTGCGAAGAACTCGGCGTCAAGCTCGTCTTCGAAACACATGTCGTGAACGACGAGGACTACGAAGCCGATCTCATCATCGCGAGCGACGGCGCGAACAGCGCCATCCGCCAGAAATACGCCTCGACATATCAGCCCGACATCGATATGCGCGATTGCCGCTTCGTGTGGCTCGGCACGAACAAATGCTTCGACGCCTTCACCTTCGCGTTCGAAAAGACCGAATGGGGCTGGTTTCAGGCGCATGCCTATCGTTTCGACGACAGCACATCGACGTTCATCGTCGAAGCGCCCGAGCGCGTATGGCGCGCGGCAGGCCTCGCCGACATGAGCAAGGAAGAAGGCATCGCGTTCTGCGAAAAGCTATTCGCACAGTATCTCGACGGCCACGCGCTGATGTCCAACGCCACGCATCTGCGCGGCTCGGCGCAATGGATTCGCTTTCCGCGCGTCGTGAACCGCGAATGGGTGCATTGGCGCGACAACGCGACCGGCAAGCGCACCCCCATCGTGCTGATGGGCGATGCCGCGCACACCGCGCACTTCTCCATCGGCTCGGGCACGAAGCTCGCGCTCGAAGACTCGATCGAGCTCGCCAACAGCATCGACACGGCGTTCGCGAAGCAGTCCGGCGATCTCGAAGGCGCGCTTGCGCATTACACGCAAGTGCGCAGCATCGACGTGCTGCGCATTCAGAACGCCGCGCGCAATTCGACGGAATGGTTCGAGCATGTGGACCGCTACGCCTCGTTTGCGCCGGAGCAGTTCGCGTATTCGCTGCTCACGCGCTCGCAACGCATCTCGCATGAAAACCTGCGCGAACGCGACGCGCGCTATCTCGCCTCGTTCGAAGACTGGCTCGCCGCGCGCGCGGGCATCGAACGCAACGCGCAGCAACGTTCCGTTCCGCCGATGTTCACGCCCTTCACGCTGCGCGGGATCACGCTGAAGAACCGAGTCGTCGTCTCGCCGATGGCGCAGTATTCCGCCCTCGATGGCGTCGCGGGCGACTATCACCTCATGCATCTCGGCGCGCGCGCGATGGGCGGCGCGGCGCTCGTCATGACGGAGATGACAT
Source organism: Caballeronia sp. PC1 (assembly GCF_021353155.1). Lineage (NCBI taxonomy): Bacteria > Pseudomonadati > Pseudomonadota > Betaproteobacteria > Burkholderiales > Burkholderiaceae > Caballeronia > Caballeronia sp. PC1. The sequence continues at coordinate 335,980 of NZ_JAJUBH010000003.1, forward strand.
GCGTGTCGCCGCAAGCGCGCATCACGCCGGGATGCCCCGGCATGTATGCGCCGGCGCATCTCGACGCGTGGAAGCGCATCGTCGATTTCGTGCACGCGCAATCGGACGCGAAGATCGGCATGCAGCTCGGTCATGCGGGCGCGAAGGCTTCGACGCGCGTGAGCTGGGAAGGCATCGATCAGCCGCTTGCGGATAACAACTGGCCGCTCGTCTCCGCATCGCCGCAACAGTACTTGCGTGATGTGAGCCAGTGGTCGCACGAGGCATCGAGCGACGAGTTGCGCGAGATCGAGGCGCAATTCGTGCGCGCCACGGAAATGGCCGCGCAGGCCGGCTTCGACTGGCTCGAACTGCACTGCGCGCACGGCTATTTCCTGTCGAGCTTCCTGTCGCCGCTCACCAATCATCGCACCGACGAATACGGCGGCTCGCTCGAAAATCGGCTGCGCTATCCGCTCGAAGTCTTCAAGGCGATGCGCGCAGTCTGGCCGCAAGACAAGCCGATGTCGGTGCGCATTTCCGCGCACGACTGGGTCGATGGCGGCACCACGCCCGACGATGCCGTCGAGATCGCACGCGCATTCAAGGCCGCGGGCGCGGACATGATCGACGTGTCGTCCGGTCAGGTCAGCAAGGAAGAAAAGCCCGTGTACGGCCGCATGTTCCAGACGCCGTTCGCCGATCGCATCCGCAACGAAGCGGGCATTGCGACGATCGCGGTCGGCGCGATATCGGAAGCGGATCACGTGAACAGCATCATCGCGGCGGGACGCGCGGATCTATGCGCGGTGGCGCGTCCGCATCTCGCGAATCCGGCGTGGACCTTGAACGAAGCCGCGAAAATCGGCTTCTTCGATATCGCGTGGCCCAAGCAATACGCCGCCGCCAAATCGCAGCTCGAACGCAATCTGGAACGCGAACGCGCAATGGCCGCCGACAACGCGCGCCTGACGCCGCAAGAACGGGCGCAACGCGCCGAAGGAACGGTATAAGCCATGACTGCGCTTGCCAACAAACATGCGGTGGTGACGGGCGGCGGCAGCGGCATCGGCGCATCGTGCGCGGTGGCGCTCGCGCAAGCGGGCGCGCGCGTCACGCTGATGGGCCGCGATATCGCGCGTCTCGAAGCGCAGCGCGACGCGATGCATGCGTTTCGCGATGTCGCGTGTATCAGCGTCGATGTCACGAATGAAGCCGCCGTGAACGAAGCGTTCTCCCGCGCAGGCCCGGTGGATATTCTCGTGAACAACGCGGGCCACGCGCGCGCCGCGCCCTTCACGCAGACCGACACCGCGCTCTGGCAAAACATGCTCGACGTGAACCTGACCGGCGTGTTCCTCTGCACCCGCGCCGCCTTGCCTTCGATGCTCGAACGTGGCTATGGCCGCATCGTGAATGTGGCGAGCACCGCGGGGCAAATCGGCTATGCCTATGTCGCCGCTTATTGCGCGGCGAAGCATGGCGTCATCGGTCTGACACGCGCGCTCGCGCTCGAGGTCGCGACCAAGGGCATCACGGTCAACGCGGTCTGCCCCGGCTATACCGAAACCGAGCTGCTGCGCGAATCGCTCGATCAGATCATGGCGAAGACATCGCGCAGCGAGCAGGACGCACGGGATGCGCTCGCGCGCCACAACCCGCAACGCCGCTTCGTGCAGCCGGAAGAAGTCGCCCATGCCGTGCTCTGGCTATGCGCGCCCGGCTCTGGCGCGATGAACGGCCAATCCATTTCCGTATCAGGTGGAGAAGTCACGTGACCCACGCCGCACGCAACAAAAAGACGGCCGCCGCCGAGCCGAAGACGCCGCGCAAGGGTGTCGAAAAACCGGCGGACAACGTCGTCGATCTGGAGATGAGCACGGGCGTCGACAGCCACATGGGACTGCGCCTGTGGCTGCGCATGCTGACCACGACGAACCTCGTGCAAGCCGAACTGCGCAAGCGCCTGCGCACCGAGTTCGATACGACCTTGCCGCGCTTCGATCTGATGGCGCAGCTCGAACGCCATCCCGAAGGTCTGAAGATGACCGAGCTCTCGCGCCGCATGATGGTCACGGGCGGCAACGTGACGGGCATCACCGATCAGCTCGAAAAGGAAGGCCTCGTATCGCGCTATACCGATCCGAACGACCGCCGCTCGATCAGCGTGCGCTTAACGCCGCAAGGCCGCGCCGCGTTCGACAAGATGGCGACCGCGCATGAGCAATGGGTCGTCGAAATGTTCGGCGGCCTCGAACTGAACGAGAAATCGCAGACGCATCAGCGGCTCGGCAAGCTGAAACAGCATCTGTTGAAAACGCTGAAAGACTGAAGGAGACGACGACAATGACATCATCGAATGCCCTTCTTGCCGGAAACAGAACGACGCTCGCCGGCTATCGCGCGAAGCATTTTGGCTGGTCCGCGGCGAACGGCGTCGCGACCATCACGCTGAACCGGCCCGAGCGCAAGAATCCGCTGACCTTCGAATCGTATGCGGAGTTGCGCGACCTGTTTCGCCAGCTTGCCTATGCGACCGATGTGAAATCCATCGTGATTCACGGCGCGGGCGAGAACTTCTGCTCCGGCGGCGACGTGCATGAAATCATCGCGCCGCTCATCGATCTGCCGATGCCGGAACTGCTCCTCTTCACGCGCATGACGGGCGATCTCGTGAAGGCGATGCGTCATTGCCCGCAGCCCGTCATCGCGGCCGTGGACGGCGTGTGCGCGGGCGCGGGCGCGATCCTCGCGATGGCCGCCGACATGCGGCTCGGCACGGCGCGCAGCAAGCTCGCGTTCCTGTTCGCGCGCGTCGGTCTCGCGGGCTGCGACATGGGCGCGTGCTCGATCCTGCCGCGCATCATCGGCCAGGGACGCGCGGCGGAACTGCTCTACACGGGTCGCGCCGCGAGCGGAGACGAAGGCCATAGCTGGGGCTTCTATAACCGTCTCTGCCCGCCTGAAACCTTGCTCGACGAAGCCGCGAAACTCGCCTCCGAACTCGTCGCGGGGCCGACCTTCGCGCACGGCATCACGAAGAAGATGCTGCATCAGGAATGGAGCATGAGCATCGACGAAGCGATCGAATCCGAGGCACAGGCGCAAGCCATCTGCATGAGCACGCGCGACTTCGAGCGCGCGTATCGCGCCTTCGCGGCAAAGTCACGGCCCGTGTTCGAAGGAGACTGAATTGAACGCCGATCTTCATAGCGCGCTCGCGTGGCCGTTCTTCGACGAACGGCATCGCGAACTCGCGCGCGCCGTCGATACATGGGCCGCCGAACACTTGAAGCACGTCGATCACGCCGACACCGACGCCACGTGCAAGCGCCTCGTGCGCATGCTGGGCGATGCGGGCTGGCTCACGCATTGCATCGGCGGCACGCGCTACGGCGCATCGAACGACACCATCGATACGCGCGCCGTGTGCCTGTTGCGCGAAACGCTCGCAAAGCACGACGGCCTCGCCGATTTCGCTTTCGCGATGCAAGGCTTAGGCTCGGGCGCGATCTCGCTTGCGGGCACCGATGCGCAAAAAGAGCGCTATTTGCCGCGTGTCGCGAAGGGAACGGCATTGGCGGCGTTCGCCTTGTCGGAGCCTGACGCCGGTTCCGATGTAGCGGCGATGTCGGTCGATGCGCGCCTCGACGGCGACGCCTACGTGCTGAACGGCGACAAGACGTGGATTTCGAACGGCGGCATCGCCGACTTCTACGTCGTGTTCGCGCGCACCGGTGAAGCGCCGGGCGCGCGCGGCATCAGCGCGTTCACCGTCGATGCCGACACGCCCGGCTTGCGGATCGCCGAACGCATCGACGTGATCGCGCCGCATCCGCTTGCGCGCCTGCATTTCGACAACGCGCGCGTGCCGCGCAGCCAGATGCTCGGCGCGGCGGGCGAAGGCTTCAAGATCGCCATGCGCACGCTCGATATCTTCCGCACGTCGGTGGCGGCCGCATCGCTCGGCTTCGCACGCCGCGCGATGCAGGAAGGACTCGATCGCGCCGCATCGCGCAAGATGTTCGGCCAGACACTCGGCGATTTTCAACTCACGCAGGCGAAGCTCGCGCAGATGGCGCTGACCATCGACACGAGCGCGCTGCTCGTCTATCGCGCTGCGTGGCTGCGCGATCAGGGCGAAAGCGTGACGCGCGAAGCCGCCATGGCGAAGTGGCACGCGAGCGAAGGCGCGCAACAGGTCATCGACGCGGCCGTGCAGCTATGGGGCGGTCTCGGCGTGACGCGCGGCATGGCGGTCGAATCGCTGTATCGCGAGATTCGCGCGTTGCGCATCTACGAAGGCGCGACCGAAGTTCAGCAGTTGATCGTCGGGCGCGACCTGCTGAAAGCGCACGGGGAACGTCGATGACGAAGCCCACCTTCGACATGCCGGTGCGCATCCGTTTCGGGCATTGCGATCCGGCCGGCATCGTCTATTTCCCGCAATACCTCGTGATGACGAATGCGCTCGTCGAAGACTGGTTCAACGAGGCGCTCTGCATCGACTATGCGCACATGATTTCGGCGCGCCGCGTCGGGCTTCCCATCGTGAAGCTCAATTGCGACTTCTCGCGGCCGAGCCGCATGGGTGAAACGGTGACGCTCGCGCTCGCCGTCGATACGGTCGGCCAGCGCTCGATCCGCATCGACATCGTCTGTCATTGCGGCGGCGAAGTGCGCTTTCGCGCAAAGCAGGTTCTGGTGACGACATCGCTCGACGATGGCCGTTCGATCGACATTCCCGGCGACATCGCCCGCGCAATCGAGCAGTTCGCGCCGGGCACGAGCCGCGTCATGCAAGAGGAGACACGCTCATGAAAAAAACGCTTCTGCCTTCGGGCTGGATCAAGCCGCGCGGCTACGCGAACGGCGTCGCCGTGCGCGGCACGCAGGTGTATATCGCGGGGCAAATCGGCTGGGACGAACAGGCGCGCTTCGTCAGCGAGGAGTTCGGCCCGCAGGCGGCGCAGGCCTTGCGCAATGTCGTCGCGGTGCTGCGCGAAGCGGGCGGCGAGCCCGCGCATCTCGTGCGCATGACGTGGTACGTCACGGACAAGCGCGCCTATCTCGCGGCGGCGAAGGAAATCGGCGCGGCGTTTCGCGAACTGATCGGCGATTACGACATCGCGATGAGCGCGGTGCAGGTCGTCGCGCTCATCGAAGACGACGCACTGGTGGAAATCGAAGCCACGGCTGTCATCCCCAACTGAAGCGGAGAGCACGATGGAACGGTCAGCACACGTCGATACGTTCGCGCGCGATCATCTGCCGCCGCAGGAGCAATGGCCGGTATTGATGCTCGACAACGCGGACGTGACCTATCCCGCGCGCGTCAATTGCGCGACGGAACTGCTGGATCGCGCGATCGAAAACGGACAGGGCGATCGCCCCGCGATCTGGTCCGATGTCAACGGCACGCCGCACGCCACGAGTTATCGCGAATTGCGCGCGCTCGTGAATCGCAGCGCGCATGTGCTTGTCGACGAGATGCGCTTGCGCCCCGGCAACCGCATCCTGTTGCGCGGCCCGAACACGCTGCAGATGGCCGTCGCGTTCTTCGCGGCGCTGAAGGCGGGTCTCGTCGTCGTGCCGACCATGCCGCTGCTGCGCGCGAAGGAACTGAAGCAGATCGCCGACAAGGCGCAGATCACGGCGGCGCTATGCGACGTGCGCCTGACCGAAGAGCTCGCGCGCTGCACGAAGCCAGGCGACGAGTTCCATTGCGAAGCGCTCGCGCAAGTGCTTTATTTTCACGACGATGCGCCCGGTTCGCTCGAATCGCTTGCGGCGTCGAAGCCCGATCGTTTCGATGCCTGCGATACCGCCGCCGACGATGTCTGCCTCATCGCGTTCACGAGCGGCACCACGGGCGCGCCGAAGGGCTGCATGCATTTTCATCGCGACGTGCTCGCCATGTGCGATCTCTTCCCGCGTCACATCCTGAAGCCCACGGCGGACGATGTCTTCTGCGGCACGCCGCCGCTCGCGTTCACGTTCGGGCTCGGCGGCCTGCTGTGCTTTCCGCTGCGTGCCGGGGCCTCGACAGTGCTGCTCGAAAAGCTCACGCCCGAGACCTTGCTGCAGACCGTCGAACGCTTTCGCGCGACGATCATGTTCACCGCGCCGACGTTCTACCGGCAAATGGCCCCGCTCGTCGGCCGCTTCGACATATCGAGTCTCGCGAAGACCGTATCGGCCGGCGAGGCTTTGCCGGACTCGACGCGCGCATTGTGGCGCGAGGCGAGCGGCATCGAGATGATCGACGGCATCGGCGGCACGGAGATGATCCACATCTTCATCGCGTCGGCGGGAACGGACGTGCGCGAACACGCGATCGGACGCGCGGTGCCGGGTTACATCGTGCAGGCCGTCGATGACGCCATGCAGCCGGTACCGCCCGGCACGCTCGGCAAGCTCGCGGTGCGCGGCCCGACCGGCTGCCGTTATCTCGCCGACGAGCGCCAGTCGAAGTTCGTGCGCGACGGCTGGAACCTGCCGGGCGATTCCGTGATGATCGATGCGGACGGCTACGTGTTCTATCAGGCGCGCGCCGACGACATGATCGTATCGGCGGGCTACAACATCTCCGGGCCGGAAGTCGAAAGCGTGCTGATGCAGCATGAAGCGGTCGCGGAGTGCGGCGTGATCGGCGTGCCCGACGACACGCGCGGGCAAGTCGTGAAAGCGTTCGTCGTGCTCAATGCGGGCTTCACGGGCGACGACGCGCTGATCGCCGAGTTGCAGGCGTTCGTGAAGCGCACTGTCGCGCCGTACAAGTATCCGCGTCTCGTCACGTTCCTCGATGCATTGCCGCGCACGGAGACGGGCAAGCTCAAGCGCTTCGCATTGCGCGCCCTGTAGCGCCGAAAAAATGTTTGCTTGGTAGAGTATGGCTCACGCCCGCCGCGAGGCGGCTCGCCCACTCTTCCGAGCAAACAAGAAAAATGCTTCTTTCACGACGCGTGTTGTCTGCTTCTCTTGCCGTTTCTCTTTCCGCCGCGCTTGCATTCACCGCGCATAACGCATCGGCCGCGAGCAAGACGCTCGTCTTCTGCTCCGAAGGCAGCCCCGCCGGTTTCGACTCCGCGCAGTACACGACCAGCACCGACTTCGACGCGGGCGCGCATGCCGTCTACGACCAGCTCGTCGAATTCAGGCGCGGCACGCTCGATCTCGTGCCCGGTCTCGCGGAAAAGTGGGACGAGTCGCCGGATGCGAAGACCTTCACGTTTCATCTGCGGCGCGGCGTGAAGTTTCAATCGACCGCGTGGTTCAAGCCCACGCGCGACTTCAATGCGGACGATGTGGTGTTCACGTTCAGGCGCATGATCGATCCGAACGAGCCGTTCCAGAAGGCGCATCCTGTCAGCTTTCCGTATCTGACCGACCTCGGCTACGACAAGAACGTCGCATCGGTCGACAAGCTCGACGACTACACCGTGCGCTTCACGCTCAAGACAGCGGATGTCGTGTTCGTGCGCAACATCGCGATGGAGTTCGCATCCATCGTATCGGCGGAGTATGCCGCGCAATTGCTGAAGCTCGGCAAGCCGGAGGACCTCAATCAGAAGCCGGTCGGCACGGGCGCGTTCGTGTTCCGCGACTATCAGAAAGATGCGACGATCCGCTATGACGCGAACCCGACGTACTGGAACCGCAAGGACGTACATATCGACAAGCTCGTGTTTTCCATCACGCCGGATGCCGCCGTGCGTCAGCAGAAGCTCTCGGGCGGCGAATGCCAGGTGACGTCGTTCCCGCGCCCCGCCGACATCGCCGCGTCGAAGAACGATCCGAAGCTCACGGTGCTGTCGGGCGTCGGCTTCAACGTCGCGTACGTGGGCTATAACACCACGCACAAGCCCCTCGACAACGTCAACGTGCGCCGCGCGCTCGACATGGCCATCGACAAGCAGGCGATCATCAAGACCGTCTACGAAGGCGCGGCGACTGTCGCGACGAATCCCATGCCGCCCTCGCAATGGTCGTATAACAAGGCGCTGAAAGACGCGCCGCACGATCCCGCGAAGGCGAAGGAACTGCTGAAGGAAGCCGGCTTTCCGAACGGCTTCGCGATCACGCTCTGGGCCATGCCCGTGCAGCGCGGCTATAACCCGAACGCGCGGCTGATGGCGCAACTGATCCAGTCGGACTGGGCGAAGATCGGCGTGAAGGCGAACATCGTCACGTACGAGTGGGCCGAGTACAACAAGCGCGCGAAAACGAACGGCGAGCACGACGCGATTCTCTACGGCTGGCTCGGCGACAACGGCGATCCCGACAACTGGCTCGGCACGACGCTCGGCTGCGATGCGGTTCACGGCAGCAACGTGGCGAAGTGGTGCAACAGGCAGTTCGATGATCTGCTCGCGAAGGCGCGCCTCGTCACGGATCAGAACGCGCGCACGAAGCTCTACGAAGAAGCGCAGGTCGTGTTCAAGGATCAGGTGCCGTACACGCCGCTCGCGCACGCGAACATCTTTCAGCCGATCTCGAAGCGGGTGCACGGCTATCTGATCAGCCCGCTCGGCGGGCATCGCTTCGACGGCATCACGTTCGACTGATCAGCCTCCGCGAAGCCACGCGTCGATGCTGTCGCGTGCTTCGTGCTTGCCCGACTGCGTCTTGTACGCATCCGCACCGCCGACGTCGGGCATATCGTGCATATCGTGCCTGGCGTCTTTCGCCGCCATCGCATGCATGGTCTGCTCGCCCGGCGATGCTGGTGCGGCGGCCGCGGCGCCAACGACCATGTCGGCCGTGCACTCGTCCGCGAAAGCGGGAACGGCGAACGCGACCGCATGCGCGGCCAGAATAGCGGCGAGGTATTTCGCTTTCATTGCGACTCCAATAGCGTGTCGATAAAAAGAAGCGCGATGGAACCGTCGACACGTTCGCCGGACATCGAACCTTGTGTGCCGAGGGTTCATCGCGCCCACGCCCAACGATGCATGGCCCATGCCAGTCGTATCGGCGGCGCGCTTCGAATCGCTGAAAGCCTTGAGGGCAAAGGGTTGCGCGGCGGCACGCGCCCGCCGCGCGCGGGCACGCCTGTCGGAGCGCGGCCAACGCTTGACCCGCGTGTGGTTGCCGCCACCCGACAGCGCCGCCGCGCCAGTGTCGTTTTCAGCCGATTTCCAGACGCGTGAGCGAAGGCATGCATGCGCCGCGTTGCGCACACTCTGACGGACCATCAAGCCGGGGGCCGCGCGCTCATCGGAAATCAGGAGTGAGACAATTGAGCCCCTCGCACGATCGCACTGCCCGAAGCAAATCACCGCCGCCGCCCACGCTGGGCGATATCACCATCGTCGATCGAGCCTTGCTGAAACGCGCTGTCGGCGCGATGGCGCTCGGCAATGCCATGGAATGGTTCGACTTCGGCGTGTATAGCTATATCGCCGTCGTGCTCGGCAAAGTGTTCTTTCCGTCGAGCAGCCCGTCCGCGCAACTGATCGCGACCTTCGGCACGTTCGCCGCGGCTTTTCTCGTGCGGCCCATCGGCGGCATGGTGTTCGGCCCGCTCGGCGACAAGATCGGCCGCCAGCGCGTGCTCGCCATGACGATGATCATGATGGCCGTCGGCACCTTCTGCATCGGCCTGATTCCGAGCTACGCCTCGATCGGCATATTCGCGCCCGTGCTGCTGCTCGTCGCGCGTCTCGTGCAGGGCTTTTCGACGGGCGGTGAATACGGCGGGGCCGCCACGTTCATCGCCGAGTTTTCGACGGATGCGCGGCGCGGTTTCTACGGCAGCTTTCTCGAAGTCGGCACGCTCGCGGGTTATATCCTCGGCGCGGGCACGGTTGCGCTCCTCACGGCGACGCTCTCGCACGACGCACTGCTTTCATGGGGATGGCGCGTGCCGTTCATGATCGCGGGGCCGCTCGGGCTCGTGGGGCTTTATATCCGCATGAAGCTCGAAGAGACGCCGGCCTTCAGGAAAGAGGCGGAAGCGCGCGAAGCGCACGAACGGTCGCGTCCGAAGCAATCGTTTCTCGACCTGCTGCGGCAGCAGTTCAGGCCCATGATGCAATGCGTCGGCCTCGTGCTGATTTTCAATGTCACCGACTACATGGCGCTGTCGTATCTGCCCAGTTTCCTCTCGGCGACACTGCATTTCGACGAAACGCACGGCCTCTTTCTCGTGCTGCTGGTCATGGTGCTGATGATCCCGATGACGCTCTTCGCGGGTCATCTCTCCGACAGGATCGGCCGCAAGCCGGTGATGATGGCCGGCTGCGTCGGTCTCTTCGTGCTGGCCATTCCCGCGCTGCTGCTCGTGCGCACGGGCGCGCTCCTGCCGGTGTTTCTCGGCCTGCTGATCCTCGGCGCGCTGCTTTCCACCTTCACGGGCGTGATGCCGTCGGCGTTGCCCGCGCTCTTTCCGACGCGCATTCGTTACGGCGCGCTCGCCATCGGCTTCAACGTGTCCGTGTCGCTCTTCGGCGGCACGACGCCGCTCGTCGCCGCATGGCTCGTCGATGCGACCGGCAACCTGATGGTGCCCGCGTACTACCTGATGGCCGCATCGGTGATCGGCATCGTGTCCGTGCGCGCGTTGCGCGAGACGGCGCGCCAGCCGCTGCTCGGCTCCGGCCCATGCGTCGCGACGAAGTCGGAAGCCCTCGCGCTCATGCACACGAAGCTGAAGGTCGTGCCGGGCAAAGGCCGAGGCAAGCGCGCGGACGAAACGGCGCGCGAAAAGAAGCGAGCATGAAAGCGGGCACGACTCACGCCGGCACGCTGACGTCGAGATACGGCGCGATGTTGCGCATCGCGCGATCCACATACGTTTCTTTCTCGCCGACGGGCGCGACGTAATGCATCGCATCGCGCGCGGCGTTCACGCCTTCGAGCCGCGCGATCACCCACGCCGCGAGATACTGCGACGCGAGACAGCCGCCCGCCGTCGCCACGTTGCCGTGCGCGACGAACGGTTGATCGAGCGTGCGCACGCCCGCTTCCTCGACCCACGGCTTCGTCGTCAGATCGGTGCAGGCAGGCACGTCGGCGAGCAGGCCGAGCTTCGCGAGAACGAGCGTGCCGGAGCATTGCGCCGCTAGTAACTGACGCGCGGGATCGAGCCTGATGCGCGCCATCAATGCGGCATCGGCGACGACTTCGCGCGTCAGCATGCCGCTGCCGACGATCACGGCATCGGCGCGCGACGCGTCTTCCAGCGTCGCCTGCGCTTTCAGCACGACGCCGTTCATCGACCGCACTTCTTCCGACGGACACGCGATCGACACTTTCCAGTCCGGCGTCTTCACGCGATTCAGTATGCCGAGCGCGATCAGCGAATCCAGTTCGTTGAAGCCCTCGAACGTGAGTATGGCGATATGCACGATGTGCTCCTTCAGGCGCATGAATTGCGCATGGACCCATGCTACGGCCATGAGCGAATACAATCAAAACATTGTCATGGATACACCTGCCACGTCATGCCGCAAGCGCCGCGCTACAAGCAAATCGTCGACCGGTTCGCGGACGATATCCGCACGGGCCGCCTGAAACCCGGCACGCGATTGCCGACGCATCGCGAACTGGCCGCGCGCGAAGGGCTCGGCATCGTGACCGCCACGCGCGTCTATTCGGAACTGAACGCGATGGGGCTCGTCAGCGGCGAAACGGGCCGCGGCACCTTCGTGAAGGAAACGACGCTCGCGCGCGAACTCGGCATCGATCAGGTCGCGATCGCCGCGGACATGGTCGATCTCAACTTCAATTATCCCGCGCTGGCGGGCCAGGCGGATCTGCTGCGCCAGGCATTGCGGCAGTTGGCGTCGGCGGGCGATCTCGAAGCGCTCCTGCGCTATCAGCCGCATGGCGGACGCGCGCGCGACCGCGCTTCTGTGGCGCGGCATCTGGCGCGGCGCGGGCTTGCGGCAAGCGGCGAGCGCGTCGTGCTCGTCGATGGCGCGCAACACGGCCTCGCGACGACCGTCATGGCGCTGCTGAAACCGGGCGATGTCGTCGCCGTCGATACGCTGACCTATCCCGGTTTCAAGATGCTGGCCGAGGCGTACGGGCTCGAACTCGCGCCCTTGCCGGCATCGGGCGCGGGCCCGGACCCGGACGCGCTCGATGCGCTGTGCAAGCGCCGCCGCGTGCGCGCGCTCTACACCATGCCGACGCTGCACAATCCGCTCGGCTGGGTCATGACGGCGACGCGCCGCAAACAGGTGGCGTCGCTCGCGCGCAAGCAGGGTTTTTTCATCATCGAAGATGCCGCCTACGCCTTTCTCGCCGACGACGCGCCGCCGCCCATTGCCGCGATCGCGCCCGAACTGACGGTGTATGTCTCGGGCTTTTCGAAGAACGTCGCGACGGGTTTGCGCGTCGGCTACGTCGCCGCGCCGCTCGAATGGGTGCGCAAGATCGAGCGCGCGATCCGCGTGACGACATGGAACACGCCCGGTGTGATGACGGCGATCGCGTGCGGCTGGCTCGACGACGGCACCGTCGAGCGGCTCGAAGCGGAAAAGCGCGCGGACGCCTCGATGCGGCAGGTCATCGCGTCGCGCGCACTCGGTCGGCTTACGCGCGTTGCGCATCCGGCTTCGTACTTCGTATGGCTGCCGATGCCCGAGGAGGTGCGCGCGGACCGCATCGCGGCGGCGCTGGCGGAGGAGCGCATTTCGGTATCGATGGCCGGACCGTTCTGCACCTCGGCGCATGTGCCGCATGCGCTGCGGCTGGCGTTGGGATCGGTGGATGCGGCGACTTTGGAGGGCGCGTTGAAGCGGGTTGCGGAAGTGGTCGGGCGGTATGCGTATTGAGTCTTCTCCGCTCTCCGCAAACGATTGCCCGCGATTTATGTTTCAATGCTTCCGAATATCCGTTTCGAAAACCCCGATACCTCTGCGATCCACCATCGCGATGCATCGATCGGACAGGGCCTATGCGGACACAATACGAGGCATCGACACCGGACAGGAAAATCAAGGCGGAGCACAGGCGTCAGGCGCATTTCCAGCGCTGGTTCGCCACATTCGCGAGTCTCGCGCACTCGCGTCTGCCGCTTCCCGCCTATCTCCAGAAAGTCACCGACACGCTGAGAGAAGTGGCGGGCGTCGCGTCCGCCGTCGTGGAATGGATCGAAGGCGACGAACTGCTGTATCGCGCGGCGAGCGGCGCGGCCGCGGCGCACATCGGCGTGCGGCTGCCCACGGCCGGCAGCCTCTCGGGACTCTGCATCACGCGCCAGCAGGCGCTCATCTGCCGCAATTCGGCGACGGATCACCGCGTCGATCGCGCCGCATGCGAAGCGGTGGGCGCAGTGTCGATGGTGGTCGCGCCCGTCGTCTACAACGGCCGCTCGGTCGCAGTGCTCAAGCTCATCTCCGGCGAAACGGATCATTTCGGGCAGTCGGATATCAGCATTCTCGATGCCTTCTGCGCGTGCATCGCGGAGACCATCGCGCGTGAGGAAAGCGCGCAGGAAAACCGCAAGCTGCTGAAGGAAAACGCGAGCGTCGCGGCGGACCTGACCGTCGAATCGACGCTGCGCATCGAGTATGAAAAGAAACTCGCCGACGCCCTGCGCCGCCGTCAGACGGTGCTCGACAATGCACACGTCGCCTTCGTGTCGATGGACGAAGCCGGCATGGTCGTCGACTGGAACGAGGCCGCCGCGCTGCTGTTCGGCTGGAAGGCCAGCGAGGTCGCGGGCAAGGAACTCGCCGCGTTCATCGTGCCCGAGCGCTTTCGCGACGGGCATCGCGCCGGGCTCACGCGCTATCTCGCCACGGGCGAGGCGCGCATGATCAACGAGCGCGTCGAACTGCCCTCGCTGCGCCGCGACGGCAGCGAGTTCACCGCCGAACTGACCATCAGCGAAGTCTGGTACGAAGGCCAGCGCCAGTTCGCGTGCTTCGTGCACGACATCACCGACCGGCGCGCGGCCACCGAAGCGAACGAACGTCTGCGCCTGCTCATCGACTCGGTGAGCGATTACGCGATCTGCATGCTCGACCAGAAAGGCTACGTGCGCTCATGGAACGACGGCGCGCGGGCGATCTACGGCTTCACGCCGGCCGAAGCGATCGGCCGCCACTTCGCGCTCTTCTATACCGCCGACGAACACGGCCGCGACCGTCCCGGCGACGATCTCATCCTCGCGGCGACACGCGGGCGCGTCGAGCACGAAGACTGGCAGGTGCGCAAGGACGGCTCCGAGTTCTGGGCGCACGTCATCCTGAGCGCGCTGCCCGGCAACGGCGACGGCGTGCAGGGCTTCGTGAAGATCACGCGCGACATGACGGCGCGGCGGCGGCTGGAAGAACTCGAAGCGTCGAGCCGGCGCATGAACGAGTTTCTCGCGCTGCTCGGGCACGAGTTGCGCAATCCGCTCGCGCCGATCCGCAACGCCGTCAGCATCCTGAAGCTGAAAGCATCGAACGACGCCGACGTGATCCGCAGCCGGCAGATCGTCGATCGCCAGCTCGCGCATCTGACCAAGCTCGTCGACGATCTGCTCGAAGCCGGGCGCATGAGTTCGGGCAAGATCCGCCTCACGACCGAAACCGTCGATATCGCCGACGTGGTGCATCTGAGCGTCGAGGCGAGCCAGCCTCTGTGCGACGACCGCGGGCAGCGCATCGTCGTGCAGGACGGCGGCCAGCCGCTCTTTGTCAACGGCGATCCGACGCGGCTCGTGCAGGCGCTCAACAATCTGCTCAACAACGCTTCGAAGTTCAGCCCGCACGGTTCGACCATCACGCTCGAAGCCGGCCCGCGCGGCGGCTCGGCGATGGTGCGCGTGATCGACGAGGGCCGCGGCATTTCGCCGGAAGCGCTCGGCATGGTGTTCGATCTTTTCGTGCAGGAGCATCCGCCGGGCGCGCATCTCGACGAAGGCGGCCTCGGCATCGGACTCACGCTCGTGCGCGCGATCGCGGAACTGCACGGCGGTCATGTCGAAGCGAAAAGCGGCGGCGCGGGGCGAGGCAGCGCGTTTTCGCTGTGGCTGCCGCTCGCCGAGCCGCCCGCGCGCGGCACGGAGCACGGCGCGGCCCCGCCCGCGATCGCGGGGCGCCAGCTCGACGTGCTCGTCGTCGACGACAACCGCGATTCCGCCGACAGCATGACCTTGCTCGTCGATATGCTCGGCCACAGCGCGCGCGCCGCCTACGACGGCACGGCCGCGCTCGATTTTTTCGAGGCGTCGCGGCCGCAGGTCGTGCTGCTCGATCTGTCGATGCCGGGACTGACGGGCTTCGACGTGATCCGCCGCATGCGCGACGAGAACGACAGGCCCGGCACGCGCGTGATCGTCGCGGCCATGACGGGCCTCGGTTCGGACGAAGATATCGCCCGCACGCGCGCCGCCGGCTTCGATGCGCATCTCGTCAAGCCGGTCGATCTTCCGGAACTGGAGCGGGTGCTGTCGCTGGCCGGGCGCGTCTGATCCTGTGCGGCGCGCCCGGCACGGCGCGCACGCTGGCGGGCGTCTTCGACAGCCGGTAAGGCACTTTCAGCACCGGCCAGAACGCGCCGTTCGCATCGCGGGCGGCGCTCAGCACGTCGGCGAGAAAATCGCCGTCTTCCAGCAGTTCGTCGACGCGCGCGACCGGCGTCGCGCCGCCGAGCCTTGCCGCCGCCTCTTTCCTCGTCAGCGCGATGCAGCATGCGCGCTCGGTGTCGGTGATATCGCGCTCGATCCACACGTGGCCGTCCAGACACGCGAGCGCCTGCCCGGGCGGCCGCTCGCGGCCCGCCGCGAACAGCGCGCACCACGCGGCGACATCCTGCATCGCTATTTCGATGAACGTGCCGGCCTCTTCCGCCTCTTCGCTTCGCGTGGCAAGGCGCGCGACGATCGCGAAAAGCGCCGCCTGCCCGCCGAGAATATCCGCGCCCGACGCGCCGATCTTGACCGGCGCGCCCTCGCCGCGCGTGAGATCCATGAGGCCGCCCATCGCCTGAATCACGGTGTCGAACGCGGGCCGCGACGGATACGCCGACGCGATGCCGAAGCCCGATATCGAGCAATAGACAAGACGCGGATTGATCGCGCCGAGCGCCTCGCGCGTGAAGCCGAGCTTCGCGAGCGCGCCGGGCCGCAGGTTTTCGACGAGCACGTCGGCGTCGGCGAGCAGCGTGCGCAGGTGCGCGCGATCGCTTTCCTGCTTGAGATCGAGCGCAATCGTCTCCTTGTCCGTGTTGTTGAGCGCGAAGAAATAGCTGGTGCCGCCCTGCCCCGGCAGCCACGAACGCGCGACTTCGCCTTCGGGCGGCTCGATCTTCACGACCTTCGCGCCCAACGCAGCGAGATGCTTGCCGACGAGCGGCGCCGTCGTGTACTGACCGATCTCGATCACCTTGACGCCCGCCAGCGGCCCGCCGTATTCGCCTGTTGGCGGCTTTGCGATGGCTGGCGTCCGGCTCAACGCCGACGTTTCGAAGATCGACACCTGCTTGTACGTATCGGCATCGATGCCGCTTGTTTCGATCGCCTCTGCCGTCTCGGCATGACGCATGCGAAAGTTCGGCTCGCGCGACAATTCCCCGATGCCGACGATCGGCCCCGCCGCCACGCCGATGCGCTCGCAGATGCGCGTGCAGGCGTCGGTGGCGAGCGTCGCCGTCCACGATTCGATCAGCGCATCGAGTTCGTCGGCGTGGCGCACGCGATCGCCAAGCGTCGCGAAGCGGGCGTCGTCGAGTTGCGGCACGCGGGCTTCCTGCCTGAGCTTGCGCCATTGCTCTTCCGTGCTTGTGCAGATGAGAATCCAGCCGTCGCGCGTGCGATAAGCGTTCCACGGCGCGCACGCCGGATGGCGATTGCCGACGCGACCGGCCGTGCGCCCCGCGAACGCCGCCGGCAGAAACGTCGTGAGCGCGCTCGCGGCGCAGCCGCTCAAGGTCACGTCGATGTTCTGCACGATGCCGCGCCTGCGCTTCACGCGCACCGCCGCGGCAATCGCCGCCGATGCATACAGCGCCGCCGACACTTCCGTGAACGCAACGCCGATGCGCGCCGGCGCGCCTTGCGCGAAACCGGTCGTGTCCATGAGGCCGCTCATCGCCTGAATGTGCGCATCGGACCAGGGCGTGCCCGCGCGCGAGTCTTGCGGACCCGTCGCGGTGATGTCGCACACGATAGCCGCGCCCGATGACCTCCAGTCAGCCGCCCCATCCACATCCGAGGAAACGACTACGACGTCGTAATCGATCGAATCCTTCGCGCAAAAGTCCACCGTCGCGCCCGCCCGTTCGAGCAGCGTCGCGCACAGCGTCACCGCATCGCGCCCGCCGCAGGCCAGCACTCGCACACCTTCCAGCATGATCGTCTCCTTGTTTCCACCGCTGGCGCGCCATCGCGCACATTGCTACCATTTTTCGATGCGAACCCTTCCGTCACTCAACGCGCTGCGCGCCTTCGAAGTCTGCGGGCGCCTGCTCAGCATTCAGCTCGCCGCCGATGAACTGAACGTCACGCCCGCCGCCGTCAGCCGGCAGATCAAGCTGCTCGAAGACCAGCTCGGCGTGCTGCTGTTCGAGCGCGGACATCGCGCGATCACGCTCACGCCGATGGGCTCGCGCTATCTCGCCGACGTCATTCGCAGCTTCGACACGCTGCGCACCGCGACCGTCAATCTCACCGAGGCGCGGCGGCGGCGCACGCTGAAAATCCGCGCCTACACCACGTTCTCGATGAACTGGCTGCTGCCGCGTCTCTCGACGTTTCATCGCGATCATCCGGATATCGAAGTGAGCCTGACAACCTCGCTTCAGCCGGTCGACTTCAACGCCGAAGACGTCGATGCGGCGATTCGCCTGTCGCATGCGCCTTCGTCCGATTTCGGCTTCGACCGGCTCGTGCCGAACGAACTCGTGCCCGTATGCAGCCCGGCGTTCCTGCAAGCGCATCCCGATCTCGGCGACGCCACGCCCGAAAGCTTGCGCAACGTACCGCTCCTGCATTCGCTCGCGCGCCGCGAAGACTGGGCCAAGTGGCTCGACGCCGCCGGCGTGCGCGGCGTGAATCCGCTCGGCGGCCTGAGTTACGAAAGCTCGATCCTCGCGTACTTCGCCGCCACGCAAGGGCACGGCATTGCCATCGCCCAGCGCGTGCTCGTCGAAGAGCAGTTGCGCGCGGGCACGCTCGTCATGCCGTTTTCCTTCGTGCTCGATCTGGGCGCGTTCACGTACTACCTGATCTATCCGCCCGCGCATCTTGCGAATCCGGAATTCGCCGCGTTCCGCACGTGGCTGCTGGCCGCCTGATGTTTCAGCGCCCGCGATAAACCGGCTGGCGCTTCTCCGCGAACGCCTTGCGTCCTTCGACGCGGTCTTCCGATTCGCGCATCGCGCCCCACGCCAGCTCGGTGAATTCGAGCGCCTGCGCGAGCGGCACGTTGGCGCTCGTCTCGATGACCTTCTTGATCATCTGGACCGCGAGCGGTCCGTTCGATGCGATGCTTCGCGCGAGTGCGAGCGCATCGTCGAGCAACGCGTCCGGCTCCGCGATATCCGATATCAAACCGATCCGATGCGCATATGCCGCATCGATCTTCGCGCCGGTGAAAAGCATCTTCATCGCAATCGCGGAGGGCACCGCGCGCTGCAACGCCTGTATGCCGCACACGGCGGGAATGCTCGCGACGACCGCTTCCGGCAAGCCGAACACCGCGCTTTTCGATGCGATGCGCAGATCGCATTGCAGCGCGAGTTCGAGCCCGCCGCCGAGGCAATAGCCGTTGATCGCGGCGATCATCGGCTTGAAGATGCGCAGCGAACTCAGCTCCATCAGCCGCACGTAAATGCCTTCCGCGCCCGCGCGATCGAGCGACTTCACGAACGACGATCCGAACGATGTCGAAGGCGGCAGCGTGCGCTTCAGATCCGCGCCCACGCAGAACGATTTCGACCCCGCGCCGGTGAGGACGATCACGCGCACGTCGTCATCGTCGCGGGCATCGGCGAGGCGCGCGCGCAGTTCGACAAGACTGTCTAGATCGAGCGCGTTGAGCGCTTCGGGCCGATCGAGCGTCACGATGGCCACATGGCCGGACACGCTGTAGCGAATGCTCATCGTCGTCTCCTTACACGCTCGGCGACGCGAGCGAGCGCCCGCCGCACACGTAAAGCGTCTGGCCCGTGATGTACGACGCCTCGCGACGCGCGAAAAAACGCACCGCTTCCGCGATATCGTCCGGCGTGCCGATACGCTGCACGGGCACGGATTTCTTCAGCTTCTCCTGCAGCTCGATATCAAAAGCCTGAAACAAGGGCGTATCCACGATGCCGGGCGCGACTGCGTTCACCGTCACGCCGTCCTTCGCCCATTCGAGCGCGAGACTGCGCGTGAGACTCACGACGCCGCCCTTCGCCGCCGAATAGTTCGCCTGCCCCGCGCCGCCGAGCCACGCGCGCGACGAGATGTTCACGATGCGCCCGTACTTCGCGGCGCTCATAGGCGCGAGCACGGCGCGGCAGCAGAGAAATTGCGACTTGAGATTGACGTCGATGACCGCGTCCCAGTCGTCGTCGCTCATGCGCGTGATGCGCTTGTCGCGCACGATGCCCGCGTTGTTCACGAGCACGTCGATTCTTTGAAAGCGCTCGATCACGGCGTCCACCGCGTTATTCACCGATGCGCTGTCCGTCACATCGACCGGCAGCGCGATCACGTCCGCGCCTTGCGTGGCGAGTCGCGTCGCGGCTTCGTCGAGCGCCACGCGATCGAGATCGAATAGCGCGATGCGCTTGCCGTCGCGGGCCAAACCCTGCGCGATGCCGAAACCGATGCCTTTCGCGCCGCCCGTGACGATCGCGACTTCCTTCGATGCATTCATTGCTGTCTCCTTGAACGAATGCCCCGATGCTAGGACTTCATCGGCCACGCGCTCAAACGACATTTTTTGCGCGCTCGATTGAGTTTTTTTGCTTAACAAGAAGTCAATCGAGCGCGCAAAAAATGTCGTTTGAGCGCCTGCAAAGCCAACTCTACGATGCGTCCATCCCATACCCATACGGAGACGACATCATGGACACCACGCTTCCGAACGTCGCGCAGCCCGCCGCGACTTCACTCACGCGAGCGCAGAAAAAAGCGATCGTCGCGGCGACGCTCGGCACCATCGTCGAGTTCACGGACTGGATCATCTACGCGACGTTCGCCTCGCTGTTCTCGCGCCAGTTCTTTCCCGCCGACAACGCCAGCATCGCGCTGCTCGCGACCTTCGCGGTCTTCGCGGTCGGCTTCGTGATGCGGCCGATCGGCGGCGCGCTGCTCGGCGCGTATGCGGACCGCCACGGGCGCAAGAACGGCCTCGCGCTCTCCGTGGCGCTCATGGCGGGCAGCTCGCTCGTGATCGCGGCGTGTCCGGGCTATGCGTCGATCGGCGTCGCCGCGCCGCTCGTGCTGGTCGCGGCGCGGCTCGTGCAGGGGTTTGCCGCGGGCGGCGAGTTCGGCTCGGCATCGACTTTCCTGATGGAATCGGCGACGCCCGCGCGACGCGGCTTCGCGGGATCGTGGCAGCACTTCGCGGTGAACGCGGGCGTGCTCGTGGCGGCCTCGATCGGCGCGCTGCTCACGTCGATGATCGACGCGCCTTCGATGGCCGCGTGGGGCTGGCGCGTCGCGTTCACGATCGCGGGGCTGATGGGCTTCGTCGCGCTGTGGTTCCGTCTTGCCGTCGCGGAGACCGATGCGTTCAAGAAGAGCGCATCGGCACGGCAGCACACGCGGCATCCGTTCGTCACGATCGTGCGCGAACACCGGCGCGCGGCGTTGCGCGTGATCGGCATCGCAATGGCGGGCAATCTCTGCGTCTATCTCTGGCTCGTGATGTTTCCGACGCTCGCCCATATGCGCGGCCTGCCGCTGCGCGATGCGTTCAGCGCGAGCGTCGTGTCGATCGTCGTCTCGCTCGTCGCGATTCCGTTGCTCG
Organism: Caballeronia sp. PC1; assembly: GCF_021353155.1. Lineage (NCBI taxonomy): Bacteria > Pseudomonadati > Pseudomonadota > Betaproteobacteria > Burkholderiales > Burkholderiaceae > Caballeronia > Caballeronia sp. PC1. The sequence continues at coordinate 356,865 of NZ_JAJUBH010000003.1, forward strand.
GCATCCTGTCGGACCGCATCGGACGCAAGCCCGTGCTGCTCGCCTTCGCCGCCGGCTCCGCGCTGTTCGCCTGGCCCGCGCTGCACTTTCTCAGCAACGACTACGGCACCGCGACGCTCATCGTCACCATCGGCATGGTGCTGTCGTCGGGTTTCGCCGCGACCTGCGCCACCGTGATGGCCGAGCAGTTCCCCGCGCATGTGAGAGCCACGGGCGTCGCGCTTCCCTATGCGATCTCCGCGGCGCTTTTCGGCGGCACGCTGCCGACCATCGTCACCGCGATGAACAACGCCGGTCTCGCGCACTACCTGTGGATCTACGTGGCGGCCGTGTGCGTGGCGAGCTGCGTCGTCTATGCGCGCATGCCGGAAACGCGCGGCAAGACGCTCGATTAAGACCTTCTTTCTTTACATGCAATGGAGACAACCATGCGCAAAGTAGTGATCGGCGGCGTCGGCATGACGCCCTTCGGCAAGTTTCTCGAACGCAATCTGAAGTCGCTCGCGGAAGAAGCGGTGTCGCTCGCGCTGAAAGACGCGCACGTCGGCGTGAACGATGTGGACCGCGTGTTCTTCGGCAACGCGGCGGCGGGTGTCGTCACCGGGCAGGAGATGATTCGCGCGCAGTCGTCGCTGCGCAACACGGGCCTCGATGGCAAGCCGATGTTCAACGTGGAGAATGCGTGCGCGTCGGGCAGTTCGGCGCTGAATCTCGCGTGGCTCGCGGTGGCGTCGGGGCAAGTGGAAACGGCGCTCGTCGTCGGCGTGGAGAAGCTCTCGCACGAGGACAAGTCGGTTTCGTTCGGCGCGTTCGCGAAGGCGGTCGATCTCGAAGAGCCGCTGCCCGAAGGCGTGACGACCGGAACCGGCTCGCTCTTCATGGACTTGTACGCGGCAAAGGCGCGCAAGTGGATGGAAAAGACCGGCGCCGATGCGAGCGATTTCGCGCGCGTCGTCGTGAAGAGCCGTCATGCGGGTTCGCTCAATCCGCACGCGCAGTTCCGCAAAGAAACGAGCGTCGAGGAAGTGCTGACGAGCCGCATGGTCAGCGATCCGCTGACGCTTTTCATGTGCTCGTCGATCGGCGATGGCGGCGCTGCCGTCTTCATCTGCTCCGAAGACTTCGCGGCGAAACACGACATTCAGCCGGTGTTCATCCGCGCAAGCTCGATCGTTTCGGCGAAAGCGGACGGCTCCGGCGAACTGGTCGCGGTGCGCGCGGCGCGCGAGGCGTATGAGGAAGCGGGCATCGGGCCGGAGGACGTGCATGTCGTCGAATTGCACGATGCATCCGCGCCCGCCGAGCTCATTCACTACGAGAACCTCGGCCTGTGCGCGCCCGGCGATGCGCCGAAGCTGATCCGTTCGGGCGAGACGGATATCGGCGGGCGCATCAGCGTGAATCCGAGCGGCGGCTTGCTGTCGCGCGGGCATCCGGTCGGCGCGACGGGCGTCGCGCAGATCGTGGAACTGACGCAGCAGTTGCGCGGCCGGGCGGGCGCGCGGCAACGCCCTCACGCGAAGGTCGCGCTCGCGGAAAACAACGGCGGTCAGCTCGCGGGCGATTCGGCCGTCGCGCTGGTCACGATTCTGTCGACCTGATCAGTCGTTGGGATCGGCGAGTTCCACCGTCACATTCTCCTGCTCTTCGAAGCGCGCGAGCACCGGCGCTTCGGCCAACGCATCGGTCACGAGCGTCCAGTCGCGCGCGAGCGGCGTCCAGTGCTGCTGGCTCGCGCGCTCCAGCTTGTTCGACGTGACCAGCACGAACAACCCGGCCGCCTGGCGCGCGATGCATTCCTTCAGAAACGCCTGCTCCGCCGTGGCTTCGCACAGCCCGCGGCCCGCGACGACGCCGTCCGCGCCGAGAAACGCCTTGTCGAACGTGACGCGCGAGAGCGCCACCTGCGCGAAGGCCCCGAGCGTGCTCATGCTCGACGGCCGCACGTCGCCGCCGATCAGCGTCACGCGCACATCCGCCGCCGCGAGCACGCCGACCGCGAGCAGATTGTTCGTGACGACGTGAATCTGCGTGCGTCCGGCAAGGCAGCGCGCGAGCGCGGCGGTGGTCGTGCCGCCGTCGAGAAAGATCGTGTCGCCGTCCTGCACGTGTTTCGCAGCCGCGCGCGCGATCGCTTCCTTCTGCTCCCGAAAACTCTCGCGCCGCGTATCGAGCGATTCTTCCGGCTCGTGCATCCCCACCGACGCCGCGCCTCCATACGTGCGCACGATGCGCCGTTCGTCCGCGAGCGCGCGCAGGTCGCGCCGCACCGTCGCCTCGGACATGCCGAAGTGATCGCACAGCGCGGCGACATCGTTCATGCCCGAGAGCACGGCCTTGAGCATCGCCTCGCGGCGTTTCTCGACTTTCATCCTGTTCCCTGAATTCTTGCGGTTGCGGCGGCGAGGCTTAGTGTAGCGAACTGGCCGGGACCATCGAATGCTCGCCCTGCCCGGCACCGCGTCAAACATTTTGACTGATTCGATCATTCGAGCAGGCGAAAGCGCGCGAATCGATCAGAGTAAACCCGTAGATCGACCGATTTGCGCAAAACACCCCGGACGACTACACTCCGATTTGATCGATTCAATCACTTATTGATCGAATCGGACGGAAACCACAGTGGAGACTTGCATGGCTCAAATTCACATCAAGCGCGCCGTCGAGCGCGTACCCGGCGGGATGATGATCGTCCCGCTCCTGATCGGCTCGCTGATCGCGACCTTCCTGCCCGGCATGCCGAAGTTCTTCGGCTCGTTCACGAGCGCGCTTTTCACCGGCGCGCTGCCGATTCTCGCGGTGTTCTACGTCTGCATGGGCGCGAGCATCGACGTGAAGGCGACGCCGTATCTCATCAAGAAAGGCGGCGCGCTGTTCGCGACGAAAGTCGGCACGGCGATCGTCGCGGGCATCGTGCTCGGGCATTTCCTCGGCGAGCAGCCGATCACGTCGGGCCTGTTCGCCGGCCTTTCGACGCTCGCCGTCGTCGCCGCGATGAACGATACGAACGGCGGCCTGTACATGGCGCTGATGGGCCAGTACGGCCGCTCGGAGGACGTGGGCGCATACACGATCATGTCGCTCGAATCCGGCCCGTTCCTGACGATGGTCACGCTCGGCGTCGCGGGCCTCTCCGCGTTCCCGTGGCCGACGCTCGTCGGCAGCATCCTGCCGCTCGCAGTCGGCATGCTGCTCGGCAACCTCGATCGCGAGATGCGCGACTTCCTCGCCCGCGCCGTGCCGGTGATGATTCCGTTCTTCGCGCTGGCGCTCGGCGCGGGGCTCGATCTGCACAAGGTCTGGCAGGCGGGCCTGCTCGGCATCGGCCTGGGTCTCGCGGTCGTCATCGTGACGGGCATTCCGCTCTACTTCGCGGATCGTCTGACGGGCGGCACGGGCGTGGCGGGCGCGGCGGCGGCGAATACCGCGGGCAACGCGGCGGCCGTTCCGGCGCTGATCGCGGCGGCCAATCCGGTCTATGAAGAAGCGGCGAAATCGGCGACGTTGCTGGTCGCGGCTTGCGTCGTCGTCACCGCGATCATCTCGCCGATCCTGACGGCGTCCATCGCGAAGCGCGTGAATGCGCGCAACGAGGCGCGCGCGTCGTCCGATTCGAAGGAACGCGCGAAGGCACGCGGGGCCACGCAATGAAGAGCTTGCTGATCGTCGCGGACGATCTCTCGGGCGCGGCCGACTGCGCGATTCCGTTCGCGGCGGCGGGTTCGAAGACGATCGTCTCGCTCGATGCGAACGCGCCGCACGACGACGCGGCCGTCATCGCCGCCGACACCGACACGCGCCGCCTCACGCCCGCCGAAGCCGCGAAGCGCACCACGGCCGCGTGGCAGGCGTTGCGCGCGCCGGGACGCCGCCTCTACAAGAAGATCGATTCGACCTTGCGCGGCAACTGGACCGCCGAAGTCGCGGCGCTGACGAAGCTCGCCGGCCCGGCGATCGTCACGCCCGCGTTTCCGGCGACGGGCCGCATCGTGCGCGATGGCCGCGTGATCGTGCGCGGCGTGCCGCTCGAAGACACCGAAACGTGGCAGCTCGAAAACGCCGGGCAGAAAGCCGAACTGCGCGTCATGCTCGACATGGTCGGCCTGCGCACGGCGCATGTTTCGCTCGACGCGTTGCGCGCCGCGCCGCGGGACATCGCGGCAATGGTGGCATCGGCGGCGACGGCGAAAGGCATCGACGCGATCGTCGTCGATGCCGAAACCAGCGACGATCTCGCCACGCTCGCACGCGTGACCACCGCCGTGGACGCGGAGTTTTTCTGGGTCGGCTCGGGCGGCCTCGCCCGCGAGCTGGCCGCCTTGCCCGATCTGTTCGATGCGAGAGCTTCCGTGCCGGCGGCGCGTTCCGTCGAGCCTGCGCGCGGCCCGATCCTCGCGCTCGTCGGCAGTCTTTCGGCGATTTCGGAGCGTCAATGCGCGATGCTCTGCGCCGAAGCCGGCGTCCAGGAAATGATCGTGCCGCCCGCCGTGTTGCGCGAGGGCGCGCGGCATCCGGAATGGCAGGCGTGGAGCGAGCGCATCGGCGCTTCGGTGCGCGATCAGATCGACGCGATCGTGCGCATCGGTCGCGACGACGCGTTCGATCCCGCCGAGGGCGCGCTGCTCTCGACTGCGCTGGCGGCGCTCGTCGCGCCCTCTTTCGATGCGCTCGGCGGGCTCATCGCGACCGGCGGCGAAACCGCGCGCGCGATGCTCGCGGCGGCTCACGTCGGCAGCCTGGAACTCGTGACCGAGATCGAGGCGGGCGTCGCACTCGGGCGGCCATCGAATGGAAACGGAACTTCAAGCGGACCGTCGATCGTGACGAAAGCCGGCGCGTTCGGCAGCGAGCACGCATTGCTCGGCGCTTACCTGCATTTGCGCGGCGCGGACCTTCCCGTCGCGCGTTGAGAACAGACATCACCAGACGAACATCATGAGCAACTATCTTCCCGTAATCGGCATCACGATGGGCGACGCGACCGGCGTCGGCCCGGAAGTCGTCGTCAAGAGCCTCGCGCACGATGCGGTCTACAAGCAGTGCCGTCCGCTCGTGATCGGCGACGCGCGGCGTCTCGAACGCGCGAACCAGATCACCGGCGGCAAGGCGACGGTGCGGCGCGTCAAGGACGCCACCGAGGCGCGTTACGAGCCGGGCGTGATCGATTGCATTGACCTCGGCCTGATTCCCGACGACCTGCCCTTCGGCGAACTGTCTGCGGTCGCGGGCGATGCGGCCTACCAGTACATCGCGCGCGCCGTCGAGTTGGCGCAGGCGAATCAGATCGACGCGATCTGCACCGCGCCGCTTAACAAGGAAGCGCTGCACGCGGGCGGCCACAAGTTTCCCGGCCACACGGAAATGCTCGCGCATCTGACCGGCGTCGACGAAGTCTCGATGATGCTCGTTGCGCCGCAATTGCGCGTGATTCACGTCACGACGCATATCGGCATCATCGATGCGATCCGCAAGATCGAGCCGGGTCTCGTCGAGCGCACGATCGAGCGCGGCAATGCGACGCTCGTGAAGGCGGGCATTGCGAAGCCGCGTATCGGCGTGTGCGGGATCAATCCGCATGCGGGCGAAAACGGTCTCTTCGGCTATGGCGAGGAAGAAGAGAAGATCATTCCCGCCGTGAAAGTGCTGCAGGAACGCGGCCTGGACGTGACCGGCCCGCTGCCCGCCGACACGCTGTTCTATCGCGCGGGGCGTGGCGATTTCGATCTCGTCGTCGCGATGTATCACGATCAGGGGCACGGTCCCGTGAAGGTGCTCGGCCTCGAAGCCGGCGTGAACGTGACGGTCGGGCTCGACGTGATCCGCACGTCGGTCGATCACGGCACGGCCTTCGATATCGCCGGCAAGGGCATCGCCGACGAAGGCAGCATGCTCGAAGCGCTGCGTCAGGGCGCGGAACTGGCGACACGGCGTCATTGACGCGTATGGCGTGATAATGGGCGCTTCACATATGTGCGAGCGCCCGTCATGACTGCTTCTCTCGATACGCTGCGCAACCTATGGCGCATCGCCGGCTTGCCCGACGATGCGCTTTCTTTCGTCGACCTTTCCGGTCGCGATCCGGTTTTTCCTTCCACCTTTGCTGTCGGCACCGCCGCGCAGGCCACCATCGGCGCGGCGGCGCTCGCTGCGTGCGAACTGGCGCATGCACGCGGCGTCGAGCGGCAGCGCGTGGCGGTCGACATGACGCATGCGGCCGTCGAATGCACGGGCGCGTTCACCCTCGATGGCAAGGAGCCCGAGACGTGGGGGCGCTTCTCCGGTCTCTATCGATGCGCCGATGGCTACGTGCGCATTCACGCGAACTTCGAACATCATCAGGATGGCGCGCTGCGTTTGCTCGGACTCGACCCGAAGACGGCGACGCGCGAGGATGCCGAGCGCGCGTTGCTGGCGTGGCGCGGTTGCGATTTCGAGGATGCGGCGGCGGCGCAGGGGCTCGTCGCGACGATGCTGCGCACGTTCGACGAATGGGATGCGACGCCGCAGGGGCGCGCCATTGCCGCGCAGCCGCTGATGACGATCACGCGTATCGGCGATGGGCCTGCGCTTGCGTTGCCGGCTTTATCGGCTAACGCGCGTCCGCTCGATGGCGTTCGCGTGCTCGATCTCACACGCATTCTCGCGGGACCGGTCGGCGGGCGCGCGCTGGCTGCGTTCGGCGCGGATGTGATGCTCGTGAACGGGCCGCATCTGCCGAACATTCCGGCGATCGCGGATACGAGCCGCGGCAAACGTTCGGCGTTGCTCGATCTGCGGTCGGCTTCGGAGCGGGACATGCTCTGGCGTTTGATCGATGAGGCGCATGTGTTTGCGCAGGGTTATCGGCCGGGCGGAGTCGCGTCGCTCGGGTTCGGGCCGGAGGCGCTGGCGGCGCGCCGGCCGGGGATCGTTTATACGTCGCTGACGGCTTATGGTACGCGTGGACCGTGGGCTTCCCGGCGTGGCTTCGATTCGCTCGTGCAGACCGCGATGGGCTTCAATGCGGCCGAAGGCGAGGCGGCGGGCGATGGCAAGCCGCGTCCGTTGCCGATGCAGATGCTCGATATGGCGAGCGGGTTTTTGATGGCTTTTGGGGCTGCGGCAGCGTTGTGGAAGCAGCAGCGGGAAGGCGGGAGCTGGCATGTGGAGGTTTCGCTCGCGCAGACGGGGCACTGGTTGCGGGGGTTGGGTCGCGTCGATGGCGGATTGAAGGTTGTGAAGCCGGATATCGCGGGGTTTGTCGAGCGGTATGAGTCGGGGTTTGGGGAGTTGGTGGCGGTGACGCCGAGTGCGCAACTGGAGCGGACGGGGGCGGGGTATGTGAGGCGGTCGGAGAGGCCGGGGGTGTCGGCGGCGAGGTGGTAAGGGGCCCATCTAGCCCGCAGACAGGATTGTTTTAAAAGTATCCTCCTCCTACTATGAGGAATCGATCGGGCCGGTGTCGCACCGGAGTGATCGGTCGATTCGTGGGGGTATCAATGGCGAAACACCGGCTTCTTTATCTGCACCGCCGACATTTTGGACTCGACGGTCCGGACGCCATGATGGGAAAACTGCTGTACGAGGCATTAAAGACGGACCTCGATGCTGCAGTGACTTCGCATATGATCATTCCTGACTCTGTTTCCGAGGGACTTCCACAATCTATCCTCGATGACGTAATCACGCAGAGCGAATTCCATCGGTCGGGCGTCAACGTGGTGTATCTAGAGGGCGGATTAGATTCCCACTGTCTGACGGGGTTCGACGGCTCAGACTGGAAGATGTCGGCTCCAATGATCGAGGAGTTCGCAAGGCGTGGAGGGATTGTCGTCGTATCGGATCTTGATATCAACATCGCACAGTCGATCGACGAGGACCGGTTCGGACGTCTCTTCAAGGCATGGTTTCGACGTGAAGATGGCAGGCAAGGTAATCCGATCGAAATCGTCGACCCGGGACGCTGTGAGAATTCATATTGGTCAGAGATTTGGGTCGATTGTGAAGCTGCGCGAACCCATTGCGCGGAATGGCTCCAGCCAATATACAACGGCCTTTCCACTATTCTGGTAGGTGGTCCTTTAGAGCTGCGGAATTGTCAAAGCTGGCTTGCCAATGTTGTCAGTCGTACTATGGGAACCATGTGTGAAGACTGTTGGTGGGAACACCCTGCGACTGGATTCGATCCGCACAGCCTTCGTTATCACCCACAAAGTCCGATGGGCAGAGGCAGCTTCGGGCCTTTCGCGTCGGTCTGCCAACTGGGAAGAGGCTATCTGGTTGCAATCGCAGCCAGAGTCTCATCGGATTATGTGACTAAAAAAAGCCACGGAAACATCGAGTGGATTATCAATATAATCCGACATCTCCGGGCAGCCGTCGAGAATCATGAAAGGCTGGGGTCCATCGCTCGTTTTCGCGGGGTCTGTTTATTTCTCAGCCACCGTTCGGTGGACAAGCCTGTCGTAGAAGCCATTTCGGATAATCTGTTCAAAACCGGAATTTCGACCTGGTTGGACAAAGAGAGAATGCTTCCGTCAGACTCTCTCGGGCTTTCGTTGAATGCGGGCTTGACCGAGTCTAGTCACTTTACTATCTTTTGGTCGAAACACTGCAAGGACGCACCGTGGGTGCATTTCGAGCTCGGGAGCGCAATATCGGCATGTATCGAGAGAAGAAAGCCGATTCTGGTCGTTGCTCTAGACGACACCCCTCCGCCGGACAGCTTAGCCCAGTTTATCCGGATAAATGGAAAGGGTACGCCGCAAGAGACTTCCAGGCTCATTTACGACGCCCTCGCTGCACTTGTCGATCGGGAGTCACTGAATCGAGTTAAAGAAGCGGCGGCTGTTGAACAAACGGATGTCGGGGATGCCATCGCCGGCGAAAAGTTGAATCGAAGGGCTTCGACGGAAGTTGTTGGCCCGTTTCGTCGAAGAAGACGGAAGCCTCGTTAAAAAGCATTTGTCAAGCGAGCATTTTTTTTAGTCGCAGTGCCGATGCTTCGCGGCCACGCTTCATCTTCATCAATTGAAAGATGCCGCCGATAGACGTAATTCATCCGTCAACGCCCCGCTTTTCAAGTATTGCTTCAATGCGTCGTCATGCTTCACCGCAGAGTTTTCCTCAAGAGCGACCCGCGCCACGGCGCAACATCTATCTGACCGGCGCGACGGCCATGCTCGCGGACGCCGAATCTCTCGTGGTCGATGCGCGCTGAGCGAGGACGAAACAGGGGCACGGAATGAGAGCTTTTATCGACCACCCGGCTGTGTTGTTCGTCGTTCTGCTTGCGCTTTTCGTGAGCGCGGTGGCGTTCGGCGCGTTCGTGCTGCGCCGCTGGGCGGTGCTGCCGGAGAACGACCGTGAAGACTTCAACCTCGTCCAGACTTCCACACTGACGCTGCTCGCGCTGCTGATCGGCTTCAGCCTGTCGATGGCGGTGAACCGTTACGACCTGCGCAAGACGCTGGAGGAAAGCGAAACCAATGCGATCGGCACCGAATATTCCCGCGCGGATCTCGCCGATGCGGCCACCGCGGCAAAGATCAAGTCCGCGCTGATCCGCTATACGAAGCTGCGCCTGGCGAACTACAAGACGCGCGCCCCCGACGCGCTCGCGAAAATCGTGAGCGATACGACGAACGTCGAGGCGGAACTGTGGCAACTCGCGACCCAGGTGGCGAAAGCGCAGCCGACGCCCATCGGCGCGCTGGTCGTGTCCGGCATGAACGACGTCCTGAACTCTCAGGACTATTCGGAGGCGGCGCGCATCAATCATATTCCGCTAGGCGCTTGGTATCTGATGATCATCATCGCGCTGCTTGGCTGCGTCGTGCAGGGTTATGGCGCTAAGGGGAGTCTGCGGAAAGGCCTGCTTATCACGATTCTTCCGACGACGGTCGCGCTGTCGCTTGCATTGATTGCGGATATCGATAGCCCGAAAGGGGGGATGATTCGGGTGGAGCCTAGGGATCTTGGGCGGTTGATGCAGTCGCTGGAGCGGTGAGGGGGCGTGGGAGAGGCGGCGGTAGGGTTGCGGCGCCTTCCTCACTTCATTGGCGGTACTGGCATCATCCATGCCGATCACCGCCGCACGCTTTGGAGTGGAGGTATTCGCGGGCGTTATGGTTAGCGAGGAATACTGGTTTCTCGGTCTGCTCTCGGACTAATTTCTGCCCTTCGCCTAAGGCTCGCAGTCGTCAGTCGAAAGAGTGGTGTGCTCAAAAAACCACCCGATGTTTCACGCGCGGTTATCGGCCATGGCTTTCTTTGACGTTGGTCGCGTTTAACACTCTCTCTAGACAAATCTTCGTTATGCGAACGACCTAGTGACCTGCCATCGATATGCTAGTCAGAGAGCGGACGCATCGGAAATCGCCGCGTCAAATTCCTCCAACGGAAGCGCTCTCGGCGTAGACTTGAAGCCGCCAAGACAAAGCTGGCCCAGAGGAGATAGAAATGCAGAAAGCCCGCCCGACGTGCTTTGTGTCCTATTGCCGCGAAGGTGCCGATAGAAATTCAGTTGACCATCTCTTGAGAACCCTTAAACAAGAATCTGGCCAACAGATTGAGTTTCTCTTTGACGAAGATCTGGCGCCGGGCGCCGCTTTAATGGAGTTTATGGAGAAACTACGGACGGTCGACGCCGTGATACTTCTTTTAACGCCTGAGTACAAGTTGCGGGTCGAAGACAGAAAGGGCGGAGTCTACATTGAATATTCAGAAATTATCCGGCGGTATGAGGAGTTGATCGCGGACGCTAACAACCTGACGTCGACCATAACTGTCGATGCCGATGAAGACGAATTTCCATATCAGTCGGTACCCGCTCCTTTCGCAATGATCCCTCTAATTTTCTCAGGCTCCTATGAGAGATCATGCCCTTCCGATATTGCACACAATATCTGCGTCAACTTTGGAAACTATCGAGCGAATCGAAACAAAGACGGGCAGCTCTGCGTTACACCTCAAGTGGCGAGCCGATACGCTAAAGATATTTCGCGTATAACGAACGTCATCTTCACGCACTATGCAGAGAAAACCCCTGAAGTAAAACAATCGTTCGAAGAGTATTTATCAGCGTTCTTTCGAAATACGAAGCGCGAACATCTACAGAAAAATCCTTTATTTGAAAGTGCCGTAGAGAAGGTCTTTGTAAAAACGTTCGCATACAAAAAGATCAGAGATCAGACATCTTACCTGCTTGTCGGACGTAAAGGCAGCGGAAAGTCAACGATCGTGGATTATCTGGCGCGCGAAACAGATGAAAAATACGGGCATGCGATTGATATTAACGTCAATAACTTCCACTTGGAGTTTCTCTACACTATCGCTAGTTCTGCTCAGTCACTGTCCGATATCGACATGCTTGTTGAACCCGCTCGCTTTTTCGAGCTTGTCTGGGAACTCTTTATCTATTTATGTTGTATTGACCTTGTTGTTAGTGAACATCGTGAGGCAGGTACTATGCCCGGCCAAGCCGGTCCATTCGCCGTTCTGTCACGCTTGTTGGACGATATCGCAGGCGACCATGGCACCGAACGTAAGTTGAACTACGTTGCTGCATATCGCTGGTGCTACGTCCGGGTGTTAGAGCAGGTTAACGAGACAATTGACAAAGCGCGCAAGGACGCGGCTGACTTTACCTATGACTTGACGCGCTTCACGGAACCAGAGAATGTCCTAAGGGCCTCACTGACCAAAGAATGCTTCGAAGCTTTTAACCGGATTCTCCTCTCGAGAAGCAAGCGGTTCCTTATTTCATTCGACGGGTTCGACACAGCCTTTGAAGAGTTTCGCGTCACCACTCAACGGATAGCCGATGCCTCAGCACGGCAGAAACGCACGCTATATGAGCTGAACTGGTTAAAAGGATTCGCCCACATTGCAATGGAAATGAAATCATCACCCACACGCACCCCGTTGTGTCAATGGATTGATTTCTGTGCGACGATCCCAAAAGACAGGTTCATGGAAATCAGGAACGACGAGAGGGACTCGTTCGTGTACATCGGAAAAGTCCACGAAATAAGATGGTCCGCGATCGAACTGTGTATATTGCTATCGAAGCGCCTTGAAGTGCATTATGGAAAGGCTGATCGTCGCACTCTGGCACCCCAAGAGCGATTGTCCAAGATCTTAAAAAGTCGATTCCCTTATATACCTCTACAAACCATTACTAATGTCGACGGCAGGGATTATTCTTTACCTATTTTTATCGACGTTTTGCGACATACGTTTTGGCGCCCAAGAGAGATACTAATTTATTTTGCCAAGATAATCGTGGTGCTAAAAGACTTACATAAGCGCAACATCGATTCCGCTCATTTTGCGGTTAGCAAATGCATCTCCGACACGACGCGCGAAATAATCAAAACCGAGTTTTTGAGCGAGTTTCAGCGGCACTGTCTAAATCTAAGTGACATAATTACCAGATTTAGACGTTTCAAACAGATCATGGAAATGAATGATATTGAGCACGCACTTGGAGGATGCCCGTTTAAGTTCGTCGACCACGAAGTACCGTGTTTAGATTTGTCCGTGAATCTTCGCTTTTTATATGAGGTCGGATTTCTAGGCCTGGAAGCAGATTCTCGAATTACGAAGCGCCTTCACCTTCTTAATATGGACATCTTTTGGTTCAACGCGGGCGATGAGCCTTTCGACGTAATGCGCAACGAGGGATTCGAAAATTGCCGATTTATTATACATCCGATCTTCTGTGAATTTTTGGACTTGGATGTGAGTCAACAGCATCGGCGGCTAACGCTCGATTACGACTGGGACTATCTTCATAAGCAGGAAGTCCATGTGATCGCTCCAGAATAATCCTTCAAGCCTTCACCCGAATGCCGAGGGTGCTTCGGGAAAACGTTCTGGAAGGGTGCGTTTTCCTAGGTCGAAAACAGTGCCTTGCGCGCGGCTGTGCCGGGAGCGAGATCGCGAAGTAGCCGGTGGCGGCGGCGAAGGATGCGATGGCGCCCTCAAGGCCTGTTCGTTCTATCGCGATGTCGGCGGTTCGGGGAACTCGATCATGTCAGGCGATCAGAGCCGAAACAGGTCGGCGTCGTAGCAGGCGCCGTCATGCAATCGTTCCTTTCCGGGGCTGTCATAAACAACGAGCAACCGCGCGTCCGTGCCCTGGCCCGCGACCACTGCAATGCCTTCCGCGTGATCATGGCGGTCGCCGTACGGAATGTCGAACAGCCACTCGAGTTGGTTGCCGTCGATGCGGCGGCTGCGATCGTGCACAAACGCATTGCGCCACAGGAACACCCGCATCGGGCCGTCGAGTTCCATCGTCGGACCCGCGAGGATGAGCAAGTTCTCGTTCCACGGGCAAAGATCGCGGATGCCGAGGCCACCCAGATTGAGAACGTGCTGCACAAGGTCGTGTTTCCCGTCGGCGCGACGAGAAAGGTTAAGCGTGCTGTTGTCGATTACCTCGGTCGCGAGTTGCAGTATCGTGGCCCATCCCCTCAGAACGGGCCCTCGCAGACCGACGAACACACGACTATTGGCGACCGCGAGTCCTTCGATGTCGAAGCCATTGTCTTTCGACGGCAGATCGAGAAAGGGCGCATATGTCGCGTTCTCCCGCATCGCGTCGACCAGTTCGCTGCTCTCTTTACCGAAGGGAAGCGCAAAGCCTTTAGAGGGTTCAGCCGTGATGTCCTTCAGGTCGGCGTCGAATTGCAGATAGCCAAGGAGATATCGATTGGCCTGACGATCGACGGAGGACAGTGCCGCAAGGGCTTCATCGTCCGACATGCCGCGTTTGACCTTCGCGCGCCGATAACTATGCGAACCGACTAGCCAGAGGCGTCGCGTTTCTTCGTCGCATGCCAGTCCTTCGATATCCACCTCTTCCCCAGGCTTTCCCGGAAGCTCGAAGTACCGGGAAAGGTCGAAGCTGCGATGCTTCGCGTAGTTGCCTCGATCGTCGCTCGTCAGCCGCTCGATCGAGCTCGATTCGTCCCCGGCGAGCCAGAGCGTTTTGCCGACCGACTGCACCGCCGAGAGACTCTTGTCGGAATCCTTCGAAGCGCGATCGACGCCGGCAGCGGAGAACTGAAGGCATACATGGCTTGCGGGTCGGGCGGCGAGTGGAGCATCGGCCATGGTGCCTCCGTCTTCATCGAGCATACGAATGCGCATGCGTTGCGCGGCCGGAAACCCGGTTGCGCGGTGTACCGCGGTGACCTCTACCTTTCGATCGAGTCGAAGACGTTTGATTCGGAAATCAAAGTGATTTATAGCCGTAAGGAGAAGGACATGCAAGCCGATTGGAAAGTCATTCGGAGCAGGCAAGATTCGGCCCGCATCGAGCGTCCTGCGTGGCGGAAATGGACTCGAAAAAGGCCGCAAGTTGCGAAGCCGTGAACTAATCTTGTTTTCACGCGGCGGGGCTGCGTGCCCGGCGATTCCAATTCCGCCTTGCGCGCCACTTCAGGAGCTTTCGTAAATGGCGACAAAAAAGCAGGCGAAAAAAACCGCCACGCGCAAGCGCCCCGCAGTGCAGCGTGATGCGAAAAGTGCGACGGAGAAGCCCATACGGCACGAGCCGGTAGCCGCGCCGCGACCTGCACCGCCTGTGCAGACCGCGACGGAAATCACGGGCATGAGCTCGCTTCCTCAAAGCGATCCCGACGAGGATCAATTCACGCCCCTCGTCCTCGACCGCACGGCCATCGCCCTCCCCTTGCTCGATGAGATGATCGCCGAAGAAAAGGCGCTCGAGGCCGACCCTGACCTGGAGCGCAAGTTGTATGACGTGATCATCGACCTGCATCTGCAATTTCCGGGCGGACGCAGGAACGCGCGAGTCCGGGTCCGCAACATCGTCAAGCAGATTCTCAAGGACAAGCGCGCCGACTGGAGCATCGATCCGGCGCAGCAGAATATCGACCAGAAAAAAAGCAACCTGTCGGAGCAGTATCTTTTTGCGAGATTCGACGGGCGCCTCATCAGGGAACTGATCCGGCGCGACGCCGCCGCGGGCGGCCAGTCCATCACGACGGAGTCGAGCACCTCGAAGCGCGCGATCTACAGGATCTGGCCGGACTTCGACGTGAGGCCGCTCGTCAACAAGTCCATCAGCACTGTCAAGGCAGATGCGGCGCTCAACTCGTTTTCCACCACGGGCGCCGACATTGTCTGGGTCGTCATGGACTCGGGAATCGACGCGCTGCACCCCCACTTCGCTAAATACGACAACCTGAATCTCACCTCTGTGCCCCCGCTCGCGCATCGCGACTTCACAGTCATGAACGGGGACGACACCGGCGCGCTCGTCGACAAGTACGGACATGGCACGCACGTCGCCGGCATCATCGCGGGGAGTATGTCCGCACAGCAAGGCGATATCGTCGCGGTCACGCGCTATCGTGACGAGTCCGGCCAGGTGAAGGAGCAGGTGCAAAGCCCGCCGCTCATGTCGGGCATGGCGCCACGCTGCAAGCTGCTCAGTCTGAAAGTGCTCGACGATAAGGGCGTCGGCAAGACGAGCAGTCTGATCGCGGCACTTGAGGACATCCAGCGCATCAACGGCTACGGCAGGTACATTCGTATCCACGGACTCAACATGAGCGTCGGCTACAACTTCGAGCCCGAGTGGTTTGCCTGCGGACAAAGCCCGCTTTGCGTGGAGGTCGACCGGCTGGTCAAGTCGGGCGTCGTTGTCGTTGTCGCGGCGGGCAATACCGGCTACGGATTCACGCAGACCAAAGCCAAGGGCACGGTCGCCGCCGGACTCGGGCTTACCATCAACGACCCCGGCAATGCCGATCTCGCCATCACGGTCGGCTCGACCCACCGCGACATGCCGCACGTCTACGGTGTTTCGTACTTCTCTTCGAAGGGACCGACCGGAGACGGCCGTGCCAAGCCCGATCTCGTCGCGCCCGGCGAGAAGATCGTGTCCTGCGCGTCCTGCTGGCGGCGCGACGGTCCGGATGGCCCCGAGGCCGCCCAGGCCGACGCGCAGACGATGAAGGACCTCGCGCAACGCATGAAGGACTGGAGCACGCCGCGTCCGCCCGACGCCGTGCCGGCGAAAGTCACGGCCCGCTACAAGGAAGACAGCGGAACCAGCATGGCCGCGCCTCACGTGTCCGGTGTGATTGCCGCTTTCCTGTCCGTGCGACGCGAATTCATCGGACGGCCGGAACAAGTGAAGCAGGTTTTTCTCTCCACCGCGACGGATCTGAAGCGCGAACGATACTTCCAAGGGTGCGGACTGGTCGACCTCATGCGCGCGATCCAGTCCGTCTGAGGCACGCACTCGAAGCCAACGGAGAATCCGATGACCCAAATCGCAGGCTTTCCCTATTTCGAATTCGAGGTCGACAAAGAAGGCAAGCCAGTCGATCCGAATGCGCACCAGACGACGCCAGAGTCGATTTCCGCGGCTGGCGTGACCGACCTTTTCGTCGTCTCGCACGGCTGGAACAATGACAAGGCCGACGCACGCAAACTGTATGAAGCGTTCTTCGGCAAGGTGCGCGAGGTGCTGGACAATGCGGCGCCGCCGGGAGCCGCGCGCAAGTACGCCGTCCTGGGCATATTCTGGCCGTCCAAGAAATTCGCGGACGAAGACCTCATTCCCGGCGGCGCGGCGGCCCTCGACGGCTCGATTTCAACGGCGTATCTGAAAGATAAACTGAAGAGGCTTAAGGGCGTCTTCGATCATCCGCAAGCCGACGATCGGCTTGTCGAGGCCGTGAAACTCATCGACAGGCTCGAAGACGATCCGGCGGTGCAAGAGGAATTCGTGAAACTGATCCGCTCTTTGCCGGTCGCGCCGAAACAGAAATCGAGTGAGACCTTGAACGCTGAAGATGCGTCCGGACAGTTCTTCGATCTTGATGCGGGCGTACTCATGCAGCGTCTCAGCCTGCCCGCGATGCAGGCCCCGCCGACCGAAGCAGAAGGCGGCGCGGCGGACCTCGGCGACGCAGGGGGCGCCGCGGGCCTGGGCAACTTCTTCAACGGCATCAAGTCGGGCGCACTCAACCTGCTGAACTTCACGACCTACTATCAGATGAAGGAGCGTGCGGGTCTCGTCGGACGTACCGCGCTCTTCGACATGCTGAGCGCCATTGCCGCGCGCGACGCGTCGCTGAAGATTCACCTCATCGGACATAGCTTTGGCGCGCGCCTCGTGACCTCCGCCGTGCTTGGCTCGGGAGCGAAGGCGTTGCCGCTCAAGCCCGCATCCATGATGCTTTTGCAGGCGGCGTTTTCGCACAACGGCTTTGCGAGCAAGTTCGACACGGTGAACGACGGCTTCTTCCGAACAGTCGTGAGCGAATCAAAGATCAGCGGTCCCATCGCCATCACGTTCACGGTGAACGACAAGGCCGTCGGGCTCGCGTATCCCCTGGCTTCGCTGATCGCCGGACAAAACGCCGCGGGAATCGGCGATGCCAACGATCCGTTCGGCGGACTGGGACGCAACGGCGCTCAGCACACGCCCGAAGCCAACACGGTCGTGCTCGGCGCCGTTGGTTCTCCAAACGAGTTCATGCCGGGGCATCTGCACAATCTCAATTGCGATGCCGTCATTTCGGGGCATTCGGATATCAGCAAGCTGGAAACGGCGTATGCGTTGCTTAGTCTCATCGCGAAGACGTAGTTCGTGGCGCCCGCCCCGACCAATGAGATCTGAACTTCTGGCAATCAAGGGAGACACCTCGCTCGACCGTTGCAAGTATTCAACTCGGACAGGGGATCGGCAGCCCGTTTCGCCAAGAGATCATCCATGAACAATTGGCTTAGCTTCGCCGTTCTCGCCGCTGCGATTTCAACTTTCGGAGCGCTCGCTGGGGTGCTGATCAAGGACTATTTCTTCGCCCGCTCTTTCGAGCGCTGGAAACAACAGGAGACACTCGAGCAACTCTACCAACGGTTCCGCGACCCCCTGACGCTGGCATCCCGGGAACTGGCCGATCGCATTGGCGAGATCGTGAGCGATTATCCGACTGTGTTTCTAACCAACAACGTGTGGAATTCCAGGCCCGCCCATCAACTCGAGAACAATCTCGACGATCCTTATTATCGGCGATACAAGCTCGTGAGCACACTGTACCGACTCAGTGCCGTGCTAGGGTGGGTTGAGCTCTACCGTCAGGAGATCACTTTCCTGCACTCGAAGAGCAACGCTCATGCGCAAGCACTGGAGCGTGCCGTGGGTCATTTCAGAAGCGATTTCGCAGACGGTCACATCAACGAAGAAAGCGACTGGTATCAATGGAGGGACACACTGATCTTCCGTGAGGAACTACGGGCTATCGGTGAATCGATGATCGAGAGCCGAGCTACAGTCAGAACAGTGATGGGCTATGGTCGATACATTGAATGCCTGGAAGCGTCTTCACCTAACCCCGTACAGCGCTGGGCCCCCGTTGTCCTCAATTTTTTTGTTGAGCTGGAGACGAATGGCAAGGACTTCCGGCGTGTTCGAATGCAACGCGCCTATCTGCATCTTTTTGCGCTTCTCAGCGCCTTGAATCCAAGCCTGCTGAATGAGCATATGCAGGGGTTGCGTAACACGATAAACGAAGCGAACAAGCATGTGCGCCAGTACGAGCCACCCAGTTGAAGTCATCGATCAGATCCTCTCTTTGTTCTAGCGCCCGATGAGACGAAAATGATATTTCTGTCATCGTCGGGGCAAGCCGCTAATCACCCGATTGGCAACTCAGTACGTCGAGCTCCTCGCTTCTGTTCAGGTGTAAGCGCGCGCGGCCCGTCGGAGAACGGGCCGCAGCAACGTCGAATTCAATGATAACGCTCCGATCATCCCGTCTTGACCGTCGCTTCAATCACGAAGAAGACGATGAAACCGACAAAGAATGCAGTGGTGGCCAGCGCCGTCTCGGCCACCTCATGCGCTTCGACGAGGAGTTCTTCCGTCACGAGATAGATAAGCGCAACCGTTCCCAGACCGAGGAGGCCCGGGTAATAGACCGAGGGCAAGTTGGCAAGCACCGCGTGGGCTGCAACGGCTGATGCCGAGAGCAACACGGAAAGCGCAATCGGGACGACGATTGCCCAAAGGCTGCGCACTCCGGCAGCGCTCAGCGCTGTGCTAACCGAGAGCGCCAGAAAGAGCACTTCGAGCGTGAGCGCGATGGTCAGAATCACGCCGGTTTCCTCGCCCGCCGCGAAAGCGATGCCCAACACAAGGCCATCGATGATGAGGTCGACTGCTGTAACGACCAGGAGACCGGTCGGGAGCGTGGAATCTTCAAGCCGCGTCTCCAGGCGGTTGCAGACTGCCTTGATGCCCAACATCAATCCCAGGCCCAGTGCGAAACCCATAACGACCGGCCACAGGGAATGCTTGCGGTCTTCGGGAAGCAATTCGAGCGCTGCGGCGGCGAACACGATGCCCGCCGTGAAGTGCTGGATGACGCTGGTGGTGCGCGCGCCGGGCTTGCGCGCCGAAGCGATAGCCGCGCCGGCGGCAGCAGCGAGCACGGGCGGCAGCGTGAGGAGCGCGAGTTTAACCGCGGGCGTCACGTGGCTACCGGCGTGCCGCACTGGCTACAGAACTTCGTGCCTGCCGCCATCGGCTGATTGCATTTCGCGCAGGCCTGTGGTGTGAGCGAGGTCGCGCATTGAGTGCAAAAGCGAGCACCCTCGGCATTGGCCGCACTACATTTGGGGCACATCACGCCCGGTTGCGCCGGGGAAGCAGCGCGGCCGGGCGTACAGCCCCACCCTTCATTGGGAGCGCAAGTGCGTTCGTCGGCATACCCGCCAGCATTGCTGTGGCTGTTGCCGTGATGGCCGTATCTGTCGTCATGCGATCCACCGTGCGATTGACCGTGCGATTGACCGTGCGACCCGCCGTGCCCGCGATCATGTCCCCCGCGGTTTCGGAAACCGTGATGGCCTCCCAACATTCTTTCAAGCCAGCTCATGGCTTTCCTCCAGTTTGGTTGAGTCCTTGCAGCCCTTTTGCCTGCGAAGCATCATCGATCAGGGCCGTATGCTCACAGTACACACCTTGAAGTGGCTTCAAGGTCAAGAACTTTTCTAGAGAGACTCGCCAGACCGCAGAGTGCAATTCATGTCATTGCAAAATGAAACAAACGCGGCGAATCGAGTGCGTTTTAGCGCCGGTCGATTGAATACTTCCCGGGGCCGGTCACGCACAGCAAAAGTAGTCCGCCGGCGATGCTGACGTTCTTGTAGAAATTAATCATGTTCGCGTACTGCTGCGCGCCGGTCATCGTCCAGTAATGGTGGCCGATAAACCCCGTGCCTAACGTGTAAAGCACAAAGATCGCGGCGAGGGGACGGGTATAAAAGCCAATCACGATTGCAATGCCGACGAAAAACTCCATGACGATCGCAACAATGGCGGAAAGCGCCGGCGCGGGTGCGCCTGTTGACGTCATATAGGCGACGGTGTCTGAATAGTGGGTCAGTTTGCTCCAGCCGAAGAGAACGAACAGGATCATCAGCAGCACCCGCCCGATCAACAGGAGTTCGTCTTTTTGATTTTCGAAGAGCGTATATCGCATTTTTCAGTTCCAGATTGTTGTTGCAACGCAGGGCCATGCTCACATGTGAAGGCTGCATCAGCACTGCGTGACCGATGACGGCACCCCATTACGCGCTGAGGCCATTAGAACGAGCATACCCGCGGACACTATGGCTGGTATCGCCACCGCAAGGAAAAGACTGTCGTTCGACCAGTTCATCCGCATGAGCTCTCCGCCAATGACCGGGCCGATGATGGAGCCAAGCCTGCCGACACCCAGGCTCCAGCCCACTCCGGTCGAACGCAGTAACGTGGGATACCAGGTTGCCGCCAACGCATTGATGGCAGGCTGTCCCCCGATGATGCTGAATCCCGTGATACCGACCACGACAAACAACATCGGTAGCGGAAGTCCCGTCTGGCCAATCGCGGCAATCGCGAACGTCGCGACGAACAATGCGGGGATGAGCACTTTATAGAATCCGATTCGGTCGATAACCGGCCCCATCGCCAATGTTCCCGCAACACCGCCGAGCTGCAGTGTGGTGCCAACCAATACAGCCGTCGAGGTTGAAAGTCCAAGGTCTTTTGCGATCGTAGGCAACCAGTTGGACAGGAAGTAAAGGTTGAGCAGGTTCATGAAATTCACGCCCCACAGCAACAACGTCGTCTTCGCGCGGCCACTACGGAACAGCTCGGCAACCGGAGCGCTCTTCGGACGCGCCTCGGGCACGACGTACTGGCTCTCAGGCGTCGCGGCGGAAGCAGGATCGATGCGTCGCAGCGTGTCGGCTACGCGCACGAGGCCGGTGCCGCGAACCACGGAGAACAACATCGACTCGGGCATGTAAAAGGCCATCATTGCAGAGAGCGCAATCGGCACCACGCCTCCGACGACAAAAACCGATTGCCATCCCCAAACGGGAATCAACGCTGCGGAAATCAGGCCGCCTAACACCGCGCCAAGCGTAAAGCCACACGAGACCCACATCATCAGCGTGACGCGCCTGCGCTTCGGACTGAACTCCGCGGCCAGCGCCATCGCGTTAGGCATGATCGCGCCCAGACCCAGACCCGTCACGAAGCGCAGCACGAGCAACCCGGTTATCGTGGTGACCTGCGTCGTCGCGAGCATGCACAGTCCGAAGGCAAAGGTTGCCCCGATCAGTACGGGCCTGCGCCCGATCTTGTCCGCAACGACGCTTAGCACCAGCGAGCCGATCAGCATGCCTAGCAGACCCGCGCCGAACACGATGCCGAAAGCCGCCTTGTCCGCCCCCCACGCATGAATGATTGCGGGCGCCACGAAGCCCATCGACTGGACATCGAACCCGTCGATCAGGACGGTCAGGCCGACCATCGTCAATATTCGAAGCTGCAGGCGGCTCAAGGGCGCCGCGTCGATCACGGCAGCGATGTCTATGGGCTGTTGTGGCGTGTTCACTCAGGTCACTCCTGTTATCTGCCGGCATTAACGCGGCCGCCGCCGCGTGGCCGAACCCTTTGCCGCACACGTGGCGGATTCCGTTGTGTGTGGAACTTTAGGAGGCCCGCTGTCGCCGATAAAGAGGCTGGCCGGCATTTTATTTGTGCCTCACGGGCACAAATCGGTGACACGACGTACACTCTGGGGCATCACTGGAAACGTCGAACCGCTGTCGATAAGGAACGTCGCGCATGAAAGATTCGGCCATCGATCGACTGGGCGAGATCCAGCTCTTCTGCGCTGCGGCTAAGGCGCAAAGTTTCACTGGCGCGGCGGCGGCGGCCGGCGTGACACCGTCCGCGATCAGCAAGGCTGTGGGCCGCCTCGAAAACCGTCTCGGCTTGCTACTGTTTCATCGCACGACTCGCGCGGTCCGCCTTACGGACGATGGTCTTGTCTACTACGACGCCTGCCGTCTGGCGCTGGAGAATATTCAGGAAACCGAACATTCTCTGACGGCGCATGGTCAACCGCGCGGCGAGCTGAAAATCAGCGTGCCGCCAAGCTACGGCATCAAGCACATCGTCCCGCTGATACCGCAATACGTCGAGCGTTACGACGGGAAAGTGGAGGTTGTGGTGTCCCTGAGCAACGCCGTCGCCGATTTCGCGACACAGGACTTCGACATGACGATTCGTCTGGGCCAGGTTGCCGACTCACGCCTCGTTGGGCGGCTTCTTCACAACGCCCAGCTTCGCGTGGTGGCATCGCCCGAATACTTGCGCCGTCACCCCGCCCCGGCTCGGCCCGAAGCATTGCGCGATCACGTGTGTCTAGGATTTGTCATGCCCGATAGCGGACGTCCGTTGCCATGGTCTTTCGCCGAGGAAGCCAAGACTGCCTACGAAATTCCTGTGCGCCCTGCAATGACGTTCGATCATCCGTTCGCGACGTTAGCCTGCGCGGTCAACGGTGGGGGCGTCACACAACTGTTCGATTTCACGGTTGAAGACGATCTGCGCGATGGTCGGCTGGTGGAAGTACTGGCGCAATATCGGCCGCTGCCTCAACCGATTTTTGCCGTCTATCCGACCAACCGGCATCTTTCGGCCAAGGTGCGCACGTTCGTGGACTTCCTGCTTGAGAGGCAGCGCGCTCCTGGCCGAGTTGCTTGATCTTCACGATTACATTCGCACGGTACGACGTTGTCCGTCCCGTTCGATAACGAGTGACAGTTTGCCCTTCGCCGTGGTATTCAACGCGGAACTGATCTCATCCAGAGAAGCAGGATAGGCTGGCTGACTATTAACCTCGATCAGCACATCTCCGTTTCTGAGATCCTGCTCTTCGAAGGACTTCGACGTGTTAGCGGCGAACGTCACTTTGCCATCGATCAAGCGAACACCGAGTCGACGAACTTCGATCGGATTGTCCTGCGCGAGATGGCTTTCGTCGAAACAGAACTCAAACGTGCTGGGCACGAACATATAGCGGTCGAGCTTGGCCAAGAAATCGCGGCCCAGCAGATTACTGCCTTTCTTGCCATTCACGTAAGAAAACTCAAAGCCGCCAATCGGCTGCTTGTCCAGCGAAAATCCGGTGACGAAATAGTCGGAGGATGTCTCCAATCCGTTGATGGATCCACTCTGACGTGTCCCGGTGAGTTTGGCCGCTTTGGCCTGTTTAAGCAGCTTGAGCGTCTCAGCATCGATGCTCGAACCTTCCGCGCCTGTATCGATAGCAAACTCGATAAACTGATCTCCCGTGCGCAGATAGAGCGCGGGCCCAGTCACCGGCGGCCCATCCCGATAAGGCACGCAGTGCGCAAAATGCTCGTTCGCCGGTGGATGTTGCCAGATGGTGAGCGTTTTCTTGCGATTATCGAGAACCCAACTGAACTGGCGAAAAATCTCGACACCTAGAATACCGTCGATCGGCGCGGTTTTCTTCGCCATAGCAAGTATCGATAAATCGACGCCAAACCATGGGTAGAAGTCCGGTACGACGTGGCTGCCGATTTCGATAGGTTGAGCTTTCCATAGGCGCAGCCGGTCCTTCGCCAATTTCTCACCATCCGCTGCACTTATGCCCCGGTCTATTGCTGAACGAAAAACGGTGGCCGTCTGATAGTTACCGGGTTTCGTGATCGTCGAGGCGAAATGATTATCCAGGACCGTGTAGCCGAATCCCGTGTCCAACAGGAAGCGATAATCTCTTCCTTCAATCCTAAGTGGAACGATCAAACCATATATCGGGCTGAAGGATGTGCTCAGAACAGGTGCCGCAGCGCTTTGCTTCGGCACGACTTCTTTCGGCGTTTCAGCCGGCTTATTACACGCACTCAGTGAGGCAACTCTGATTGCCAGCGCCCCAAAAAGAAGGGCTGCTAACTTAACTCGCTTTACTTGTACCATCTTGTACCTGAACACTTTTGATCTGAAGCCTTGCTACGCCGCCCCTTTCCGTCGACCGGGCCTTACGGCACGTCGGCATGGGGTTTCAGTTTCCTTCAGCGCGCTGCTTGTCATTTTACAGGCAAGCGTCCGGTGCATTGGCGGTAAAACCAGCGATGGGCGACGAAGAAGCTTTGCTGCGTAGTATCGTTGGACGCTCCCAAGCCCGGTTGCCTCGCATTTTCAACTGGCTTGCTCCGGCTTGGAACACGCTCACGTCATTCTCGGCGGCGACAGTTTGAGACATTCAACACCCGCTTGCAAAGCGTCAACAATCCCACGCGTCATTCGCGTACCGGGAATTGGCGAGCCGGAAGGTGATGCGCATAGCCTTGCCGCGTCCAGACATGAATATTCGGCAGCAGGTCATGACCGCATCGACATCGGGGAGCGAGCCTTAGCGCCGATAGCCGGTGGCGCCCGCAAGCGACGCAACGTCTTGTTACGAGAATGAGTAGCAGGTAAAGCATGCTGATTCCACCCGCCACGACCATGACCGTGAAAATGAATGCCGCCGTTTGCAGGCTGATCGCCGTGAATGCACAGACGGCGATGACGGCCAGCATGAGATCGTGCCCGCGCCGTGTACCACGCGTTTCCCCGACAACCGCAATACGCACGCCGGTCAGATAGGCAAGCAGCACGAGCGTCAGCGCGATCATGACCGTGACATGCAGACCACCGCTCATGAAATCCGCAATGGTGCGCCTCGCGATTGCATCCATCGACCGGCCTTTCTGTATGCCTGTCGAGGCTTCCAAAAGCAGGCGCGGGATCTGCGTCGCAACGCCCGCCGTGATCGCGTAGAGCGGCACGAGAAGCAGGTAACGCCGTCGCACGAGCACGCTCAATCCCAACCGCGCGATATCGGCTCTCAACAGCAGAAACAGCATCACGCCGTCCGCGATCGTGAGTCCGACGTGCCATGAGATCGGATCAATATGAAACACGTCGCGCCATCCGGCGAGAAGCAGCAGCATCGTCGGCATGATGCCCGCCACGATGAGCGGATAAAGCAGCGGCGAAAGCAGAATGAGGTCGCGCGTCAGCAAAACGCGACGCCGCGCGCTCGCCGTCGGATGAATCCGAAAAAAATCGACGATGCCCTGCCCGAACCGATCACGCGTCGTAGCGGCTTCGAAGATGCGTGTGGCGAGCAGATCGTTGCCCGCCAGTTGGCATCCGCGAAAGTCGTGGATATGCTCACGTCGGACGACGAAGAAATACGAGTACACGAAAACGATCGCGGTCGAGAACGCGAGGACGAGCGCGTGCGGAATGAGGCGGAAATAGAGGCGCGCGTCGAACACCGGTTCGAAGCCGCTGCCGATACCGCGCGGATTGACGAAGCCCAGCGTAAGCGTGAAGACCGCGACCAGCCAGCCAAGCACGCAAAAATGCAGCGCAACGGCACGCCGCACGCCGCTTTCGATCGCCGTCGCCGCAAGCTCCAGATGCGAGACTTCGTGTGCGAGCTGCGCTTCGAATGCATCAGGGTCCGCTCCTTGCCGCTCGCGTTGATGCAGACCTACGACAATCGACTGTCCGTCGCCCGATGCCGTCTCGCGCGAAGTCAAGGCCAGCGCGTCTTTCGGCGAGTAGCGGAGCTCGGGCGAGCGCTTCAGCGTCGAGCGGCCAACGACGCGCTCGAGTGACCTGCGAATCGCCGTGAACGACGCGTTAGTGGCGGGCTTCTCGATGCGGTGATTGGCTTTGCTACGGCGCTTCTGTCGCAATCGGAAGATGCACAAGATCGCGCCGGCACCGGCCACGGAGGTCATCATGCCGGTCATGCCAATGAACGGGTGAACAACGTCGCCAAGCCGTCTCAGTACATAACCTTCCCACAGCTTGATCAGAAAAAAGTATTGAAACGCCGCGACCAACGCGACGCCGATGCCTGTCGGCGTTTCGGATACACCCAGCCCCTGCAGCAGAACGGCCGGATGAACATTCTCACGTTCCTGAATCACGGTCCTGCCTGATCTTGTCGAACAGCTTGTCGAATCCGCCGGACAACTCCAGCTTTTCCGCGCTCGAGAACCTGCTCTTGACGATGGCCGACTCGATGGCGGACTTCAGTTCCGCAGCATCATCGGTCGTGGCCTTTCGGGCCAGCAGCTTGTCGATGAGTGCGCCCACGGCCTTCTTCGCCTGATCTTTCACGACATCCTTGGCCACATCGCCGATGAACCCGAGCAGAAACGGCACGACCAGCCCGGCGAAGCTCGCCGCTTCCGTCGTGCCGCCGAAGCGTCCTTCATCCGGCGCCTTTGCCTGGTCCCAGTCGTCGATCAGCGCGTCGAAGCCATCCTCGACGACGAATTCGTCGCCCGGCTCGACCTGCGCGACGATTCCGATGGCCCGGCGCTTGATGTCCGCGCGACTGTCATCGTCAATCATGTCTGTCTCCTTTCGCGCTACAGGCCCCGCACCCTGCTCGCGATCGAACGTCGATGGGCTTCGACTTAGAGTCCGTTGAGATAACCACTGGCGAGTTGCGCGATTTCGGACGCACGATCGGTGCCGTTGATGCAGCGTCGCGCGCCGATGAAATCCGTTTTTCCATCGGTGATGTAGTCGGTGATCTTGCGTCCGGTAAAGGTGCCGGTCTTGAATCCATGACACAGAACGAATAGAGCCGAGCGCGGCACGAGCGCGAGGTCCGGCGTTCCGACCAGATCGGCGTCCAGCAGTTTTCCGTACGTCTCGTAGTTGTTCTTCCACGTCAATTGAACGTAGCCGCGTCCGTAGAACGGGAAATAGCGCAGGTTGATGCGTCTCCAGTCCTCGCTGTTCCAGAAAGCCTCTCTGACCGGCTGAAATGTTTTCGCGGTCTCCCATTCCACGGTGGCGAGCACATAGGCCACTTGTGCCGGCAAGCCGATACCGTGCCGCTGACAACCGATCTTGATCGAGGCGATGGTCCCGGCTTTGCTGGAGAAGTCGAGGCCGGCGGTGTCGAAAGCACTGAGCTTGTCCTTTAGCACGGCGACGGCGCCGGGTCCGATCATGTCGGGATTGCCCTGAAACACGTCCGCCTTGAATTCGGCCCAGGCAGTGCGGGTTTTCGGGCCGATCATGCCGTCGCTTTCGCCTGCGGGATAACCGAGCATGACCAATGCGGTTTGCAGTTCCGCTAAGCTCGCGTCATCCAGCTTGTCGAGCGGCAATGGATCATTGATCTGAGAAAGCAAGGGTAGAGTCATTTTCTAATCCTTAATAACTATGACGCGTTTCGTTCGCGCGTCGATAACTAAAAGACGGACGATGCACCCATTTTTTTATAGGCCGGCGTGCCCTCACCCGCTACCTGTGTGCGCTCGCAGTGTGCGAAGACGCACATATCTTTGGAATCCAACTTGTTGAAGAACCTTCGACCAAACCCGCAAGCTTTCCTTTGATGAATCACGTGACGATCGCAGTGACGTGCGTGGTTCTGATCCAGATTGTTTTCAGCGGCGTGATATTCGCAACGACTGATACGTTTCGCGATGCACCTACGCCCGGATGGCTTGCGTCAGCCGAACGGCAATCCGATGCTCGTTGGTGGCCGCGCAGCGAAGCGTGGCCACGATGGTCCATCATTGAAGCCGGATGAAATCCTTGCCTTTCGCTGCCCGCACGCGCTCCGCCACCTCGTAACCGTTGGCGTTGCCGTCGTCGTTCGTATTGCCTTCGAGCGTGTTGAAGTGATCTGGTGTACCGCCGAAGCCGAAGCCAGTATGCGACCAGTCGTTCTCCGTGCGCTGCACCAGAAACACATACGATGCGCCGAGTTCCACCCAGGGCACTTTTCCCGTCGCGATATCGTCGCCCGAGACGAAGCGGCCGCTCCTTTGCGCCTGCGCCGCGAGCGTGTCGCATGAAAGCGATCCGGGCAGCGGCATCGTGATTCCGAGTTCGTTCACCGTCTGTTGCAGCACGAGGGTGACGAAACCCGCGCACCATTTCCATTGCGCGCCGTCGCGCCCGCCGGTGTAAAGCCGGACCCACGGCCCGCAATTGTCGCCGCCTGCCTCGCGCGCTCCGGCCACGAGATGTTGCCGGGCGACCGCCTCGACGTGCGCCGGAAAGGCCGCGGCAGTGGCGGTTCGCAGGGCGGCCGTCATGGGCGCGACGAGCGCGTTCCATGTATCCAGATCGAGCTTGCCGGTCGCCGCGATACGGTTCGCGTTCTGAAACGTGCTCAGCGCGTGCGCGGTCGCTGTGCCGAATTTTCCATCGATGCTCACTCCTGGTCCATGCAGGTTCAGCCATTCCTGCACACGCCGCACGGCGGGTCCGTTGGCGCCTATGGAAAGCTGATCCTTGAAGACCAGTTCGGCTTTCGCCGCGGCAGGATAGTTCGCTGGATCCATGACGTGCACCTCGCAAAGGAGATTAGAAGGTTGCTGAGCAAAAATCGGCAGGGGTCATCGCCTGCATCTTCTCGACGCTTGCGCCCGGCCGCACGACATACTCGGACACGCCGATGTGATCTCGCGACGACGGATTCCAGTTGTAGGTCCAGCCCATACCGGTGAACGGATAGCCGGGGTCGCCGAAGCCGCTTTTGTGCGCTTTCCATAATTGCCACATCACCATCCGGCGTTCTTCGGAATCCGCTTGCGTCGCTGCGCGGAAGTCGGGCGCGTTCACCTCGCAACTGGTCGTGCCGGTATCCGTGCTGCTCACGCAGGGCCGGAAGATATCGGCCTTCCTGACAATCATCACGTAAGCGCGCATCGCCTGCATATCCTCGACGCTCTGAGAAGGCGGCAGGCCCAGTGTCTGTTGCACGGTGAGCAGAGGGTCGGCCGCTCGCTTGCAGAATGCGATGAGATCGACGGCCTGACTGACCCAGGTATAGTTCCTGGTCTTCTCCTGTTCGAGCGGAGAACGCGATGAAAACGACACTACGCGCACGGGGTCGTCGACGATCGGACGCAACGTCACGCGCATGTCGGGCGTGTGCACGGCCGCCTCTTCGATGGAGCGCGCGTAGAGCGCCTGAAGGTCCGTTGCGCTGCGCATC
Organism: Caballeronia sp. PC1; assembly: GCF_021353155.1. Classification (NCBI taxonomy): domain Bacteria; kingdom Pseudomonadati; phylum Pseudomonadota; class Betaproteobacteria; order Burkholderiales; family Burkholderiaceae; genus Caballeronia; species Caballeronia sp. PC1. Next base: position 386,237 of record NZ_JAJUBH010000003.1, read on the forward strand.
GGCCCAGTCGACGCGTCGGCGTTCGAGACGACGGAGGAGGTCGCCGCGTCGGCTTTCTCGCTGCGCGCGACGAGCCATTACACATCGCTCACCGCGATGCCTATCAGCAGCGACACCACCAGCCCGATGCCGCGTCGCTCCCGCATGGGCGGACGGTTTCGTGCCGGCTCGCTAGGTAAAGCGCCAAGGTTCGCGGGAAAGGCGTGCACGACCGTGAGTCGAAAATTAGCGGCTACATCCTGATCGGCGTTGAAGACACTCGCCAGCGCCGCTTTGATCGTGTCGGGCAACGCGCGTCGAACGCTGTAGGAAAGGCCTCGCTCGCCCACGTTGAAGATAACCGAGCCGCGCAGCATCGTGTTTGACGGGGGGAAATCGAGCAGGCATGTGACGGTGACACCCTCGCCGAGGATCGAGCGGATCTCCGCTTCGGTCGCCTGATTCAGCACCTCAGTCTTGCTGGCAAGGCTCTGCGGCACACCAGCCTGCGCGGTAACCTGGGGAACGCCGGCGATCGAGCCGCGCAAGGTAAAAACGATGACTTCATTGTTCGATGCCATACACCCTCCCGCCAAAATGAATCGCCTGCCTAGAGCCTGATGTTCGTCGTCGCCTTTTCTCCGGCGCCTACGGTCACCCTCACCCTCCGGGTTGCATCCGAGACAGTCGCCATAACGGTGTAATCGCCAGGCGGCACGCCTGACAGCAGATATCGGCCGGCAACGTCCGTGAGCGCCTTGAAGCCTTCATGCCCGTCGATCGTCACCTTCGCATCCTTGACAGGCACGCCGCTGGCATTGGTGACCGTGCCCTCGATGCTGCCCTTTGCGTCGGCTGTTCCCGCCGACACAGGCTTGGTCGTCTTGGGCTGAAGCCCCTCCACGATCGACCGGATCTGCAGAAGGATCAGTTCCGACGAAAATCCGGACATGAAGGCGAGCGCGATGGCGGTGCTCATCGAGTTGGGGGCGAGCGCATAGAACGCGACGATCGCAATGAACCCCGCGCTGATGAGTTGCATGATCTGAAAGACCACCACCTCGCGGGTTTCGAGCAGCGTCAGCGCGGACACGTCGCTTGTTGCAACGAACGTCATCTCGCTGCGCTTCTGATACTCGGGAATCCGGCGCGTCAGGCTGACCGCCGCGCCCACCAGCGCGAGCAGCACGACATAGAACGGTACGACGAAACCGCCCCTGACCACGTTGTAGCGCGCGCGTCCGCCGGACGGCTTGGTGTCGACGACCAGACCGTTGAACCCGCCGATGGTCACGAGCCACGGATAGGCGCTGATGTCCTTCGCCGCGCCCGGCGTCACGACGACGGTCTGAGCCCCTGTATCGTGAACGTCATTCGCCGCACCTGTCTTCTTCGGAAAATAGGCCTCTTCGCCCTGAACGCAGCTGACGGCGCGTGGAACAGAATTGTCGTTGGGTGAGTCGGGTACGACACAACCGCGGATCAGGCTCACCGGTCCGAGTATCTCGGGTTGCCAAGGGTTGGCGACCGGAATCATCAGCACGACGAACGATGTGATCGTGAAAGCGTAGGCGAAGCGGAAGCTCTGGCGGCGCTTTTCGTCGGTCGGCGCACCCGTGAAGCAGGCGATGAACCACGCCGAAAACGCCAGCGTCAAGGCGATGAACACGACGAAAGGAACGATCGTCAGCACGCCCTGCCAGGACTCGCCGTCGCGCCGGTGGACAGCGCTGAAAATGACCGATGCCGACGACGCGATAACGAACAGGCACAGCAGAACGAAGACCGCGAGCGGGATATTCCTCTCCCAATGATCCAGGACCGAAACCCTTCGAGGCCCATCATCCTGCTCTTCGTCGATATTCGAATCGCTCATGTGACACCCCCGCCCTGTCGTGCCGACCTGCTCGACGTGCAGCTATGTCGAAGAAGACGAAGATGGCTCGCACGGTTTGAAAGAACGCGCGCGCGCACATCCCACGCTAAAGTGAGGAAGAACGTCTAAGGAAACCTACGGAATCTGGATGCTCATGCTTCGGAACAATCGAAAATCCGCATCTTCGATTTCTTTGCATTCCCGATCGCCGACTTTTCTTTCGCCGTCGTCGCTGAGCACTTGAATCGCTTCCTTATCAGGGATTTCGAAGAGTGCTTCCGGCGACAAGCCATCGAAGCCGACGCTTCTCACCGGCTCCGGCGCATCCGACGGCTTCCCCGACCACTTGAACAGGGCGAACGTCCCCTTCTTTGCCGGCGGACCTGCAACGATGAGGTAGCTGCCCTTCACCCGTTCGATGCTGCGTATCCCTCGTTTCTGGAGATCGAGTGCAATAGGCGCCCCGAGCCGTGCCTTCTTTCCCTCGATCATCTCCTGCGGATTTTCCAACGGCACGATGAGCGCCTTTCCCTTGATGATCGGGTTGCGAAATCCAATCAAGAGCTGGCCATCGGGCGTCGCCGCAAGTCCCTCGATGTTCAACCCATCTTTCGCTTCGGCTGCCAGGCTACTCGCGACGTCGAGCTTGAACGGTTTCAAATCGGTGTCGGCGAGCAAGTCATCGAGAAGTCGAGTGTACGGAGTTCCAACCACCTTCAGGGTCACTGAATCGCCTTGTCCGACAATGTCGGTCGCGAAGAAGCGATGCCGTTGCTCGCGTAGTTTCCCCTTCGCGTTTCTTCCGTGAGACGCGATCCAGAAGATTCTGTTTCCGATCTTCGCGGCGCCTTCGAGATCCGATTCGTCATTGCCCAACGAATCGATGACCGACACGCTCGATACTTCCTTCGCTTGACCGCGACGATATATTTTGAGTACGTTGTGCTCGTCGTCGGCTACTGCGAACAGATTCTCGTCCAGCGCGATGGCCGCCGAAGCGTCGCAGATGCCTCGGTATTCCGTTATCGAAGGTTCGCTTGCTGCAAACGCGCTGCCGAGCAGCGTCATGCACAAAATGGCTACGGCGCTATTTTTCATTGCGATCTCCTCTCGCGTGATCCGCCTGACCGCCAAACGATGCGATCCGATCAAAACCGGGACTGCTTGGCTTTCCTACACCTATCGATGTTCTGAATGTTCGCTGCGGCAATCGTCATCGCCACCATCTTGTTGCGCACGCGTATCGGGTAGTCGCCGCCGTTCATTCTTCTTCCGACTTGAGTATTCGATGCAAGCGCGCAACTTGGGGCCACTTCCACTGCTTAGCCGCTACAGCACGCAGTCGGTGAGCCTTCGACTAGTACAATTCCGCGGATTGGGAAGTCCGGCGCAGAATCGGCCGCCCTTCAGACGTGTCCAAGCCAAGTATTGCAAAAACCCAAAGGGAAGTAATGATTTTCGACGAGATTGTTGCCAGTGTCCAAGAACAGCGGCCGGAAATGAAAGTGGAGCCGCGAAGCGACGGGTGTTCGATCTGGCTATCGAATGGCATCGAACCAGCAAAGCGTCTGTTGCGCGTGAGCCGCACCGCTGACGGCAAATCTGTAACGGTGAAGCTCGCTATTTCTTCTACTTTGGCAGGGAGAGACGTTCTGCGTAAATTCGACGGCACCGTTGCTGAGTTCCTGAGCATTGTCGATGCAGAGCAAGCTCTTTCCAGCAGCAAAGCCGTGGTCGAGCGTCCGCCCGAAGTGACGGAGCCGAAAGTGACGGGGAAATCCCTCAATCAAACTGCATTTCAGGCAGATATCGAATCTCTGTATAAGACGCCGCCGACGTGGGCGGTCGAGAACTGGATGCCGAGGTTGCATCGTCATCTGATCGCGACACGTGGCGCATCCGCTGTCCAACTCCGGGACAAAGACTTTCTGAAGACTTTGTTCGATTCCGAGAACGTGTCGGCGACAGGCATGTGTACCATCAGAGTGGCGCCGGCGATCAATGATGAAGAATTCGTGGCCTGGTTCTCCGAGCATGCATCCAGGCCTCTTCCATCGGACCCGAACGAGGCAACGGCGCGGCTCATTGAATTACATGACGAACTTGCAGCCAGATTTAAAAGATTGTGCGGGAAGCGGCCGCTGCTCAAAATCAACCGGGCGCTGTCCGCATTGTTTCCTGACTTCTTTACTACGCTGGCAGACGAGGGGAAGCTCACCGAGCTTTATCGCGCACTGGGAGGCAAAGGACGAGCCCATGCCGTTCAGATGCATGACGCTATCCGCGGGAAGATCAGAGCCATTGTTGGCCCGGCGGACCCAGGAACGATGGAAGATGTGAAGCAAATGTGCCTGTCGTGGTTTCTCTACGAGCGTATCAACGATGAAAAGGAGCCGGTCGTCGCCCAGTCCGAGGCCGTTCGCGAAGGCGGGCTGGTTCCCGTGCCGGCCGTGCTTCGCCGCAAGGGCCTCACGGCCATCAAAGGCTACTTCCAGACGCTTCTTGGATATCTGCCGGCGCTGAGTGGCGATGGTCTGAGCGACGAGGACTTTCGCGATCTCATTCGTGAATCGAATCCAGCATTGGTGGACAACAGCATCCGAACGGTCATTAACGTCGTCATGCGAGAGTTCGACCTCTGTAAGCGCAACGGCTCGGTTTATCAGCTTTCCGCTCGCGGCATCAACGTTCTCGACTCGCAGGACCCTCAGGAACTGGCTGACCAGCTTCTGACAAAGGTTCTGGGTGTCGACTATGTCATTCGGACTTTAGCTGCGGGTTCGAAATCCAAGGCTGAACTGATCGCGATACTGCAGACTGTCAATCCCGGCTGGACGACAGGGTTTGCGCCGTCCTCGTTGCTAGGCTGGCTAATGAGTCTGCAGGTCATCTCTTACGAGCCCGCGAACGGCTATAGCCTGACGGATGAGGGCCGCCAATGGAACGACCTCATAACATGGGATCCGCCGACTCTTCCCAAGGTTGCCGACACCGTGATCGAGATTCAGGAGGAGGTGGATGCGAAGCTCACCCTTCCAGATTGGGCGACGCTGCAATCCCGTCTCGCCGAAGCCGCAGCGGACAACTTCAGGTGGGACAAAGGTCTCATCGAGCAGTTGCACGGTGGCCTGTGGTTTCATCCCGTGCGTCATTTCGCAGTGATGGCTGGCTTGTCAGGGTCCGGTAAGACGCAGCTCGCGCTCAACTACGCACTGGCGCTGTGCGGCCCGCAGCGAGCGGGACAGGAAAGCGTGAAGGTGTTTCCGATTCAGCCCGGCTGGTTCGATACAGGCCCCTTGCTTGGACAGATGAACACGCTTCTGCAGAACGTTTATGACGGTACGCCTTTCCTGGAGCTTCTCCTGCGAGCGGCAGAGAACCCGACGAGTCCGTACGTCGCCGTTCTGGACGAGATGAATCTGTCTCATCCCGAGCAATATCTCGCCCCGATTCTGTCCGCGATGGAAACACAAGGCGTGATCGACCTTCATCAAATGGATGAAGACGTCGTCGGCGTGCCGAGTCAGATCAGATACCCGGCGAATCTTGCCATCATCGGCACCGTCAACATGGACGAGACCACCCATGGGCTCTCTGACAAGGTCCTCGATCGCGCATATACGTTGGAATTCTGGAAGATCGACCCGGAAAACTACCCGAAGTGGTCAAACCTCGCGTCTGAAGAGGTTCGAAATAAAGTCAAAGGCGTCCTCGGAAAGTTGATGGATGCGCTCGAACCGGTGCGCCTGCACTTCGGTTTGCGGACCATAGACGATGTCGTGAGTTACCTTGTATTCACACAAGGATTGGGCGTCGATTCCAACAAGGCGCTGGATGATGTCCTCTATGCAAAAGTGTTACCCAAGTTGCGCGGCGAGCACTCCGATCGCCTGGCCAGAGCAATGTCTCAGGCTCAGGCCATTTGCCTGGAGCATGGTCTGGCCCGATGCGCCAGTAAAGTGCAGGACATGCTGCGTGATCTGAACGAAGCCGGCTCGACCCGGTTCTGGCGATAACATGGATCCACGGCAACACCTCGTCATCCATGCCATGGGCCTGGCTAGGGAAGAGTTGGGCAACATCGGTCCGGGAGGGCTAATTTCCGGTCTCAGGGAAGACACCACTTATCTTCTAAAGGTCAGCGGCGCAACACGCTTGTATGTGGACGATGTGCCGTTGGCGGAGGCGAATGACGGATACTTCATGTGGACGTCTGGTTTCTTTGCCGGGCGCGTCGAAGTCACTGCTGCCGACCAGAAGGGAGCGCAAACTTCGTTCTATCTCGAAGTCGCTCCGGCAAACAGCAAACTGCACACCGCCCAGTTCGCATCGATGATCGACGCCATCCGGCGATTCGATCAGCGGCTCCTTCTGGGGCAGGCTTCCGCATGTCTGGGATTCGGCAACGCCGGGATGAGCGGCAAATTCGACGAACTCGTCCGTTGGGAGCGCGTGAAGCGGCACGGCAGCGCTTTTCTAAAGTGTGTGGAATCGATCACGCGCATACCTCATGCGAAGCTCAAGCCAATGCGGCAACTGCTGCCATTGATGCAGATAAAGCGGCTGCCTGTGGCCGCACTGCGCGACAGACGAATCGTCGCGCTCGCTACGGGGCGGCTATCCGAGCACGAGCGTATCGATTCCATCCGGCTGCATACTCAAGTGCCTGTCGCGACAGTTGATACTGCAGCGAACCGGGCTATCTGCGCGCTGCTCAACCGATTCAAACGAGCCATCATCGGGCTGGAATCATGGGCTATGTCCGACCGTGGAGAACTGTCCGATGCTGAGGCACTCGGGCGACGCAACAGGCGTTTGGCCATTCTTCGTTCTCTGGATGCGAACGTGGGTCGTTTGCTAGGTCGCTATCCGTTCCGGGCTATCGACAAGCCCGAGATTACCGCAGCCGGCCTCACGCAGATCGCTGCGAATCCCATCTATTCGCGTGCCTTTCGTACCGGTACCGAGGCCCTGCGTCTTGGCGTGGAAGACCATGCTTCAGCAGAACATCTGCATGTCAGTCCATCATGGGGCATATATGAGACATGGTGTTACGTGGCTTTGGCGAACGCATTGGAATCGCGATTGGGCGTCAGGCTAAAGCCGGGAAAGTCACGATTCGACGATGTGTCGCCGGAGCTGACCTTGGCCGCGCGACTGCCAAACGGTGACGAGCTTGAACTGATGTTCCAGGCGACGTTTCGTTCCGACGGAACACGCAGCAAAAGAATAGCGTGGAGTTTGTCCAGAGAGCGACGTCCTGACATAGTACTTGTAGCGTCCAGAGGTAGCGCACACAGGATGCTGATTCTTGACGCAAAGTATCGCAGCGGGAGAGGCAATGTGCTGGACGCGATGGCTTCGGCACACATCTATCACGACTCTCTTTTTCTGGACAATCGTCGTCCCGATCTGTCTCTTCTCCTGTTACCTGGCGCGTCAGAGGTCGATTCGCTCGAGCGATGTGAGACATGGGGGACCTTCGGTGTGGGTGTGATCAGCGCATACTCGGAGGGGCTCGAAGGCATAGACCGGTGCGTGGAAGCAATCGCGACGTGGCTCTAGCCGCGTGTAGCCACTCGACGAGGTCTGATAAGAACGTCTGTTAAGGCTCTGCGGTTGTTCGTTACGAGACAGCATGGGATGCAGGCCGTTGCGGTGCTGCCGCGCGACGCTGCAAGGCCAGCACTCCGCCAGTGCTGCTGACGTTAAACGGAACCAGCCTCGACGTCGGCTAAGGCCGGTCTGCCGTCCCAGAGAAATCGGGCTGAATCCCGAACCGCTCCGCAACCTGCCATTGAAGCGTTGATGACGCAGCCATCTTCTTCGCGTCCGCGAAACCCCCCCCCCTCACCCCCCCGGCGGCACCGGAATCATCCACGGGAACACATAAGCCTGCAGCATCGCGATAACACCGATCACCGCCGCCCCCGCGATCGAATGGAAAAACACCGTCCTGAAAATCGGCCCTAAAGCAAACGCGCGCTCTTTCGGATCGTCATAGCACGCGGCGCACGCGACCATGATCGATTGCGCATCGATCATCTTGCCCATCACGCCGCCCGTCGAATTCGTTGCGACGATAAGGATCGGATTGAGATTGAGCTGTTGCGCGGTGATGCGCTGCAGGCTGCCGAAGAGCGCGTTCGAAGCCGTGTCGGAACCCGTCAGGAACACGCCGAGCCAGCCGAGGAACGCCGCGAAGAACGGATAAAACACGCCCGCGCCCGTGAACGCCAGGCCGAGCACGGCATCGGTGCCCGAGTAGCGCGTGAGAAAGCCAAGACCCAGCACCTGCGCAATGACGAGCACCGGAATCTTCATGCGGCGCATGGTCTGCGTGAACGCATCCTTCCATTGCGACGCGGACAGACGCAGCACGAAGCCCGAGAGCATCGCCGCGACGAACACGCCCGTGCCCGCCGCCGACAGCCAGTTGATCGTGAAGCGCGCCGCTTCCGCCTTCGCATTGACAGGCGCGACCGGCGGCATGCGTTGCACGAGGTTGTGAAGCGCGGGCATGTCCCACACCGGCAGCGACAGCGTGCCCTTGAACGGCGAGCCCAAAAGCGTCGTTGAGAACGGAACGCCCGCGAACACGTTATTCAGGAACTTCTTGAACTCGGGCACGCCCCACAGGGCGCAACACGCGATCAGAATCACCCACGGCATCCACGCATAGATCGTCTCGCCGACCGAATACTTGTACTTCCATTCCGCCTTGTTCAACGCGACCGTCGTCGTGGTCTTGCCCTGCTGCGCCAACGCCTCGCGCTCGGACCGGAGCAGAAAGCGCGTCTTCGGATGCCACACGAAACGCAGGAACAGCGCCGTGCAGATCACCGAGAACACGCCCGACACCACGTCCGTCATCAAATGCAGCGCGTGACTGCCGGACGCGTAGAACTGCATGATCGCGAACGAGCCGCCCGCGCAGAGCATCGCCGGCCACACTTCGAAGACTTCCTTCCACGAGCCGCCTTCCATTTTCACGAAGGTCGCGACGAGCCAGAACGGCACGAGCACCGAGACGAGCGGCAACTGATGGCCCGCCATCGCGGAGAGCGTGACCTGATCGAGCTCGCTGACGGCGGCGAGCGTGACGATCGGCGTGCCGATCGCGCCCCACGCGACAGGCGCCGTATTCGCAAGCAGATTCAGCACGGCGGACTGGAACGGCCGGAAGCCGAGTCCCACCATCACCGCCCCGGCGATCGCCACCGGTGTGCCGAATCCCGACGTGCCCTCGATGATCGCGCCGAACGAAAACGCGATCAGCACGCACTGCAAGCGCCGGTCGAAGGAGATATGGACGATCGAATCCTTGACGATCTCGAACTTGCCGGTCACGACGCTCATCGTGTAGAGAAACATCGCGGCCAGCACGATCCAGATGATGCCGAGAAATCCCGAAAGCGAGCCGAGCGCGAACGCCGACACCGCCGATGTCACCGGCATCCGGAACACGAGGCACGAGATGATGAACGCGGCAATCACGCCGAAGAACGCCGCATACGGCGCCGATATGCCCAGATGCACGTTGCCCTGCGAGTCGCGATGGCGATGCAGCGCAATGAAATAAAGCAGCGTGAGAATCGGAATCGCCGCGACGATCGTAGAAAGGAAGACATTGCCCAGCGGGTTGTACGTCTGATGGTACATGTCGTTTCCTCGTTGATCCTGGATTCGAAACGTGCCCGCGGTCCGGACGAAACGACACGCCGCCGGATACGCGAGCGCCCGGGCAACAGCGATTCCTTACAGATTTACTCCCGATTCTTTGAAGGTATAGCGGGACGAAAGGTCGATTTCAAGTTTTGCGACAGCGCGCGGATAAGCGCCGGCGGTGTGCGCAATCCGGTGAGGGTCAAACGGTATGCGCTTCCTTTTCAGCCATCACCCCCGCATCGACGGCAACGGGCACGCGCCGCGCGAGCGCGCACATCAGCTCGTAGCCGATCGTGCCGGAAGGCTCCGCGACCTCATCCACCTTGATCCGCTCGCCCCACAGCTCGACCGATGATCCGATGCCCGCTGCGGGGCACGGCGTGAGATCGACGGTGAGCATGTCCATCGACACCCGTCCGACGATGCGCGTGCGCACGCCGTCCACCGCGATGGGCGTGCCTGCGGGCGCGTGGCGCGGATAGCCGTCCGCGTAGCCGCATGCGACCACGCCGATCTTCATCGGGCGATCCGCGGCGAACGTGCGGCCATAGCCGATGGTTTCGCCGGGCGTAAGCGTCTGCACGCCAATGATGCGGCTCGACAGCGTCATCGCGGCGCGCAGACCGGCGTCTTCGATATGGCGCGCGCAGCCCGTCGGCGATGCACCGTACAGGATCGTTCCGGGCCGCACCCAGTCGCGATGCGCGCGCGGATGCCATAGCACCGCCGCCGAATTGGCCAGCGAGCGCGTGCCGGGCAGATCGCGCGTGACGGCGTCGAATGCGTCGATTTGCCAGTCGATGGCGCCGTCGTCCGCGTTCGCGAAATGGCTCATCAGACCGATGGCGCCGATCGACCCGATTGCCGACGCGCGCCGCCACGCGCGCTCGAACTCGCCCGGCCGGAAGCCGAGCCGGTTCATGCCGGAGTTCATTTTCAACTGGATATCGATGCGCTCGCGCGGCCGCGCGGCTTCGAGCATGGCAAGCTGCTCGTCGCAATGCACGGTAACGGTCAGCCGATGCCGGTCCGCCGTCTCGACATCCCTCGGTTCGAACACGCCTTCGAGCAGCAGAACGGGCTTCGTCCAGCCCAGTTCCCGCACGCGCACGGCTTCGTCGAGATCGAGCAGCGCGATGCCGTCGGCCTCCGCGAGCGCCGGATAGATGCGCTCGATGCCATGACCGTACGCATTCGCCTTGATGACGGACCACACGCGCGAAGACGGCGCGGTGCGTTTGACGACCCGGAGATTGTGACGAATGGCATCGAGATGGATGCGCGCGGAAATCGGACGTGGCATGGCGATCTGTATTTCAGTCAATAGGCAGTGGATTGACCGATCGTATCGATTCAATGGCAGTGGTTGTTAATATTTTTCCGCCAATTTTCAGTCGATACGCCTGATTCGCCGCCCTTCGCCGTCAGCTCAGATAGCCGAGATGCTCGGCCAGAATGACGCTGCCGACGCCGATCAGCATCACCCCGCCCGCAATCTCCGCGCGCTTGCCGATCGTCGCGCCGACGATCCTGCCGACCATCACGCCGATCGTCACCATCAGCATGGTCGCGAAGCCGATGGTCGCGGCGGTCGAGAAGATATCGACGTCGATGAACGCGAGGCCCGCGCCGACCGCCATCGCATCGATGCTGGTCGCAAAGCCCGTCAGCGCCAGCACCCAGAACGAATGCGAGTTGGGCTTTTCCTCCTCGTGACTCGGCGCGCCGAAGCCCTCGCGGATCATGCGCGCGCCGAGCAGGCCGAGCAGCCCGAACGCGATCCAGTGATCCCAGGCGGTCACGTATTGCGCGGCCGCCTTGCCGAGCGCCCAGCCAGCGAGCGGCGTCAGCGCTTCGATCACGCCAAAGATCACGCCGGTCTTCAGCGCTTCCGCGATGCGGGGCTTGTGCAGGCTCGCGCCCTTGCCGACCGCGGCGGCGAAGGCGTCGGTGGACATGGCGAAAGCAAGGAATATCGTGGATGCGAGGTTCATCGAGTAGCGCTCTGGTCGGGCAAGATGGAACGACAGAACGCGCGCCCGACCGGTCGCGAATTCTGTCGATGGTCTTGCCAACCTGTGACGGCTGCTCATGCCACGACCTGAACGGCCGAGCGTGTTGACATGAGCGCTTTTCCGGTGCGGAAAAGCCGGCTACTCCCCAGCGAAGAAACGTGAGCTTAACACGGCTGCGCGGCCGTTCCTGCGCTCGCAGGCCCATTGGGATAGAGTGAATCCGCAGTGCCGCGCCCTCACCGTTTCCAAGGAGGCACCATGCAGGCAGCCCATCTGACCCAGCCGGCCGCGCGCGAAGCGGTCGAGCGTCTCTATCGCGCGTTTGCCACGCAGGACGTCGCGCTCTTGCGCGAGGCCGTCACGCCCGACTGGGAATACCTTCCCGAGCCGCCCGGACAACGGCATGGCCCCGATCAGATGATCCCCATCTTCAAAGATCTCGCGAGCGCGCTGCCCGACATGCGCATCCAGATTCTCGACATGCTGGTGCAGGACAACCGCGTGGGCACGCGCGCGGAAGTGAGCGGCACACAGTCCGGCCCGCTGATGGGCATTGCCGCGACAAAAAAGCCGATCCGCTTCGCGATCCATTCGTTCCATGAACTGCGCGACGGCCGCGTGTCGAAGACCTGGCATCTCGAAGACTGGCTCAGCGTGTTCCGGCAACTCGACGCCGTGCCGCAGAAGATCGATCCGCCGGTCTAGCCGCGGCGCGTGGCGCTTTTCGCGTTCACGCGCAGAACATGCTCCACGCATAGTCCGACGAGCGTCGCGTCGAGGCGCTCCAGCGCGCACGCGGCCTCGCGCAACGCGGGCGTATCGGTGCCGAAGGAGTCGAAGAAAAGCAACTCGCGCTGACGGGCGGCCACCCGCGCCGATTGCACGGCCGCGCTCAGCTCACGCATGCGGCCGAATCCCGCCGCCCGCGCTTTCTCTTCCAGCAGCCCGGCCAACGCTTCGAGCGATTGCGGCGCGCTTCGCGCGATGCGGGCGCGTCCACCGTCGAAAAGGGATAAAAAGCGCAGCACGCTGCCGTGCAAGCGCCGATGCGCATCGACGAGATCGCGTATCGATTCGGCGCGCTCGTGATCGCGCGCCGCCTTGACGGTGATGATGGTCGCGCCGTAGCCGACGCCGGCGGACTCACGGCTGGAGGATTCGATGGTTTGCGTCAGCATGAAACGGTCGATGCGCTATATATGCATAAATATAGCGCATCGACGATTCGCCCGCGCGCATAGTCCATTTCCCGAAAGGAATTTGTTGCAATGCGTCGAATATGCTAACCTAGGGTTATTACCTAGTTAGTTACCCTAGTCAGGAGTTCGCTCATGGGCATCATCGCCGCCACCCCTATCGCTTTCGTTTCGTTCATCGCCGCCAAGCTGCAAAGCGCCGCGCGCGACGCCCTGGCCGCACGCGCGAAAGTCAGCGCCCTGATGGCTGAAGCCTACCGCCGCGCGTAAAGCACGACGAAGGCCCCCGCGCTTCATTGCAACGTGTAGGCGATCACGTAATCGCCCGCCTTCGTGCCGAGCGAGCCATGACCGCCCGCCGTCACGAGCACGTACTGCTTGCCGCTCGCATCGGCATAGCTCATCGGCGTGGCCTGTCCGCCCGCCGGCAGACGCGCCTCCCACAGCTTCTTGCCGTCGCGCACATCGTAGGCACGCACGTATTGATCGAGCGTGCCTGTGAGGAATGCGACGCCGCCCGCCGTCACCATCGTCCCGCCGAGACTCGGCACCCCGAGTGGCATGGGAATCGGCAGGGGCGCGCTGTCGCGGATCGTGCCGTTCTTGTGCATCCAGGCGATCTTGTTCGTGCGCAGATCCACCCCCGCCATGTAGCCCCACGGCGGCGCCTGGCACGGAATCCCGAGCGGTGAAAGAAACGCGCTGATCTCATAGCCGAACGGCGTGCCGCGCGCGAGCTTGATGCCGCTCGTCTCGCTGCCCTTCTTCTCGCCATTGCTTTCCGGAATCTGCTCGCGCGGAATCAGCTTCGACACAAACGCCATGTAATCCGGATTCGCGATGAGAATCTGCCGTACCGGATCGACGGAAATCCCGCCCCAGTCGAACACGCCGAAATTGCCCGGAAACACCAGCGTGCCCTGCTCCGAGGGCGGCGTGAAGGCCCCGTCATAACGCAGGCTCTTGAACTTGATGCGGCACCAGAGTTGATCGAACGGCGTCGTGCCCCACATGTCCGATTCCTTCACGCGCGGCGGATTGAAATTGAGCGCGGAGACGGCCTGCGTCGGCGCGGTGCGGTCGCCCCTGGCCGCGCCCTGCGGCACAGGCGTCTCGGCGATCGGCACGATCGGCTGCCCGGTTTCGCGGTTCAGCACGTAAATGCTGCCCTGCTTCGTCGATGCGATCACCGCCGGCTGCATGCCCCGCGCCGTCTGCAAATCGACGAGCGTCGGCTGGCCGCCAACATCCATGTCCCACAAATCGTGATGCGTGAACTGATAGTTCCAGCGCAGCTTGCCCGTCGCGGCGTCGAGCGCGACGAGGCCCGCGGCGAACTTCTCCGCCTGCGGCGTGCGCTCGCCGCCCCACTGATCGGGCGTCTGATTGCCCATCGGCAGATAGATCATCCCGCGCTGCTCGTCGACGCTGAACATCGACCACATGTTCGGCGAATTGCGCACGTAGGTGCCGCCGGGCGCGATCGGCTCGGTGGCGTCGGGATTGCCCGGGTCCCAGTTCCAGACGAGATGGCCGTCGTTCACGTCGAACGCGCGGATCACGCCTGAAGGCTCGTTGTTCGATTCGTTATCGGTGACGTGGCCGCCGACGATCACGAGGTTGCGGAACACCGCCGGCGGCGAGGTCGAATAGTAGCCGCCCGGCGTGAACGGACCGATGTTCGCGCGCAGATCGACCGCGCCGTTCTTGCCGAAGCGCGTGCACGCCTTGCCAGTGTCCGCGTCGAGGGCGATCAGGCGCGCGTCCGCCGTCGGAAGGAACAGGCGATGCGGGCATTCGGCCAGCGCGGTGGTCTGGGCGGGCGTCTGCGCGGGCGCTTCGGGCGTCGCCGATTCGGCATCGGGCGCGCTCGCTTCGATCGCTGCGGGCGCGGCAGCCGCAGGCATCGGATGCATCGCCGCGTCATAATACGCGACGCCGCGACAGGTCATGTGCTCCCAGTGCTTGAACCCGACCGGGCTCTGAATCTGCGGATCGAAGCGCCATTTTTCCTTGCCGCTCGCGGCATCCAGCGCAATCACCTTGCTGTGCGGCGTGCACAGGAAGATCGTGTCGCCGACCTTGAGCGGCGTGTTCTCGTCCGTGGTTTCGGTGGGATCGTCCTCGCCGGGCATGTCGCCGGTGCGATACGTCCACGCCACTTTCAACTGATGCGCGTTCTGCGGCGCGATCTGCGCAAGCGGCGCATAGCGTTGCGCGAGCGGCGAGCCGCCATAGTCGATCCAGTCGCCCGGCTTACGCCCCGTCGCGGCGTTGAGATCGGGCTGATTGGCATCGGCGGCCACGTCCACGTCGATGCGTCCGGGTCGGTCGTGCGGATCGTTGAAGAACGTGCCGATGCCGAGCAGCAGCACGATCACGATCGCCGCAGCGAGCGGCGTGCGCGCCGCGCGCGCGGTCGACGGCGGCCCGAACAGCGCGCCGCGATGCACGAATGGCATCAGCAGCCAGATCGCGAGCAGCAGCCAGATCCACAGGCGCGGCATCAACTGCCAGAAATCGAAACGCACTTCGACGACCGCCCAGATCGTCGAGGCGAACAGCATGAGCGCGAAGAGCAGCAGCGCGGAACGCCGCCGTATCAGCAGCAGAAGCCCGCTCACGACGATGGCCGCGCCCGCGATCGCGTAGTACCACGATCCTTTCAGCGTCACGAGATACGCGCCGCCCGCCGCCAGCGCCGCGCCGATGACGATGAACACGATGGCCGTAAAGAACGTGAGCGGATGAAGTCTGCCGTGAACAGCCATGCGAAATTCCTCCGTGACGATGGATGCCGGAACGCGGCCGTCGGGCGGTCGCGGTTCGGGCCTGGGGCGTCGTCGGAGGGAGCAATCGTTGTGCCGTTCTAAGGAATGAACGGCGTGCCTGCAAGGACTTCGTCAGGGATGAAGTCGGGGATGAAGTCGGGGATGAAGTCAAAGCGGACGTCAGAGCGGACGCGGCCAGCGCCCGCCGGGCAGGTTCGCGGTCATGACGCCGGCGACGAACGCGGCCTTCAAGTCGGCGCGCTCGGTGAAACGGGGTGCGTCGAACCAGAGCAGAAATTCGTCGCGCCAGTTGCCCCACGCGTTTTCGTCGAATTCGAAATCTTCGTCGATGCGGCCGTTATCGCGCAGATACGCACCGACGACCTGCGTGCCGTTCCAGTACGCGACGGCGACATCGGTGAGATCCGCCGTCATGCCGCGCGGCAAATCCCGCAGCAGCATCGCGACATGCGCCTTGAACGATTCGAATTCGGACGGTCTCATCGCGTGCTCCGCGTCGAAAAAGTGCGTGAAAAACCTGACTGCGGCGTGCCTGTTCAGCCGAACACGCCCTTGTTCAAATCCTTTTCGAACGCGGCGGTCCATTCCGTGCCGTGTCCGATGCGATATTCGCGTTCCTTCAATGTGGAACGCCGCGTGATGGTGACGTGGCCCTGCAGCGGATAAACATCGTCCACGACATCGGACGCGCCGCCTTCCTGCACGAGAAAATCGCTTTCCTCCAGCCGATGCCGCGCAAGGATCGCCAGAAAATCCGCTCTTTCGTCCGGTGCGATCACGGTCATGACGCCCTCCAAGATCGAAGTGCTTCCATTCAAATTAGCACACGCGCGGCGGAACGTCGGCGCATATCTTGCGATGAGCGCGGCACGGCGCACGCGCTTACGATGAACGCGCCTGCCGATAATTTTTCATGAGGAGGGCATGACCGATGAACCGCGGATCGATCATCCTGTGCGCGGCGGCGCTCGCCGTCTGCACCCATGCGCGCGCCGCCGACGCCGTATGCGGCACGCTCGAAAGCGCCACGAACGGGCAAGACGGCATGTTCGCGCTGCGCGAAGGGGAAAGCGTGAATTTCTGGCGCGGCGGCGTCGTGAGGCACGGCGCGCTGCACGTTTACAAGGAAGGCGAGGTGTTTCGCGTGTACTGGCAGCCGGAAGGCAGCGGCGACGTGTACGTGCTCGCGAACGAAGGCACGACGAGCGTGAGGCTCATCCTCACGCCAGTGCGCGGCACGAAAGTGGAGACGGGGCCGGGCAGCCTGCCGAGGCAGAACGTGCTGTCCTGCCCCGATCTGTAGCGCTTACTGTGGCGCGAGCACCTTGCCGATCGCATCGGCGACGGCCTGCACGTTGCGCTCGTTCAGGCCCGCGACGCACATGCGGCCCGAGCGCAGGATATACACGCCGAACTCTTCTTTCAGCCGGTCGGCCTGTTCCGCGACGAGGCCCGTGTACGTGAACATGCCGCGCTGCTTCACGTAGCGCGTGAGCATTTCGCCGCGCACATGATCCTTCAGTCCGTCGTGGATCGCCTGACGCATGCGCGCGATGCGCTGGCACATCGACGCGAGTTCCTTTTCCCACGACTGCTTCAGTTCGGGCGTGTTCAGCACGTGCGTCACGATCTTCGCGCCGTGCGTCGGCGGATTGCTGTAGTTCGCGCGCACCGCGCTCGTCAACTGGCCGAGCACGCGGTCGGCTTCGGCGGCGTCGTCGCAGATCACGTGCAGGCCGCCGCAGCGCTCGCCGTACAGCGAGAAATTCTTCGAGAACGAATTGGCGATGAACGCCGGCACGCCGCGGCGCGCGAGTTCGCGCACGGCGAACGCGTCGTCGTCGAGACCGGAACCGAAGCCCTGATACGCCATATCGACGAACGGCAGCAGATCGCGCTTTTGCAGCACGTCGATGAGCTTGAGCCATTGCGCCTGATCCAGATCGACGCCCGTCGGGTTATGGCAGCACGCATGCAGCAGCACGACGCTCTTCGCGGGCAGCTCGTCGATGCCTTCGAGCATCGCATCGAAGCGCAGGCCGCCGGTGGCTTCGTCGTAATACGGGTACGTGTTCACCTCGAAACCCGCGCGCTCGAAGATGAAGCGATGGTTTTCCCACGTCGGATCGCTCACCCACACCTTCGATTGCGGGAAATAGCGCTTGATGAAATCGGCGCCCACTTTCAGCGCGCCCGAACCGCCGAGCGTCTGCACCGTGGCGATGCGGCCCGCGGCGCGCGCGGGGCTGTCGTGGCCGAACACGAGCTGCTGCACGGCGTCGCGATAGTGCGCGAAACCGGCCATCGGCAGATACGGTTTCGGGCCGAGCTCTTTCAGGATCGACAGTTCCGCTTCGCGAACCGCCTGCATCACGGGCAGACGGCCTTCGTCGTCGAAGTAAATGCCGATGCTCAGATTGACCTTGTTCGTGCGCGGGTCCTTCTGGAAGTTTTCGTTCAGCGAGAGGATCGGGTCGCCGGGGTAGGCATCGATATGTTCGAACATGGTATGTGTGTCGGAGCGAGGATTTCAGCGGGATTCGAGACGGCCGGCGCGTTGCGCGTCAGCGCCCCGTTTTTTGAGATAGTAGCCGATTACGAGAACGGCCAGCCAAACCGGGATCAGGTACACGGACAGCCGCAGGTCCGGCGTCTCGAACATCACCCAGACGATCCCCGCGAGGAACGCGAGCACCACGTAGTTCGTGAGCGGATAGCCGAAGCTGCGGAACAGGGTCGTTTCGTTGCGCGCGCGCTTTTGCCGCCGGAACTTGAGATGGATGATGCTGATCATCGCCCAGTTGATGACGAGCGCCGACACCGCGAGCCCCATCAGCAGGCCGAACGCGCGGCCCGGCATCACATAGTTGATGACGACGCACGCCGCCGTCACGAGCGCCGAGACGCCGAGCGCTGTCAGCGGAATGCCCCGCGCGCTCACGTTTGCAAACATGCGCGGCGCGTTGCCTTGCTGCGCGAGGCCGTAGAGCATGCGGCTATTCGCGTAGACGCCGCTGTTGTACACGGACAGCGCGGCGGTCAGCACGATTACGTTGAGCACGTTGGCGACGAGCGTGCTGTTCATCTCGCGGAAAATCAGCACGAACGGGCTGCCGCCGGTCGCAACCTTGTCCCACGGATACAGCGCAAGCAGCACGCCGAGCGCGCCGACATAAAAAATGAGAATGCGGTAAATGACCTGATTGGTCGCGCGCGGAATGCTTTTCGACGGATCTTCCGCTTCCGCCGCCGTGATGCCCACGAGTTCCAGGCCGCCGAACGAAAACATGATCACGGCCATCGACATCACGAGTCCGTTCACGCCGTTCGGAAAGAAACCGCCGAGTTGCCACAGGTTCGCGACGCTCGCCTCCGGACCGGCCTTACCCGATGCGAGCAGATAGCCGCCGAAAAGAATCATCCCGACGATCGCCGCGACTTTCACGATGGCGAACCAGAACTCCGTCTCGCCGTACGACTTCACGCTCGTCAGGTTGATCGCGTTGACGATCACGAAGCACGCGAGCGCCGATACCCACGTCGGCAAAGCCGGCCACCAGTACTGCATGTAGATGCCGATCGCCGAGAGCTCGGCCATGCTCACCAGGATGTAAATGGCCCAGTAATTCCATCCCGAAATGAAGCCGGACGCGTGCCCCCAGTACTTGTCCGCGAAATGGCTGAAGGAGCCCGCGACCGGCTCGTCCACGATCATCTCGCCCAGTTGCCGCATGATGAAAAACGCCATCACGCCGGCGATCGCGTAGCCGAGCAGCACGGAGGGCCCGGCGAGTTTGATCGTTTGCGCGACGCCGAGAAAAAGTCCGGTGCCGATCGCGCCGCCGAGCGCGATCAGCTGAATGTGGCGGCTTTTCAGGCCGCGCTTGAGAGAAGCTTCGTTCGTGTTGCCCTGAACCATGTCGATGTTAAATGCCTGCTGTATCGCACAAATTACCGCTTTAGAAGCGCCGCTCGCTTTCCTGCCTCATTCCGACCTTCGCACGCACCGCCAATCGGGCAAAAAGTGTGGTTTTTTGGTGCGGATGGTCATATTGGCCGGCGGAAAAAACGCTCACTATCTCGGCAAGGGAGTCTGCGATTTTACCGCCCGGCGGCCCGCAGACCTTGCTGAGTGGACAACCCGCGATCGCGCGCCAATCTTCAGAGCGAACAACAAACGATTTGAGACCGGAATCAGGTGTTATTCGGAGGATTGATTTCGGCGCGACGGCGGACAATCGCATCATCCACTCACGGGGAGTCGCCATGTATCAGTCGATGGAAGGAAACGCCAGGCCGCATCGTACGGCGGAGCGTTTCGCTGAAGCACCGCAGGACGGCACGCCGGCCACGCAGGCCGAGTTGCTGAGCACGCTGCAGTCGGTGTCGGACAACATCATGCGACTCGCCGGGCGTTTGCACGCCGGGCGCGATGCCACCGACGCCGACGCCGTGTCGATCACCGAGCAGCAGGCGCTCGCGGAGCAGTTGATCGGCCGGTTGCTGGCGATGCCCGCGTCGCAGGCGTGACAGGACCAAGGGACCGGGAAACAGGAAACAAGATCTAAGCGCGAGAGCGGACGCACGCCGCTCCGCGTTCATCGGGGAAGTGAAAATGAACTACTTGACCATCATCGCCGTAGTGTGGGGACTGTGCGCAGTGTGCGCGGTGTTGTTCATCCGCGGCGCAGCGCAGCGCAATCCGGAGCCGCTGCGTCCGCAGGCGGAGCGCGAGCCGAAAGCGGGCCGCTCGCAGGATTTCAGCCGCCCGGCCTGACCCGATGAACCGGCGAGGCGCAACCACGCCTCGCCGCTTGCTTCACCTGCCTGATCGGCCTTACTTGCCCGCGTTGATCGCGGCGACCGCCGCACGCAGGCCCAGCAGATAGCTGTCCACGCCGAATCCCGAAATCTGTCCCTTCGCGATTTCCGCGAATACCGATTTGTGGCGGAATTCCTCGCGCGCATGCACGTGCGACATATGCACTTCGATGATCGGTGCGCTCAGAATGGCGAGCGCATCGCGGATCGCGTAGCTGTAATGCGTCCACGCGCCCGCGTTGATGACGATCGCATCGACTTTTTCCTCGAACGCGCGGTGAATGCGCGAGCACATTTCGCCTTCGATATTCGTCTGGTAGCACTCCACGTCCACGCCCAGCTCCTTGCCTAGCGCGGCCATTTGCTCGTCGATTTGCGCGAGCGTCGCCGTGCCGTACTGCTTCGGATCGCGCTTGCCGAACATGTTGAGGTTGACGCCATGGAGCGTCAGGATCTTTGCCATGAGATTTCCTTGCGTGGAGAGTTAAGCGGAGTCAAGCGATTTCGACGATGCCGCCCGTGCTGGCGGCAAGCACGATAGCCTCGGTAATGCGCAGATTCTGCAGCCCGTCGCGCGCGCTGACAATAGGCTCGGCTTCGCCACGCACCACACTTGCGAAATGCGCCATCTGATGCGCGAGCGGATCGTCGCGCGTCATCGGCACGATGCTTTCCTCGAACGGCTTCCACCACGAGCGATCTTCGGCGCGGGCGTAGGACTTGAGACGCATCGTCGGCACGGAAAGCGAGCCAGTCGTGCCCGCGATCACGTAGCAGTCTTCGTCGGGATACGTGGCATACGCCTTGTTCTCCTGCGAGGTCTGCTCCCAGCTGCGCGGGCACGCGGCCGTATCGGACAGCATGAACGTGCCGAGCGCGCCGCTTGCGAAACGCAGATTGATCGCCACCGTATCTTCGACGGGAAAGCCGCGCGTCGCGTGCGAAGCGAACGCCTGCACCGCGACGATATCGCCGCACAGCATGCGCAGATTGTGCACCTCGTGGATCATGTTCAAGAGGATCGGGCCGGCGCCCGGCTCGCGCCGCCACGGCGCGCTCGCGTAATACTCGTCGGGCTTGAAGAACACGGCGCTGCCCATCACCGCGACGAGCTTGCCGAGCCGCCCTTCCTCGATCACTTGCCTCGCGCGCGCCATGATCGGGCTATGCGCGCGATGATGCCCAATCAGCACTTTCACGCCCGAGCGTTCGGTTTCGTCGACGAGCGCCTGCGCTTCCTCGACGGTCGGCGCGATCGGCTTTTCCAGTAGCATCGGCACGCCCGCCGCGAGACAGATGCGCGCATGCTCGACGTGCAACTGATTCGGCGTCGCGAGCACGATGCCGTCGGGACGGTCTTTCGCGAGCAGTTCATCGAGCGTCCTGTAGAGCGGCACGCCCGCTTTTTCCGCGATGGCGGCGGCCGCCGGCGCCGGATCGACGATGGCCGACAGCGTGCAATCCGCGCTCGTCTGCGCGACGCCCATGTGCGCCTGTCCGATATAGCCCGCACCCGCCACCGCGATACGTGTCTTGCCTGAGTCTGTGTTCACTTCGATTCCACCGTGTCAAAAAGAAAACGCGAGTTCACCCCGGCGGCGCGTTTTCACGCACCGCCCGAGAAGGAAAAAAGCAAAGGAGATTTAAGAAGCGCGCGCGTTGGCGACCGATTCCGCCCGCAGCCGGTCGTACTCCGCTTTCTCGACGGGCCGCGCGTTCGCTTCGCCGAGCTGGTTGAGCGGAATGCGATACGTCTCCCGCGCGCTCCACGCGGCGATCGCCGAGATGATCGTCACGGCGAGCGTGATCGAGCCGATCGTGAACGGAATGTTGGTCGATCCGGGCGGCGCGACGGTCGCGAAGAGCGCGGGCAGCAGCGCCGTGATCGTGGTGCCGACGTTCTGCGAGATGGCCATCGCGGAGACGCGCGTGCGCGTCGGGAAGAGCTCGGGATAGAAGCTCGGGAAGATCGCGTTATAGCCCTGATACACGATGCCCCACATGATCAGCGACGCGAAGATCGCGAGCCAGACGTTGTGGATGCTGATCGCGTACAGATACAGATACGACAGCACCCCGGAAGCGAGCGCGCCGACGATGATCGGCGGCTTGCGCCCGATCTTGTCCGACAGGTTGCCGACGAGCGGAATCACCAGCACGGCGAGAATGTTGCCGACGACCGGAATCCACAGATACACGCTCTTGTGAAAGCCGACGCCGTAGGCCGCCTGCACCGCGTACGCCGCGCCGAAGATGGTCGCGACCACGGGAATCACGTTCATCAGCGCCATGCAGACGACGCGGAACATGTCGCCCAGGTTGTACTTGAAGGCATCGACGATCGGCGAGCGCGGCACCGCGCCCTTTTCGCCTTCGTTCTCGAACGCGGGGGTCTCGTGCACTTCGCGCCGGATGATGTAGCCCGCGATCAGCACGAACGCCGAGAGCAGGAACGGAATGCGCCAGCCCCACGCATTGAACGCGTCCTCGGGCATGTAGTACGCGAGCGGCAGAAACACGGCCGCGGCGAGAATCTGCCCGGCCTGCACGCCTTGCAGCGTAAAGCTCGCGAAGAAGCCGCGCCGCCCGAACGGCGCGTGTTCGAGAATCATCGAGCTCGCGCCTGAGATTTCACCCGCGACCGCGAAGCCCTGCACCAGACGCAGGATCACGAGCAGCGTGGGCGCGAGCATGCCGACGCTGTGATACGTCGGCAAGAGGCCGACGGCCATCGTCGAGACGCCCATCAGGAACATGCACAGCACGAGCACGGTCTTGCGGCCGTGCGTGTCGCCCCAGTGGCCGAGCACGAATGCACCGATCGGCCGCGCGACGTAGCCGACGCCATATGTTGCGAGCGACGCGACGATCGCCACTTTCGGATTGCCCGATGGAAAGAAAAGCTGCGGGAAGATCAGCGCGGCGGCCTGCGCGTAGATGAAGAAGTCGTAGTATTCGAGCGCCGAGCCGATCCAGCCGCTCGCGGTCGCCTTCTTCGTCTGCTTGTGGTTATCGGCGTGCGACGCGCCTTTTGCACCGGGCGGTGTGACAGAGTTCGTATCCATGATGTCTCCATTTTTGGGTCGCGCGACGGTTCTTGCGGCCGGCTTCGCGACATTGTCCTTACAGCGATATCACAGTTTCACTCGACGGCATCCGATGCGCGGCGCGCAGGGACATCCACTCATGATCGTCTTTGAAACGAAAGCTTTCGATGAGGCAAAACCCGTGCGCGCGGTGAATTTGGAAGGACTGGGACGTAAATTACTATGTCGCCTGGAAAACATAATCCGGCTGAGAGGAAAGTCAGAATGCGCTGTGGGAGAATAATCTCGACCTGTGGCGCGGAGGGCCGCGTCGCTGCCTAAAGTTTGTGCAAACCACGCCGTAAACACGAACACCTGCGGTGAGAGCACCGCCGTTGTTTTTCATTGCGCCCGCCCGTCTTCCGTATGTCAGGCAATCCGTCCCTGATCGATTCGATTCTCGCCACACCGGCGACAGAGGACGGACGCATCACGCCCGCGATTCGCGCGTGGCTTTTGTCGACGCTCGTCGAGGATATTCGTCCGCTGCTGCTCTCGGGCATCTCTGGCGCGTTCGTCGCGCTGATCGCGCTCGGCCGCCAGCCGGCGGTGTGGACGGTCATCTGGATCGCATGCGACCTGTTTCTGCTCGCCGTGCGGCTTGCGATCGTGTGCCGTTATCGCGCGCAGCGCAGGCCGGGCGCGCCGCAACCCGGTCCGTGGGCCGCGCGCTATGCACCGTTCGCGCTCCTGACGTGTCTTGCGACCGGCCTCGGCACGATGGCCTGCGTCATTTCCGGCGACGCAGTGCTCGCTGCGCTCGCGATCATGGTGACGGCGGGACTGCTCGGCGGCGTCGCGTCGCGCAATGCAGGCACGCCGCATCTCGCGATCGCGCAGGTCTGCCTGGGCGCGCTGCCCATCGGCGTCGGCGGGCTTTTCGGGCCGGCGGGTTACTGGATACTCGTGCCGCCGCTCTTTCTATACATCGTCGCGATGTGCGCGGTCGTCCAGCGCCATTACCGCGGCCTCGTCGCGCTGATGACGGCCGAGCGCGGCCATGCCGAAATCGCCGCGCGCTTCGACGCGGCGCTCGCGCACATGCCGCATGGCCTGTGCACCGTGGATGCCTCCGGCAAGGTGGTGATCGCGAACCGCAAGGCGGCGGAACTGTTCGGCGCGAGCGCGGACATGCTGCGGCTCGACGTGTCCTTGCCGGAATTCATCGGCTATGTCGGGCTCGCGAAATTCGGCGACACGCTGCGCGCGCAGTTTCCCGAGCGCTGCGCGCACTGGCTGAAGGAGGGCTGCCTGCCGCTCGATCTGCCCTTGCGCGACGGGCGGCATCTCGAATTGAGCCGCAACCCGGTGCCGGACGGCAGCGCGGTCATCATCATCGAGGACGTGACGGAGCGCCGCAAAGCGGAAGCGAAAATCCTGCACTGGGCGCATCACGATTCGCTCACGGGGCTGCCGAACCGGCGTTATCTCGGCGACCACGCCGAACGGATGATGGCGAGCGGCGCGGGCCGCGACAAGGTGATGGTGATGTACGTCGATCTCGACGGCTTCAAGCGCGTGAACGACACGCACGGCCACAACGCCGGCGACGAACTGCTCAAGCTCGTCGCCGACCGCCTGCGCAACGCGATGCGCCGCGGCGAACTGGCCGCGCGTCTCGGCGGCGACGAATTCGCCATCGTCGCGGCCTATGTCGCGGATGCATCGAGCGCGGCCTTCGCCCGCAAGATCATTCGCGAGCTCTCGGTGCCCTACGCGCTCTCGTGCGGGCTGACGCTGCGCGTCGGCGTGAGCGTCGGCATTGCGCTCGCGCGCGTCGGCGAGCCGTTCGAAAGCGCGCTGAAACGCGCCGACGCCGCGCTCTATGAGGCGAAATCGGAAGCGCGCGGCAGCTATCGCTTTTCCGATGGCGACGGCGAAGCCGTCACGAACGACGAGCAGGCCGTCGCCGCGATCGCCGACCGCGGCCGCGCATGGTAGCTGCGCAGAGGAAGCAGTATCGGCATCAAACGTTCGTATGAGCGCGCCGAGTCGTTCGTAGAATGGCCGGCGCGCGTGCGCTTCTCTAAGCTGATGTCATGGTCACGCAGCGGGAGCGCATCATGAGCGATACATCGACACGCAGGCTGTTATCGGGTTGCGCCGCCGTGCTGGCGTTCGGCGCGTGGTATTCGTTCAGCGCGCCGCATGACTGGAGCGCGCTGGATCGTGCGGGGCACGACACGGAATTGCCGCTGGAGCGGGCGGCGGCAATGGAAGCAGCGATGGTCCTGAAGACGCACGAGTGAGTGACGCGGCGCTCGCCGCGGCAGCGAGAAACTTACAGCCTCTGCGCCCGCGAAGCCACCGACGCCCCTAGCGGCAT
The DNA here is from genome assembly GCF_021353155.1 of Caballeronia sp. PC1. Classification (NCBI taxonomy): domain Bacteria; kingdom Pseudomonadati; phylum Pseudomonadota; class Betaproteobacteria; order Burkholderiales; family Burkholderiaceae; genus Caballeronia; species Caballeronia sp. PC1. The sequence continues at coordinate 411,996 of NZ_JAJUBH010000003.1, forward strand.
CTTCACGCCGAGCGCCTCCGCCTTCAGCACGAGGTCCGCGAGCGATCGTGCCGCCATCTTCTTCATCGCCTGGCCGCGATGAATCTTCACCGTGATCTCGCTCAGGCTCATCTCCGCCGCGATCTGCTTGTTCATCAGGCCCGACACGACGAACGCCATCACCTCTCTCTCGCGCGGTGTGAGCGATTCATACGAGCGCCGCAAGTCCGCCACCGACCGGCTCGCCGCGCGCCGCTCCTCGTCGGCGTCCAGCGCCTGCGCGACGGCGTCGAGCATGTCCTGATCGCGGAACGGCTTCGCCAGAAAGTCCTTCGCGCCGGCCTTCATCGCCTTCACCGTCATCGCGATATCGCCGTGCGCGGTCATGAAGACGATCGGCAAGCCCAACTGGCTCGCGGCCATCTGCTCCTGCACGGCGAGGCCGCTCTGCCCTTTGAGCCGCACGTCGAGAATCAGGCAGCTCGGCACCTCGGGCATGTCGTACGCGAGGAACTCGTGCGCGGACGCGAACGTCGTCACGTTCAGGCCGACGGAGCGCAGCAGCATGCGCAACGCATCGCGCATGGATTCGTCGTCGTCGACCACGTAGACCATCGCGCCGTCCTTCTCAAAGCTCATCGTCGTCCCCTTCGTTGTCGGGCAGCACGAAGCACAAGCGCGCGCCGCCTTCCTCGGGCGCTTCCGCCCAGATCCTGCCGCCGTGCGCCTCGATGATCGAGCGGCAGATCGACAAGCCCATGCCCATGCCCTCGGCCTTGGTCGTGAAGAAGGCGTCGAAAAGCCGACGCGCATTTTCTTCGCTCACGCCCGTGCCGGAATCCTGCACCGTGATCTGCGCATAGCCGGCGTCGCTCGCGCTCGCGCCCGTCACGATGCGCAGCGCGCGCGGCCCGTGTACGCCGGACATCGCCTGCGCGGCGTTCATGATCAGATTGATGAGCACCTGCTGCAACTGCACGCGATCGCAACGCACCGTCGGCGAAGGTGCGGCCAGTTCGGTGCGCACGTCCACGCGATGCCGGTCGAGCTCGCGCCGCACCAGTTCGATCGTCTCGCCGACGATCTCGTTCACGTCGAGCGTCGCAAGCTGGCTGTCGCGCTTTCGCGCCATCGCGCGGATCCGGGCGATGACCTCGCTCGCGCGCTTGGCGTCGCGGATCATCTGCGCGATCGACTGCTGCGCCTCGGCGATCTCCGGCTGCGGGCGGTTGAGCCAGCGCAGCCCGGCGTCGCCGCTCGTGACGATCGCGGCCATCGGCTGCGTGACTTCATGCGCGATCGACGCGGCCAGTTCGCCCAGCATCGTGACGCGCGTGACGTGCGCAAGCTCGGCAGTCGAGCGCGCGAGTGCTTCCTGCGCGCGCTTGGTGTCGGTGACGTCCATCAGCGCGCCGACATATTCGTCGCCGTCGCTTTCCGTCAATGCACGATGCGCGACGAAATGCACGTGCTTCACCGATCCGTCCGGCAGCAGCAGCCGATGCTCGATCTCGATGTCGCACGCGCCCGCCTCGGCCGCCTGATGCGCGCCGCGCACGATTTCGAGGTCGTCGGGATGCGTGCGCGCGAGCACCGCGTCGATGGACGGCGTGATGTCGCGCGGATAGTCGAAGATGCGGTACGCCTCGTCGGACCACCACATCGTGCCGGCGGGCAGGCGCGTCGCGATGCTGCCGGTGCGCGAAAGGCGCTGCGCGTCGAGCAGGAACGCCTCGCTGCGCTGCAAGGCATCGCGCTGGCACTGCAGTTCGGCTTCCATGCGCTTGCGCGGGGTGATGTCGTTGCTCGTCGCGAGCACCGCGTGCGGCAGGCCTTTCGCGTCGCGCAGCAAGGCCGCGCGGCTTGCGATCACGATCTCGCCGCCGTCGTGGCGAACGCGCGTGATTTCGCCGTCCCAGCGGCCCGAGCGCAGCAGTTCGGCGTGTATCTGCGTATGCGGCACGGGCGAATTCGATTGCGTCATGCGCTGGATCGGCTGGCCGATCGCCTCTTGCGCCGTAAAGCCGTAAAGCGCTTCCGCGCCGCGGTTCCAGAACGTCACGCGGTCGTTCATGTCGTGCGCGACGATCGCGTCGTGCGTCAGATTGAGCAGTTCGAGCTGCTCCTGCATCTTCGTCGTGGTGGCGAGATTGCGCAGCGAGAGAATCGCCGTCGTGCCGATCGCGAGCAGGCTCACGGCGCAACGCGCGAGCGCGCCGCCCGACACATTCTCGTCGTGCGAAAGAATGAAGCCGACGAGCGTGAGGATCACGCAGCCCCAGGCCGTGCTGACGGTCGCGGTGCGATTGCCCGTCGATGCGACCAGCAGCACGACGATGACATACAGCACCGCGATGGCAATATCGAGCGGCGTGAGCGCGTCGATGAGAAACACGGCGAGTGCGATGGCCGCGGCGAGCATCGACACGATGCGGATATCGTGACGCACCGGGCGCGGCGCGCTTTGAAATGTCTCCATCACAGCCGGTCCAAGCCCGGCGAATGGAGACGAACGACGAACGAAACGAGCGGCAGGGTCATGGGGCGTTCGAAAAGAGCGTTCGTTGAGAACATCGCGGCGCGAAAGGCCGGATGACGCACTGCATTCTATCCCTTCAAAAAGCCTTCTTTGATGCGTTCCAGGCAATCGGCGACGGCCGCGCCATCGACGGGCTTGCTGAGAAAGCACACCGCGCCGCCGTCGATGGCCTGCCGGCGCGCGGCATCGGAAGCGAACGCGGTGATGAACATGACCGGCACGCGCGGTTTCAGCGCGCGCAGACGCTGCTGCAGTTGCAGGCCGGACATGCCGGGCATGTTGAGATCGGTGATGACGCACGCGAGTCCGTCGAGCGGATCGGCATCGAAAAACGACTCGGCCGACGGATACAGGCTCACCTCCCAGCCGAGCGAACGCAGCAGGCTGGAGGAGGCGACGCGGACAGATTCGTCATCGTCGATCACGGAGACTCTTGAAGGCGGTTGCAAGGGCGTTGTCCTGAATTTCGGCGGGCATGGGACCGTCCGCCGCTTGGATGAAGTCATCTTACGCACGCGGCCGCGGCGGCGAAATCATATGTACGTATATGTGGGACGCCGCGCGAACCTTTCATATGACGGAATCGCGGACCGTGCAAGCGCGTTATGCATCGGCGACGTATAGTCGCGGACTGCCATCCAAGGAATCCCCATGTCGACCCCAACATCGACCTCGCTCGACCCGGCCCGGCACGTCCCGCTGACGCGCGGCCTCATCGCGCTGTTCGCTTTTTGCTGCGGCGCGATCGTCGCCAATCTGTATTACGCGCAGCCGATCACCGAACTCATCGCGCCCGATCTGCACATGGCGGGCGGCACCGCGAGCCTGATCGTGTCGCTGACGCAGATCGGCTATGCGCTCGGGCTCTTTTTTATCGTGCCGCTCGGCGATCTGGTCGAAAACCGCAAGCTCATGATCGCGACCGCGCTGGTTTCGATCGCGAGTCTCGCGGCGGCCACGTTCACGCACACGCCCGGCTGGTTCCTCGTGATTTCGCTGCTGATCGGCTTTTCCTCGGTGGCGGTGCAGATTCTGATTCCGCTCGCGGCGCACCTCGCGCCGGACGAATCGCGCGGCAAAGTGGTCGGCACCATCATGAGCGGGCTGTTGCTCGGGATCTTGCTGTCGCGGCCGATATCGAGCCTCGTCGCGGGTCACTTCGGCTGGCGCGCGATGTTCGGGGCCGCCGCCGTGCTCATGATCGGCATTACGACCGTGCTCGCGCTCACCATTCCGAACCGCAAGCCGGATCACCGGGCGACGTACTTCCAGTTGATCGGCTCGCTTGGCCATCTCGTGCGCTCGATGCCGGTGCTGCGTCACCGTTCGCTCTATCAGGGGCTGATGTTTGCGTCGTTCAGCCTCTTCTGGACCGGCATTCCGGTCGAGCTGACGCGGCATTACGGGCTTTCGCAGACGGCCATCGGCATCTTCGCGCTGATCGGCGCGACGGGCGCGACCTCCGCGCCGATCGCCGGGCGCCTTGCCGACGCGGGCCACACGGTGCGCGCGACCTTCATCGCGCTGATTCTCGCGGCGCTCGCGTATTTGCCCGTGGTGTTTCATCCGGCGTGGGGCGTCGGCGCGCTCGTCGTGACGGGCATCGCGCTCGATTTCGCCGTGCAGATGAACATGGTGCTCGGCCAGCGCGAAATCTACGCGCTGCACGCCGCGAGCCGCAACCGGCTGAACGCGGTGTACATGACGAGCATTTTCGTGGGCGGCGCGATCGGCTCGGCTTTCGCGAGCCCGCTCTATGAGCGCGGCGGCTGGACGCTCGTCGCCTGGGTCGCCACGGCTTTCCCGCTCATCGCGATGGCGCATTTCGTCCTGATCGGCCGCCGGCATGCCGCGTACACCTATACGCAAGGATGACTTGCCTGTATGCACGGCTGATGGCGTGAAGCGTTGCGCGAACGTATCTTGATTCCATCGAGGACAACAGCGGAATCGGGAGGCAGGCGGACATGGACAAGCTCTTCAGCATGCGCGTGTTTTCGCGCGTCGCCGAGACCGGCAGCTTCAGCGGTGTGGCGAAGGACATGGATTGCAGCGTAGGCATCGTGTCGCGGGCGGTCGTCTCGCTGGAAGACGACCTGCGCACGCGGCTTTTGCAGCGCACGACGCGCCGCGTCTCGCTCACCGACAGCGGCGCGCGCTATTACCGCAAGTGCAAGACGATTCTCGCCGAAATCGACGCCGCCGACGCCGAAGCCAGCGACGCCGCCACCACGCCGCGCGGCCGCCTGCGCGTGCACGCGGCCCCGGATCTGGGGCTCACGCAACTGATGTCCACCATCGTCGAGTATCGCCGTGCGCATCCGCAAGTGACGGTCGATCTGAAACTGCTTCCCGGCATGCCCGATCTCGTGCAGGAACAGTTCGACGTCTCGGTGCTCTCGGCCGCGGCGCTGCCGGACTCGGGCAACGCGTACCGGATCGTCGGGCGGTTTCAGCGCGTGCTGGTCGCCGCGCCCGCGTATCTCAAGCGCAACGCGGTCGAATCGATCGGCGATCTGCCGATGCACGCGCTCACGCGCATCAACGCGCCGTTCGCGCATCCGTGCGACTGGCATGCGGAGCTTGCATCCTGCGCGGCGGCCCAGGCGGAAGCCGCCGATCAGATCGTGGTGAACGACGCGCAGGCGCTTCGCGTCGCCTTGCTGGCGGGCGCGGGCGTCTCGGCGATGCCGCATTATTTCGTCGCCGACGACATTCGCGCCGGGCGGCTCGTGCGCCTTTTTCCGGACTATCCGCTGCAGGGCGCGAGCGTGTACGCGGTGTATCCGTCGCGCCAGCATGTGGACGCGAAAATCCGGACCTTCGTGGAGTTTTTGTCGGCGTCGCTGAAGGAAAAGTTCGATGCGGCGCCCGCGATCAGCGCTGCGCCGCTCGAAACTCACGAAGTCATGGCTTAGGAATGCGGATGCGGCTGATCATCAGCGAGCCGGAAATCGCGTAGATCAGCACGAGCGGATGCAGCGTGAAACCGCCGATGCGCCATGTGCCGAGCCACATGCTTTCGCCGATCGCGCCGGACCACGCGCCGATGGTCAGCAGCAGCACGATCAGAAACGAAGTCGGAATCGGCGTGCCCTCGAAGTGCGTGACCTTGCCGCTGGCGCCCGACATTTCTTCTGTCGTGACGTTGTAGCGCGCAAGCCGCGACACGCCGCACGCGACGAAGTACGCCAGAATCACGCGGTCATACAACCCGCGCATGCCGAATCCGTAGCCGATGATCGCCGGCGCGACGCCGAACGAGATCACGTCGGCGAGCGAATCCAGTTCCTTGCCCAGCAGCGACGCCTTCTGACGCCAGCGCGCGATGCGGCCGTCGAGCACGTCGAAGACGAGCGCCGCGAACACCAGCGCGCAGGCCAGATAGATATGCAGCACGTCCGAGTCGTCGAGATAGGACATCGACGAGAACAGCGCCCCCGTGCCGCACACCGCATTGCCTAGCGTGAACCAGTCCGCCAGGTGGAAATCGCGGATCATCGAGAATCGTTTCATGCGTTTCGGTTTTCGTGACGTTCGGGCAGCGCCGAAAACCGGCGCCGCGAAGCTGACAAGTCTATCATCGCGCCCCCTTTCCTTAGCACTCCGCATGCCAGCCAAACCTGTACGCGAACGTACAGGTTTGCGTTATACTGCACGGCATCGACTCCGCACTCCCGATGCCCGCCATGTCCACGATCAAGCCCGCGCTGCTCACCATCCGCGATGCCGCCGAACGGCTGCAGGTCACGCCCCGCACGCTCAAGTATTACGAAGAGCGCGGCCTCGTCACGCCCACGCGCAGCGAAGGCCGTTACCGGCTCTACAGCGAGCAGGATCTGGAACTGTTCGCGCGCATTTTGCGGCTGCGCTCGCTCGGTTTCTCGTTGCAAGGCATCGTCGAAATACTGAAACGGCCGATGGAAACGCTCGGCGAAGGCCGCACCGCTTTTTCGGCGTCGTCCTTGCGGGAAATCGAGCAGGCGCTGGCGCAGCAGCTCGACGCGGTGGATGCGCGCATCGCCGCCGTGCGCCGCGAACTGAAGGAAGCGCAGGCGGTGCGCAACGAACTGGCGCACGATCTCGACTATCTGAGACGCAGAATCGCGGGCGAGAGCAAGGAAGCGCTGTTGCAGGAACGCATGGCCGCGCGCAAGCCGCGCACGGATGTCGAATGATCTCGGCGTCGTTTCGTTATCCGAAGCAGCTTGCGGATCGCCTGCTCGGCGATCTCTTTCCGTGGTCCATCGCGCTCGCCACGGGTCTCGATTATTTCGACAACTCGATCTTCTCTTTCTTCACGAGCTATATCGCGGGCGGCGTCAATGCATCGTCCGATGAACTCGTGTGGGCGTCGAGCGCCTATGCCGTCGCGTCGGTGCTCGGCATTCTGCAGCAGCAATGGTGGATCGAGCGGATCGGCAATCGCCGCTATATCGCCGGATGCCTGTTTCTATTCGCCGCGGGCGCCGTGGCGGCCACGTTTTCCGAGTCCGCCATCGAACTCGCGCTCGCACGCGGCTTTCAGGGCTATTTCATCGGCCCGATGATGAGCGCCGCGCGCATTCTGATCCAGACGCGCTTGACGCCGCAGGCACGCCCCGCCGCGACGCGCCGCTTCCTGAACCTGATCCTGCTCCGCACCGCGCTCGCGCCGCTGTGCGGCGGCTATCTCGTCGCGTGGGTCGGCTGGCGCGCGCTATTTTCGTGCACCGCATTCGCGGGCGTGGCGCTCGGCGTGCTGGCATATGTCGCGGTGCCGTCTTCGGGGCGCGTGCATCCCGAAGCGCGCGGCGAGTCGCATTTCTGGCCGTACATCCTCTTCGCGTTCGCGCAAGGCGCGTTGCAGATCGTCATGCAGCAAGTGCGGTTCGAGCTCTTCAGCACGTCGCCGGAACTGATTCTGCTGACGCTCGCCGGACTCGTCGCGCTCGGCTGGTTCGTATGGCATCAGTGGCACCATCCGAAGCCGTTGCTGCGGCTGCACGCGTTGCGCGAGAAGACGTTCCAGGTGGGCATCGTGCTGTACATCGCGTTCTACTACATCAGCAACGCGATGAGCTTTCTCGTCTCGCGCCTGCTCGAAGCCGGGCTCGGCTATCCGGTGGAGAACGCGGGGCGGCTCGTCGGCTTCACGTCGATGGCGTCGCTCGCGATGGCCGTCGTGTATTTTCGCTTTTCATCGCGCATCAAGCACAAGAAGTGGCTGATCATGACGGGCTTTCTGCTCGCCGCGTTCATCGGCGCGTGGATGATCAACATGCCGCCCGATGTCAGCATGCCGTGGCTCGTCGCGCCCATGATCCTGCGCGGCATGCTGCTGCTCTTCATTGCGCTGCCGGTCGCCAACCTGACGTTCCGCATCTTCGCCATCGACGAATACAGTCACGGCTATCGCTTCAAGAACATCGTCAAGCAACTGACCTACTCGTTCTCGACCGCGACCCTCATCATTCTGGAACAGCATCGCGCCGCGCTGCACCAGACGCGGCTCGTCGAATCGGTCAATCCGTTCAATCCGGTCTTCCAGAACACGTATCAAGGCCTGATCGACAGTTTCGAACGCATGGGCCACGGCGCGGCGGCGGCGAAGAGTCTCGCGGTCGGCGAGATCGGCCGGCTCGTCACGCAGCAGGCGAACTTCCTGAGCTCGCTCGACGGCTTCTACTTCATCATCGGCGTTGCGCTGTGCGCGAGCGCGGTCGCGGCCTGGCAGACGCGCATCGACTGATCCGTCTCGAAGTATGATGAGCGCACGATCCACCCTCCCGCGCTCACGCCCATGCTCCCGCCAGGCCACGCCTATGAAGCCGTCGCAGGTCCGTTCGAATGGCGCATTCCCGCGCGCTACAACATCGCGCAGGATGTGTGCGACAAATGGGCCGACGGCTCGGGCCGTCTCGCGCTGATCGTCGAAGCCGCCGATGCCTCGCAACAGCGCTATACCTTCGACGACCTCAAGCGCCTCTCCAACCGCTTCGCCAACGCGATGAAAGCGCAAGGCGTCGTGCGTGGCGACCGCGTGGCGATCTTCGTGCGGCAATCGGTCGAAGCCGCGATCGCGCATCTCGCCGCGTATCGCATGGGCTGCATCGCGGTGCCGCTCTTCGCGCTGTTCGGCATCGATGCGATCGAGTTCCGGCTCGCGCATTCGGGCGCGAAGGCCGTCGTCACGGATGCCGAGGGCGCCGCGAAAATCGCGCAGATTCGCGGCGCGCTGCCGGCGTTGCAGCACCTCTTCGACACCGACACGAACTTCTGGCCCGCGATCGAAACCGCATCCGACGACGACGCGCTCGTCGATACCGCCGCGGACGATCCCGCCGTCATCATTTATACGTCCGGCACGACGGGCAAGCCGAAGGGCGCGCTGCACGGGCATCGCATTCTGCCGGGCCACTTGCCGGGCGTGGAAATGTCGCAGCAGTGCTTTCCGCGCGATGCCACGCTGTTCTGGACGCCCGCGGACTGGGCGTGGATCGGCGGGCTGTTCGACGTGCTCATGCCCTCGTGGCATCACGGCGTGCCGGTGCTCGCGCGCCGCTTCGACAAGTTCGACGGCGTCGCCGCGTTCGATTTGCTCGCGCGCCATAAGGTGAGTCACACGTTCCTGCCGCCGACCGCGCTCAAGATGATGCGCGCGACGCCCCACGCGAAGCGCGACGGTCTCGCGTTGCGCTCGGTGGCGAGCGGCGGCGAATCGCTCGGCGAGGAGTTGCTGTCGTGGGGGCGCGCCATGCTCGGCGTCACCATCAACGAGTTCTACGGGCAGACCGAGTGCAACATGGTGCTGTCGTCGTGCGAAACATGGTTCGAGCCGCGCAACGGCGCGATCGGCCGCGCGGTGCCGGGGCATCGCGTCGCGATCGTCGATGACGACGGCATGCCCGTGCCCAACGGCACGCAAGGACACATCGCGATAGCGCGGCCCGATCCGGTCATGTTCCTCGGCTACTGGCGCGACGAAGCCGCGACCGCGCAGAAGTTTCGCGGCGATTTCCTGCTGACGGGCGATCTCGGCACGCTCGACGGCGACGGCTTCTTCCGCTTCATCGGCCGCGACGACGATGTCATTACGAGCGCGGGCTATCGCATCGGGCCGGGTCCGATCGAGGATTGCCTGCTCAGGCATCCGGCGGTGCGCTTCGCGGCGGTCATCGGCGTGCCGGATGCGCAGCGCACGGAGATCGTGTGCGCGGCCGTCGTGCTGAACGAGGGCTTCGAGCCCGGCGCTGCGCTCGTGCGCGAATTGCAGGAACACGTCCGCACACGCCTCGCGGCGCACGAATATCCGCGCGACGTGCGCTTCGTCACCGAACTGCCGATGACGGCCACGGGCAAGGTCATCCGCAAGTCGCTGCGCACGCAGTTCGCGGGCGATGAACGTTGAGCCGCTTCGCGCGGCCTTTCTTCTGACGGCGATGAACACGAACCTGAAACGCATGATCGCGCTGGCGGGCCTGATGCTCGCCTGCGCGTCGTCGATGGCGGCAAGCCTCGTCATCAACGTGGGCGGCGAACGTTCGCTCACGGCCGAACAACTGCTCGCGCGCCCCGATGCCGCAACGATCCGCGTGCCGAACGACGTCACGTTTCATCGCACGATGACGTATCGCGCGGTGCCGTTGCGCGCCCTGCTCGGTATCGCCGCATTGCCCGCCGACAAGGAACTGCAGATCACCGCCACCGACGGCTTCGTCACGCACCTGCCCGCCAGGCTGCTTTTCGGCGATGCGAAAAAGCGCGCCGAACCGTGGCTCGCGATCGAGACGCCGGACGAGCCGTGGCCGCAGGTTTCGGGCAGCGGCGATATCGGTCCGTTCTATCTCGTCTGGATCGATCCGGCCGCATCGGGCGTGTCCAGCGAGCAATGGCCCTTCAAGGTCGATGCGATCCGCATCGCGCCGACGCTCGCCGCGCGCTGGCCGCAGATCGCGGTCGGCAAGAACGTGCCCGCGGATTCGCCGATCCGCCGCGGCCAGCGCGTCTTCGCGACGCAATGCATGGTGTGCCACAAGCTCAACGGCGCCGGCGACGCCTCGATGGGCCCGGACCTCAACCGGCCGCACAATCCGACCGAATACTTTCAGCCGTGGGTGCTGAAGTCGTTCATCCGCGATCCGAAGTCGATTCGCGCCTGGGCCGACATGAAGATGCCCGGCTTCGACAAGAACGCGCTCAGCGACGGCGATCTCGATGCGGTCATCGCCTATCTCGGCTATATGGCGAAGCACCGGAAGTAAGCGGGCACTAAGGGAAATCCCCACGTTTCATCGCGGCCACTTTGCATACAATGTTCCCGTCAGCCGTCTGAAACGGGGCCGCCATGCCGCAGACTCAACCCGCTTTGCATACAATCCCGCCCGAACCCGCGCGTTCGGCAGACGACGTCTATCTCGCGATCAAAGACGCGCTCGCCGGCGGCCAGTACGGCGCGGGCCAGTATCTGCGCGAGGAACAGCTTGCAAAGGGCCTGGGCGTGAGCCGCACGCCGGTGCGCGAGGCGCTGCGCAGGCTCGACGCCGAAGGCTGGGTCGAAACGCGCCCGAACTACGGCGTGCGCGTGAAAGCGTGGACCTTGCAGGACGCGCGCGAAATCTTCGAAGCGCGGCTGCTCGTCGAGCCGTATCTGGCCGGGCGCGCGGCGCTTTCCATCGGCGCCGCGGACATCGCGCGCCTGAAAGCGCTCGCCGATGCGATGCTCGCCATCACGCAACATCCCTCGACGCCCGAAACCTGCGAAGCGTGGTTCACCGCGAACGGCGAATTCCACGCGATCATCACGGCCGCCGCGAACAACGCGCGCCTCGACCGTTCGCTGCGCTCGATGAAGGAAACGCCGCTCATCAAGTGGACCTTCGACACCTATAGCGACGAAGACCGCGAACGCAGCGCGCGCCAGCATTTCGAAATCGTTCTGGCGCTCGAACAGCGCAATGCCGCGTGGGCGGAAGCCGTCACGCGCTGCCATATCCTCGCCGCCGAAAAGGCGGTGCTCGACCGCTACGACAGAGAGCATCGCGCGCCCTGACACGCGCGGGCGGTCCGGGCCGCAACAGCATTACCAGAAATCCACTGGAGACACGCATGCTGAGCACCGATAGCACCACCATAAGCACCGTCAGCGCCGGACCACGGCTCGACCGGCTGCCCATTTCCGGTTTTCACAAGCGCGTGCTATGGCTCATCGGCGCGGGCATGTTTCTCGATTCCTTCGATATCTATCTCGCGGGCGGCGTGCTCGGCGCGCTCGCCAAGACCGGCTGGTCGACGATGCAGCTGAACGCCGCGTTTCTCTCGTCGACCTTCATCGGCATGTTGATCGGCGCGTTCACGGCGGGCGTGCTCGGCGATGCGAAAGGCCGCAAGTTCACCTATCAGTTCAATCTCGCGGTGTTCGGGCTCGCGTCGCTCGCGGGCGCGTTCGCGCCGGACATGACCTGGCTCATCGTCTGCCGCTTTTTCATGGGGCTGGGACTGGGCGCGGAGATCGTCGTGGGATACGGCTCCGTCGGCGAATTCATGCCGCCCGCGGTGCGCGGGAAATGGTCGGCGTATCTGTCGCTCATCACGAACTCGGCGCTCTTTTTCTCGACCTTTCTCGGCTATCTCATCATTCCGTCGATCGGCTGGCGCGCGATGTTCGCCATCGTCGGCATCGGCGCGCTGTTCGTGTGGGTGATCCGCAAGAAGATGCCCGAGTCACCGCGCTGGCTCGAATCGAAAGGCCGCTACGAAGAAGCCGAAGCGATCCTGCGCGACGCCGAAGCGGAATCGGCCAAGCGCTCGCCGCTCCCGCCCGTCGACGACGCGCCGCGCACGGTGACGAAGAAAACCACGCTGCTCGAACTCTTCTCGCCTTCGCAGATTCGCCGCACGTTTCTCGCGATCGTCGTGCAGATCACGATCAACATGGTGATCTACGGCTTCATCGTCTGGGTGCCGACGTTTCTGATGAAGCAGGGTATCGGCATGGCGTCGTCGCTCGGTTATACGACGCTGATGTCGCTCGGCGGCCCGGCGGGCGCGCTCATCGGCGTGCTGATCGCCGACAAGGTCGGGCGCAAGAACGGGCTGATCGCGGTGTCGGTGCTCGCGGCCGTGATCGGCTGGCTCTACGGCCACTCCACCGGCGTCGCGATGGCCACGCTGCTCGGCTTCCTGCTCTTCACGCTGACATATCTGATGGTCGCGCTCGGCGTCGCGACCTACGTGCCCGAGCTTTTCGCCACGGAAAACCGCATGCGCGGCAACGGCATCGCGGGTTGCGCGGGGCGTATCACCGGCATCTTCGCGCCGCAGCTCGTCGTCGTGATGTACGCCACGGGCGGCGTGAAAGACGTGCTTTCGATGATCATCGGCGCGCTGGTCGTGATGGCCGTCGTGCTGGCGGTGTTCGGCATCGAAACGAACCGGCGCTCGCTCGAAGACATCGCGCCCGCGCCGGATACGGATGGCGCGCTCGCGGCGTCGGCGGTCACGCGGGAATCGCATCGTTGAAACTTTCAGAGGACACACTCATGAGCGTCACGCACGAAAACAAGCGTCAGGCATTGAAAGCGCGATTCGCGCGCAAGGAAATCGTCACCGCGCCCGGCATCTTCGACATGGTGTCCGCGAAGATGGCCGACTCGATGGGCTTCGATTGCCTCTACATGACGGGCTTCGGCACGGTCGCGTCGTACCTCGGCCTGGCCGACGCGGGCCTCGCCACGTACACCGACATGGTCAATCGCGTCACGGCGTTTTGCGGCGGCACTCAAACGCCGATGATCTGCGACGGCGACACGGGTTACGGCGGCCTGCTCAACGTCGCGCATACGGTGCGAGGCTACGAGCACGCGGGCGCGGCGGGCATCCAGCTCGAAGATCAGGAGTTCCCGAAGAAATGCGGCCACACGCCGGGGCGGCGCGTGATCGCGCTCGAAGACATGGTGCGCAAGATCAAGGTCGCGGTGGAAAGCCGCAGCGACAGCAACTTTCAGATCGTCGCGAGAACGGATGCGCGGACCTCGCTCGGGCTCGACGAAGCGTTGCGTCGCGGCGAGGCGTACGCGAAGGCCGGCGCGGATGTGCTGTTCATCGAATCGCCGGAGAGTGTGGAAGAGCTGGAGAAGATCGGGCGCGCGTTCGATATGCCGCTGCTCGTGAATGTCGTCGAAGGCGGGCGCACGCCGCAATTGCCGCCTGCCGAATTGCAGCGGCTCGGCTTCTCGCTGGCGATTTATCCGGCGTCGGGGTTTCTCGCCGTCGCGAAGGCGCTCAAGGATGTGTACGGCGAGATCCTCGCGCAAAAGGGCACGGAAGGCGCTGCCGACGCGTTGTATTCGTTCTCCGGCATGTGCGAGCTGATGGGTTTTCCCGAGGTCTGGGCGTTCGACCGCGCGCACGCGGATTGAGCGCGCGGCTTCATTCGGAAGGGCCCGCGCCGGCTACGCGCGGCCCTCGAATATCGCATTGAGATCGTTCCCCGCTGCGGCGTCGCTGAAGCCGTCGAAACGTCCATCGGCGAGCCCTTGCGCCGCGCGCATGAACGAGCCCCACGCGGCCCGCGCGAGCGCGCCGCCGACACTTACGCGCCGCACGCCGAGCCCGGCCACGTCGCTCAATGTGAATTCGGAGACGCCGCCGATCAGCAGATTCACCGGCTTGGGGCCGGCCGCCTTGACGACCGCCTCGATCTGCTCGCGCGTCTTGATGCCGGGCGCATAGAGACAATCCGCGCCCGCGTCGGCGTAGGCCTTGAGACGCGCGATCGCATCGTCGATATCGGGCTTGCCGGCGAAGAAGTTTTCCGCGCGGCCGACGAGCAAGGTATCGCCGCCGCTTTCGTCGATCGCGCGCCGCGCCGCCTTCATGCGCGCGACGGCGACATCGATATCGAACAAAGGCGCCGCTGCGTCGCCCGTCGAATCTTCAATCGACAAGCCCGCCACGCCGGTCTGCACCGCGAGCTTCACGCTTTGCGCGACTTCTTCCGGGCTCGCGCCGAAACCGCTCTCGAAATCCGCGTTGACGGGCAGATCGGTGGCCTCGACCATCACGCGCAGATGCGCGAGCACGGCATCGCGCGAGACGTGATTGTCCGCGTGTCCTTGCGACCATGCGAAGCCCGAACTCGTCGTCGCGAGCGCCTTGAAGCCGAGCGTTTCGAGATAGCGCGCGGAACCGGCATCCCAGGGATTCGGCAACATGAAGCAACCGGATTCGTGCAGCGCGCGAAAAGCGGCGCGTTTCTCGGCGACGGTGCGGGGCATGGCGTGCCTCCTGTCGATGATCGGGCGGAACGTAGAAGATACGCGATTCGCCGCGAATGCGCTGCTCGATGCGTCGCAAGGCAATCAAGCGTGATTTCGTCTCCCGCCCATGTCTTCCCCCCAAAAAAAACGGCCCCGGAAAAACCGGAGCCGCTTCACGTCGCGAAGACGCCGCGAGGCTTACTTCTTCAGATCGAAGCGATCGAGGTTCATCACTTTCGTCCACGCTGCGACGAAATCCTTGACGAACTTCGCCTGCCCGTCGCTGCTCGCATAGACTTCGGACAGCGCACGCAGCACCGAATGCGACCCGAAGACCAGATCGACGCGGCTGCCCGTCCACTTCCGCTGCCCCGTCTTGCGATCGCGTCCCTCGAACACATCGCGGCTCGACGACAGCGGCAGCCATTCCGTGCCCATGTCGAGGAGATTGACGAAGAAGTCGTTCGTCAGCGTTCCGGGCCGGTCGGTCAGCACGCCATGCGGCGTCGTTCCGGCGGACACACCGACCGCGCGCAATCCACCGACGAGCGCCGTCATTTCCGGCGGGGTCAAGGTCAGCAGTTGCGCCTTGTCGATGAGAAGCGTCTCCGGCGACACGCGCACGTTGCCCTTGATGAAGTTGCGGAAGCCATCGGCGACGGGTTCCATCGCCGACATCGAGAGCACGTCGGTTTTTTCCTGCGTCGCGTCCATGCGGCCCGGCGTGAACGGCACGGTCACTTTCTGGCCGGCCTTCTCCGCTGCCTGCTCGATCGCCGCCCCGCCCGCGAGCACAACCAGGTCGGCAATCGAAATCTTCTTGCCGCCGGATTGCGCGCCGTTGAACGCCTTCTGAATGCCTTCCAGCGCCGTCAGCACCTTCGCGAGCTGCTCGGGCTGGTTCGCTTCCCAGTCCTTCTGCGGCGCAAGACGGATGCGCGCGCCATTCGCGCCGCCGCGCTTGTCGGAGCCACGGAACGTCGATGCCGACGCCCACGCCGCCGACACGAGCTCCGATGCGGACAGGCCCGCCGCCAGCACTTTCTGCTTGAGCGACGCGACATCCGCATCATCGACGAGCGGATGATCGACCTCCGGAATCGGGTCCTGCCACAGCAACTCTTCCTGCGGCACTTCCGGGCCGAGGTAGCGCGCCTTCGGGCCCATGTCGCGGTGCGTCAGCTTGAACCACGCGCGGGCGAAGGCATCGGCGAACTGGTCGGGGTTTTCCCAGAAGCGCTTCGAAATCTTCGCGTACTCCGGGTCGAGGCGTAGCGACAGGTCCGTCGTCAACATCGTCGGCTTGATCTTCTTCGACGGATCGTACGCGTGCGGAACCGTTTCGCCCGAATCCTTCGCGACCCACTGGTTCGCGCCCGCCGGGCTCTTCGTCAATTCATACTCGTAGCCGAACAGGTTCTCCCAGAAGCCTTGACCCCACTTCGTCGGCGTCGTGGTCCAGGTGACTTCGAGGCCGCTCGTGATGGTGTCCGCGCCCTTGCCGCTGCCGAAGCTGTTCTTCCAGCCGAGACCCATGTTCTCCAGATCGGCCGATTCCGGCTCCGGGCCGACGTTATCGGCCGGGCCCGCGCCATGCGTCTTGCCGAAGGTGTGGCCGCCCGCGATCAGCGCGACCGTTTCTTCGTCGTTCATCGCCATGCGCGCGAAGGTCTCGCGGATATCGTGCGCCGCCGCCAGCGGATCGGGATTGCCGTCGGGGCCTTCCGGATTGACATAAATCAGGCCCATCTGCACCGCGCCGAGCGGGTTTTCCAGATTGCGGCCGTTATCGGTGCGGCTGACTTCTTCGCCGTGCTTCTGTTCGTCGGCGGTGATCACGCCCTGGTCGTCGTCGTTGCCGGCCGCGCCCTTGCCGTAGCGGACATCGCCGCCGAGCCAGGTCTTTTCATTGCCCCAGTAGACGTCCTGGTCCGGTTCCCACGTGTCTTCGCGGCCGCCCGCGAAGCCGAAGGTCTTGAAGCCCATCGTTTCCAGCGCGACGTTGCCGGAAAGGATCAGCAGGTCGGCCCAGGAAATGTTCTGGCCGTACTTCTGCTTGACGGGCCAGAGCAGACGCCGCGCCTTGTCGAGGCTGACGTTGTCCGGCCAGCTATTGACCGGCGCAAAGCGCTGCTGGCCGCGACCGCCACCCCCCCGGCCATCGCCGATGCGATACGTACCGGCGCTATGCCACGCCATGCGGATAAAGAGCGGGCCATAGTGACCGAAGTCGGCAGGCCACCATTCCTGCGAATCGGTCATCAGCGCCGCGAGGTCTTTCTTGACCGCGGCGAGATCGAGGCGCTTGAACGCCTCGGCGTAGTCGAAGCCAGGGTCGAGCGGATTCGACTTGGTCGAATGCTGATTGAGCAGATCCACCCGTAGTTGCTTCGGCCACCAGTCACGGTTCGTCGTGCCTGTGCCTGCGGCATGAGTAAACGGACACTTCGATTCGTTCGACATGCGTTATCTCCTTGCGAGGACGTACCCACTAGTTGTTCTGCTACCGACTGCCAAAGAGAGCTCGCGGCCTGCATCGGGCGATGCGTGGATCGTCGAGACGGGCCTGTTCCACCTTAAAAAATACGTGAGAGCGACCCTCAATAGAATGCGATTTTTGCAATGCCGTTGATAGGAGACGGCTATAAGACGAAAAGCGCTTGCGAATTGCTCGCGGCTTGCTGCAGTGCAGAATGACGAAGGCTGCGGTTCGTCATGAAAGCTTCTTGCGGATCGTACGTGCCTCGCATGACGAGACAGGGTCTTTCAGTCTATCAGCGTCTCGCGCGCTTGGCTGATGAAATGCGCGAACGCCGAATCCGGCGATGCGTCAAGTCGTCCGTTCGGGAAATGGTCGGCGGCGTCGAGATGTTGGAGTATTTGACAACACACGAGGGTGTTGTCAAAATGTCCAACAGAAAAGCCATCAGAATTGTAGAAAGACGCGAGGAAGCAGGTCCCGGAGGGTTCGTTGAACTGAATATCTGGAAAGTTCCCGAACCCGTCCCGGGTTGTACGCATTCATACAAGTACAGGCTCGCCTACGTTGTGGACGGCGAGTGTGTGCTGCGTTATGACAATGAACGGGGCAAGGGCGATCACCGTCATTTCGTGAGCGCCGAGACGCCCTATGAATTCAGGTCGGTCAAGCAATTGAGCGCCGACTTATTTTTGAACGTGCAGGTGTGGAACAGGTGGAGGTCGAGATGAATGAGACCGTGAGAATTGGCATCGCTACGATGGAAGAATTCGCTCAGCAGACGCTGGCCGAACTCGATACCGGCAAGTACCACGGCGCTTTCTTCGGCTACGCCACCCCCGAACTGCTGTTTCGCACCTTCACCACGCCGCGCTGGCAGATCATCCGCGCGATGACCGGCGCGGGTCCGATGTCGATCCGCGAACTGTCGCGGCGGCTCGAGCGCGATGTGAAAGGCGTGCATCGCGATGTCAAGGCGCTGCTCGAAGCCGGCCTGCTTCAACACGACGAACAGGGCGGCATCGTGTTTCCCTACAACACCGTGCACGTCAATTTCACGTTGACGGCGGCCGATCTCGCGCTGCCCGGCGCCGCGTCGGGCAAGACGGCCGAATCCGCGATCGATGAAAGCAGCGCGCCATCGCGCCGCCCGCGCCGCCGCGCCGCGCCGCGAAAACGCGAGCCGCGTCCCACGGGAAGCCGCTGATCAGCTCCAGTCGTCCATGTCGTGTTTGATGCTGTGCCGGTTCGCGATGAGTTCGTCGACGCTCGGCTCGTTGTTCATCGCGCGCTGGATGGCGAGCTTCGTCGCTTCGTAATTGGTGCGGTACATGTCCTTCTTGTCGAGGTTCGCGTCCGTCGCGCAACGCGGATCGATCCACACCAGGCTGATGATGCACAGCTCGTTCGCCTGATCCTTCGGCAAGATGCCCTCGATCAGACAATCGACGACGGCATCGGCGGTTGCGGACTGCACCACGCCGCCGAACAGGTCGATGTTCGCCATGTCCTTCAGCGTGACCTTCGGAACGATCATCGTCGCGGGGCGCACGAGCTGGTTGCACGCCCGGATCGCGAACATGGCGGTGTGACCTTTCGACTGCGCCATCATGTTGGCGAACGCGTGGCCGACCGGGCCGTCGACGCGGCCGATCAGAATCTCCGGCATGGCGTCGGTCGCTTGTCCGGGCGCGGCCAGCACGGTTGCCTCGCCGGCGCGAAACGTCAGATCCAGACTCATGAGCACTCTCCTTGAAGGGCTGAACGAGGGTTCGAAAGACCAAGGGAACACCCCCATGCAAGGACGATGCCATTCGCGCGAACAAGCCCGTGGAGGCGCATCCGCCGCTCGCGCCAAGACAGACTGTCCGCGCGGCGTGACACATTGCGCGGGACGCGTTTTCCCTGTCCTCCCTGTTTCGGGTGGCGATGCCATTCACGCGCGCACTTAATGTAGAACCGGGCGGCCGCGTTTCGCGCAGGCGAGCGCGGCCAGAACTTCGCACAAGGGCGCGGGGCTTTGCACCCCGCGTCCGGCAGGCATTCATGCTCGGGAGACAGATGCAATGAGCACGCTCGAAGCAAGCGGCAAGGTGTCGCCGTCCTATCGCCCCGTGCGGTTTCCCGAGCGCGAGACGCTCGTGGAGCGCCGCGCGGACGGCACGCTGATTCTGCGCAGCGCTCGCGCGCTGCCCCGCATCGAACAGCGTTCGTTCGTGGACTTCGTTGCGCTCTGGGCCGCGCGACGCGGCGACACCGCCGCGTTTTGCGAGCGCGACGCACAGGGCGAATGGCGCTCGCTCAGCTGGACCGAACTGTGGCGGCAAGTGCGGTCGGTGGCGGCCGCGCTGCTGGAAGCAGGACTGAACGCGCAACGTCCGCTCATGTTGCTGTCGGGCAATTCCATCGAGCAGGCCGTGGCGCTGCTCGCGGCGGAATACGTGGGCATTCCGGCCGCGCCGGTCTCGCCGCCCTATGCGCTGGCGAGCAAGGACTTCGCGCGCCTGAAGGCCGTCTGCGCGTCGGTGCCTCCGGGCGGGATCTTCGTGCAGTCGGCCGCGCCGTATGCGCCGGCGCTCGCGTCGATCGATTTCGCAGACGCGCCCGTCATCGCGGTCGAGGGCGCGCGGCAAGGACAGCTCGCGTGGCAAACGCTGGCGCATCGTCCGCTCGATGAAACCGCAAAAAGCGCAGTCGAACGCGCACACGCCGCCATCCGGACCGACGACACCGCCCGCGTGCTCTTCACTTCCGGCTCGACCGGTCTGCCGAAAGCCGTGCGGCTCACGTACGGCAATCTCGGCGCGGTCGCCGCGTATTTCTCGGACAACCTCGCATGGCTGCACGACGCGCAGCCGGTGTTTCTCGACTGGCTGCCGTGGCATCACGGACTGGGCGGCGTGCTGCACTTCGGCCGCGCGATCCAGTTCGGCGCGACGCATTACATCGACGATGGCCGGCCCGTTGCCGGGATGATCGAGCGCACGGTGCGCAATCTGCGCGACGTGTCGCCGACCATTTTCGCGACCGTGCCGTCCGCGTGGACCGTGCTCGCCACGGAACTCGAACGGGATCGGAAGCTCGCGGAAAGTCTCTTCGCCCGCGCGAGCTTCTTCGGCTACGGCGGCGCGAGCCTGCCGGCGGACGTGTGCAATCGCATCCAGACCGTCGCGCAGGAGACGATCGGCGAGCGCATCGCGTTCTGCACCGGTCTTGCAGCGACGGAAACGTGCGGCATGGGCACGTACTGCAGCTGGCCGACGGACGCGCCGGGCAACATCGGCACGCCTGCGCTGGGCTCGGAAGTGAAGCTCGTGCCGCTTGAAGGCGGCGGCGGCCGCTATGAAATCCGCCTGCGCGGCCCGAACGTGTTCGGCGGTTATATCGGCCAGCCGGAACTGACCGCGGCCGCATTCGACGAAGAAGGTTTCTTCCGCTTCGGCGACGCCGTGCGTCTTGCCGATCCCGCCGACCCGGCGCAAGGCATGATCTTCGCCGGACGCACGGTCGAGGACTTCAAGCTCGCGAATGGCTCCTGGGTGCGCACGGGCGCGGTGCGGCTCGCGCTCATCGACGGCTGCGCGCCGCTCCTGTCCGACGCCGTGATCTGCGGGCACGACCGCGACTATCTGGCGGCGCTCGCATGGCCGAACGTCGCGGCGTGCCGGCGCATCGCGCCCGAACTCGAAGCGCTGGACGCGGACGCGCTCGTCGCGCATCCGCTCGTCGTCGCCGAATTGAGCCGGCGTCTTGCGCGGCAGAAGGCAGGCGGCGCCACGCTCGTCATCGAGCGGCTGATGCTGATGGCCGAGCCGCCCTCGCTCGACGCCAATGAAATCGCCGACAAGGGCTACGTCAATCAGGCGATGGCGCGAACCCGCCGCGCGCATCTGATCGACGCGTTATATCAGGCCGCTCCGGCTTCACATATCGCGCGTCGCGCGAGCGACTGAGCACGCGAGCCGCGGGCCGCGAGCCGCCGGCAAACGCCGCATGCAGGCTCGCGGCGTTCCCCCTTGCTCAGTCTTCCGCGACGAACCCCAGCCCGCGCGCCTGCAAGCCCAAGATGCGCGCGTCGTCGAATCCCCACTCTTCCAACGCTTCCCGTCCGCCCTCTCCGCGCTGCGGCACCGGCCGCGAGATCCGCGACGGCGTGCGCGAAAAGCGCGGCGCGGGGCCGGGCTGCACGATGCCATCGAATTCGACGAAACTCCCGCGCGCCCGATGATGCGGATGCGTCGGCGCCTCCGAAAATCCCAGCACCGGCGCGACACAGGCATCGCTTCCGTCGAACACGCGGCACCATTCCTCGCGCGTGCGCCCGGCGAACACCGCCGCGAATCGCTGCCTCAGCACCGGCCATCCCGCCCGGTCGTGCTGCGCGGGCAAATCTTCATCGGCGAGTTCAAGCTTCTCCAGCAACTCCGAATAGAAGCGCGCCTCCACCGCGCCGACGGCCATGTAGTGCCCGTCCCGCGTGCGATAGCTGTCGTACCACGGCGTGCCGCCGTCGAGCAGATTGCTTTCGCGCGTCTCGCGCCAGTTGCCCGATGCGAGCAAGCCCCAGACCGTCGTGCCGAGTTGCGCGGCGCCTTCGATCATCGCGGCATCGACCACTTGCCCCGCGCCGCCGCGCTGCGCGTCGAAGAGCGCTGCCACCACGCCGAGCGCGAGCAGCATGCCGCCGCCACCGTAATCGCCGACGAGATTCAGCGGCGGCACCGGCGCCTCGCCCGCGCGGCCGATGCCGGACAGCACGCCCGACAGCGCGACGTAGTTCAGATCGTGGCCGGCGCGCGCGGCGAGCGGCCCCGTCTGGCCCCAGCCCGTCATGCGCCCGTACACGAGCCGCGGATTGCGCGCGAGCGCCACGTCGGGGCCGAGCCCGAGCCGCTCCATCGTGCCCGGGCGAAACCCTTCGACGACGATATCGGCCTTCGACATCAGGTCGAGCGCGGCATCGGCCGATTCGCGCTTCTTCAGGTCGAGCGTGATCGAACGCCGCCCGCGTCCCATCACGTTCTTGTGCTTGCCGCTGACCTTCGGGCCGAGATCGGCCGCCGCGACGGGCCGGTCGATGCGCAGCACATCCGCGCCCATATCGGCGAGCAACATGCAGCCGAACGGCGCGGGACCGATCGCCTCGAACTCCAGAACCCGAACTCCGCTCAATACGCCCATGACGACTTCCCTCCAGATTTGAAAGATTCACGCGCGTCCAGTAAGCCAGATTCCGCGCCGCACGGGACCACCCCGCGCGGGTAGATCGATTCCGCCCGATCCGTTATCCTGCGACGACATCCTCAAGCGCTGGTCATCGGAGCCGATGCTTACTCTTTCCCCACGCGACACCGCCATGCTCGGCGGCGATTTCGGCGACGGCCTCGCGCTCGCGATGCGCATCGTCGCGGCGACGGCGCGCGTCATGGACGCCGAAACGCTCATCGACATTGCCTGCGCACATATCGACGGCTGTCTCTATCACGGCGCCGCGAGCCTCGATTTCGTCGAGCGCTTCGTGGCGAGCGGCGCGAAGGTCGCCGTGCCGACCACGCTCAATGTCGGCTCGCTCGATCTCATTCATCCCGAACTCTTTCGCGGCGACGCCGCCATCGCGAGCGCGGGCACGCGGCTCATGAAGGCGCATGTCGAACTCGGCTGCGAGGCGAGCTTCACGTGCGCGCCGTATCAGTTGAAGCATCGGCCGAAGCTCGGCGAGCAGATTGCATGGGCCGAATCGAACGCGATCGTCTTCGCCAACTCCGTGCTCGGCGCGCGCACGAGCCGCTATGGCGATTTCCTCGATCTCGCCGCCGCCATCACCGGCCGCGTGCCCAACGCGGGCCTGCACGTGAGCGCGAACCGCGCGGCGCGCATCGTGATCGAAGCGCCGGACTTGCGCGCCTCGCCGCATCGCGATGCGGATTTCGCCGCGCTCGGCTTTCTGCTCGGCCACGAAGCCGGCGCGACCATCGCGGCCATCACGAATCTGCCCGGCGACACCACCGAAGACGAGCTGAAGGCGCTCGGCGCGGCGGCGGCATCGAGCGGCGCGGTGGCGCTGTTTCACGCGGTCGGCATCACGCCCGAAGCCGCGACGCTCGATCTCGCGTTGCAGGGCCACGCGCCCGAACGCACGCTTGCCGTGAGCGCGGTGGATCTTCACGCGGTGCGCAAGCGCTGGAATCGCGCGAAGCCCGGCGATGCGCTCGCCGCCGTGAGTCTCGGCACGCCGCATTTCTCCGTCGATGAATTCCGCGCGCTCGACGCGCTCTTCGATCAGCACGAAGGCGCGCCACGCTGCGACGTCTATGTGAACACGAGCCGCTTCGTGCTCTGGCAGCTCGAAGCGGAAGGCATTGCGCACAGGCTCGCCGCGCGCCGCGTGCAGATCGTCGTGGACACGTGCACGTACATCACGCCGGTGATGAAGCAGATCAGCGGGCTCGTGATGACCAACTCGGGCAAATGGGCGCACTACGCGCCGGCGAATATCGGCGTGACCGTCGCGTTCGGCAGCATGAGCGAATGTGTGCGATCGGCGTTCGAAGGAAAGGTGTGCATCGATGAACTCGTTTGAAGCCGTCACGCTCGTGCCGGGACGCGCGCGCGCCGCGGCCATCGCGTTGCCGCCGCTCAGCTTCTGGGGAGGCTATGACGCCGGACGCGGCGTGATCGTCGATGCCACGCATGCCGGTCTCGGCCAAAGTCTCGCGTCGCGCATTCTCGTGATGCCGCGGGCGCGCGGATCGAGTTCCAGCAGCAGCGTGCTGGCCGAAGCGTTGCGCAACGGCACCGGGCCCGCCGGCATCGTGCTCGCGGAGCGCGATCTCATCCTGTCGATCGGGGCGATCGTCGCAAACGAGCTCTATGCGTCGAACGTGCCCGTCGTGATGGTCGATGAAGCCGCGTTCGCGCAACTCGCTTGCGTCGAAGCGCACCTCGACATCGAAATCGATGCCCGCGATGCGGCACAGCCCGCGACGGTGCGCTTCATCGCGCCATGATCGTCTCGACCACCGATATGATCTGCTGGCCCGCCGTCTTCACGTGCTGTTCGAGCAGCTTCGCGCCGAGCTTCGCATCGCGCTTGCGGCACGCGTCGATCAGGTTCATGTGTTCGTCGTGCGATTGCTCGCGGATCGGCACCTGCACGACCTGAAAGCGGAAGTAGCGGTCGCTGCGATCGTGCAGCACGCGCAGCATTTGCAGCGTGATGTCGCGCCGCGCGGGCAGATAAAGCGTTTCATGCAGACGCCAGTTCAGTTGACCCCAGACGCCCGAATCCGCATCGTCCATGTCGCGCACGAGCCGTTCGGCCTTCGCGATTTCGGCTTCGGTGATGCGCGGAATCGCCTGCGAAAAAAGCCACGGCTCCAGCCGCAGGCGAATCTCGAACGTCTCCTGCACCTCTTCGATCGACAGCTCCGCGACATACGCGCCCTTGTGCGGCACTTTCGTCAGCAGGCCTTCGCCGGTCAGCCGCGTGATCGCCTCGCGCACCGGCACGCGGCTCACGCCGAGTTCGTCGGCGAGCGCTTCCTGGCGCAGCACTTCGCCCGGCGCGAGATCGCCCGACAGGATGCGTTGCCGCAGCGCCGTCGTGACGAGCTCGACCGTCGTCGTGCGCACGATCTTGTGCGTGGAGTCGCTTGGGCTCGGATTCGTGGCGACGCGAGACATGGCTTTTCGGTGCTATTCGAAGGGTTGCGGCATCGTAGCACGCGGTTTCACAGCAAAGTCTGACGCACCCACGCGCCATTCTTCATCACCCCCGCGATGCGCTCGCCCTGCCCCGTCAGCACGCGAATATCCTTCAGCGGATCGCCATCGACCACGAGCAGATCCGCATACGCGTTGGCCGCGATCACGCCGAGCTTGCCCTTCATGTTGACGATCTCCGCGCCGGTCGCCGTCGCTTGCCGGATGACCTCGAATGCGCCGACGATATCCGCGCGTATCGAGAGTTCATCGCTCTGATACTGATGCATGTCGCCGAGCAGATCCGTGCCGAGGCCGATCTTCACGCCAAGGCCGTGCAGCATCGCGAGCGCTTCGAGACCGCGCTTGCGCACCGATTCGTTCTTGTCGAGCGTGTCTTGCGCGAGTCCCATTTGCGCGCCGACCTTCGACATCGCGTCATACGTGACGAGTGTCGGCACCGCATACGCGCCGTGCTCCGCCATGACCTTCGCGGCGTCTTCATCGGCGAGATTGCCGTGCTCGATGGTGCGCACGCCGAGCTTCACCACGCGCGCGATCGCTTTCGGCGTGTACGCATGCGCCATCACGTAGGTCTGATGCGACTCCGCTTCCTCGACGGCGGCCTTCACCTCATCGACGGAGAATTGCAGATTGCCGATGGGATCGGTCGGCGACGCCACGCCGCCCGACGCCATGATCTTGATGTGATGCGCCCCCGCGCGCATTTCCTCGCGCACGGCTCGGCGCATTTCATCGACGCCGTCGACCACGCGGCCGATCGCGCCCATGTTGCGGTTGCAGCCGCACGGGTCGGGGTCCGAGTTGTCGAAGCGCTCGCGAAAATCGCCGTGGCCGCCGGTCTGCGAAAGCGCCTTGCCCGCGACGAAGAGGCGCGGCCCGGCGATGGTGCCGTCTTCGATCGAACGCGAGAGCGCGTAGTCCGCGCCGCCCGCATCGCGCACGGTCGTGAAGCCGCGATTGAGCATGCCCGCGAGAATCGGCACCGCGCGCAAGACGGCGAACGTATTCGGCAAACGGCTGTTGTTGCCGAGATGCGCAACCGATGCGATCACATGCGCGTGGCAGTCGATCATGCCGGGCATCACCGTCCTGCCGCCGACATCGATGACCTTTGCGCCGCTCGCCTCGACTGGCTCGCGCGTGACTTCGCGAATCGTGTCGCCTTCGATCACGATCGAATAGCGGCCGTCGTCGCGCTCGTGATCGGCGTCGAGCACGCGGGCGTTCTTCAGTATCAGCATGACGTGAATCTCCCTTTATTTCAGCAGGAATCCGTGCGCGAGCGGATCGCGGTCGTCGACGAAGATCGTATTGTGGCCGGTCACGCGCGCCCATCCTTCTATCGACGGAACGATGGCGTCGTAGTCGCCGACGCGCGCGGCTTCCATCGGCACGCCTTCGAACAACGTGCCGATGATACTTTCATGCACGAAGCGCTCGCCGATTTTCAACTGGCCCTTCGCGACGCGCTGCGCCATGCGCGCCGACGTGCCCGTGCCGCACGGCGAACGGTCGATGGCCTTGTCGCCATAGAACACCGCGTTGCGCGCGCTCGCGCCCTCGACGGTCGGCTCGCCCGTCCACATGACGTGACTGAGTCCGCGTATCGCATCGTTTTCCGGATGCACGAATGCGTACTTCTCGTTGGCCTTTTGCCTCAGCACCGGGCTCAGCCGTTGTATGTCCGAAGGCTTCAGCGCATGCAGGCCTTCGTAGTTGGGCTGCGGCTCGACGATCGCATAGAAGTTGCCGCCATAAGCGACATCGAAACGAATCTCGCCGATGCCTTCCACTTCGACGGACAACTCACGCGAATGCAGAAACGAAGGCACGTTCACGAGCTGCACCGAATCCACATGCTCGCCATTCATCCGATACCGCGCGAGAACGAGACCCGCGGGCGTATCGAGCCGCAGCACGCCAGGCTCGCGAGGCCGCACGAGTCCGTGCTCGATCGCGGTCGTGACCGTGCCGATAGTGCCGTGCCCGCACATCGGCAAGCAGCCGCTCACTTCGATGAAGAGAATCGCCAGATCGCAGTCCGCGCGCGTCGGCGGATAGAGGATGCTGCCGGACATCACTTCGTGCCCGCGCGGCTCGAACATCAAGGCGGTGCGAATCCAGTCGAATTCGCGCAGAAAATGCGCGCGCCGTTCGATCATGTCGCGGCCTTCGAGCGGCGGCGCGCCGCCCGCGACGACACGCACCGGATTGCCGCATGTGTGTCCGTCGATGCAGAAGAATGTGGACTTCATTGCGCGAGCGCCCTCACATTCGCGATCGCCTTTTCCACGATCGCGATGGTCCGCTGCCGCTCCTCGCCTTCGAGCATCAGGCGCGGCGCTTTCACGTATTCCGGATAACCCGCCGTGATGTTCTCCGCAAGCTTGATGTACTGCACGAGCTTGACGTGCGTGTCGAGATGAAAGAGATCGATCAGCGCGCGATACAGCGCGCGGGCGCGGTCGTACTCGCCGTTCACCGCGTAATTCAGCAAATCGACGGATTCCTTCGGCATCGCGTTCGCCATGCCCGAGACCCAGCCCTTCACGCCGAGCGCGACGGATTCCACGATCAGATCGTCGACGCCGCAGAACACGACGAAGCGCTCGCCGAAGCGCGCGTAGAGGTCGGTGACGCGCGTCGTGTCGTAAGTCTCTTCCTTGATCGCGACGACGTTCGGTTCATCGGCGAGTTGCGCCAGCAGATCGGGACGCATATCGACGCCATAGCCGCGCGGATTGTTGTAGATCATGAGGCCGAGCTTCGTCGAACGCGCAATCGATCGATAATATTCGACCGTCTCGCGATCGTCCGAACGGTACGTGAGGCCCGGAAACACCATCAATCCCTGCACGCCGATTGTTTCGGCATCCTGTGCAAATTGCATGGCGTTCGCCGTGTTCAGTTCGGCGAGACCGGAGATCACGGGCACGCGCCCGTTCACCGTTTCGACCGCGATCTTCAGCACCGTGCGCTTTTCTTCGGGCGTGAGTTGCGCGTTCTCGCCGACCATGCCCATCATCACGACGCCGCCGACGCCGTTTTCGATCAGGCGATTCAGCCCGCTCACAATGGCATCGCGATCGAGCGAGCCGTCCGCTTTCAGTTTCGTCGTGACTGCGGGAAACACGCCTTTCCAGTTCACTTGCATGGTTGCTCCTTCAAGAGGTTCGGTTATCGAAGCGTGCAATCGAGTAATGCGCGAGCGGCACGCGCGGCGTGCGGCCGGCGAGTATGTCTGCGACGAGCGCGGCGGTCGTCGCGGATTGCGTCAGGCCGAGATGGCCGTGCCCGAATGCGTAGACGACGGACGGCGCGCGCGGCGATGCGCCGATCACCGGCAAGGAATCGGGCGTCGCGGGGCGATGACCCATCCACTTTGCGGCGTCCGTATCGTCGATGCCGGGAATGAAGCGCTTGCCCAGCGCCAGCAAGGCGTCGCTGCGGCGATAGTTCGGCGGCGCATCGAGCCCCGCGAACTCCGCCGCGCCGCCGATGCGCAAGCCCACGTCGAGCGGCGTCGCGACGAACTTGCGCTCCGCGAAGATCACTTCGCGCGTCAGTGCGACGCCATGCTTCGGCAGCGTCGCGTTATAGCCGCGCTCGCTTTCGAGCAAGACGGTGTCGCCGAGCGATGTCGCAAGCGCCGCCGACCACGCGCCCGCCGCGATCACGATGCATCGTCCCTGCACGCGCTCATCGTTGGCGAGCAGGACCGTATTAGCCGGTTCAATGGCGCGCGCGACGCCCGTCACGAAGCGCGCGCCGAGCGCACGCACGCGCTCGCGCAGCAGCGCGACGATGCGGCGCGGATCGCCGATATGCGACCAGTCGTCGAGAAACACGCCGTGCCTGAAGACGGGGGCCAGCGACGGCTCGCATTCGCGCACCTCTTGCGCGTTCAGCGCATGCCAGCGCGCGCCGAGTTCGCGCTTGAGCGTCCATTCGGGCTGATCGGCGGCGAAGGCTTCGTCGGTTTCGTAGACGGTGAGCGCGCCGCGACGATAGTGCATTGCGCTCGCGCCGATATCGTCGAACATCGGCAGGATGTCGTCGTAGACGCGGTTGTTCAGGAGCGCGAGCGCGTGCGAGATCGCCTGGAAGCGCGCAGGCTCGCTCGCGCGGCGAAACGCCATGAACCACGGCAGCGCCTTCGGCACATGCTTCCAGTCGAGCGCGAGCGGGCCGAGCGGGTCCATCAGCCATTTCGCGGCTTTCGTGAACATGCCGTGCACGGCGATCGGCGTGCTCTCCGTCACCGCGATGCCGCCCGCATTGCCGTGCGATGCGCGGTCGCCCTCGAAATCGCGGTCGATCACGGTCACGCGCGCGCCCTCGCGCAACGCGGCCCACGCGCACGCGAGCCCGACGATGCCCGCGCCGACTACCACCACATCCGGGATGGCTTCGCTCGTCATTGCAGCGGCGCGTGCGCCGTCTCCTTGATCGTGAAGACCGTGATCGTCGAAAGCAGCGCGGCCAGCATCACGAAATACGCGGGCGAGAGCGGCGAGCCGGTCGCCTTGATGAGCGCGATGGCGATCATCGGCGCAAAACCGCCGAACACCGCGTTGGCGATGCCGTAGCCGATCGACATCCACGTCGTGCGGATTTTCGTCGGAAAGAGTTCGGAGAGCACGGCGGGACCGACGCCCGAGAAGATGCCGATGACCACGCCGCCCAGCACCTGCACCGCGCCGACCATCGCCGCCGACTTGTATTCGAGCATCAGATGGAAGATGGGATACGGCAGCACCAGAAACGCGATGCAGCCGATGGTGTAGATCGGCTTGCGTCCGTAGCGGTCCGAGGCGGCGCCCCAGAACGGAATCGACACCGTCATCACGATCAGGCCCGCCGTGTTGAGCCACAGCGCCGTGGACGCATGAATGCCGACGTACTTCGTCGTGAAGGCCGGCAGATAGTTGAGCAGCACGTAGAGCGAAACCGTCCACACGATGACGAGTCCGCAGGCCTGCAAGCCGAGCAGCGCGGGTGAGCGGCCTTTGGTTTTCGGCGCTTCGTCGGAGGCGCTTTGATAGACCGGCGTCTCTTCGCTGCGCTTGCGAATGATCCAGCCGATCGGCCCGATCACGATTGCGCCGACGATGAACGGCACGCGCCAGCCCCAGTCGAGCAGCGCTTCCTGACTGAGCATCGTCGTCATGAGCGCGGCCGCGCCGGAGCCTAGCAGCATGCCGCCGAGCGTGCTGCATTGCTGGAAACTGCCGTAGAAGCCGCGCTTGTTCGGCGGCGCCCATTCCACGAGAAACGCGACCGCGTTGCCCAGTTCGCCGCCGACGGAGATGCCCTGCAGCATGCGCGCGGCGACGAGCAGGATCGGCGCCATGATGCCGATCGACGCATACGACGGCAGCAGCGCCATGAATAGCGTGGCGGCGGCCATCAGCGGCATGACGAAGGTGAGCGTCCACTTGCGGCCTTTCTTGTCGCCGAGCCAGCCGAAGATGATCGCGCCGAGCGGCCGCGCCGCGAAGCCTAACCCGAATGCGCCGAAGGTGCCGAGCATGGCGGCGAAATCGTCGCCGGCGGGGAACATCACTTTGGCGATGACGGTCGCGAGGAACGCGTAGGTGCCGAAATCGAACCATTCGAGAATGTTGCCGACGACCGCGGCCGTGACGGCGCGCCGGGATTTGGACGAAACGCGTGGGCTGTCGCCGGCGGCGTAGGGGTTCGCAACGGCGTTGGCGCGGTCGGACATTAATGGCTCCCTCAGGTGAGATGGGACGCTGACCGGGCGATTGTGCGCCTATCTTAAAATTGAATCAAGGATTTTGGATCCAAAATATTAGGACGCGCGTTCTCGTGTTTCGCGATCGCTTCTGCTCTTTACGGTGCTGTTTGCGTCACCGCCTGGACGGCCGGCGGCGGCCCGTAGAACATCTCCGCCATCACCACATCGGTTGCGCTCAGTTGACCGTTACCGTTCCAGTCCGGATTGCAGTAATTCATGATCGATGCGAGATCCCACGCGCCGATCATCATGTCGCCGTAGGTGCCTTGCGCGGGCTCGCTGCATGTCGAAGGCGTATCCGGCCGATTCTGCTCGTGCGCGAAACCGAGCGCGTGACCGAATTCATGCGCGGCTACGTTGCGGATGCAATACGCTTCGCGGCCCACGCAACTCGTGCTCCAGTTCCGGAAGGTGAAGTTGAGCACCATGCCGCCGACGACGTTGTTCAGCATCGTTCCGAGGCCTTGCGTGTGCGGCCCGTTCGTGGCGTTATCCTCGATCGAAATCCGTATGCCGTAGTAGTTCGGATCGTTCGTGCATTGCTGCCAGCCCGTGAACGAGGCGCCTGAGTGCGCCGACCAGCTCGCCTCGACCGCCAGACGGCTCCAGTCGCGTTGCGTGGCGTAAAGCGCGAAATCGGCATTGCTCATGTCCCAACACACGCCGATGGGCATCCGCTTCCACACGACAGTCGATAATGCGTAGCCCTTGCTCGTGGCTTTGTCCTGAGCGCCGATGTCGCTGTCGCTTCCGCCGCACGCGCTCAGCAGCATTCCTAACAATAATGCAAATATCCCCGCTCTGAATCGCGTCATCGTTCTTCTCCGCGGCTATGCCTCGCAGCGAGAAGTATATTTTGAAACGGGTGACGGGAATCGAATGGTCATTACATAAGACTGTCGAAAATCGCGAAGCTTGCCGTGACGATGACTCCGCGTGCCGGATGCTCGCGGTGTCCCAGCCCAATCTCCCCCCGATGCGCCTGCACGATCTCCCTCGCAATCGCAAGCCCCAACCCCGTGCCTTCCGTATCCGCGGAAGCGCGATAAAACGGCTCGAACACGCGGCTGCGCGCCTCGGCGGGAATGCCGGGGCCATCGTCGGTGACGGAGAGCGTCACGCGCGCCGCATCGCACGCCACCGCGACGGTCACGTGCCCGCCCGGCTGCGTATAGCGAATCGCGTTTTCAACGATGTTATAGACCAGCGCCGACAGCAATCCCTCATGCCCGATCATCGGCGCCGATTGCACCAGCTCCGCGCCGAGATCGATGTCCCGTTTCTGCGCGAACATCGCGAGATCTTCGATCACATCCTGCGCGATCGCCGCCAGATCGACTCGCTGCTTCGCCAGTTGTGCGTAGTCCGCCGCTTCCGCCTGCGCGAGCAGCAACAGCTTGTTGGTGAGCCCCACCATCGACCGGTTGCTTCGCTGCATCGCCGCGAGCGCTTCGTTCAAAGACGGCTCCATCTCGCGATGCTGCCGCGCGAACTGCAACTGTGTCTCCAGCAACGTGAGCGGCGTGCGCAACTGATGCGCCGCATCCGCGATAAAGCGCCGCTGCGCCGCCACCTGAAGCCCGAGCCTCGCGATGCACTGATTGATCGCCTCGACGATTGGCCGCAACTCTGTATGCAATCGCTCGACGCGCAAAGGTTCGAGCTGCATCGGATCGCGGTCGATGACCTCTTCCTTCACCTTCAGGAGCGGCCGCAATTCGAAGGTCAGGCCGATGCATGCCAGCGCCACAGCCAGCAGCACCATCTCGATCTGCCGCACGAGTTGCGGACGCCAAAGCTCGCGCAGCATCGCATCGCGCGACGCCTGCGTCTTGCCGACGGAAACGAGCACGCGCCGGATCGCGCCGTTGTCGTACATCTGGCGCACGATGCCGACCGCGCGAATCGGCTTGCCGTGCAGATCGGCGTCGTAGTAAACGGGTGCGTCGTGGCCCGCGCTCGCGCGCGTGGGAAAGTCGGGCGCGCCCGCGAGCAGACGGCCGTCGTCCACACTCACGTTGTAGAACACCTGATCGCCCTGCGGCGACGCGAACACCTCCAGCGCGGCAGGCGGAATATCGACGAGCAGGCGGCCATCGGACCATTCCACTTCGCCCGCGATCATCCGCGCGGAGGCGAGCAGCGTGTTCTCCTGCACCAGATCGGCGGTGTGGCGCGCGTTGTCGTACGCGGCCTTGCCGGTCACGAACACGTAGATCGCGAGCGGCACGAGCAGCCACCACAAAAGACGCACGCGCAGGCTATTGGTCATCTACTGGTCATCGTCCTTCTTGCGCAGCAGATAGCCCAGCCCGCGCAGCGTGACGATCGCGGCCGAACTGCCATCGAGCTTCTTGCGCAGCCGCGAGACGTAGATTTCGAGCGCGTCCTCGCTCGGACTGTCTTCGTGCGTGAAGATGGCATCCAGAAGCGACGCCTTCGAGACCGTCTTGCCCAGCCGCAGAATGAGCGCTTCGAGCACGCTGCGCTCGCGCGGCGTCACGTTGAGCGCCGCGCCCTTGAGCGTGAACTGGCGCGTGTCGATATCGAAGACGAGATCGCCGCACGCGACTTCATTCGCCGTCGATGCCGAGCGCCGCCTAATCATCACCTTCACGCGCGCAACCAGTTCGCGCACTTCGAATGGCTTGACGAGATAGTCGTCCGCGCCCGCGCCGAGCAACTCCACTTTCTCGTCGATGGAACCGCTCGCGGTCAGGATCATCACGGGCGTCGCATCGCCGCGCTGGCGCATTCTTCGCAGTACGTTCTTGCCGGACAGGCGCGGAAGGTTGAGATCGAGCAGCACGACATCGTACTGATTCGTGCGCAGGCGCTGATCGGCGGACTCGCCATCCTGCACGGCTTCGAGCGCGAATGACTCCTGTTCCAGCATCTTCGCGAGCCAGAGCGAGAGCGTCGGATTGTCTTCGATGAGAAGCAGCTTCATGGTGGCGCGATTGTAGGGGCTTCGGCGCCGGGCATCGCATCGGGTTAACACCCATGCTTTGCCTTCGGCATAGAAAGCTGGCAGAAGGTTTCCCGTTCCTATAATCGCCGCACACATTCGAAAAGCGGGCCCATCTTCCAACGCGGCCCCACCTCAAGGAGACTTCTGATGCGTACTCTGCGCCAGATCGCTGCTGTGTCCGGTATGGCTTTCGCACTCGCGGCAACGTCCGTGTCCGCGCACGCCGAAAAGATTTCCATCATGGTCGGCGGCGCGACCAAGATCATCTATCTGCCCGCCAAGCTGACCGAGCAACTCGGCTACTTCAAGGACGAAGGGCTCGACGTCGAAATTCTCTCGCAGCCCGCCGGCGTGGATGCCGAAAACGAGCTGCTCGCGGGCGCGGTGCAAGGCGTCGTCGGCTTCTACGATCACACCATCGACCTGCAAAGCAAGGGCAAGGAAGTGCAGGCGCTGGTGATCTTCGGCCAGGTGCCGGGCGAAGTCGAAATGGTCTCGACGAAGCAGGCCGACAAGATCAAGAGCATGGCCGACGTCAAGGGCAAGACGCTCGGTGTCACGGGCCTCGGTTCATCGACGAGCTTTCTCACGCAATATCTCGCGCAGCGCGCGGGCGTGAGCTCGAAGGAATACACGCTGCTGCCGGTGGGCGCGGACGCGAGCTTCATCGCGGCGATCAAGCAGGAGCGCATCGATGCGGGCATGACCACCGAGCCGACCGTCTCGCAGCTGCTCAAGACCGGCGAAGCGAAAGTGCTCGTCGATATGCGCACGCTCGAAGGCACGCGCGCCGCGCTCGGCGGCACGTATCCGGCATCGAGCTTCTACGTGCAGCGCGCGTGGGCCGAATCGCACAAGGCCGACGCCACGAAGCTCTCGCGCGCGTTCGCGAAGACGCTCAACTTCATCGCGACGCACAGCGCCGAAGACATCACCGCGAAGATGCCGAAGGACTATTACGCGAAGAACAAGGACCTGTACGTGGCCGCGCTGAAGGCCTCGCTGCCGATGTTCACGAAGGACGGCAAGATGCCCGCCGACGGCCCCGACACCGTGCTGAAGGTGCTTTCGGCCTTCAATCCTTCGGTGAAGGGCAAGCATATCGATCTCGCGCGCACGTATTCGAACGAATACGTGGCGGGCACGGCGACGGCGTCGAAGTGAGGCTTTCACGATGACTCAATCCGCTCAACCCGCAATCGAGCTGCGCCACGTCTCGTGCCGCTTCATCTCGCCGGACGGCAAAGCCACCGTCGCATTGCGCGATTTCAGCATGTCGGTGGCGAAGGGCGAGTTCGTCGCGATCGTCGGCCCGACGGGCTGCGGCAAGTCCACGACGCTCAGCATGATCACCGGCCTGCTCAAGCCGACGACCGGCGAAGTGCGCGTCATGGGCCAGCCCGTCGATGGCATCGATCCGCGCATCGGCTTCGTGTTTCAGGCCGACGCGGTGTTCCCGTGGCGCTCGGTGCTCGACAACGTCGCGACGGGCCCGCTCTATCGCGGCCGCTCGAAGTCCGCCGCCTATGACGAAGCCAACGAATGGCTGCGCCGCGTCGGCCTCGACAAGTTCGGCAAGCACTATCCGCATCAGTTGTCGGGCGGCATGCGAAAGCGCGTCGCGCTCGCGCAGACGTTCATCAACAAGCCCGAAATCCTGCTGATGGACGAGCCTTTCTCCGCGCTCGACATGCAGACGCGCACGCTGATGCAGGACGAACTGCTGCAGTTGTGGTCGGGCAATGCGGGCTCGGTGGTGTTCGTCACGCACGATCTCGAAGAAGCGATCGCGCTGGCCGACCGCGTGTTCGTGCTGAGCGCGCGGCCCGCCACGCTCAAGAAGGTGTACGAGATCGACCTGCCGCGTCCGCGCATCACGTCGGAAATCCGCTATCACCCGCACTTCATCGAGATTTCGCGCGACATCTGGCACGACCTGCGCGAAGAAGTGCAGATCGGTTGAACCTGTCCGAAAGGAACATCAAATATGTCCACGCCTCAACAAGCGATGCCCGCGGGCATCGACCCGGCCGCGCTCGCGCAAGTCGAACGCGAAGCGCAAAAGCGCATCAAGCAGCGCCATGCGCTCGTGATCGGACTGCGTATCGCGGTGCTCGTGTTCGTGCTCGGCGGCTGGGAACTCTCGGCACGCCTGCACTGGATCGATCCGTTCTTCTTCTCGATGCCGTCCGCGATCTTCGAGCAGATCGTCGAATGGTTCGTCGAGGGCACGTCGCAAGGGCCGCTGCTTACGCAAGTCTGGGTGACGCTGGAGGAGACGATTCTCGGCTTTCTGATCGGCTCGGCCGGCGGCATTGTCTGCGGCATCGTGCTCGGCCGTAACAAGCTGCTCTCGGACGTGTTCAGCCTCTACATCAAGATCGCCAATTCGATTCCGCGCGTCGTGCTCGGCTCGGTATTCGTGATCGCGCTCGGTCTCGGCATGGCGTCGAAAGTGGCGCTCGCGGTCGTGATGGTGTTCTTCGTGGTGTTCGCGAATGCGTTTCAGGGCGTGCGCGAGGCGGACCGCTACATGATCGCGAACGCGCAGATTCTGGGCGCGTCGCGGCGGCAGGTGACGACGTCGGTCGTGATTCCGTCCGCGCTGTCGTGGATTCTCGCGAGCCTGCACGTGAGCTTCGGCTTCGCGCTCGTCGGCGCGGTGGTCGGCGAATTTCTCGGCTCGAAGCAGGGCATCGGCCTTCTGATCTCGACGGCGCAAGGCGCGTTCAACGCGAGCGGCGTGTTCGCGGCGATGATCGTGCTGGCCGTGGTCGCGCTCGCGGCGGATTATCTGCTCACCGCAGTCGAGCATCGTTTGCTGAAGTGGCGGCCCACGGCGAATTGATGCGCTGAATCGTTCGCTTGAAAAAAAACCCACGTATTTGCGTGGGTTTTTCGTTTCGACGCTCAGCGAAGGCCAACTTCCTTCGCTCGCTCGACGTTGCAGTTTGCGTGCTCCGTGAACACCACGCGGCTCTGGTTGTTGTAGTAGACAGCGTAGCGGTCGGCGCCATGCTTGCCGAAGCCGTATTCCGTGCACTGCGAATGCCACGGTCCCCAGTTGCCATCGGGCGGGCCGAGCCTGTCCTCGACATCCGCGCGCGTCATGCCGATCTTCACGCGGCTCATGAATTCGGTCGGATTCGGGTCGGGGATAAAGGCCGCACAGCCGTTCAGACCGAGCACGGCGCAGACGAGCGCCCATGCCAGACATGCTTTCGATTGGATCATTCGCTTCAGCCCTTGCAAAAGGTCCGAAGCTATCGGCATCCGCCGCGCGGTTCAATCGACCTAGTCCGAAAGTGCACGGGCGCGTCGCTGGCGCACCCATTCCGCCGCGCCGATGCACGCCGCGAGCCACGCGCCGCCCGACGCGAAACCGCCGAGCACGTCGCCCGGAAAATGCACGCCGAGCACGACGCGGCTCGTGCCGATCGCGAGCACGATGAAACACGCCAGGGCGACGATGAGCGGATCGCGGCGCGTCGGCGCGAGGCGCAGCAGCACGTACGCGCACATGCCGTAGCAGACCATCGAGCCGAACGTGTGCCCGCTCGGAAACGCGAAACTCTCGGGCAGCGGAACCGTCGAGCCGGTGGGACGGTCGCGCCGCATCATCGCCTTGAGCGCCTGATTGAGCAGGCCGCCCACGCCCGTCACCGCGGCGAGGTAGATGGCGAGACCGAAGCGGCGCGTGACGAGAAGCGCGACGCACATGAGCGCGCAGAGGGTCGTGAGGAGCCACGGATCGCCGAGATGCGTGAGCACGGCGAAGCCTCGCGCGAGCACGGCGGGCGTGCCGTCGCGCACGGCGTCGACGAGACGCTGATCCGCCGATGAAAACGCCGTGCCGTGCGCAATGCGCGTCGCGATCCCGATGAACACGGCCGCGCCGAGCACGGCCGCCGCCAGCGCCGCCGCGATGATCGTCGCGCCGGATGCGCGGCGTCGGCGCGCGGCGAGACGCCAGGCAATAGCCGCGATCGACGGCACGATGAAAAGCGCGATTGCGATGATCGCAACCGCATGGCGTTGCGCGAGCGCCGTGTAATCCATGATGTCCTGTTTCTCCGTTATTGCCCGCCGCGCGCGGGCTCAGGACGCTGTCGCGCTGCCCTCCGCTTCGACCGGCCGTTCCCAGCCGAACGCCTGCACGCGCGCCACGGGCGCGTCTGTGACGAGCACGCCGCAGATGCCGCCCGGCATCGGCAGTGTAAGGCTGTGCCAGTCGGGCGCGGGCGCGTCCTCGCGCGCGCCGCCGCGTTCCGCGCGCGTTCTGCCGATGTGCGCCGCCTCGTCCCGCACGGCTTGTCGGGCGGCGGCATCGTGCGCGCCGGCCGTCTCGACGGTCAGCCCGAGCCCTATTTTCGCCGATGCCACCGCAATCACGATCCACACGCCCGAATACGCGACATCGACGTGAACCGCGCGCTCGCCGGGCGCATGGGCGACGACGATGCGTTCGTCGGGTTCATCGTTCATGGTCACGTCTTGCGGCGTGCAGCCGAACATGTGCGAGAGCACGAGACGCAAGGTGGCGCGCGCAACGCTGAAGCGCCGGCCGAGCGCGGAGTTCGGATGCAGTTTCGCGCGCCGGCGTTCGGCGGCGCTGAGCCAGTTGCCGATGTTCGACGCCGATGCGAAGCGGAATTCCGTCGGCACCAGCCAGAGATAGACCTCGCCGGGCGCGGGCGGTTCGTGGATCTGCACGCGCGCCTTGGCGAGATCGAAATAGCGCCACGGGGCGTCGGCGGCCTGCGGCGTGGGAATGGAGTCGGTGGCGGGCATGCGCGTCTGCGGAGGCGGCGGTGGCGGCACACTCGCGCCGGAACGCTCCGCATTCAGGAACAAACCAACATTTTCGGGACGCGAACCTTATGAACCGCTTAAGAGGACGAAAACCGCGCGCAAACCGCAACAATCCAGCCTACGGGTCAACCCCGAGTTGAGCTTTCCTCAACGCCGCCCTCAAAAATCGTCGGTTCCTCCCCGCGCGAAGCCCGCCGCAGAATGCCCTGCATCCACCGCATCGGTGGCGCAACCGGACACAAGGAACGAGACAGATGGACAAGAATCTTTTCATCGGCGAAGGCTTCGAAGGGCCGGGCGTGAACCTCGCCCATATCAACGTGCTGGTCGGGCCGCGCAACGGCCCCGCGGGTCAGGCATTCGCGACCGCGCTCGCGACGCCCTCCGCCGGGCACGCGCCGTTCGTCGTGATCGCGCAGCCGGGCGTGCCGACCAAGCCGCTCACGCTCTACGTCAACAAGGCGCAGATCGACGGCGATTTCCACGGCAACGCGACGTGGGGCGCATCGCAGGCGGGCATCGCGAAGGCGGTGGCCGAATCGCTCGAAAACGGCACGCTGCCGCCCGAAGCGGAGAACGACTGGGTCGTCGTGTCGGCGAACTGGGTTAACCCGAAAACCGACGATCTCGACGCCGTCTTCGAGAACAACTATCGCGCGTGCAAGAACGCGATCGTCGCCGCGATGGAAGGCCTGCCGCGCAAGGAAGCCGTGTTCAAGGCCGCGCGCGACGTGTCCAACCCGTTCTACACGCCGAAGAAGTAAGGAGACGATCACATGGAATACGTGCGTCTCGGCCAATCCGGCCTGAAGGTTTCGCGCCTGTGCCTCGGCACGATGAACATGGGCACGCCGCAATGGAAGCCGTGGATTTTCGATGAAGCGCAAAGCGAGCCGATCGTGAAGCACGCGCTCGATCGCGGCGTGAACTTCATCGATCTGGCCGATTTCTATTCGACGGGCGTCGGCGAGGAAGTCGTCGGCCGCATTCTGAAGCGGCTTGCGAAACGCGAGGAAGTCGTCGTCACGACCAAGGTCGGCTACGACATGGCGAGCTATCCGAACGCGGGCGGCCATTCGCGCAAACACATCATGGACGGCATCGACGGATCGCTCAGGCGTCTCGGCATGGATTACGTCGATATCTACATGCTGCATTACTTCGACGTGAACACGCCCGTCGAAGAGACCATGCAGGCGCTCGACGACATCGTGCGCGCGGGCAAGGCGCGCTACATCGGCGTGTCGACCATGTACACGTGGCAGTTCGCGAAGATCATGCAGGCGTGCGAGAAGCACGGCTGGCACAAGCCCATCAACATGCAGTTGCAGTTGAACGTGGCGTATCGCGAGGAAGAGCGCGAGATGGTGCCGTACTGCATCGATCAGGGCGTCGGCGTCTCGGTGTTCAGCCCGCTCGCGCGCGGCCTGCTGACATCGGATGCGAAATCCACGCGCAATCAGACCGATTTCTTCACCGCGCAAATGTACGGCGATCGCGTGTCGCACGAGATCGCGGCGTCAGTGGCGCGCGTGGCGGCGCGGCGCGGCGTGTCGGCGGCGCAGATCGCGCAGGCGTGGGTGCTGAGCCGTCCGGGCATTTCGTCGATGCTCGTCGGCGCGGATTCGGCGGCGCAATTCGACAGCGCGCTCGCCGCGCTCGACACGAAGCTCGACGACGAGGAACTGCACGAGCTCGACCGCAACTACACGCCGTGCGATCTCATCAACGATTACACGGCGGGCCGGCGCATCGCGCGCGAGGCGCGTGCCGTACAAGGCGTCTTCGAAAACGCACTGGAGCGCGCGGCATGACGAACCTATTGCAATCGAATCATTACATCGACGGCGCATGGCGCGAGAGCGCGAGCACGTATCCGGTGTGCAATCCCGCGACCGGCGACGTGATCGCCAATGTCGCGCGCGGCGGCAGCGCGGAAGCGCGCCAGGCGATCGACGCGGCGAAGCGCGCGTTTCCCGCATGGCGCGCGCTGACGGCCAAGGAACGCGGCGCGCGCGTGAAGCGCTGGGGCGAACTGATGCTCGCGAACCGCAACACGCTCGCGGAGTTGCTCACGCGCGAACAGGGCAAGCCCCTGGCCGAAGCGCTCGGCGAAGTCGCGTATGCGGCGAGCTTCTTCGAATGGTTCGCGGAAGAAGCGAAGCGCAGTTACGGCGACGTGATTCCGAGCCCGAAGCCCAACTCGAAGATCATCGTGACGCGCGAGCCGGTGGGCGTGGTCGCGGCCATCACGCCGTGGAACTTCCCGCTCGCGATGATCACGCGCAAGGCGGGCCCCGCGCTCGCCGCGGGCTGCACGATGGTGCTGAAGCCATCGGAAGAAACGCCGCTCTCGGCCCTCGCGCTCGCCGTGCTGGCCGAGGAAGCGGGCATTCCGGCGGGCGTGTTCAACGTCGTGTCCGGCGATGCAGTGGCCATCGGCACGGTGCTGACGGAATCGCCGGACGTGCGCAAGCTGTCGTTCACCGGTTCGACGCGCGTCGGCAAGCTGCTCGCGAAGCAATCGGCCGATACGCTCAAGAAGCTGTCGCTGGAGCTCGGCGGCAATGCGCCGTTCATCGTGTTCGACGACGCCGACATCGACGCCGCCGTGCAGGGCGCGATCGCGTCGAAGTTCCGCAACACCGGACAGACCTGCGTGTGCGTGAATCGCTTCTACGTGCAGGACGGCGTCTACGACGCGTTCACGCAGGCGTTGACGCGCGCGGTGCACACGCTACGCGTCGGCAACGGCCTCGAAGGCGAGTTCGATCAGGGACCGCTCATCAACGATGCCGCGCTCAAGAAGGTGCGCGCGCATGTCGCGGATGCCGTGAGCAAGGGCGCGAAGGTGCTGACGGGCGGCAAGCCGCACGCGCTCGGCGGCACGTTCTACGAGTCGACCGTGCTCGCGGATGCCGCGCCTTCCATGCTGATCGCCGATGAAGAAACCTTCGGCCCGGTGGCCGCGTGCTTCCGCTTCGAGACGGAAGCGGATGTCATCGCCGCGGCGAACGACTCGCCCTATGGCCTCTCCGCGTACTTCTACACGCGCGATCTCGGGCGCGCGTGGCGCGTCGCGGAGGCGCTTGAGAGCGGCATGGTCGGCATCAACGAAGGCATCATCTCGACCGAAGTCGCGCCGTTCGGCGGTGTGAAGCAGTCGGGGCTGGGCCGTGAAGGATCGAAGTACGGGCTCGATGAATACATGGAGCTCAAGTACATGATGATGGCGGGCCTCGGCCGCTGATTCACCGGTTCGCCGCGCACGCACGAACGATAAAGCCATCGCGTGCGCGGTTTTCAGGCGGCGTACGATGCGCCGCGCCACTCGGAAGTGGAGGAGATAATCTTGGATATGCAAAGCCTGGGCGCGCAACCGCTCGCCCCGCGCGCCGCCGCGCTCATCGATGCCGCGCAAGGGCGCATCGCGCTCGACGACGTGCCGTTGAACCGCTTTCACGTCAAAATCGCGGGCCTGACTTTCGGCGCACACTTCACCGAAGGTTATGCGCTCGGCACGATCGGCTACGCGCTGTCGTCGCTGAACAAACAGATTCCGCTCGATGCGTTCTGGATGGGCCTGCTCGGTTCATCGGCGCTGATCGGCATTTTTCTCGGCAGTCTCGTGTTCGGCTGGCTCTCCGACAGACTCGGGCGGCAGAAGATCTTCCTCTTGAGCTTCATCATCATCACCGCCGCTGCCTTCGCGCAGTTCTACGCGACCACGCCCGCGATGCTCGTCGGTTTGCGCGTGCTGATCGGCTTCGGCATGGGCGGCGATTTCGCGGTCGGGCATGCGATCCTCGCCGAATTTTCGCCGCGCAAGCATCGCGGCACGCTGCTCGGCTCGTTCAGCGTGATCTGGACCATCGGCTATGTGATCGCGAACGTGCTCGGCATGCATTACGCGGACGCATCGCCCGATGCGTGGCGATGGCTGCTCGCATCCGCCGGCGTGCCGGCTTTCATCGTGCTGATTCTGCGCATGGGCACGCCGGAATCGCCGCGCTGGCTGCTCGGCAAGGGCCGCAAGGACGAAGCGATGCGCATCGTGCGCAAACACTTCGGCCCGAACGTGACGCTCGATGGCGATACGGGCGAGCACTTCGCCGGCAAGGGCGGCTTCGCGCGGCTGTTCGAGCCGGACCTGATCCGGCGCACCGTGTTCAATTGCGCGTTCTTCGTGTGCCTCGTGATCCCCTACTTCGCGATCTATACGTTTCTGCCGAGCATTCTCACGGCGATCCGTCTGCCCGAAGGTTCGGGCGCCGATCTGCTGCTCAACGCGTTTCTCGTGCTGGGCGCGCTGCTCGGCATCTGGCTCACGATCAGGCTGTCGCGCCGCTCGTTTCTGATCGGCTCGTTCGCGGTGTGTTGCCTGTCGCTGTTTGCGTTGAGCGTGCTGCCTTCGTCGGCGAATCTCGGGATGATCGTCGCGTTCGGCCTCTTCACGCTGACGATGTCGGCGTTCTCGAATCTCGTCGGCGTGTTTCCGCCGGAGTGCTTTCCGACCGAGGCGCGGGCGTGCGGCGTGGGGTTGTCGATCGCGTGCAGCCGCCTGGGATCGGCGGTGGGCACGTTCCTGCTGCCAATCGGCATCGCGCAGGCCGGCGTTCAGATGACGATGATGGCGCTTGCCGCGGTGTTGTTCGTCGGCATGATCGTGTCGATTGCGTGGGCGCCCGAGACGAAGCATTTGACGTTGAATCAGGCGAGCGGCGGTTAAGCGCCCTTGCGGTTGCGCGGCCTTCGCTTCCTCGCCGCGCAACCGCGATCAGACCTCACCGATACTCACCTGCAAACCGTAGATCTTCCAGCATTCATCTTCGACTACGCCCCAAAGATTGCAGCGTGAAGCAGTGAATTCATCGCGAGCAAAATCCCGAAGATGCGCTTCAGAGATCCCTTCCACCAAAAAAATCCACTCTTCGGCAAAGCGATTGCCGCTTCGACGACTCTCTTCCGTCACATGCGTTGAAGCGGTCTCGTCAGGTTGCGCGAAAACAATCCGCGCGATGCCCGGCCGTTTGCACCAGCCGTCAAGCAACTCGGGCGTGATCGCTTCGTTCAATCTGGGCGGATCGGAAGGCCGCGCACTGACCATCATGACAAACGCCCCTTCGGTATTTCCGGCTTTCGCCATCAACCGGTATGCGGAGCGACGGCCATCCTGGAAGGCCGGAAGCGTGGCACGCGTCCAGGAGGTAGGATTGTTCAGGCGTTCGAGATAATCCGGCCGGGACAGCACGGAAAGACTGTCGACATCGTAGAGAATGAGATAGCTGCGTCTGGCATCCGTACATTCGAAGCGCCTGCCACGCAGAAATCCGGGAATGGCAAGGCGCTCCGGCAAATGCTCGCGCGTGTGCCAGGCGACGAAGTTCTCTTCGTCGCTTTCGCGTACGGTCAGCGTCGCACAGAGAATGGCTCGCTCGGATTGCGTCATCTTTTTCCCTCGAACGAAGCTACCACTCGACTGGCAATGAAACGAGTCCGAAGACATTGCCATTGCGCTTGAACTCGAGCGCATCGAACGGCACCGCGAGACGCAGTGCCGGCAGCCGTTTAAACAACG
This sequence comes from Caballeronia sp. PC1, assembly GCF_021353155.1. Classification (NCBI taxonomy): domain Bacteria; kingdom Pseudomonadati; phylum Pseudomonadota; class Betaproteobacteria; order Burkholderiales; family Burkholderiaceae; genus Caballeronia; species Caballeronia sp. PC1. The sequence continues at coordinate 456,079 of NZ_JAJUBH010000003.1, forward strand.
TTTCGAACAGGACCTGTAGTTCGAGGCGTGCAAGCGGCTGGCCCAGGCACTGGTGTACACCGAACGAGAATGCAACATGCGAGGCGCCCTTGCCATCGCGACGAATATCGAAACGGTCGGGCTCCGGGAACGCCTCGGGATCGTGATTGGCCGCCTGCACCGGCGCGAATACGCCTTCTCCCTTGCGAATGAGCTGACCGCCGATCATGACGTCGGCGGTCGCCACACGAGCGGAATTCATATGCGTGATCGAATGAAAGCGCAGCATCTCCTCCACCGCGCCCTTCACGAGCGAAGGGTCCGCGATGAGCGCCTTCACTTGCCCCGGATCCTCCAGCAAGCTCAAGAGGCCGAGACCAATCTGATTGGCGGTCGTTTCGTGTCCTGCCAGATAAAGCAGGACGCCCATCTGCACCGCGTCTGCATGCGACAGTTTCCCCGGGTTGATCCACTCGATCGCGAGACGGCTCAAGAGGTCCTTGCCCTCGCCAGGATCGCGTTCCTTTTCGCGCAGGAGACAATCGATGTATTGCTCCATTTCTTGCGCAGACTGCCTGAGCAATTCCGGGCTGATGTCGAGATTCATGCGATTGCTGCTCAACTGCTGCAACCGCGCGTGATCTTGATACGGTACGCCGAGCATGATGGAGATGACCATCGACGGCAGCGGCAACGCAACATCCTGAATGAAATCGGCAGGCGCGCCTTTCTTGATCATCTGTTCGAGCAGCGCTTCGAGCGTCTCTTGCACGAACGGCCGCAGTTCATCGATGCGCTTCATCATGAACTCCTTGGTCAGCGTGCGCCGATACTGACCATGCTCCGGCGGGTCCATCGTGATGAAGGTCTGATAGGACTTCGACTGCGCCGCGCGTGCGGGCGACACGGAAGGATAGCCGAGCGTCTCCGGCGATGCGCTGAAGTGAGGGCTCGTCAGTACGTCACGGAAGTCTTTCATCTTCGTCACGACCCAGACGTCGCTGCCGTCCCACGCTTTCACGCGCTTGATGGGATCGCTCTCACGAACGACCGCATAGCGCGGCGGCGGATGCAGCGGGCATTCCGCTGCACGGGGCCACGGGAAGGTGTCGTTGTCGAACGGACAGGATTGCGCGGAAGTATCGTTTGCCATCGGAAAAGCCCCTGTTGTCTGAACCGTTGCAGTCATTCAGCGCGCAGTCGCGCCGCCGTCGATGGGCAGCGCCACGCCGACGACGAAAGATGCGGCATCGGAGCACAGCCACACGACGGCATCCGCGATTTCCTCCGGTTGCGCCATGCGGCCGAGCGGATTGGCCGTCTGCGCACGCGCGAGCAGTTCGTCGCCGAAGCGGGCGCGCGTCAGCGCCGTTTCGACCAGCCCCGGACACACCGCGTTGATGCGAATGCCTCGCGCCGCGAACTCGATCGCCGCCGCCTTCGTCAGCCCGACGACACCGTGTTTCGCCGCACCGTAGACGCCATCGGAAGGCACGCCAACGAGACCCGAGCGCGACGCATTGTTGACGATCGCGCCCTTCCCCGCGATCAGCATGTGATCGAGCTCGGCCTTCATGCAATGCCACACGCCTTCCAGGTTCACGGACATCACGCGGTCCCAGTTCTCCTGCGTGGATACATGCAGGCTTGCAGCGCGATCCGGCGCGCCCGCATTGTTGAACGCCATGTCGACCGCGCCGAAGCGCTCGACAGCCGATCGCATCATGGCCTTGACGGACTCCGCATCGGTGACATCGACCTGGATGAACATCGCTCGCGCGTCGACTTGTGTTTCGATTAGCTTGACGACTTCGACGCCAGCCGCTGCATCGGCGTCCGCCACGACGACGGCCGCACCGCCGCGGGCGAATGCAATCGCCGTGGCGCGGCCGATGCCCGACCCGCCGCCCGTGACCAGTGCCACCTTTCCAGCCAGGTTCCGACTCATTGCCTTCCCTCTTTCGTTATGCCGCTATCGCCAGACTGGCAAACAGCGCGATCAGCGCGTCGAACGTCGCATGCCAGACCTTTCTGTACGGTTGCTTGTTCATCGCGGTCTCCCTCTACCAGCGGACAGGCAAGGCCTTCAATCCGTAGACGAAGGACTTGTCCTTGTAACGCAGCGCATCCTCGGGTACGGCCAGTTCGAGATGCGGAAAGCGTTTGAAGATCGTTTCGAACACCACCTGAAGTTCGAGCCTCGCAAGCGGCTGACCAAGGCATTGGTGAATGCCGAACGAGAATGCGACATGCGATTGATCTTTCGTATCGCGGTGTATGTCGAAGCTTTCGGGTTCGGGAAACGCAAGCGGATCGTGATTCGCACCGTGGAGAAGCGCCAGCACGCCCTCGCCCTTGCGAATCAACTGACCGCCGATCACGACGTCTTCCGTCGCAACCCGGTTCGAATTCATGTGCGTGATCGAATGAAAGCGCAGCATTTCCTCGACGGCGCCCTTGACGAGCGACGAATCGGCCATCAATGCAGCGCGTTGCTCGGGATGCTGAAAGAGGCTCAGCAGCCCGAGGCCGATCTGATTCGCGGTCGTCTCGTGTCCGGCGAGATAGAGCAGCGTCGCCATCTGCACGGCGTCCGCGTGCGATACCTTGCCGGGATTGATCCATTCGATCGCCATCCGGCTCAACAGGTCGCTGCCGTCGCCGGGATCGCGCTCCTTTTCCAGCAAGAGCGCGTCGATGTATTGATTCATATGCTTCGCCGACCGCGTCAATTCTTCGGGTGCGATCGACAGATCCATCCGGTTGCCACTCCATTTCTGCAGCTTGTCGTGATCCTCATAAGGCACGCCGAGCATGATCGAAATGACGAGTGACGGCAGCGGCAGCGCGACAGCCTCGATGAAGTCGGCCGGTGCGCCGTGGCGCTCCATGTCGTCGAGGAGCTCATCGAGCGAACGCTGAACCAGCGGGCGCAATGCCTGCATGCGCTTCGCCATGAATTCCTTCGTGAGCGTCCGGCGATAATGGCCGTGCTCGGGCGGATCCATCGTGATGAAAGTCTGGTACGACTTCGACTGCGCGGCCCGCGACGGCGAGACGAACGGAAAGCCCGGCGTCAGCGGCGAGGCGCTGAAATGCGGGCTCGTCATGACCTCGCGGAAGTGCTCCATGTCGGTGACGAGCCACGCGAGACTGCCGTCCCACAGACTGACCTGAACGACGGGAGCCTGCTCACGCAACGTCGCGTATTGGCTCGGCGGCGCCAGCGGCGCGGCGCCGTCTCGCGGCCACGGAAAGCGCTCCGTGGCGAATGGGCATGTAGCAGTAGTCTCGAGCATGTTCATTCGTTCCTCGCAATGTGTTGGAGATCGCGGTCTAGAACCGGTGCCGCATGCCCACACGCAGCACGACCTGATGCGGCGTATTGGATGGCGTGATCGTCAGATAGGACGCCACGGCGGGTTGTCCGGTTGAATCCACGCCGGATGCGATCTGGTAGTTCGCCATGAAATAGACGTCGGTTCGCTTCGAAAGAAAGTAGTCGACCGAGGCGTTGAACATGTGGTACTTCGCACTGTCCTTGCCGTCGATCGCGCCGCCCACGAGATAGTCGTACGAGCCGTTCAGCCAGAGGAACGGCGTGATGGCGTAACGCGCAAACACGTTGTAGCTGTTGAATGCGGCATTCCCCGTATAACCGCGTGGATTGGTCAGCGCGAGATTGCCCGACGAAGGCGAGTTCAGATCGCCGAACGTGATGTGCGAATAGTCGAAACCGACCGTGACACTCTGGAGCGCGTATTGGACCGCGGCGCCCATGACCTGGTAATACGCTGCCGACGCGAAGGCGCCATACACCGGGTTCGTCTGAACGCCGCTCGTCGCGCCCAGGTTATTCGCGGTGGCCGAGCTGTTCGGGTTGTTCCCGAAGAATGACCGGTTCGGATCGCGAGCGCGCAGATAAGCCACGGCGCCCGTGAACGAGCCATTCGAATAGGAAGCGCCCGCGGAATAGATGCTGTTCGTGCCGAACGAACCCGCGACCCCGCCGAAACTGTACAACCCGCCAAACTTGAATCCGCTATAGGTATTGCTGGTGAATTTGACGGCGTTGTTCACCCGGTACGTGTTGCCGAAGTTATTGATGTCGTTGCCGTGCAGCGCATACGTGCCGTTGCCCACCGCGCCGGTGATCGGCCCGATGAAATCGACAGCCGAGTCGTACTGACGGCCGATCGTCACGGTGCCGTAGGGCGACGCGAGACCGACATACGCTTGTCGGCCGAATATGTTGCCGCCCTGACCGAGCGCGCCCGTGCCGATATCGAAGCCGTTCTCCAATACGAAGATCGCCTGATAGCCGCCGCCGAGATCTTCGGTGCCGCGAAACCCGAGACGGTTGCCCTGCATGATGCTGCTGCTCATCGCGTATTGATGACTGCCCGTGCGTCCGCCGGGCGTCGCGGTCTGCGCATTGTTCACGAAGTTCAGACCGTAATCGATGATGCCGTAAATCATCACGTTGCTTTGCGCCGACGCCTGCGCCGATACAAACAAAACCGCGGCGGCTGACGGCCATCTCCAATATTTCATTGCTGTCTCCATGTCTCATATCTTCGAGACTTTGATTTGTAGTACTACATTAAAATCCTGATTTCGCCGATGTCGTATAACCGGTTCACCTCGCGCACAACGACAGGTTCGGCACGCCTGCAACAACCGCCGACCGGAACCGGTACAGCACGCTCGCACGCATGACCGGCCCGCTCAGAACATCGCATTCCATTGCACATTCGAGATGCAGGTGCCAGTGATCGCCCGCCGGCTGAACCGACCTGACCATTGCGCCGACGCGCAGACCCGAGCCCGTTGGAACGGGCGCGACGAACTGCACTTGCTCGATCCTGTGAAGCGCGACATTCAGCGTGTCCTCCAGCATGTAGATCTGCTGAAGCATCGGAATCAGCAAGGCGAGCAGGACGCTGCCCGGCACGAACGCCTGATTCGCGCCGTCGATGTGTCCCGTCGTCCGGTCATCGGTCCACGCGTCGAAGCGATCGAGCAGGGCCTGATCGACCTCGAACCAGTCGCTGTGACCCAGATGGATGCCCAGACAGGCACGGATGCCGTCGACGCCACTCAGGATGACAGGCACTGGTTTCTCCGTATCGGCAACGTTCGGCCGCTGGTTCTTGTCACGAGCCGAACAGTTCGGCATTGCCTTCGCCGAGCGCGGGCGCGGCCTGGCGGGGTTTGAACAGTTGCCCGTTGAAGCGTGCCGGGTAACGTATCGCCCGAACTGCACCCGCGGGCGTTTCCAGTTGCGAATACAGTTGGTTATGCCGCACCTGTGGATCGTTCAGATGCGCATCCGGCGCATTCACGGGGCCGGCCGGCACATCGAGCTCGCGAAAACGCGCGAGCCAGTGCGCGGTCGTCTGCTTCCTGAGCGGTGCTGCGATGCGCTCGAAAAACGCGTGCGTCATATCGCGCTTGCTGGTGATCTTCTTCAACTCGTCTTTCCATTCGGGATGCCCGACGGCTTCGAGCGTGCGGCTCAACTGCTTGCCCGACACGGGCGAAATCACGAGATACCCGTCGCTCGTCGCCAGCACCGGTTGCGGCGCGAGCGTTTCGGGCGATGCGTCGTCGATGAAAGCGCGGTTGTGGAACATGTCCGGAAAGTTGTAGTAGGACAGCATGTCGAGCATCGACGTCTCGAGATGAATCGCCTTCTGCGCACGATCGCGTGCGATCAGTCCCGAGAGCGCCATCTGCGCGGCGAAGATCGCGGCGACCTTGTCCGCGACGAACGTGTTCGTCGCGCGCGGCGTGCCGCCCGCGGCTTCGTAGCTGAGCAGGCCGGTGCGGCCCTGAATCAGCGCGTCGAAGGCCGGCTCGGCGGCGAGTTCGCCGTCCGCGCCGTACCCCGTGATCGAAAGCTGAACGATGCGCGGATTCAGCGCGCTCACCGCCTCGAAGCTCAAGCCGAGCGACGCCGACACATGCGGACGCCAGTTCTCGATATACAGGTCCGCGTCGCGCAGGAGCGTCTTGAATCTCGCGAGATCGTCCGCTGACTTGAGATCGAGCGTGACACTGCGCTTGCCGCGATTCGCATTGGTCCACACCGTCCCCACACCCTTCCAGCCGTGCCCGAAGTTGCGATACGGATCGCCCGTTGGCGGTTCGACCTTGATGACGTCGGCGCCGAGATCCGACAGCATCTGCGCGCAGAACGGACCCGAGATATAGCTGCATGCCTCGACGACCTTCACGCCGGCGAGCGGGCGTCGGAAGTCGTGGTCGTCTTGCGTCGCGGCTGTCGTGGATGCGTGTGTCATGCGTGTTGCTCCTGTGTTTTGAGTGCATGCGCCGCGGTGACGGCGCGCAGTTGCGCCATCGCGAGCACGGCGTCGAGAACGGGGGTATCCACGTCTTTGAGATCGCGCAGCGCGCGAATCGAGCGGCTCAGCGGTTCGAGTTCGAGCGGACGGCCCGCCTCCAGGTCCTGCAGCATCGACATCTTGTGATTCGATGCACCGATGGTCAGCGCGATACGCCTGTCGGGCGCCGGCCCGATCGCAAGCCCCAGTTGCGCGGCAAGGGCATCGGCTTCGGTCATCGCCGCGCGAACGATGTTCAGCACGCCGCCCGCTTCCGCCATCTCTCCCAACGTGCCTTGCGTGAGCAGCGCAACGGGATTGAACGCGAGACTGTTGACGAACTTCACCCAGATCGCAGAGCGAATGTCCTTGTTCACCTTCGATTCGATGCCGCTCGCGCAGAGCAGCTCACTCAGCGCGCGCACGCGAGGCGAGTCGCTGCCGTCGAGTTCGCCGACCGGACAGCCTGCCTTCGCGCCGTCCTGCACGATGACGCCCGGCGCGCTCGCATGCGCACCGATCCAGTAGACACAGCCCAGCACCTGCGCCGGCGGAATCGCGCGCCATTGACGCCCGTCGCGATCGAGCGCGGGCAGTTGCCGCCCGTCGAAAGGTCCGGGAAACGCGTGAAAGAAATAGTACGGAATGCCTGTGGTCGGCGGCAGCACCGTGGTGCGCGGGCCGATCAGCGGCGCGATCTGTTCGAGCGCTTCATCGACCTGATGCGCCTTGAGCGTGATGAACACGTAGTCCTGCACGCCCAGTTCGCGTGTGTCGGACGTGGCGCGCACGGGCACCGTGAATGTCTCGTTCGCGGTCGTGACGCGCAGCCCGCCGCTGCGGATGGCGTCGAGCGTCCTGCCTCGCGCGACGACACTCACTTCGCAGCGTCCGGCTCGCGCGAGATGCGCCGCCAGATAGCCGCCGATTGCCCCGCCTCCGAAAATGCATACCCTCAGCATGGTGCGCTCTCTTGCGAATTCGATGAACCGCGCCTTGCATCGCTTCCGGAAGAAGCGACTGCCGACGCCGCGATGAGCACAAGATACGGGCGAGCCCTGCCAAAGGGGAAATACTAAAAAACGATGATTCAAGCAGATCGGCGTATAGCTGCGAACCCCCGCTATTGCGCGGGCTGTTCGCTTCGTCTCGCGCGCCTGAAAGCCGCGGGCGCGACGCCCACGCTACGGCTGAATGCCGTGCTGAAGGCGCTGTCCGAGTAGTAGCCGATCGATAGCGCGATATCGATGATCGGGCGCTCGCTGTTGATGAGCGCATCCTTGGCGAGCGCGATGCGCCAGTTCGACAGATACGTCGCCGGTGCAACGCCGACACGCTCCGCGAAGCGCCGCGCGAAGGCGGCACGCGACATGCCGACTTCCTTCGCGAGACTGTCGACGGTCCAGTGACGCGCCACGTCCGCGTGCATCCGCTGCAGCGCGAGGTGAATGTTGGGATCGGCCATGCCGCTGAACCAGCCCGCTTCGCGCGCGTCGATCTTCGTCAACGGACGGCGCCATACTTCGACCAGCATGATCTCGACGAGCCGGCTCATCACGAGGTCATGACCCGGAAGGTCCCAGCCGGACTCGTCCCCGATCAGCGCGATAAGACGCGAGAGCCGTCCCGCTTCTTCATCCGACGAACGGATGTGCAGAAAGTCCGGCAGCATGCCCGAGAACAGCGCCGTATGCTCGGGTCCGATCTCGAAGTAGCCGCCGACGAGCCGCACCTTCTCGCCGCCAAGCCCTTCGTCCCAGCGCACGTATTGATCGTTTGCGACGTGCGCTTCCATCGCATGCAGCGTGCCGATGGCGTCGGGATCGCTCACGAGGCAGTAGCGGGCCGTCGCGCGCATCAGCAGATAGTCGCCCTGCCGCAGCAGGAGCGGCTGGCCGTGGCGCGGCACGTACCAGCATTGCCCCGCGACGACGAGGCAGAACACGGGTATGTCCCGGCACGGCACGCTCATGCCCCATCGGCCCTGCGCGTCGACCGTTCGCCAACTGATCGCCTGCGGCCGCATGAGCCGGATGATGTCGGTGAGGATGTCCATGTTGAGACGATCGATAAACTTTCAGAGACAGCCTCTTATAGATTAACTCACTTCGTTGCTTTACCTTGTCTCTCATCAAGCAGAAAAAAACAGAACGGAGACACGCAATGAAGCTGAAGGACCGGGTCGTCGTGGTCACGGGCGCGGCGCAGGGCATGGGCCGCGCAATCGCGATCGAGGCAGCGCGCCAGGGCGCCGCATGGGTCACGCTCGCGGACCTGCAGGCGGACCGCGGCGCGACGGCCGCTCACGAGGTCGAAGAAGCCGGCGCGAAAAGCTGCTTCATCCGCACGGACTTGTCGGACACCGATGCGATCCGCCACATGATCGACGAAACCGCGCGCCTCGCGGGCGGCATCGACGTGCTCGTCAACAACGCCGGCGTCACCGACGACGGACTGACCGGCCGCGCCCCGACGATCGAAGACCTGCCCGAAGCGGTATGGGACACGGTCATGAGCGTGAATCTCAAGGCGATGTGGCTCGCGAGCAAGTTTGCCGCGCCGTGGCTGCGGAAATCCACGAAGAGTCCGGCCATCGTCAATGGCGCGTCGGTGGCGGGCAGCGTCGCGTATCCGGGTTTGCCCGCGTACGCGGCGAGCAAGGGCGGCGTCGTGATGCTGACCAAGGCGATCGCGCTCGATCTCGCCGATGCGGGCATCCGCTGCAACGCCTACGCGCCGGGCGCGATCGACACGCCGATGCTCGGCCATAGCGTCGAGCACGCGCAGGACCGCGAGAAGGCCCGCGCGCGCCTGTGGGGCACCCATCTGCTCAAACGTCTGGGACGGCCCGAAGAAGTCGCGAAGCTCGTGTGCTTCCTCGCGTCCGACGAAGCGTCGTTCTCGACGGGCAGCACCTTCAGCATCGACGCCGGCACGCTCGCGTGGCGCGGCGTCCACTGACCGCAAGCACGGTGACGCGATGCGAGCGACCCACACGCGCGGCGCGAAATCGATGCTGGCATGCCGCCTGGCTCGCACGTTGTCTCTCGCGCTGTATATGAGCGACCCGATTCGTCAGATGGCCGACGAACGCCTTGTTGCGGCGTACGTCGGCGAGCCGGAATCGAATCTGCGTGAGGCGGTCGTCGCGACCGGCCGCACGCGACCAGCAAGGAAGGAACGCTGACATGAACATGCGCCAACTCCAGTACTTTCTCGCCGTGGCCGCCGAGCTGAACTTCACGCGCGCTTCGGAACGCGTGAACATCGCGCAGCCCGCATTGAGCGCGCAAATCATCGCGCTGGAAGACGAACTGGGCACGCCGCTTTTCACGCGCGAGAAACGCAAGGTGTTGCTCACGCCCGCCGGGGAAATTCTCGTCGAGCACGCGCAGCGCGTGCTCAACACGGCATCGGCGGCCATCGCGGCGGTGCGCGCGTCGGGGCGCGGGGCGCAGGCGCATCTCATCGTCGGTTCGATCTACACGGCCATTTACTGCTTTCTGCCGAACACGCTGCGGATCTTCAATACGCTCGCGCCGAACTCGGACGTGAGCCTGCAGGAAATGACGATCTCCCAGCAAATCGCGGGGCTCAAGGAAGGCCTGATCGAAGTCGGGCTCGTGCGCGGCCATGTTTTCGATCACAACATCGTGACCGAGCTGCTGTATCGCGAGTTGCTCGTGGTGGCCGTGCCCGCCGGGAGCGAGTACGACGTTCCGGGACCCGTCGACCTGCGCGATCTCGCGAAGTGGCCGCTCATTGCGGTCGCGCGCGGCACGGCGACGGAGCGCGGCTACGGCGACAAGATTCTCGATATCTTCGAAGACGCGAACCTCAAGCCTAACGTCGCGAAAGAGGCCTACGACATGCATACGTCCGCGTGTCTCGTCGCGGCGGGCGTGGGCGTCGCGGTCGTGCCGGCCATCATGCAACTGATGCAGCCGCACGGCGTCGCCTACCGGCCGCTTGCCGTCGAAACCGCGGGTGTCTCGCTGTCGCTCGCTTGGCACAAGGACCGCGTGCCGCCGCTGCTCAACGCGTGGCGCGAGGCCGCGCGCGCGAACGCGGCGCAACTGATCGCGCGTCATCCGCAATACTTCATCGATACCTCGTCGCCGCGTCTCGTCGAAGCCGCCGCTGCTTAAGGCGCTCGACACAGCCAAGCATCGATCTCTTCGCTGTGCTCGCCCAGACGCGGCGCCGCACGCATGTCGGCGGGCCGCGTGCCGTGAAACCTCACCGGCAGGCGCATCTGAAGCGTGCCGCCTTCCGACGGATGCACCCCGTGCTCGAAGAAACCCACTGCCGCCAGATGCGGGTCCGCGAGCACACCATCGAGATTCCGCACTTCCGACGCGGGAATATCGCACTCTGCGAAAAGCATGAGCCAGTGGCGCAACGGCTTGTTCGCCACGATGCGGGCCATCTCCGCGTGCATCCGGTCGAGCGCGTGGAAGCGTTCGCGCGCCGTGCACAGCTTTTCCTGTTCGAGGAAGTCCGCATGCCCCGTCACGTCGAAGAAGCGCACCCAGCGTTCGTCCGTGTACGGCGCGACCGCGATGTAACCATCGAGACACTTCAGCGGCTGGCGCAGCGGATCGAGCTGGCGCGGATAACCGGCCGCATCCGTCGGCGGAATGAACGCGCGGCCATAGAGATGCTCCTGCAACAGGAAATGCGTGAAGCTCTCGAACATGGGCACCTCGACGCTCTGCCCCTGCCCGGTCCGTTCCCGGTGCAGCAATGCGCCGAGCACGGCATACGTCGCGTGCAGGCCGGCGACTTTATCGGCCATCGCCATCGGCAGATAACGCGGCGCGGGATTGCCGTCGGCGCGCGGCAGCAGGCTCGCCGCACCCGATGCCGCCTGGATGATGTCGTCATACGCGGGCCTGCCCGAATACGGACCGCCTTCGCCGAAACCCGTGCAGTGCACGTAGACCAGGCGCGGATGCAGCGCGCGGATCGTGTCGTATCCGAGACCCAGCCGCTCGATTGCGTCGCGCCGCAGGTTGTGGATGAACACATCGCAGCGCGCAAGCAGACGCAACAGCGAGGCCTTGCCGCGCAGCGTCTTCAAATCCCATACGACAGAGCGCTTGCCGCGATTGAGCGTCATGTGCGCCGGTCCCATGCCGCGCGTTTTCGCGGGCCGCCCGACGCGCCTGATCTCGTCGCCGCCGAGCGGTTCGATCTTGATGACATCGGCGCCCATTTCGGCGAGCGTCGCCGTGCAATACGGGCCGAAGATCACCGACGTCATGTCGAGAATGCGGATGCCGTCGAGAATGGGCGGTGCAGCCATGTCAGACTGCCTCCTCAAGCGTCAGCAACAGCTTGAGGTCGAATGACGGATCGGCGGCCTGCTCGCGCGTCGGACTGATGCGCCTGTGCAGCAAGCGCCGCGCGGCCATGTGCTCGGCGGGCCGGTTGCACGATTCGACGCCCGTCAGCCGATGATGCCGGTAGCGGAACACCGAGAACGCGCCGGATGCGGGATCGCCGCGCACGACGCTGCTGTCGAGCCTTCGTGCGACGCCCGCGATCTGCAGCCGCGCGCCGCCCTGATCGCTCCAGAAGACGGGCGTTTGATCGTAGGGCGTCACGTCGCCGAGCAGCGCGCGCGCCACATGCCGCGCCTGATCGACCGCGTTCTGCACGGATTCGAGACGCAGCAGATCGCCGCCGTCGAACGCGTACGGAAACGCCGCGCAATCGCCGATGGCGGAGATCGCCGGGTCCGATGTGCGCAGACGCTCGTCGACGATGATTCCGTTGAACGCGGACAGACCGCACGCCGTGGCGAGTTCGCCGTTCGGCACGACGCCGGCGGCCACGAGCACGAGATCGGCGTCGAGCCGTGTGCCGTCCGCCAGCTCGACGGCGCACGCATGATCGCCGCGGCCGAGAATGCGCTCGACGCGCGCATCGAAGGAAAAACGCACGCCCGACGCCTGATGATGCGCGGTGAACGCCGTCGACATCTCCGCCGAAATCGCGCGCTTCATTACGCGGTCCACGGATTCGACGACATGCACGTCGCAGCCCCGCGCGGCCGCGATGCTCGCGACTTCCAGGCCAAGAAAGCCCGCGCCGATCACCACGATGCGCTTCGCATCGCCGAGTGCCGCCTTGAGCCGATGCGCATCGCCCACCGAGCGCAGCGACACGACGCCGTGCGCCGGCTGCGTCGCGAACGGCAGCGAGCGGTTGCGCGATCCCGTCGCGAGGACGAGATGATCGTACGGCACGATGCGCCCCGACAACAGCGCAAGACGACGGCGCTGGCGATCGATCGCGCCGACGCGCTCGCCGGCCAGCCGCTCGATGCGCGCATCGTCGAACCAGTGTGCTTCTTCAAGGCTGAGATTGTCCGCCGCGACATCGCCGGTCAGGAAGCTTTTCGACAGCGGCGGCCGTTGATACGGCAGCGCCGCTTCGTCGCCGACGAGCGTGATCGCGCCTTCGTAGCCTTCGTCGCGCAAGGAAGCCGCGACCTGCAGGCCGGCCTGCCCCGCGCCGACGATCGTCACCGATTCGGGCCGCGCGTTCACTGCCCGCTCTCCTGCGCGCCTTCATCGCCGGTCAGCTTTTCGACCTTGATCGCCTTCGACGGGCATTTGCGCGCCGCGCCGAGCACCTTTTCATAGAGCGCCTCGTCCGGTTCCGTCTGCAACAGCTTCACGACGCCGTCCTCGTCGCGCTGGTCGAACACATCGGCCGTCGACAGCACGCACAGTCCCGCGCCGACACACACGTCCTGATCCACCGCGACGCGCAGTTTGAAGTTTCCGTTTGCCATGCCCTGCTCTCCTTCATCGCTACGATGAGCGCGCTTCCAGTTGATTACCAGGTGACCGGCAAGGCTTCGAGGCCCTGCACGAAATGATCGCCCTTGCCCTTGATCTCTTCGAGCGGCACGGCAAAGCGCAAGTCCGGCATGCGTTCGAAGAGCGTTGCAAACACGACCTGCAACTCGACGCGCGCGAGCGGCTGGCCCAGGCACTGATGAATCCCGTAGCTGAACGCGACGTGATGATCGGCCTTGCGCGTGATGTCGAAGCGATCCGGCTGCTCGAACGCCGTGGCGTCGTGATTCGCGCCGGAAATCAGCGCGATCACGCCGTCGCCCTTGCGGATCGTCCGCCCCGCCACTTCGACGTCTTCCGTTGCGACCCGGAACGCGTTGTAGTGAACGATGGTATGAAAGCGCAGCATTTCCTCGACCGCATTGCGCAGGAGCGATGGGGTCTCGCGCAGCAGCCGCAACTGGTCCGGGTTGGTGAGGAAGCTGAACACGCCGAGCGCCATCTGGTTCGCGGTCGTTTCGTGGCCAGCCATCAGCAGCAACTCGGCCATGATCACCAGTTCGCGATGCGTCAGATGCCCCGGCCGGACCTGCTCGACGATCAGCCGGCTCAGCAGGTCCGTGCGGTTGTCGGCGTCTTTCGCGCGCTCGGTGATCAGCCGGTCGAGATACGAGAGAATGCGGTCGGATGCCGCCTTCGGAATCGACGGATCGACATCGAGCAGCACCTTGAGGCGGCTTTGCTCCTGAAAAAAGCCGTGATCGCACGCGGGCACGTCGAGCAGGCCCGCGATCACTTCGGAGGTCAGCGGCAAGAAGAGATCTTCGACCAGATTCGCGGGCGGACCTTTCTCCAGCAGTTCGTCGATGAGCCGGTTGAAGATCGAGTCGATGCGCGGGCGCATTTCGCTCACGCGCTTGATCATGAACTCCTTGGTCAGCATGCGCCGAAAGTGACCGTGCTGCGGCGGGTCCATGCGGATGAACGCGGGCTCCAGATCGAGCACGGCATTGCGCGCGGGCGAGAGGCTCGGAAAGCCGTCGATGTGCGGATCGCCGCTGAAGCGGTTGTCACCGAGCACGGCGCGCACGTCATCGTAACGCGTGAAAAGCCATGCGTCCTTGCCGTCCCACATCTGTACTTTCACCGGTCCCGGCTGCTGCTGAAAATCGCGATACTCCGCGGGCGGAACGAAAGGACATTGCCGAGGCATCGGGAACGCCGGCTTGCTGAAAGGACATCCAGACATCGCGCCTCCCGTCAGATCGATTGAATGCTTGAGTTCATTTGGGAAAGCCGCTTACAGACCGCCATTGACGTCGAGCGTCGCGCCCGTGACATAGCGCGCGTCGTCACTCACGAGAAAACCGATGGCCGACGCGATTTCTTCAGGTTCGGCGGCGCGCTGCAGGCCCGAGCCCGCGATGAGCTTGTCGCGGATCTCCTTGGGCACCTTCTCGCCCATGGCCGTGTTGATCGTTCCCGGCGACACGGCCGCGACCCTAATGCCGTGCGGACCGAGTGGTTTCGCCAGACTCTTCGTCAGATTGATGACGGCCGCCTTCGAGCCGCCGTAGTCCGTCACGCCGCTGCCCGCCGTCGCCACGATCGATGCGAGGTTCACGATCACGCCGCCGCCGCCCGCCTTCACGAGACGCTTCGCCACTTCCTGGCTCAGGAAGAACGGCGCGCGCGCGTTGACGCCGTAGGTGAAGTCGTAATCGTTCGGCGAGATGTCGAAGAACGTCTTGCCGTGCCAGACGCCCGCGTTGTTGATCAGCACGCGGATCGTGCCGTGCTCCGCGTCGATGGCTTCGACGGCCGCGCGAATCTGCTCGATATCGGTGACGTCGCACTTGCGGTAGGCGTACTCGCCCTTACCCGACTCGGCGACGTCCAAGCCGACCACCTTATAGCCGCGCTCTCTCAGGTTCTTGCAAATGGCTTGTCCCGTCAGGCCGTTCGAGCCCGTAACGACTGCAACGTTTGTAGTCATGTGTCACCTCTTCTCACGATATGGTCTTGAACCGGATCATCTTCATGCACGCTCTGCGTCGAGCGGCTCAGGCTCAAGATTCGCCCGTCAGGCGATGCAGGTCCAATACTGTTTTGCGAGCGAGTGAGACCGAATTCCTATCGTTGCCGCTTCGTGACGGCGCGCATCAGCGCTGAACGACGATGCCCGCGCGTTCGCGATCCCAGCAGTCGACCGTGACGCCCTCGGCGCGCAGCCGATACTTCTCGACGCGCTCGCTCGGCGTCTTCGGCAGGCTCTCCCGAAACGCGATGTAGCGCGGAACGGCGAAGTAGGCGAGGTGTGGCTCGCACCAGCGGATCAGTTCGGCTTCCGTGAGTGTTTCGCCGTTCTTAAGCACGATGACGGCCTTCACGTCGTCTTCGCCCAGATCGGAAGGCACGCCCACCACGCACGATTCGAGCACCGCCGGATGCGCGCCGATCACCGCCTCCACCTCGAATGACGAAATGTTCTCGCCGCGCCTTCGCAGCGCCTGCTTCTTTCTGTCGACGAAGTGAAAGTAGCCGTCGTCGTCCTGCCGCGCGAGATCGCCCGTATGGATCCAGAGGTTGCGAAACAGGTCGAGTGTCGCGTCGGGGTCCTTGTAATAGCCGCTCGTGCCGAGAAACGGGCGTTGCGGCCTCACGATCAATTCGCCCGTCTCGCCGCGTTTCACTTCGTTATCCAGATCATCGACGATGCGCGCCTCGTAGCCCGTGATCGCTTTGCCGCACGCGCCCGCGCGGCGGTCATCGTAGGGATTCACGAGGCAACTGCTGCATTCGGTCATACCGTATAGCTCAAGCAAGCGCGTGTTGAAGCGCGCCTCGAACGCATGCCAGAGATGCGGAGGCGCGGCGGCGCCCACCATCAGACGAAGCGGATTGTCGGCATCGAGTGGCGAGGGTGTCTGCTTCATCAAAATCGACAGCATCCCGCCGATGAACTTCGCCGACGTGCAGTTCCACCGGCGGCAATCGTCGAGCATGCGGCTCGCCGAGAAGCGATCGACGAACACCGCCTGCGCATCGGCCAGAATCGCGGGACCCGTCGTGCCGTGCGCGCTCGTGTGAAAGAACGGCAGGCCGGTGTACAGCACGTCTTCGTCGGTATAGCGCGAGTATTGCACCGCCTGCGACCAGATCTCGTACCAGTAGTGATGGCTGATCATCACGCCCTTCGAGCGCCCTGTCGTGCCCGACGTGTACGAGATCGTCGATAGCTGCCTGAAGTCCACCGCAACGCCCGGCGCGGTCTCCGCGCGGGCCATCAGTTCGTCGAAATGCAGGGTTTCGCGTCCGGGCCAGTCTGCGGGATGCGGATGCCCGCGGCCATCCACGACGATCGTGTAGTTGAGCTTCGGCAGCCGGTCGGCGATCGCGCCAAGCGCCCCGGCGTATGCGGGTTCGGCGACGAGCGCCACGCAATCGGCATGATCGATCTGGTACGCGAGGCCCTCGCCTTTCAGCGCGACGTTGATCGGCACGCACACCGCGCCGATCTTGTTCAGCCCGAACCATGCGAACAGGAATTCGACGCGGTTCGACAGCATCAGCGCCACCTTGTCGCCGGACCCGATGCCTAGCGCGCGAAAGCCGTTCGCCGCGCGATTCGAAGATGCGTTCAGCTCCTCGAACGTGATGGTTCGCTCGCGAAACCGGAACACTTCGTGATGCGGATATCGCCGCGCCTTGTCCTCGACGATATGTCCGATCACGCGCTCCGTCTGCGCATAGTCGTGCATCGTCCATTCGGACCATCGGCGCGCGGCGCGTTCGAACTTGTCGTCCCACTGACCCATCGTGTCCTCACCATGATTCATCCACAGGTTGCCCGACGACGTCACGCAAGGCGCTCATCCTCGATGACGCGCATCAGACCTTCCTGCATCGCCGTGCCGATCCGCCGCCCTTCCTGATACAGCGCGCCCGCGCCCAGCCCGCGATTGTTGGTCGCGCACGGCCCGTTCATGTCGTAGTAGAACCATGCATCGGGACGCACGGGCGCATGGAACCACATCGCGTGATCGAGGCTCGCCGAGCGCGTGCGGCGGTCCATCGTGCCGTAGCCGCGCGGACGCATCGCGGTAGTCATCAGGTCGAGATCGCACGCATAGGCGAGCACGGCGTGACAGAGCAGCGGATCATCGCCGCACGGCTCGCGCAACCGGCACCAAAGCCCGTTGACGGACGCCGTCACGCCCGGATCGAGCCAGGGCCGCCATATCTCGCTACGCCGCTCGAAGAGCCTCATGATCGTCGCGACGTGCGAACGGCGTCGTTCGAGCAGATGCGCTTCGCCCGCGTAGAAATCCGCTTCGGCGGGCATGTGTTCGGGCGCTGGCACGTCCGGCATCGGCGCGAGACGCTCGTGATCGCCCTCCGCCGCCTGAAACGAGGCCGCGCCGATGAACACCACGCGCTCATCCTGCGTGACGGTCACCCGGCGCGTGCTGAAGCTGCGGCCATCGCGCACCGGCTGCACGTCGAGGCGAATGCGCTTCGACACATCGCCGGGATGCACGAAATAGCCGTGCATCGAATGCAGACCGTGCGACTCGCGCACGGTCCGCCCCATCGCCATGATCGACTGGGCGAGCAGTTGCCCGCCGTAGATGCGCCGCACGCCATCGACGAGCGATTCGCCCATGAAAACATGACGGCTCGTCTCGCGCACGCGCAGGATCGCCAGCAGATCACTCACCATCACTCACCATCAGCCGGGAATCGCGACGACGAGGCCGTCCAGTTCCGGCGTGATCTCGATCTGGCAACTCAGGCGGCTGTTGCTGCGCGGCTCGCCGAGACCTTCGAGCATGTCGCGCTCGATATCGCACGCTTCGCCGACCGCGCCCATCCACGCATCATCGACATAGACTTCGCAGGTCGCGCAACTGCACGCGCCGCCGCATTCGGCGACGATGCCTGCGATCATGTTGTCGACGGCGCCCTGCATCACGGAACTGCCGAGCGGCACATCGACTTCCGTGGTCTCGCCGCTCACCTGCACATATTTGACGACTGGCATTGCACACCTCTCTCTGGCTGAATCAATCGGACTGCTGTTGTGCCGTTTCGAACAACGACTTCAATGAAAACGTTTCGTCGGCCAGACGCGTTGCATCGAGCGCGATGTCTTCCGCGATCAGCCGCTTGCTGAGTATGAATTCCTGCGCGCGGTTCACGCAGTCCGCCGCGACGAGCCGGCCGTCCTTCAGATAGAACGCGCTGAAACTGCGGCCCGTTTCGCGCGCGCCGCGCACGATCACCTGGTCGTAACCTGCGTTCAGGCCCGCGATCTGCAGCTTGATGTCGTATTGATCGGACCAGAACCACGGCAACGCGCGGTAGGGCTTGTCCTTGCCGCAGAGCGCCGCGGCCGCGGCCTTCGCCTGCTCCGTCGCATTGGGCACCGATTCGAGCCGGATGCGCCCGTAGTACGGCGACGGATGCATCGTGCAGTCGCCCGCCGCGACGATATCCGGGTCCGAGCTCCGCGCGCATGCATCCACGACGATGCCGTTCTCGACATCGAGCCCGGCCGATTGCGCCAGTTCGACATTCGGCACCACACCCACGCCGATCACGACGAGACTCGCGGGCAACGCCGTGCCGTCGCCAAGCACGATCCGCTCGACACGCGCGCCGCCTTCGAAACGACTCAACGTGACGCCCGTACGGATATCGACGCCCTCTTCCCGATGCACGCGCTCGAAGAACGCCGACACCTCCGGCGCCGTAACGCGCGCGAGCACGCGCGGCGCCATTTCGAGCACGCTCACCTGCATGCCGAGCCGATTGAGCACGGCCGCCGTTTCGAGGCCGATATAGCCGCCGCCGACGATCGCCGCGTGCGCGCCCGGCTGCACATGCCGCCTGATGCGGTCGATGTCGCCGATGCCGCGCAGATAGTGCACGCCTTCCAGTTGTGCGCCCGGCAGCGCGACGGTGCGCACGCGCGTGCCGGTGCACAGCGCAAGCTTGTCGTAGACGAGCGATGCGCCATCGCTCAATGTCACCAGCTTGCGCTCGCGATCGATCGCGACCACCCGCTCGCCGAGACGAAACTCGATGCCGAACTTCCCGTAGGCATCGGCCGTGCGGATGTGCAGGTCGTCGCTTGTCTTCTCGCCGAGCAGATACGCTTTCGACAAGGGCGGCCGGTGATACGGCAAATGCGGCTCGTCGCCGATCACGACGATGCGGCCTTCCCAGCCTTCCTGTCGAAGGCTGGGCGCGAGTTGCGCCGCCGCATGGCTCGCGCCGACGATGATGCAGGTCCGCTCCACGATATCTCTCCTTGCCTTCTCATTGCCTTCTCATTGCGTCGGGGCGGGCCACGTGCCGCCCTGCCGCGTCAGCACTTCGTCGTTGTGCTCGCCGAGCATCGGCGGCGAACGGTCGATGCGCGTCGGCGTCGCGGAGAAGGTCAGCGGGTTATTGACGATCTTGAATTCGCCGCCCTTCGGATGCGGCAGCGTCTTCAACAGCTTGTCGACGACATGCCGATCGCTGAACACTTCGGGCCACGTCCGCACCGCGCCGTAGATCGCGCCCGCCGCCGAGAGGCGCGCTTCCCATGCGTCGAGATCGCGGGTCGCGAAGATCGCGGCCAGCCGTTCGTTCACGAGATCGCGGTTCGCCAGGCGCGCGGCTTTCGTCGCGAAACGCTCGTCCGTTTTCAGCTCGGGCGCGTCGAGTGCATCGCACAGCACCTGCCAGAACTTGTCGTTGATCGTGATGATCATGATGTCGCGGCCATCGGACGTCGCGTACGTGTTGTTCGGCACGATGTCCCAGTGCTGGTTGCCCATGCGCACGGGCGTCTTCGCAGTCAGATCGAAATACACGTCGCGCGGCACCTGGCTGAAGATGCTCGCATCGAGCATCGACAGATCGACGCGCTGCCCTTCGCCCGTGCGCTCGCGCGCCTGCAAGGCGGTCAGCATGCCGATCGCCGCGAGCAGCGCCGTGACGAGATCCGAGAACGGAAAGCCCGTCTTGAGCGGTCCGGATTCTTCCGTGCCCGTGACCTGCATCACGCCCGAGATCGCCTGAATGATCATGTCGAGCGCCGGGCGATTGCGGTCGGGACCGTTTCGATCGAAGCCGGAGATCGAGCAATAGACCAAGCGCGGATTCAGTTCTCGCAGCGCTTCATAACCGATCCCGACACGCTCCGTGAAACCCGGCCTGAAGTTTTCGACGAGCACGTCGGCCTCGGCGGCAAGCGCGCGCGCGGCGGCCTGTCCTGCTTCCGTTTTCAGATCGAGCACGATGCCGCGCTTGTTGCGGTTCACGCCGAGAAAAAACGCGCCGTCGCCGTTGAGCGTCGTCTCGCCGGAGCGGCGGAACGGATCGCCTTCCGGCTGCTCGACCTTGATGACGTCCGCGCCGCAATCGCCGAGCATCATCGTCGCGAACGGGCCGGTCATCATCTGCGTGAAGTCCAGCACTTTCAGGCCCTGCAGCGCCGTCTTCATGCCTTGTCCTTTTCGGTGTAGAACGCTTCGCGTTCATGGTTCGATGCGCGCACGCCCTTGTCCCGGCGCTGCTTCATGAAGTTGTATTCGTCGGACTCGTAGCGCACGTTGGTGGCGAGCGCATGCAGAACGTGTCCGTACGAGAATTGCGCGTCGATGCCGAGCGCGTTCATCGCGAGATTGGTCGCGGCCTTGCCCATCACGATGCCGTCGCGCGGCAAACGCACGATCCGCTCCGCCCATTCCTCGCCCGCCTCGGCAAGCGACGCGCGCGGCACGACCTTGTTGACGAGCCCGTTCGCGAGACAGGTCTGCGCGTCCCAGACGTCGGCCATCAGCAGCAGCTCGCGCGCCTTGCGCGGGCCGAGCGTCATCATTTCCCAGGCGGCGAAGTAGGCCGCGCCGGACAGCCCGAGCTTCTGCTCCGGATGCCCCATCTTCGCGGTGTCGGCCGCGATGACGAGATCCGACGCTTCGGCGAGATACAGGCCGCCGCCGAGGCAATAGCCTTTCACCAGCGAGAGCGTCGGCTTGAGAAACTTGAAGATGCGCTCGAAGCGTTCGATATACCGCTTGTCGTGCAACAGGCGCGCACGCTGGCTCGGCTTGCGCGGACGGCCCTTGTCGTCGAACGTGGTCTCGCCGTATTCCGTGCCGACTTCGGCCAGATCGTGGCCGGTCGTGAAGTCTTCGCCCGCGCCTTGCAGCACGACCACGCGCACGTCGTCGTCGGCTTCGGCGCGGTCGTAGCCGTCCATCAGTTGATCGAGCATGGCGCTCGTCATCGCGTTCTTCTTCTCCGGGCGATCGATCGTGATGTAAGCCCGGCCGTCCTTCGCGACGTATTCGATGCTGCCTGTCATGCGTGTTCTCCTGTCCTGTGCGCGACGCGTCAGTTGTTCAGATTGATCGCGACCGCCTTGACTTCGGTGTAGAGCTCGATCGCCTCGAAGCCGCGCTCGCGGCCCCAGCCCGATTGCTTGTAGCCGCCGTAAGGCAAAGTCGCATCCGGCGACGACAACGCGTTCACGTTAACGATGCCCGCCTGCATGCGGCGCGCCATCTTGTGCGCGCGGCCGATGTCCTTCGTCCAGATGCTCGCCGCGAGCCCGTAGGTCGATGCATTCGCGGTCGCGGCGATGCGGTCGAGGTCGTCGTCGGCGAAGGACATCGCGCAGAGCACCGGTCCGAAGATTTCTTCGTCGTGAACCTTCATGCCGGGCGTAACGCCGGTCAGCACGGTCGGCTGCACGAAGTAGCCGTGCTCGCCCGACGAGCCGCCGCCCGCATAGAGCGTCGCGCCCTCTTCCTGTCCGCTGTGGATGTAGCTCGCGACGCGATCGAGTTGCCTGCGCGAGATGACCGGCCCCATGTCCGTGCCGGCGTCGAGACCGTGGCCCATCTTCATGCCGTTCGCGCGCTTCGCGATGAGTTCGAGCATCGGCTCGAACGCGCGTTCGTGGACATAGAGGCGCGAGCCCGCCGCGCAAATCTGCCCGGCATGAAAGAAGATCGACGAGCACACGCCCGCGGCCGCGGCTTCGAGATTCGCGTCGGGAAAGACGATCACGGGCGACTTACCGCCCAGTTCCAGCGAGACGCGCTTGAGGTTGCCGCTCGCCGCCTGCAGGATGCGCCGCCCCGTTTCGCCGGAGCCGGTGAACGCGACCTTGTCGATGCCCGGATGCGCTGCCATCGCGGAGCCGACAGGATTGCCGAAGCCCGTCACGATGTTCAGCACGCCGGGCGGAATGCCCGCTTCCAGCGCGAGTTCGCCGAGCCTGAGCGCCGTGAGCGGCGTCTGCTCCGAGGGCTTCATGACGACCGCGCAACCCGCCGCGAGCGCGGGCGCGATCTTCCACATCGCCATGTTGAGCGGGAAATTCCACGGGATGATCTGCCCGACCACGCCCACCGGCTCGCGCAACGTGTACGCGTGCCATTCGCCCGCGAGCGATACGTTCGGCGTTTCGCCGCCCATCTTCGTCGTCCAGCCGGCCATGTAGCGCAGCATCTCGACGATGCCCGGCACGTCGCCGTTGCGGCAGAACGGCAGCGGCTTGCCGCTGTTGACGCATTCGAGTTGCGCGAGTTCGTCGCCGCGCGCTTCGATCAGATCGGCGAAGCGCAGCATCATGCGCGTGCGTTCCGACGGCGTGACCTTGCGCCACGGTCCTTCCAATGCGCGGCGCGCGGCTTCGACGGCGCGATCCACATCGGTGGCCGTCGCTTCGGCGACCGTCGCGATCACGTCGCCCGTCGCGGGATCGAGGATATCGGTGCGTTTGCCGCCATCGGATGGCATCATGCGGCCGTCGATCAGCAGTCCGTGCTCGCGCGAAAGGAAGTCGCGGGCCGCCTCACCCAGCGCCGGATGAAAACTCGTCGTCATGTCAGTGTCCTTCGTGGTCAATGTCGTTGTCCCGCATCACTTGCCGAGCAGTTGCCGCGCGATGATCAGCCGATGAATCTCGTTGGTGCCTTCGAGAATCTGGTTCAGCTTCGCGTCGCGCATGAAACGCTCGACGGGATATTCGGTCGAGTAGCCGTACGAGCCGTGCACCTGCACCGCTTCGAGCGCGGCTTCCATCGCGACATCGGTGACATAGCACTTCGCCATCGACGAAAGCAGCGTGAGGCGGCTCGTGTCGCCCGCGTCGATTTCCTGCGTGCTCGTGTAGAGCAGCGTGCGCGCGGCCTCGATCTTCATCGCCATGTCGGCGAGCTTGAACTGGATCGCCTGAAAGTCGCCGATGCGCTTGCCGAACTGGCGTCGGTCCTTCGCGTACTGCACGGATTCGTCGAGCGCGGCCTGCGCAAGCCCGAGCGACGACGCCGCGACCGAAGGCCGGTTGAGATCGAGAATCCGCATACAGGCCTTGAAGCCCTGGCCTTCCTCGCCGAGCAGGCAATCGGCATCGACGCGCATGTTCTCGAAGAACACCTGATAGGTCGGCGAGCCGTGACGGCCCATCTTCGTTTCCTTGCGGCCCACCTTGAGGCCGGGCGTCTTCGTATCGACGAGAAACACGCTGATGCCCTCGTGCCCGCGCCCTTCGGATGTGCGCGCGAAAACGAGCATGAAGTGGGCTTGCGCGGCCCATGTGATCCAGCTCTTCTGTCCGTCGATCACATACGAATCGCCGTCGCGGCGGGCCGTCGTGCGGATCGCGGAAACGTCGGAACCGGCTTCCGGCTCCGTGATCGCGACCGACGAGATTGTGCGGCCCTTCGCGGCTTCCGGCAGATAGCGCGCCTTTTGCGCGTCCGTGCCGAAGTGCAGCAGTGGCAGAATGAGACCGATCGAGTTGTTCGCGCACAGCGTCGATGCGGCCAGCGACACCCGGCCGATCTCCTCCTTCGCGATGCACACCGAGGTCAGATCGCCGCCCGGTCCGCCGTATTCCTCCGGCACCCACATCTGCAAGAGGCCGAGATCGCCGAACACCTCGACGAGCGCATCCGGAAAATCGCGCGTCTCCTCCATCGCCGCGACGAGCGGGCGCACCTGTTCGTTGGCGACCCTGCGCACCATGTCGCGCAGCATTGCCTGTTCTTCGCTGAATTTCACCGTGTTCTCCTCTATGCGCCGCGTCAGGGCAGCGTCACGTCGCGAAAGCCGAGCGCGCGCATCGCGGGCTCGTCGCTTACGCGAATCAGTTGCGCCTGTTCCGACAGACTTTCGATCGCGAACGCATGCCAGCAAGGAATGGCGATCACATCGCCGCGCGTGAGCTCGACGGCGCCGAGCGGCTCGACCGTGAACCGCACGCGGCCATTCATCACCGTGTAGAGGTTGTTGTCGATGCGCGGACGCGCTTCCTTTCGCGAACCACGCGCGAGGCCGATCGACTGCACGCCGATGGTCTTCAGACACTCGGCGGCGAGATCGAACGTGCCGTGCTCGCGCGCACCGCGCTCCAGGTCGGCGCGCTTGTGACGCATCGGCGAATCCGGTTCGTGCGATGTCACCGGTTCGTTGCGTTGCGGGTGATCCTCGAAGAACATGCATTCGAGGTTCTGCACCAAGGGCACATCGAGAAAGTCGATCCAGAACGCGGGCTCGTCGCCGAAGTTGCTGTGACCGTGCCAGTGCCACGACGGCGTGAGCACCACATCGCCCGGCGCGACGTCGATCTGCACGCCGTTGACGATCGTGAAGGTGCGCTCGCCCGCATCGAGAATCAGACGCAGCGCGTTGGGCGAATGCCGGTGCGAGCGCGCGGTCTCGCCGGGCAGCACGAGCTGATACGCGGCCACCAGATTGCGGCAGGTCGGGTAGATGTTGTCGGCGATCGGATCGACCATGATCAGATTGCGCCGTTCGGCCTGCTCGGGCGAGACGAAAGCGCACGCGGCATCGAGCGCGGCGCGGGCATCGGCATAGCGCCACACGGCGGGCACGAAACGCGGGCGCGGCGCCGGCCACATCTGCGGCGTTTTCTTCGCCCAGCCCGGCGAGAGCGCGCGGGCCTGCAAGTCATCGAAGTAACCTTCGGGCGCGGTGGGCGCCTGCGTGACGGTGTGCGACATCGCGGTTTCCTGTTCGTTTGTCTGCATGCGAAGCGGCGCGCGTTACACCGCGAGACCGGCTTTCGCCTCGTCCCACACGGCGTGCGCGCCGAGTTCGCCCTGACGCACCTGGAGCGTCATCGCGCCGACGCCGTCGATCACGATCTCCAGCACGTCGCCGTCCTCGACGGGACCGACGCCGGCCGGCGTGCCGCTCGCGATGATGTCACCCGGTTCGAGCGTCATCACGGCCGACGACATCGCGATCATCTCGGGAATATCGACGATCAGATTGCGCGTCGATGCGGACTGACGCTCCTCGCCGTTCACGAAGAGACGCATCTCGATGTTGTCGAAATCGGCGATTTCATCGGCGGTCGTGATCCACGGCCCGGTCGGGCAGAACGTATCGAAGGACTTGCGCATTACGCGCTCTTCCTTGCCGCGCACGACCATGTCGAGCAGGCACGTGAAGCCGAATACGTAGTCGCGCGCATCGGCCCGCGCGACGCCGCGCCCCCGCTTGCCGATCACGATGCCGAGCTCGCATTCGTGATGAATCTCGCGGCCCGCGAGCGGCGGCAGAACGATGTCGTCCGCCGGTCCGCTCAGGCTCGAATTCGCCTTCAGGAAGAAGCCTTGGCCGCTCGCCTTGTACGTCGAGATCACGCCGCTGCCCGCGCCGTGCTTCATCTCGTCGATATGCGCGTGATAGTTCGCCGGAAACGCGATGATCTTGTTCGGCCATTGCACGGGCGCTTCGAGGCGCACGTCGGCGAGCGGCCTGCTGTCGAGCCGTGTCAGCGCATCGCGCAGCGCGGGGCCGCGCGCCTGCCAGTCCGCGATCAGACGCACCATGCCGACGGGCGGCCAGGTGCCCGGCTGCGCGCCCGCGAGATCGGTGATATCGATGACGCGCTCGCCCTCCACCATCCCGATACGGCCTCGATCGAATGTGACGAGTTTCATCGCGTGGCCACCTCTTCGGTCACGACCGCTTCCGGCCTGACGGGATACACGCCGCGAATCACGTCGATCAATGCCTGCGACTCTTCGGGCGCCGCGTCGGCACGCCATGCCACGTGGCCATCCGGACGCACGAGCACGAGTGCGCGCTCGTATGCGGCGCGTGCCGCGTCATTGCCGATATCGACGACCGCGAAGGGCACGCCCGCGCGTTGCGCAGCGTCGCGCAGCGCGTCCACGTCGAGCGATGCGTCGAAGCGCAGCAGCACGAAGTCCCGGCCGAACAGATCGAGCGTGGAGCGGCCCGGCGCGAGCCACACATGCGGCGCGCGATGGCCGGGGCGCGAAGTCTGCGCATAGGTGCTGACCGTGTCCTCGGGCTCTGGCGTGCCATCGGGAACCACGATCGACGACCCTTCGTAGCGGAAGCCCAGATGAATGCCGATGGTGTACCACTCGCGCTTCATCATCGCGGTGTAGGCGTCGCCGAACACGCGGCGCGCTTCGTCGCCCGCTTCGCCCGGCTCGAACACGGCGGCGCTCAGGTTCTTGCGCGGCGTGAGCATCAGCTTGAGATTGCTGGTCGCCTCGTTCACGTTGCGGATCGCCACCGGACGGCGCTCGAACTCGTACGTGTCGAGCAGATGCGTGCCGCCCCAGCCCTCGACCATCGCCTGCAGTTTCCAGCCGAGATCGACGGCATCCTGAATGCCCATGTTCATGCCGAAGCCGCCCGTCGGCGAGGTCAGATGCGCGGCGTCGCCCGCGATCTTCACGCGCGCTGTGCCGTAGTCGTCGGCGACGAGCTGGCGGCGAATCCACGGCATCACGGAGATGATCCTGAACTCGACATCGTCGCGGCCCACCGCGCGCCGGAACGCCGCGGCCACGTCGTCTTCGGAAAGCGTGCGCATCTCGCCGTCGCCGACGATGGAAAAGCGCCACCAGTCGCGTCCGTTGATCGCGACCACGGTGCTCCACGTGCCTTCCGGTCCGATGAAGATATAGCGATAGCCGGGCTTCTTGTCGTGCAGCGCTTCGAGCCCCTTGCACTCGATGATCGCGTTGGTCGTATAGGTCAGCGCGGGCGTCCCCGTCATGCGGATGCCGAGCGTCTCCTTCACGCGGCTCGCGCCGCCATCGCAACCGACGAGATACTGGCACTCGATCGTCTCTTCCCTGCCCGATGCGAGATCGCGCACGGTGACCGAAACCCCGTCGTCACGCTCTTCATGCGACACGTATTCGGTGCTGTAGCGAATCTGCACCTTGCCGGTCTTCTTCGCGAAGCGCGTCAGCACGGGGTCGAAGAAATTCTGCGGGCAGCGCTCGCGCTTTTGCGGGCTCTGCTCGGGGCGCGCTTCATCGCGCACGCTCGGAAAGCGCTCACGGCCGAATTCGTAGCCGCCGGCCAGTTGCGAGACCCAGGCGTAATCCTGCGGATAGTCGCGGTTATAGCCCGCGTTTTCGACATCGTCGACGATGCCCCAGCGGCGGCAGAACTCCATCGTTCGAATGCCGACCATGTCCATCTTGGGCTGGAATACCATGCCGTCGCCGCGCTCGACGAGCACGCAGGGTATGCCTCGCCAGCCGAGATCGCCCGCAAGGGAAAGGCCGACCGGCCCCGCTCCGATAATGACGACCGGGGCGTGCCCGCTCGCTTCGATTTGCGCCATAGCTGAATGCTCCATCATGCTCCACGTGTCGTTAGAACCTACGTCGCACCGCCCGGCCTTGCGACGGCGGCACCTCGATGTGAAGCCACTCTAGCAAGCACCCCCGCGCCTCGACCAATACTGTTTGCAGAGGAATTCAGAGGATTTCCCTCTGATACGCACGCAAGTTTCTTCCTCTCAATGGATCGGAAAAACGTATTGGTTTCAGGCCGACAGGCATGGCTATCCTGTGAAACAGCCGACGGGCCGAGACGCCCCGGCAGCCGACAAAAGACAAGATCAGGAGACACGACGCCATGCCCACGATCCGCAGCGGTTGATTCCGCCTCGCAGCCGCTCTTCATTCAGACCGGCGAGTCCGCTCGCACGGCCGTCGATTCGCTTCCGCGCCGCATTTGTTCGGTTTTCGCGGCGCCGCCTTCCGAAGGTTCACCATGACCACCCATGAACGTCCCTGGTATCGCTGGTATGTGCTGTTCATCCTGACGCTGATCTACGCCTTCAGTTACGTCGACCGGCAAATCGTGACCATCCTCGCGCCGTATCTGAAGAAGGATCTGGGCGTGTCCGACGCGCAGCTCGGCCTGCTCTACGGCACGTCCTTCGCGCTGTTCTACTGCGTGTTCGGTATTCCGCTCGCGCGTCTCGCCGATGGATGGAGCCGCGTGCGCACGCTCGCGCTCGGGCTCTCGTTCTGGTCGCTGATGACGGCGCTCTCCGGCCTGTCGCGCAACTTCGTGCAACTGGGTACGGCGCGCATCGGCGTCGGAATCGGCGAGGCGAGCGCGACGCCCGCCGCCGTCTCGCTGCTCGGCGACTACTTCGAGCGCGCGCGGCGCGGCACGGTGCTCGCGCTCTATTCCGTCGGCGTGTATGTCGGCGCGGGCGCATCGCTTGCAATCGGCGGCTCGATCGTGTCGGCGTGGGAGCGCGCCTTCGCGAACGGCAACGCACCGCTCGGACTGACGGGCTGGCAGGCGTCGTTCATCGGCGTCGGCGTGCCGGGCATGCTGTTCGCGCTGATCGTGATCCTCACGGTGCGCGAGCCGGTGCGCGGCCGGCTCGACACCGTGCCCGCGAAAAAGGACCCGCATCCGTTCGCGAGCGCGTTGCGCGATCTCGGCTCGATGGTGCCGCCGTGGAGCTGGCTGCGGCTGCAGGCGCTCGGCGCGCCGCGCCGCGAGTACGCGCGCAACTTCGTCTATCTGCTCGTGTCCGTCGCGCTCGTGATCGTGGCCACGTGGGGCACGAACCAGGTGCTCTCGGCGGGGCGCAAGGCGGTGATCGCGACGGTCGGCGGCGTCGACATCACGAGCAACCTCGTGCAGTGGATCGCCATCGCGGTCGCGTTCTACGTGTGCTCCAACTGGTATCAGGCGACGCGGCTCGGCGATGCCTACGCGCACCGCCTCATCACCGGATCGCGGACCTTCGCGGCCGTCACCGTCGCGGGCGCATTCCTCGCCTTCGCGATGAATGCCGTCAACGCCTTCGTGTTCGTCTACGCGAGCCGCACGCTCGGCCTGACCGCGAGCGCCGGTCTGCATCTCGGCATCATCGCGATCATTGCGGGCGGCGCGGGCATCAGCGTGAGCGGCTACCTGTGCGACTGGGCCAAGCGCAAGCACGCCTTCGGCCGTCTCTATTTCGTCTGCGTGACCGCCACGGCCTTCAGCGCGGCAAGCGTCGTGCAGTACCTCACGCAAGACGTCACGATGTTCTATTGCGCGTATGCGGTCGCGACGTTCTTCGTGCCGATGTGGTTCGGCCCGCTTCAAGCCACCACGCAGGACCTCGTCATTCCGCGTCTGCGCGGCACGGCGTTCGCCGCGTTTTCGCTCGGGCCGAACATCTTCGGCCTGGGGCTCGGGCCGTACTTCGTCGGCATCGTCAGCGATGCATCCGGCGATCTGCGGCTCGCGATCCTTCTCGCCATCGGCGTGCTGCCGGTGTCGATCGGCGCGCTGCTGTTCGCGAGCCGTTCGCTGTTGCAGGGCGAAGCGGCCGCGCATGCCGAACTCGAACGCTTCAACGCCGAAACGCGCGACGAAGGCTACGTGGAAGTCAATAGCCCGCAGCTCACGCACTAGCGGCGATTTTTCAAACAGGAGTCAGGCAATGAGGTCGTCAGCATGAAGGTACTGGTTACGGTCAAACGCGTCGTCGATCACAACGTGAAGGTGCGCGTCAAATCGGATCACAGCGGCGTCGAACTCGACAACGTGAAGATGTCGATCAATCCGTTCTGCGAAATCGCCGTCGAGGAGGCCGTGCGTCTGAAGGAAAAAGGCATCGCGACGGAAATCGTCGCGGTGTCGGTCGGGCCCGCCGCCGCGCAGGAGCAGTTGCGCACGGCGCTCGCGATTGGCGCGGACCGCGCGATTCTGGTCGAGACGTCCGCGACGCCCGGCGCGCTCGCGGTCGCCAAGCTGTTGAAGGCCGTCGTCGAACGGGAAGCGCCGCAACTCGTGCTGCTCGGCAAGCAGGCGATCGACAGCGACAACAACCAGACCGGCCAGATGCTCGCCGCGCTGTTGAACTGGCCGCAAGGCACGTTCGCTTCCGGCGCCGACGTCGATGTCGCGGCGCAACGCGTAGCCGTAACCCGCGAAGTGGACGGCGGCCTGCAGACCGTATCGCTGCGGCTGCCCGCCGTCGTCACGGCCGATTTGCGTCTGAACGAGCCGCGCTACACGACGCTGCCCAGCATCATGAAGGCGAAGAAGAAGCCGCTCGAATCGCTCGCGGCAAGCGCGTTGGGCGTGGCCGTCGAGACTTCCCTCGAAACACTGCGTGTCGAACCGCCCGCCGAGCGCAAGGGCGGCGTGAAAGTGACGTCCGTCGCGCAACTCGTCGACAAGCTCAAGAACGAAGCAAAGGTGATCTGATGGCCATTCTCGTCATCGCGGAACATTCGAACGGCGCGCTCGGCGCGGCCACGTTGAACACGGTCGCGGCGGCCCGGGAGATCGGCGGCGATATCGCGCTGCTCGTGGCCGGGCAGCATGTACAGGACGTGGCGGAACAAGCGCGCCGCATTGCGCACGTGAACACGGTGCTGGTCGCCGATCACGCCGAGTATGCGCACCCGTTGCCCGAAAATCTCGCGCCGCTCGTCGTGTCGCTGGCGGCGGACTTTAGCCACATCCTGTGTGCTTCGAGTTCGCACGGTAAGAACGTGCTGCCGCGCATCGCCGCGCTGCTCGACACGGACCCCGTTTCCGATATCGTCGCGGTCGTTTCCGCCGACACGTTCAAGCGCCCCATTTATGCGGGCAACGCGATCGCGACGGTGCGCTCGGGCGCGGCGATCAAGTGCGCAACCGTGCGCGCGACCGCGTTCGCGCCTGTCGATGCGGACGGTGGAAACGCCGGCATCGTGCCCGTCGCGAGCGCGGTGGATAG
The DNA here is from genome assembly GCF_021353155.1 of Caballeronia sp. PC1. Taxonomy (NCBI): domain Bacteria; kingdom Pseudomonadati; phylum Pseudomonadota; class Betaproteobacteria; order Burkholderiales; family Burkholderiaceae; genus Caballeronia; species Caballeronia sp. PC1. Next base: position 487,278 of record NZ_JAJUBH010000003.1, read on the forward strand.
CGGCACGTCGATGTTCGTCGGCGAAAAGATGGCGCGCTCCGACCGTCCGGACCTCGGCGCGGCGCAAATCGTCGTGAGCGGCGGGCGCGGCATGCGCAGCGCGGAGCAGTTCGAGCTGCTCTACCCGCTCGCCGACAGGCTCGGCGCCGCGGTGGGCGCGTCGCGTGCCGCCGTCGATGCCGGCTTCGCGCCGAACGATCTGCAGGTCGGACAGACAGGCAAGATCGTCGCGCCGCAACTGTATGTGGCCGTCGGCATCTCGGGCGCGATACAGCATCTCGCAGGGATGAAAGACTCGAAGGTGATCGTCGCCATCAACAAGGATGCCGATGCGCCGATCTTCCAGGTAGCGGACTACGGCCTCGTCGGCGATCTCTTCGAAGCGCTACCGCAACTGCACGACGCGCTATGACGCGCGCTCATTCAATGCCCATTCAGGAGTTTGCCGCATGACCTCGCTCACGCAGACATTGGCCGATTTCACCGTGGAGACGCGCTTCGACGATCTTCCCGCGCCCGTCGTGCATGAAACGAAACGCCTGCTGCTGGACACGATCGGCTGCGCGCTCGGCGCGGTCGATACGCCAAGCGGAAAAATCGCGCTCGACTATGTCGATATGCTCGGCGGCGCGCCGCATGCGAGCGTCGTCGGCGCGTCGCGGCGCAGCTCCGCGACGGCGGCCGCGTATGCCAACGCGCGGCTCGCCAACGTGCTCGACGCCGACGACACCTTTCCCACATCGACGCACTTCGGCAATGCCACGGTGTTTTCCGCGCTGGCGCTGGCCGAGCTCGATGGGCGCAACGGCCGCGATCTACTCGGCGCGATCGCGGTGGGCTTCGATGTCGGCGCACGCATCGGAAGCTGGATGGGCGCGCCGATGCAGATCGAGAACGGCAAGGTGATCGGCTGGAACGAACTCGGCGGACCGGCCGCGACCATCGCCTGGGCGGCAATCGGCGCGTCGGTGAACATCGCGCGTCTCGATGGCGGGCAGGCCAATCACGCGTTCGGCATCGGCGCAAGCAACTCGCCGCAACCCACGCTGCGCAAATGGGCGGAATCCGTCGAGCAGCCGATGTACAAATACGCCGATGCCGGCTGGTGCGCGGAGATCGGCGTATCGTCGGCGTTGCTCGCGCGGCTCGGCAGCACCGGCTTCAAGGACATACTCGACGGCGAGCATGCCTTCTGGAAGTTCTACGGCTCGCCCGGCCACGACGATCACGCGCTGCTCGCCGGCCTCGGGCAAGACTGGCAGATTCTGAATACCACCTACAAGCCCTGGCCTTGCTGCCGCTGGATTCATCATCCGCTGACCGCATTCGCGCAACTGCTGGATCGGCACGCGCTGCGGCCCGATGACATCACGCGTGTCGTGGTGCGAGCGAATCCGTTCGCGCTCACGCCCATCTTCCGTGAACAGCAGCCGCGCGATCTGCTGAGCGCCGAGTTCAGCCATGCGCACGCGCTCGCCGCCCTCGCCCACGCCGTTCCGCCGGGCCCGCGCTGGTACGACGCGACAACCATGAACGACCCGCGCATCGCGGCGTTCCGCGAACGCGTGACGGTGACCGCCGAGCCGTCCTCGTCGAACATTGCCGAATGGATGACGGGCGGACAATGGCGCGGCGTGCCCGGCGGCGTCGATATTCATGCGCGCGGCACCGTCTTCAGCGCCACGGCCGATAATGCGACGGGCGACCCGTGGACCGACGCGACACGCTTTTCCGATGCGCAGATCCGCGGCAAGTTCGGCGTGATGGCCGGGCTCGATGCGGCAGGCGAAGGCCCGGAAGCACTTCAGCGCGCGGCGCGCGAGATGACGGACGTGGTGATGGCGCTCGATGCTTTGCCCGTCGAACGGCTCACCGCGAGTCTCGGCGAGCTGTGCCGGTCGATGCGCGCGCCAACGCAGTGAGCGATGAGCGGCCGGCGCGGTGCGCTCATGCCGCCGCGCCGCCATCCACGGGCAAGGCGATGCCTGTGACGAAGCTCGCCGCGTCCGAACACAGCCACGCGATGCATTCGGCGATCTCCTCGGGCTCGCCGATGCGTCCCAGCGGATTCATCGTCGCCGCCAGCGCGGGCAGACCAACGCCGAATTTCCGTTCGACGAACGGTGTGCGCACGAGCCCCGGACACACGGCGTTGATGCGTATGCCGTGCCGCGCGTAATCGACGGCAGCAGAACGCGTCAGTCCGAGCACACCATGCTTGCCCGCCGTGTAGATCGCGTGCCGAGGCTTGCCGACCAGCCCGGTGCGCGACGACACGTTGACGATCGCACCGCCGCTTTCCAGCATGGCCCGGATCTCGTGCTGCATCGACAGAAATACGCCGCGCAGGTTGACCGACATGAGACGCGTCCAGTGTTCGGGCGTGGCGTCGGTCAGATCGATCGGCGTCTCGGACAAGCCTGCGTTGTTGACGGCGCAATCGATGCGGCCGTATTCGCGCAGCGTGCGCGCGATCATCGCTTCGATGGAGTCCCGGCGGGTGACATCGGTCTCGATGAACAGGGCATCGCCGTGATCGCGACGCAGACGTGATGCGAGCGCCTCGCCCTCCTCGCGGCTCCGGTCCGCGATCACGACGCGCGCGCCCTCACGCGCGAACCACGCCGACGTCGCCCGGCCGATGCCCGACGCGCCACCGGTGATCAGCGCGACCTTGCCGGAGAAAGACGGCATGGCGGGCACGTTCACCATGTGACGGGCAACGCTTCCAGCCGATAAACCTGCGATGTGCTGTTGAACGCGAGCGACTCGACCGGCACCGCGAGCCGCAAATCCGGCAGGCGCTTGAAGAGCATGCTGAACACGGTATGGAGTTCGAGACGCGCGAGCGGTTGCCCGAGGCACTGATGAACGCCGTAGGCGAACGCGACATGCTCTTGCGGATTGCGATGGATGTCGAACGTATCCGGTTGCGGGAACACGTCGGGATCGCGATTGGCCGCGAAGATCAGCGGATAGACGCCTTCTCCGGCGTGAATAAGCTGTCCGCCGATCGTCACGTCCGCCGTCGCCACGCGCGCCGAATTGAAATGCGCGATGGTATGAAAGCGCAGCATCTCTTCGACCGCGCCCGCGAGCAGTGAAGGGTCGGCGTCGAGTTCCGCGCGCTGATCGGGGTTCATCAGCAGCGACAGGGTGCCGAGACCGATCTGGCTGCCGGTCGTGCCATGTCCCGCCGAGTACAGCAGCGAAGCGATCCGCACGACTTCCTCGCGCGTCACGTGTCCGGGATGAATCTGTTCGATGACGAGACGGCTCAGCATGTCGCGGCCATCGCCGGGATCGGTTTCCTTTTGAGCGACGATGCGGCCGAGATGCGCCTCCATCTTGCGCACGGCTTCCTGCACGATCTCGGGCGCAGCGGTGTGATCGTTACGCGTCGTGCTCCATTCGCCGAGTCGCGCGTGGTCCTCGTAGGGCACGCCGAGCAGCGCGGAGATGACCATCGACGGCAGCGGCTGCGAAAAGTGCGCGATGAAGTCGAGCGGCGGTCCGTGCTCGATCATCCTGTCGATGAGTTCATCGACGAACTGCCGGACCATCGGGCGCAAGTCGCTCATGCGCTTCTGCATGAAGTCTTTCGTGAGCATCCGCCGAAAACGCGCATGATCCGGGTCGTCCATGTTGATGAACGCCTGACGCGAGCGCGCCTGTACGGCCCGTGCGGGTGAAACGGACGGATAGCCCGGCCGAAACGGATCGACGCTGAAGAACGGACTGCCGAGGATGGCGCGCACGCCCTCCCAGCGCGTCGCGATCCAGGCCATGGAGCCATCCCACAGCCTGACCTTGCTGAGCGGCTGATTCGCGCGCAGGCACGCATATTCGGCCGGCGGACTGAGCGGCGCGTCCGGACGCCCGAAGGGGAATGCTGGCTCGGCGCGATCCTGAGCCATCACGTCTGCATCGTTTTGCACGCGTAGTTCTCCTCGATTCGAAGCCTTCATTCCAGGCCGACATTGCCCGTCGCCGGCACGTCGAGCGTGCTGCGGCCGGCATCCGCCTTCGAGCGCGACTGGCTGACATGAAAGGCGAGAAACGCCGATACGAGGAAGAAGCCGGACATCACGTAGAGTCCTGTGCGGCTCGTTCCCGTCAGATCATGCGATATGCCGAGAATCCACGGCCCGACAAGTCCCGCGGTGCTCGCGACCGAGTTGATGAAGGCAATCGCGATCGCCGCCCGCGCGCCGCTGAACGACATTGCGGGGATGGTCCAGAAGAGCGGCACGGCAGCCTGTACGCCCGCTGCGCTGATGCACAAGCCAATCAGGCCGATGACGGGCGATTCGACGCGCGCCGTGATGCACAGGCCGATCGCGGATAGCAGCAGGACGATCAGCAGATGCCATTTCCGGTCGCCGGTCTTGCGCGACGTCCATGCGACGAGCGCGATGCCGAAGACCGCCGCCAGCCACGGAATCGAAGAGATCAGGCCCGCTGCGACGGCATCGACGTGAAAGCGTTCCTGCACGATCTTCGGCAGAAAGTAGGTGACCGCCCAGAAGCCGATGATGATGCAGAACTCGAGACCGATATAGAGCCAGGTCAGCGAATCGCATACGACGGCCTTGAGCTCGCCCAGACTCGCCTTCGAATGCCCATGACCCGACGCGGTCTTGGCAAGCAGATAGTCGCGCTCTTCGTCTGTGAGCCACCGCGCCTCCCTCGGGCCATCGGGAAGAATGAACAGCACGAGGATACCCATCAGCACGGCCGGAATGCCTTCGAGCGCAAAGGCCCAGCGCCATCCCGCGATGCCTGCTACGCCGTCCATCAACAACAGCGCGGCCGTGACGACCGAGCCGAGCGCGAGCGATATCGGCACGCTCAGTTCGAGCGTCAGATACGCCTGACCGAGCAGATGCCGCGGATACCAGAACGTCAGATAGAACAGCACGCCGGGAAAGAAGCCCGCCTCCGCGACACCGAGCAAGAAGCGCAGCGTGTAGAGCATGGGAACGCTGTGCGTTGCCGCGAGAAGGCATGTCACGATGCCCCAGCTGATCATGATCCGCGCGATCCAGCGCCGTGCGCCGAAACGCACGATGGCCATGTTCGAGGGCACTTCGAACACGAGGTAGCCGAGAAAGAAGACGCCTGCCGCGAAACCGAATGCGGATGCTGTGAGATGGAGTTCCTTGGAGATTGGCGAGAACAGCACGCCGAGATTGGCGCGATCGATATAGTTGATGAAGAAACACAGTATGAGGATCGGAATGATCCGCAGCGTCACCTTCAGGAAGATCTTCCGCTCGATGGCGGCGTGTCTGTCGGACCGTTCGGCGCCTTGCGCGACTGGATTGGTTTGCATCGTCTCCTCACCAATGAGAGTGATCGGGCACTGTCGACTGTCTTTACCGCTTCTTCGTGGCGGCATGGCGCAAACGTCGGACGGGCTCGACAGCGCGGCGCGAGACGAGGTCTTGCCGGCTTCGCGCGGATCGCGAAGACGACGAAGCCCCGGGGCCACGAAACAAAGTTCGGGGTCCCTGCGTTCAGATTGGCTCGCTGAAGGTCATGCGCGACGCTTGGCGCGCGCCGCGCTGGTCGGTCTGTCCGGATACGTTTGTCTGCCGGTAGCTTATGCGCCGACGCATGAGGCGACCAATACGTTTTTCCGATCCATTGAGACGAAAAATCTAGCGACGATCAAAGGGCCGCCGCAGCACCCCACGCGTTGATGAAGGGACGCGCCTTTTGCGGGGGATAGACCTGCCAGGAGCCATCGTCATGGCGAAAGAAAAGCATCGACAGATTGCGCGACGCGCGACTGACCTCCACGCGCACGCAGCGATGCGAACCGGCTTCGTCACGCGCGAGCCGCGCGACGCGCGCAGGAGCCGCAAGGTAGGGCGCCAGCCATTTCTCGACCAGCTCACGTAACGTCATCGACCTATCGTTCATTTCGCGACTCCCGGACCGGCTGTTTATTGGTCCCATGACCAAATACTAGTGGTCAGCTGACCAATAAACAAGGACATTTCTTTTAGGCGTTTACCATGAGTTCCTTCACGTATGGAGCCGACGCGGTATAAGATTCGATTGAATTGGTCATATGACTAAATTATCTAGGTCGCGTGCACGGTAAGACAGCGGGCGACGTTACGAGACCGAGCCATGAAAAATCTGACGATCGCACTATCCGACGTGGCGGGCACGGAGAAGAAGGCATCGCTACGCGGGCGACGCGAAACGCGCGTGCCGGAAATTCTCGAGGCCGCGATCAGCGTGTTTGCGGCCGAAGGAAACGGCGGATTCACGCAGCGAGGCGTCGCGGCGGCGGCGAACATCAGGCTCGCTACGCTTCAGCACTATTTCGGAACCCGCGATTCACTGCTCAAGGCGACCATCGAGGAACTGGCGCAACGCTATCTGCGCCGCTTTCATGAGCTGGGAGACGATGCCCGTCTGACGCCTGAATCGCGCCTTCACGCCGTGCTCGATGAGACCTTCAACACGCTGACTCAGCCAGGCAATCTCATCAGTCCGTTCGCGCTCGAATGCTGGTGCCTGGCCGAACATCACCCTTCGGTGCGCGAAGTGATGGAAGAAGTGAGCGCGAAATATCAGACGCTATTCAGCGGACTCGTCGCGCAAATCAATCCGCATCTGGCTGCGGACGAATGCCGCATCAGGGGCGCGCTGATTTATTCGCATTGGCAGGGGCTGATCGTATTTCTGCGCCGCTCGGGAAGGAACGCGCCCGACCTCGCCGCGTTCCGCAAGGCGACAGTCGTCTTGTGGACGGCGCTCGGCAAGACGTCGTAGTGAATCGGGACATCATTGGAGAGTCGTGTGAGTCAATCGAAAATTCAGGCCGTCTATATGCGCGGCGGCACCAGCAAAGGCGTGTTCTTTCGCGACGACTGGCTGCCCGCCGATCCCGCCGTGCGCGACCGCATTCTGATGCGCGTGATCGGCAGTCCCGATCCGTACGGCCAACATATCGACGGCATGGGCGGCGCGACGTCGAGCACGAGCAAGGTGGTGATCGTCGGGCCTTCGTCGCGTGAGGATTGCGATGTGGACTATCGCTTCGGGCAGGTCGCCATCGACAAGCCCGTGGTCGACTGGTCCGGCAACTGCGGCAATCTCACGGCGGCCGTCGGCCCGTTCGCCATCGCGCAAGGGCTCGTCGATGCGCCGCGCGACGGAGTCGCCATCGTGCGCATCTGGCAGGCGAATATCGGCGCGAAGATCATCGCGCATGTGCCGATGAAAAGCGGCGAAGTCGTCGAGGAAGGCGATTTCGAGCTCGACGGCGTGACGTTCCCGGCTGCGGAAATCAGGATCGAGTTTCTCGATCCGGGCGGCGATGGCGACGATGCCGGCGGCGCGATGTTCCCGACCGGCAATGCCATCGACGTGCTCGACGTACCCGGCGTCGGTCCCATCGAAATGACGATGATCAACGCGGGCAATCCGGCGATTTTCATCGACGCGGCATCGCTCGGATTGCACGGCAGCGAATTGCAGCGCGACGTGAACGGCGACAGCGCTTTGCTTCAGAAAGCCGAGGCGATCCGTTCGCATGCGTCCGTGCGCATGGGGCTCGCCGCAACCGCCGAAGACGCGACGCGCTTGCGCCCGCACACACCGAAACTGGCGTTCGTGTCCAAGCCCGCGAGCTATGTGGCGTCGAGCGGGAAGGCAATCGAGGCAAGCACGCTCGACATCAATGCGCGCATCTTCTCGATGGGCAAGCTGCATCACGCGATGACCGGCACCGGCGCGGTGGCGATCGCTGTCGCAGCGGTCATTCCGGGCACCGTGGTGAATCGGCTCGTGGCGGAGTCGAAGGGATCGGTGTGCTTTGGGCATCCGTCGGGGAGTCTTCAGGTCGGCGCGGAAGCGGAGATGAGGGATGGGGTGTGGATGGTCACGAAGGCGGTTATGAGCCGCAGCGCGCGACGGCTGATGGAAGGGTTCGTGCTGGTGCCGTCTTCGGTGATGTCGGGTTGAGTGAAGCGGGCTTGGAATCGGAAGAGCCTGCTTGGGAGCGTGTGCCGCTTCGGTGCTTCTTGGGATGCTGCTTATCGGCGGCCGAACTTCGGCGTTGTGCTGCTCCGCCTTGTTGGTTCGATTTGTGGCGAGCTGGTCAGATTTACGGCGATGACCGGTTCGTGCTGTGAAGTCGAATGTCGCTCTGCGACCCAATTCAGCCGTCCGGCCCGCGCTCGCTTGGCTGACCGCTTGCGAAGATACTTCGGACGTTCGGCCGGTCGGTCGGTGGTCGGCCCAAGTGTCGGACAACCATTCGAATAAAAATAAACGTCCTCTGTTGGAACTGCTCGATCGAATTGTCCTTGCGAGATCGCCAAAAAGCGGCGGGAGCATGAGCACTGAATCACTCCATACTTACCGCCGGGTTTCTTCGCTTTATGGATGAAGGCTTTGTCGGCGCGCAACCGGCGTCGCGAAGGTCCAGAGCACCGCTGCAAGCATGGATGGTCTGCGAAGCGCGTACGGGCTAATTCGTAGCGACGCCTTGGAGCGCGTGCTTTTCGGGAAGATCGCGCGCCACGCGAGAAACGTCCCCAGCCCACGGGCTGTGAAGCGGCCGCTTCAGCTACGGCGGGTTCGCGCGTAACCGTGGCAAAGCTGCGCAGCGCGAGTGACAGGCTGCCGAGGCGAGAGGCACCAAAAACCACTTCGCCTTTCCGAGGATTGACTTCGAGCGTCACCGTGCGCGCCGGTTGTTCGAATCGCCATTCGATCGCAACCAAGTGCACGGACCTTGTCGTCACCGATGGCTGGTGCGGGGAAGGCGCGCCGACCGCTATAACGGCTTAGCCGTAGGTCGGTGCTTCCCGCCCCCCGGCTCGTAGCGCCCTCTCCGGATTCCAGCTTCAAATCAGAAACGGTGACGCACGCCCACGGTGGCCTCGATCTGGTTGGACGTCGACGCCGGTGAACTCACACCGTTGATCCAGGCCACACCCAGCGGATTGCCGGCACGCGCGCTCACGCTCTGATAGGTGCTTTGGATATAGACGTCCGTGCGTTTCGAGAAGGCATAGTTCGCAAGCGAGCTCACCTGGTTCCAGTGCGGAGCGCCGCCACCGGCATTTCCACCGGCACGCGAGTAGGTGTACGCTGCCGCCAACATAACGGCCGGCGTCAGCGCAAATCGGATGTTTCCTTCGTAGTTCTGGAAGTGGGTGTTGAAGCCCGTCAGAAAGAGTTCGGTCAGGTTCGTTTGGGTATATACGATGCCCGCCACCAACGGACCGAACGCATAGTTGACGCCACCGCCCCACGTCTGCTGCCGGCGAGCGAGTGCACCCAACGGCACTGCGGTCGGAGTAAGGGCGCCTGACAGCGAGGTCCCCAACGTGTCGGTGACGGCGCCGCCCGTGTTGAGCTGTGCCAGGGTGGCGGCCGAGTTGTTCAGGTGCAGATACCCCGCGCCGAACTTCAGCGGACCCCAGTTGTAGGAAGCGCCGACACTGTACGCACGGTTGTTCGCGAAGCCGCCGGCTTGGTTAGAGAAGCCATAGAGGGCGCCGAGCTTGAAGCCGGCGAAATCCGGGCTCTGGTACTTGACCGAATTGTTAATCTGGAACGAATCGTTCAGATTGTCGACGTCAAACGGATGTGCGAAGTGGGTACCGCCATACTGCGTTCCGGTCAACGACAGCGGCCCTACGAAGTCAACCATCCCGTCGGTTTGACGACCCAACGTCAGAGCGCCGAAGTCACGGCTGGACACCCCGACGTAGGCCAAGCGGTTGAAGATGCGGTTGGCCGACGACAACTGGCCATTGTTCACGTTGAAGCCGTTTTCCAAAGTGAAGATAGCCTGCAATCCGCCGCCCAAATCTTCCGCTCCACGCAGCCCCCAGCGACTGTACTGAACGCCTCCGCTGGTCATTTGCCAGTTGCTGTGACCACCCGCTCCGCCGGTTACTTGGCTGTTCGTGTAGGTGATGCCCGCGTCGATCAGACCGTAAAGCGTCACGTTGCTTTGCGCTTGCGCGGCGCCGGCCAAGGTAGCTAGCGCCGCGCCGACTATCAGGGTTTTCTTCATTCGTAACTCCCAGGGTTCGAAGGCTGATTTTCTTTAAACGCTTCGTCACGTCCTCTCTGCGGAGAAGTTACTGTCGTCCGTAAAACGATAACTTCTATTCGGCATCCGAAGCTACTTGCGGGCGGCGCCTGTCGCTCAATCGCAACAGCGCAGACGTCGAATCTTGCGTTGCGACCCGCATAACGCTCAGTTTCCCTAAACGCTTGCCTACGAACGCACGCACACTTCAATGACAGGCCATGGTCTTGTATTTTTCGGATTCTGACCTACCCTTACCCCTGCCTCCCCCTGCCTCAAGGAGGCGATCTCCATCGTGTTCGCCCGCTTCGGCGGGTTTTTTTTCGTATGCGCGTGCGCCTCACCTGTTCGTCGAATTTGGTCACGGCTTCGCTCGCTGTGCTATAACTTCGCGTGCATCTCGCTAGTGCTCTAAAGGGAGTTTTCCTTGAATCCACGTTGGAGAACATCGATGCAACGACGGAACTTCATGCTGCAGTCGACAGCCGTACTGGCACTGGGTAGCCTCACATTCGCGGGCTGCACGACCAATAGGAACGCGGGAAAAGAGCAGGCTGCCGGCGCCGCCGATCTGCATCGCTCTATCGACGCCGACGTTGACGGCACCCTTCAGCGCTTATATGTCACGGTGAGTGGCTCCCGCGAGTTGGTCGCGAAAGCGAGCGGAGTGCTCGTATTTCCCAACGTCATTCAAGCGGGCTTCGTTGTTGGCGCACAATACGGCAAAGGCTCTTTGCGGGTAAGCGGCCAAACCGTGGGCTACTACAGCACCACCTCCGGCTCGTTCGGCCTGACAGCAGGCGCACAATCGAAAGCGCTGATCTTCCTGTTCATGACCCAGGACTCGCTCGCAAAATTCCGAAATTCAAGTGGCTGGTCGGCGGGCGCGGACGCATCCGTCGCACTCGTCAGGATGGGCGCGAATGGCAAAATCGACACGACCACCGCGAGCAAGCCGGTCCAGGCGTTTGTGTTGACGAACGCCGGTCTCATGGCCGACGCTTCTCTCGAAGGGACGAAGGTATCGCGCCTGGACGAGTGACGCGCGGGGGGCCGGCCGACCGCAATTAGCTCTGAAGAGATAACTTTCCGGGCTCGCCGACGGCGTTCTATCGTTGCAGGGCATCCGCGTGCTGATCGCAGCGTGTCCGGGGGGGCATTGGGCCGAAAAGCTTCGCGGGCCCGCCGTATAGGTCACAGATACGATGGCTCATGGCCTCAGCGAGCGTAATCATCCCTCGCTGGACGTCGGAACCCGCCTGCACGTATAAGCGCAGCCCGCCGAATTTCTCCTTGACCTGCCGCGCGACGAGCTGTGGCATCGCTTGAGACTCCGTGGCGTGCTGCTGTCGCTCGCACATGGCGTCGATCAGGTCGAACCGCCCTTCGCCGCACGCTATACCGCGCTTCCACTCGTTCAGTCGGCGACCGCTTCAAGAACACCGGCCACGCCGCATCAACGCGTGTACCGATAAGCACGGACGCCGCCCGCGGCAAGGGCGCCGACTCAGGCGTCACGATCGGCGCCTCGGCGAGTGCCGGGAAGACCAGCAGCGAACGAGCCATGGGCTCGGCTGCGAACGGACTACTGGCAATAGACCGAATACTGATCGCTGCCGCCCGGCTGAAGTGAACGGCTACGCTGATAACCTTACCGGCGGCACCGGCAAATCATCGCCCTCAATAAAGGCCGTCGCAGATCGAATTGCGAAATGCATCGCGCAATCTTCGTTTGCGAAAAAGCCCCACTTCCCAAGCGACGTGGCATGCCCGTCTTCTTCAAGAATCGAAGCCGTTGCCACGAATGTCTTACCGTCACGCGTGGCGTTCGGCTCGAACGCCGCTCCTCCGTGATAGATGATCATGTTTTCTCTCAGATTAAGTTCGTCCCGGCACTCGTCGATGCCGTTGGTGCTAAACGGCGTTGCGTAGATAACCGCATGCGGCGGACGGTCTATTCTTTCTAACAAAGTGGACTGAAGCGAGCGGCCAATATTACCCGTCTAGGTTTCGTCCAGGCGAAAACTTTATAATTTCTTACGGTTCCGGAGCGCGCTTTTAAATCAGACTTTTGCCGTCTTTACGCCGTGAACAGTGCTAACCCGACCAACTGAGTGTGGGCATGGGGCACCCCTTCCACCTCCAGCTTCGGGGCGAGACGCCGCTAACGCACAACCGCCGCTCCGGTTATCCGACTGTCGGTGCGTGATTCCGAACGCTTTCGGACGTTCTTTCGTCTCCGTAGTTTCGGACCCACTTTTGCATTAAACATCGTCGGCTTCCCTTCGATGCGGAGTCCTGCCGAGCGGCTACGGCTCGGCCAGATCGCCGCAAAGCGCCTCCACGCCACCGAGCTTGAGGTGTCGCCGCAATGAACGCAGTCTCATGGAAACTTGCGCAGGCGACCGCGGCCGCGGTAAATGTAAGCTAACTTGACGACTTATCTCCGTCCGTATATCCGTATTTTGATACTCGGCGGCATAGCCTTGTCCTCCACGTTCAGTCGTTCAGCCGCCCGGTAAAACCTGCACAGTTCCGGGGGGTCACATGTCCGGTATCGAACGAACGAACGCAATAGCCGTTCTTTTGCGAAACGCTGCGGCGAAACATGGCGTTGTACCGTATCAGCAAATACACAGGCTGTTCGCAGCGGGCGAACCGCTCGGCTTGCGATACCAGGCGTTGGAAGATGCGATCTCGCTCTTGAGCGACTGTGCCGCGCTCGACTACGGTTGCCTGATGGCGCTCGACAACGGACTGCCAGGAGATGACTTCTTCAGAAGGTACAAGCGTCACCGGCCCAAGGAATTCGTCGCGGTGATGGGCTACGGCTCAGCTGGCCGTTCGCTAAGCAAAAAACGAGTCATCGTGGAGGCGGAGCGAGCGCGAGTGTTTGCGCACGCGGCCGAGAGCCTTGAGACGTCGTCGCTCGATGACGGCATTGTGGCCAAGACAGTTTTCCACAGCCGACCGCCGGGGCACTCGCAACTGCCGCCACTGTAGGCTATGGTGGCGAGCCCAGAAACCCGTCAATCCGGGTGCGGGTCCGCACCGGGTTGAACGGCTTGGACGGAACGCATGAATACGAATCTTGTCGATGCGATGCGCGTTTTCTTGAAAGTTGCGGATGCAAGGAGCTTCCGCGGCGTCGCGCGGGAGCTTGGCTTCTCCAACGCGCTGGTCACTCGCGCGATCGCCCTGTTGGAAAGGCACCTGGGCGTTCGACTGCTTAATCGCACGACTCGCGCGGTCTCGCTGACAGTTTCCGGCGTGCGGTACATAGAGGGCTGCCGTGCGTTTCTCCAGCACCTTGATCGGCTAGAAACGGCCGTTGTAGCTTTGGACGATGCGCCGGGCGGTACGGTGCGAGTCGTGGCGTCGTCAAGCGTGTCGGCGCTCAGTTTGACCCAGCTAATCGACGACTTCCACAAGCTTCATCCGACCATCGAGGTTCGCCTGACGCTTGCCGGTCGGCGCGCCGACTTCGACGGGAATGCTCACGACGTCGGAATTCTCATTGGCAAGCCGGAAGGCCCCGAGCTTGAGGGGCACGTTCTGGGGGTGCTTGCGTCTCTGGCCGTGGCGACGCCTGCGTTTCTGATTAGGCACGACGCGCCTATGGCCCCCGTCGATCTTCAAGACCTTCCATGCATTTGCTTGCAAGACGAGATGCGCGAAGAAGTCTGGACGTTCCGCCATGCGACCGGCGCGGTGGCGGACGTCAGGCTTGCGCCGGCGTTTTCGGTTTCTGATGCGGAGCTTGCCCGTCTCGCAACGCTCGCCGGCGTGGGGTTCGCAATTCTTCCGCGCGCACTGGCGCGCTCAGATATTGAGGCGGGTCGCCTCGTTCGCCTGCTGCCGGCCTTTTCTGTTGATGAGCCACACACGGAGCTGTTCATTGTCCGTCCGGCGCGCCGCCACTTGCTTCGAGAGACCCGCCTTTTCGCTGACTACGCGGAGGCTCACTTGCGAAACGAGTGCGAACCCACGGGAGAGGCGTTAGCCGATCGGGAACCAGAATTCGATTCTGAGGTGGCTACGGCGACGCGGGGAGCTGGCTAAGCGCCGATCCCCTCGCCAAGAGCGCGATTGCATTCTCGGCGGCGGCGGTTGCCACGCTTGGTCAAACGCGTAGGAGCAGGCATTCGGGTTGGAAGACCGCTGGTTGGAGCACAGCAGCCGCTTGATTGACGGTGCGACGGTCCCGACGAACGGCAGCCAGTGGCCGACAAGCGCACGCTCGCCGGCCACCAGCGATCACACTTCGGTTTGCTCGGCCATTTCAAGCGCATCGTCTACCTCGATCCCGAGGTATCGCACGGTGCTTTCGATTTTTGTATGGCCCAAGAGCAATTGAACCGCGCGCAAGTTCTTGGTGCGTCGATAGATCAACGACGCTTTCGTTCGTCGCATGGTGTGTGTACCGTACGCGGTGTCATCGAGCCCGATCGACGCGACCCAACGATGAACGATGCGCGCATACTGGCGCGTCGACACGTGCGCTGAGGCATGCAGTCGACTTGGAAACAAATGGTCGGCAGGCTTCAATCCCCGCGCCGAGATCCAGGCAGAGACACTTTGACGAGTCTGCTCCGTGACTTCGAACTGCACTGGTCGATGCGTTTTCTGCTGCATGAAAGTCGCGCGAGCTACGACATGACCTCCCATGTAGACGTCCTGCACTTGCAAGCGCGTCAAATCGCACGCTCGAAGCTTACTGTCGATCGCAAGGTTGAACATCGCCAACTCGCGAGCGTTGGACGACATCTGCAGCCTTGTTCGAATCGCCCAGATTTCCCGCAGCTTCAGCGGAGGCTTTTTGGCCGGTAAGCCTTCCCTTATTCCACGGCACCCGACGAGCGCCGGAAGAATTCAGCGTTTCCATGACAATCTCCTCTTCAACGAAGGGAGATCGATTGTGCGCTTTGCGGAATGGTCAAACTTCGACCCATTGCAGCCGACCGGATGGGCCGAAAGATGGGGCAGCGATTGGAGGTACACCGGTCATTCGACGCAGCAACGTGCGAAATGCGATTGAACATCTTGTCGAATAAGTTCCGGCTACCGGATGACCTTATGCCTGTGCCACGGTTTATATGTTCCAACCACAGGTCAATGTCCAACCATCACGCGATTCAGAACGCCATCCAGTTTGTCGACCGCGCGAGCGGTCGCTACCGTTGATCCAACGACGGGTATGTACAACGCAACGCGAATTACTCCTGTAAGCTCGCATCAGCGGCAATCTCTACCGTCTTGGGCTGAGTCGGGATGAATGGTCCCGGTTTGTCTCGATCGACTCGTTGCCGTGAAGCAACCGCCAGAACGTAGACTCCTTCGATCGCTTCGTACATGGACAAACTACAGGCTATGGCGACCTACATAACGGTCGTCGAAACGCAAGGCTTCTCGGCCGCGGCGCGCAAGCTTCAGGTCTCCACGTCCGTGATAAGCCGTCTGGTCAATGAACTTGAGGAGCACCTCGGCGTGCGCCTCTTGAATCGTACAACTCGCATTGTACGAACGACGGAAGCCGGCGCCACATTCTTCGAGGAGTGTCGCCGCGTGCTCGCGACAATCGAAGCAGCTGAGCTGGCCGCAGCGGGCGCGCACAATACGCCTCGCGGGCAATTGACCATTACCGCACCAATCGTTCTTGGGAACACTCACGTCACGCCGCTTGTACAGGAATTCCTGGCGAGATACCCGGACGTCAATGTCAGTTGCTGGTTCCTCGACCGCCCCGTGAATCTGGTTGACGAAGGAGTCGACGTTGCCGTGCGCATTGGAGAACTGCCCAGTTCATCACTTCAAGCGATCGCGGTCGGCAAAGTACGGAGCCTTCTGTGCGCGTCACCCGCTTATCTACAAGCGCGAGGCGAGCCGAAAGACCTGGAAGATCTCGCGTCGCACGTTACGATTCAGGCCACGCCCGCCACGCCTTTCCCAGAATGGCGGTTTCGCTCGGAAAACAAGCCGATTGTCGTCCCGATTCAACCGCGCCTGATTACTACGACAAACGATTCGGCGATGTCGGCTGCCGTAGCGGGGCTTGGAATTGTCTGCTTGCTGTCTTGCCAAGTCGCATCAGCGCTAGCGCATGGCAAGCTACGGGTCGTTTTGCCCAAGCATGAACTCGCCACGGTGCCGATTCACGTTGTGCATCGCGAAGGTCGGCACGTCAATCAAAAAGTACGCGTGTTCGTTGATCTCGCCGTCGAGATACTCAGAGCCGATAAAACGTTGTGGTTCACCTGAAAGCTCTTGTGAAAAGCACGCTGATTGGGCGGTGCACCTTTTCTCAGATGATTTGACGCTCTCCCTTCCGAATTCCTCGATGCTGCGCTGTCCGAGTCGAGGTCGATTTCCTCTCCGTTCCATCGGTCCATATCCCCAGCTTTCGCGTTTCGCGAAAGATGCTTTCTGCCGTGCCTTGTTTCTGAGGTTTCCTTGACGGCACATACTGGGATCCATCAAAGAGACACCCGCACCGAACCGGAACTAGCGAAGACGACCCTCATGAACACAGCATCCAATCAATCATCCGCCGACATCGACTTCCACTACTGGCCGACGCCGAATGGTCAAAAGGTGGCCATTTTCCTCGAAGAAGCGCACGTGAGTTATAAGGTTAAACCAGTCGATATTGGTAAAGGCGTCCAGTTCACGGCCGATTTCGAAAAGCTGTCCCCGAACAACCGGATGCCCGCGATCGTCGACCGCCAGCTCGGTATCTCCGTGTTCGAATCCGGCGCGATCCTCCTCTACTTAGCCGACAAGTCCCGACAATTCATCCCGGATAACCCACACGGTCGCGCCGAAGTTCTCCAGTGGTTGTTCTGGCAGGTAGCGGGGCTGGGACCGATTTTAGGGCAGACCGTATTTTTTCAGAACTACGCGTCAGAAAAACAGCCACTCGCGATTGAACGCTTCGCAAGAGAATCGAAGCGCCTCTACACGGTTCTCAATACGCGGCTAGCTGATCGTGACTACATCGCGACCGGATATTCGATCGCCGACATGGCAACCTTTCCATGGGTTTCACAGCACACCGCGCAGGGTATCTCCCTCGACGAGTTCCCGCATGTCGCCGAGTGGCTTGATCGTGTCGGGACCCGACCCGCCGTGCAGCGTGCATATGCGCTCGGCGAAGCGGTACGTCCTTCCGATTTAACAGATGCGCATCGCAAACAGTTGTATGGCCAGGGGACAAAAGCGGCCTGACGCCCGACGTGCTCTCAGGGGGAGCAACCCCATGATCCCTACATCCGACCGATCGCCGTGGAAAGGGACATTAGATCAGAGTTCGTCTTGATCCGACTACCTCCGCTGAGCTCAAGACGAAAGTCCCCTCTCAGCAAACATTGACTTATCAATTCCTCGTCTTCGGGACAAGGAATTTCAGACAAACCTGTTACACATAGGAACTCAAAATGTCATTCGTAAACAAAGCAAAACGCATCGCAGCCGCGACTGCGCTTCTCACGGTACTGCCCGTATTCGCAGCAGCGGGCGAGAAAGCAGATCTCTATTCCGACAGCTCAAAAGTTGCCCCGGTCACGGAACTGCAGTTCTATCAAAACAAGGAAGGGCTGTAAGCGGCCAGCGAACCCGTCTTGACGGGCGAAGGGCTACGCGACAGACGTGAGAGGCTGCCAGTTATGAGGCAGCAAAGATGCGATATCGCACGCTTTGTGGGTCGGCAAGCGTGTCAGGATGTCTTTCAGATACGCGTGGGGTTCGTGCCCGTTCAGTTGCGCTGAGCGAATGAGGCTCATGATCACAGCCCCACGTTGGCCTGCGCGAAGCGACCCCGCAAACAACCAATTGGTCCTGCCGATGGCCCATGGGCGTATTTGATTTTCGACCCAATTGTTGTCGATTGGTACGTGCCCGTCATCGAGGTAGCGCGTCAGCGCCTCCCAGCGCTTCAGGCTGTAATCCAAAGCCTTCGCAATGGCCGATCCGTCAGAAACGAGTTTCCGCTGTGTGACAAGCCATTCATAGAGCGCGTCGCACACGGGCTTGGCTCGGCTTTTACGAAGTTGGCGTCGAGCTTCGACATCCAAGGTCGCGGCATCGCGCTCGATGTCATAGAGCTCGGTGAAGAACGGTAGCGCCTGCTCAGCAAGCTGGCTGCTGTGATTGGCGTGCAGTTCGAAGAATTTGCGCCTCGCGTGAGCTGCGCAGCCGATTTCGGTGATGCCCTGAAGAAATGAGGCCTTGTAACCGCCGTAGTCATCACACACCAGCTTGCCACGCCAGCCGTCTAAGAACGTACGGGCATGCTCTCCAGCTCGGCTGCCCGCGAAGTCGTACACCACCGCGCGAAGGTGACTGAATTGCGTGGACGTATATGCCCACAGATAAGCCCGATGCGTCTTCCCTTGCCGGGGCTGAGCATCTGCACCGGCGTTTCGTCGGCGTGCAACACGCCTTGCTGCAAGATCTCTCGACGAAGGGCGTCGACCAGTGGCTGCAACTGCGCGCCACATGTGCCCACCCACGCTCCCAGCGTGGATCTCGGTATCGCCAGGCCCGCCCGAGCAAAGATCTGCTCCTGACGGTACAGCGGCAAGTGATCTGCGAATTTGTTGACCAGTACCGACGCTAGAAGTCCGGTGGTTGGGATGCCCTTGTCGATGACGTGCGCGGGCACGGGTGCCTGGATTAGCGTCTCACAGTGGCGACATACCCATTTACCGCGAATGTGTCGCTCCACCTTGAACACGCCCGGCGCGTAATCTAACTTCTCGCTGATGTCTTCGCCGATACGAACACGTTCGCATCCGCATTGGCACACCGTGTTGTCCGGTTCGTGACGGATGTCGACACGCGGCAACTGCGGCGGCAAGGGTGCGCGCTTGGACGGTTCGTGTTGGCGCTTGCGTGAAGGCTCGAGCTCTTCGAGCTCTATCTCAATGGCAGCCAGGTCGCCATCAATCGCCTCGTCAAGCAGGCTCATTTGCTCGCTGTTGAGCTGTTCGCTGCGCCGGCCAAACTGCTGGCGCCTGAGCACGGAGATCTCGTGAGTCAGTTGGTCGATGCGAGTTTGTCGGTAATGCAGCTCCCGTTCTAGCTCACCGAGCTCTCGCCGTTTCTCCGTTACCTCCAGATCCTTGGCGTGGACCTCGGCGAGCAGTTGCGCTGCGAGGGCGCGCAACTGCTCTGGATTGAGGTCGTCGAGGTCGGCCGGCGGGTTCATGCAGACCAGTCTGCCAGAACCCCGCAAACGCGAGAAGCAGAACTGTATACGTCGCCCTTAACGCGTCAGATTATGCGTATCACGCCATCTTGGCCGATGCGCTGCCACGGCAGCCCGAGCACCAAGCCCGCCAGTTGCTCGTGCGTGAGCAACTGCTGCTTGGGTTCGCTGCCAGCGTGCGGCCAGACGAACCGCCCCTCGTTCAGCCGGCGCGCTGCCAACCAGATGCCGATGCCATCGTGGACGAGAACCTTCAGTCGGTTGGCGCGGCGGTTGGTGAACAGATAGGCGTGGTGCGGATGCGCGGCGCCGAACACCTTCACCACGCGCCCCAACGCCGTGTCGAAGCCGGCCCGCATGTCCAGCGGATCGACTGCTAGCCAGATCTCGTCGACACGAATCACCGCAGCCACTCGCGCAGCCACGTCGCGCATTGCGCGGCTTCGGAGACCGGCCAGCTCACGGTTATCGACTGACTGCCCCGGCGAACTTCGACACGGATCTCCGGCGAGGCTACCTCCTTTACTCCCATAGCAACAGGGACGAACGCTGGTAGGGGTGTCGATTGAGCTTCTGCCGGGCCTTCAGACAAACGCTTTGGAAGTTTGCCTTCTGCCTGATCAAGCCAGCGGCGCAATAGATTCGCGTTGAGCCGATGTTCCAGCGCCACGGCCGACACTGACACGCCGGTGCCTTGGCAAGCGGCGACAACGCGCGCCTTGAATTCTTCGGTGTAGCGCCGACGACGGCGACGCGTCGGCAACGCCTCTTCTTCGATAGTGTTCACGTGTCCGCTTATTCGCTTTAGTGGACACGATACTCCCAACTGTTTCAGCTACATTCAAGGTGAGTTGCCGAGCCGCTTACGAAGGGCTCACCATCGCAAACGGATGGGGTGACCCGGCGGCAAGTGCCCATAGCAACTACATCAAGATGGCGGGCGGCACGGCGAGCGGTGTCCACACCCATACCTACTCCTACTACGGTGTCGTCATCGCTGGCGTGGTCGCGAACGAACCGCCTGCGTCCAAACAAGATCATCCGCTTGCGCCTGGCTCTTACTGGTATCAGAAAGGGGGCGAACAACATGTCACAAAATGCATTTCCCAGACAGAGTGCATCTTCTTCGTCACGTCTAAAGGCCCCTTCGACTATTTGCCCGTGAAGTAATCGTACAGGTCATCAATTCGGTTGATGACCTTGTATACGGCTGCAGTATTACTGTTTTACCAACGCATCGAACTGCCCTGTTCAATATCCAACGGAGATCCCATGACTAACGACGCCAATGATGCAAATAGCGGAGAACACCCCCTGAGTTTGTCGCCTCGTTACAAACTCGTTCGTTGTGAAGGAGCGTTTGCCGCCGTACCCAAGTCTTCGCTCGGTCAACAACCGGGGCCAGAGGGATACCAACTAGAGAACATAAAGCCCGGCGTCTTTTGGATCAGTGCCGGCGGATACGATGCAATGTTCATCGTCACGGGCAAAGGTGTGATTGTCGCCGACGCCCCTCCTGCTTTGCGTGATGCCTTGCTGCCCGCCATCGCGTCCGTCACTGCCGAGCCGGTCACACACGTCATCTACAGCCACACTCACTTTGATCATATAGGTGCCGCCGACATTTTTCCGCCGGGAGTGATTCGAATCGCCCATCGGAGTACGGCAGACAAACTTCGAGACTACGCCGACTCGCGACGCCCCGTTCCAACCATCACCTTCGACGACGAATACGTGCTTGAACTAGGCGAGACACGGCTTGAGCTTCGATATCACGGAAACATTCATCAGCCTGGCAACATCTTCATCTACGAGCCTCATAAAAAAGTCCTCATGCTTGTTGATGTTGTTTTTCCCGGGTGGGTTCCATTCAGGCATCTGGCCGTCGCCAATGACGTTCACGAATATCTCCGTGCGCACGATACCCTGCTGTCATACGACTTCGACCTAATCGTCTGCGGTCACCTCACGCGCTACGGCACGCGCGCTGACGTCGAGGCGCAACGCGAATATGTGTACCAACTGCGCGCCGCGTCGCTCAAAGCTTTGGCATCCGTGCGTATCGAAGACATTGCCGCACAAACGGGCACTGAGAATGTTTGGGCGCTGATGGACGGGTATCTTGAGGAAGCCATCAAGGAAGCGACGAACGAAATGCTTTCTACGCCCACATCGGACGGCCGGCTCTGGACCGACCGACTTGGAGGCGCCGATGTATGGACGCCCCACCACGCGTTCTCCATGATCCAGGCGCTGCGCATCGAAAATCCAGATTGACGATTGTTGCGACGCTTAACGCTTCGCTGAGCTTGTTCTTGTATTGCCGAAGAATGGCAACCAATTCGATCAACTCCTTTCGCGCTTTCATTGCGCTCGCACTTTGCAACATCGCAAGCAGACCCGCCTTTTCGAACGATGCTGAACTCAGATACTACCTCCGCAGCCCGTGCCCTTCGTGGCACGTTGTTGCTGCTAGCGACCATCGCCGGGGTTACCGCCGCAAATATCTACTACAACCAGCCTTTGCTGGATGCTTTTCGACGTTCTTTTCCCGCGCAAGCCTCATGGGTAGGATTGGTGCCAGCGCTGACGCAGCTGGGTTTCGCACTCGGGATGCTACTCCTTGCTCCCTTGGGCGATCGATACGACCGGCGGAAGTTGATGTTGGGACAAGTCATTGCAATGTGCGCGACCCTGATCGTCGCCGCCACGGCGCCCAACCTGGTGGTACTGATTTTCGCAAGTCTTGCGATGGGCGTCATCGGGCACATCCCTCAGCATGCGCTGCCATTTGCAGCCGAGCTTTCGCCCTCCTCTGAGCGAGGCCGCGCTGTCGGTACTGTCATGAGCGGACTGTTTCTCGGCATCCTCCTGGCGCGCACGGCAGCAGGTCTGGTTGCGGAGTACTTCGGTTGGCGCAGCGTGTTCGGAGCGTCGGTGATTTCGTTGCTTCTGCTCAGCGCTCTTATTGTGGCGCGGCTGCCAAAGAGTCAACCGAGTTCTGAACTTTCCTATAAGCGGCTCCTCACTTCGCTGTGGCACCTGTCAGTGGAGCTGCGTGAATTACGAGAAAGCGCCGTTACCGGTGCGGCCCTATTTGCGAGCTTCAGTGCTTTTTGGTCAGTGCTCGCGTTCCTCTTGTCAGATGCACCGTTCAACTATGGGCCACAAGTCGCCGGCCTTTTCGGACTAGTCGGCGCAGCTGGCGTACTGGTGGCTCCCATCGCCGGGCGATTCGCAGATCGTCGCGGAACATACTCGGTGATCTCCGTTGCGATTTGCCTGGTCGTGGTGTCTCACATCGTCCTCGCATTCTCAGGACGAAGCGTGACTGGTCTTGTCATTGGCGTAGTCGTGCTGGACGTGGGCGTTCAGGCCGGCCAAATCGCCAATCAATCTCGCATCTATGGTTTAAAGCCAGAGGCGCGTAGTCGAATCAACACCATTTATATGACCGCGTACTTCCTTGGAGGTGCGCTCGGATCGGCGGCGGCGACCGTGGTATGGGCCCACTTCGGATGGCTGGGCGTTTGTGTCGCGGGTATCGGATTCGCGGCAATTGCGGGTTGGAATCACTGGCGCAGTGCCGAGTCCGCTCCGACTCAATCTTGTTAGCCGCGTGCGTACGCAGTTACTCGCGGCCGTCCACGCCTCGCTCAGGACCTGTTTGAGCCCGACGAGCTCGGAGACGCGATCAGTCTTGGAAAATCCGCGAGGGGTGCATGGATCGCCAGACGAGTCTCCACATGCATCACTCTGGCGACCTTTTCACAGTGAACGTTGAAGGATAGATCATGGTATCAGCAGAACCTCCGGAGTGCGGAGCCGTCTCCGTACGTCGCTCCTTGGGCAAGAATAATTTTGCGTTGGTCGCCATCTGCCTCACATCATTGATGTTTGGCCTCGAGATTTCGAGTGTACCGGTGACGCTACCCATCATTCAGCATTTATTCAAAGGTAGCTTTGGCGACATGCAATGGATCGTGAACGCCTACACGCTCGCGGTTTCGACCATCCTCATGGCTGTCGGCACGCTCGTCGATCGCTTTGGAAGGCGCGTCGTATTCCTCTGCAGTCTTGCTCTCTTCGGGCTCACCTCGTTACTCTGCGGCCTAGCTCAAGACGTTCCGACTTTGATTGTCGGACGCGCACTACAAGGGGCAAGCGGTGGGGCGATGCTGATCAGCCAGGTCGCCGTGCTCTCCGGTCAGTTCCACGTCGGACGCAAACGCGCACGCGCTTTTAGCGCATGGGGCATTTTCCTTGGAATCGGACTTGGTTTCGGGCCGACAATCGGCGGCGTTCTTGTCGACATGATGGGCTGGGAATGGGTGTTCCTGATCCATGCTCTCCTCGCAATGCCTACGTTTCTGCTTCTATGGTTTGGGGTCGAAAAAACACAAAACTCCGCCACGCATAAACTCGACGTTTTTGGCATCCTTGCGCTCTCACTCGGGGTCTTCGGGCTGGTGTATGCCATCACGCGAGGGCCAGAAAAAGGATTTACGAGCGGCTATACGTTGTCGATCATTGCCTGCGCGTCCCTGGCCTTCGCTGCTTTCGTCGGCGCCGAAAAAGTGAGTCATCACCCTGCATTTGATTTCTCCCTCCTGAAACTGCCGAGATTTTCCGGTGCGCTGATGGGTTCGATCGGCATGAATTTCAGCTTCTGGCCGTTCATGATCTATATCCCGATCTACTTCCAAGTTGCGCTCGGCTATGATCCGGCGACCGCAGGTGTGGCTCTGCTCGCCTACACTGTGCCTACGTTGATTTTCCCGCCGCTAGGCGAGCGCATCGTCGTGCGTATGGGTCCGGCCGTTGCCATTCCTGTAGGGCTGTTCACGATCGGGCTTGGCTTCTTCTTGATGAAGCTTGGGAGCATCGCGTCGCATCCAAGTGCGCTGACGATGTTGCCAGGTTGCGCACTCGCAGGAGCTGGCCTTGGCCTGACGAATACGCCGGTCACCAACACGACTACCGGGGCCGTCTCTGCCGACCGTGCGGGCATGGCGTCAGGCATCGATATGACCACGCGGATGCTCACACTGGCGATCAATATCTCGCTTATGGGCGCGATTCTGAC
This sequence comes from Caballeronia sp. PC1, assembly GCF_021353155.1. Taxonomy (NCBI): domain Bacteria; kingdom Pseudomonadati; phylum Pseudomonadota; class Betaproteobacteria; order Burkholderiales; family Burkholderiaceae; genus Caballeronia; species Caballeronia sp. PC1. Next base: position 511,641 of record NZ_JAJUBH010000003.1, read on the forward strand.
GACCGGAATCCTGAGCGAGCTAAGAGCACTTCTTCCGGCAGCGGTTGCCGAGCCGGTTCTTCGCCCGCTCGTGGAGAACATCGTTGCTGGAAATGTCGACGCGCTTCGTGCAGGGATGCCCGCGCTCGACTCCCTGGGATCGTCGGCGACGGTCCTGCGTAAGGCTCTCAATTGTGGCTTCGGGTGGACGATGCTTTATGGGGGAATCGGTGCATGGATCCTTGCGGCGCTTAGCCTTTTGATTTTCCGTAGCGAACAAGGGTCATCGCTCATTCGGGGTGGTCGAACGCGTGATGAGTGACGAAGCGAGCGTAAGCAAACGCACTCGCGTTCGCCACACCCGACTCAAGTCTGCAACTGGTCCGTATTGGGGGCTCGAGAGTCACGCCAACTTAAGCGGGTTTGTCGAACGGCCGATTTCGCGACCGATCCAGCCGTTCTATGAAGATTCGCGATCGGCCGAAAATGGCCGGCCCCCGGTTCGACCTATACCGGCGGCCGCGATCGACCATGTCGGGCAGTAGGCGACCCCGAACGGTCATACGGCCGCCAATACTCCGCCGGCCGTATTCCAACGGCCAGCGGACATTCGCAGTTCGAGTCGGCTATCCTGCCGTTTGAACGACGTCGCCATTCATGGGACAAGTCGGCGCTATGGCTGCAATCGACGCGGCATTGCTCGCCCAACGAGTCTCGACATGTCGCGATATTGAAGTCACCCGAAGCTGGTGATAGATACTGGCAAGCTTGCCGTAGTCCAGGGGGAAGCGTACCGTCTCTGGCGTGGCTGTGAGCACCGGAACAACAAGTTCGGTGCTCACAATACGAAAGTCCCCGCTCCAATCCATAGCACCCCTTTCGTCGAGGCCGCCATACAGGTCCAGGGGCGGCAACGATCAATTGCGGACGCGCGCGCATCGACATGAGAGGTAGTCCGGCGGGTGTCCCCCCGTCATGCTGCACGCGACGACCTGTCAATCCCTTAATCAGGCAAAGATTGGCGTTCTGGCGATCTCGGATTTCAGCCACGTGGCAATCACGCCGGGTTTGACGTCGGAGCGCCAGATCAGATCAAGTCCAATCGTCCACTCTGTAAACGGGTAGGACTGCAACTGCAGCTCCCTGAGTTCTCCGTTTTCCAGCTCTGCCTCAATGAGGCGTCGCGGCACGACCGCCCAGCCGATTCCGCTCTTGAGCAACTCGATCAGGGCGACCTCGCTCTGAATATGCCACCTTCGTGGAGATTTCAGGTACTCGGTCGTCAGCAGATGCGAGGTCTGCGCGGGCAGCATCAACTGCAGGTGATCGGCGAGCTGCGCGAAGCGCACGCCTGGTGTTTTCGCGAGTGGATGCTCGTGGTGGGCGACATCGACCAGCGTGATATGCCCTAGCCTGCAGAAGCCAATGCCCGGCGGATAGTTGGGCCGTGCGCATCCGAGACCCAGTACGGCGCTACCGGAAAGAACGAGTTCCAGTAACTGGGAGGTCGACGGCTGAAGGAGGTCCAGCCTCAATCCTGGATACCTGTCGTTGAGCCGGTCAAAGACCGGTGCAAGCTCGGCGTACGGGAATGCATCCTCGATCGCAATGGCGAGCGCCGTTTCCGCTTCCCCGGTCAGCGCGCCGGCGCGCTCGCGCAGGCTTACGCAACGCGAAAGGATCGCGTCCGCTTCGTCCAGCAGTGCCTCTCCGGCCGGCGTCAGGACAGGGTACCTTCCGTCCCGGCTGAACAACGTCACGCCGAGGTCGATTTCGAGTTCCGCAATGGCCGTGCTGATGGCTGACTGCGTCTTGCCTAGCCGCCGACCTGTCTCGGAGAACGATTTCCCGCGCGCTGCAGCCACAAAGATCGTCACATGTTCCAGCGATAAATGCATTCGAATTCGTCCCCTGGTGCCGATCCATCTCGATTCCTGATAGGTCCCATTTTTACACCGGCCAGCCGCTTGGTGACAATGCGCTCAACCCCGGATGTCGGCCGCGATACGTGGTCTCGGGCAATGCTAAAACAGGGAGGAAGACATGGACTCACACGCCACTAGCATTGACGAAGTCGACAGGCGGCTTCCTGCCGGGCGCACAGCCCTGCTCGGCTTCCAGCATGTCCTCGTGATGTATTCCGCGTGTATCGTCGTGCCGTTGATACTCGGCGCTGCGCTGGGTCTTGCACGCGAGCAACTCGTGCTGATCATCAACGCCGATCTGTTCGCGGCCGGCATTGCGTCGTTGGTGCAGTCGCTTGGGTTTTTCGGGTTTGGTATGCGAATGCCGGTCATGATGGGTGTCACGTTCACAGCCGTCACGCCGATGATCGCCATCGGCACGACGCCGTCGCTGGGGTTACCTGGCGTATACGGCGCGATCATCGCGTCGGGCATCTTCGGCATTTTGGCTGCGCCGTTGATGGGGCGCTTCCTGCGGTTCTTCCCTGCCGTCGTGACGGGCTCGGTCTTGCTGGTGATAGGGATCAGCCTGATGAAAGTCGGCATCGAGTGGTCCGCCGGCGGTCACCCCACCCTGCCGGATGGCAGCCCCAATCCCCGATATGGCAGTCCGCTGTATCTCGGCATTTCGCTGGGCGTCATGGCGCTAATCCTTCTGATCTCGCGCTACGGAAAGGGTTTCTTCGCCAACGTCGCGGTGCTGCTCGGCGTGACAGCTGGCTTCGGTGCCGCGTGGCTGTGTGGGGAGGTCGATCTTGGCGGCTTGGGAGCGGCTTCGTGGGTCGCCGCCATCCGGCCGTTCGCGTTTGGCTGGCCTGTTTTCGATCCGCTGGCGATTGCCTCGATGTGTCTTGTCATGGTCGTGACACTGGTCGAATCCACCGGGATGTTCCTCGCGCTCGGTCAGATCGTCGAGAGACCGACGACGCCGCGCCGCCTGGTTCGTGGCTTGCGGGCTGACGGACTCGGCGCCGTGGTAGGCGGTGTCTTCAACGCGTTTCCCTATACATCGTTCTCCCAGAACATCGGCCTTGTCACGCTCACCGGAGTCAAGAGCCGTTATGTCTGTGCCGCCGCCGGTGTGATCCTGATCTTGCTCGGTCTGTTTCCAAAGATGGCGTATATCGTTGCGGCGATGCCGCCGTTCGTTCTCGGCGCCGCTGCGCTGGTGATGTTCGGCATGGTGGCGATCATGGGTGTCCGAATCCTGGCGACCGTCGATTTCGAAAGGGGACGTGGAAACGCGCTGGTTGCCGCGGTCAGCATCGGTGTCGGCATGATCCCGCTGCTCTCGCACACGTTCTTCGGGCAACTTCCACCTTGGACCCGCGTTGTCACCGACAGCGGCATCATCCTCACGACCGTGACGGCCATTGCGCTGAACCTGCTCTTCAATGGCGTCCGTTCGAGCGACGAGGCGAATGCCGACGCTGCTCGTCATGCTGCCCTGGCCGACGCGTGAATTGCCGAACACTACATCCTGATTTTCTCCACAGACACATCACCATGAACACACAGATCCTGCACGCTGACCACGTCATCACGATGGATGACGCAAGTTCCGTTATCGACGATGGTGCGGTGGTTGTCGACGACGACGGCCGTATCGCCTGGGTTGGTCCTATTGCGGAGCTCGACCCCATCTACCGTGAACGTCCGGTTCGTCGGTTGCGTAACCGGCTGCTCATGCCTGGACTGGTCAACACCCACTGCCACTCGGGCTTGCTTCGGGGCACGGCAGAGGGGCTGCCAGTCTGGGAGTGGCTGCAGCAGCATATCGATCCGATGCACCGTGTCCTCAGTGCGGAAGAGGCGGAGATCGCGTCGCGCCTCTGCTATGCCGAAGCGCTACTGTCTGGCACTACCACGATCGTCGATATGTGGCGACACATGGACGGTAGCGCGCGAGCGGCCGACTCACTGGGGGTGCGGGCAGTGCTCGTCCCGTACGTGGCCGAACATCCCGAACACAACTACTTCGAGACACTGGATATCAACGAGGCATTGATCGAACGCTGGCACGGCGGAGCGGACGGTCGCGTCCATGTCTGGGTCGGGCTGGAACATATGTTCTACGCGACGCCCGACGCATGGCAACGTTGCACGGAAATCAGCCGGCGTCACGCGGTTGGATTTCATACACATAGCAACGAGAGCCGCTTCGACGTGGAGGAAACGTTGCGGCGCCATGGCCTGCGGCCCATCCAGGCGCTGGAGGCGTTCGGTCTGCTTGACGCCCACCGTGTACTCTTGGCGCACTGTGTCTGGACCGACGAGGCGGAACTGGAGATCCTGGCGCGCCGAGGCGTTGGCGTGGCCCATAACCCGGTCAGCAATATGAAGCTTGCAAGCGGCGCCGCCCCGGTGGAGACGATGCTCGCACGCGGGATCAACGTTGGCCTGGGCACGGACGGCGAGAAAGAGAACAACAATCTCGACCTCTTCGAGGAAATGAAGACAGCGTCGCTGCTTGCCAAGCTGACCGCGCTCGATGCCGCAGCGCTTGATGCCTGGTCGGTCTGCCGCATGGCAACGATTGGCGGTGCGCGTGCGCTCGGTCTGGATGCCGACATTGGTTCCATCGAGGCCGGAAAGATAGCCGACCTGATCGCATTGCGAACGGATACGCCTCGCATGACGCCCTTGATCAGTGGTGTCGAAGGGAACCTCCATCACAACCTGGTGCATGCGGTTCAGGGAGGCGATGTCGACATGACCATGGTAGGTGGGAAAGTACTTGTGGACAACGGCCAACTCTTATCGGGGGACCTAAGAGACGCGATTGCGCAGGTTAATCGAGTGGTCCCCGGACTTTTCCGGCGACGGGCCGACTGGCTGCGCGAGCATGGCACGATTAACGCCTTGCAGGCGTAATGGATCTGAAACTGCTCCGATGCTGAATGATTCATGCAGCGCCGACGGCATTCCAGATGCCACGAACCCCGGCTCACCATCTTGCGCGCCTGCAAGTTCTTTCGGAGGCTGAACCCGCGGTGGGAGCCGCGACAAGTTCCGTCGTGAAGTCAGCTCTCACCAGATCCTGCTACTAAACGCGAGACGCTCAACGCAATGGAGAAGATGGTCCTCGGGCCACCACAATCTGAACCATTCCTGATTCGTCGAACGTTTCGGTTGGCTAATTGGGTATGCGTCGTCAATGTGGCGGATTGCGATCGTTGCCATCGCGCCGACGGCGCTAGAAAACAACTGGAAGGTGTCTTGGCTCGCTCGTGATCAGATTGCGCGACGTCCGCAAAACGCGTCGGCTTTTTGGGGCGAGAGAAAGAAGCTTGCACTGTTCGCCAAGCTACCATCGCTGGCGCGCCTCTCTTGCTTTTCGCATAGCCCTGGGCGACTGATGTAAATCAATTGGGTGACGCAATTGCTGAAAATTTGCCGCAGCCAGCGGTCCGTTGTCTCAAATCGAGACTTCTGATATTTATGATGCCAATGAGGAGTTGCACGAGACATTAACTTTTTGAGCCTGTCGGTCAAAACTCGTCCGTGAGCATCCGATTGCCGCAATACGGAGTGTTCTTCAGTATCGTTAAAGCACGTAAGGTTGATGACATTCGCGGAGGCAGGACAATGACAGTTTCACGTAGAGACTTTCACCGCTTGAGTCTCGCCGTAGTGGGGGCATGTGCGGCCGCTGCGAGTATTCCGGACGTCTCCGCCGAGGAGGCGTCGACGCCCTTGGCGTCGGGCGCAGGTAGTCCCATGGAGCCGCTAGGTGGCCAGCCTCCGGCCGGCTCGTCCTCTTCGATCAAGGATTTTGACTACCAGATCAAGTACCAGCGCGCGTTCGAAGCGGTTCTCTGGAACATGCCCGCGATCGCCATCTACAGTTTTCGGCGCGCGGCCTTTGACAATCTAGGGGTCAAAGACAACGACATCATCTCGTACTCCGCGCCGGCCACACCCAAGCTCGAGGCGATCACCGCCAATAGCACAACACCGTACATCACGGCATTTACCGATCTGCGTAAAGGGCCCGTTGTGCTGGAGGTCCCCGCCGCAAGCGCCGATGGAAGCGTCTACGGTCAGGTCGTCGATGCCTGGCAGTTCACGATCGCAGATGTCGGGCCCTCGGGCCTGGACAAGGGCAAAGGTGCGAAATTTCTCTTCACGGCGCCCGGTTACAAGAGCTCCGTTCCCAAGGGCTATCTCCACGTCGCCTCGCCCAACTTCAGGATCGCGCTGGCATTCCGCTCCGTCCGTGCGCCCGGCAAAAGCGCAACGGACGCCTATCACTACGCGCAGCGGCTCCGAATGTACTACCTGTCCGAGGCCGCGAATCCGCCGAAGCAGCGCTTCATCGATCCCATTCACGATCGCTATCCGACGCTTCCCTTCTTCGATGAACGTCACTTCGACGATATGCACGCCATCATGAGCGTCGAGCCGGTCAACCCGCATGACAAGATCATGATGGGCATGCTGATGTCGCTCGGAATCGAAAAAGGCAAGCCTTTCACACCGGATGAAACAACAAAAAAGGCCATGCGTCAGGCGGCGATCGATGCGTGGTTCTATCTCCAATACTGGTACGACCATTTTCCGCGGGAAAAGCTGTTCTGGCCGGACCGACACTACGCCTCGCTTCTTCAGGCCGACGACAACAAGACCTTCACTTTCGTATACGACGACAGAATCGACCTGATCAATCGCGCGGCCGAATACTTCTGGTGCACGTACATGCCCAGGGTCCTGAGCGCCGATCCCGCAACCCAGTATCTGATGGCCGTGGCGGACAGCAAAGGCAATCTGCTCGAAGCCGGAAAACTATACAAGCTCGATGTTCCGGCGCAGATGCCAGTCAAGCAATTCTGGGCGCTCACCGTGTACGACCGCGCCACGAATGCGTTCATCTACAGCGAGTCCAATCGCACAACGCTCTCGTCGTACGATCTCGACGCCATGAAGAAAAATGCGGACGGCGGTGTGACGTTGTACGTCGGTCCCAAAGCACCTGAGGGGTTGGAGTCTAACTGGATTCCGACTGCAGGAAGGCGCCCACTGCCCGCCATGCGCCTTTACGGTCCAACCGAAGCGATCAACACCAAGTCGTTCAAGCTGAACGATTTCGAGCTTGCTTGAGAGGTTGATTCGTGAAATGACCTATCCGCTTGCGCGATGAAGCACGTGGCGCCCTCCGCCGCCATTCATCGGCAGCCAGAGTTCGATGAGTACTGCTCCGGGGCCAACGGCTGGGCAACACCGAGCAACTGTGATGACGACAACAGCGCAGTAATCTGCGCTCCGAAGAGGTGACAGAATGAATCCGAACAAGCTGAAACGCTCGTCGCGTCTCTTGCCGTACACCATTGCGATCCTCATGTCGGGCGCTGCCATCTACGCTGGTAACGCGTTCGCCCAAAGCACGCTCGAGCAGACGCTCGAGTCCAGCCGCGACGCGCTGGCCAACGCACCGTTCTCCGGCGACTTTCCTACAGCGGAATCGGCCAAAGCGCTCAGCGAAGAGCTGTATTTTCAGCGTGCCGTACAGGTCTACCTGTGGTCGCTGCCGGCCGTGAACCTATTCGCCATGAAGGAAGGATCGGAGAAGACTTACGGCGCGGGCTATAACGTGTTGCCCGTCTGGAAACAGCGGTTGAACGCAAAGACGAAGGTGACCACACCGAACTCCGATTGCCTGTATGCAATGGGCTATGTGAACCTCGCCAAGGACGGACCGATCGTGGTCGAGGTGCCACCCAAGACGCAGGGGATTCTGGACGACTTCTTCCAGCGCCCGCTCACCGGCCCCACCATTGGCGGCAAGGCGTACAGCGGTGACTTTGGCTTCGTAGGTCCCGACGCCGGAAAAGGCGGCAAATATCTGATCGTGCCGTGGAACTACGATCGTCCGACGCCGAAGGGTTACTACGTCTACCGGTCTCGGACCAACAACGTGCTCGTCTTCTTCCGGGTCTTTTTCACCGACCCGAAAGATCTGAAACCCGCGAACGATCTGGTCGCCGCTGCACACATCTATCCGTACGGCAAACGCGCGTCCGCCGTGCCGATGCAATTCCCCAACGGTTCGACGGATCCCGCGAACATGCTGTTTCCCCACGACGGCGCCTACTTCGACATGCTTGCGAAGTTTGTCGAACAGGAGACCGTCGACCCCGCGGACATGGACTGGCGCGGCATGATGGCGGCGATCGGCATTCAGAAGGGAAAGCCTTTTCAGCCGACTGCGCGACAAAGGGAGCTTCTGGACAAGGCCGCAAAAACAGCGTTCAAGATGAGCAAGACGGAGATCTGGGACGGTCTGAGCACTCAGCCGGGCGGAAAGTACTATTCTGATCGGCAATGGGAAAATGTGTTTGCAGGACAGAATCCGAATTTCCAGGCAAGCGGCACCTTCACGAACCTGATACAGCGCGACGCCTATTTCACGACGGCTTACGCTGCCAGTCCGGGGATGGTCGTGGACATGGTCGAGAAAGGCGCCAAGTATCCATCGACATGGCGCGACTCGGACGGAAATCTCCTGCAGGGCGGTTCGTCGTATCAACTCCACCTGCCGCCGAATATCCCAGCGGCAAACTTCTGGTCAGTGACCGTCTATGACCCGATCACGGCGTCCGGGCTGGACAATGGCCAGCCACTTCCGTCGCTTAATTCGATGGACAAGCCAGCGCCGAATGCAGATGGTTCGTACGACCTCTACTTTGGACCCAAGGCACCGTCTGGCAAAGAGGCGAACTGGGTTCAGACGGTACCTGACAAGGGCTATTTCATCATCCTGCGCCTGTATAGCCCCAAGCAGGCATTCTTTGATCAGACATGGAAACCTGACGACCTCAAGCGTATTACCCAGTAGCAAGAGCGACGGTGGCGGGATCCGTTTGGAACCACCGCTCGCCGTCACTTGAAAACTTGAAACGAGGTCGAACCTCTCCATCGGGCCTTGGCGGAGCTCTGAATGCCAGCATTCGTGGATCATCCTGCGATTCTTTTCGTTGTGCTCGTCGCGCTTTTCGTCGCCGCAGTCGCGTTTGGCGCATTTATCCTCCGCCGCCACGTCGCGCTGCCCGAAGCTGAACGGGAAGACTTCAACCTCATTCAGACCTCCACCCTCACCCTTTTGGCGTTATTGATCGGCTTCACCTTATCGATGGCCGTCGGTCGTTACGATCAACGGAAAAGTCTCGAAGAAGAGGAGGCCAACGCGATCGGCACTGAGTACGCGCGAGCCGACCTGGTATCGCCCCAATTGGGGCAGCCAATGAAGGCCGCGCTAATCCGCTACACAAAACTCAGGCTCGCTGAGTTCGAGACGCGCGATCCTGAGGCGCTTGCGCGCATCAACCACGATACCAGCCTGACACAAGCCGAACTTTGGCGCCTTGCCGTCCAAGCGAGCGAAGAAAAGCCAACACCGATCGGCGCGTTGGTCGTTGCCGGAATGAATGATGCACTCAACTCGCAGGATTATTCGGAAGCCGCGCGAATCAACCATGTCCCAACCGGTACCTGGGTTCTGATGATACTGATCGCGCTCTTCGGATGCGTCGTTCAGGGCTACGGTGCGAAGGGCAGGCTTCGTCGAGGATTGCTCATCACGATCTTGCCCTTCACCGTATCGCTGTCGTTAGCCTTGATCGCTGACATCGACAGCCCGCGCGGTGGGATCATCAAGGTGCAGCCACAGAATTTGACGCGATTGCTTCATTCGCTTGAAGGATGACTGTCAGCCCTCGGTGCGTCCAAAGCACTGGATGCTGCGTAAGCCACGGATCCGCCAAGCGCTCGCCTCGTCCCATGCGCCGTTCCGTCGAAAGCAAATGCGTCGACGGGCCGTCCACTGATTTCTTGACGAATGTCGCCTCTCGGAGATAGCGCGACGCTCAAATGTCTCGACTGCCTTCTTACCGAACGACGGAAGATGGCCGACAAGCGCACGCTCGCCGGCCACCGGCGATCACACTTCGGTTTGCTCAGCCATTTCGAGAGCATCGTCTACCTCGATCCCGAGGTATCGCACGGTGCTTTCAATTTTTGTATGGCCCAAGAGCAATTGAACCGCGCGCAAGTTCTTGGTGCGCCGATAGATCAACGACGCTTTCGTTCGTCGCATGGTGTGCGTACCGTACGCGGTGTCATCGAGCCCGATCGACGCGACCCAACGATGAACGATGCGCGCATACTGGCGCGTCGACACGTGCGCTGAGGCATGCAGTCGACTTGGAAACAAATAGTCGGCAGGCTTCAATCCCCGCGCCGAAATCCAGGCAGAGACACTTTGACGAGTCTGCTCCGTGATTTCGAACTGCACTGGTCGATGCGTTTTCTGTTGCATGAAAGTCGCGCGAGCCAAGACATGACCTCCCATGTAGACGTCCTGCACTTGCAAGCGCGTCAAATCGCACGCTCGAAGCTTACTGTCGATCGCAAGGTTGAACATCGCCAACTCGCGAGCGTTGGACAACATCTGCAGCCTTGTTCGAATCGCCCAGATTTCACGGAGCTTCAGCGGAGGCTTCTGGCCGGTTAGCCTTCCCTTATTCCATGGCACCCGACGAGCGCCGGAAGAATTAAGCGTTTCCATGACAATCTCCTCTTCAACGAAGGGAGATCGATTGTGCGCTTTGCGGAATGGTCAATCTTCGACCCACAGCCGACCTCCACTGTCTCTCACCCTGGACGTCCGGTTCCCGGGGCGGAGCAGCCAACTGCTGGCCCGGGTTTCCAGCAAAAGCGCCCGACGAAACGAAGCAGAAGCTCCCAGAATAAAGACGCCTTCATCAACGGTAAAGGAGGAACGCCACTCGGATTGCCTCCAGCCTTCGTGCAGTCAGGCATTGCGTCGTCTCATCGAAGGCAGATTTCCATCCCGTCACCCTTGCATCCGGCGTCTTGGCTCGACAGATGGATCAGCGTCAGCAAAAGCCTTCCGTGCGCCGGCGTCGTCAGCGATACGCAAGAGCGTTGGGTACGCATCCAACGGAACGCCGTAGCGCCTTGCGTTCCACACCTGCGGCACCAAGCAGATGTCCGCGAGCGATGGCTCGTCCCCGAACACAAATTTGCCGGTCCGGGAATTCGTTGAAAACATTTCCTCAAGCGCAGAAAACCCGGTGGTGATCCAGTTTCCGATCCAGATTTTCTTCTGATCCTCGTTCGCACCGAATGTTGCCTGAAGATACTTCAGCACCCTGAGGTTGTTGATCGGATGGATGTCGCAGGCGATCTGGTAAGCAACGGAGCGCACGTAAGCCCGGTCTTCTGGGGACGTGGGCAGCAAAGACGGTTGCGGATACACCTCCTCAAGATACTCAATGATCGCAAGCGACTGCGCGATTGGAATCGCCTCGCTGCCAGAGCCGATCATCAGCGTGGGGACCGCTTGCGCCGGATTGATCGCGCGGTATGCCGCGCTGAACTGCTCGCCGCCGTCTCTCAGGAGATGCACTGGGACCTGCGCGTACGTCAAGCCTTTCAGGTTCAGTGCGATCCGCACTCGAAACGAAGCGGAGCTTCTGAAATAGTCGTAAAGGGTAAGGTCGTTAGCCATACGTTGGTATCGTTGTCAAAGGGGCGCGATTTAGAATCGGTGACGAAGGCCGACTCGGACGCCGGTCTGAACGTCTGAGCTAGAAGGAGCACCATAGGCCGCCTGAATCTGTGCGCCAAAAGCGTGATCGTGGCCCAGTGCGCCGACCACATAGACATCGGTTCGCTTCGAGAGCAGATAGTCCGCGCTCGCGATCACTTGGTTTGCGCTGCCGAGATCGTTGTTGCGCTTCTGGTATTGAAACGCTGCCGCAAGTTGCAGGTCGGGAAACAGCATGTAGCTCGCGCCAGCATCGAAGGTCGTGGCGCGTGGCTTGTCACCGCCGGACAGCTGGACATCGGTGACGTTACCGAAAAGGGTCGCTTTTCCGATGACGTACGACGCGCCACCCGCATACTCAGTCGAATTTGCCGACGGTGTCGCGTTGTGAATCGACATGTAGGCGATCGCGGCGCTGAACGGGCCATTCCCGTAGCTAATCATGAAGTTGCTGGAACTGTTGGTTCCCACAGAGCCAGCCACGTTACCGAATCCGAACATTGCGCCGAACGTGAATCCGCCGATCGTCGGGGACTGATACTTGACCGAGTTGTTGACCTCGTCGCCCCAAACACGATTGTCGAGGGTGTATCCGCCCGCAGCGTATACGGGCAAGCTCCACGCGAGAAGACCTGCCGGGGACATCGCGCCCATTGCATAGGCCCAGAAGTCGTCGCCGATAAAGTCGTATTGCCGACCGAACGTCAAGGTTCCCCACGGGCTGGTCAATCCGACGTATGCCTGACGCCCGAACATCAGTCCGCCCTGGCCGAGTGCGCCCGTGCCGAGCTGATAGCCGTTCTCAAGAACGAATATCGCCTTGATGCCGCCGCCGAGGTCTGCGCTTCCCTTAAGTCCCCAACGATCGCCTTGGGAAGATCCCGAGACGAACTGCACATTCGAACCGTGCCCTGTAGGTGTCACCACGTTGTTGGTATAGGTGATGCCGGCATCCATCAGCCCGTAGAGCGTCACGGATGACTGAGCGAACGCTGAACTGCAGCACAGAGCCAAACAAGCTACTGCCAAGGTTTTTACCTTCATGTGTTGTCCTATCTATAGGCTATGTGATGCACAAAGAAAACTTAGGAACGGCTCATCTGGAACTGGAACCGCCTGACGCAATCGTGTCTGCTACACCATGCTGGACCGCGCCCTGACGGGTGGTTCGATGGGACGTTCGATGGGTGTTCGGTTCGCCTGCCATCAGAACGCCTGCTTCCTGACTCGCAACTGTGTAAAATCCAATCAACATTAATCGTGTATCGCAACTTGCGAGGAAGCGTCATGAAGGAGCCAAAAACGCCGGCAAGAAAGTCCTTGCCGAAACGGCGCACGCAATCGGAGCGAAGCGAGACCACTCAACGAAAGATCATCGCTTCAGCGATCCGGCTGCTCCAAAAAGTCGGATTCCAAGAGACCAATCTGCAAGACATCGCGCGCGGCGCAAAGGTCACGCTTGGCGCAGTGCAGCACCAGTTTGGAAACCGAACTGCGCTCATGGAGCATGTTGTCGACGAGGTCATGAAACCGCTGGGCGAACTTGGATCGGTCTGGCCGGAAAACGCCGCTCACGTGGCGCTCGAAGAACGTGCGAGTCGGTTTGTCCACGCGGCGTGGGAAAAGGTCTATGCACCACCGAGTTATGTCGCCGCCTGGAGTCTGTTTTTTGGATGCAGAACGTCTCCTCAATTGTTCAACCGTATAAACGAACACCGGACGAAGAATGACCCGCTGTTCTTTCAACATTTTGTGACTGTCTTCCCGGAAATCGCCGAGGCTCATCCCGAACCCGAACACTTCGCGGCAGTGGTCTTTGCCGCGCTCAGGGGGCTGTCTGTCATGCGGATCTTCGGTGTTGATGAAAAGGCAACGTTGCTGCAGCTCGACGTTGTCACCCAGATGATCGTTGACGCGGGGAAAGCCAGCGCGACGCGTTCAGCGTTGCGAGAGACACTTGCCTAAGTCGCGGTTCTCTGGCCGACACTGACGGGCAGGCGCCGGGTGACTACATTCCGTCGAGGCGCATCGTTGGAATTTCCTTGGGAACAATCAGGCGCGCGTCCGTCGCCCGCTGGACGGCCGACACATCGACGCCCGGCGCTAGCTCCTGCAAGACCAATCCATCTTCCGAAGGCCTGATGACCGCTAGTTCCGTCACGATCAGGTCGACTCTTCTCTGTGAGGTCAGCGGCAACGTGCTTTCCTCGACGATCTTGGGCTTGCCCTTCGCGGTATGGGTCATGGCGACGATGACGCGTCGAGCACCCGTGACCAAATCCATCGCTCCGCCCATTCCCGGGACCATGTGTCCCGGAACCATCCAGTTCGCAAGCCTGCCGAGTCGATCGACCTGAAGTCCACCGAGCACGGTCACGTCCAAGTGACCGCCACGGATCAGTCCGAAAGACATTGCGCTATCGAACGTCGCCGCTCCGGGCAGCGCGCTAATGGGGCTTCCCCCGGCATCGGTCAGGTCTTCCGCTTCGAGACCCTCTTCGGGGATGGCATGCATACCGATGATGCCGTTTTCCGACTGAAAGAAAATATCGGCGTCCTTCGGCACCATCGCGGCAACCAACGTAGGAAGACCGATACCCAAGTTCACGAGGTATCCGGGACGCAACTCCCCTGCAACGCGAGTTGCGATCAGCTTCTTGTCATCCATCGTTCCGCTCCTTGCCGATCAGGCGATCTACGATCACGGCAGGCGTCATGACATCGTCGGGGGCGATTACTCCCGTGGGGACGATCTCTTTTGACTCGGCAATGACGACATCGGCAGCCAACGCCATCAGCGGGTTGAAATTCCGGGCAGTCATCGCGTAAGTCAAATTGCCGATATGATCGGCGCGCCACGCATTGACGAGCGCGAAATCAGCACGCAGCGGCCCTTCTACGAGAAAGACGCGTCCGTCGAGTTCGAGCGTTTGCTTTCCATCCTGCACAACCGTCCCGACGCCCGTGGGCGTCAGCACCCCGCCGAGGCCGTGTCCACCGGCGCGGATTTTTTCAGCAAGCGTCCCCTGAGGCACGAGTTCAACATCGATCTGATGCGCAAGCATCTGCTGCTGCGTCTCGGGATTGGTGCCGATATGGCTGGTGATGAGACGCTTGACGAGGCGCGCAGAAATCAGTCGGCCGATACCAACGCCCGGTCGTGCCGTGTCGTTGGCGATGACGGTCAATCCGCGACGTTCCTGCCTCACCAGTTCGTCGATCAGCCGCCGCGGCGTACCGACGCCCATGAACCCGCCGATCATCAGCGTCGCCTCGTCCGGAATGGAAGCGACCGCATCGCTCACATTACAGGTCTTGCCCATTGAGCCTCCCTCATCACGTCAGCGTCGATATCAGTTCGTCCGAGTGCCGCGGGCTGGCAAGACCGTGCCTCGGCACTCCCCGAACCCAATGCGCTGTCGTCCCGCGCGTTCGCAGAATCCCTTCAGGATGATGCTGTCACCGTCATTCAAAAAGCCGCGCTCTTCCCCGCTCGACAGCTTGATGGGCTGTTTGCCGTTCGATGTCAGTTCCATCAACGATGCCGCCTGTTCCGGCTTCGGCCCTGACAGCGTCCCTGTGCCCAGCAAGTCGCCGGCGTTGAGATTGCAACCGTTGACGGTGTGATGGGCGACGAGTTGGGCGATGCTCCAATAGGCTTCAGCGAGGTTCGATGTCGATAGCAAATCCCCTGGATGGCCGGCTTGGCGCATCGCTTCGGTCTGAAGCCATACTTCGAGTTTTACGTCGATCGCACCCGCTTCTCTGTTCTCAGGCGAATCAAGATAAGGCAGAGGCTGCGGATCGCCTTCCGGCCGATTGAATGCGCGGCGAAACGGCGCGAGCGCTTCCATCGTTACGATCCACGGCGAAAGGGTCGAGGCGAAGTTCTTCGAGAGAAATGGTCCAAGCGGCTGATACTCCCAGCCCTGAATGTCGCGCGCACTCCAGTCGTTGAACAAGGTCAAGCCGAAAACGTGGTCCTCGGCCTGCTCGATCGACACCGGCTCGCCTTGCTCATTAGGGCGCGCCATCACGATGCCCATTTCCAGTTCATAGTCCAGCCGCTTGCTCGGGCCGAACGCGGGCGCGTCAGCGTCCGGCGCCTTCGTCTGCCCGACCGGACGATGGAAAGACTTGCCGCTCGGCTGAATCGAGGATGCGCGGCCGTGATACCCGATAGGCACCCACTTGTAGTTCGGCAGCAGCGGGTTGTCGGGGCGGAACTGTTTGCCGATCGTCGTTGCGTGATGAACGCTGATGTAAAAGTCGGTGTAGTCACCGATGCGACACGGCAGCGCCAATTCCACGTCTGCCTGCGGGACCAGACATTCGATCAACGCCGCCTGTTGCGCGCTGCCTTGCGCGAGCGCTGCAGACAGCGCGCGGCGCACAATACTGCGCGCCTGTGGGCCAGACGTCATAAAAGCATTCAGATCGCCAGCGGCCAACGGCTTAAGAAGCGCTGCGACTTCATCCGGCCACCCAGCGCGTTCCGACGCGAGCCGCAGATCAAGCACCTGATCGCCGATAGCTACGCCGATGCGATAAGGTTCGTCTGTGCCACTGCGACGGAACGAGCCGAACGGCAGATTCTGGATGGGGAAATCGCTCCCGTCCGTGTTCGCAGAAGTCACCCAGCTTTTCAGCGCCGGGTCGTGTGTTTCATCCGTGGCGGCAATCACTTTTTGAACTCCCGATCATGAAGGAACGCAGCATGTTGCGGCGCGCGCTTTGTCTTCGACCAATCTTCGAGCATCGCCCACTTGACCGAGTCGAGCTTGCGGATCATTTCCTCCTCTTGCGGGTCCGGGCAAGCCAGTTCCACACGATGCCCATTGGGATCGAAGAAATAGATCGAATGGAACGCCCCGTGGTCTGTGACACCGAGCACCTCGACGCCGTTGCTTTGCAAGTGAGCCTTGAATTCAAGCAGTTCTTCCCGACTCTTCACGCGGAATGCGATGTGCTGCACCCACTCGGGCGTGTTGGGATCGCGACCCATCGGCGGCCTCGTCGGAAGCTCAAAGAACGCCAGCACGTTGCCGTTGCCCGCATCAAGGAATACGTGCATATACGGATCGGGCTCTTTGGTCGAAGGGACTTGGTCCTCGGCGATCGCCAGCACGAAGTCCATCTTCAGCATCTGGTTGTACCAAAGGACGGTTTCCTTGGCTTCGCGGCAGCGATACGCGACGTGATGTATGCGGTCGATTTTCATTGCGCGTCCTCCACCTTCAACGCGCCACGCTGGATTTGGTCACGCTCCAGCGATTCGAACAGCGCCTTGAAATTGCCTTCGCCAAAGCCTTCGTCACCCGCGCGCTGGATGAATTCGAAGAAGACCGGACCGAACGTCGGCTGCGAAAAGATCTGGAGCAGCAGGCGTTTGTGGCCGCCTTGCGTGGAACCGTCGAGCAAAATGCCGCGCGCCTGGAGTTCCGGGATAGGCTGACCGTGCCCCGGCAAGCGCGCTTCAACCCCCTCGTAGTAGTACTCGTTTGGCGCAGTCATCAACGGAACGCCGGCCATTTGCAAGTTGTCAACGGTCGAGAGGAGATCGTCCGTCAGCAGCGCGACGTGCTGGATGCCTTCGCCGCTGAATGCCATCAGGAACTCTTCGATCTGTCCGCCGCCCTTAGCCGACTCTTCGTTCAGCGGGATGCGAATCTTGCCGTCCGGAGCGGTCATCGCCTTGGACGTCAGCCCGGTGTATTCACCGGAGATGTCGAAGTAACGGATCTCGCGGAAATTAAAGAGCTTCTCGTAGAAGCCGGCCCAATGCGTCATGCGTCCGCGATACACGTTGTGCGTGAGGTGGTCGATCAGTTTGAGACCGTGTCCGTTGGGGCGACGATCGACTCCCGGCAGGAATTCGAAATCGATGTCGTAGATAGACTGACCGTCTTCGAAGCGATCGATGAGATAAAGCGGTGCGCCGCCAATGCCCTTGATCGCCGGAAGGCGAAGCTCCATCGGCCCCGTAGGGGTTTCCAACGGCTGAGCCCCGAGTTCGAGCGCACGAGCATAAGCCTTGTGCGAATCCTTCACGCGGAACGCGAGGCCGCAGGCCGACGGACCGTGTTCGGCCGCGAAATATGCTGCCGGGCTGTTCGGTTCGCGATTGACGATGAAGTTGATGTCGCCTTGGCGATACAGCACGACGTCCTTCGAGCGATGCTTGGCGACCAGCGTGAACCCGAGCTTTTCCAGCATCGGTTCAAGAACGTTCGGGACAGGTGACGCGAACTCGACGAACTCGAAGCCCATCAAGCCCATCGGATTATCGAAAAGATCGGTCATGATTTTTCCTTTTGCAGATTCAGGATCAAGAGAGGTCGACGGTAACCTGCAGCGTCTTCGGTGCGACGATTCGGTACGACACGTAGACGATGGCTATCCAAACAGGGATCGCGAAGGCGGACACGCGAATGGCCGGGGTCATCAGCATGACGATGACAACCACTGCCATCGCCAGCAAACACACGTAGTTCGAGACCGGCGCAAAGGGTGCGGGAAACCGTGCTGCGACGCCGTTCGCTTTGCTGGTCTTGCGGAAGCCGAGATGCGCCACGATCACGACAACCCACGTAATGACGAGTGCAGCAACGATCAGAGACATCAGCAGTTCGATTACGCCAGCGGGCGCTACATAGTTCAGGACGATGCAGAACGCCGTGACGATGCCGGGATAGACGATGGCACGCACCGGCACGCCGCGCTTGTTGACCTGCATGAGCGACTTCGGAGCGTTGCCTTCGAGCGCCATGCCGTACAGCAAGCGGCTGCTGCTATAGACCATGCTGTTATAGACCGACAGCGTGGCCGTCAGAATCACGAAGTTCAGGATATGTGCGGCGTAGTTCGCGCCAATAGCAGAGAACACGAGTACGAACGGGCTGCTGCTGTACGTACCACCGCCTGCCTTGAGTTGGGCGACGAGCGTATTCCACGGCGTCAGCGACAGCAGGACTACCATCGAGCCGATATAGAACACCAGCACGCGATAGACCAGTTGGTTGATCGCTTTCGGGATCACCTTGCGCGGTTCGTCGGTTTCGGCCGCGGCGAAGCCCAGCATCTCCACGCCACCGAACGCAAACATGATGAACGCGAAAGACATACCGAGCCCTGAGATGCCGTTCGGCAGGAAGCCGCCGTGCGACCACAGGTTGCTGACGGTTTGCGTCGGATTGTGAGTCGTCACGAGGAGATAGGCACCGACCGCAATCATCGCCAACACCGCAACGATCTTGATCAGCGCAAACCAGAACTCGAACTCGCCGTAGATCTTGACGTTAATGAAGTTGACCGCGTTGATCAGCACGAAGAATACTGCGCACGTCACCCATGTTGGTATCTCGGGCCACCAGAACTGGATAAACTTTCCGACTGCGGTGAGTTCGAGCATCCCAACGAGGACGTACAGCGCGATACAGTTCCATCCCGACATGAAGCCGGCGAAGGGGGAGACGTAGCGATTGGCGAAGTGACTGAATGAGCCGGCCGTCGGTTCTTCGACGAGCATTTCGCCAAGGAAACGCATGATGAAGAAAATGATCGCACCGCCGATGGCGTAACCGAGGATGACGCCCGGACCTGCCAGTTCGATGATGCCAGCCGAGCCGAGGAACAGGCCGGTGCCGATGGTCCCGCCAAGCGCGATGAGCTGAATGTGACGGTTCTTCAGCCGGCGCTGAAGATGTCCTGACGAAGAGGCGCTGTGCATGATGGTGTCTCCCCTTAGTTGGTCACGAAGAACAGCTTCGCTTTGCTGCCGAAATATTTGACGGTCGTGCCCTTCGTCAACTCAATGACGTCGCCTGGCCGGCCTTCAACGCGCTTGCCGTCGCTGGACTCGACGCCGAATGTGCCTTCGAGGACGAGGATGACTTCGTCGTAGCCCAACGTCTTCGGCTCGCACACCGCTTCGTCCCAAGTTCCGAATCCACACGGCAGTGCAGCGCCTTCTTTGTCGCCAATCGCCCACGAGATTTCAGCCACGCCGTTCGTTGCACCGCCGCGATCAGCGGTCTTAATGTCCTTTCCTTCGATAATTCTGATGCTTTTCACGTGTGTCTCCTGTAGCAATGCTAATGAACTGATTCAATTGATTTACTGCGGATTCGCGCTGGATACTACCGTTCGCCCCTCCCTCTCCATGTATCCCAAGAGATCGTGAGTCTTACGCCTACGTCGCGAATGGGCCGCGGCGGAATGTAGTTGGCGGTGCCTTGCACCAGAAAGTCATCGATGAGCGGGTTTTCGTTACCGAGAGCAAGGTCGGCGATGAGCATGCCGGACGCCGTATGACGCACGATGCCTGAGCCGTTGCAGCAGGACGTTGCGTACACGTTCTCGTTGACCTGGCCGAAAGCGGGCGCGTGGTTTTGCGACACCGCGAGCCAGCCCATCCAGAAGTGCTCCATCTCAAGTGCTTCTAGCTGGGGAAAGCGGCGATCCAGCAGTTGCTGATGCGTGTGCCGCGCTTCCTCTCGATGCGACTCAGTCGTTCGCAACGTCGGCGAATACTCAAAGCCTTGCCGAATCATCAAACGTCTGTCACGCGTCAAGCGCAGTGTCGAGCCGGCGACCCCATGAGCCGGCGTGATGCCCCACGACTTTTCGGAACCCAACTTCGCGATTTGCTCGTCCGAAAGCGGTTTCGTCAGGCTGGCAAACAGCAGCACGGGAATCTGCCGCTCTTTGTACACGCCGAACGACTGCGAGAACGCATTCACAGCGAGGATCAGCTTTCCGAAGCGGGCCCGGCCCTGTGCCGTCTTTACATACGGTGACGAACCGTCGAACTCAACTTCCGTTACGGGCGAGCGTTCAAACAACGTCACGTTCGACGGCAAGCTATCGGCAAGCCCCCGCACCAAGGCGGCCGGATTCAGCAGATAGGTGCCCGGCGTGAAAATCGCGTCGCCGTAATAGCGGGTGCCGAGGCGCTCTTCGAGTTCGCTGCGCTTGAACCATTCGAAGGGCTCGTTCCACGCTTCGAGATTCGATGCGTAGACCTTGAGCGCGCTGTCGGCGACTTCCTGAGTGACGGCTGCGTGGTAGCGACCACGACGCTCCCAGTCGCACGAGATGCCGTGCCGCTGGATAAGGGCGTTCAACTCGTCCAACGCGTAGCGGCCGATACGGATAGCAGCACGGCCTTCCTCGACGGACTTCGCCGTCATGCCGGAAGCATGCGGCAGGTCGATGGCGAAGCCAGAGTTGCGGCCTGACGCATTTTCACCCACGACGCCCGCTTCGATGACAGCGACAGACGCCTTCGGACTTTTCAACGCAAGTGCGCGAGCAGCGGCAAGACCGGCGTAGCCGGCACCCACGACAACGTAATCGAACACCTGTTCGCCAGAGAGGGACGGCTGCGGCGTACGAGAAAGCAACAGACCGCTCCATCCGTTCGTCTGGTCGTCTGCGGGGGCGCGGTCAACGGGGCGTCTCATGATCTAAGTGAAAACCCTTAAATGTCTGTGAAATCAATGGATTAGCTCGACTCCATGGACCGGAGTCTAGTCGAGATTTTTGCATGTTGCAATACACGTTTATTGTTTTTTGAAAGTGAAATCGCGGATCGATTGCTCCGCGCACCGTTCGAACGGTTCGTGGAACGGAAATGCCGAGTTGCCGCCAAGCAGCTAGTGCGGCTGCACGGCAAAGGCGCTGAGAAGCGGAAGCCCCTGATTGAGAGGCGGACGAATGAGCCGACAACCGGCCGTCGTATCTCAATAAGCGTTTGCAGCATCAGTTGCCGGAAGAACCCGGGAGGAACTCGATTGCTCTCTCAACTGTGGCACGCAGGGAAAAAGAAACCACGCCGCTAGGTTGGCCCCCTGCGGAAGCTGATTCGGTGGACGGCTGGTAATGGCAATGGAGCAGACAGGCCGACGTCTTACAGGCATTGATCTTGGGCGTCGCCTCATGGCTGAGTACCGAGATAGACGGGTCAAGTGCTACGTCGCTCCGAGGACCTGGCGCGGACTGCTGCAGGCGACCCTGAGCCGCCGTTCGAACTCAAGCTACCGCAACGACCGGTCACAAGGTATAGCCGCCCTTGACCCGGCATCGCCCAGTGCTCTCGGTTTCCGTAAGTCAGCGACGCCGTCCGGGAGCGCTCTGACCGCTGAGGCGTGGTGCAGCCCGCGGATTCACACTAGGCTCACGCCGAAGAAGTCTCCGTGACGTCTACCTTTAGGAAGCGGCGCCCTCCACTCGCGTCGCCTGCCGTGAGCACCCCGGCGCTGACCACGACGGCGAGAGCACAGATACTGGCGTCGGCGACGAACCGGACTGTTTCGGTCGGTTTCGATTGGAGCTTCAATCGGTTGTGACAACGGCTCGATGGAGTTGTTCGGTCGGAGTTTCGACATAGCGTCTTCGTTCGACGCCGGTTCGGCCTTCGAGGTGACTTGAATCGACAACCAAGGATTTGTGATATTTCTAACCGGTGAAGAATCTAAGCGCGTCCGAAACCGAATCACAAACAGGGGTCGAGATGTGGGCGAGAACGATGAGCGAATGGTTCCAATCAAAAAATAAACCAACTCGACCTCGAGCGAGGCGATGGCTTGGGATGGCGCTTTTTCTATTTTCGATCTCCACACTCGGAGCGGATCGCTGGCGTGTTGTTATTCTGCCCGGCGCGGATCCCACGCAGCCCGCCGTCGCGCTGCAGATTCGGGCCATTCGCAGCGCGTTGAGCGCCGTTGCACCGAACGGTGTCGAATTTTATACGGATTCGCTCGATCAATTACGTTTCGACAATACCGAGCTGATTCCTGAGTTTCTTGCGTTGATGAAAAAGAAGTACGAACGCAACCACGTCGATATCGTCATCGGGATTGCGGACTTTTCCCTCGAATTCACAAGACGGTATCACGATGAAATCTGGCCGAACGTTCCCGTCCTCATCACAAGTATCGATGAGAGCCGGGTGCCTAACATTCCGCCCAACTTCGCCTATTTAACATGGCACTTCGACGCAGACGGCACGATTGCTTTGGCCGAAGCGTTGCAGCCACACGCGCGGCGGCTCGTGGTGGTTTCCGGGAACAGCAATTTCGATCGCTTCACGTCGGATCTCGCCAGGCAAGCAGCGCGCGCGAGAACGTCGCGAAAGTGGACGACCGATGAATGGGTCGGGCTGACGCTGCCGGAGCTAAAGGAGCGGCTTGCGAAGCTCGACCAAAACACGGCGGTCATCTATACGACGATGTACCGTGACCGTGATGCCCGCACATACTTTCCATTCGAGCCGGTCGCGCCGATGACCCAGGCGTCGACGGTTCCCATCTACGGCTGGTATCCGACCTATCTCGGCCACGGCCTCGCAGGCGGCGCCGTCATCGACTACGAAACCAATGGTCGACGAGCGGGTGAGCTGGCCGCATCGATCCTGCAGGGAAAGGTGACGGCCGATGGCGCAACGCTGCCCAAAGAACCATCCCGCTGCACGGTGGATCGGGCACAGCTCGACCGGCTCAAAGTCTCCGCCGCTCTGATCCCCAGTCAGTGTGAGCAAATCAACGTGCCTCAATCACTCTGGAATCAGTATCGCTGGACCGTCCTCGTCGCAGTCGCGGTCGTGATGCTTCAGGCAGTCACCATCGCCTGCCTGCTCTGGCACCGCCGCAGAAGACATATCGCTGAAGAAGCCGCCGGGCTCAGAGCAAGTGAACTTGCCCGCGCGGCACGTTTCGCGTCCGCCGGAGAACTGAGCGCTTCCATCGCGCACGAGGTGGGCCAGCCACTCGGCGCCATTCTGAGCAATGCCGATGCAGCCGGGATGGTGCTCGACCAGCGCGAGCCCGAGGTCGGGGAACTCCAGCACATCCTCGCTGACATCAGGCGCGACGCAGTGCGCGCGAGTCAGGTCGTTCAGCGCTTGCGCGCGTTGTTACAACGCCAGCCCGTCGAATTCACGCAACTCGATCTCAACGGTGTTCTTGACGAAACGCTCGCGCTTCTTGCGCCAGAAAGCAGGCGTCGCGGTATTCCGATCACTGCGAACCTGAGCGCGGGTTGTGCTCCGATCGTTGGCGACCGCATCCAGCTACAACAAGTGCTCTTGAATCTGGCCATGAACGCGATGGATGCAATGGACGGCGTCGAGCCCGAGATTCGACAGATCAACATCGCCACGAGGGAAATGCAGGATGGCGTCGAACTGAGCGTGGCCGATCGAGGACATGGCGTTCCAAAAAATGCGAAGAAGGTCTTCGAATCCTTTTACACCACCAAGTCGAACGGAATGGGGCTTGGACTGTCCATCGTGCGCACGATCGTCGAAAGTCATGGTGGCACGGTCACGGCGGAATCACGGTCAGGGGGAGGCAGTGTCTTTATCGTATGGCTGCCCGCAGCGCGCACGGAACGCGCTCCGCGTGCATGGTCGGCCTTCAGTGCGCGTGCTCCGCGTCACGAACTCTGATCGGAGCGCGCCGCACATCATTTCTCCAATAAGAGGATAAGTCTGCTCAGGTTCTGAGGCTGTACGCGAATCAGGCCTCCACGCGGACTGTCGATGTCTGCTATGAGAGCCAGTGACAGCGCCATCGTTGTGGGCAGGACGATGACGAGGAACCCTCTTCGCAGCTTTCCTTTGACACCATAGCCCTGCACCGTACAGCCGAACATCGCGATT
This sequence comes from Caballeronia sp. PC1, assembly GCF_021353155.1. NCBI lineage: Bacteria > Pseudomonadati > Pseudomonadota > Betaproteobacteria > Burkholderiales > Burkholderiaceae > Caballeronia > Caballeronia sp. PC1. The sequence continues at coordinate 535,813 of NZ_JAJUBH010000003.1, forward strand.
GCGATCATCAGCACCCATACGCCGACCGGGATGTGGTTGATTCGTGCTGCCTCCGAGTAGTCCTGTGAGTTGAGAACATCGTTCATCCCGTTTACGACCAGCGCGCCGATCGGATTTGGCTTGTCATCGCCCACACGGACGGCAAGACGCCACAATTGCGCTTGAAGATCGGCTATTTCCTTGTCGATCTGAGCGAGCTCGTTTTTGTCACGTGTCTGATATTCGATCTGCCGCAGCCGAGCGTAGCGAGCCAGGGCTGCCTTCATCGCACTCCCGGTCTGCGCATCGACCAGGTCCGCCCGTGCATACTCGGTGCCGATGGCGTTCGCTTCACTCTCTTCCAGCGTCTTTCGCAGATCGTAACGACCGACCGCCATCGACAGGCTGAATCCAACAAGAAGCGCAAGCAAAGTCAACGTCGATGTCTGGACCATTGCGAAGTCGTCCCGCTCGTCCGCCGGCAAGGCGACAATCCTTCGGAGGACGAAAGCGCCGAACACCACACACGCGACGAAAACCACGAGCAGCACAATAAACAGAACAGCCGGGTGATTGACAAAACTCGCCACATGAACCTCCGTCGCGTAGAAGATTATCCGGCGCGCAGCCTGCGCTGAGCGCCGGTTCAAAACTTACTGCGCGGGCGGGCGTGGCGTCACGATCGGGAACAGTGGATTAAAGGTGTCCGTCAACGAAAGCAGCTCGGAGATCTTGCCGCGATCACCATCCACTTTCGCGCGGCCAGCCTCCACCTCTTTGTCGAGATTGGTCTGGTGAAGCATGATGTTGTCGAGGCTCGACTTCGGCAATGTCAGCGTCACGTCGGCGTTTTGCATCTGCTTGCCTTCGTTGTAGACCAGAACCGAGTTCTCGAGACGCACCGAATACTGCTTCTTGATATCCGGAAAGATCCAGTTGACGGATATTTTCTTGCCATCGGCCTTGTCGCCGTCGATGTGCATCGACAGGAACTGAAGCGCCATTTCAGGTGTCATCGCGCGAATCGTGTCGGGGCTCGCGGTCTGCACTGCTGGCACCTTCGGAATGCCGTTGCGCAACTCATAGGCGCCCATCAGATACACGTCGCGCCACGGGCCCGACTCGGACTGATACCCCAGTTGCTCGAGCGCATCTGCCTCCAGGTTCTTCGCGTCCTGATTGTCGGGCTCGGCGTAGACGGCCATGTTCATCACCTGCGCGACCCAGCGGTAATCGCCCTTCGCATAGGCATCCTGCGCCTTCTTCATGACGGCGGGCACGCCCCCCATGAAGTCCATCGTGCGCTTGGCGGTTTCCACCGGCGGCAGTGGATGCAGGTCCGCCGGATTGCCGCTGTACCAGCCCATATAACGCTGATACACCGCTTTCGCATCATGGACGACCGTGCCGTAGTAGCCGTGGTTGTACCACTCCTTGTCGAGGCTCGGCGGCAGCTTCACCATGTCGCCGATCTCGTCCATCGTGTAGCCCATATTGAGCAGGCGCAGCGACTGGTCATGAACGTACTTGTAGGTATCGCGCTGCTTCGCCAGATAGTCGTTGACGCGCGCGTTATCCCACATCGGCCAGTGGTGAGACGCGAAGACCACCTGCACCTGAGGTCCGAACATATCGATCGTGGTGTTGAGCGCCTGCCACCACTTGTTGGCGTCGCGCACTTGCGCACCGCGCAGCGTGTAGAGGTTGTGCAGCGTATGCGTGGCGTCTTCGGCCGCGCACAGCGCGTGGTACTTGGGGAAGTAGAACAGCATTTCCGCCGGCGCCTCGGTGCCGGGCGCCATTTGGAACACCACGTCGAGGCCGTCGATCGTGCGCTTCTCCCCGGTCTTCGTGATGATGTCGGTAGGTGGTATGAGCGTCACCGTGCCGTTCGAGGTCGTCTTGCCGAGGCCGCCGTCGACCTGGCCCTGCGCGCTGCGTGGCAGCAGCGAGCCGTACATATAGATCGCGCGACGGCTCATCGCATTGCCCGCGAATACGTTTTCGCTCACGGCTTCTTCTAGGAAACCCTCCGGCGCAAAGATCTTCACCTTGCCGGATTTCACATCGGCTTCGTTCACGACGCCCTTTACGCCGCCGTAGTGATCGACGTGACTGTGCGTGTAGATCACGGCGACCACCGGCTTCTTCGGCCTGTGTTGATAGTACAGATCGAGCCCCGCCTTCGCGACCTCGGTCGAGATGAGCGGGTCGATCACGATGATGCCGTTGTTGGTCTCGACGATGGACATGACGGACAAGTCGAAGCCACGAATCTGGTAGATCCCGTCGGTGACTTTGTACAAGCCGTTGTTCATGTTCAACTGAGAGTTGCGGTACAGGCTCGGATTGACCGTAGGCGGCGCGTCCTGGGCCTGCAGGAACTGGTACCCGTTGAGTGTCCAGACCACCTTGCCGTCGGGAGTCTTGATGTTGATGTCGGGCAGCGTCGCGATGAAGCCCCGCTTCGCATCCTCGTAATCCTGCCGGTCGCTCATCGGCAAGGTCTTGAGCAGGTCGGCATTGGCCTGCTGCGTGGCAGGCGTGGCGTCCTTGGTGGATTCGGCGGCGAGCGTCGCACCGACGCACAGCGGGACAGCGACGAGCGGCAAAATAAAGCGGGCTTTCATGGCATCCTCACTTGGTGGTGGCTACTGTTCAACATTTCCTGTGCTTCGCATTCCAAACAGATTATTTTTCCAAATATCAGACCAGGTTCCGGTGTGGCTCGTCGCGCGCAGCCTCCTGAATGAAGCCTGGCTCGGCCACGCGCAGCAGTCTTCCCGCGTTTGCAAGCACGATGAACGTGCCGATGTTATGCAGCACGGCGATCCACACCGCGCCCAGCACGCCGAGCGCCGCAACGGCGATGATCGCGGCGGTCCATGCCACACCGATCGCCGCATTGACCGCCGCGGTACGGCGGCAGCGGCGGCCGAGCTTCACGCACGCGGTGAGCCGGCGCAGATCGTCGCCGAGCAGCACCACATCGGCGGACGCCACGGCGATATCCACGCCGCGCCCGCCGATCGCCACGCTCGTCGCGCCGGCCTTGATCGCGAGGACATCGTTCACGCCATCACCGACCACGAGCGGATGGCGGCCGGCCGCGAGCTCCGCTTCGACGAAGGCGAGCTTGTCCTGCGGCAGCGCGTCCGAGATCACGCGTTCGATGCCGACCTGCTTCGCGACGTCGTGCGCGACGCCTTCGCGATCGCCGGTCAGCAAGGTCTGATGCGCGAAGCCAAGCGCGCGCAACTCGGCGAGCGTGGCCGCCGCTTCGGGACGCAGGGTGTCGGCGAATGCGAACCATGCGAGCACGCGCCCCTCCAGCAGGAGGCCGGCGAGCGGACCGTCGTGATGCGCCAGAGGAGCGCCCAGCACCGGCGCGTAGTCGCGCAGCAGGCTTTCGCGGCCGAGCACGGCGCGCCCCTGCGCGGTGTCGGCCATCACCCCGCGCCCGCGCACCTCGCGCACCGCTTCGTGATCCGCTGCGCGATAACCGCGCTCGAGCGCGTAGCGCTGCACCGCGCGGCTAACCGGATGCGCGCTGCCCGCGCAGAGCGTCGCGGCCAGCACCAGCACGCGCGCTTCGTCCGCGTCCGGCTCCAGCGCGAGCTCCACCACGCGCAGCTCGCCGTGCGTGAGCGTGCCGGTCTTGTCGATCACGAGCGAGTCGAGATCGGCGACGCGGTCGAGAAACGCCGCGTTACGCAGCAGCAGGCCGTGGCGCGCGCCGAGCGCAATGCCGGCGATGGCCGTGGCGGGCGCGGCGAGCACCAGCGCGCATGGGCATGCCGCGACGATCATGGCCAGCATCGTCGAAGCATCCACGCTCACGAACCAGACCAGCGCGGCGACCAGCAGCACGAGCGCGAGATAGCCGCCCATGTAGCGCTCCAGCGCTTCAGTCACCGGCGGCTTGACGCGCTCCGCGTGCTCCAGCAACTCGACGATGCGCCCGAGCGTCGACTGTTCGCCCACGTGCGTGACCTCGATGCGCAGCGCGCCGTCGAGATTCATCGCGCCGCCATAGACCGGCATGTCGGCAGCGACGTCCTGCGGCAGCGACTCGCCGGTGATCGGACTGTTGTCGACGGCAGAGCGTCCGCTCTTCACGATGCCGTCGGCGGGAATACGCGCGCCGGCCGGCACTTCGAGCAGATCGCCGCGCGCGAGCGCCTCCGTGGGCACGTCCTCGACCGAGCCATCCTGCCTGATGCGGCGCGCGCGCGTGGCGGCGAGCCGGGCGAGCGCGCGGATCGCCTCTTGCGAGCCGAGCACGCTGCGCTCTTCGAGCGCATGGCCGAAGGTCATCACGATGGGCAGCAGCGCCGCCGTCGTCATATCGCCGGTGGCCCACGCGGCTAGCATCGCCAGCGCGATCAGCCGGTCGGTCACGCCGTGCAGGCTTGGGGCGCGCAGGCTGTGCCACGCATTGGCGAACACCGGCCCCGCGACGAGCAGCGAAGCGAGACCGGCGAGCACGCTCGCGAGCGCCGGACCTTGCGACGGCACGAAGCGCCAGGCAAGCGACAGCGCCAGCAGGCCGCCCGCCGCGAGCGCGAGCGCGATGCGGCGCGTGATCGCGCCGCGCTCGGCCGGCGCCAGCACCATGCCTGGCGAGACTCCCGTCGTGGATGGCATCGACGCGGCCGCCTCGCTGGCATCGTGTGTGAGACCGGTATGACCGATGGATTCTGCCTGCGTGCTCAAGGTGCCTTCCCCGGAAGTACGAGACTCGATGTGTCGTACGGATCGATCGTCGTGACGTGTCCCGCTTTGGAAAGAATCTGCGTGATGCGGTCGCGATAGGCGCGCGCGAGCAGGCCGCGGTCGCTGTTCGCATGAAGAGCGGATTCGAGTTGCAGGATGGTCTGCGTTTCGGCTTGCGCCGTCGTCACGCGCTCGGTCGCGCCCGCCTCGGCTTCCTGAATGATCTGGTCGGCGCGCTGCTGGGCCGCCTGGCGCGCCGTCTCCGCCGCGGTGCGCGCATCGGCTGTATTGCGCTCGGCGGTTTGCAGCGAGCTCAGCACCGAATTGAAGGCATCGACGGCGGCGGCGGGCACGTTCGCCTGCACATCCACGCGCGCGACCTCGACGCCGAGTCCCGCATGGGCCGCGTCCAGCGCGCGCAGGCGGCGCTCGACCCCGCGCGCGACGTCCTCGCGCAGACGTTCGCGGCGCGCGGCCATCTGCGCATCGGCGGCGATCAGCTCGGGACGCGCGACGATAATCGCATCGAGATCGCGCGCGGCGCCCGCCTCCGCCACGGCCGCCGCCGTGATGCGATCGAGTGCCGCAGAGAGCAGCGGCTGCTGCAGCACATAGTCGATGGGCGAGCTCACACGGTAATAGAGCGTGGCGGCGAGCTGCACGACAGCGGCGTCGCCCGTGAGCACGTAGCCGGAGCCCGCGAGCGCATCGGAGAACGGCGTGCCGCCCGCGCCCGTCGCCGCATCCGGGTGAAACCCCCAAGACGACATGTCGTTGAACGGCAGCGTCGTGTCCGCCGGCGGCGCAGCAGCGGTCGGGTCGAGCGCGCGCGCACGCGGATCGCGCACGAGCGTGGCGATGACCTGTTCGAGCACGCGCGCCGGGCCAGGCAGCAACGTCACCGTTTCGAATGGCCGGGGCCACGCCAGCAACAGCCCGGCACGCTGGACGCGCACGAGCTTGCCGAAGCGCATGACGGCCGCCTGACTGTCCGGCGGCACGCGCTGAATATTGGAGCCACTCCAGACGAGCGCCGCGACGACGGCGAGCGCGACCCCGAACCACCAGGCCGCGCGCGCGGCCTGAGCGGCGGCGGAATGTCGCGAAGCGAGCGTGGCGCTGTTCATGGCGAGCGGCGCGTGCGCGGGGCCTGGATGCTCGCGTGCGCGGCGGCGTCGGCGGAGTCGAGTCCAGCCGGGCCCTGCACGAGGGCGCGGAACGGCGCGGCGTCCGTGCGCAGGATCAGGCTCGTGTTGGCGTTGACGACGCCCGCGAGCGTGTCGAGCGAGCGCAGCATCGTATAGAGCCGCGGATCGTCCGCGTAACTCTTGCCGTAGATCGCGGCGGCGTCGCGGCGCGATTGCGCCTCGATCTCTGCCGCCTTCGCGCTCGCGTCGGCGACCGCGATGCGCGCGTCGCGATCCGCGTCCGAGCGGATCTGCGCGGCTTCGCGCTTGCCTTCGGCGGTGCGCTGCGCGGCCACGGTCTCGCGCTCGGCGCGCATGCGCTCGACGGTGGCGGCGAGCGTCGCGGCGGGCAGCGTCAAGCGCTCGATGCCCACTTGCACGGCATGCACGCCATACGTCGCGTAGAGTTGGGCGTCGACCTGACGGCGCAGATCGTCTTCGAAGGCCGCGAGTCTCACTTGGGACGGATCGGTGTTGACGAGCGCGGCGAGATCGAAGCCGGACGTTGTGGTCTGCAACGCCGATCCGACGAGCGAGCGAATCTGGCGCGCCGCTTCGTCGGGCTCGTTGCGCACGGCGCGCACGAAGCGGCTCACGTCGGTGGCATCGCCCGGCACGCGCCAGGCGACATAGGCCTGCACGAGAATGCGCAAACCGTCGCGGGTGCCGACGTCCTGCAGTCCGCTCGACGTCGTGTGCAGACGCAGATCGACCGGCACGGTCGCCTCGATGGGCGCGGGCAGGCGCCACGCGAGACCCGGATCGAGCGCCACGCGCACCGGCTCGCCGAAGCGCGTGACGACGGCGGCTTCGCCCTCGTGGACCTGCACGCCGCTTGCCACCAGCGCGGCGACGGCGACGCACAGGAGCGCCAGCAGCACGCGCCAAGCGAAGCCACGGCCTCCGCCTGCCGCGGGTGCGTCACCGTGATGATGGTGATGGTCGGCGTGCCCGCCGCCATGTCCGTGTGAATGACTATGTGAAGCGCTCAAGATTCGCTCCGTCGTGAATGTTGCGATGCCACGTGTCTGCGGCGCGTCTCGCTTGCTCAATACAGACGTTTCGCTCCCGCCGCATCGCCCGTGTTGTAGGCACGCAGATCGATGGTCGCGCGGTTGCCGCCCACCAGACGGTCGTCGATCACCGTGAGGTTGGCGTTCTGCAGTCCCTTTTGCAGCGCATGCAGGTAGTACTCGAACGGGAATGCCGGCCCGCCCGCCTGCCGGGCGGCGACGTCGGCGGTGAAAGTGGTCTGCCTCGCTTGAGCCGCCGACAAGGTCTCCGCGGCGGCGGCGCTGGCCGTGTCGATGCTCGCGGCGGCCGTTTCCTGCGCGCTGCCCACGACCGTCGCCGCGAGGCCGCGCGCCTGCGCGACGCTCGCCGCCGCGCGAATCTGCGCGGCCTGCACGTTGTGCCACGCCGACGACGCACCCGCCGGCGGATGCACGCTTTCGATCACCACCGCGACGACCTCGATGCCGCTGCCGAGCGTATCGAACTGCTGCTGCACGGACTGGCGGATGGCGTCGGCGATGACGGTCTGACGCGTCTGCACGAGCGCGTCGAGCGCATGCGAGGCGAGGTAGCGCACCACCTCGCGACTCGCGATGGCGCGGATGAGCGCGGGCGCATCCGCGAAGCGGTACTGCGACGCACGAGCGGCGGCATCGTCCTGACGGATGCGATAGTCGAGACGGACATCCGCGCTGACGATCTCGAAGTTCTGCCGCTTGCCGTTGCCGCCCGCGATCACCTGCGTCGTTTCCCACGGATGCGCGACGTCCCACAGGCGGTCGAGCTGTTCGGGCGTGCGGGCGTCGGCGTGAATGAGCGGCGCTGCCACATTGGCGACTCCGGCGTCGCCGCCCGCGCTCGACACCACGACCTGATGCACGGCGCCATTCTCGAGCAGCCGGGCGCGTCCGAACGGCCAAGGCAGCCCCACATGCGGCCCTGGTTGCCAGACGGCCGCGGGCGCGCCGAAGCGCTCGTACACGGCGCGTTGATCGGGCTGCAATACGCTTACGCCGCTCAAAAGCCACGCGACGACGACGAGCGTCACGCACGCCACCGGCGCCATGCGCAACGTGCTGCGGATGACCCAGCTTTGCCGCAGGTCGATACCGAAGCGATGGCGCATCGTCTCGCCGAGCGTGCCCGATGACGCGAGCGGCCGCATCAGCAGCCTGCCGATCGCGCTATTCACCACATCGAGCGGCGCAGAGCCGACGCCGGGCGGTGAAAACCACATGAGCACGGCGCGCAGCACGAACTCACAGGCGATGGCAGCGGGCAGCAGCGCGGCCACGAGCGCGAGCCAGCGCGCGTCGGCGCGACTCCACGCAAAGAGCGCGGCGCTGGCGGCGCCCGCGAGCGTGACGAAGAGCAAGGCGCGCAACGCGACGGCGAGCGGCACGCCCGCCGCGCTCCGGGAAGCTTCGGCGGCGAAGAAACGCTCGGCGATCAGCGTGACGAAGGCGAGCGCGAGCGCCGCGCCGCATGCGAGCGTGACGACCGTGCGCGCGTTCGGGCTAACGGCGGGCGGACGCCGTTCGAATACGATCCAGGTTGCCACGCACAGAAGCAGCGTAAGCGCTCCGCAGAGGATCACGAGCCAGGGCCAACCCCGGATCATGCGCAGCCTTTTGCCAGCGAGAGCAATGGCTGCGCGCCAGGAAGTGGGACGCAGAAGCGTCCAGGTGATGGCCTGCCCGGTCGCGCTTGCGCGATGCCGCGCCGGCGCGCTCGAGCGTTGTGCGCCGAGCGCGACGAGGCCGACGTTCAACGCCGCCGCCGCGATGGGGCACAGCCAGCGGAACTCGGTCCATGTCGCACGCGCGAATACGACCACAGTCAGCAGCGCGCCGAGCCCGAAGCTCGCGCCAGCCAGCGTTACAAGGATATTCCTGGAGCCGAAGCCTGCGACCTCAACCTCTCCACGTTGCATGCCAGATCACCTTCAGCAATCGAAGCTTCATATCGACGACCCGCTCATGAGCCTCAATCGATCGAGGCTCATGAGCCGCATTTCACGTTTCCGTACCGATATCGTGTCGAGAGGCAGTTGGCATAGTGCTTTCATTGCGCGCCGTCCTGAGCCTGCGGGTTGATCGCGCGGGCCAGTTCATCGAGGAGTTCGGTTCCGAGAAACGGCTTCTTCAACATCCGATGTGGGCCAACACGCGTCAACTCGTTGCGCGTCCCTGCTGTATCAAACGCCGTGATGAAGACGACAGGCGGCCGAGGGATGGGCAATGTCGAGTAGAAGGCCGGTCCGCTGAGACCCGGTAGCTGGACATCGAGCACCAGACACGCAGCAGACGATGCGAAGGCAAACGCGTCGGCATCTTCCCCGTCGGCAAACACGCGGGCGTCATATCCTGCCAGCCGTACCAGCCGCTCCACAGCGCGCCGCAGGCCGAAGTCGTCTTCGATGATTACGATCAGTTTCGGGATCTCATTCATGCCAGACGACCTCGCCGTTGCCCGAATTGTTGTACACGTCCGCACCTGTTTCCATAGGTGTTTCGGGCAACGAATTGCCCTTTGGGGCAATCGCATGAAAAGGGCTTCCCTTTCCTAACATCGGTTACTAAATTAACGTTGCTGGGCAAGCGCCACCGAGACAGCCGCCCAGGCGAACGCTTTTCGAGGACGCCCGGCGATAACTCTGTCACTCACTGGGAGAGCACCATGAGGCGAAAGATATTGGCCGCAGCTTTGCTCATCGGGACAGTGTCTGCGCCTCAACTCCAGGCACAGGAAGCATCCGCGGCCGTTGCCGCCAGCGCCGCGCCTGCCGTGGACCCCATGGCCGTGCAGGCGCTTCAGAAAATGGGCGCGCATCTTCAGTCGATGAAACGCTTCAGCGTCTCGACGGACCTGACGGGCGAGCGCGTGCTCGAAGATGGTCAGAAACTGCAACACACCGCTACCGCCGATCTCGAAGTCGATCGACCGAACAAGATTCGCGTCGTGATGCGAAGCGCGCGCAGCGAGCGCGAGGTCTTTTATAACGGAACCACCGTCTGGCTATACACGCCAGCACAGAAGTACTACTCGACCGTGCCCTTCGACGGCAATCTCAAGGCGTTGGTCGAACAATTCCGGATTCGCTTCGGGGTGGAATTTCCACTCGCGGACCTCTTCGTCTGGGGGACCCCGGATGCGCCGATCGACCAGTTCGAGTCAGCCATGTATGCCGGCCAGGATTACATCGGTTCCGACGTGTGCGATCACTATGCGTTCCGGCAGCAGGACCTCGACTGGCAGATCTGGATCAAGGCGGGCGCCAGTCCACTGCCGCGCAAGCTCGTGATCACGCGCCGGGATGACGACGCACGTCCTCAGTCGTCTTCGATTATCGACTGGAACGTCTCGCCCGCTTTCACCAACGCCGTGTTCACCTTCAAACCACCGGCGGGTACAAAGAAGATCGACATCATCCCGATCAAGACGAAGGAGTGACTCATGAACATTCCACGCAAAGGGAATCGAGCGCTCCTGATGGGATTGGCGTTTGTCGCGTGCCTGTCGGTCCCGGCAGAGTCGACGTATGCCGTGGGACGCGGCGGCGGCGGTCATGTGCAGCGAGGTGGCGGCGGCATGGCGCATGGCCCGCACGGCGGCCAGTTGAACAACTCGCGGGCGGACGCGCGCACACGCAATGTGCGCAATACGAGCGTGAACAACGTGAACCGCAATACAAATATCAACCGAAATGTCAATGTGAATGTCGACCATCGCGGCGGATGGGATGACGACTATCACCCGGTGGCAACTGCAGCCGCCGTGACCGCGGCCGTGGGCGTCACGTCGGCCATCGTCGGCTCCATCGTCAATTCGGTTCCCCCGAACTGCGCCCCGGTGAACTATGGCGGCATGATCTATCAGCGATGTGGCAGCACGTGGTATCAACCTCAAGGCAGTCAATACATTGTCGTCAACGCGCCGTATTGATGCGCGGTGACTGTCGAAAGCGTCCAGATGCGCTTCCGCACGCTGCGCTGCGAGGCGCCCCGCGACCGGGCGCCCCACTCAGGCAAACGTCGATCACGAGGACCGCATCATGAGCACGCTGGTCGGCAAGATCAAGCACGAGATCATCAAGGCGCTGCCGCCGACGATCTTCTTTTTCGTGATCCTACACATCGTCGCGCTCATTCGGGCGCTGATGGTCCGTGGCACGGGCATCTCGCTTCCCTCGTCGGCGTCGGTGCTGCTCGCATCACTCATACTGGGCAAGTCGGTGCTTGTCGCAGACATGCTTCCGTTCATCAACCGGTTTCCCGACAAGCCGCTGATCTGGAACGTCTCCTGGAAGACACTCATGTATGCCGTCGTCGCGCTGATAGTTCATTTTCTCGAGCGCCTCTACGACTACTGGAAGGAAGCGCCCAATATCATCGCAGCGAATCACGATCTATGGACGGAGATCAACTGGCCGCGCTTCTGGGCGATCCAGATTTTGCTCGTCACGCTGATCTTCAACTACTGCGTCATCGCGGAACTGGCCCGTGCGTTCGGCAGAGACAGGCTGAAGAGGATTTTTTTTGGTCCGCTTCCTCCGCCGTAACCTGCAAAGGCGTCGCGCCCCATGCAGGCAACACGTGTCTTCCGTCAATCCCTGCGAGCAATCTCGCTCGGAGTCGCGCTCCTGACGACGGCCTGTCAATCGCTCATGCCTGAGGCCGTCGCCGCACCGGGCGATTCCTCGAGCGCCGTGATCACCGGCCCGGATGTCCAGAAGCGCGCGAATGCCGTGCTCGCACTCCTGTCGTTCAGCGTGACGCCAGATCTTTCCGCCAGCTCACTGGGCATAAGAAACGGCGAGACCGGAAATCCGTCCCTAAGTATGACTCAGTTTGGCGGCGCTTTACATTAGTCGCAGCTTCCCACTGTATCTCGAAGGTGCATTGGGCGCTTCGCGCTATGACCCCACGTTTGTCGCATCGGACGGTCAGGAACAACGGGCGATCCCTACCCGCTGGACGAGCCTCGCGGCAACCGGCGGTATTGGCTGGGATTTCCCCCTTAATGCGAGCGGTGACCTGGTGATACGGCCAATCTTCAACTTCTCGCTTGGAGAAGTATTCAGCGATGCGAGCGCTGCGCAGTTTCCGGTCAATCGTAAAACGGACAGCAACGTTGCCTTCATCAGGAACGGGTCGCTCAGCGCCTACGGGCTTGGCGGGTCACTGATGCTGGGATGGTATCCGCGCCGCAAGCCGTACGAGTTCGATCTAGAACTTCGATACACGAATAGCCATCTGCAAAGCTTTCGTTCGTCAAGTGCAGTGCGCGGCTCGGCCGAAGCGCAATCGACCAACCTGTATGCACGCTGGCGTGCGCCCACCGGGGCGGTCGTACTCGATCGGCCGTTGCGTTACGAGCTCGAACTGTCCCATCCCACGTATCTCGGCAGCCAGGCGACTATTCTGGGCTTCAATCATTTGACATCGCTGGGCGCGGTGACCCGTCTGTTCTCGCGGCTGCGCATCGTCGCGCGCTATGCGTTTGGTAAAGATGTCACGGGCGCATCACTGGGCATCGCGCTCAGTTTCTGATTAAAACAGATGGTCGAAACTCTCTTCCTTGCCTTCTGGGCCCAAGGCATATTCCTTTTATGAGTAGCTGTCTGATTATTTCGTCCTGACTGCGCCCGTATAACGCCCACGCGCATTAGTGTGTGAGCACTGAGGCACTGATCCGTTCTTCACCCGTATCGGCGGCGTATCGACTGTCCGGCGCTCGCTGTTCCCCGCGCCCTATTCCGTACTGGTCCGCCTGCCGCAGCAATTGTGCGAGAGACTGCGCCTTGAGCTTTCGCATCAGTTGCGCGCGACAACTCTTGATGGTCCTTTCGGATAACTTGAGCTCCGCGGCGATCTGCTTGTTCCGCAACCCCCCGGAGATGCCACTTAATACGGCCTGCTCCCGCTCGCTAAGCAATGCCAGCTCGGAGGGAGGTGCGGAAACGGGGTCGTTGCCCGAGGCCTCGATCGCGTTACTCAGCACGTCGACAAGCGTTTGGCGGTCAAACGGCTTCAAAAGAAAATCGACCGCGCCGGCCTTCATTGCTTTGACCGTGCGAGGCACGTCGCTGTAGGCGCTCATAAACACGATAGGTAAAGCACGTGAATGGCGCAGCACCGCCTGTTGCACTTCCAGTCCGCCGGGGCCGCCAAGTTCCAAATCGAGCAGAATGCAACCCGAGCGCGAATCAGGCTCGCACACAAGAAATTCGCCGGCCGAAGCGTATGTCCTCACTTCGAAGCCGGCAAGCGTAAGAAGCCGCGTCAGTGCGGCACGCATGGACGCGTCATCATCGATGACATGAACAACGGCTACCTCGGAAACATTCACGGCGCTCTCCTGTTCCGGCTGATGCGCCGGAAGCTATTCACTCGCAAATGGGCAGGTCAGTTCTTCGCAACTCGCGGATACTTCAGGTTTGGGGTTTATTCGGCTATCGGTGTTACCCAAACTGCCTAGGCATGGTAACCCTTTCAGGTTTCTTGCGCGCACGGAAATGTCGACCTCGTTCATTGCAACTATCGAAATTCTTAACAATCAAAGCGCTGACTGTGCCAGTTCAGCAAGCGGGTCGCGCGGCCAGCCACCCGGTTGTTCGCGTGAACCGTCGCGCACGACTGCCAACAGCAAACTGGGCCTAGAGCTGCGGACGCCGATCAACGCGATTGCATCTTTATTCAGCGCGTCTTGCGATATTTCTACGAGGCGATTATTGGGCTTCGAGACGCGGAAGCGATCGAACCTGATACGCGGCGCGCCAGATGATTGTGCGCGCAACGACGTCAACTTCGTACCAACTCAAAAATGCATATTCAAATGGCACAAATCAAACTGACGAATCAACGTATCGGCGTAAGCGGGCTGGGTGTAATGGGAACAGCGATCGCGATGCGTCTGTTGCAAAGTGGGCATACGGTGGCGGTCACGTCGCGCCGTCCTTCGGCCGCGTCCGCTTTGCTTGAAGCGGGAGCACAGTGGGCTGAATCGCCGGCGAGCATCGCGGCAGACTGTGACATTGTGATCGTGAGCGCGAACAATGCGTCGCAAGTGGAGAGCATCGCGTTTGGCGAAAACGGGCTGGCTGCGGCGGGCAGACGCGGAATGCTCATCATCGACATGTCCACGATCGCGCCAGATCAGACCGTCGCATTCGCTGCGCGTGCGGCAGAACTGGGTATAGGTTGGGTCGACGCGCCGCTGTCCGGTGGTGAGCCTGCCGCACGGGAAGGCCGCCTTACGCTGTTTCTTGGCGGCGAAACCGCGCATGTTGAACAAGCGGAAGGTGTCTTGTCGAGCATTTCGAACCGTATGACGCACCTCGGTCCGGCGGGCTCGGGTCAGACGGTCAAGATCATCAACCAGGTTTTGGTCGGCATTGGACTGTTCGCATTGTCCGAGTCAGCGTCGCTTGCCGGCGCTGCGAATCTTGATCCGCAGCGCGTGGTCGAGGCGCTGACTGGCGGCCGTGCTGACTCCGTGATCTTCCGGGAATTCTTCGCCAAGTTTGCTAATCGGGACTACACGCCAACGGGCCGAATCGCAAACATGCTCAAGGATATGCAAAATGCGCAAGATCTCGGCCGATCGGTCGGGCTACCGTTGCCCTTCACGAGCCTCGCAGCGGACCTGAATCGGTGGCTCGTGTCGCGTGGTCTGGGCGACGCCGACATCGCGGCAACGATGGAGTTCTATCGCCGATCTGAAGGCAACTGAATCATTGCTCGAGGGTGGGACCCCAACGCTCAAACTAGAAAATCCCCATCGCACCCTCGAGCGCGCGAACCATCGAAACGAGGCGTGGCCCGATATCTCCCTCCAGTTGCCCTTCTTTCAGGAGATACGACGGCACGCCACAATTGAAGACGAGTATCTCGCCATCGGCGGCAGGCTTCATCGGCACCGCGACCGCATGCACTTCGCGCCGCAGATCACCGTACGATGCACAAAATCCGCGCTGGTGAAATGATTCGATGCTCGTCATGACACGATCGCGAAATGTCATCCATTCCCCGGACGTCTTGACGGAAATCTCGTTGCACACCGCCTCGCGCCGCTCGAGCGGCATGGCCGCGAGCAGCGCCCGCCCCATTGCCGTGCGCACGATCGGATAGCTCAGGCCGATATCCGCGGGCAGCCCGAGCGGCGTCGCACTGCGGCTGCTTTCCAGATACACGACGTTCAACCGGTCGCGCATGCCGAGCGAAACGGAACCGCGCACCTGATCGGCGAGTTCCCGCATCGAAGGCCGCGCGATCTGCCGGACTGTGAGACTCGCAAGCAGCGGATAGCCGAGCGAGAGCACGGCCGAGCCGAGCTGAAACTTGTTGTTGAGACGATTCACGCGCAGATAGCCGAGCCGAGTGAGCGTGTAAGTGAAGCGCGAAATCGTGGCCTTGGTCATGCCTGTGCGCGCGGCCAGCTCCGCGTTGCCGAGCTGCGATTCGCGCGGCGTGAAGCACTGCAGGATGTCGAGCCCGCGCGCGAGTGTCGTCGCGAACTGGCGATCGCCTTCGAAATCGTCGGGTTCGTAACGGACTTTCGAGTCGGCATAGTCGCCGATCGGCGGGGGCGTGTCTGACGCATTGCGGGACATATCCAGGTTTCTCCTCAACTCGTAGAGCGATTGTGCCCAAGTCGTTCCGCATATCCAAACTCCGTTCAGCATAGTCGAACAAACCCGCTTTCGCTGCGCGCTCTATCCGATAGTGTCTACACACATCGATCCACATGTCGGAGACACAGATGACGCAGAACGATTCAACTTTCGACGCACTGCTCGCGGGCGTCGAACGCTTCGTGCGGGACGAGGCGATGCCGCGCGAAAACGAAGTCGAAAAGACGAATGAAGTCCCGGCCGATCTCGTCGAGCGGATGCGCGCGCTCGGCTATTTCGGCTGGAGCATTCCTCGCGAATTCGGCGGCGCCGGCCTCACGACCGAACAATTGGTGCGCGGCGCGATGGTGTTGTCGCAGGCTTCGGTCGCGTTCCGCGCGCGCGTCGGCACGAACACGGGCATCGGCTCGGAAGCGCTCGTCGCCGACGGCACGAGCGATCAGAAGCGCCGCTATCTGCCGCGTCTCGCGTCTGGCGAAATGACGGGTGCGTTCGCGCTCACCGAGCCGAAGGCCGGATCCGATGCCACGGCGCTTGCCACGACCGCTCGTCGCGACGGCGACAATTACATCCTGAACGGCAGCAAGTGCTTCATCACCAATGCGCCGATTGCGGACGCGTTCACGGTGATGGCGCGCACGGACTCGTCGAAGCCCGGCGCGGCGGGCATTTCGGCGTTCATCGTCGAGCGCTCGATGTCTGGTGTTTCGACGAGCGAGCCCTACGAGAAAATGGGTCAGGCTGGCTCGCCCGTGGGCGATGTCTACCTGCGCGAGTGTCGCGTGCCTGCAGCGAACCTCATCGGCGGTGTGGAAGGACAGGGTTTTCGCACGGCCATGAAGGTGCTCAACAAGCAGCGCATTCATCTTGCGGCGCTCTGCACGGGGCCGGCCATGCGCATGCTCGAGGAAGCCGTCGCCTACACGATGACGCGCGAGCAGTTCGGCAGGCCCATCGCCGAGTTTCAGCTCATTCAGGCACTCATCGCCGAGTCGCAGACGGAAATCTTTGCGGCCCGCTCAATGATTCTGGCCGCCGCACGCAAGCGCGACGCCGGCGAGGACGTCACGCTGGAAGCCTCGATGTGCAAGATGTTCGCCTCGGAGATGTGCGGCCGCGTGGCGGACCGCGCGGTGCAGATGCTGGGCGGCCGAGCTTATCTGTCGGGCAATGCGGTGGAACGCTTTTACCGCGACGTGCGGGCATTTCGCATCTATGAAGGCACGACACAGATACACCAGCTGAACATCGCGAAGATCACGCTGAAGCGTGCCGCGTCGGCGCGGGACGAGCGCGTCGGAAACGATGCCGCCTGCGTCGCGTGAAGGGAGCCGCCATGAACCACAGTCCGAAACTCTCGATCGAACGTCTCGTGAATCCGCACTCGATCGCCATCGTCGGTGCATCGAACGACGCCCGCTCGATCAGCGGCCAGCCGATGCGCTTTCTCATGCAACACGGGTACCGCGGCACGCTCTTCCCCGTCAATCCGAAGTACGCGGAAATCGATGGTGTCGCATGCAGCCCGAGCATCGCCGCGCTGCCGGACACGCCTGATCTCGCGCTGATTCTCGTCGCGGCGAAACGCGTGCCGCAGATGCTGCGCGAATGCGGCGAGCGCGGCATTCCATACGCGATCGTCTACAGCTCGGGATTCGCCGAAGCGGGCGACGCTGGCGCGGCCCTGCAGCAGGAATGCGCGGATATCGCGAAGCGCTTCGGCATGCGCGTGATCGGCCCGAACTGTCAGGGACTGGTCAGCACGAGCGGGCCTGTGTATGCGGGATTTGGCGCGCCCTTCGGCGTGCCGTACCGCAGCGGCAATCTTTCGCTGATCTCGCAGAGCGGCGGCTTCGGCTGTGCGCTGCTGCTGATGGCCGACGAGCTCGGCATCGGCCTGCGCCATTTCATTACGACCGGCAATGAAGCCGATGTCAGCCTGCTCGATCTCGTCGATGCGTGCATCGACGATCCGCACACTTCGCTGATCGCCGCTTACATCGAGGGCCTCAAGGACGCGCGGCGTCTCGTCGACGTGGCCCGGCGCGCACTCGACGCCGGCAAGCCGATCTTCGCATGGAAAGTAGGCAACACAACCGATGGCGCTAAAGCGGCGGCTTCGCACACGGCGAATCTCGGCGGCGCGTCGGCGCTGTACCGGACGGCGTTTCGTCAGGCGGGCGTGATCGAAGTGAGCGACGTAGCCGATCTCGGCGACTACGCGAAGGCCTTTGGCATGCGGCGTCTGCCGCGTGGCGGGCGTGTCGCCGTCGTGACGCTGTCGGGCGGCGCCGGTATTCTCGCAACGGACGTGTGCGTGCAGAACGCCATGTCGCTGCCATCGCTCGCATGCGACACGCTCGAACGTCTGCGTCCGCTCGTGCCGGCGTTCGCGTCGCTCAACAACCCCATCGATCTGACGGCGGGCATTCTCGCCGATCCGCGCATCTTCGCCGATACGCTGCAGATCATCGCGGACGATCCGAACATCGATTCCATCGCGATCATGGCGGCCGCTGCGAGCGGCGACGTCGCCCACGCAATGGCCAAGGCGATCGCGCGCGTGAATGGTGCGACGACCAAACCGCTGATCGTCTCGTGGAACGCGCGGCGCGAAATGGCAAACGATGCATACGGCGTGCTCGACGCCGCCGGCGTGCCGCTCTTTCTGACGCCCGTGCGCTGCGCCCGCGCGCTCGCCGCATTGTCCGCGTATGCGCAAGCCAAACGCGAGCACGGCACTCGGCACCATTCGCTCCGGCGTGCGCCCCGCTTCGTGCCTCACGCACGCGCCCTTCTTCGGCAAAGCAGCAGCGATCTGACCGAGCACGCCGCGCAAGACCTCCTTCGCGCGTATGGCATCGATGCACCGAAAAGCGCGCTCGCCCGCGATCGTGACGAAGCACGCGTTGCTGCCCGTTCGATCGGCTTTCCGCTCGTCATCAAAGTGCAGTCGCCCGACATTGCGCACAAGACCGAAGCGGGCGCCGTGCGCATCGGCATTCGCGACGAAGCGATGCTCGTCGAATCCCATGACGCGATTCTCGCCAGCGCGCGGCATCATGTGCCCGGCGCGCGCATCGAGGGCGTGTTGCTGCAGGAAGAGATTCGAGATGCGGTGGAGATCATCGTTGGCATCGAGAACGATCCGTCGTTCGGGCCGGCCGTGATGTGCGGCCTCGGCGGCATCTATGCCGAAGTGCTCAAGGACGTGGCCTTTCGTCTGGCGCCCGTCACGCGCGATGAAGCACATGCGATGATCCGCGAGCTGCGCGCCTACTCGATCCTGAAGGGTGTGCGGGGCAAACCCGCCGCCGACATCGATGCGCTCGCCGATACGATCGTCGCGCTGTCAGACATGGCGCTCGATCTGGAAGACAGCCTGAGCGAACTCGACATCAATCCGCTCTTCGTGCTGCCGCAAGGACAGGGCGTGCGCGCCGGCGATGCACTTGCACGGCCGAAGCATCAGGCGTATGCGCGAGCCGGAGACGCGAGTGAAGACGAGCATTGCGCAAGCGCAGCCATGGATGGATAGTGAGGCCACGCCTCGCTGTTTCCGCAGGCGCGGACGATGACGCGCCTTTTCGATTTTCGATTCCGGCCAATTTCCGCGAGACGATCCGATCATGCACGACCCTTCCTTCACTGACACGCGGACCGAGAGTGAGCTTTCTCCCGGCGAAGTCGAGCGCACATACCGCAAGATCTTCTTCCGGCTCATACCGCTGCTGTTTCTTTGTTACGTCGTGAGCTACATCGACCGCGTCAACATCAGCTTCGCGAAACTGCAGTTCATGCACGATCTCGGGTTTTCCGAGGCGACTTACGGCTTGGGTGCGGGACTGTTCTTCATCGGCTACGTGCTCTTCGAGGTGCCGAGCAATCTCTGGATGCAGCGCATTGGCGCGCGCCGCACGCTTTTGCGCATCATGCTCGCGTGGGGCGTGATGTCCAGCCTCATGATGTTCGTGCGCACGCCGACGCAGTTTTACGTCATGCGCTTCCTGCTCGGCGTGACGGAGGCTGGCTTTTTTCCGGGCATCATCTTCTATCTGGCGTGCTGGTTTCCCGGCGCGCGGCGTGCACGCGTCACCGCGTTCTTCATGATGGCGACGGCTGTCGCGGGCATCGTCGGCGGCCCGGTATCGGGCTTCATCATGACGCGCCTCGCCGGCCTGGCCGACCTTCCCGGCTGGCAATGGCTCTTCCTGCTCGAAGGTATTCCGGCCGTAATGCTCGGCTTCATCGTGTACTTTGCGCTCGGCGATGCACCTTCGGACGTTCACTGGCTCACCGATAATGAGAAGGCGCTCGTCAGGGGAGAATTGCTCGCCGAAGAAAAGTCGAAGCATACTGGCCATCTCGACGGTTTGCGCGGCGCGCTCGCCAACCCGCGCGTCTACCTCGCGGCGCTCGTGTACTTCGCGGTGATGATGCCGTTCAACGCCATCGGCTTCTGGGCGCCCACGGTCATTCGCGATCTGGGCGTGACGAACCTGCTGGATGTCGGTCTGCTTTCGTCGCTCGTGTTCGTCGCGGCTGCGCTGGGAACGTATGTCGTCGGTTCACACTCGGACCGCACCATGGAACGTCGCTGGCATGTGGCTGCGAGCGCGGCGGTCACGGCACTGGCTTTCGCTCTGTTGCCGCTGGCGGGTCACAACGTGCCGCTGGGCATCGGCCTGCTCGCGCTCGCGGCCGCCGCCTCATATGGCGCCTTCGTCGTGTTCTGGACCATCCCGCAGACGTTCTTGCCGCGATCATCCGCAGCCGGAGGTATTGCGATGATCACGAGCCTCGGCGGAACAGGTGGATTTATCAGCCCGGCTTTCGTCGGCTGGGTGAAGGCCCAGACAGGCAACGCGGAGTACGGGCTGATCGGGCTAGGGATCGTTCTTCTGGCCGGAGCGGCTCTGTTGCTGGTGGCCTTCCCTTCTCGCGGGAAAGCACTTGATGCGTCTGAACAAACCAGAAGGGTACCGGCATGAGAGCGCCCATCCGAATTCGTGTGTTCCTTCACGAGTCGGATTTTTTGCGTGGCCCTCTCATCTGGTTTGCGGATAATGCACACAAGCCACAGTCCTCGCAGCGCCAGCCTGCGACCCAACTCGGGTGATCGAAATCCATAACGCCCCAATGGTCGCTTCCAACGGCGAAGCGGTCGTTGAGCGACATGTTGCGCGTGACAGCGAGCGTCCCTTTATGGCCGGCTACCGAAGTTCGCATTACGGGTGCCCCCTACCGGATGCGACCGCCGCGCTGACTTCAGTACTCGACCCCTCCCGGACAGTCGCTGGCTATCGGCCGGTGGCGGTTCTCAAAGCTTTGCAGTCGTTGAAACGCGTTCGACCTGTAGCGCGCGCAAGGGGTGACACCGCCTGACTGTGATGAAAAGAAGCATGACGATCCATCCAATGCCGCGCGCGGCTACTTCCGGATTGCTGTCATCTCGTCCGGGCGAGCGCGCAGAGCGTCGATGACAAGTCTCAAGGCGGGCGAAATCTGCTTCCGGCTGGCGTAGTAAAGGTGATAGCCGGGGAAAGTGCACCACCAGTCCTGCAGCACGGGCAGCAGCAGGCCTTGCTTGATATAGGGCTGTACAAGATCGAATGGTACATAGGCGAGGCCGTTACCATCGAGTGCCGCCTGCAGCATCAGCAAGGTATTGTTGAAGGTCGTCTGTCCTTCCACACGCACGCTGAGCGACTTCCGTCCCTTCTTGAACTCCCACGCATACAGCCCGCCGTGCGTGGGCAACCGAAGGTTGATGCAACGGTGCATGGTCAGGTCATGCGGAGTGGCGGGAAGCTCCCTTCCTTCCAGATAAGCGGGCGATGCGGCCACTGCCATGCACAGATCGGGCGCAATCCGGACCGCGACCATGTCCTTGTCCACGCGATCGCCGTTGCGTATGCCGGCATCGAAGCGGTCCGCCGCGATGTCGGTCATTGCATAGTCCACGCTGAACTCGATGTGAATGTCAGGGTACTTGCGCAAGAGGGGCAGCAGTTTCGGCCACAGGATGGTGGAGATCGAATGGTCATGGGCGGTGATGCGAACGGTGCCGGCCGGCGCATTGCGCAGGCGCGAAAGCGATGCAAGCTCGGTTTCAATCTCGCCGAGCCGTGGTGCCAGCACGTTCAGCAGGTGCTCGCCGGCGTCGGTGGGCGACACGCTGCGAGTAGTGCGTGTCAGCAGGCGCACGCCCAGCCTCGCTTCCAATGCCGAAATGGCGTGACTCAGCGCCGAGCGCGACAGGCCTGCTTGCGCCGCCGCCCGCGTAAAACTACGTTCTCTTGCGACGGTGACGAACAGTTGCAGATCGTTGAGATTTTCCATCGTCATTGGTGAGTTACATGCACCAGTGTATGCGGATTTGCCGATCTTCTCATCTAATGGTCGCGGCAGTAAATTTGAGTCCATACAGCCAACCATCGCAACGAGATTCGCCATGAGAACGTTTTGCAAGCTTTGCTTCGCCGCCGGCTTTCTGCCGATGAGTATCACAGAGGCGACGCCCGCCGCGGCCGGTGCGCCCATTGACGTGCAACAGATTTCGCGGGCAGGAACCCAGGCCATCAGCGAAGGCTCCGCCGAGTATTTCACCGGACGCGTGCGCGTAGAGCCCGTCTGGCCTTCGAGCAAGGAAATCACCGCATCAGGCGCGAACGTGAGCTTCGAACCGGGAGCACGATCGGCATGGCATACCCATCCTGCAGGGCAGCGCCTCGTTGTTTTGTCCGGCATGGGGCTGACACAGGAATGGGGCAAGCCCGTCCAGATCCTTCACCCAGGCGATGTTGTCTGGTGCCCACCGGGTGTCAAGCACTGGCATGGCGCCACGGCGAACACAGCGATGACGCATCTTGCTGTGACCGGGACGCTCAAAGGCAAGAATGTAGAC
Organism: Caballeronia sp. PC1; assembly: GCF_021353155.1. Lineage (NCBI taxonomy): Bacteria > Pseudomonadati > Pseudomonadota > Betaproteobacteria > Burkholderiales > Burkholderiaceae > Caballeronia > Caballeronia sp. PC1. Next base: position 558,251 of record NZ_JAJUBH010000003.1, read on the forward strand.
TGGATGGAGAAAGTCACCGATGAAGAGTACGGCCGACGTTAAGCGAAGACCGGTGCGATGCCAGATGGCTGTGGTCGCGCTGGCGATGTGTATCGACGCCGCATCGGCGCATTCTTCAACGACTGAGAGCAGAAATATGAACGCATCCTCTACGATCGCCCCCGGCGACGCGTCAACCCTCGACGAACGGCAGCGGGCAATCATCCCTATTGCAGCATTCGCCAGCGCTGGGCGCATTGGAGACCTGAGCGAGGCACTGAACGAAGGCTTGGACGCGGGTTTGACCGTAAACGACGCCAAGGAGATTCTCGTTCAGCTCTACGCGTATGCAGGCTTTCCCCGCAGCCTCAACGCGCTTGGCGAACTGATGAAGATGTTGGAAACTCGCAAGGCTCGCGGCATTCAGGATGCCGGCGGCAGCTTGCCCAGCCACGTGGCGCCAACCGGGGATGCCCTGCTCCAGGCCGGCACCGCGAACCAGACCCGCCTTTCGGGCGGACCGGTCAAAGGTGCGCTATTCGAGTTTGCACCTGCTATAGACGTCTATCTGAAGACGCATCTTTTTGGCGATATCTTCGAGCGCGACAATCTCGACTGGCAAAGCCGCGAACTGGCAACGATCGGGATGCTGTCTGCGTTGCCAGGTCTGGATTCTCAACTGCAGGCGCATATGCGGATCGGGATGAACGTCGGTCTGAGCGAGCACCACCTGCGCGATCTCACGGAGGTGCTGGCCGACCGTGTCAGCGCGGAGGCAGCATCACGTGCGCGCAGCGCACTCGAGGCGCACCTGGCGAGCGTGGCCAAGCGATCATAACGCGCGGAGAAATGCGGCTATCCGGTTCCGGTATCCTGAGTGACCGCGACATTCCGGGAGGTGCACATGAAGGTGGAGGGAAGCTGTCACTGTGGTGCGATCCAGTACGAAGCCGAGGTGCAACCTGGAACCGTTGTCGTCTGCCATTGCGCTGACTGTCAGATGCAGTCGGGATCGGCATTTCGGGCAAACATTCCCGCGCCGGCACATACCTTTCGATTGCTCCGGGGTACTCCCAAACGGTATATCAAAGTGGCGCCGAGCGGTGCGCGACGGATACACGCATTTTGCGAGAACTGCGGCGGCCCTATCTATTCATCGGCGGAAGTCGATCCCACGCATTACTCGTTGCGCGTAGGTGCGCTGAAACAGCGCTTCGAACTCGGCACACCAGTCAGGCAAATCTGGGCGCAGCGCCGATTCGCTTGGGTGTCTCTGCTGGATGGTGTGGAGACGTTCGATAGCCAACCTTGACGCTCCGGCGTGATGCCGTATGCAGCGGTAGCAACATAACGTTCGTTGTGTCCGAGGGCACGCGAACGTCCGCTCACAAAGTGTGGAAGTCGCGCGAGTGCCTGTGCGGCAAGTAGCGAATGGCTCTTTGTGGCCGGAGACCGCCCAACACTGCGGGCGACGAAGCGGATGCCGCCGTGCCCCATAGTGGTATGAACTGAGCCCACTACTATTTGCTTCTAGCTATCGCTGCGGCTAATTGTCGATCAAAGTCAGCCGGGTCGAAATAGTCGCGCCAGACGATGATCTTTTCGTCCTTGACTGTGATCGTTCCCATCACCGGCAGTTTTATCTCACCACCATTTTCATGACGGAAGATATCCACGCGCTCGTTCAGAACGACATCGCCGGATGCCGCCATCTGCGTAACTTGCCAATCGACTGTGAAGATTCGGCCGATGCCGAAGTCGGCGTGGAATGCCCTGACGTTCTCGCGTCCGACGATGTCGGGAAACGGAACATTATCGTAGAGCACGTCGTCGGCGAGCATGGCGAGCGCTTCATCGATACGGTTGGCACTCCAGTGACCGAAGAATTCCAGCGCGATGTGAGTGGGATCAGACGACATGATCGAAACATCCTTCATTGAAACGAAGCGTGGAGTTGCGCCGGTTCGCATCAGCAAGAGACGACACCGGGCACGAGAAGCGGAATGCCGGACAGCGATCGCGCTTCGATAGCACGATGCGCCGAGACCGCATCCGCCAGTTCGAAGTGCACGACATCGAGATCGTCGAAGGTGCCGGCGCGCATTAGCGAGAACAGTTCTGCAGATGCGGCATCGATGGTCCCCGCATTGACGAACTGAGGCGTGCCGCCGCGCATGATGCGAACATCGCGCCGCGCAGCTTCGTCGGGCGCATCGAGCGCGTTGCCGGAGGCCGCGCCGATCGCAACGATGTCGCCGCCGTTCCGTACGGATTGCGAGGCGAGTGCCGACGTGGCTGCGCCGACGAGATCGAAGACCACGTCGACGCCATCGGGCGCAAGGGCGCGAATCTTCTGCGTTATGGCCGGATCGCCCGCATGGAACGCGTGATGCACGCCGGCGCGCACCTTTGCCATCTTGTCGCGCGAACCGGCCACGCCCAGCACCGTCGCGCCCAGCGACTTCGCCCATCGCGAGACGATTCCGCCCACCGCGCCCGACGCGCCGATGACCAGCGCCGTCTCGCCCGCTCGCAGCGGACGCAGCGCACGTAAGGCCATCCACGACGTCAGTCCCTTGGCGAGAAACGTCGCCGCATGGAAGGTGCAAATGTCAGGCGGCAGTTTGACGAGCGAATCGGCAGAAATCAGGCGTTCGCTGGCGTAGGCGCCCGCTGCGAAAAAATACGCGACGCGGTCGCCGGGCGCGAAGCCGTTCACGTCTGCGCCGATATGCGTGACCGTCCCCGCGCCTTCGAAGCCTGGAATGGCGGGCAGCGTGACCGGGTAGCGGCCGGATCGCACCATCGTATCGACGAAATTCACACCAATCGCGTCCTGAGCCAGGCGAACCTGACCCGGACCGGGCATCCCGACGTCCTCGCGTTCGACGCGCAGAACGTCCGGCGCGCCGACCTCACGCATGCGGATAACGTGTGCCATGGTCGTCCCCTTAGGCGGCTTGACCGCCGTCGACGTTCAGCGTCGCGCCGGTGATGTAGGACGCGTCCGGGCCGACCAGAAACGCCACGGCGGCGGCGATTTCGCCCGGCTGACCATAGCGGCCGAGCGAAGCCATGCCCTTCAGCGTTTCGGCGAACGGGCCGTCGTCGGGATTCATCTCCGTGTTGATCGCGCCGGGCTGAATGATGTTGACGGTGATGTTGCGCGGGCCGAGATCGCGCGACCAGCCGCGCGTGTACGCGGCGACGGCCGCCTTGCTGGCTACGTAATCCGAGACGCCCGCGAATGGAATATGCACCGCGCCGGTGGTTCCGATGGAAACGATCCGGCCGCCATCGCTCAGTAGCGGCGCCGCGGTGCGCACAGCGGTCGCGACACCCTTCACGTTAACGTCCAGCTGGCGATCAAAGGCGCTCGCGTCGGCCGATGCGTCGCCGACCAGTCCGGTGACGAAGACGCCCGCCGAATTAACGAGGATATCGAGCCGGCCAAGCGCGGCATGCGCCTGCGTGACGAGCGCCCGAACTTCGTGCGTGACGGCCTGATCGGCCTTGAACGCGACAGCGCGGCCGCCGTTCGCTTCAATTTCGGCGACCAGCGCGTTGGCACGATCTGCCGATGCCGCGTAGCTGAAGGCTACGGCAGCGCCATCGCGGGCCAGGCGCCGCACGATCGCCGCGCCGATGCCACGCGATCCACCCGTCACGAGTGCGGCCTTGCCAGCAAGAGGAAGAGTCTGGGTGTTCATGGTTTTGCTCCGGTTGGTTGATTGCATGGGTCAACGATAAACCGGAGATTGCGCACTGATTAGATGGTTTAGACTTGATCCATCTTCAATCAATCGTTGAAAACGATGGAAACGCTCGCCAACCTGGAAAGCTTCGTGAAGAGCGCGGAGTTGCAGAGCTTCTCCGAAGCCGCCCGTCGGCTCGGCCTGACGCCCGCCGCCGTCAGCCGCAACGTCGCGATGCTCGAACGCAATCTTGGCGTGCGGCTACTGCAGCGCTCGACGCGTCGCATCACGCTGACGGAAGCCGGAGAGCGCTTCCTCGATTCCATTGGCGCGAGCCTGGATACGCTGCAATCGGCCATCGAAGAGACATCGTCCGGCGCGGCAGAGCCAGCGGGCGTGCTGAAAGTCAGCTTGAGTCCCACGGTCGGACCCGCTTATATCCTTCCGCTGCTGCCGGAGTTCCTGCGGCGGTATCCGCGCGTGCGGCCGGAGTGGCATTTCGAAATACGACAAGTCGATCTCGTGCGTGAAGGCTACGATCTCGCGATAGGCGGCGGCTTCGAACTTGCACCGGGGATCGTTGCACGGGCGCTCGCGCCTGCACATATCGTCGCGGTGGCATCGCCTGCTTATATGCGCGATGTTGCGCTGCCTGCGCATCCAGATGATCTCGGGATCCTGCGCGGTGTGGTGATGCGCGGCACGGCCACCGGTCGCATCCGAAAATGGACGTTGCAAGGACCGAATGGCGAAGAAGCCACGGCTGCCCTCAACGAAGACATCGTGATGAATGATCCCGCGTCGATGCGCGACGCCGCCAGGCTCGGGCTGGGTGTCGCAATGCTGGCGCTTCCCGATGTACTTCCGGATCTTGCCGATGGCAAGCTCGTGCGTCTGGTGCCCGAATGGCATGCAGACGCAGGCACCATTTCGCTTTACTACGCCTCGCGGCGACTTCTGCCGGGGAAAACGCGCGCGTTCATCGACTTCGTAATCGAACAGTTTCGGCAGCTCAGCTACGCGCAAACGTTCGACGCGACGAGGGATACCTCGGAAGCAATGGCTCTTGCATTTAAGCAACGTTGAACGCCGCGTATGAAGCTTGACCGCGCTTTAGGTGCCGTCTCCACAGCTTCGTTCAGCGGGCAGCTTCTGAGGGTCGACCAGTCGTTCCAATGTCTAGTCGTAAAAGCGGATGAACGTCCTTTTATGGCCGAACCCGGGCTGACATAGAAAGGCCGGCGTGGTCGGCCGTCGATCGGCCGCGTCGGGCACGAGTCGACCCTCTTCCGCCGTTCACCGACCGTCTGAGTGGCAGCTCTCGAGCGAGCAACGGTCGTCGCAATTTAGGTGATAGCAAGCAATGAGGGCACATCGGCGCTCGAGAAGTCAACTGTTCGAAGAGCGAATCGCCATTCTCGACATTGGCCTGCCCCGGCAGCCTGCTCATCGTCCCGGTCGGTCTCTCTGAACCAGCTTGCCCTGTCCATTTCCCCTTTACTTCCATGGACGCCAGGCGACCGATCTTATTGGCCCGAGTCGAGGCTAGAGGCCTTCAGGGCGGACTGTCAACAAATCGTTCACAGCGATCACGCCCGCAACGCCCTTCGCCACCGAGACTGCAAGTCCGGCTTGCGATGCCTCGGGTACGGATCCGGCCAGCGTTACCCGCCCTCCTCTCGCGACAACGACTATATTGGTCGCATCGAGCCCTCTGGTACCGGACAAGCTATGCGTCACTGATTTCTCGAGTCTGCGATTCTCCGCCCTCGACGCTTTCTTCGACATGCTGCTCGCCGGCGCGGGTGCCTGCGGCGCATTGACACGATCGTCGGCACAGACGGAGCCCCCGTTCCAGACGAGCATTGCGCTCACCGCAGCGAATAAACACTTGCTGTTCATTTTGATCTCTCTTGTCTGCGCCCCACTTCTTCGGACATCAGAATGTATGGCGGATGCCCAGCACCGCACCGACCGTCGTGCCGGCAACCTCATACAAGGCACCGGTCATCGACAAGCCCGTGTTCATCGCACCGTGATTGTTGACGAAGCCCGCTTGCGCATAGAGCGTCGTTGCCTTCGACAAGTAATAGTTGGTCCCCAACGCCGCCAGTATCGAGTGATTGGCGGTGTCATTGCGATCGCTCGTCACCCAGAGACCGCCGTTGATGTCCAGCGTCGGCATCACGAACCAGTCGATACCGCCGCCATAGACATGGCTATTGAACGATCCCGCGACCTTGTAGTTGACGAAGGAAGCCTTCACCGTAAGAGCGCCAAAACGGTAGCCTGCGCCGATCATGCGTCCCTCGTACTGCAGCGTCGTCGGAATGGGCGTGTCGACCGTACCGCCGCTGTTGCCGTTGTAGAGGGCCGCGTCGATGGTAAGTTCGCCGATATGGTACTTCAGGCTGGCGGAATATTGACGGCCTGCCTGGAAATTGCCGGCCTCTCCACCGAACGCATACATGACGCTTGCTTTGAAACCGGCCATGCTCGGGGTGGTATACGAGACCGCGTTGGCATTGAAGATTCCGGTTCCAAGCACATGGTCGACCAAAGGAATCCCACCGCTGCCGAACAAGGACAGGCTGCGCGGATCGGAATCGTATACCGCCAGGAAAAAAGGAGAGAACTGCATGCCCAGCTTCACTTCGCCAGGCGGTCCGTTCACGGCGACCCACGCCTCGCAACCGAAGAAGTTGCCGTTGCAGTGAGCAAGTCCTCCATTTGCGATGCTGACCCCGCTCACCAGCCTGAACTTCGCCTTGAATCCCCCGCCCAGATCCTCTGTTCCCACGAGCCCGAATTGCGAATAATAGGCTCCGCCATCGATCAGCGAGAATTGCTTGCCGGCATTCTGGCCGGTTACCGGATCAGGGGTCTTGCTCGTATAAAGCAATCCGGCATCGATCACCCCGAACAGGGTGACACTGCTTTGCGCATATGCCTGATCAACCGCAAGCACGCCGGCCACGCACGTCACAATCCCGACGCTGCTCCTCCATCGTCTTTGCATCCCGCATTCTCCTTACCCGTGACTTCAACCGTGCCACTGATGTCGCGTTGATATGAACGCCGCTGGCGCTGTGTGTCGCGTCGGCCACGCGTGGCCTAGTAGCGAGGCGCGCGGTCCGACTCCAGCCACGGGTAACGCTTGATGTCCGCACCGGCATAGTCAGGATCGAGATAGACATGACAGCGTTGAATGCGAAAGTCACGGATCTCGAAGACATCACACCATCTTCCGGCATGGGTGGTGCCCGCACGCCATGCGACGCCGCTCCGCAACGCTCCGCTGGAAAGACCCTCGACCACCACCAGGTCTCCCTGCTGAATGAAATTGGCATACGAGATGTCGTGCGACACGCCCGACAGGATGCCCATCAGATCGCCGAACAGTCGCTCGATTTCGCGTTTTCCTCGTGCAATGCCCCACTTCGGGAAGTACACCTCCGCGTGCTCGTCGAAAAGATCGAAGATGCTTTCACCTCTGTCCATACGCTTGAAATACTCGATTGCGATCGCCTTTCGTTGTTCGTCATTCATGACCTTGATTTCCATTGCGTTGTCCTTTGTCTTCTTTTCGCATGCCTAAATTAATGAAAAACGATTACGCGAGAATCTTTATCCACTTCCTCATCGCCCAGGTGATCGAGCGGCGGGGATCTCAGCCGAAATCGAAGAACGGCGACATATCCGCTACGCGAGAAGGATCGAGCAGCCTGCTCCCGGCAGCCAGCGTGTGTGAACCCAGCTCCCGAAGGAAGCCGGTCCATCGTTCCGACGTCTGTCGGCTATTGCAATGATCCGACCAGGCATGGAGATCCGGGAAATGCCAGTAAAACAGGACCCGGTTCAACTCACCGGCGATCGTGCTGAACGCGCCGATCAGACCGGCCGCAATGCCGGAATCGTCGATGACCCGATGTCGGCCCATTGCTTCCCAGCACATCTGGACGCCGCCCGCCGAAAAGGTCAGCGTGAATTCTTCGACCACGCCGGAACCGCGACGCGACATGATGCGACGCCCACGATCGCCAAGCCAGTCCTGACCGTTACCCCAATGCGGCGTCCATCCGGATAGCGGTGCCGGCGTCAGGAAGCTGCTTTCCTGACGCACGATGAGCGGCCTCACGGCAGCGAAATAAGGCAACAGTTCTTTCCGTCCGTATAACCCCAAGAGTCGCGACTGCCAGTCATCGAAATCGTCATAGCGATACAGACTGACAATCTGATCGTTCACGCCGGTTCGGGTCGAAAATGCCCCGATCAGGCGCGCCAGTATTGCTTGCAGACCATGCTCACCGCGTTCGCGCTGAGCCTCCCAGAACAACTCGGAAGTACCGGGGCGAAGGGTGTAAGCGCGATGCTCGATCAACATGAATCACAATCCTCCATGAATTTCGTGACCTCGATGCCATCTCAGAGCGGGTCGGCACCTTCGAACGCCCGCGCCAGCAACTCGCGGACAGAGGCGCGCTCGATCGGCCGCGGGTTGGGATAAGGCGTCTCGATGACCAGTTCCACTGCCCGATCGACGCCATGCGCCGGCATGCCGATGTCTTTCAGCGAGCGGGGCACGCCCAGCGTCCGGCTCAGATCGAGCAATCCGCTTACGGCGTTCTCACCACCGAGCGCGCTCGCGATACGCCTCATCGCGCGAGGCGCACTGGACGCGTTGTAAGCCAGCGCGTAAGGCAATATGACCGTATGGACCTCCGCATGCGGCAAATTGAAGCTTCCGCCGAGCGTATGGCACAGCTTGTGGTGCAGTCCCATCTGGACATTGCCGAGGACTGCGCCGCACATCCATGCGCCGTAAAGCGCGTCGCCCCTCGCATCGAGATCGCAAGCCTCCATCCGCAGACGAGGCAGTGCCCGCGCCAGCGCACGAATGCCCGCTTCGGCCATCGAGTCATAGACTGGCGTGCTGTTCGCGCCATACAGGCCTTCAGCGGCGTGGGCCATCGCGTTCATGCCGCTCGTCATGCTTATCTCGACGGGGAGGGTCAGCGTCAGGTCCGGGTCATAGATCACCGTGCGTGGCAGCACTCGCCAGTCGCGACCGGTTTTCTTCACGTCCGCATCGGTGAGACCATAGAGCGGCGTCATTTCGGATCCGGCGTACGTGGTCGGCAACGCGACGATCGGCAGGCCCGATTCGAGCGCGAGTGCCTTGGCAAGACCGAGCGTCGAGCCGCCGCCGACGGCAACGAATCCATCCACCCCGAGCCGCCGCGCCGTGTCGATCGAGGCACGGACAACCTCGACAGGAACGTGCATGACTGCCTGGCCATGCACGCCGGCGCATCGCTCACCGAGCGTCGCCGCAATCTCGTTGCCGAGCTCGATCTGCTCGGGTGTGGTGATCACGAGCGCCCGCCGGATATCAAGCTGATCGAGTTCGCGTTCCAGCGTGTTGCGCGTGCCGCTGCCGAACACGACACGGGACGCGCGTGTTTCATGTACAAAGGGTTGCATATTCGAAGGTTCTCTTGAGCAGGTTCGCGGCCTACGGAGTCGATGAACGACGCTCGGACAGCAAGGCACGCGCATAGTCGATTTCCTGATCCCGGATGCGATGTTCGATACCATGCTCGACCTTGAGCGTCACGCTGGCGCCCGCGCGTGCGAAGAGCAGCGCCGTCTCGCGGACGCTGTCGGCGGGTACATGAGGGTCGTCGACCCATGTCGATAGCAAAACGGGAACGCCATCGAGCGCGTGCGTATCGATATCACGCTGGATCCCCGGGGGGCCTATCAGTCCGCCGGTGAACGCGACCAACGCCCGATAGCGGCGCCTGCGCCGCCAGACGAACTCGCTGCACAGGCACGCGCCCTGCGAGAAACCCATCAATACCTGGGATGCGTATGGAATGCCCTGTGCCCGCAAGCCATCGGAGACCGCGTCGAGAGCATCGAGCGCATGCGTCAGGTTCGGCTCGTTCGCTTCGAGCGGCGCGACGAAGCGTTCCGGATACCACGACGCCTCCGCAGCCGCCGGGGCGTGCCACGCAATATCCGATCGGGCCAAACGACGCACCACGGCGTCATGCATCCACTCAGGCGACTGACCTCTGCCATGTACGAGGATCACCGCAAGGGTGGCATCGCCCGCCGCGCACCCGTATTCGCGCGGTGGAATGCTCAGATGTGGGTTTTCCGCCATCATGCCGGCTCCAGTACGTCGGTGTCAGAAATCGAGCGTTTCGAGCGATTCCATGATCGTCGCGCGCTGGCTTTCGAACTGCGGCGCAATCTGAACGCGGGAGCCCATCTCTTCATAGGGCTCATCGATCAGGAAACCCTCCGGCTTCGAGACGGTCGCTTCGAACATTGCGCCCGCGGGCGTGCGCACGTAGATCGATTCGAAGTAACCGCGATCCTTGCGTTCGGACGTGTCGGTGAAGCCGAGGCCTTCGAGGTTCGCTTTCACCTTGTCTTGCGCGCTGCGATCCTTCACCTGGAATGCGCAGTGATGAACGATCCCCTCCCCATAAGTCCAGCTCGCCTGCGGCAGCTCCGGTGTCAGAATGAAGTCGACCAGCTTGCCCGAGCCACCCTCCCCGAAAGCGAAGCGGGCGGCCTGCCCGTCGCGCGCAACTTCGCGCGCGGTCCATCCCTCTTGCATGAACGCCTGCGACGGTTCGAGCTCGCGCACGTTGACACCGATCGTATGCAGTCCGCGAATCGCGAGTTCGGCGGGCACCTCGCCGTTCGAATAGGGTTCGCGAGCGTCATCGGCAATGCCGATGAGTTCATACGGCACACCGCAGGGATGCGCAAAGGCGAGCACCGGCTCGCCGAAGCGCTCGGTCCGTCGCACCTCGAAGCCGTGATCGACAAGACGCTTCTCCCAAAAGACAATGGACGATTCCGGCACAGAGAGGGCCAGGCTGCCGACCTGCCCTGCACCGCGATGCCCCTTGCGGCCAAAATGCCCCACCGGGAAGCAGGTGATGAGCGTGCTTTCCTCGCCGATGTCATTGCCGTAATACAGGTGATAGAACGGAGCGACTCCATCGTAGATCAAGGTCTTTTTCACGCTCTTCAGCGAAAGCACCTTCGTATGAAAATCGTAGTCCTGCTGCGCCGTCCCCACGCACAAGGTGATGTGATGGTGCCGCATGATGGCTTCGTGTGCTTCAGTCATGAGTTGTCTCCTCCAGGAATGTGAGAACCGCCGCACGACAGGTAGCCTCGTCGTGCACGGTGACGGGTTGATCAACGGGCAAGCGGCTCGAGCGTCATGGCTTCGTCGACCAGTTTCCAGATGAACCGACCCGATGGATCGCGTTGCTCCTCCGCGATGTGTGCAATCAGTCCCGCCGCGCGGCTCAGAACGGCGAAGCCGCGCATCAGTTCCGCTGGAATCCCGATGTCGCCGAGCAGGGCCGCGATTGCCCCGGTCGCATTGATAGTGATGTGACGGCCCGCTGCTTCGTCCAGCTGCGCGGCAAGACGCTCGAGCGCCGCGCAATGGGCGCCATAGGTGCCGGCTTCCCGGGCGAGCGCGAGCAGCGCGATTGCGCGCGGGTCGTCGGGGCGATGCAGGTGATGGCCGAACCCCGGCACCGCCTCACGGCGAGCGCGAAAATCCCGGGCGATGGCGCGTGCCTCGTCGTCCTGGGAACCGGCAGCGACGATTCGCGCCAGCAACTGCGCGGCGGGCTCCATCGTGCCGACGAACCGGCTCGCAACGGCGAGCAGTCCGGCGGCGACGCCCGCCTGCAGGTTTTCCGGGGAGCTCGAATAGATCATGCGTGTCGCGATGGCGCTCGGCGTCATGCCATGCTCCATCAGCGTGACAAGCACCGCGTCCACGATGCGTCGCTCGGCCTCCGAAATCGTCCGGCCGAATGTCTGCTTCATGAACACGTCCACGAAGCTCGTCTTGCCGACCAGATCGCACACGAGATCGTCGCTGCCGTAGTAGACCGAATCGGTCGTATAGTGGCAAAGGTTCGTATGCGGCGCGCCCGATCCTCCTGGCTGTTTCATCACTTGCTCCGCGCGTTGAGGATGACTTCGCGTATTGCCGGCTTGAGCACCTTGCCTACGGCGCTGCGCGGCAGCGATTCGAACAGGTGCACATGCTTGGGCGTCTTGACGGCGCCGAGTTCGCGTCTGACGAGTGCCATCAGTTCGTCACAGTCCACATCCATCCCGGCACGTACTTGCACGGCCGCGTGCACTGCCTCGCCCCACTTGTCGTCGGGCACCCCCACGACCGAACACTCCGCAACCGCGGGATGACTCGACAGCACGACTTCGACATCGCCGGGATAGACGTTGAAGCCGCCCGTGATGATCACATCGCGGATGCGGTCGCGCAGAAACAGGTAGCCGCGATCATCGAGGATGCCCGCGTCGCCCGTGCGTAACCATCCGTCCACGAGCGTTTTGCGCGTTTCCTCTTCGGCCTTCAGGTAACCCGACATCACGAGATCGCCATGCACGGCGATTTCCCCTTCTTCGCCGGACGGCAGATGGCGGCCCTCCTTGTCGAGAATCGCAACGCGCGTGAGCAATGTCGGCTTGCCGACCGACGCGAGGTTTTCCCCGACCATGTCCCCGGGCGGCAAGAACGTGATGATCTGCGGTGCCTCGGTTTGACCGAACGACGTGCAGAGCACCGGCCCGAACGCCGATTGCGCGGCCCGGATCTGCTCGGGGCGCATCGGCGCGCCGCCGTAGACGAGGTACCGAAGACTCGGGAGCGTGCGCGGCGAGCGCCGCTGCTCGTCCGCGAGTGCCGAAACCAGGGTGGGTGGCGCGAAGAAGATCGTCACGTGATGCCTGCTTGCGGCATCGAGCAGAGCGGACGGCTTAGGGTACTCCGGAAAGACGAGCGCGCCGCCCGCGCCGAGCAGCGGGAGCATATATGTCGACGTTCCGTGCGTGATCGGTGCCGCGACCAGATAGCGGTCGTCGGGCGTAAGACCGAGTTCATGGATCTGCGTGGCGATGTTCGCGTTCCATGCACGCAAAGGCTGGATCACGCCCTTCGGAAAGCCGGTCGTGCCGCCCGTGAACTTGATCGCTTGCGCGTCGCCCAGATCGACCGTGGCACTCGTGCAGGGTCCGAATTCGACAGCACCGATATCTCCATGGAGACGGCACAGATCGTCCAGCGGACGTACCGGCGCAGCCACGCCGGCGAGACGCGCAAGCATCGCGTCATCCGCCAGCACCAGAGAAGGCTCGACGAAATCGACGATGCGCCGCAACTCGGGATCGCCGTTTCGAGGATTGAGCGGCACCCACACCTTGCCCGCGGCCAGAATCGCAAGGATGGCGACCAGATGTTCGACGCTGTTGGCCGCGCCCACGCACACGCGGCTGCGTCGCGTCGGGTCCAGGCTCGCGAGTGCGGCCGCACGCGCAAGGACATCCCGCGCAAGCGCGCTGAAGCTGAGCTCGCCGGCGGGGCTGACAATGGCCGTGCGGTCGGGGTGACGGTGCGCGGCGCGCCACAGATAATCAATCGGGTACATGCAGGCTTCTCCAAGGATCGGGATGATCCGGCTCTGGTCCGGTTCGTGAGACGTACTTTATGAAATATTCAAATGTTCGAACATTCGTAAATACCCTGTTTCGCGAGCAAACAAGATCGGAGAGCAAGACGAATCTTCGAACATTCGAAACTGCGCTATATTGGCTACCATCTCCGTGACCCTCGCGAACGACGCGCTCTGCCTTCAGGGCCTCTGCCATGCCGAACTTCTCCGATTCGCCCGAGCCGCACATTCTGGATGCGCCACAACCGCGCCACCTCGATCTCGCCCGCACGCTCATGCAAGACATCTGTGACGGCCGCTTTGCGATAGGAGAGTTGCTGCCCACCGAGGCGGAGCTGTGCGCCAAATGGGGATTGAGCCGCTATGCAGTGCGCCAGGCCATCCAGAAGCTGTGCGGCCTCGGGCTCATCACCCGCCAGGCAGGCGTAGGCACGACCGTGGTGGCCGACCGCCCCCAGACGCGTTACGTCCAGGCGATGGACTCCCTCTCGGACCTGGCGCTCTATGCCAAGGGAACCTGTCTGCGCGTGAACACGCGAAGCACGATGCAGGCGGACGCCGCCCAGGCCGCGCTGCTGCGCTGCGCAACGGGGAGCAAATGGCTTCATCTCGAAGGCGTGCGCTATGGCGGCGAGCACAACGACGAGCCGATCGCGCTGGTGAACATCTATGTGGATTCCGGCTACAGCCGGTTGACAGGCCTGTCGAAGACGCTCGACAAGCCCGTCTACACGATGATCGAAGAGCAACACGGCATCAAGGTCACGCGCGTCGAGCAACAGATCCAGGGGCTGCTGATCGAAGGACCTCAGGCCGACCTGCTCCAGGTGAAACAGGGCTCGGCCGGCCTCGGCATCGTGCGAAGCTACTTCGTGCGCGACAAGGTCATCGAAGTCACGACGGGCGTTCATCCGGCAAGCCGGTTCAGCTACTCGATGTCCTTCCAGTTGACCCAAAGCACGGCGTGACGGCGCCCTGCGCCGGGCTGGCGCAGCGGCGCGCCGTTCGCAATCAGACTGTCATTTCACGTTCTGCCGCGGTCAAGGGCATGCCCGAGATTCGCGCGGCCGCGTGTTCGGCCAGCATGAGCGTCGGCACATGGGTGTTCGCGCTCGGGATCACGGGCATCACCGACGCATCGACGACGCGCAGCCCATCGACACCACGCACACGGTACGTGTCGTCGACGACGGCGAGCGGGTCGTGCTCATCGCCCATCGCGCACGTGCCTGCGGGATGACCCATCGGGGCGATCGACGCCAGCAACTGCGCGTCGCTCAACGTGGCAGCACCCTGCGGCCCTGAAAGCAGCTGCGCGCCCGGCAATGCCCGTGCGAACGCGAACCGTCGCAGTGCGGCAGGCCCGTTGAGCACCGCCTTCGCGCCCGCCGCGAGGAACGCGCCCGCCACACCTTTGCGATTGAACTGATTCACCGCGAGACCCGCGGGCAACAGATAGGCGTCGTGATAGCCTGCCGAGACGGCGGGCTCGCGCAGCAACTGCTCCGCGAGTCGTGCCGCCGCGATCACACGCGGTGCGTCGCGCGGATCGTCGAGCATGCGGAAATCGATTCGTGGATGCACGTGTGGATCCGCGCTTGCGAGCGTCACCGCTCCCCGCGAAAACGGCGCATACAGTGCGGAGCCGACCATCGCGACATCGACGCCGAACGAGCGCGCGCTCACGCGCCCGAGTACGAACAACATCAGGTCCCCCGCAGGACAGTCCGGCAATCCGGACGACGCCCGCAGCCCCGCGATCGCAAAGCGACGTCGATGCGCGCCGAGACGCTCCGCGCGCGGCAGCGCCGCCGCGAAGAACTGGTAGGCATGATTCTGCAGGTTGCGCCCCACCCCGTGACGGTCCGCGACCACCGGGATGCCGAGCCCTCGCAGTTCGTCCCCGGGGCCGATTCCCGAGCGCATCAGGATGGCAGGCGAATGGATAGCGCCCGCACTTAGAATGACTTCGCGGGCGTCGAGCGCGAGCATTTCACCCGAGCGGATTGCATGCACGCCCGTCACACGCCGTCCGTCGAGACGCAGTGACGTCACGCGCGTGTCGGGAAGTATCGACAGGTTCTTGCGCGCGCGCACCTCGCTCGTCAAATAGCAGCGCGCGCCCGACGAGCGCACGCTGCCGTCGCTGGTGGCCGGCATCGCAAAGAAGCCGTCGTTGGACGTCGTGTTGACATCGGCCACGAACGGGAAGCCGAGCGTCGCCGCGGCGCGTTCGATGCGCTGCATGAACGGCGGCCACGCCTCGCGAGGCAGCCGGCAAACCGGGCTTGCGCCGCGCGTTGCGCCGTTCGATGATCGGTCGAGATCGTCGACCGCCTTCGCGTAGCAAGCCGCCATCACATCTTCGTGAAATCCTCGCGCACCGGCCGCGCGCCAGCGCGCGTAGTCCGACGGCAACGCGCGCAACGCGAACATGCCCATGATGCTCGAACCGCCGCCCATGACGCGCGCCTGCGGCCAGGGGCGCGGCGGGTGCCCGTCAGCGATCGTCGCTTCGAGTCCTGGCCAGAAGTAACTCGGGTTGAGGCTGGAACTCGGAAACGTGTCGTCGATGTCGGCGGGTATCGCACCAGGCGGCGTGTCACTGCCCGCCTCGATCAGCACGACGCGCTTGTCCGGGCACTCGGACAGCCGTGCGGCCAGCGCCGCACCGGCACTGCCGCCGCCCACGATCAGATAGTCCGTCTGCAATTGCCCTCCTTCGCCGGCTGCATGAATGGCGCGCGTCATGTCGCGTTCAACGTGCCTGGTAGGGCGCCGGGACGAAGCGCTCTCCAGCCGCGACGCCGGCTTTGGACAGCACGTAGTCGCGTGAGCGCGTCAATTCGGCGAGCACGCGGTGCTCGTCTACGCCGAGCAGCTTGCCGTTGCGCTTGACCGCGCGGCCTGCAACCCAGACCGAATCGACCAGCCCCGGATGACCGGCCAGAACCACGGCGCCAACCGGATTGTTCAGGGGCGCCATCTCGAGGTTGTCCGCGCGGATCATCACGATATCGGCGTCCTTGCCGGGTGTGAGCGAGCCGATCTTGTGGTCGAGCCTCAGTGCCTTCGCGCCGTTGATCGTCGCGAACTCGATCGCGTCCTGAGTGCCGATGGGCAGCCGTTCGACGGCCTCGCCCGCGCGCTCCGCCCGATCATGCGCCCATGCGCGCTCCACGAGCAGCACCGTGCGCATGGTCTGGAACAGATGACCGCTGTTGCAGGTCGCGATGTCGATGCCGAGCGTCGGTTTCATGCCGACCTGCAGGAGGCGCCCCGTCACCGGCCAGCCGTGCCCCATCTGAAGCTCGATCTCCGGAGTCATCGACGCCGCGCAGCCGGAGTCGGCCATCATGTCGAATTCGTCGTCGGCAAGCGAGTTGCAATGCGAGCAGATCACGTCTTCGCCAAGCAGACCGTTCTGCATCAGCCACTCCACGGGCCGGCCTTTGCCCCAGGCGCCATCGCCGACGTGCACCGAGATCAGCGCGCCGAGCTCGCGCGCGAGCGCCCAGTCGTCGCGTGTGACCTCTCTGGTCGCATATTGCGGGCCGCGCAGCGCCATGCCCAGCTGCACGAGGCCGTCCGACGACGAGAAATGCTGCAACTTCACACGCCGCACGTCCCGGGAGGTCGGCAGATCGCTCACGGGCAGCCACTCCTCGTTCGAGTTTCCGTAGCACATCACGAAGCGTCCATGCGATGCCTTCAGCGCCTCCACGGCTGCATCGGTATGCGCGGGCGTGTTCATGTTGTGCGACCAGTCGAGCACGGTCGTCACGCCGCCGTTCAACGCTTCATAGGCGCCCGCGAGGTTCGCGATATGAATGTCCTCCGCGCGAAAGTGCTCGCCGAGCTGGCCGCGCACACCCGCGAAATATTGGTCGAGGGTCCAGTCCGCCGCGATATTGCGCAGCGTGGTCTGCCATATGTGCCGATGCGTGTCGATCATGCCCGGCATCACGATCGTGCCGGTGCCATCGACGATCTGTGCGTCACCTGCTTCGAGTCCGCGCCCGACCGCGCCAATGAGCGTGTCTTCGATCAGGACGTCGCACTGGTCGACGTTGCCGATGGCCGGGTCCACGCTGATGACGCTCGCATTGCGAATCAAGGTTCGACTTGTCATGGGTCTGCTCCTTATGTGGTTCACGCTATGAATCGGTATCGAGCCGGACCGGCGCCGAGCGAGGGTTCGCAGGCGGCCGATGCATGACTCATGCAATGGGCCTCGCAAGCGGCCGTGTCTCACGACGCCGCAGGGAGCGCCCCGGAATGCACGGCGATCAGCCGCCAGCCATCGGGTTTTCGAGACCAGACCACCAGCGCGCGCGTCTCGAAGCCCCTGGACACGCCCTTCGTCGCCAACTGGATCGCCAGCTTGCCGAACACCAGCGCGACGCCGTCATGCACTTCGATCCGCACGTCGCTGCGCCCGATCTGCCGGTAGTCCCAGAGTCCCGACGCCAGCCCGTTCAGATAGCTCTCTTTGCTATCGGTCACACCGCTCGAGTGCACGTAAACCAACCCTTCGTCGAGAAGGCGTGCGAGGGTCGGGATATCCTTCGTGAGCATGGCTTCGTAGCGCTCATCCTCGAGCTTCCGAATGAACTCCTGCTCATGCGGTAGAGCGTTCATCGCTTTATTCCTTGTTAGATTTGTCTCATCCTTCGAGCGGTCACACAGCGATTCCCGCCATGTGTGCGATGACCTTCACGCAAGCGAGATAGTCCTCCTCGCCGTAGCCGGACGCCTCAGCGCAAGCCATGACCTGATCGACGGTCGCGCCGAGCAGCACCGGTGCGTTCAATGTTCGCGCGCCTTCTGCGATCAATCGAAGATCCTTGCGCATCTGCGCAACCGTGAAGGACGCACTGAAGTCTCGGCGCGCGAGCGCTGCCGCCTTGAAACGCAGATGCGGGGAACCGA
The DNA here is from genome assembly GCF_021353155.1 of Caballeronia sp. PC1. Taxonomy (NCBI): domain Bacteria; kingdom Pseudomonadati; phylum Pseudomonadota; class Betaproteobacteria; order Burkholderiales; family Burkholderiaceae; genus Caballeronia; species Caballeronia sp. PC1. Next base: position 576,381 of record NZ_JAJUBH010000003.1, read on the forward strand.
TCGCGCTTGCGCCGATCGCATCCAGCGCATGCTCGGGCGCGATGCCGCCTTTCGTGCAAAGAACGTAGGCTTCGCCGAGGCTCGCCACGAGTGTGGTGACCATCAGGTTGATCGCGAGCTTCATTACGCGCGCCTGCTCGGCATCGCCGACCTCGATGACGGTCGACGCGTAGCATTCGGCGACCGTTCGGGCCCGCGCGCTCGCTTCGGCGGGACCCGACATGAAGGTCGTAAGCGTGCCCTCGCCCGCTGCGCCGATCGATCCCGACACAGGAGCGCGCACATAGCCGATCTGGCGCGCGGCGGCCACCTTCGCAATCGCCGACGAGGCCTCCACCGAGATCGTGCTCGTCTCGATAAGGGTCGTGCCGGGTCTCGCCTTGTCCAGTACGCCGCCCTTCGCAGTGAGCGCGAGCAATACCGCGGCATCGTTCGGCAACGAGGTCACGATGACTTCGAAGTCCCCCGGATCGGCGCTCTCGAGGTCCGAAACGGCGAATCCGTGTTCGCGCGCGGCGTTACGCCTGGGCGCGCTCGTGTCTACCACCCCCAGCGCGTTACCTGAGCGGGCCACGCGCCGGGCCATGGGCTCGCCCATCTTCCCGTAGCCTATCCACATGATGTTCATGGCGGTCAGGTCCTTTGTTCGTGATCGGAAGGTTGTGCCCGGGCGCTCGTGTCGCCCGGCAGAAAGGGATTCCCGCGACGCCAGCGCCAGGGCTTAATGTCCACCCGTTCGAATAGTCCGGCTCGTGCATAGGGATCGGCTTCGAGGAAAGACTGTGCCGCTTGCAACGTGACGGCTTCCAGGATCAGCAACGAGCCGGCCTCTGCACCGTTCGCGTCGAGCCACGGGCCGCTTTGCAACACCCGTACGCCGGGCGCGCCCGCGTCGAGATGCGCGCTGTGCCGCGACTTCGTCCGTGTGCGCAGCGCACGAGCGCCGGGACGATCGGCGGCGAACACGAGAAAATACCCAGGCTCATTCATTGCGGCTCAGCACGAAGTCGTTCTTCAACTCCCAGAACGGAGCACGCACGCCCCATCGAGCGCTCGCATCGACCGATTCGTTGCACTCGAACTTGCGAATCAGCGAGGATTTCACGGCGAACACCACATCGGAATCCATATAGGTATCCTCAGCATCGAACAGATGCGTCGTCAGCTTTTGATAGCCTGGCGCCGACACCATCGCATGGATGTGCGCCGGACGGAACGGATGGCGTGCGCTCGCGTGCAGCAGTTCGCCCACCGTGCCGTCCGTCGGAATCGGATACGAGGTCGGGCGAATCGTCTTGAGCAGGAACGAGCCATCGTCACGTGTACGGTACCACCCGCGTAGATTGTGTTCGGGCTGCGAGCGGTCCTGGATGTCGTACATACCATTGGCGTCCGTCTGCCAAATCTCGATGGTCGCGTCCGGCACGGGATCGCCTTCCGGCCCAAGCACACGGCCATGAATCACGAGCGCGGGATCGTCGCCTTCACGCAGCAGAACCGACTCGCCCCACTCGCGCCGCGGCGAATCTGGCACGTAGAACGGGCCGATCACCGTGGACTCGGTGACTCCTTCCGGCACGCCTGCGCTCAACATGTTGACGAGTGCGGAAAGCCCGAGGTTGTCGGATAGGAGAATCATCTCCTGACGCTTGTCGTCGCACATCTGGCCCGTGCGCGTCAGGAACTGGATCGCCGCCATCCACTCGTCCTCAGTCAAGCGCACCTCCCGCGCGAACGCGTGGAGATGGCGGATCAGCGCGTGCAGCAAGGTGCGCAGGCGTGGGTTGGGGGTACTTGCGTAGCGCTCGAGCACCACCTGTGTCAGATCGGCTTCGGTCATGTTTCTCATCGTTTCTCCGTCTATGGTCGATTCGGGCATGCCCGGCGGCATGTGCCAATTGCTGCGTCTTTTGAGAACGATAAGACGCGCGAAATTGTTCGAACATTCGGAAAAACCCTGTCGCTGCGCCGGGCAGGCAACGATCAGACTTCCGTGTTCTCGAAGAAGTACGCCGGCACGTCCGGCCCCCACAGATACAGGGAATCTTCGGGCGGGTGATTGCCCGCCGGCCACTCTGTGCCCGCTCCGACGTAGTCGATATCGGCCGAGTATTCCCAGAAGGAGCCCCACGGATCGCGCACATACTGGAAATAGTTCGATCCGAGCACGTGCCGCCCGACTCCCCAGCCTTCGATATAGCCCGCGCGGTCCATCTGCATCTTGCCAAGACCGACTTCCTCGATTGTCGCGACATCCCATGCGCTGTGGTGCCAGCCCTTCGCCGCGCCCTGCGCGAAGGCGATCAGATGGTGATCGCTGCCGTGGCGCGCGTGCAGGAACGCCACTATGCCCTCGGAACCGTCGGAAAGGGTCAGCCCGAGCGAGCGCTCGTAGAACGCGACGGACCCGCTCACGTCCGGCGTGAACATCAGCACGTGAGAAAGCCGCGTGGGCCGCGCAGGCGGTGCATCGGCGCGAGCGGATGCACCGCGCGGGCGCAAGGGCAACGGTTTCTCGCGCAAGATCGGCTTGCAGCCGGGTGACGTCTTCACGCCAGGCGTCAACCGCAACAGATTGCCGTCCGGGTCGTGGAACCAGAACCCGTCGTCCGGCGCGTGCGGCGCAGGCGCCGCGGGCCTGCCTCCGGCGTTCACGATCTGCTCGCACAGGGGCGCGAAATCGTCGGCGAAACAGTGCAACGCCAGATACGCGAGCCGCTTTCGTGTTCCCTCGCGAATCCTTGCCCACACGTGATCGCTTCCCGGCGTGCGTAGCAGCAGCTCATGCGGCCGCGACTCCAGCGCGAAGCCGAAGGCGTCGAGGAAACGCGTCGCGTCGTCGAGACTCGGCACATCCAGCGCGAAGTGGTCGATCGAGTGGATGCCGAAACGCGCGCGTTTGATTGTCGTCGATGTCATGGGTCGAGCTCCTGTCTCAGGCGGCGACGCCGCTTGCATGCACATTGGTCTCGCACACTGCGCGCGGTGCCACGCCGAGAATCTGCGTCAGGACACGCCGCAGTTCCCTCGCGGGGTCCACCGCGCGCGTGACCGAGCGCCAGGCGACGAAGCGGTCCGGGCGCACCAGCACGCAGCCATCGTCCTCGATCTCGCGCTGAGCGGCCCACTGGCCGTACGCATCGAAGGTAGCGGTCGCGTGCGCGATCGACACCGCGTCGATCCTGATGCCGAATTCCTCCCCGACCTGCCGCGCCGCATCGAGCCAGGCCTGCCCGCCCGTTCCGGTGAGCACAGTGAACACGCCTCTGCCGACCAGATCGAGCGTCGAAACCTTCTCGCCCTCGCGTTCGATCCACGCATGCGGAAGACATGCGCCGGGGGTCGTGGTGGGGTGATAGTAAAGCTCGGAGTCGCGCATCGGTGCCGGGAAGGTCGCGCCGTCGCGCACGATCGCGGCCGACTCGTAGCGCTGCCCCAGCTCGACGCCGTGACAGTTGAACTGATAGTTCTGCAATTCGACCGCTTGCGCGAGCGCCTTGCGGCGAGCCTTGCCGGTCTCGCCATCCGCGAATAGCTCGACGAGCGAAGCCCAGCCGTCGGCGGCACTTTGTCCTTGCGAGAAGCCCAGGGCATTCGCAATCGGCAGCATCTCGCTGACCGATTTGATCGCCCGGTTCACGACGCCCTCGGCAACCGGCTGACGCTCGTCCGAATAGGTTTTCAGGAGCGCGGGCGATGCCTCGCCCTTGACGATCATCGCGAGTTTCCAGGCCAGATTGAAGGCGTCCTGCACAGAGGTATTCGAGCCGAGGCCGTTGGCCGGCGGATGCCGATGCGCGGCGTCGCCCGCTATCGCCACGCGGCCCTTGACCATGGTGCGAGCGACCATCCGGTTGATCGTCCACTTCGAAACGGCCTTCACGCGCACGGGGATGTCGGCTTCGCCGATGGTGGCACGGGCTCGCGCGATGACCGCTTCCTCGCTGAGGTCCGGTTCGCCTTCCTTCGGGTCGTACATGAAGAGCAGCACCCATTCGTTCCACGGACGCACGCAGATCCAGGTGCCACTGCCCACCCAATAGTCGCTGCCCGGCTGCGTCATCCAGTACAGCACGCCGGGGCGGTGCGCCGTGTACTTCGTGAGATCGACCTCCAGCCAGCAGTTGACCGCGCAGCCCAGCCCCATCTCGCCGTCCATCTCGAAGCCGAGATCCCGCACGACCACGCTCTGCGCGCCGTCCGCGCCCACGGCGTAGTCGGAGATCACTTCGATCTCTTCGCCGGTCACGCGATCGACGAGCCGCGAATACACGGCCTCGTCAGTCTGCCGGATCGAAACCAGTTCCGTACTGAAGAGGATCTTCGCACCGTATTCGCGCGCAGCCGAAAGGATGACCGGTTCGAGCAGGTGCTGCGGTGCATTGCACATCTGCGAGGGGCTTGCGGCCTCGTAGTCGGACTTGCGGGCAACACCCGTGCCCCATGTCTGCAGCCGCGCGAGTTCCGTGCCGGCAAAGCTCGTGGCCCACACGTTGTTCGACATCAGCTCATGGGATGTGGCGAGGGCGCGGACGCGATCCTCGATGCCGAGATCGCGAAACACCTCGACGGTTCGCTGATTCGTGATGTGAGCGCGAGGCGAATGAGCCGTGCCAGGGTAGCGCGTGATCGCCAGAACCTCGACGCCGTATTTCGCCAGCAGTGCGGCAGTGGTGAGTCCGGCGGGGCCTGCACCCACCACGAGAACCGGGACGCGAATCTGTTTCATGTCTCCTCCTTCAGGGGAACTTGACGATCGATCAACGCTGGATCGACGCGTCTTCATCGACGACGACGTTGCGCAATACGCCAAGTCCTTCGATCTCGACTTCGCATACGTCGCCGGCACGCATGATGAGCTTCGGCTCGCGCGCCCAGCCGATGCCGGCGGGCGTGCCGCTCACGATGACGTCGCCGGCTTCGAGCGTGATCGCCTCGCTGATGATCGAGATGAGCGATGCGACGTCGTGCAGCATGTCGCTCGTGTTCGCCGACTGCACGACCTTGCCGTTCAGACGCGTTTCGAGCTTCAGGCCCGCGCCGCCTGCGGGCACTTCATCGGCGGTGACGAACATCGGGCCGAACGCGCCGGTGCGGTCGAAATTCTTGCCGACTGTCCATTGCGGCGACTTGAACTGGTACTCGCGCACAGAGCCGTCGTTGAAGATCGAATAGCCTGCCACGCAGGAGAGCGCACGCTCTTTCGAAATATGGCGGCCGCCGCTGCCGAGAATAACCGCCAGTTCGCCCTCGAAATCGAGCGAATCGGAGATGCGCGGGCGGATCATGGGCGCGTCGTGTCCGATCAGGCTCGAGTTCAGACGCGGGAAAATCGTTGGATAGTCGGGCTGTTCATACGGACTTTCCTTCGTGTGGTCCGCATAGTTGAGCCCGATGCAAAGCAGCTTGCCGGGGCGTGCGAGCGGCGGCAGATACGTGACGGAAGCGGTCGAGAATTCCTCGGCGTCCACGTGGAGCGACGCATTGCAGGAGGCAAGGTCGACGCCACGCGCGAGCAGATCGTCAAGGGTCGTTTCGCCGAGCGAGCGGATGGTCGTGCCCTGCACGATGCCGAGCAGTCGGCGGCGATTGTCGGGAGAAAAGTGGATGTACCGCATGGTGTCTCCAGGTGTTGTCAGTGTGGTGGCATATCGAGGCTCGATGAGGGAAGAATAGAAATGGGCTGCCGGCCGCGGTAGATCGCGAGGGCGCACAGAGTGTCCTGTCAAAGGAACAATGGACCGGGGTCAACCGGAGCGCGAGGCACTCACTCGTCTTTTTGAATGTGCGTGGCGAGATAGTCGATCAGCAGCCGGACGGCCGGGAGTAGGCCCCGGCGAGATGGGAAGACGGCATGGACCAGCCCGCCCTTGGGCTTCCAGCCTGGCACCACATCGACCAGCGCGCCTTTCTCGAGTTCGTTCTCGACGACCATATAGGGCAACTGCACGACGCCGACCCCTTTCAGCGCCGCTTGCCGAAGCACGGTCATATCGTCGGTGATGTATCGCGGCGCGTGAGGCACGCGCGCCTCGGCGGCGTCCGGGCCGACCAGCGTCCAGGCGTGATCGCGCTGCGGTCCCCAATCGAGGCTGGGCATGCCCGCGAGATCCGCCGGATGCGCAACCTTTGCGTGTTGCGTCAGGAGCGCCGGAGCGGCAACCAGACGCTGCGGACTTCCGGAGAGCACACGCATGACGAGCCCGCTGTCTTCGAGCGGCGGAAAACGCACGCGCAGCGCGAGATCGAATCCCTCGGCCAGGACATCGACCCGGCGGTTGGTGGCGTCGAGCAGAACTCGTACCTTCGGGTACAGCATCATGAAGTCGGCCACGTGGACCCCGATGCGGTATTCGAGCAGCGTCGTCGGGCAACTCACGCGCACCACGCCCTGGGGTTCCGAGACCCTGCGCTCCATGACCTCGCGAGCGGCGTCGGCTTCCACGAGCACCGCGAGGCAGCGCTCATAAAACTCTTGTCCGGTTTCCGTGACCGAGAAATGGCGAGTGGACCGATTGAGCAGACGAACGCCGTATCTGACTTCGAGGTCGGCGACGCGCCGGCTCAGCTTGGACTTGGGCATGTTGAGCGCCCGGCCTGCCTGCGTGAAACCGTGGTTTTCGACCACTTTCACGAAGTAGAAGATGTCGTTCAGGTCGTCCATGACTGTTCCTCGGGCAGAACAATCAACACATCTTAAAGCATCGCCGTTGTTCCTCTCATAGAACACAGTCGGCAGTTTTCGGGACTTCAAGCCGGGTTATCGCCCGCATAGGATTGCCCGTGCATGCAGAGCCGATGCGCCTCGCATCACCACCCTCACCTTCTGCATCGCTTCTGGAGACAATCATGGCAAGCGAACCCATTCGCGACCCCGCGAACGATCATCTGCTCACCCCGCAGAATGCGGCATTCATCGTCATCGATTACCAGCCGGTCCAGGTGAATTCCATTGCGTCGATGGATCGCCAACTGCTCGTCAACAACATCGTCGGCGCCGCCAAAGCCGCGGTCGCCTACAAGCTGCCAATCGTCCATTCGACAGTCAACGTGAAGACGGGCCTGAACAAGCCACCGATCCCGCAACTGCGCGTCGCGCTTGGCGACTATCCGACCTACGATCGCACGAGCATCAACTCGTGGGAAGACGTCGAATTTCGCAAGGCCGTCGAGGCGACCGGACGCAAGAAGCTCATCATGACCGCGCTCTGGACGGAAGCCTGCCTGACGTTCCCGGCGCTCGACGCGCTGAGGGCCGGCTACGAGGTCTATGTTGTCGTCGATGCGGTCGGCGGCACGTCCGTCGCGGCGCACGACGCCGCGTTGCGCCGTATCGAACAGGCGGGCGGCAAGATGATCAGCGTTGCCCAACTGTTCTGCGAGTTGCAACGCGACTGGGCGCGCAGCGAGACCGTGCCCGCCTTCATCAACCTGTTCATCGAAACCGGTGGCACCGCCGGCATACAGTTCTCGTACGACAAGAACTGATGTGTACGCGCGCGGGCGGGTTCGGTAACCGTCCGCGCGTATCCGTCATGCCAAATGAAATAGCGAGCAGTCGTTTACGGCACGAAATCGATCATCATGAAGAGACCTACCGCGCTGGCAGGCCTGGCAGTCTGCCTGAGCGCAGCATGCCTGCCCGCCAACCTGTATGCCCAAAGCAGTGTCACGTTGCAGGGCATGATCGATGGCGGTGTGACCTGGGTGAACAACGAGCATGGCGCCTCGGTAACCCAGTTCGACAGCGGAATCTTCGCGCCAAACGTTTTGACGTTCAGCGGGAGCGAGGATCTCGGCGGCGGAACGAAGGCTGTATTCAATCTGACTTCACAGTTCGATCTCGGCAGCGGCGCAACCATTCCGGGCGCGGACCAGATCTTCAATCGCACGGCTTACGTGGGGCTGTCCGATGAGCGTCTTGGCACCGTCACGTTCGGCAACCAGTACGACTTCATGTTCGACACGTTGACGCTCGGTCTCTTTGACGGCGCGTTCCTCTTCGGCGGGCTTTACGATTTTCGCCAGGGACCATTCAGCGCGCTGGGCATACCGCAAAATCCTACCGGCTCGTTCGATTTCGACCGTCTGGCCGGTGCAACGCGTGTGGCGAACGCGGTCAAATATCGCAGCCCATCTTTCTCCGATTCAGTTTCGGCGCGCTGTATGGTTTTGGCGGCGTTGCGGGTTCGTTCTCCGCCAACTCGACGGTCAGCGCGGGGATGAACTACGAGAACGGGCCGCTTGCTGCCGGGATCGCATACATCGAAGCCAAATATCCCGAACTTGGCAATGGTAATGAGGGAATACGAAACTTCGGGGTCGGTGCGCACTACCGGTTCGGTAGCGTGCTCGCCATGCTGCTGTACACGAATACAAGGAATACGGCGAGCGGCGCAAAGATTGACGTTTGCAAGGCGGGCGCGTATTGGACGATTTCAGGTCCCTGGTCGGCAGGATTCGACTACCAGTACATGAAGGGAAACGAAGTGCTCGAGAACAACAAGGCTCACCAGTTCACCACAGCGATGCAATACCACTTCTCGAAGCCGACGATGGCGTATGCCGAGGCCGTCTATCAGCGTGCTGGCGGCGACTCTGCAAGGACGCAAGCATGGATCAATGGATTGCTTGAACCCAACACGGCGGCGAGCAGCCGTTCACAGACACTGGCGCGCATCGGGTTGCAGACGAAATTCTGACTGGCTCGCCCCGAAACGACCGTAGTGAACGCGTCCGATTGTTCTATCAATGAGACACAGAGGACGACTTTCACCCTCTACCGCCGCCATCGTCGCGTGACTACCCTGTATTCAGACAACCACGGCCATGGGCCGTTAAACAGGAACATTCGATGATGAAGAAGATTCTCGGCGCTTACAGCAACCCCAACGCGCATTGGGTCGGCGACGGATTTCCCGTGCGCACACTGTTTTCGCATCGCGGCATGGGCCGCCACGTGAGCCCTTTCTTGATGCTCGACTATGCGGGACCGAAGAGCTTTGCGCCAACCGACCGCCGGCTAGGTGTCGGGCAACATCCGCACCGCGGCTTCGAAACCGTGACCATCGTGTACGAGGGAGAACTGGAGCACCTCGACTCAACGGGTAGCGGCGGCCAGATTGGTCCCGGTGACGTGCAGTGGATGACGGCGGGCGCAGGCATTCTGCATGAGGAGTTCCACTCGCGCGCGTTCGCGAAAACAGGCGGGACGCTCGAAATGGTCCAACTCTGGGTCAATCTGCCAGCAAAGCACAAGATGACGGCCCCCGGCTATCAGAGCATCGTGGCACGCCAGATTCCATCGGTCGATCTGTCGGCAGGCGCTGGACACGTGCGGGTGATCGCCGGCAACTTCGCAGGCAAGGCGGGGCCGGCGCACACCTTCACGCCGATGGATGTCTGGGACGTACGGCTGAAGGCGGGACGTGATGCAGCCTTGACGCTGCCTGCCGGCCGGACGGTCGCGCTCATCGTGCTGCGCGGTCAGGTTCGCGTGAACGGTGACGAGCGGGTTATCAGCGACGCGCAACTGGTTCTGCTTGCACGAGAAGGCACCGAGGTTCAGCTTGACGCCATCAGCGATGCAATCGTCCTGGTGTTGAGCGGCGAACCTATCGACGAACCCGTTGTTGCGCATGGCCCGTTCGTCATGAACACGACGGGAGAAATTCGCGAGGCAGTAGAGGACTTCAACAGTGGGCGTTTTGGGCAGATGGCTCCGAAGGACCAACGCGCGATGGCGCAGTAAGCGCCGCCATAGCATCCGAAGCGATCCCTTTCCTGACGCCAGACGTGGCGGCGGGAAAGGCGCTCTGAACCTCGCTCCGACTTCGTCGTGTTCGCGACCGGGCCATGCTGCGGGTCGAGTGGTTCCCCAGCGCCGACGTCGATGTCCGATGACCACTTACGGGGGAGAACCTGACGCTTGAACGGCTTGTCGAAGCTCAGCACGAGCGTCGCTTCATGGCCGACTGGCGCACGATGCGAGCGGCAAACGCCAAGCCTTCTCTACCAGCCAGCCCTCACGCAGCGCCTCGTCACTCACCCCTCGCACACCGACGACGATCAAGTCTTAGCCCCCGCCAGCGTCCCGCTCTGTGCAGCTATCTTTTCCACAATGGTCGGCACCAGCCGCTCAGAGAACCCCGCTGCAAAGCCAATCACGAGAATGACTTGCCAGCTCATCGCCGAACCCGCGAGCGTGGCGTTGCCGAAGTTCGCGAGCGGCGTGACGCCGCTTTGCAACAGACAAAGCAGCGCGCCCGCACCGATCGCACCGACCGTAATCCGGAGCGCGGCATCGGCGATGTTGTCGCGGGTGAGCAGGTCGGTCAAAACCTTTCTTTGCTGGATGTTCATCGCAATCGAGAAGAACGCGCCGATCGTGCCGGCGCGCGCAGCAAGCCAGAGTCCCGCTGTCGGGTGCGAAGGGCCAAAGACGTGCGCCTTGATTACCCAGAAGGCGATGCAAAACCCCGCGGCGACGGCCAGCGCAGATGACAGATAAAGAAATCGTCCCCACGACGCGCGCTCGGCGGCGATCTCATCGCGGACCTCGGCCAGCGTCAGCATTGGGCTCGTCGAATCGCCTTCGAGACACTGATTCAATGCGGCGGCAACGCGCGCGTTATAGCGCCGCGCGCGTTCGGCCAGACCAGGCTTCCTGCTCTTTTCCCAGCCGTCGATCAGTCCAGTAATCTGACTGCGCAACGGATTGAGGCACGCCATCTTCGCGCGCTGCTGGTCGGCGAGCGGCGTCCCCGATGAGTCGGTCACGCCTTCGTCCGCGTACTGGACGACGACTCGTTCCGAACTGCGATAGATCGCGTAGCGCGGTGGCGCCTTGTAGTAGATCTCGCAAATGACCCGTTCCGACAAGTCCTCCTTCCCACGTTCTACATCGCTGATGTTGGCGCCGCGACGCGGCATCAGGCCGAGCAATACCTCGGCGGGCGCCTCATACGCGAGATAGTAGCCAAGCAGTTTGCGCAGCAATGGCTCATCGAGCGAGGTCAAGGGCATATCGACATCCTTGGCGACGAGGCAGCTTGCCTGGACCGTCTGGTCGATGCAACTCGCTACATCGAAGGTCGCGTTTTCCGCGCCACTCAACGGCTTGACGATTCGAACGTTCCGCACGATGCAGCTACGCGCGATATCGAAGTTCTGGCAAAGCGCGCCGACGGTGTTGTCGGAGACCTCGAACAGCACGCCCCACGTACGCGCGCTCGCTTCCTCAAGCAAGTCTGGAACCGGCCCACCCAGCCCTTCGCTGCGCTCGCGGAAAACCATGATCGCGCCGTCGACGTAGCCCGAAGCAATGGGCTGCCGCGTCGCGTACTCGTCATACGCCTGTCTGGCCGTGTCCGCGCCAGGCTGTTCCGCTTGGGCATCGGCCGCCTCGCCGCCCACGATTTCGGTCATGCGCTGCGCGGTTGTCCCGCTCGTCAGCGCACGCGCAAGCAGGCCTGCACGGTCGAGCTCCGTGCCATAGGCGAAGAGGAAAGCCATGATGTCCCCAATCCAAAATTGCCACGCGCATCAAGCCTTCGAATAATCGACGAAGCCCGTCAGCACCGTATCCGAAGGCTTGCGCCGCTGCAGGCGAAACACGCCGACGCCATTGCGCGAGCCGTCCGTGTTGGTGTTGCCCTCGATCGTCTGCAGCGCGCCGCCCGGTAGCACCGATTCGACGATGCCCGTATGGCCCATTCCTCCTCCGAAGTCGAGAATGAAGATAAGACCGGGCTGAATCAGATTCCGGTTATCCAGAGCCTGTTGCCGCGTGATTCGTCCTACGTTCGCAAGGTCCGCCGCAGCGACCCAGTGCTGATGGCAACTCGCGGTCTTCGGCAGAGGCGTTGCCCGGTTCATGTGTTGCGCGGCCTGCTCAAACACCCAGTACATGAAGCACATGCACCAGGGACGTGAGTCGGGACTGCCTTTGGTGGGGTCCATGCCGGCCGCACGCAGATACTCATCGACCATCGGTCCTCTGTTAGAGCCGCGCGGCACCTCCATCTGATGGTCCTGCGACGCAGCCACGGCCAGCGCCTGCGACAGAAGTTGCGCGACTGGCTGGACGACCGATGGCAGCACGCCGAACAGCGCCGTCCAGGTATGGAAGCCGATCTCGCCGTCGATCTTCAAGGGCAGCCCGCTGTCATCCGAGTGCTGAGCCTGGAAAAGCTTCACGACCGATTCCGTTTGCGCATCGAAGCTGCCGGTCACGGATGCGCCATAGCCCAGTGCACGCAGCCGATCTTGCACTAACCTTACTTTGTCGGGCGCGGCAATACCGGCTTTGAGAATCACGCCATCAAACGGTCTGATGTCCACGGTAGGCTCCCGCTAAAAGGAAACGGCAGTTCGGAACTGGCCTACTCGGAAGACGAATCTCGGATCAGTGAATTGAAGGGTTCGCTGCACGATTCACGTCCTTTATAAGACTGCATAGGGATGCGCGTCGCATCACCTTTCACGGACGCGATAGGCGGTTTCGGCCAAATCGCCGTCCACATAAGACGTGTAGCTTGCCGAGTGCGCCGACAAAAGCTAAGACATACTTATCGTGTGCTCGGGAAACGAAGGAAGCTCACCATGGCAAAGAACATCATTTTTTGCGCCGACGGTACGTGGAACGGACCGAACACCGATCAAGACAACGACGGCATTCCTGATCCGACAAACGTGTTCAAGGCATTCCTCCTGTTGCGCGGCATACCGGACCCCGCTTCGACGCTGCTCGCCTCGGAGCAGGAAATCGCGGAGCCGGGGCCGGACGGACAAGTCGCCAAATATCTGCACGGCGTGGGCGATTCGCGTAACGTCATCAAAAAGCTGTTAGGCGGCGCATTCGGGGATGGCATCATCGCGCGCATCGTGCGTGGCTACACCTTCGTATCGCGCCACTACGAGCCGGGCGATCACATCGTCCTGATGGGATTCAGCCGCGGTGCGTACACGGCGCGCGCGCTCGGGGGCATGATCGCGAATGTCGGACTGCTCGATAAGAGCCGCTTCGACCTCAACGACAAGGCGCTTGCGTATCGCATGGGCATTCTCGCGTGGCGCAAGCATCGCGAGTCGAGGCCCGCGCCGCGCGACACCGGCGGTGGACTGAAGGGCCTGCTGGACAGGATTGTCAACTTCGATCCGACCCTCCGCCTCACGGAGTTGCAGCCGGAAGATACCGTGGCCGTGGATGAGATACGGGCGATCGGCGTGTGGGACACGGTCGGCGCGCTCGGCATCCCGGCTTATCTGGACGACGAAGACTCCACCGTAGATCTGTACCGCTTCGCCGACACGGCGCTCAATCCGAAGGTCAAGTTCGGCATCCACGCGATAAGCCTCGACGAGCAGCGCGGCGACTTCACGCCAACGCTCTGGGACGCCCGTGCGGGCATCACGCAGGTGCTCTTCGCGGGTGCGCACGCGGACGTCGGCGGCGGTTATCCGAACAATGAATCGGGCCTCTCCGATATCGCCTGCGAATGGATGCTGAACCGCCTCGCCGATCCGTCCATCGGCGTTCGTCTCAACGCGCAGCCCTGGTCGTTGAATCCGGACTTTCTTGGCGAGGCGCACTCGCCGTGGACCGGTCTGCCGTTCTCGCTGCGACCGTTCGGACCGCGCGGCCCGTTTGCCTTCCCTCAGGACATCGGCGCGCATATTTCCATCGCGCAGCGCATGGGCCTTGTGAACGTGGCCGGCAGGCCGGTGCCAAATCCCAACCTCTATTCGCCCGCCGTTCTCGCGGCAGCCGTCACCGCGCAAACCAAATGGATCATGAGCTAGAGGCCTTCGCGACATTCGGCTCGTCGCGTGCATGGTGCTGAGGGGCGTGATCTTGATCATCGCGTCATCCGCAAAGCAGCGCGCACCCTGTCTGATGAGAGCAAGGGCGCAGACGACGTTCATCTATCCGCGTTGAACGCTTTCGCGACGCGCATCGCGCCGGATCTCGTGTGACCGGTCCAGGCGTTTCCCGGTTGCGCCATCACATACCCACTCACAACCGCGCACCGCGCCCGCCGGCGAGTTTCACCGGCGGGCCGGCCGCATCACCTCTTGTCCAAAAGCGTTTGCAATAGCCTGGCGCCGTCCCGGCCTTTCGCTATCGCGGCCACTATCACGTTCGTATAAAAATTCGAATGAATTATATCGCCACGCGATTCTAAGGCCGATTGCATAGGGAAAATCCTGACAATTTTCCGACAAACTTCCGCGCAAAAACGGATATTCTATCTTTGTATAGTTTTTTGGACGTAGGGACGACCGGGTCAATCGGCGTCCACGTCACCGCCGCCGATGCAAGTTCATCTGGCGAGCGGGCCGCTCCTGGAAAAGCTGGACAAACAGGAGATCCGTCAATGTCAAAGAAGCACTTCAACGCGCTTTCCGCGGTATGCATAGCGAGTGCGGCGTCGCTCAGCACGCCCGCAATCGCGCAGTCTTCCGTCTCGCTCTACGGCCTCATCGATGGCTTCGTGGGCGAAGTGAAGAATCCGGGCGCGCACTCGGCAACAGTCATGCAGGGCGGCGGAATGTCGACGTCGTTCTGGGGTCTTCGTGGAACGGAAGACCTCGGAGGCGGCTACTCGACCTACTTCGTCCTCGAATCGTACTTTCAACCCAACAACGGCACGTTCGGGCGGTTCGCCAACGACAGTTTCTTCTCTCGCAACGCCTATGTCGGCCTTGCCACGCCCTACGGTTCGATACGCGCCGGCCGCCTCACGACGCCCCTGTATATTTCGACCATCAACCAGAACCCGTTCTTCAACTCGTACACGTTCTCGCCGTGGATCTTGCACACGTACAAAGGTCTCGGACCTCAGGGCGTGGTCGGAGATTCCGGCTGGAACAACGCCGTAGCCTATTCGACGCCCAACTGGGCGGGCCTGACCGGCCAGCTCATTTACTCGTTCGGCAATTCGGCCAGCCAGCCCAGTTCCAAAAAATGGGGCGGCCAACTCGCGTATGCCAATGGACCGTTTCAGTTGACCGCCAATTATCAGTGGATCAACTACAGCAATTTGGCGGGCGACATCGCAACCTCGCTGCCGGGCGTCACGGGGCGGCAGAGCCAGGCCACCGCTCAACTGGCTGGTTCATATAATTTCAATGTCGTGCGCGTCTTTGCCGGCTACATGAATATCCGCGACAAGGCGGCCCCCGGCACGATCACCACGAACACCGAGCATATCGGCGTCACGATCCCCGTTGGGGCCTCGAGCATTTTGGCGGCACTTGCGTATTCGAAGTCGTCGGGCACGAACAGCAACGACGTGAATCGCCTGACATGGTCCGTCGGTTATGACTACCCCCTCTCCAAGCGCACCGACGCCTACGCAGGGTTCAAATACGACCGCTATGACAGCTTGTCCACGGGACTGACGTACGGCGTCGGGCTCCGTCATCAATTCTGAAACGGCATGCCGGGATTCAAGGTTTTTACCCATTCGATTCGTATTGCGGTCACCTGAGAAAGAGTCTAGTCTAAATATTTAGACGAACGAGCGCACCAAGAGACGCTTCCGCTAGTCATGCAGTGAAATCCAGCTTCTACATCGGGCCACGCTTGCAATTTCGGTGATTGTTGCCTGAAGCCGCGAGCCGATTTTGAGTCGTCCGAGCCGTCTATTTTTTTGTACAAACGGCGAAATAGAAGCCAGAAATGTGAATGGCGGAAGTCGATATCCGAGGTGTCAATGGAGAAAGGAATGGAAGCGAACGCGAAAGCAGCCGTATGCGAGAGATCTATTGCTCCGGCGGCGTCGGAACGGCCCGACAAATACGCATGGAAAGCGCTGGCCGGGTCAGCCATCGGTTATGCGATGGATGGCTTCGACCTGCTCATTCTTGGATTCATGCTTCCGGTCATCGCGCTGGAACTGCATCTCACCACGCAACAGTCCGGCGCGCTGGTGACATGGACGCTGATCGGCGCCGTGGCCGGCGGCATCATCTTCGGTGCGCTCAGTGACCGGTTCGGACGCATCCGCGTGCTGACATGGACGATCGTCCTGTTCGCGGTCTTTACCGGACTCTGCGCCTTCGCCACCGGCTTCTATGATTTGCTGGCCTATCGAACCATCGCCGGCATTGGCCTCGGCGGCGAATTCGGCATCGGGATGGCGCTTGCCGCAGAGGCCTGGCCGGCAAAACACCGGGCGCGCGTCTCGTCATACGTCGCGCTGGGATGGCAGTCCGGCGTGCTTGCCGCCTCGTTGCTGACGCCGCTTCTGTTGCCTCATATCGGCTGGCGCGGCATGTTTCTCCTCGGCGTGGCGCCCGCATTGGTCGCGTGGGTGGTCCGAAACAAGCTCCACGAGCCGGAAGTGTTCGTCCGCACGAAGACGACCGAGAAGAAACCCAATGCGTTCCGCATGCTCGTGATCGATCGCCGGACGACGCGCACAAGCCTGGGCATCGTCATTCTTTGCGCGGTACAAAACTTCGGCTACTACGGCATCATGATCTGGCTGCCGACGTATCTCGCGAAGACGCTTGGCTTCGGGCTGACGAAATCGGCCTTGTGGACCTCGGTGACCATCGTCGGGATGATGGTGGGCGTATACGTCTTCGGACAACTGGCGGACCGCATCGGACGCAAGCCGACATTCGTCATGTTCCAGATAGGCGCGGCTGCAATGGTCGTTGTCTACTCCACGTTGGGCGATCCTTCGGTGATGCTCTGGGCAGGCGCGCTATTGGGCATGCTCGTCAATGGAATGATAGGCGGGTACGGCGCGCTGATTCAGAAGCGTATCCGACTGCCGCGCGTGCAACCGCGCAAAACACGCTCTTCAATATCGGCCGCGCGGTGGGCGGCTTCGGTCCGATCGTCGTCGGCAGTCTCGCCGCAACCTATTCGTTTCAGGCAGCCATCGCCCTTCTGGCAAGCATCTATGTTCTCGATGTGATCGCCACGATTTTCCTCGTGCCCGAATTGAAGGGCAAGGAACTCGATTGAACGTTCGCGCGTGAGACCCGCGGGTCTCGCAGTCTTATAAAGAGTGGAGTCGTCATGTCAGCAAGCCCGTGCGGCGGCGGAAAAGCCGCGACCGTTACTTCTCATCGTTGCCGCGTCGTCGAACATTACTGGGTGAATCAGCGATACAAATACATTCGCCTCGAAGCGGATTCTCCTATTGCGACGGTCACCCAGGCTGGTCAGTTCTATCAGCTCAAGTGCCCGACCACGGCCGAGCACGAACCCTTCCTCCTCCGGCCAATGAGTGTCTATGGCGCGGGACCGGAAGACAACCGTATCGAGTTTCTCTATAACGTGACCGGCGTCGGCACGAAAGCCATGGCGACGTTGCCGGAAGGCGGCTACATGGACATCGTCGGGCCGCTTGGCAACACCTTTACGTTCAGCCCCGGCTATCGCCGCATTCTGGTCGTCGCCCGGGGCGTGGGCCTGGCCACGATGGCGCCGCTCGTCAGGGAAGCGTCGCAGGCGGGCGTCGCGATCACCGCGGTCATGTCGGCCCGTTCGCCGGCGGATCTGATGGAAAAGGAGTTTCTGCGCGGCGCAGTCGCCGACGTTCGCAGCGTCTTCGATGCCGACGGTTCCTCTTCGGTCGAAGCCGTCGCGATCCTGATTCGCGATCTGATTCACGAGCAGCAACCCGATGCGGTGTACACGTGCGGATCGCAGCGCCTGCTCATGCTGCTCCAGCGCGTCCTGAACGACTATCCGCACGTCACCGCCGAAGTGGCCATGGAGCAGCACATGGCCTGCGGCATGGGCGTTTGCCTGTCCTGCGTGCGCATGTTCGATTGCGACGGCGACCGCAGATTCCTGCGTGTCTGCCGCGAAGGTCCCGTGTTTCCGATTCGTGAAGTCGTTGGGGAGGTGGAATTTGGCTAATCTCACGACCCGGGTTGGCGACCTGATCCTGCGCAACCCCGTCATGCCGGCGTCCGGCTGCTTTGCGATCCAATATCGGGAGGCGCTCGACTTCAACCGTCTGGGCGCGCTCGTCGTGAAAAGCGTATCGCCCAAATCGCGTGCGGGTAATCCGACACCTCGCGTAGCCGATTGCCACAGCGGCATGCTGAACTCCATCGGTATCCCTAGCAAGGGGCTCGACTATTACCGCGAGCACGTATTACCGCCCTACCTGAAATTCAACACGCCCGTTGTCGTTTCCATCTCGGCCGATACCGCGGATGAATTCGGCGACGCGTGCGAGCAAATGTCGTTGCCCGAAGTCGCGGCCATCGAAGCCAACATCTCGTGCCCGAACCTCGAAGTTGGGTCTCGCGCCCGCCTGCATCAATGCGCCGGCCGATGCATCCGAGTCCGCCCTCGCACCTCTCAAGAGCGGGTTGCTCTGAGCGGCAAGTCCGAGCACATCGATCAATGAAACTTGCGGCAGGCCCGTTGATGAAGCGTTTCGCGGCTCCTGCAAGCCGCGCTCATTCGCAATCGGTTGAACGGAAGACGACTGTGCGTAGATTGATGTTGTGACCGCCAGGAGAGACAGGACGGCAAGGGTTCGCGTAAGCATGTGCGACATTCGAGGATGGGAGTGATGCGATGCTACGGTTCTGTCGCAGTGCGAAGATGAGACGAAAATGATATTTCTGTCATCGTCGGGGAGAGCCGCTCATCGCTCGACTTTATTGGCCGGTACTCGCTTCAGAGGTTGTCGGATTTGCGGCTTCTTCGGGGTGCGCTCGCAGGTAGGCCTCCCGGTTCTTTTTCCGGGAAGCCTCGGTGGGCGGATATTCGCTTCGTCTAAAGGGAAGGACGCCGTCTTTGTAGGCTTGCTCGAGTTCCTGACGCGCTTGCTCTCGCGTCTTTCCTTCGTTCAACGGACCTTCGTGAGCTTGCGCCAAGCCGGCCATCAATAGCGCGGCTGCAACAACACTTATCGATTTCATCAGTGACTCCACAATGATTGGGTCGCTTACAGCTCGACTCAGTGTGGAGCACCGACGGTGCGTCTCAATGACTGCAAGATGATAAAAAAATCATCTCGCCGTCAGCGTGATCATCCCGTCTTGACCGTCGCTTCAATCACGAAGAAGACGATGAAACCGACAAAGAATGCAGTGGTAGCCAGCGCAGTCTCAGCCACCTCATGCGCTTCGACGAGGAGCTCTTCGGTGACCAGATAGATGAGCGCAACCGTTCCCAGGCCGAGGAGTGCCGCGTAGTAGACCGAGGGCAAATTGGCAAGCACCGCGTGGGCTGCAACGGCCGATGCCGAGAGCAACACGGAAAGCGCAATCGGGACGACGATTGCCCAAAGGCTACGCACTCCGGCAGCGCTCAGCGCTGTGCTAACCGAGAGCGCCAGAAAAAGCACCTCTAGCGTGAGCGCGATGGTCAAAATCACGCCGGTTTCCTCGCCCGCCGCGAAAGCGATGCCCAGCACAAGGCCATCGATGATGAGGTCGACTGCTGTGACGACCACGAGACCGGTGGGGAGCGCGGAGCCTTCAAGCCGCACTTCCAGTCGGTTGCAGACCGCCTTGATGCCCAACATCAACCCCAGGCCCAGTGCGAAACCAATAACGACAGGCCACAGCGCATGCTTGCGGTCTTCGGGAAGCAATTCGAGCGCTGCGGCGGCGAACACGATGCCCGCCGTGAAGTGCTGGATGACGCTGGTGGTGCGCGCGCCGGGCTTGCGCGCCGAAGCGATAGCCGCGCCGGCTGCAGCAGCCAGCACGGGCGGCAGCGTGAGGAGTGCGAGTTTAACCGCGGGCGTCACGTGGCTACCGACGTGCCGCACTGACTACAGAACTTCGTGCCTGCCGCCATCGGCTGATTACACTTCGCGCAGGCCTGCGGTGTGAGCGAGGTCGCGCACTGGCTGCAAAAGCGAGCACCCTCGGCATTGGCCGCGCTACATTTGGGGCACGTCACGCCGGGTTGCGCCGGGGAAGCAGCGCGGCCGGGCGTTCTGCCCCACCCTTCATTGGGAGCGCAAGTGCGTTCGTCGGCATACCCGCCAGAATTGCCGTGGCCGTTGCCGTGATGGCCGTATCTGTCGTCATGCGATCCACCGTGCGATTGACCGTGCGACCCGCCGTGCCCGCGATCATGTCCCCCGCGGTTTTGGAAACCGTGATGGCCTCCCAACATTCTTTCAAGCCAGCTCATGGCTTTCCTCCAGTTCGGATTGAGTCCTTGCAGCCCTTTCGCCTGCGAAGCGTCATCGATCAGGGCCGTATGCTCACAGTACACACCCTGAAGTGGCTTCAAGGTCAAGAACTTTTTTAGAAAGACTCTCCAGACTGGTACAGACTCAGCCTTCGCCTTGCACGGCATCAGTATTGAACGTGTACAGAACGATTCTCCATTTTCCGTCGGTCTTGCGCAGCACGAAGACTTCGCGGTTGTAGTCGAGCACGTTCTTACCGTTTAAGACAACCACGGAGCCACGCTGATGGTGCGTGCGGACCACGGCCGTATCTCCATATACATCGATGGAATCGTAATCGAGCACCGTATTGAATTTTGCGATCCTGAATACGCTGTCGTACGCTTCGATCTTCTGCTGACGTGTCGCAAGAGTACGTTTGCCGTTCCACTCAGCGACGCTACCGTTCGCAAAAAGATCCAGAATTGCTTTCGTGTCTTTCGCATTGAGCGCAGTCTCGTACTGATGGACGACGGCGTACACCGCCCTCTGCGAGGCACTGATGGCAGGATCGCTGGAGAAGGGAGGCGTTCCCGTTTCGGACGCGGCGGCCTGAGCGATCTGCGATCCACCTAGCGTGCCGACGAGAGCAAGCATCGCAACAGTCATGCGAAACGTGTCGTACTTTTTCATTCGATCCTCAACCAGGTTATGCAGTCCGTCTGGTTGTGGCGTGTTCACTCAGGTCACTCCTGTTATCTGCCAGCATTCACGCGGCCGCCGCCGCATAGCCGAACCCTTTGCCGCACACGTGGCGGATTCCGTTGTGTGGAACTTTAGGAGGCCCGCTGCCGCCGATAAAGACGCCTGTGGGCATTTTATTTGTGCCTCTTGGGCACAAATCGGTGATGCGACGTATACTCTGGGGCACCACTGGAAACGTCGAACCGCTGTCGATAAGGAACGTCGCGCATGAAAGATTCGGCCATCGATCGACTGGGCGAGATCCAGCTCTTCTGCGCTGCGGCCAAGGCGCAAAGTTTCACTGGCGCGGCGGCGGCGGCCGGCGTGACACCGTCCGCGATCAGCAAGGCTGTGGGCCGCCTCGAAAACCGTCTCGGCTTGCTACTGTTTCATCGCACGACTCGCGCAGTCCGCCTCACGGACGATGGTCTTGTCTACTACGACGCCTGCCGTCTGGCGTTAGATAATATTCAGGAAACCGAACATTCTCTGACGGCGCATGGTCAACCGCGCGGCGAACTGAAAATAAGCGTGCCGCCAAGCTACGGCATCAAGCACATCGTCCCGCTGATACCGCAATACGTCGAGCGTTACGACGGGAAAGTGGAGGTTGCCGTGTCCCTGAGCAACGCCGTCGCCGATTTCGCGACACAGGACTTCGACATGACGATTCGTCTGGGCCAGGTTGCCGACTCACGCCTCGTTGGGCGGCTTCTTCACAACGCCCAGCTTCGCGTGGTGGCATCGCCCGAATACTTGCGCCGTCACCACGCGCCGGCTCGGCTCGAAGCATTGCGCGATCATGTGTGTCTAGGACTTGTCATGCCCGATAGCGGACGTCCGTTGCCATGGTCTTTCGCCGAGGAAGCCAAGACTGCCTACGAAATTCCTGTGCGCCCGGCAATGACGTTCGATCATCCGTTCGCGACGCTAGCCTGCGCGGTCAACGGTGGGGGCGTCACGCAACTGTTCGATTTCACGGTCGAAGACGATCTGCGCGATGGCCGGCTGGTGGAAGTACTGGCGCAATTCCGGCCGCTGCCTCAACCGATTTTCGCCGTCTATCCGACCAACCGGCATCTTTCGGCCAAGGTGCGCACGTTTGTGGACTTCCTGCTTGAGAGGCAACGCGCTCCTGGCCGAGTTGCTTGATCTTCACGATTAAATTCGCACGGTACGACGTTGTCCGTCCCGTTCGATCACGAGTGACAATTTGCCCTTCGCCGTGGTATTCAACGCGGAACTGATTTCATCCAGAGAAGCAGGATAGGCCGGCTGACCATTAACCTCGATCAGCACATCTCCGTTTCTGAGATCCTGCTCTTCGAAGGACTTCGACGTGTTAGCGGCGAACGTCACTTTGCCATCAATCAAGCGAACGCCCAGTCGACGAACTTCGATCGGATTGTCCTGCGCGAGATGGCTTTCGTCGAAACAGAACTCAAACGTGCTGGGCACGAACATATAGCGGTCGAGCTTGGCCAAGAAATCGCGGCCCAGCAGATTACTGCCTTTCTTGCCATTCACGTAAGAAAACTCAAAGCCGCCAATCGGCTGCTTGTCCAGCGAAAATCCGGTGACGAAATAGTCGGAGGATGTCTCCAATCCGTTGATGGATCCACTCTGACGTGTCCCGGTGAGTTTGGCCGCTTTGGCCTGTTTAAGCAGCTTGAGCGTCTCAGCATCGATGCTCGAACCTTCCGCGCCTGTATCGATAGCAAACTCGATAAACTGATCTCCCGTGCGCAGATAGAGCGCGGGCCCAGTCACCGGCGGCCCATCCCGATAAGGCACGCAGTGCGCAAAATGCTCGTTCGCCGGTGGATGTTGCCAGATGGTGAGCGTTTTCTTGCGATTATCGAGAACCCAACTGAACTGGCGAAAAATCTCGACGCCTAGAATACCGTCGATCGGCGCGGTTTTCTTCGCCATTGCAAGTATCAATAAATCGACGCCAAACCATGGGTAGAAGTCCGGTACGACATGGCCGCCGATTTCGATCGGTTGAGCTTTCCATAAGCGCAGCCGGTCCTTCGCCAATTTCTCGCCATCCGCTGCGTTTATGCCCCGGTCTATTGCTGAACGAAAAACGGTGGCCGTCTGATAGTTACCGGGTTTCGTGATCGTCGAGGCGAAATGATTATCCAGGACCGTGTAACCAAATCCCGTGTCCAACAGGAAGCGATAATCTCTTCCTGCAATCCTAAGTGGAACGATCAAACCATATATCGGGCTGAAGGACGTGCTCAGAACAGGTGCCGCAGCGCTTTGCTTCGGCACGACTTCTTTCGGCGTTTCAGCTGGCTTATTACACGCACTCAGTGAGGCAACGCTTATTGCCAACGCCCCAAAAAGAAGGGCTGCTAACTTAACTCGCTTTACTTGTTCCATCTTGCACCCGAACACTTTTGATCTGAAGCCTTGCTACGCCGCCCCTTTCCGTCGACCGGGCCCTACGGCACGTCGGCATGGGGTTTCAGTTTTCTTGTTGCGAGAATGAGCAGCAGGTAAAGCATGCTGATTCCACCCGCCACGACCATGACCGCGAAAATGAATGCCGCCGTTTGCAGGCTGATCGCCGTGAATGCACAGACGGCGATGACGGCCAGCATGAGATCGTGCCCGCGCCGTGTACCACGCGTTTCCCCGACAGCCGCGGTACGCACATCCCACGCTAAAGTAAGGGAAGAATGCCGATGAAAACCTACGGAATCTGGATGCTCAAGCTTCGAAACAATCGAAAATCGGCATCTTCGATTTCCTTGCATTCTCGATCGCCGAATTTTCTTTCGCCGTCGTCGCTGAGCACTTGAATCGTTTCCTTATCGGGGATTTCGAAGAGTGCTTCCGGCGACAATCCGTCGAAGCCGACGCTTCTCACCGGCTCCGGCGCATCCGACGGCTTCCCCGACCACTTGAACAGGGCGAACGTCCCCTTCTTTGCCGGCGGACCTGCAACAATGAGGTAGCTGCCCTTCACCCGTTCGATGCTGCGTATCCCTCGCTTCTGGAGGTCGAGTGCAATAGGCGCCCCGAGCCGGGCCTTCTTTCCCTCGATCAACTCCTGCGGATTTTCCAGCGGCACGATGAGCGCCTTTCCCTTGATGATCGGGTTGCGAAATCCGATCAAGAGCTGGCCATCGGGTGTCGCCGCGAGTCCCTCGATGTTCAACCCATCTTTCGCTTCGGCTGCCAGACTGCTCGCGGCGTCGAGCTTGAACGGTTTCAGATCGGTGTCGGCGAGCAAGTCATCGAGAAGTCGAGTGTACGGAGTTCCAACCACCTTCAGCGTCACTGAATCGCCTTGTCCGACAATGTCGGTCGCGAAGAAGCGATGTCGTTGCTCGCGGAGTTTCCCCTTCGCATTTCTTCCGTGAGACGCGATCCAGAAGATTCTGTTTCCGATCCTCGCGGCACCTTCGAGATCCGATTCGTCATTGCCCAACGAATCGATGACCGACACGCTCGATACTTCCTTCGCTTGACCGCGACGATATATTTTGAGTACGTTGTGCTCGTCGTCGGCTACTGCGAACAGATTCTCGTCCAGTGCGATGGCCGCCGAAGCGTCGCAGATGCCTCGGTATTCCGTTATCGAAGGTTCGCTTGCTGCAAGCGCGCTGCCGAGCAGCGTCATGCACAAAATGGCTACGGCGCTATTTTTCATTGCGATCTCCTCTCGCGTGATCCGCCTGACCGCCAAACACGTCCCACAAGCAATCCGAATCCAGCGCTCGTCCTTACGTATTTCGTCTCACCCGCATCGAGCGTACATTAATACCGAAACTTGAGGGCGCCGATGTCGGCGTTCTCGAACCTCGTCGGCGTGTTTCCGCCGAAATGTTTTCCCAGCGCCCCTACGCCTGCGCAGCCTTCGCCCCCTCGCCACGCAACCACTCCGCAAACGCCTGCACACTATCCGAGCTCGCCTCCGCAGGCGCGATATCCAGCCAGTACCCATACGGCCCCGTCGATTCCACCGGCGAGAGCAGCACGAGCGAACCCTCGTGCAACTCATCGGCGATCATGTTCCGGTCCACCACCGCCAGCCCGGAGCCCGCGCGCGCCGCGTGAATCGCCTGATCGAGCGTCGAGAACTCGATGCCGTTCTCGCCGTACGCGCGCGGCAGTCCCGCCGCGTCGAGCCAGTTGGGCCACAGCGTGAGCCGCGCATCGTTATGCAGCACGTGCAGCGCGGGCAGCCGCTGCAATAGCGCCTCGACGGGCTGCCCCGCGAACTTCATCGCGCCGGCAAGCACGTGCCGCTCGATGAACAGCAACTCCGACCGATGATCCGCCCGCGCCTCGTAGCCGAAGCGAATGCTGCATTGACGTTCGTCGATGGCATCGGTGCGCACGGAAAGATCGATGTCGGGCACCGCGTCCATCAGCGAGCCGAGGCGTGGCGAAAGCCAGCGCGTCGCGAAAGTCGGCGGCGCGCTCACGGTCAGACGCCGGCGCTCGCCGCGTTGGGCGGTCGACAGCGAACGCGTCACGCGCTCGATCGAATCGAACGCATCGGACAAACACGCGAGCAGTTCCGCGCCCTGCTTCGTAAGACGTATGCCCTTGTGATCGCGATCGAACAGCTTCGTGCCGAGCGCCTCTTCGAGCAGGCGAATCTGGCGGCTCACCGCGCCGGGCGTCACGCACAGCGCCGCGGCGGATTTGTTGAAGCTCATATGGCGCGCGCTCTCTTCGAAAAAGCGCAATGCGGTCAGGGATGGCAGCCGGCGCATGATCGTCTCTCCCGCTCAGGCGCGCGCAGGCTTTCCGCCACGCCCGCGCGTCTGCTTTTCGATCTCGGCGCGCAGCCACTCGCGAAACAGCGCGACCTGAGGCGAATCGTCCTGGCCGGTGCGCGTGACGAGCCAGTACGACTGATGCCCGTCCACCTCGACATCGACGATCGGCACGAGCGTGCCCTGCCGCAATTCGTGCGCGATCATGTGACGATCCGCGATGGTGACGCCCAGCCCGTCGACGGCCGCGCGGATCGCGTGATCGAGCAGGTCGAACTCGTAGCCGCCGCGCGTATCTACACCGCCGATATCCGCGGCCTTGAGCCAGTGCTGCCAGGTGAGATAGCGCTGATCGCTGGCCGCGAGCACATGCAGCAGCGTGAACGCGTTCAGGTCGATGTCCGAGGTATCGCGCTCGCCGATCAGCGCCGGCGAGCACACCGCGATATGCCGCTCGTTCATCAGCAATTGATTATCGAGGCTGTCCCACTCGCCGTTGCCGAAGCGAATCGCGCAATCGAGCGCGCCCGATTCGACGAGATCGTCCCTGAGACGCGTGGTCAGCGTGATTTCGAGCTCGGGCGCGGCGGTGCGCAAGGATTGCAGCCGCGGCATCAGCCAGCGGCTGGAAAAGGTAGGCGGCGCGTTGATGCGCAAACGCTTCAGATGCGTCTTCTCCTGAATGCTGCGCACGGTCAGTTCGATGCGGTCGAACGACATCTTCAGCGCCTGCAGCAGAAGCCGCCCCGTCGCCGACAGTTCGAGATGATGATGCCGACGCAAAAGAAGCGGCTCGCCGAGCTGCGTTTCGAGCTGACGCACCTGACGGCTCACCGCGCTTTGCGTGACATGCAGCATTTCGGCCGCGCGCGTGAAGCTGCCGGTGTGTCCGGCCACCTCGAAGGCCCTCAGCGCGTTCAGGGCGGGCATCTTTCGCTTCACGTCGGTCTCCCTTTCCTCGCGTTCGAGGCGCGCTTTTAGCACGCGTCGGCGCCGGACCATGCCGCTCTCAGGCAGCATTTTACGAATCGAGGCAAATTATGCCGCTTCAGGGCGTGAAAGCGTAGTGACGCGCTCACGCCCCGCGCGCATCAGCCGATCGCGGCAGACTCCGCCGGCTCGGGAAGCCGGGCAGCGGTGGCGCGCGCGTCGTCGAGGATCATGTCCGCGCCTTTCTCGGCGACCATCATCACCGGCGCATTCAGATTGCCCGACGTGATGTTCGGGAAAACCGACGCGTCCACGATCCGCAAGCCCTGCACGCCATGCACGCGCAGCCGTTCGTCGACGACCGCGGTGGCCGCGTCCGGCCCCATCGCGCAGGAGCCGCACAGGTGGTAGATCGAACCCGACTGCTCGCGGAAATACGCCAGCATGTCGGCATCGCTCCGCACGTTCGGCCCCGGCGAGATTTCCTCCGCCGTGACCGCGCGCAGCGCCTTCGAATTCATGATCTTGCGCACGAGCTTGCTGCCCTGCACCGCCTCACGGATGTCCTTCGGCGTCGTCAGCGCGTTGATGCGGATCTTCGCGGCATCCTCGACACGGTCCGAAGCGATCTCGACCGAGCCGCGGCTCGTCGGCCGGCACGGATTGAAGCACAGCAGGAAACCGGAATACGGCTCGGGTTCGAGCTGCGCCTTGCTGCTCTTCGGAATGCGATACGACAGCGGATTGAAGTAAAGCTGGAGGTTCGGTTCCGCCTCGCCGTCATCGCCCTTGAAGAATCCGCCCGACTGATTGACGCTCATCGAGAGCGGCCCTTTGCGCGAGGTCAGATAGCGCAGCGCGGCCTTTGCCTTGCCGAAAAGCGAGCCGAGCTCGTCATTCAGCGTCTTCACCGTCGCGCGATAGTAAAAGCTCACGCACAGATGATCCTGCAGATTCTTGCCGACCGCGGGCAGTTCGTGCACGACGGGAATGCCGTGCTTCGCGAGCAACGCGCGTTCGCCGAGGCCGGAAAGCTGCATCAGCTTCGGCGAATCGACCGCGCCCGCCGACAGAATTACTTCACGCTTCGCGCGGAACCGCAGCGACTCCCCGTTGCGCGTCGCGGTCACGCCCGTCGCGCGCTTGCCGTCGAACATCACGCGGCTCACGCTCACGTTGCGCTCCACGCGCAAATTCTTGCGCCCTAGCACAGGATGCAGATATTCGAAGCTGCTCGACGAACGCTCGCCCTTGCGCGCATTGAGATCGTAGACGGTCGCGCCTTCGTAGTCCGCGCCGTTGATGTCGCCGGTCACGGGATAGCCCGCCTGCCGCGCGCCTTCCAGGAAGGTGCCGCAGATCGGATGCGCGCCGTCTTTCATCGACGAAATGGCGATCTTGCCGTGCGCGCCGTGATATTCGGTGTCGCCGGCCCAGTGCGATTCGAGGCGGCGGAAATACGGCAGCACGTCGCGGTAGCTCCAGCCCGCGTTGCCCGCGCGCGCCCAGTCGTCGAAATCGTGCGGCTGGCCGCGAACGTAGATCATCGCGTTGATCGAGCCGGAGCCGCCCTGCACCTTGCCGCGCGGGCAATACAGCGAACGGTTCTTCAGTTGCGCTTCCGGCTCGCTGTAGTACATCCAGTTGTATTGCGGGTTGTAGTAGGTCTTCGTGAAGCCGACCGGCACCCTGAACCAGAACGAATCGTCCGCGCCGCCCGCTTCGAGCAGCAGCACCGAATGCTCGCCGGACTCCGTCAGGCGATTGGCGAGAATGCAGCCCGCCGATCCCGCGCCGACGATGATGTAGTCGAATTCCATGTCTTTCATGCCTGATTAGCCCTTGGCGGGCGCGAGATCCTTCACGTCGGCGGGTTGCGCCGCCATCTGCAGATGCAGCCGTTCGCCCGTGTACGGCGTATGCGCGCGCACGACGTCCATGTTCAGTTCGACGCCGAGCCCCGGCTCCGTCGACGGAATGATGTAGCCATCTTCCCAGCGGATCGGCTTCTTCAGCACTTCGGCGTGGAAGCCGCCCCACGTCTCGATGCTTTCCTGAATCAGAAAGTTCGGCGTACATGCGGCGATCTGAATGCTCGCGGCCGCCCCGACAGGACCGTTGTAAAGATGCGGCGCGATCTGCGCGTAATAGACCTCGGCGAGGCTCGCGATCTTCTTCGCTTCGAGCAGGCCGCCCACGCGCCCGACATTGAATTGCAGGATCGACGCCGCTTTCGCTTCGAGCAGCTTGAAGAACTCGTACTTCGTCGTGAGGCGCTCGCCCGCCGCGATCGGAATGCTGGTCTTCGCGGCGACTTGCGCCATCGCGCCTTCCTGGCCCGGCGGCACCGGCTCCTCGAACCACAGCGGATCGAACTTCGCG
Organism: Caballeronia sp. PC1; assembly: GCF_021353155.1. NCBI lineage: Bacteria > Pseudomonadati > Pseudomonadota > Betaproteobacteria > Burkholderiales > Burkholderiaceae > Caballeronia > Caballeronia sp. PC1. The sequence goes on from NZ_JAJUBH010000003.1 coordinate 605,293, forward strand.
AGACGCTGCGCGAGACGGATCGCGGATGACGGCACCATCTGGCCGTGCGTGCCGAACAGCAGATCGGCCTGGCTGCCGACGGCCTCGCGCACCTTGCGGCAGAAGGTTTCGCAGCGGTCCATCACGTCGAGCGAAAGCTGATGGCCCGAGTACGCGGTGTACGGCCCCGCCGGATCGAACTTGACGGCGGTAAAGCCCTTCGCCACGTTATGCGCGGCGCATTCGGCGGCGAGATCCGGATCGTCGTAGTCGTATTCGCCGCGGCTATTCTTCGAATACAGATACGTGTACGAACGCAGGCGTTCATGCACGCGCCCGCCGAGCAGCTCGTAGACGGGCTTGCCCGCCGCCTTGCCGATGATGTCCCAGCACGCCATTTCGAGGCCGCTCACGACGCCCATCATCGTGAGATCGGGGCGCTGCGTGAAGCCGCTCGAATACGCCTCGCGATAGAAGCGTTCGACGCGATGCGGATCGTGGCCTTCCAGATAACGCTGAAACACATCTTCGATGATCGGCACCATCGCCTTCGGATGGAACGTCGCGGAATAGATCTCACCGACGCCTTCGATGCCGCACGCCGTGCGCAGCTTGACGAAGATCCAGTACATGCCGCCGATATGAGGCGGCGGCACGGCGACGATATGCGTTTCCAGTGCGGCGATTTTCATTGTTGCGCTCCCTGTTTCGCGAGTCGAAGTTTGAACAAGATGGCCGCCACGCCGCCGAGCGCGGACATGAAGGCGATATAGCCGAAGTACAGTTGATATCCGTAGACACCCGGATAGTTCTGCGTCAGATAGCCGTTGATGAGCGGCAGCACCGCATCCGGCGAATAGCCGACAACGGACACGAGGCCGATCGCGAGACCCATCGTTTCTGCGGGCACCTTGCATTGATCGAGCAGCGACCAGTAGAGGCCGCGAATCGCGTAGGTCATCACGCCGATGAACAGCACGAGCACCGCGACGAGCGCATGACTCGACATGCCGGGCGCTGCCATCAGCGCGATGAGCGCGGCGGACGCCGAGAACAGTGCGACGATCAGCACGGAAGTCTTCGAAAAGCGATCGCCGAGAAAGCCGCCGCCGATGCCGCCGATCGGCCGCATCCACAGCTTGAGCGTCGTGATGAAGCCCGCCGCGACCACCGTCAGGCCGATTTCCTTTTCATGCAGATACGCGGAGAAGCTGTACGTGGACCAGAAGACCTGATAGCCGCAGAACACGATCGCGGAAAGCAGCGCGAGTTGCGGATTCTTCGCGAGCGAATAGAGATCGCGCAGCACGTTGCGCTTTTCGCGCTTCACCGCCGTCGCGGCCGCGCCGCCGTTCGGATCGCGCACGAGACCGAGCACCACGCCGAGCCCGATGCACAGAAACGCGTACATATAGACGACGAGCCGGAAGCCCGCTTCGGTCGATGCGCCGCGCGTCTGCGTCATCCACGCGAAGAGCGAAATCGCGATGGTCGCGAGCAGCGCTTCGATCAGGCCGCGCCCGCCGTCGAGAAAGCCGAAGAAGCGGCCTTGCTCGTCCGCGCCTGCGATCATCGATACGCGCTTGATGATCGCGGCCCAGAACGTGAGGCCGGTCGTCAGGCCCCAGCCGCCGAAGATCGCGATCAGCGCGCCGAACGAAGGCGCCGTGGAATACCAGAGCCCGAGCGCGCCCGTCGCGATCAGCGAAAAGCTGATGAGCACGCGGGGCCTTACGCGGTCCGCGAGCCAGCCGCTCGGCAGATAACAGACGAGGAAGATCGTGCCGAGCGCGGAGTACAAGTAACCGAGTTGCGCCTCGGAGATGTGGAAGACTTCGAGCATCGTCGGCTGATAGACCTGCCGCAGATACAGAATCGGATAAATGGCGCCGGCGGCGATCACGAGCAGCGCGAGCTGGATATAGCGGTCGGCGCGCGAGCTTTCGCGCGGTGCGGCGACGCTCGCACCGGATTGAGCGGGATTCGATGACACGGATGTGCTCCTCGAAGAGCCGCGTCACGACACGTCGATGCCGTGACGCCGGATCTTCACTATGTTTTTGTTGGGTGAATTGAGCGCGGACCGGCGAGCGCCGGCCGCGAGAATCAGTACTTCATGACGACGAGACGCGTTTGCGTGAATTCGAGCATGCCGTGCTTGCCGTCGTCGCCGCCGATGCCGGAGCGCTTCCAGCCCGCATGAAAGCCCTGATAGGGATCGGCGGGCGTGCGGTTGATGTAGAGCTCGCCCGCTTCGATCGCGTTGGCGACTTTCATCGCCGTGCGGTAGTTCTCGGTGTAGAGCACCGACGAAAGCCCGAACTGATGATCGTTCGCCATCGAGAGCGCTTCGTCGATCGTGCCGTACTTCAGCACCGCGAGCACGGGACCGAAGGTTTCTTCCTGCACGATCTCCATGTCCTGGCGGCAGTTCGAAAGCAGCGTCGGCGGATAGAAAAAGCCCTTGCCCGCCGGCACTTCGCCGCCGGTTTCGAGCGTCGCGCCCGCTTCGATCGCGCGGCGGACCATCGCGTGAATGCCGTCGCGCGACGCCTTGTTCACGAGCGGGCCCATGTGGCTCGCGTCTTCGCTGCGGTCGCCGATCCGCTTCGCTTGCATCTGCGCGCGCAGCAGGCCGAGGAACGCGTCATGAATGCTCTCGTGCACGTACACGCGCTCGATGGCCGTGCAGAGCTGGCCGCTGTGCGTGAGCTTCGAGGCGACGAGCTCGCGCGCCGCCTTCTCCAGATCGGCATCCGGCTCGATGATCGCGGGCGTCTTGCCGCCGAGTTCCAGCGAAGGCTTCGCGATGTTCGCCTTGCAGTATTCGAGCACCTTGCGGCCCGCGTTCACGCTGCCCGTCAACGTGATCATGCCGACCTTCGAGTGCGTGCAGACGATTTCGGCGGTGGCGTGATCCATCGCGAGAATATTGACGACGCCCGCGGGCAGCGCCGCGCGTTCGACCGCGCGCGCCAGTTCGAAGGCCGACAGCGGCGTGTTGTTGCTCGGGCGCACGACGACCGTGTTGCCCGCGATCAGCGCGGGCGCGATCTTGCGCATGAGCGTGTAGATCGGGAAGTTGAACGGGATCAGGCACGCAACCACGCCAATCGGCTCGCGATGCAGCACGAGGTTCTCATCAGTCGTATCGCTCGGAATGACTTCGCCTTCGATGCGCCGCGCCCATTCCGCGTGATAGCGCGTGATCTGCGCCGCGTAGACGGCCTCGTTGATCGCGTCGAGCAGGCTCTTGCCGGATTCCATCGCGAGCGCCGCGCCGATCTCGGCGGAGGCTTCGGCGATCGCATCGGCGAGACGCTGCATATGCGCGCCGCGCTCGGCCGCGGGCGTCACGCGCCACAGGCGTTGCGCGGCGGCGGCCTGATCGACCGCCGTAAGCGCCTGTTCACGCGATGCGTTGTGAACATGGCCCAGCAACGCCTCGGTCGCGGGATTCAGGATGGCGGTGACTTCGTCGCTCACGGGCTCGATGAAACGTCCGTTCACAAAATTCCGTTCTAGCTTCATGTCTGGCGGGTTCCTTGATCGCTGTGCAACGCATTCTTTCGTGCGTCGCGCTGCAACGACAAGCGAAGAATTCGCTGGAAGAACATTCAAAAAACTCACGATGGCTGTTCGACTAAATCCTTTTTCAGGGTCGTTCGCATCGCTCACAATCGGTCGCTCGCGGTTCCGGCGAGCGTCTGCCGGGACTTCTTCATCCAAAAGTAAAAGACTTGAGACTTACATGAGAATCAAAGCAATTTCGCTTGCCGCGCTCGCGTGCATCGCATCGTCGGCTCATGCGCAAAGCAGCGTCACGCTGTTCGGCGTGCTCGACGAAGGGTTCGACTACACGAGCAACGTCGGCGGAAATCGCGCGTATGAACTGACGAGCGGTTATGCGTCGGGCAGCCGCTGGGGTTTGCGCGGCGTGGAGGATCTGGGCGGCGGCACGCAAGCGGTGTTTCAGCTCGAAAGCGGCGTGAACCTGAGCAACGGCGCGGCCGGGCAAGGCGGACGCATGTTCGGGCGGCAGGCTTACATCGGCGTGACCAACGACCGGTTCGGCTCGGTCAGGTTCGGCCGTCAATACGATTCGGTGGTCGACTATCTCGCGCCGACGACGGCCAACGGCAACTGGGCGGGCTATCTGTTCGCGCATCCGTTCGACAACGACAACACCGACAACTCGTTCCGCGTGAACAACACGGTGAAGTACGCGAGCCCGTCCTTCGCCGGATTCCAGTTCGGCGGCACGTACAGCTTCAGCAACGACACAAACTTCGCGAACAACCGGCAATTCAGCGTCGGGGCGTCGTATGCGAACGGCGGCCTGCTCGCGGGCGCGGCCTATCTGCGCGCCGATGGCACCGGCCTCACGGCGAACGGCGCCATCGCCACGAACGATGCGAGCTTCATCGCGCAGCGCATGCAGATCTTCGGCGTGGGCGTGAACTACACGTTCGGCAAGGCGACGGCGGGCTTTGCCTATACGAATTCCAGCTATGCGAATCCGGTGACGAACGGATATATCGGTGTGCCGCTCGCGTCGGCGGGCAACACGCTCAGGAACCTCAAGTATCAGAACTTCGAAGTGAACGGGAAATATCAGTTCACGCCGGCATTCTTCGTCGGCGCGCAGTATGTCTACTCGATGGAAACCTACGATTCGACGGCCGGCACCGTGAAGCCGCACATTCATTCGGCGGGCCTGATGGCGGACTACTTCCTCTCGAAGCGCACGGACATTTACGTGCAGGGCGCGTATCAGAAGATCGCGGGCAGTTCGACGGATTCCGTCATGGATCAGGCGTTCATTCCGGGCACGCAGGGTGTGTCGTCGAACTCGGAGCAGTTCGTCGCACGCGTGGCGCTGCGGCACGCGTTCTGACATCTTTCGCACGAAGCCTGCATGGCGGCCGCGCCGGACCATACGCGCGCCGCATGCTGCGGGCGCGCACAGCGTGCTATCGTCGATGCGTCATTTCGATGCCGCCATCATGAGCCAAGTGCGCTATCCCCTGGGGCCCGATGACCGGGTTCATCTGCTGTGCTGGCTCACGTGCGGAATGCTCGGCGCGTACTACATCGAAGGCGACTGGCCCGATACGTCGTTTCAGGTGCGCGCGGCGCATCGCTGGCTCGACCGGCATCATCGCGCGGCGGAGTGGATCGAAACCGCGCGGCTTTCGGCGGCCGCGCAGTCGCTCGCCATGCGCTTTGCCACGACGCTCGACGCCGACGCCTCGCGCGGCGACATCGAGCGCATTCTCGAAGGCGAAGATCTCGACTACGAGAGCGCGCTCGTGCAGCGCATCTATCACGAATGCTGGATCGAACTGACGAGCCGGCGCAAGCCTTCGCACTAGAAGCGCTTTCAATCTCCCTTCATATTTGCATCCCGCGGCGCTCAATTTCCATGCCGCGCCGCACACGTGCCCCGACGCGTCTCGCGTGCGCGCAGCCCCATTTTTTTGAGCCGCACGAATGTGCGGAACCCCACATAGGCGCGCAACGCCGGGCGCTACCATCGGCGCGCCTGCTCGCACGTCGATGTTCGCGCTCCCGTGATCGAATCGCCGGGGCGAAAAGCGGCTACACCGTCAGCGGCCAAAACGACCATAAACGAACAAAAACGCCCGATTGAACGGAGGCAGCCATGCAGCGCAGCATTCGTCCGCTTCTTTCCCCAAGCCGTATTCGTCGCCGCGCCCGCCTGCGGCCGCTCGCGATGCTCGTGCCGCTCCTTGCGGGCATGTCGTGCGCGACGCTCGCCGGCATCGCCGAGGCCGCGCCGCCATTGCCGGCCGGCGGCCAGTTCGTCGCGGGCAGCGGCGCGATCGCGGGCGGCGGCGCGTCGCTGACGATCAATCAGACGACATCGCGCGGCGTCATCGACTGGAATAGCTTTTCGATCGGCGGCGGACGGCAGGTGACGTTCAACAACGGCAACGGCGCGACGCTCAATCGCGTGACGGGCGGCGATGCTTCGGTGATCCTCGGCCAGCTCAACGCGACGGGCAGCGTGTATCTCGTCAATCCGCAGGGCGTGCTGGTGGGCCCGGGCGGCGTCGTGGCGACGGGCGGGCGCTTCGTCGCGTCGGCGCTCGACATCGGCAACGACGCGTTCATGCAAGGCGGCCCGCTCACGCTCTCGGGCGGCGGCGACGGCATGGTCATCAATCTCGGCAAGATCGGTTCGAGCGGCGGCGACGTGTTTCTCGTGTCGCGCACGGCAGCGGTGAATGGCGGCAGCATCAGCGCGCCGCAGGGCACGGTCGAGATCGCGGCGGGCAATCAGGTGTTGCTGCAGGACGCGTCGGGCGGGCAGCAGGTCTTCGTGCAGGCGGGCAGCGGCGGCACGGCCATGAACGGCGGCGCGATCGCGGCGGCGCAGGCGAACCTGCAAGCCGCCGACGGCAACGTCTACGCGCTCGCGGGCAACAGCGCCGCGATCCGGGCGACCGGCACGGCGACGCGCGACGGCCATGTGTGGCTCGTCGCCGACCAGGGCAACGTGCACGCGAACGGCGCGATCGCCGCGGCCAACGCGGACGGCAGCGGCGGCACGGTCGAGACGAGCGGCAACACGCTCGATATCGCGGGCGCGAACGTCCAGGCGCGCACCTGGAAGCTCGGCGCGCCGGCCTTCACCGTCGATCAGACGAGCGGCGCTTCACTCGCGCGCAGCCTGACGAACGGCACCTCGGTCGATGTCGAAACGGCGAGCGGCGATCTCGCCGTGAACGGCAACGTGCAATGGAGCGGCAACGGATCGCTGACGCTCGGCGCGGCGCATAACGTGACGATCGCTCCCGGCGCGACGATCGGCAACACCGGCAACGGCAATCTCACGCTGCGCGCCGATGCGGGCGGCATCGACAACGGCGGCGGCGTGACCAATGGCGGCACGATCGACTGGTCGAAGAGCGGCGGCATCGTGAGCGCGCTCTACGACATGAACGGCACGTACGCGCCGGGCACCGTGCTCACGAACAGCGGATGGACCGCCGCGCCGTATAGCGGGGTCGTCGCGCAGGCGAGCGCGTACAAGCTCGTGAACAATCTCGGCGATCTGCAAAAGGTGTCGCAAGACCTCGCGGGCAGCTATGCGCTCGGCAAGGATATCGATGCGAGCGCGACGAGCTATCCGAACTACTTCACCGCGATCGGGGCGACGTCGACGCCGTTTACCGGCCAGTTCGACGGCTTCGGTCACACCATCGACAAGCTCGCGTCGATCTCGAATGCCAACGACGACTATTACGGCATGTTCGGCGTGATCGGCGCGAGCGGCGTCGTGCGCAACCTGAATCTCACGAACGCGAGCGTGAGCGGCTATTCGTCGGGCGGGCTCGGCTTGCTCGCCGGGCAGAACGACGGGCTCGTCACCTACGTCAATACCGCGGGCGCGGTCAGTCAGAACGGCTTCGGCGGACGCGGCGCGGGCGGGCTCGTCGGCGTGAACAACGGGACGATCGAGCGCTCGTCGAGCACGGCGGACGTCGGCTATCAGACGCCGGCGGGCGGGCTCGTGGGCACGAACAACGGCACCGTCGCGCAGTCGTATGCGACCGGCACGACCTTCGCCGGCTCCCACGGCGAGACGGCGGGGCTCGTCGCGTTCAACGCGGGGCTCATCACGCAGTCGTACGCGACGGGCGGCGTCGGCGGCTTCGGCGGTGGCGGGCTCGTGTACGACAACGGCACGACGGGCGTCATCAACGAATCGTTCGCGGTCGGGCAGGTCGGCGGCGGCGGGCCGCCGGGCGATGCTTACGGCGGGATCGCGGCGTACAACCAGGGCGCGATTCACAACAACGTCTACTGGAACAAGGAGACGACGATTCGGACGAGCGCGGCGGGATCGAACTCGGGCACGGTGCCGCCCGATTCGAACGGGCTGACGACGGCGCAGATGAGCAACGTGTCGAATTACCTCGACTGGAATATTCCGGCGGGTGGCGTCTGGGCGATGCCGGCCGGCGCGACGCATCCGGTATTGCAGTGGCAGCAGGCGCAGCCTTGAGGTGGGTGGAAGTTCATTAACCGGACAGGAACGGCAACTCGTGTGCGGTGTGCTCGTCCGAAGCGCACATCCATCCGGACGAAATGGTTCGTGACCATTCAGCAGTCGCAGCACGAAAGCTGCGACTGACAGAGCCGGATGACTAGCGCTGGTGCACCGCTTTTTCCATCGATGGATTGCTGCCGAGCGAAGAGACACCGAGGGGCTGCTCCCTTGCCTCGCATCATTCATATCACCGCCTCATTAAGACAACTCCCATATTAATTTTAGGGACAGACTGATAGCGTTGCAATCCTGCTGTTTAGCAAAAATTCGCAATGCCAAGCATCAATCATCAGTCGGCTCGTTTGACGTCAGCGCGTGAATCGACGCCTCGTCATGGATTCAACGCGTCGGCTGATTCGCATGACCCTCGCCTGCTCGACACCTAACTCCGCGAGCGTTAGCCTGCTCGAAGCGGAAGTGTTCGACCCCTTACGTCAATCGCTTGCTCCAAAAGCACCGGCTTCGTGGTCCGCTGCATCATCGATGCACGGCACCGCGCCGAATTCGCTGACCCTGCCTCAAGGTGAAAGGACCTCCTGCATCGCACTACGGCGTGGGTTGCATCAGTGTGAGCTGGAACCGACGACTTAAATCAATCCCCGCACGGCCTTGTCCGTGACCTTAATCAAAAGAACCAGGGAGCTGTACCCGATGTTCAATCCACTGCAAGAACGCACGCTCAAGGTCGCGTGCAAGGCGCTGCCCCTGTGGGGTGGTGAGGACGTGCTCATCCCTGAGCGCGTGAGCGGCGTCGAAGCCCTGGGCGAACTGTTCAAATACCAGGTCGAATTCGCCACGCTCGATATTCCGAGTTTCCGCGTCTATCAGGCGCGTGAGGTGATCAAACCAGATGACCTCATCGGCAAGCTGATCGAAATTTCGGTCGAATTTGAAGGTAAAGGAACGTTCGTTCCGGGGCTCCCGGGCGATCTGGGCGCGGGCAATATCGGCGCGGGCGTGCGGACCATCAACGGCATCATCACCGAAGTCGAGCAGACGGGCAGTGATGAGCGGCGCGCGTACTACCGTTTCACGGTGCGGCCATGGCTCTGGATGACGACGCAGAGCATCGACAATCGCGTGTTCCAAAATTTAAATGTTATTGAGATAACCGAAGCGGTCTTCAAAAGCCGCAATTTCAAATTCCCGTGGAACTGGCGCGTGGCCGCCGTGGCGCTCAAGAACAACGTGTTTCCGAAGCGCGATTATGTTCGACAGTTCTGGCAGACGGATTATGACTTCTTATGCCAGATCTGGAGCGAGTGGGGCATTTACTACCACTTCGACGGCATGACGCTCGTGCTGTGCGATTCGCCCGGTTCGCACAAGAAGCACGGCAATACATACGACACGATCCGCTATCACGCGCCCGAGGATAAGCGCATCGACGAGGAGCATATCCACGCGCTCACGGTATCGCGCCAGATCACCCCGGGCGATGTGACGCTCGCCGACTACGACTATACGCAACCGAACGGCGTGTTCACGCAGGCGCTGGCGGCGCTGGCGAACCCGCGCACCGGCGCGATTGCGAAGCTGCTGACGATTCTGGTGAGCCTTATCGCGGCGTGGCGCAAGAAGCACGCTCGCGGCAAGAACCTCAACATCAAGGAACAGGAAGTCAGTCAGGCGAAGAAGCAGAATGGCAAGGGCAAGCTCGAGTCCAAGCATGTTGAAGCGGACTCGGAGAGCGACCCCGGCTGCAAGAACTGCCCCGCGCCCGCCAATACCGGCCGCAGCATCAGCTTCGCGCGCGGCGCCGAGCAGCTCACGCACGAGGACTTCTCGCTGGCGGGCGTGTTCGCGCTGGACTGGGCGCGCATGTATCGCTCGGATCATGACGCCTACGATGCCAGTCCCCTGGGGGCGCGCTGGAGCTCGCCCTTCACCACGCGGCTGGACATCATCGATCGCGGCGCACGGCCCGAACTGCTGCGCTATCACGGCGCGGACGGTCGCACGCACGAGTGGCCGCAGCCGAAGGTCGGCGCGTTTCACTACGACGCCATCGAGAACGTGACGCTGGTGCGCGTGGCGGAGAACAGCGTGGCGGTGTGCCGCGGCGTCGAGACGAAGGAAACCTACGAGCGCCATGGCAAGCACTATCGGCTGGTGAACATCACGCTGCGCAACGGCGCAGCTGTGGCGCTGGCCTACGAGCACGCGGGCGAAGCGAATGCGCTCACGCCCTCCGACCTGATGAGCCATCACGGCGACGATATCCACGCGCACGTGCATACGATTGCCGACAAGACGGGTCATATCACGCAGATATGGCTGATCGACGAAGGCAAGCCGGTGCGGCAACTGGCGGCATATGAATACGACGAGGCGGGCGATCTGGTGTCGGCCACCGACGAGCACGGCGCGCAACGCGGCTACGCGTACGCTCACCATCTGCTCACCCGCTACACCGACCGCACCGGACGCGGCATGAACCTGCGCTGGCACGGCACGGAGCCGACCGCGAAGGCGGTGCGCGAATGGGCCGACGACGGCAGCTACGACACGAAGCTGGAATGGGATCCGGATATCCGCCTGACCTACGTGACGGACGCCCACGGCAACGAGACCTGGTCACGACTACGACGTGCTGAACCAGCGCGTGACGACGATTCGCCCGGACGGCCATCGCGTGGGCGTGCTCAGTTACGGCAGCGGTCACGTGCATGGCATGTTGCTCGATGACCGGGAACTGGTGCAGATCGAGCGGGACGATTTGCATCGGGAGATCGAGCGCGTGCAGGGCAACGGCCTCACGCAGCGTCAGGAGTATGACGTGGGCGGCCGGTTAAAGACGCAGAAGCTGATGGCGAGTCACGAAACGCCGGGGGGCAAGCGCCTGCAGATGCGTGAATACCGCTACGATGGCGCGGGCCAGTTGCAGGCGATCCGCGATGTGCGGCGCGGCGATCTGGATTACCGTTACGACCCGGTGGGGCGGCTGCTGTCGGCGCTCAGCGCGCAGGGCGAGGAGCGTTTTGCGTTCGATCCGGCGGGCAATCTGCTGGACGATCCGCACACGCGGCGCATCGAGGCCGACTCCGAAAGAGGGACGGCGGAGTACGCGAGCCGCATTCAGGGGCGGCCGGTGCTGCTGGATAACTTGCTGAAGGGTTACGCGGGCACGCACTATCGCTACGATGAGTTTGGGAACCTGACGCAGCGGACGCAACAGGGCGAGCAGACGGAGTATCGGTGGGATTTGTTCGACCGGCTCGTGAGTTCGAGCAGCCCGACCATGCGGGTGGCGTACCACTACGACGCACTGGGCCGGCGCATCCTGAAGGAATCCACGGCGCAGGGGCTACGCGCACCGGATGCGGATGGACGAGGCGCGGGCGCGACGCTGTATGGATGGGATGGCGATACGCTGGCGTGGGAGAGCGGAGACGCATACGCGGGCGGTCAGGCGCGCACGACGCATTACGTGTACGAGCCGGGCGGTTTCGTGCCGCTGGCGCAGGCGAGCCAGAGCGGGTATATCGGGCTGCACGCGCAGCCGGTGTATGAAGGGCGTTACGACATCGACCGGGATCCGTTGTGGGTATCGGTGGCGGAGCCGGTGGCGTTTGCGCAGATCGGCTACTATCAGTGCGATCATCTGGGCACGCCGCAGGAAATCACGGACGCTCAAGGTGAGGTGGCGTGGAGCGCGCATTACAAGGCGTGGGGCGAGGCGAAGGAGGCGATCAGTACGGCGGCACGCAGGGCGGGGATCAGCAATCCGCTGCGCTTCCAGGGGCAATACCACGATCATGAGACGGGGCTGCATTACAATCGCAACCGGTACTATGATCCGGCAACGGGACGGTTCATCTCGAAGGATCCGATTGGATTGCAAGGTGGACTAAATGTCTATCAATATGCGCCTAATCCGATTGAATGGATTGATCCGCTTGGGCTCGCATGCCACCAGACAAGAAGCGCCAGTTTGCGAGCTATTAAACGACAGCTTGGAATTTCCATGTCTCAGCATCCTGTCGGTCAGAGGATGGTTCCGTTAACTGATTCAAGTGGCAATTGGATTCTCAACGCGAATAAAAAACCTATCCAAACTAGGGAGTTAACTTATAGTATTAATGGAAAGAATGTAGTCATTCAGGACCATTCTGCTGGTCATTACTACGGCCAAGATGGTGTTGGTGATCAGCCATCACACCACAACGTGCGCCCGGAAGGCGACGAGCGAACAGGCAAGGTCGATGGCATGGATGATCACTATTACTTCAAATGCCGGAATAAGAAATGATAGCGACTTCTCGGATTTTAAATCCCCAGGCCGTAGCTTCTACTTACGGTGATTTCCCGTCGCTTCGAGGAGCACGGCTTACAGAGGTTCGATTTAAAGAGGGTGAGCCAAGGTTGCTTGTCAAGCTTGTAACTGACCAGAAGCCTAAGTTACCTCCTCGTAGATGGCCGAAGGACTACGATCAAGTTTATTTGGAACTGTCGTTCATAGGCGCTAGAGGTGTAAGGTTCGAACAATGGGGGCATAACAACATTGTCGATACACTTGATTTCGAGGATGTAGGCGAATCCGCTGTTGCGAAAGTGAAGTGTTTGAGCGGCACAGAACTCACGTTCCTGTGTGACTGGATAAACATTGAGAGCGTTACCCATGGATATCTTGGGACGTCATAAATGAACGAAGGGCCGCTGACGCGGCCCTTCGTTCATTCGGCGGAAATGGTCTGCCGCCCGTGCTCAACGTTGATCTTGACGCGCTGGCCCGCTTTAAATCCGGCGTTCTCAATCCACCGTCCGGCGACTTTGAGCCACGGAAAAAGTGGTGGCTCGGTGAGTTGGTAGCTCGGTTTCTGTCAGTCACGGGATTCGACCGGGATCCGTTGTGGGTATCGGTGGCGAAGCCGGTGGCGTTTGCGTAGATCGGCTACTGTCAGTGCGATCATTTGGGCACGCCGCAGGAAATCACGGACGCCCAGGGTGAGGTGGCGTGGAGCGCGCATTACAAGGCGTGGGGCCAATAGTACGGCGGCACGCAGGGCGGGGATCAGCAATCCGCTGCGCTTCCAGAGGCAATATCATGATCATGAGACGGAGCTGCATTACAATCGGCGTCGGTACTATGATCCGGCGACGGGCCGGTTCATCTCGAAGGACCCGATTGGACTCAAAGGTAGACTCAATGCATTCGCTTACGCGCCGAATCCGCTCTCATGGATCGATCCTCTTGGGCTATCGAAATGTGTTTTTCGGGGTGACGCACGCTCGCCGGATATGAATTTTAAAGAAGGTTTTAAGCTTCTCGGCAACAACACGGACTTGTTCAATTACGCTCTTAAAAGCGAACCAAGCGTTTTTGTATCTGCGTCGAAATGTCCCAACGTAGTTCGCGAGTTTGCGGATTGAGTGGAGGGACTGTCTGTACATTGGCAACCAATCAGCGGGAGTAGCCGTGAACGCATCGAAAAGTCCGTTTCCTCAAGAACTTTAGTCGCGGTCCCAGGTGGAACTGATCCACCAACCATTATGGGCGCGAAGTCAGTTGGTCCAGATGGCAAGCACAGCGGACCATTTATCAAGAACCCTGGATAGATTAAGGGATTGTCGTGGAAGTCATCCATATAGAAATTTCATCGGCATATGGTGCAAGAGAGCATTGCGAGATTAAGTTTACGCAAAGGTCACCTGTCACGATGAATGTCCGCAGCGACCAATTCGGAGTCTTGTCATTCAACGATAGCAACTTGTTTGCTGCACTGTCTGCTTTCCGTCGTGTTCTTGAACAACAAGGCTATTTGGTTTTGTGCAACGGCGCTCGCAGAGATGCTTACCCGTCGCGAATGGCTTTGCAAATGGGAGGTGGTCTAAAAGTATATTTGCTCAAGGCGGGAGAGCCGGCACGACGGGAAGATTTGGTTGATATTTGGGGCTCGGCGAGCTTAGATCAGGTTTTGCAGCATAGCTGAGCAGCAAGCTGCCTACGAATCATGGCTTGCGAGCTTGGGGTAATCGGAAACTCTGAAAACATGAGAAACCGCTTTTGCGGTCCCTTCGTTCGTTCGCGGGGCAATAACACGAACGTGAGACGGGGCTGCATTAAAATCGGCATCGATACAACGATCCGAGTACGGGAAGGTTCATTGGTAAAGTCCGATTGGGTGCAAAGTAAACTCAACGTCTATCAATAGGCGCGAATCCGATTGGCTGGATTGATCCCGTGGTCTGACTGCTGGAGGAAAAGCCACGATAAACTGGTACGATAATCGCGGCCCAGATAACGCGTATGGTCACTATTCAGTTTCCGTAGAGCACGGTGATAGTGTGCCTGAAGCGCATCAATTGGGAGCCCCAGGCACAGATACCATGATTAGCAATGACCTGACGATGTTGGATCCGAAAACGGATGCTCTAGCAAAATCGGGGACGGTCGATTTGACTAACACTAAGTCCGCACAAAACTTTCGGAAAGAAAATTTGAAAAAACGGACCAACTTATTACACATAGCATCGCACCTGCGTGACTCATGTTGGCGATGCTCTTAGAGCGGGTAGCGTGAATGTGCCAAAAGAACCCGGTGCCCAATTCAAATTCCCTCAAGCGACTAGGTTTATTATGATTTGAAAAGTGAAGCCAGGGATCTGCAAAAAGCACGGGGCTCAACGCTTTACGATTACCTCCCTTTTTTAGCGAAGGCTAACTTGAATGGCAATTTAGGCGACATTTCGATCACGAAACTCCGAATATATTCAAGCGGACGTTGGAGCGAGCAGTAGAAGGTGTGCGTGGATAAATCCCGAGCATGTGACGGACGTTAGCTTGAAAAGAAAGAAATTTTTTAAGAAAGGTTGATGGTGGATTCAAGGTTGGGTTCGATCGCTATATTGTAGTGGTCTACTGAAACTGGACACCTCAAAAGGTAGACTTCATTGACCGAGCGAGGTGTCAAATGGGCAGACGAGAGTTTTCAGAGGAGTTCAAACGCGAGGCTGTTGGGCTGGTTCTGGAGCAAGGCTACACGGTGAGTAGGGCCGCTCAGGCGCTGGGAATCGGCGAAACGGCATTGCGGCGATGGATCGGACACCGCCGTCCGGTTGCGCTCAAGGCCGTGGAGCAAACGACGCCAGCGCTGCCGGAACAGTTGAAGATCCGCGAGTTGGAGAAGCGCGTTGCGGAGCTTGAGCGAGAACGCGACATTTTAAAAAAGTCCACGGCCTTCTTTGTCAAAGAGCTGGATCGCGATTCGAAGTGATTCGGCAGACAGAGAAGGCGTATCCGGTTGCCGTGGTGTGTCGCATTGTCGGGGTGGCGCGCAGCAGCTACTACGCCTGGAAGGCTCGACAATGCAAGGATCGGGCGCGCAATGAGCAACTCGTGCGCGAGGTACAGACGATCCACGCGCAGCACCGGCAAAGCTATGGCAGTCGGCGCATGTCGCAGGAGATGCGCCGTCGAGGCCATGATGTCGGGCGAGCGCGTGCGAGGCGGTTGATGCGGGAAGCAGGCGTGCAGGCTCGCATGCGTCGATCGCATCGCTATGTGAAGCGCGATCAGAGTTCGACGATCGCACCGAATCATCTTGATCGAGCGTTTGCGGTGTCAGTGCCGAACCGGTGCTGGGCGGGTGATGTCACGTATATCTGGACACAGCAAGGCTGGCTGTATCTGGCAGTGGTGCTGGATCTGTTCTTTCGACGCGTGGTTGGATGGGCTTGTTCAGACAAGTGCGGCACGTTTCTGGTCATTCGAGCGCTGCAGCTAGCGCTCGATGTGCGGCGCCCGGATGCGGGGTTGATGTTCCACTCAGACCAGGGATGTCAGGGCGGATTCAACCGGTCGTCGCAACACCTTTGATCGAGGAGGTGTTTATGGGACGACCAGCGGGCTGGATGCGTAAGTTGACAGGGCGAGGAGCGATGCGCTCGCCAGGTGCGCCGTCGCATCGACGTGAGATCGAGCGGCGATTCTGGGAGCAAATCGCAACAGGTATTACGAGCGAGAAGGCTGCAGAGGCGGTTGGCGTGTCGCAGGCAGTAGGCACTCGCTGGTTCCGTCATAATGGCGGCATGCCACTTTCCATGTTGAGCCCGATATCCGGGCGGTACCTGTCGTTCGCGGAGCGAGAAGAGATTGGACTACTTTCGCATCAAGGCGTCGGGGTGCGCGATATTGCTCGTCGTATCGGACGCAGCCCATCAACGGTCTCCCGGGAATTGACACGTAACGCTGCAACGCGTGGCGGGCAGCTTGAGTATCGGGCTTCGGTTGCGCAGTGAAGGCGGAGCTGGTTGCCAAACGACCTAAACCTTCGAAACTGGTGACTAACCCACGGCTGCGCCACTACGTGCAGGACCGTCTGGAGGGCAAGGTTCGCGACGCTGATGGCCGTGAGATTTCTGGGCCCCGGCAAGCACCATTCAAAGGGAGAAACAAACCGCATCGCGGTGCCCGTAAATGGGTCAATGGCTGGTCGCCTGAACAGATTTCCAACCGGCTGCAGACCGACTTCCCGGATGATGAAGCCATGCGCATCTCTCACGAAGCCATTTACCAGGCTCTCTATATTCAGGGCCGAGGTGCTCTCAAGCGCGAGCTGGTCAGCTGTCTGCGCACTGGGCGGGCGTTGCGCGTGCCGAGGGCCCGGGCACAGGCCAAGGCTTGGGCGCACGTTAGCGAGGACGTGATGATCTCCAGCCGGCCTGCAGAAGTGCAGGATCGTGCCGTGCCAGGGCATTGGGAAGGTGACCTTATCATCGGCCTGAACCGGTCCGGTCAATCGGAACGCTGGTTGAGCGGACAAGCCGGTTCACCATGCTCGTCCATCTACCTCGCGAGGAGGGCTACGGGCTGATGCCCAGAACGAAGAACGGTCCCGCGCTGGCTGGCTACGGAGCTGTCACGATGGCCAATGCGCTCAAGAAGACCGTGACTGACATGCCTGCCCAGTTGTGGCGGTCATTGACTTGGGATCGTGGAAAAGAACTATCTGATCACGCCCGCTTTACGGTTGAGTCCGGGGTAAAGGTATTCTTCGCCGACCCGCACAGTCCATGGCAGCGCGGCACGAACGAGAACACGAACGGCCTTCTGCGGCAATACTTTCCAAAGGGCACAGACCTGTCCCGGTGGAGCGCTCGAGAGATCCAGGCCGTCGCCAATGCACTGAATTCCAGACCCCGGAAAACGCTTGGTTGGAAGACACCGGCCGAAGCCCTGGACGAATACCTGAGTTCTGCTCAATAATCGAGTGTTGCGACGACCGGTTGAATCCGCCCAGTATGCGAGCGGCACGTTTCAGCAGTTGCTGCGCGAGCATCGAATCAAGTCGAGCATGAGCCGCAGGGGAAACTGCTGGGACAACGCGGTGGTGGAGCGATTCTTTTGCAGTTTGAAGGGTGAGTGCATCGGCGAACGCGCCTATCGCGATCACGCAGAGGCGCAGGCTGATCTGCTGGACTACATCCTGATGTTTTACAACCAGCGCAGATTGCATTCGGCGGTCGGGCAGTTGCCACCGGCCGAGTACGAAGAAGTAAAGGCGGTAGGTACCTGACGAAGTGTCCAGGTTTGGTGAACCACTACATATTGACAAGTACGAAGATGCGAATAATCAATACAATTCGTACGTAAAAAGTGGCGGCTCGGTTCGCTGCCAGTAGGAAGCAAAGGACGCCCTCCCCCTAACTCCCAATCACCAAAAACACCTCCCCCACCGGCGCCTTCGAGCCATTCGGCACCGCCGCCTTCAACGGAAACCCATACGTTCCGCGAAAGCTCACGAAGCGCCCCACCTGCACGCGAATCCCCGCCCCGATACCCGCCAGCGAAGCATTGTTCGGCTCGCCGAATTCGGGGATTCGATTCCACACATGCCCTGCATCGAAGAACACGAACGGCTGCATCGCCGCGATGCCCGCCGAAATCGCCGGGGCGCGCAACTCCGTCTGCACGTTCCATCCGCGATCGCCCTGCGCGGTGTAGGGCTCGTAGCCGCGCACGGTGGCGTCGCCGCCCAGCCCGAGTTCCTCGCTCGGCAAGAGCGTGCTTCCGGTCCACTGTAGAAGCCCGCGCGCCGACACCGAAAAGCCCGACTTGCCGAGCGGCATGTCGCGCTGCGCCGACAGTTGCATGTACTGATAACGCGGCTTCGCGCCGAGGCGCGCCGTATCGTAGGCGGCGTCGTTGCTGCTGCTGTCGAAATAGCCGGGACTCACGAAGAGCGCGGCATTCAGATGCGTATCGCCCGATGCATCGCTGCGCAGCAGGTCGTAGGCGAAGACGAACTGATGGATATGCGTGTTCGCATTGAACACCTGAAAGCCGCCGAACTCCAGGTCGTTGTTCGAGCGCTTGAAGTCGTAGCCGATCTGCACCTGCTGCTGCCACGCGCCGGCGTTGTCGAGCGGCGGCAAGCGCCAGTCGTAGCGAAAGCTGAGCTGCGCACTCAGGCCCGTCTGTCCATAACTGTCCGGCAGCCGCGGCGTGCTTTGCGCGAACACACCGAACAGTTCGACGCGATCCAGCCACGGCAGCGGCGCGACCACGTTGAACGCATGCGCGATATAGCGCGGACGATCCGGCCGCCCTTCGATATCCGGATTGCCGCTCAGCAGATCGTTACTCGCGGTCATCTGATAGCCGATGCGCGCATCGATGCCGAACAGGTTGCCGTAGTCGAATCCGGCGAGAATGCGATCGCGGCCGAGATCGCGCACGCCGTCGTTGTTATAGCCGCCGTAGAGGCGAAACGGAAAGCGGTCTTCGGTTTGCAGCACGACATCGGTCGTATTGGCGGCGACGCCGGGCGCGTAGACCACATCCACACGCCGGTACGGATTCGCATTGAGCAGCGCGAGGCCCGCGGCGACATCGGCTTCGCGGATCGGCTCGCCGGGCGCGAGCGGCATCTCGCGCATGAGTAGCGCATCGGAGAAATAGCGATTGCCTTTCGGCGTCACGCGCCCCGCGCGAAACTCCGCGACCGCGATCTTCACGACGCCGTTGCTCACGTCCTGCTCGGGCACGTAGACATCGACGAGCGGCTGGCCCGCATCGCGATAGCGCTTCACGACCGCGCGGCGAATCTCCGCAAGACGCGCGAAGGTCAACGGCTTGTGGAGATCGTTCGAGAAGCCGTCGAGAAACTCGGGCGTGAGCAAGGGCACGCCGCTCGATGTGATCGCACCGTTCGCGCCCGACAGCATCGGTGATGCAGCATCGGCACGCACGAAAGCGATGCCGCGCAGATCGCGAATCGCGATATCGTGCGAGCCGTCGCCCGGCTCCGGTGGCGCAGGCGCTGCGCGTGGCCTCGCGGCGGCGGGCGGCGCGAGCGGCGCGACATCGCGATACGACTGCGCGGCGGCCTCGCGTGCATGAACGACGCAGACGAGCGCGGACAAAAGCGTTGCGGCGAGTCGGGCGCGCGTCAATCGAAGCGGCGCGCGCGGCGAACATGAATCATGTCGGCTCCGGCGTTGTCTCGCGTGGTCGGGCTTCGCATGGTATCAGCGCGTCGCGCGGCGCGGAACGGCTCATGCGGCAAGCGTGCTTGCTGCGCGCCGTCGCGCGTAGAAATGACCCGGCATGCCGCGCGGGCCAGTAGGAATAACCGCTCTCGCGCGCCACGCGTATTCCGACTTGCCGCGAGCCTATCTGCGGAACGCTCAACCCATCTATGATTCGAAGTTGATCGGCTTGATGCACGGCCGACCCCGCATTGTCAGGACCATGATGGACAAATCCTCAACCGGCGCAGACATGACCGACACCGCGACGCCCGATGCGTCCGCCAGCGCGCAATGCGCGCGCGAGCCGATTCACATTCCCGGCGGCATTCAGCCTCACGGCGTGCTCTTCAGCGTGGACGCGCACTGTTACATCATGCAGACGAGCGCGAACGTCGCGCAGTTCGCGCATATCGAAGCCGATGCATGCCTCGGCCGCGCGCTATCCTCGGTGCTCGGCCAGCAGGCCGCCGAACGCGCGAGCGCGGGCCTCAAGCAACTCACGCGCGACGGCGCGACCATCCACGTCGGCAATGTCGTGCTCGACGGATGGACGCCGCGCGGGCCGGTCGCGATCGTCGTGCATCGTCATGACGGCCTGCTGTTCGTCGAAGTCGAGCCTGCGCAGGACACCGCCGACGTCTTCTCGACCATGTATCCGCTCATGCGCTCCTTCGTCACCGACGTGCAATCCATGCGCTCGGTCGAGCAGCTTTGCCAGTTCGCCGCGACGGAGATCTCGCGCATCGCGGGCTTCGGCCGCACGCTGGTCTATCAGTTCGATGAAGAAGGTCACGGCAACGTGCTCGCCGAAAGCGTGGAGCCGGGTTATCCGTCGTATCTGAATCAGCACTTTCCGGCCTCCGACATTCCGGCACAGGCGCGCGAGCTGTATCGCCGCAACCGCATCCGCCTCATTTCGAACGCGAACTACGAAGCCGCGCCGCTCGTGCCCGCGCTGCATCCGGCGACCGGCCGCCCGACCGATCTCACCCACGCGTCGCTGCGCAGCGTCTCGTCCGTGCATCTGCAATACATGCGCAACATGGGCACGCTCGCGTCCATGTCGATGTCGATCATCGTCGACGACAAGCTATGGGGCCTGATTTCCTGCCATCACGCGACGCCGCGCCTGCCGCCGTTCGAAGTGCGCACCGCGTGCGAGCATGTCGCGCAGATCGTGTCGCTGCAGATCGAGGCGCGCGAGACGCAAAACGAAGCGCATTACCGGCTCGAACTGCGCCGCATGCTGTCGAAGCTGCTTTCGTCGATGGCGAACACCGACAGCTTCGTCGAAGCGCTCGTCGGCGACGCCGCCGATCTGCTCGGCTTCACCCGCTCGTCGGGCGCGGCGGTGATCTTCGAAGGCCGCACGTCGCTCGTCGGCGTGACGCCGGGCGAGCATGGCGTTACCGCGCTCGTCGACTGGCTCGACGATCAGAGCGAAGACGTCGTGCTGTCCGATTGCGCGTCGCGGGATTGCGCCGCGCTCGCCGGCTCGCCGGACGTGGCCGGCTTTCTCGCGGTGTCGATCTCGAAGATCTACCGCAACTACGTGATCTGGTTTCGCCGCGAAGTCGTGCAGACGATCGAATGGGCCGGCGATCCGCGCGCCAAGCTCACCAGTCTCGCCGCGTCGCTTTCGCCGCGCGAGAGCTTCGACACCTGGACCGATGTCGTGCGCGACCGCTCGCTGCCGTGGCGTGCCGCGGAACGCGAGATCGCGCTCGAGTTTCGCGCGGCGGTGCTTGGCATCGTGCTGCGGCGCGCGGAGGAAATCGCGCAACTCGCGACCGAACTCGGGCGCGCGAATCACGAGCTCGAAGGTTTTTCGTACACGGTGTCGCACGATTTGCGCGCGCCGCTGCGGCACATCGTGAGCTTCGCGGATCTGTTGAAGCAGATGGACGGCGAGAAGCTCTCGGAGCGCGGGCGCGGGTATCTGGACCGGATCGTCACGTCGGCGCGTTTCGGCGGCCGTCTCGTCGACGATCTGCTGTCGTTCGCGCAACTCGGCCGCGCGGCGCTGCGTCCGCACAAGGTCGATGTGCACGCGCTCGTGCGCACGGTCATCCAGAACGATATCGACGAACAAGCGTCCTCGCGCGTGCGCTGGACGGTGGAGGCGCTGCCGCCGATCGAAGCCGACCACGTCTTTCTGCACGTCGCGTTCGCGAACATCATTTCCAACGCGGTGAAGTTCAGCGCGCAGCGCGAGCAGCCGGAGATCGAGGTCGCGGCGCAGGACGGCACGGGCGAGCTGGTCGGGTACGCCGTGTATCGGGTGCGCGACAACGGCGTCGGCTTCGACATGCGTTATGTCGACAAGCTGTTCGGCGTGTTCCAGCGGCTGCATGTGAACGAACAGTTCGACGGCACCGGCATCGGGCTCGCGAACGTGCGGCGCATCATCGAGCGGCATGGCGGCAAGGCGTGGGCCGAAGGCACGCCGGATCGCGGCGCGACCTTCTACATGGCGCTGCCGAAGCAGTTCCGCCCCGAAAGCGGCGTCAGGCGCGATACCGCCGCGACCGCGCTCGCGCGCCTCGCGGCGGGCACGGGCGGCGCAGGGCACGATATCGAACAGCTTCTGAAGCGCGCGGAGCAGGAGAAGAAATAAAAACGGCCGCGATCTCGTCGATCGCGGCCGTTTCATGTTGCCTTCGCGTGGCTTTCTAACGCAGCGCTGCGCTTAGAAGCGGTGGCGCAGACCCACCGTCGCGGCGACCTGATTCTGCGTCGACGACGGCGACAGCGTGTTGATCATCGCGACGTTCGCGCCGGCATTGCCGAGGTCGCCCGATGCATGCTGATACACGCCTTCGACATAGACATCAGTGCGCTTCGAGAGCGAATAGTCGGCCTGCAGCGAAACCGTGTGCCACTTCGGATCGCCCGAGCCGTTGCTGCCCGTCACCTTGCCGTCCGTGTACGTGTATGCGGCGTCGAGCGCGAGCGCCGGCGTGAACGCGTAGCGGCCGTTCAGCTCGAAGTTGTTCAGATGCAGGTTCGTGTTGCCCGGAATCGCGATCGACGTGCCGCCTTGCGACGCGGCGAGCAACTGGTCGTAGTGCGTGTTGGTCCACACGAAGCCGACTTGCGCCGGGCCGTAGGTGTAGTTCACGCCCGCGCCGAAGGTGCGTTGCAATTCGGCCGTCAGATTGGCGTTGTTGCCCTGTCCGGCGGACACCGCGCCGTTCGCGTTCGTGCCGTTGCGCGAATTATTCGTCTGCAGATAAGCCGCCGCGAAATTCAGCGGGCCATTGCCGTACGAAGCGCCCGCGCTCCATGCGCGGTTATTCGAAAACTCGCCAGCGTCGTTCGAGAAGCCGTACAGGCCGCCGAACTTGAAGCCCGCGTAATTCGCGCTTTGATATTTGACCGAGTTCTTGATCGAGAACGAATGATCGAGATTGTCGTTATCGAACGGATGCCCGGCCATATTATTGCCGAAGCCCGAACCCGCTTCCGAGAGCGGCGCGAGATAATCGACCATCGAATCATACTGACGGCCGAGCGTGACCGTGCCGTATTGATCGTGTTGCAGGCCGACATAAGCCTGGCGGTTGAACATCGTATTGCTTTCGGTGTAACGGCCGTTATTCAGGTTGAAGCCGCTTTCCAACTTGAAAAGCGCGTGCAAACCGCCGCCCAGATCTTCCGTGCCTTTCAGGCCGAAATACGTATCGGAAAGCGCGCCGCTGCCTTGCTGCCAGTTGTTATGGCCGCCGGAATTGTTCGTGTAGACGAGACCTGCGTCCAGCGTGCCGTACAGCGTGACGCTGCTCTGCGCGTGGGCCGCCGCTGCGAACGTGCCGAGAATGCCCGCGATGAGAAGAGTTTTTTTCATGGTTCTCTGAGTGTCCTGTTTAATGCGAAAGCTTCCGGGGTGCAGCGGGCCATTGGCCTTTCGCTTCCCGCGAGAAACTGGACACACTGTATGCGACGAGCGCGCGAATTTGGCTGCGCATCGCGCGCAATAATCATTTGCTGATTTCGCGAATCGGTGCGCCGTGGGCTTCATATCCGTTTAAGCTCAACTGCTTAGCGGCAAATCCGTGTGAACAATGCGCCGAACCCTGTTGCGGATGGACGACGCCATTAGTGCGTATCGCGGATAAGTCCATTGCGCCGCGTGCGGTTTATATCCGCCGATGCGGTTGTTAAGCTGCATCCGTCAACAGAACTCCGAGAAGTTATTCTGAGGACACGGAGCGGTTTCGCGAGAGGAGACCGCTCCGTTTCAACGCGCCTTTACGAAATGAATTGGCTCTTCTTTGCGATTGGTCAATATGCGTGCATGCGATGTTTAATCGTCGCGCATTTTCTTCGCCGCGCGAAATATTCAGTTTTCCAAACGATTTCTCGCGAGAATTCGCACGAATATCGGAACGACTCGCATTTAGACGCATTAATCCGCTAAACGCGATATGTTTTACGGAATATCCCGCGCGCTTTGAAAACTTTGCGCACTAATGCGGCGCGGGACGTGCAATCCGCCAGCCTCCGCAACGCATCCGCAAGAAATTTCATCTGCCATTCATAAATATGTAACCAACGCCCAAACGTTTGCCGCTTGAGCCCGCCGCGGGTTTGGCCAGCATCGTTTCAATTCGAAACATCTTGTAGTGCTTTGAATTCCCTGTGCGGTACATGAATTGCTTAAATAGAGGTCTCTGCAAAATCAGCCGGAACAGTGCCATGAAGAGAAGTGCCAATGCGACCACCGTCCCCGCGTTTCGACAGCGGCGACCCGCCCAACTCGCCGAGCGCGAGCTTCAGCATCTTGAAATGATCCTGGCGAATTTCGTCGATCCCAGCGTGGCGTCCGATCGCCTGCCCGCGCGATATTGGGACATGCGCGTTGCGCAACTGGACGAGCAATACGATCTCGTGCCGTCGCAAAGCCAGCGCGTCGCATTGCTTCAGAAAAAGCTCGCGTTGCTGGACAGCGCGCTCGCGTCCGCTTCTTCCGCCGCCGATGTGCAGGAAGAAGGACAGCAGAGCCGGCGCGCCGCCGCCTAGCTCGACCGCGTATTCCCGGGCGGCGACGACACCGCGCCCACCCAGTCGTCGACGAGCGCGCGTGCCGCCGTGTGTGCGCACATCAGCGCGTCCTCGGCCGAGACGAAGCTCGACGCATTGCTGCCCATGCGCAGCGGCGAAAACGCCGTGACCGGCCTGCCCGACCGGCTGATGGTCACGCTCGCCAGATAGTGAATCGCGCCAGGCGGCGGGACCAGCCTGCAACTCGTTTCGATCGCGACTTCGAGCACGAAGCCCTTGTGGTTGTACGACCGTATCATCGGATCACCCCGTCACTATCGAACGGCGCGGCGGCACACGCTGGCCGCCGTCGCACTGCGCTCGCAGCACGGACCGTTCCCGCATAAGGCCGGGACGCGCCGCGCTCAGTGATTCAGTTCTTCGAGACGCAGCCCGTTGGTTCTCGGCCCGAACAGGCCGATCGCGAGCGCGACGATCAGCATGAAGACCGTGATGCCCGTGAACACGCCCGGCACGCCGAAGTCCTTGAGCAGGAACGCGATGATGAAGCCCGACATCATCGCGCCCGCGCGGCTCGCCGAGTACACGATGCCGCTCGCACGGCAGCGCACGGCGGTCGGAAAGAGCTCGGTCTGATACGCGTGATAGCACACCGAGATGGTCTGCCCCGCAAGCGAGATCAGTACGCCGAGCGCGATGAGCGCGGCGGGCGATTTCATCTGTCCGAACGCGATGCCGCTCGCGATCACGACGAGCGCGCCGCCGACGATCAGCCATTTGCGCTGGATACGATCGGCGTAGAACATCGCGAGCATGGGGCCGACCGGCAACGCGAACGCGATGATGAACGAATACAGCAGACTCTTCGTGACGGTGATGCCTTGCCCGATGAGCAGCGTCGGCACCCAGTTCGCGAAGCCGTAATACCCGATCGCCTGACAGAAATTGAAGACGATGAGCATGATGAGACGCGAGCGATACGGCGCGCGCAGCAACTCGGACAGCGATGCGCGCCGGTGCGCCGGCTGCTCGACGACGGCCGCGGGCGGCGGCAGCGCTGCGCCCGACTGGCGCTCGACCACGCGTTCGATCTCGCTCACCACGCGCTCGCTTTCGTCGTGCCTGCCGTGCATCGCGAGCCAGCGCGGGCTTTCGGGCACCGCGCGCCGGATGAACCACACGATCACCGCGCCGACCGATCCGGCGAGCACGACGATGCGCCATCCGTCGAGCCCGAACACGGTTTCGGGCACGAGCCAGTACGACAGAATCGCGGCGACGGGCGCGGCGGCGAACATCACCATCTGATTGAACGCCATCGCGCGGCCGCGCATGTGTTGCGGCACGAGTTCGGTCACGTAGCTGTCGATGGTGATGATTTCCACGCCCACGCCGATGCCCGTCACGAAACGCCAGAAGATCACGCCTTCGGGCGTCGTCTGAAACGCCATGATCGCGGAGCCGATCGAATACCACAGCAGCGAGACCGTGAACACGCTGCGCCGCCCGTAGCGGTCGGGCAGCCAGCCGAAGAAGAACGTGCCGATGAACAGTCCCGCGAAGGTCGCCGCGATGAAACCCGCGATGCCCGTGAAGCCGAAGAACGCATGCGTGGTCGTCTGCAAGAGGCCGCTTTTGGCCATGCCCGGCGCGATATAGCCGGTGAAGATCAGATCGTAGATTTCGAAAAAGCCGCCGAGCGAGATGAGCAACACGAGCATCCAGAGATGCCGCGTGACCGGCAGGCGATCCATGCGCGCGGAAATATGCGCGCCGGGCGTCGTGGCGACGCGGACGTCGGGCGATGCAAGCGGCTCGGCGACCGCGCTGAAGGTGGGCTGCATTGTCTTGTCTCCTGAATTGACGATGGCGCTGGTTTTTATGTGCGCCCTTCGCTTCACATCATGCGATGACGCGTTTGGAAAACCGGCCCAGCACTTCGTCCGTATGCTCGCCCACGCGCGCGAGCGGCTGGCGCACTCCGGGGCGTCGTCCGCCCATCGTGAGCGGGAGCAATACGACATCGGTGGTGCCGCCGTCGTCGGTCTGCATCGGCACGAGTCCGCCGCTTGCCTTCAGATGCGGATCGTCCAGCAATTGCTCGGGCCGCATGATCGGCGCGTACGGAATTCCGGCCGCTTCGAGCTTCGGCGCGAGCTCGTCCGCACGATGATGCGCGAGAATCTCGCCGAGCCGTTCGAGCAGATGCGGCCGCACCGCGACGCGCATCGCGTTGGTCGCGAACTCGGGTTCTTGCGCGAGATCGGGGCGCGCGAGCACGTCGCAGAGCGTGACGAACTGCTTGTCGCTGACCGCGCCGATGAACAACTGCTCGCCTTCGGCGAGCGTGAAGACGTCGTAGACGCTCCACGCCGAGACGCGCGAGGGCATCGGCGGCGGCGCTTCGCGCGTCATCGCGAATTGCTGCATATGCTGCGCCGAGAGGAAGACACAGTTCTCGAAAAGCGCGCTCTGCACTTCCTGACCGCGCCCGGTGAGATCGCGTTCGCGCAGCGCGGCGAGCACGCCGATCGCGCCGAACATGCCGCCCATGATGTCGTTCACCGAGGTTCCCGCGCGCAGCGGCCGGCCCGCCGGACCGGTCATGTACGCGAGACCGCCCATCATCTGCACGACTTCGTCGAGCGCGAGGCGCTTTTCGTACGGGCCGGGCAGAAAGCCCTTGTGCGAAACGTAGATGAGCTTCGGATGCGCCTTCGACAACGTTTCGTAGTCGAGCCCGAGCTTCGCCATCAAGCCGGGGCGGAAGTTTTCGAGCAGCACGTCGCATTCGCCGATCAGTTCCGTCGCGGCCTCGCGGCCCTCGTCCGTGTTGATGTCGATGACGACGCTCTTCTTGTTGCGATTGAACGACCGGAAAAAGCCGATGCCCAGTCCCGGCAGATTGCGCGTCTTGTCGCCGCCGGGCGGCTCGATCTTGATGACTTCCGCGCCGAGATCCGCGAGGATCATGCCGCAGGTCGGTCCCATCACCATATGCGTGAACTCGATCACGCGCACGCCTTCGAGCGGCAGGGTTGAATGACTCATAGCGTCCTCAGACTTCGATTGCGGTTTTCGTTTCGAACGTGACGGGCAGGCCCGCGAGCGCGAGCGCGCCGTGCAGCGCTTCGCCGTCGAGCCAGCGCGCGAGCTTCGCGCGCAGCGTCAGCAAGGCGGAAATGTCGATGCCGGTTTCGATACCCATGCCGGCGAGCATGAACGCCAGGTCTTCGCTCGACGCATTGCCGCTCGCGCCCGGCGCATGCGGACAGCCGCCGATGCCCGCGAGCGTCGCATCGAAGCGCGCGACGCCGGTGTCGAGCGCGGCATACGCGTTGGCGAGCGCGAGGCCGCGCGTATCGTGAAAGTGGCCGCACCAGAAGCGCTCGCCTGCGATCTCCCGCGCCTTCCCGAACAGCGCGCGCACGGCGGCGGGACCGGCATAGCCGACCGTATCGGCAATGGACACGCGGTCCGCGCCCGCATCGAGCAAGGCCTGCATGTGGCGCAGCACATCGGCGTGCTCGACGCGGCCCTGAATCGTGCAGCCGAACGCCGTGCCGATGCCGCCTTCGATCATCGTCTTCGAACCGGCCGCATCGCGCGCGGCGCGCATGCGCGCGACTTCGGCGACCACTTCCTCCGGCGTCTTGCGCAGGTTCGCGAGGCTATGCGCGCGGCTCGCGGAAAGCGGCACGAGCATCAGATCGGCTTGCGTGTCGATGGCGCGCTGCGCGCCCTGCAGATTCGGCACGAGCACGGAAACGAAGAGGCCGGGCAGCGTCTTCGCATGGGCGACGAGTTCGGCCGTATCCGCGAGTTGCGGCAGCAGGCGCGCGGGCACGAACGAGCCGACTTCGATTTCGCGCTGACCGGCGGCGTAGGCGTCGCCGATCCATTCGATCTTGCGTTCGGTCGGCACGATCGTGCGAATGCTTTGCAGGCCGTCGCGCAGGCCGACTTCGCGGATCACGGCGTTCTGGGGGAACGCGGGCATGGGTTTGTCTCCGGGTCTTGTGTGTGTATGAGCTCGACTCTAGACATTCCGCAAATGCCCTAAAAGCGGTATTTTGGAAGGCCCATGCTTCCCATCCGGAATGTCTCCATGCGCGATATCGATCTGAAAACGCTGCGTCTCTTCGTGACGGTGTGCGAGCACCAGAACATCGCGCGTGCGGCGGCGGAATCGCACATCGAGCCTTCCGCGATCAGCAAACGCATCGCGCAACTGGAAACCTCGCTCGGCGTGCCGCTGCTGTCGCGCTCGCGGCGCGGCGTCGAGCCGACGCCCGCTGGCATTGCGCTGCTCGAACACGCGCGCAGCGTGCTTTTCACGATGGAGCGCATCGCCAACGATGTCGCCGCGTTCGGCGGCGGCCTCAAGGGGCGCGTGAGCATTTGCGCGTCGGCCTCGGCGATTGCGGAGGCGCTGCTCGACGATATCGCGTCGTTCATGCGCGAGCCCGCGAATCAGAACATCAAGGTCGATGTGGAAGAGCGCCTGTCGAACGATCTCGTGCGGCAGTTGCGCGAAGGCGTGGCGTCGGTGGGCGTGTGCTGGGACAGCGTCGATCTGCGCGGCTTGCGGCATCGGGCGTACCGGCACGACCGGCTGGCGCTCGCGGTGCCCGCCGGTCATCCGCTGGCGAAGCGCCGTTCAATCGCGTTCGAGGAGTCGCTCGAATTCGAGCATGTCGGTTTGCCGCCCGCCACCGCCGTTCACACGATGTTGCAGCGCGCGGCCGCGCAGGCGGGCAAGACGATGTCGTATCGCGTGATCGTGTCGAGTTTCGACGCGGCGTTTCGCGTCGTCGCGGCGGGGCTGGGCATCAGCGTCGTGCCGATGGAAGTCGCGGGAACGTACCGGCAGGCGCTCGGCATCGAAGCGGTGCCGCTCTCGGATGCGTTCGCAAAGCGCCGCTTCGTCGTGTGCTTTCGCGATTTCGATACGCTTCAGCCCGCCGCGCAGCGCCTCGTCGAGCATCTCGAGGCGCGCGCGTTGCTTTAGGAAGGAGCGTCGCAGAACACCGTTTCCGTGTCCTTTTTCTCGATGGTCAGATTGACCGACCGCGCGCCGCCCGGCCGCGTGCAATGCCGTTTTCCGGCGGGCACCGTAAGCAATTGACCGGCGCGCAATTCCACGACGCCTTCCTCGAACTCGATGATCAGCGTGCCTTCCACCGAAACGAAAGTCTCGTCGGAGTTTGGATGAACGTGCCATCGATACGGCGCGTCCATCACGCTGATGTGAACATCGTGATCGTTGACGGTGGAAACAACGCGATTCATGTAGCCGTCGCGCGCGGCGTCGGCGATCGCCGCATAGTCGATGATTTCGCTCATCGGTTCAGCCTAACGCGGCGCGCGCCACGGCTCAAACGAATTATTTTTGCTTCGATGTGAGCACGATTGACTTACAGGCGAGCATCCGGCGCATCGGCGCGCGCCATGATCGCCGCGATATTGCCGATGGCCGGTTGCGCGTAGCGCACCGGCGGCGCATCGGGCGGCAGCGGCGCGGGGCCCGAGTCCGTCGCGCGCGCATAGACCGGCAGCGGCGGCGCACTCTGCGCGCTCGATGCGACCGGAAACACCGGCCCGCCCACGATCCCCACGCCGATGAAAGGATGCGCCTGCGCGATGGTCACGAGGCCGAAGGTGAGTTTGCATGCCAGGATTGCGTGTTTGATCGCTTTCAAGTGCCGTCTCCTTTTTGCCGTTTTGTCGATGGGAGGATTCTGCCGCGGGAGAATGAGAGAAGAATGAGCATCGACTAGACTGATTCATCATGGACAGCCGATTCGCATCGATCCTCACCGCACTGACCGCCGCGGCGCTTTTCGGCGCGACCACGCCGATCGCCAAGGCGCTGCTCGGCCCCATGCCGCCGTTCATGGTCGCGGGCCTGTTCTATCTCGGCAGCGGCGTCGGGCTGGGCGCGGTCTTGCTCGGCCGCACGCTCTTGCGCGCGCGAGCGAGGGGTGTCGGCGCGCGGGAGTGCGTGTGGCTGTTCGGAGCGATCGCGTTCGGCGGCATCGCCGGTCCGGCTTTGCTGATGCTCGGCCTGACGAGCACGCCCGCCGCCACGAGCGCGCTCTTGCTCAACCTCGAAGGCGTGCTGACAGCGGCAATCGCGTGGATCGTGTTTCGCGAGAACGTCGATATCCCGGTGTTTCTCGGCATGGCCGCGATCGTCGCGGGCGGCGTCGTGCTCGCGTGGCAGCCCGGCGCAACGGATGCGTCGGCGGGTGCGCTGCTGATCGCGCTCGCGTGCCTGTGCTGGGCCATCGACAACAATCTGACGCGCAAGATCGCCACCGCCGATGCGATGGTGATCGCCTGCGCGAAAGGGCTCGTCGCGGGCGCGGCGAACCTCGGCATCGCCTTCGCGATGGGCGCGCATCTGCCCGCACCGCGCATCGCCATCGCCGCGATGACGACCGGTTTCGGCGGCTACGGCGTGAGTCTCGTGCTATTCGTGATCGCGCTGCGGCATCTCGGGACCGCGCGCACCGGCGCATACTTTTCGGTCGCGCCGGTGTTCGGCGTCGCGCTTTCGCTCGCGCTGTGGCCGCAAGCGCCCGGCGCCGCGTTCTGGATCGCCGCCGCGCTGATGTCGCTCGGCGTATGGCTGCACGTGCGCGAGCGGCACGAACACGAGCATACGCACGAGCGCCTCGAACATACGCACCGGCACGTGCATGACGCGCATCATCGGCATGAACACGACTTTCCGTGGTCCGGCGACGAACCGCACACGCATGCGCACGTGCATCTGCCGATCACGCATACGCACGCGCATTTCCCCGACGTGCATCACAGGCATGCGCATACGCGCCGCTAGAACACTTTGCCCGGATTGAGCAGGCCGTGCGGATCGAGCGCCGACTTGATCGCGCGCATCGACGCGATATCGGCTTCGCGGCGCGCCAGATGCAGATAATCGCGCTTCTTCGTGCCGATGCCGTGCTCCGCCGAAATCGATCCTTCGAACTCGCGCGTGACGTCGTAAATGACGGCGTCGAGATCGTCGTGATCCTGCTTGCCGCGGCCGGGCACGTCCACGACGATATGAATGTTGCCGTCGCCGAGATGGCCGTACGTCATCACGATCGCGTCGGGCCAGCGCGCGCGCAGACGCGCCTCGCACTGCGCCGCCGCCTCGCCGACCTGCGCGATCGAAAAGCTCACGTCGTAGGCCGCGTAGTTCGGGATGAAGCGGTCGTACTCGCCGGGCGCATCGCGGATCGCCCAGAAATCGCGCGCGTGCGCTTCGTTCGATGCGATGGCCGCGTCGCTCACGATGCCCGCTTCGAGCATGTCGCCGAGAAACGCCTCGAACGCCTCGCCGTGGCGCGCGGGATCGGCGCCGACGCTTTCGAGCAGCACGTAGAACGGATGCGCGTCGGCGAGCGGCGCGCGCAGGTTCTTCAGATTGGCGATGACCGTGTCGTGATAGCCCGCCCACATCACTTCGAACGCGGACACGCCCGCCGCGAGGCTCGCCTGCGCGCGCGTGAGCAGCGTGGTGACGGCGGCGAAATCGGGCAGGCCGCACCAGGCGGTGGCCGTTGCGGTGGGCTTCGGACGCAGCCGCAAAACGATGCGCGTGATGACCGCAAGCGTGCCTTCGCTGCCGATCAACAAGTGCCGCAGGTCGTAACCGCTGTTGTTCTTGATCATCTTGTTCAGCCCGCCGACGATCTCGCCGCTCGCGAGCACCGCTTCGACGCCGAGCACCTGATCGCGCATCATGCCGTACTTGATGACGCGGTTGCCGCCCGCGTTCGTCGCGAGATTGCCGCCGATGGTGCAGCTTCCGCGCGCGCCGAGATCGAGCGGAAAGTAGAAGCCCGCCTCGCTCGCCGCTTCCTGAACGACTTGCAGCGGCGTGCCGGCTTCGACGGTCATCGTGGCGGAGATCGCATCGATCTCGACGATGCGATTCATGCGTTCGAGGCTTAACGCCACTTCGCCGCCGAGCAGATTCGCGCCGCCGACGAGCCCGGTCAAACCGCCTTGCGTGACGACCGCCTGCTTGCAGCGCGAACAGATGGCGAGCGCCCGGGCGACTTCTTCCGTCGTGCGCGGACGGACGATCGCAAGCGGCGTGGCGCCGGGCATGCCGCTCCAGTCCGCGACGCGCCTGTCGCCGAATTCATCCGGCAGCGCCACGACCTGCGCGCCGAGCGCTTCACGCAATGCCATCACTGCTTCGCTTGCCGCCATGCGTCGTCTCCGTTCGTTGTGTTGTGTCGATGTCAGAGGCGATAGTTTGAACCAAAACGCGCGACAATGACCGGCGGGCTCACGCGGCGAGGGTGACGATGGAACGGACCGACTTCGAAAGCGCGCTGACGCAACTGACCGGCGCGGCGGAACTGGTGGCGGCTGGCGCGAGCGATGACCTGCGCGCTCAGGCGTTCGAGATGCTGGCGTTCTTCCGGTTGCGGCAAGGGCGCGCGGCGGCCGTATCGAACGACGAACTCTTCAGGGACACTGCGATGGCCGCGCTCACGATGGCGGGCCGCAAGGAGTTTCTTGCCGCGGCTGCGTTGCTGGAACAGGCGCGCGGGTTGTGTCGAAGCTAGCTAGAACAGCTCCGTGTCGAGCGGCAGCAGGTTGATCCACTTCACCGCGGTGCGGCGCTCAACGCCATCGTCATGAATCGACCGTATCATCACGCGCTGGCCGCGCGCCTCTCCGAGCACTTCGACGATGCGGTTTCGATATCGCGCAAGCGAGCCGCGTAACGGCTTGCGCTTCCTGCTCTTGCGGGGAGAAACTGCGGGCATGGACGTGACAACGATTTATGACGGCCACATCATAGCGATGCGCACGCCTTCTCTCAAATACCAGACATCCTCACTGCGATCCGCCACACCATGCGTCGAATCACTGTCCGCACCTCGCCCATACATGGCCGGGGCGTCTTCGCTCTCGCCGATCTGCCCACGGGCGCGCTGCTGCTCGAATACAAGGGTCTGCGTCTCTCGTGGAAGGAAGCGCAGCGCATGCACGAGAAGTCGAACGCGGAGAACGGTCACACGTTCCTCTTCGGTCTCGACGACGGCAGCGTGATCGATGGCGCGCGGGGCGGCAATTCCGCGCGCTGGCTCAATCACAGTTGCGCGCCGAATTGCGAGGCGGAGCAGGACGGCGAGCGCGTGTTCATCCGCGCGATCAGGCCGATCGGAAAGGGACAGGAGTTGTTCATCGACTATTGCCTGACCGTGGATGGCCGGCGCACCGCAGCCGTCAAGCGGCTCTACGCGTGCCGATGTTCCGCGCCCGGCTGCCGCGGCACGATGCTCTCGGCGAGCCGGTAATTGCGCAGATGATTTTGTTACAGCTCTTACCGGGGTAAGACCGGCAAGTTACAGAGGCCTTTCGATGGGCGGTTATACTCAGCCCCGTCTCAAAAAAACGAAAAGCCTCTTATGTTGAAAAAAATCGTGCAGATGGTCGGTATCGCGGCGATCGCCGCCGCGGCTTCGCTGCCGGCTGTGGCCGGCGACATGAATAACGCGCTTGGCGGCGCACTCGGCGGCGTGGCCGGCGCTGCGCTGGGTGGCGCGGTGGGCGGCAGCACGGGCGCGGTCATCGGCGGCGCGGTGGGCGGCGGCGCGGGTGGCGCGGTCACGTCGAATCGCAGGGAGCGCACGGGCGCGATCGTCGGCGGCGCCCTTGGCGGCGGCGCTGGCACGGCGGCGGGCAACGCGATGGGCGGCCGTGGCGGCGGCCTCGTCGGCGCGGCTTTGGGCGGCGGCGCGGGTGCGGCGCTCGGCGGCAACGTGTCGCGCTCGAACTCGTATGCGGACGATTATTCGCGCGGCCATCGGTCGGGCAAGCGGCATCACAAGCATCGTCATTACGATTGAGGGGGTGAGGCGCGCCGTCGGACACGGCGCGGCCTACGAGCGCGTCTTCGCCTTGAGGACACCGTAGAGTTCGAAACGCGCTCCCACGCATCACTATCCCAATCCACGCCGCCCTTCAGAACTCGCCGTGCGCTGCCGATAAGCACGCTGACGTCAATCAGCCACCGCAGCCACTCGATCCGATGAAACGCGACTCTTCCGCAAGCCCGCTCCAGGCCGCCTTCCTGCGGCACGAAGACACCCTCGCGCCGCCGCAACGCGCGCTCGGCGAGGACGATCACGCCGTCTATCGCACGCTGCTCGAATCGACCAAGGCGATTCCCTGGAAGATCGACTGGGCGACGATGGAATTCGTGTATATCGGACCGCAGATCGAGGCGCTGCTCGGCTGGGCGCCTTCGTCATGGAAGACCGTGCACGACTGGGCCGAGCGCATGCATCCGGACGACCGCGAAGCAGTGGTCAACTTCTGCGTCGGCCAGTCCAAGGCGGGTACGGACCACGAAGCCGATTACCGCGCGCTCACCCGCGACGGCGGCTATGTCTGGCTGCGCGACGTCGTGCACGTCGAGCGCAACGGCAAGGGCGAAGTCGAGGCGCTGATCGGCTTCATGTTCGACATCAGCGAGCGCAAGCGCACCGAGGAAAAGCTCGCGCAGTTGCAGCGGGAACTGGAGCGCCTGTCGTTCAGCGACAGCCTCACCGGCGTCGGCAATCGCCGCCACTTCGACAACGTCATGGCGCGCGAGTGGGACGCCGCGAAGGCAGCGGGCAAGCCGCTGTCGCTCGTCATGATCGATATCGATTTCTTCAAGTCGTACAACGACTACTACGGCCACGTTCAGGGCGACGCTTGCCTGCAGCGCATCGCGCGCGTGCTCGGCGAAGCGGCGGGCGAGCGGCATTTTCTCGGGCGCTTCGGCGGCGAGGAATTCGCGCTGATTCTCGCGGACACCGACGCCG
The DNA here is from genome assembly GCF_021353155.1 of Caballeronia sp. PC1. NCBI lineage: Bacteria > Pseudomonadati > Pseudomonadota > Betaproteobacteria > Burkholderiales > Burkholderiaceae > Caballeronia > Caballeronia sp. PC1. Next base: position 640,678 of record NZ_JAJUBH010000003.1, read on the forward strand.
AAGCCGCGATGCGTCTGGCCGAACGTTGCCGCACGCTGATCGCCAACGAAGCGATCCCGCATGTGCGCTCGCCGCACGATCAGCAAGTGACCGCGAGCTTCGGCGTGGGCACGGTCGTGCCCGGCGATCGCATGGACGTGACGGCTTTCATCAATCTCACCGACGCGCAGCTTTATCACGCGAAGGACAACGGCCGCAATCGCATCGCGGCCGTGGATCGCGCGGGCATGCAAGGCGAGGCGTTCAAGGCGCAGACGCGCTGATCGTCAGACGCGCCCGCTCACCGGAATCGCCGCGCCCGTAATGCATTGCGCATCGGGCGACAGCAGAAACGCGATCACCGCGCCGAGCTCTTCCGGCTTCACCCAGCGCGAGAAATCGGCGTCGGGCATATCGCGGCGATTCGGCGGGGTATCGATGATCGACGGCAACACCGCGTTCACCGTCACGCCGCGGTCCTTCAGTTCTTCGGCCAGCGCTTCGGTCAGGCGCAGCAGCGCGGCTTTCGATGCCGCGTACGCGCCCATGCCCATGCCCGCTTTCATCGCGGCCAGCGCGCCGACGTTGACGATGCGCCCGCCTTCGTTCGCGCTCAACGCCGCGAGCGCCGCCTTCGATGCGTTGAGCGCGGTCTTCACGTTCACGTCGAACATGGCTTGCCAGGTATCGGCGCCGCCGTCCGCGATGGTCTGCCATGTGAACGCGCCGGCCACGTTCACGAGCGCATGCAGGCCGCCCATCTGCTCGACGATGGCGTCCATCGCCGTTTGCGCCGACTTCGCATCCGCCAGATCGATGCCGGTCACGATGCACGCGTCGGCGAGCGGCGCGGGCAACGCGTCCTGCTTGCCGCCGTGGCCGATCAACGCGATGCGCGCGCCGCGTCCGGCGAGCACGCGCGCCGTCGCGAGTCCCAGACTGCCAAAGCCGCCCGTGATGGCGACGATCCTGCCTTCGAGAGTGTTCATCGCGTTTTCCGCCTGTGCGTAGGTCGAAACGGCGGCGGCCTGTCGGCGCGACGCCCGGAACGCTATTGTCCTTCCGATTCGGGGCGCGCGGCGGCCCGCTGCACGGCGAGCACCGCCGCCGACGTGACCAGACCCGTCAGCAGGATGCCGAGGAACGCGACGGAAACCGAGACGACACGACCGACCGGCGTGGTCGGAACGATATCGCCATAGCCGATCGTCAGTCCGGTCACGCCGCACATGTAAAGCGTCTCGCCGAACGTGACCGGCGCGTGATCGACAGTGTTCACGGGACCGCCGAAGTAGTACATCGTCACCGCAAGCGCGATGAACCCGGCAATGTTGACGAGAAAGAGCGGCGAGAGATGCCACATCACTCTCATCATCTCGATGAGGGTCCGGCCGGGCCTGATTTTCGGATACGCGTGACGCTTGCGGGCGCTGCTTGGCATGACTTGCAACCTCGGGCCGCGCGCGAACCGTTCAGCTAAAAGAGCGTCCCTGCGCGGAGATTCATCGGCCTGCCATCGTAGCGCCGCACCTTGAACCGGCGCTATCGAACGATGTCGCCCGAGCGTCCGGATACATCAAATTTTACGTTTTCACGCGCCGAAGCCATCCGCGTTAGCAGCCAGACCGCGGCGGCGACGCTCAGCGCGCAAACGCCCGCGACGGCGAGCGACGCCGCGAAACCGCTCGCGAAACTCGCGCGCGCAATGCGCAGAATCGCTTCGCTGCCCGCGCCCGCGTGGGCGAGGTCGCCCGAGAGCAGGCGCGAGAGGAAGCTCGCATCGAGCACGGCTTTCGGATCCGCGAGGCTGCTCGCGTGCAGATCGAGCGCGGCGTGCGTGCGGCTCGCGAGCACCGCGCCCAGCACGCCGACCGATGTGACGATCGCGGTGAAGCGGGTCGTCGTGCTGATGCCCGACGCCATGCCGGTGCGATGTGCCGGCACGCACGCCATGATCGCCTTTTGCGTGTCGCCGTTGAGCACGCCCGCGCCGAGGCCCGTGACGATCATGCCCGCCGCGATCAACGCGTAACTCGACATCCCCGCGAACAGCGCCGTCAGCAGATTGCCCGCGCCGATGATCGCGAGGCCGAGCGTGAGCAGCGCCATCGGCGGAATGCGCCTGGCGAGCGACGCGCCGATGTACGGTCCGACGACCATCGCGATCGCGAACGGCAACATGCCGATGCCCGCGCGCACCGCCGGCAGTCCGAACGCGTTTTGCAGATAGAGCGGCAGGAAGGTCATCATCACTTGCGCGCACGCGGCGTAGCCGAACATCGCGAGCACGGCGGCGACGAAGCGCGGCTGGCGAAAAAGCGCGAGATCGATCATCGCGTGCGCGCGCGAGCGCTGCACGCGCACGAACACGGCGAAAAGCGCCACGCACGCGACGAGGCGCGCTTCGGTGCGCCAGTTAGCCCAGCCGTCCGCTTGCGCGTCGATCAGCGCCCAGATGCCGAGCGCAAGCGCCGCGGCAAAGAGCGCGCTGCCGGCGAGATCGAGCGCGCCCGCGTGAGGATTGCGCGATTCGCGGATGCCGCGCCACGCGCAGTACGCAAGCAGCGCGCAGATCGGCAGGTTCATCAGGAAGATCCAGCGCCAGCCGGCCCATTGCGTGATGACGCCGCCGACGAGCGGCGCGATCGTCGTCGACACACCCATGCAGGTGCCCCACACGGCCCACGCGCGGGCGCGCGCCGTGCCTTCGTGGAAAGTGTTGGCGATGATCGCGAGCGCCGATGTCAGCAGCATCGCCGCGCCGACGCCCTTCGCCGCGCGCGCGATGTTCAGCGCCAGCGCCGACGGCGCGAGTCCGCAGCCGAGCGACGCGAGAAAGAACACGGCGAGCCCGGCGATCAGCATTTTCCGGCGGCCGATGCGGTCCGCGAGCGCGCCCGCGGGCAACAGGCACGCCGCGAACGCGACCATGTACGCGCTCACGACCCATTCGACCTCGGCGAATCCGGCATGAAAATCCCGCGCGATGGACGGCAGCGCCACCGCGACGACGTTCGTGTCGAGCGTGATGAGCGCGCACGTCGCGGAGGCGGTGAGCAGCACGAAGCGGTCGGAGGCGGTCGATGACATGGCGATTTCGAGATAAGCGATCGGTCCGTCGATGCTAGTGGCATCGCTCTTTCCTGTCATTGACATAGAATCGTCAAATATTTATCGAAATCGTGAATACATCATGCCTGTCGAATTGCGTCATGTGCGCTGTTTCCTGAGCGTCGCGCGCCATCTGCACTTCGCGCGCGCCGCGGAAGAGCTCGGCATCGCGCCGCCCGCGCTCACCAAGCAGATTCAGGAAGCCGAACGGCTGCTCGGCGTGCGGCTATTTCATCGGACGAAGCGATCGGTCGCGTTGACGGCCGCGGGCGAGGCCTATCTGAGCGAGGCCGTCGGCGCGCTCGAACATCTCGCGCGCGGGGCCGAGCGTGCGGCGCTGGCGGAGCGTGGAGAGCTGGGGCGCATCGTGATTGGCTATGTCGGGTCAGCGGTGTATTCCGGCGTGCTGCAGGCGACCGTGCGCGGCTTTCGGGCGCGCTATCCGAAGGTCGAGATCGGCATCGAGGAAATCGTGATGCGCGACGCGGGCGCGCTGCTGATCGAAGGGCGCATCGACATCGCCTATGTGCGGCCGCCGGTGCCGTATCCGGAGGGCGTCGAGGCGCGCACCGTGCATCGCGATACGTTCATCGTCGCGTTGCCCGCCGATTCGCCGCTGACGGCGTCGAGCGTAATCACGCCGGCGCAGTTGCGCGAGCAATCGTTCGTCGTGCCCGAACAGGAGTCCGGCACGCTCGAAGTGGCGCGGCGCGGGCGCTTCACGGCGAGGATCGTCGCGCAGCCGGGCACGCTCGCGGCCGTGCTCGCGCATGTGTCGCTCGGCGGCGACGTCGCCGTCGTGCCGCGCTCGCTCGCGCAATGCGTGACGGTGCCGGACGTGGAATATCGCGAGATCGCGGGTAAGGCGGTGCCTTCGGAAGTGGCGATGGTGTATCGGCGTTTCGAGCGCGCGCCGGCGGTGCGGGCTTATCTCGATTATGTCGATGCGGCGGCGTCACAGACGTAGCGCTTCGAATCCCGCGCGGTGCGCGCGTGCGAGCATCGCGCCGTGACGGCGGAGCGCTTCGCGGCCGATCGACATGGCGTCGCGCATGGCCGCGTGCAATGCGTCGATGGGCACGACGCCCGGCGCGTTCGCGATCTCCCATGTCGATGCATACGCGCGCTGCTTGTGCGCATCGCCGTGTTGCAGATTCACGCGCGGCAGGCCGTACGCCATCGCGACGATGCGTCCATGCAGGCTGCTGCCCGCAAACCCTTCGCTGCGCGCGATCAGCGCGCAGATATCCCAGACGTTCAGCGAATCGACAATCTTCACGGCGGCATGGCGCATGCGCGCCGCCATGCGCTCGTACACCGCGATGTCGTCGTGCCACGGCGCCGCGCCCGCACGAAAGAGCGCAATGCCGAGCCCGGTCGATTCGACGAGCAGATCGAGTTGATGCGCGATGCGCGCGAGCGTGGCGTCGTCGCCGAAATCAGCGCTGAACTGGACGGCCAGATAGCCGCGCGAGCATGCGGGGTGCGCCGCCTGGATGCGCTCGTCGAAGAGTTCGGCTACGAGGGCCGCCGGATCGGGGACCAGCCGCGCGTCGATGCCCGCGCCTCGCAGCGTGGCTTTCGTTTGCGTGTCCCGCACGCCGATGGCGTCGGCGGTTCGGAGCTTCGTCAGCACTTCGTCGCGTAGCGCGGCATCGCGTAGATCGAGCGTCGCGCCGCCGATCGCGTCGAAGCAGATCGACGCCGCGCACGGAAACGTCTCCCGGCCGATCACGTAAGGCGCGTGCGCATCCGTTCCGAGTTGCGCGCGCGCCCAGACGCGGCGGTCCTCCACGCGCGAGCCGTAGCGGGCGATGCAGGACTGCGCGTCGTCGGGGCGCGTCAGCATGACGGCAGCTTCCCATGCATCGCACGTCAGCAGTTCGCCGCCCGCGTGAATCAGCGTAACGGGCTCGTCGCGCCAGCGCGCTGCGAGTTGCGGGAGCGCGGCGACGTCGTGGCCGCCGAACGCGCGCAAGTCGCGTTGCGCGCATCCGGCGAACACCGGTTCGATGCCCGGCGAGCGTTCTTCGAGCAGACGCGCGGCGATATGCGCGAACAGCATGTCGCCGAAGTTATGACGATCGAACGCGCCGAAGATGATCGGGCCGTTGTGCGCGGCGCGCGGATTAGCCAAAAGGCCACCTATTCAAGGAAGCGCTCGACGGGCAGCATGAACCCCGTCGAACTGACGAACGCTGAGTTCCGAAATCCTGGAGAGAACACACATGTTGATGCACGCTGCTGGCGGAGTTCTGTTAAAGTACACACGAGGGTACACACACGGAATCATCATGCCTATCACCCGAATCTTCCGCAACGGCAACTCGCAAGCCATTCGCATTCCTGCCGAACTCGCCTATCCGGAAACGGAGACCGAAGTCGAGATCGAACGGGTCGGCGACGAACTGCGCATTCATCCCGTGCGCCGCTCGCTCGCGGGCGCGCTCGACCGCTTCAAGCGCTTCGATTCCGATTTCATGGCGTCCGGTCGCAACGAGCCGGAGCAAGACGATCGGGAGTTCTTCTGATGCCGCGTTATCTGCTCGACACCAATATGTGCATCTATCTGATGAAGCACCAGCCCGAGCAAGTTGCCCGGCGCTTCGAGCAATGCTACGTCGGCGACGTGGTCATGTCCGCCATCACGTACGCCGAGTTGCAATTCGGCGTCGCTATGAGCGCAAGGCCTGAGCGAGAGCGTGCCAATCTGGCCTCGCTCGTCGAGTTGATCGAAGTCGCGCCATTCGGCGAAGAGGCCGCCGCCGCGTATGGTCCGATCCGCCACGCCTCGCGCGAGCGCAACAAGGGCGCGCTCGACAAGCTGATCGCGGCGCATGCGGTCGCGCTGGGCGTGCCCGTCGTCACGAACAATGTCAGGGACTTCGCGCATTATCCCGGTGTGACGGTTGAAAACTGGCTTGACGACAACGCGTGAGCGGGCCATCGTCAACGTCCGCGAGACTGAGCCCGCTGGAGCGACCGATGTTCATACGAGACGGCGTCACCTACGAGTTTCATCACATGGGCATTCCCACGCGCGAGCCGCGCGCGGGCGAGCGTTACAGCGCGCAGTTCCGCATGTACACGAGCGATGCCGAATGCGAGCTCATGCATGTGCAGTATCACCGCTTCGAAGAAGGCAGCGCGCTGCCCGAACTGATGCGCACGGTGCCGCATGCCGCGTTCAAGGTGAGCGATCTGGCGAAGGCGGTGCAAGGCCACGTCATTCTGCTCGGCCCTTATGAACCGATCGATGGCTTTCGCGTCGCGGTGATTCGCGACGGCGAAGCGCCCGTCGAGCTGATCGAAACCACGCTCACGGACGAGGAAATCTGGGGGCGGGCGAAAAGCGGCACGCAGTCGTCGATGTATCGGCGGGAATGATCGGCGCGCCGCACCGCTTCGCTCACGACGTCACGCGCGTGATGCCGCCGCTCGACAACAGACGCACGCGCTCGCCGGCATAGAACATCTGACCATCGGCGGCCTGGGTGATCGCGCGCAGATCGCCGTTATCCAGCCGCACGGTAATCTCGAGCCCGTGCTGCTTTTCCATCCGGTCCTGCACCTGATCGCCCGCCACCGCGCCCGCGATGCCGCCGATCACGCCCGAAAGCAGCGAGCCATGCCCGCGACCGATCGCGCTGCCGGCGACCGCACCGAGCAAGCCGCCGCCGATCGCCCCGAGCGCGCCCGGCCGGCCGTCGTTATCGTCGATGGTGACAGGGCGCACGCTTTCGACGGTCGCCATCCGCACCGTCTGTTCGCGCTGGGTCTGCATGCTCTCGTACACGTCGGCGGAATTGCCCATCGACGCGCAGCCGCTCATGCCCACCGTGCAGGCGACGGCCAATGCACATACCGCGATAGTCGACTTGTTCATTTTTCTCTCCTCGAATCGGACGATGTCTCGTTGGAATCGGCCCGCTTTTCGTGCAGCGCGACGCCATGAGGAGCATCGTAAAGAGGCCGAATGAGCGCGGAATTACGCGTCGCGGCATGCTTGACCTGCATGATTGAAGCGCTTATACAGGAACGTCACCGCTCGCGACCGGAGTCCTGAATGACGAGAAACGCGCTTTCCCTCGTGCTGTGCGCCGTTGCCCTCGCCGCGTGTTCGACGGACAGCGCCAACACGTCCGCCACCGCGCCGCCCAGATCGGTCACGGCGACACTTCCCCCCGGCGGCGTCTACAAGGGCGCGCTCAAAGGCAGCTCCGCCGACGCCACGCTGCTCATGCTCTTCAATGGCGCCGCGTATCTCTTCTACAGCGGCGCGGGCGGGACCGATCTCGCGGGCGTCGCGGTCGCGGCCCACGGCGCGCAGGCAGGCAACGGGCGTTTCACCAGCGATTCGGCGTTCGACTATCGTGTGGGGAAAGCGAGCGCGTCGGCGGCCGTGTTCAGCGCCGACTTCTCGCACGCGCCGGCCGTCGCCGCCACCGTCGCGGACAAGGACGGCGCGGCGCTCGCGTTTTCCGGCAGCGCCGCGCCGATGCTCGACATCGCGCCGAGCAAGGCCAACGCGGGCGGAATCTACAGCGGACGCGGCATGTCCCTCGCCGGGACGACGCTAACGCGCATCACCGTGGCCGGCGACGGCTATCTGGCCGGCAGCACGACCTCCGGCTGCATCTTCCGCGGAACCGTCGCGCCGCATGAAGGCGCGAACGCATACGACGTCTCGGTGACGTTCGGCCCCGCGCCCTGCCCCCTCCCCGATGCGACCGTGACCGGTAACGCCGTGCTCGACGGCCCGCGGCTGCTGGTTGCGTTGCCGAGCCCCGATCGCGCGGACGTGTTCCTCTTCGACGGGCGGAAATAGATGCCGCGTGAAGACGCGGACCGCCGCGAAAGTTAAGCGCCCTTTGCTTACAAAGGCAATTTGTATCCTAAGATTGTTTCACCGCAGGGAGCGTCGCGGCGTTCGCGTCCGGTTACGTCTCGGGCCGTTCGCCTCGGCGAGAGTGGTCGTGTGTTGTTCAGTGCATCTTAAAAAGCCGTACAACAGGAGACAACCCAGATGAAGACAACGCTCAAGCTTTTGCCGTTGGCCGTAGGCACCCTGTTCGCCTGCCTGCCGTTCGCGAATGTGGCGAACGCCGCGCAGGACAACGTCAACACGCTGTCGAACTTCCGTCAGACCGGCAACGCCACGCCGGCGGAAAAGATTCCGCAAAGCGGAGCGACCGCCGATGCACTGCGCAAGAACCTCGAACAGATCAAGCTGCCGCCTGGCTTCAAGATCGAGCTGTATGCGGTGGTGCCGGAAGCGCGTCACATGGCGATCGAGCCGTCGACGGGCGTGGTGTTTGTCGGCACGCGCAAAAATCGCGTGTGGCAGGTGACGGACCGGACGAAGCAGCGCGTTGCGAGCGATGTCGTGCAGTTCGCCTCCTCGGTGACGTTCAAGGTGCCCAACGGCGTGTGCTTCTCGCCGGACGGCGTGCTCTACGTCGTCGAGCAGAATCGCGTGCTTGCCTTTCCCGCCGCGCAGTTCTTCGGCGAAGGCGGGCCGGACGTCGCGGCGGCGGTCGTCGTGCCGCAGGGCAAGCTGATTCCCACGCAATTCGAGAGCTTCAACCACGGCGCGCGCGCATGCCGCATCGGGCCGGACAAGAAGCTGTATATCGCGCTCGGCCAGCCGTGGAACGTGCCGCCGAAGGACAAGCTCGCCGAACTCGACAAGAACGGGCTCGCGGGCATCATCCGCATCGATCAGGACGGCAAAAACCGCGAAGTCTATGCGCACGGCGTGCGCAATTCGGTTGGTCTCGACTTCAATCCGAAGGACAAGACGCTGTGGTTCACGGACAACCAGGTCGACGGCATGGGCGACGACACGCCGCCCGGCGAGCTGGATCACGCGACCAAGGCCGGCGAGAATTTCGGCTTTCCGTGGTACGGCGGCGGGAAGGTGCGCACGGTCGAGTACAAGGACCAGAATCCGCCGGCGGGCGTGGTCTTCCCGCAGGTCGAGTTCGCCGCGCACGCCGCGGACCTCGGCATGTCGTTCTACAACGGCAAGATGTTCCCGCAGAAGTATCAGGGCGGCATCTTCGATGCGGAACACGGCTCGTGGAACCGCACGAAGCCGGTTGGCGCGCGCATCATGTACATCCCGATCAAGGAAGACGGCACCGCGGGCGAGCCGGAAGTCTTCGCGCAAGGCTGGCTCACCGAGAGCGGCGAATACATGGGCCGTCCGGTCGACGTGCAGGTGCTCCAGGATGGCTCGCTGCTCGTCTCCGACGACTACGCGGGCGCGATCTATCGCATCTCCTATTCGGGGGCCAAATGAAGAGAGCGTTGACGGGCGCGCTTCTGGCGGGCCTGCTGGCGGCGGCGTCGCACGCGTCGTTCGCCGCCGGCGACATCAAGGCCGGGCGGGCGAAGGCGGCGCAATGCGCGGCGTGTCACGGCATCGACGGCATGTCGAAATTGCCCGAAGCGCCCAATCTCGCGGGTCAGACGGAGGAATATCTCGTCAAGGCGCTCAATGATTTCCGCACCGGCGCGCGCAAGAACGAAATGATGACGATGATGGCGAAAACCTTGTCGGACGCGGATGTGGCCAACCTCTCGGCGTATTACCACAGCCTCGGCAAGCAGTGACATCGCCGGACGTGTTGCAATTTCGCTGCGGACCAAACCCGATTGCGATTTTTTTTGATTTAGGTATTGACGTGGGGGCTTAAGGGTTTATACTAAGACCTGTCTCCTCCATGTCTCAACCGATGTGGATTCAAGCCCGCTCATTGAAGCGGGCTTTTTTTTCGCCCCAATTTCCCCTCAGCCTTCGTTCCCCTCGGGAAGGCCGTCGCCCAGTTCCGCCTCGATCTGGTCGATGGACGGCAACGTCGCCTCCAGCGATTCCGGCACCTCGCGAAGCAGCTGATACTCGGCGACGCCCATCGGCTTGGCGACGCCGCGCAGCGCATATTCGGCGACGAGCCGGTTCTTTTCCTTGCACAGCAGAAGTCCGATGGTCGGTTGATCGTCGGGCGCGCGCAGTTGCGCATCGATCGCCGAGAGGTAGAAATTGAGCTGGCCCGCGTACTCCGGCTTGAACGCTGTGGTTTTCAGTTCCACGACCACGTAACAGCGCAGTTTGAGGTGATAGAACAACAGGTCGATGAAGAATTCGTCGCCGCCCACGTCCAGCCGGTATTGCCGCCCGACGAAAGCGAACCCCGCGCCCAGTTCCAGCAGAAACCGCGTGATATGGCGCGTGAGCGCCTGTTCGATGTCCCGCTCCTGCGCGTTTTCGGCCAGTCCGAGGAAATCGAAGATGTACGGGTCCTTGAGCGCTTCGCGGGCCAGGTCCGACTGAGGCGGCGGCAGCCGCTCGCTGAAATTGGTGACGGCGCTGCCGCTGCGGGCGCTGGCGGCGGTTTCGATCTGCATCACCAGCACCTGGCGCGACCAGCCGTGTTCGAGCGCCTTGCCTGCATACCAGTTTCGATCGTCCGGATTTTTGACCTTGTCCAGCAAGGTGCAGAGATGGAACCACGGCAATTGTGCAGCAGGCTGCTGCACGAATGCCTCGTCCGGCCAGGCTTGCGCCAGCGCGCGCATGTACTTGAGATTGCGCGGTGAAAAGCCGCGCATGTCGGGAAACGCCGCTTTCAGATCGCGCGCGAGCTGGTCGACGACGCCCGCGCCCCAGCCTTGCCGCCGCTGACGATCGAGAATGTCCCGGCCGATCTGCCAGTAGAGCGTGATCAGTTCGCGGTTCGCGCTGGCCGCCGCACGCCAGCGCGCGGCTTCGACGCGAAGTTTCAGTTCGGCGAGCCAGCGCCGGTAATCCTCGCCCCAGGCGCTGGGAAGTTGGGCGGTCATGCGGTTCCTCGGTGCGTCGCCGGTTGTTTGCGAACGGCTATTATCGGCGGATTCGACTTTTCGGAACGCTCGGACTTCGTTTAGGGTGGTCTCCCCACGCGCCCCTCGCGACTGGCTAGGGGTTTCGGTTTTCAGGCTCTTCGGCCTCGATGCTTCGGGTTGTCCACAGATTTTGTTCACAAGCCTGTGGATATCGCCTCAGGTATTGCTGCAACGCATTGATTCGACACTGCTTCCGACCGACGCCCAGCGACGCGCCCCGTGCGCGCCGCGATCTCAGTCGCCTTTCGGCAGGCAGGAAGCGAGCATCGCGTCGATGCGGTTCATTTCGATGCTGAAAAGCGACTGCGGCGCGGTGGCGCTCAGCTCGTCGGCGGCGGAGCTCGGCAGCGCCATTGCAATGGTGGCCGTCGCGAACAGCGCGACGATCATCGACAGGAACCAGGAAAAGACGGCCATCGCCAACCTCGTCAAGTAGATCTCTCGGAATCGGCGCTTCAACGTCAGCGCGTGATTGAAGAGTACGGCTGTGTGCGGAATCGCACAGCCCTACGGACGGGGGGACCTGAAGGAGGGTGGCTACGGCCGCAACAGCGGCGAAGGCACCGTCGACACGCTCTGCTCGATCGCCGCCGCCTCTTGCGCGCGCATCGCGCGGATGAAGCCGTCGCGTTCGCGCAGGCGTTGCCAGTATTGCGCGATCGATGGCGCGAAGCGCTCGCTCAGCCCGATCAGCTCCGCGAGCATCAACGCATAGCCGACGGAAATATCCGCCGCCGTGAAGCGCCCCGCGCACAAGTACGGCTGCGCTTCGAGCAGCGGCGCAAGCGTGCGCAGGCGCGCGTGAAACCAGCGCGCGTAATCCTCGGCGATCTGCGGCTGAAGGCGCTCGGGCGGCTCCAGGTGCGTGTAGCGAAGCACGAGCGTTTGCGGAAACGTGAGCGTCGCCTCGCCGAAATGCATGAAATTGAGATAGCGGCCGAAATCGGCTTCGTGCGGCGCGACATCGAGCGCGCCCGGCGAGTAACGCGCCGCCAGGTACTGACAAATCGCCGCCGATTCGGTCATGAACAGCGCACCGTTTTCATCGTCGGTCAGCGCCGGAATCGTGCCGAGCGGATTCACTTCCTTGAACCCGCGCGCAAGCACGCGCGGCGGAAACGGCAACATCTTCAGTTCATACGGCACGCCGATCTCTTCCAGCGCCCACAGCGGCCGGAACGAACGCGCGCTCATGCAATGATGGAGCGTAATCACGTCGATTTTCTCCGCGCGTCAGCCGAGCCACGACGGCTTGCGCTTCTCCAGGAAACTGCGCACGCCTTCGCGCCCTTCGTCCGATGCGCGGATGCGCGCAATGCGCTCAGCGGTCTCCGCGATCAACGTTTCGTCGATGTCCTTGCCCGCAAAATCGGCAGCGAGCTGCTTGCACTCGCGCACGGCGTTCGGACTGTTCGCGGCGATGCTTGCGGCGATCGCCTCGACGCGCGCATCGAGCTGATCGGCGGCGACGGCTTCGTGCACGAAGTTCAGACGCAGCGCTTCGGCGGCGTCGAAGCGCTCGGCCGTGACGAAGTAGCGATGCGCCGCGCGCGCGCCCATCGCGCGGATCACATAGGGCGCGATGGTCGCGGGCATCAGGCCGAGCTTCGCTTCGGACAGGCAGAAGTTCGCGGTGTCCACCGCAACCGCGATGTCGCACACGGCGACGAGGCCCATGCCGCCCGCGTAGGCATCGCCCTGCACGCGCGCGATGACCGGCTTCTTGCAGGCGTAGATCGTGTTGAGCATCGTGGCGAGGCCGAGCGCGTCGGCGCGGTTCTCCGCTTCCGAGTAGCCCGCCATCCGCTTCATCCAGTTGAGATCGGCGCCCGCGCAGAACGCCGGGCCGTTCGCAGCGAGGACGATGACGCGCACGTTGGGATCCTCGTCCAGCGCGCGGAAAGCGGCGGTCAATTCGACGATGGTCGCGTCGTCGAAAGCGTTGCGCACCTCAGGGCGATCGAGCGTCACGCGCGCGACGTGTCCTTCGATGCCGAGCTTCAGGCGTTGCAGATTCGTTGCGTCGGTCATGGTGTCGTCTCCCTATTCTCTCGAATTGAGCGTTGCTCAATTTCCTGATTTCCGTGGCTTGCGTTCATCGATAAGTGTCATCGAAAAGCGCGCCGATGGTCAACATCATTCTTTGAGCCTGACTCACAAACGGCTTCCAGCGCAATCATCCGACGAGAGCCCTATCCGGTATGTCACGCAACGAGCATGCGCGAGCGCAATATAGTCGTATATATTACGGTGCTCACCGGACTGCGCGACCACAGCGCGGCCGCACGCGCGCGGCCTCCACCAGGCCGCCCGCAGTCGATCCACGATCGATCCATGACCATAACGCCAACTCGATTCAAGGAGCTTTACGTGAAGATTCGTATTTTGCGCGCTTTGCTTTCCGCGTTCGTTCCGCTCACTGCGGCCCTCGCCGCGACATCGGCGCTGGCCGGCGAAGTGCAGGTCGCGGTCGCGGCCAACTTCACCGCGCCCGTGCAGGCGATCGCCGCCGACTTCGAGAAGGACACGGGCAATAAGGTCGTCGCATCCTTCGGCGCGACGGGCCAGTTCTACGCGCAGATCAAGAACGGCGCGCCTTTCGAAGTCTTCCTCGCCGCCGATGACACCACGCCCGCCAAGCTCGACGCCGAAGGCGCGACGGTGCCCGGCAGCCGATTCACGTACGCGACGGGCGCGCTGGCGCTGTGGTCCGCGAAAGACGGTTACGTCGACGATAAAGGCGAGGTGCTGAAGAAGAACGCGTTCACGCACATCGCGATCGCTAATCCAAAGGCCGCGCCTTACGGTCTCGCCGGCTATCAGACGCTCGACAAGCTCGGTCTTACCGCCGAGATCAAGCCGAAAGTCGTCGAAGGCCAGAATATTTCGCAGACGCAGCAGTTCGTCGCGACGGGCAACGCCGAACTCGGCTTCGTCGCGCTGTCGCAGATCTACAAGAATGGCAAGATCACGAGCGGATCGGCGTGGATCGTGCCCGCCGACCTGCACGAGCCAATCAAACAGGACGCCGTCATCCTGAGCAAAGGTAAGGACAATCCGGTCGCGAAGCAGTTCATCGACTATCTGAAGGGCCCGAAAGCTGCCGCCGTCATCAAGTCGTACGGATATCAACTGTAAAAATGCCGCTCGATAGCGCCGATCTTCAGGCCATCACGCTCACGCTCGAACTCGCGTCGCTGACGACGGCGCTCCTGCTCGTCGTCGGCACGCCGATCGCGTGGTGGCTCACGCATACGCGCTCGAAGATGAAAGGCATCGTGGGCGCGGTCGTGGCGTTGCCGCTCGTGCTGCCGCCGACCGTCATCGGCTTCTATCTGCTTGTGCTGATGGGCCCGAACGGTCATGTCGGCAAGCTCACGCAGGCGCTCGGCATCGGCTTATTGCCGTTCACGTTCGCGGGGCTCGTCGTCGGCTCGGTGATCTATTCGCTGCCGTTCGTCGTGCAGCCCTTGCAGAACGCGTTCGAAGCGATCGGCCGGCGTCCGCTCGAAGCCGCCGCGACGCTGCGCGCGGGCCCGTGGGACACGTTCTTCACGATCGCGTTGCCGCTCGCGAGGCCGGGCATCGTCACCGCGACGATTCTCGGCTTCGCGCATACGGTCGGCGAATTCGGCGTCGTGCTGATGATCGGCGGCAATATTCCGGGACGCACGCGGGTGGTGTCCGTGCAGATTTTCGACCACGTCGAAGCGCTCGAATACGCTCAGGCGCACTGGCTCGCGGGCGGCATGGTGCTATTCTCGTTCATCGTTCTTCTGCTGCTCTATTCCAGCCGGCGCTCCGTTACGGCTTATGTCTGAACTCACTTCATCGCGCCTCGCGCTCGATACCGCGCGCAGCCGTTCCAGCGAAGCCATCGAAGCGCGTTTTCTCGTCGAGCATCGCGGCTTCACGCTCGATCTCGATCTCACGCTACCGGGGCGCGGCATTACCGCGATCTTCGGCCATTCCGGCTCGGGCAAGACCACGCTCCTGCGCTGTCTTGCCGGACTCGCGCGGCCGCGCGCCGGGCGGCTCGTCGTCAATGGCGACATCTGGCTGGACACCGAACGCGGCGTTTTCCTGCCGACGCACAAGCGCCCGCTCGGCTATGTCTTTCAGGAAGCGAGCCTGTTTCCGCACTTGAGCGTGAAGAAGAATCTGCGCTTCGGGCTCGAACGCGTGCGGGATGCGCAACGGCGCGTCGATCTGGCGCAGGCGGCGGAACTGCTCGGCATTGGACATTTGCTGGAGCGCATGCCCGCTGGCTTGTCGGGCGGCGAGCGGCAGCGCGTGGGCATCGCGCGGGCGCTGTTGACGAGCCCGCGTCTCCTGCTGCTCGACGAGCCGCTCGCCTCGCTCGATCAGAAGCGTAAGCTCGAAATCCTGCCGTATCTCGAACGTCTGCACGACGAGCTCGACATTCCGGTGCTCTACGTGAGCCACGCGCCGGAAGAAGTCGCGCGCCTCGCCGATCATCTCGTGCTGCTCGACGGCGGCCGCGCGCTCGCAAGCGGCCCGATCGCCGATACGCTCGCGCGGCTCGATCTGCCGCTCGCGCTCGCCGACGACGCATCGGTGGTGCTCGAAGGCATCGTCGACGGATACAACGGCGCCTACGGCCTGCTTACGCTCACCTTGCCGGGCTCGCGCGCGAAGCTGACGGTCGTGCATGCGCCCGCCGCCGAAGGCAAGCCGGTTCGCGTGACGGTGAAGGCGCGCGACGTGAGTCTTATCACCGGCACGCACGAGCATGACCGCAGCAGCGTGCTGAACGTGCTGCCCGCGACGGTCGCCGGCATCGCGGACGATGCCAATCCGGCGCAAGCCGTCGTGCGGCTCGATGTGGACGGCTCGCCGCTGCTCGCGCGCGTGACGCGCTATTCGCTCGACCGGCTCGGCGTCGCCGAAGGCATGCGCGTGTGGGCGCAGGTGAAAGCGGTGTCGCTACTGGCCTGAACGCGCCTCCGAACGCACCTTCAGCGCGGCGTATTGCAGCAGCATGATGGTCTTGCCGTCCATGATTTCGCCGCGCCCGATCATGTCGAGCGCGGTGTGCAGCGGCACTTCGATCGTCTCGATTTCCTCGCCCTCTTCCGCCACGCCGCCGCCGTCCGACACGCGCATCGAACTGTCGTACTCGCCGAGATAGAAGTAGAGCTTCTCCGTCACCGATCCCGGGCTCATGAACGCCTCGAAGATCTTTTCGACGCGATGCACGCGATAACCCGTCTCCTCCTCCACTTCGGCGCGGATGCGCTCTTCCGGCGAGGCGTCATCGAGCAGGCCGCCGGGCGTTTCGACCAGCATGCCGTGATGCCCGTTGACGAACGCGGGCATGCGGAACTGGCGCGTCAGCAGGACGTTGCCGGTGTTGCGCTCGCGCAGCAGAATGGTCGCGCCGTTGCCGCGATCATACGTTTCGCGGCTTTGACGCTGCCAGGTGCCGTCGCGGCGCAGGAAATCGAACGTGACCTTTCTGAGGACGTACCAGTCGTCCGACAGCACTTCGGTTTTGAGGACGCGCACACGCTCATTCGTTTCCATCGCATTCACCTGTTCGACAATCGACCGCGCTCATGGTAGCGTGCAGTTTCGTGCAATATCAAGCAACTTCGTGCAAAACCATGTTGACCAGCCAACGCAAGAAAGCGATCCTCGACGCGCTCAGCCGCGACGGGCAAGTGCTCGCCGCCGATCTCAGCGCACGATTTGACGTCTCCGAAGACACGGTGCGGCGCGATCTGCGCGAGCTCGCCGCCGTTGGACTCTTGCAGCGCGTGCATGGCGGCGCGTTGCCGGCGTCGCCCGCGGTTGCGCCGTTCTCGCGGCGCGAAGAGATGGAATCGGATGCGAAGCGGCGCATCGGGAAAAAAGCGGCGGAGATGATCGCGCCGGGGCAGGTCGTCGTCGTCGATGGCGGGACGACTTCCGCGCTGCTCGTGCGGCATCTGCCGCCGACGCTTTGCGCGACCATCGTCACGCATAGTCCGAGCGTTGCCGTGGCGCTGGCGGAACACCCGTCGGTCGAAGTCGTGCTGATCGGCGGCAAGCTCTACAAGCATTCGATCGTCGCCGTGGGCGCGGCCGCCGTCGAAGCCATGTCGCATATTCACGCCGACATTTATTTCATGGGCGTCACCGGCGTGCATCCGAACGCCGGCCTCACGACCGGCGACTTCGAGGAAGCGCACGTCAAGCGGGCGCTCGCGGCGCGCGCGGCGGAAACGGTCGTGCTCGCGTCGGCGGCGAAGCTCAATGCGGCGTCCGCGTACCGGATCGGCGGGATCGAGCTGGCGCAGACGATCATTGTCGAGGAAGCGGCGGATGCAAAGCTCGTCGAGCCGATCGAGCGTGCCGGAATCACCGTATTGCGCGCGTAATGCCGACACAATTTATTACCCCGTAACGCGCCGAAAGATGCGCCCCGCCGCACGCAATTGAATTTCTCCGGCAAGTGGCATAGCGTTCAAGGATGTCCCGCGAGCGGTCAACTGCGAAGTCCGCATTTCCGTTATTGACGTCGACTCAGCGAACATTTTTTTCCGGAGAACGTCGTGAATCGCCTGAAGGTTTTTATCGCACTCTCGCTCGCGGCGAGTGCGTGCGTCGCCGCCAATGCTCATGCCTGGACGCGCGTCGGTGTATGGGTGGGCGGGCCCGTGTATTACCCGTATGCGGTCGCACCCGCGCCGTACTACTACTATTCGCCGCCGCCCGTCATGGTCGCGCCGCAAGCGCCCGTCCAGTATGTCGAACAGGGGCAGCCCGCCGTCGAACCGGGCGCGCCGCTGCAGGAAACCGGCATGTGGTACTACTGCGACGCCGCGAAGGCTTACTACCCCTACGTGAAGCACTGCGCGGGCGCGTGGCGTCCGGTTCCGGCGACGCCGCCCTCGAACTGATGCTTTACGGCATTCCGAACACGACCACGAAGCGAATTCGCAAGAATTTATGAAAGATTCAAGGCTTGCCCCCCTGCTTGCCCCGCTGCTCGCGGCGCTCGGCGCAATCGGCCTTTCGGCCTGTACCGTGATGCCCACTGGCCCTAGCGTAATGGCGCTGCCCGGCAGCACCAAAACCTTCGACCAATTCCGCGCCGACGACAATTCCTGCCGCCAGTTCGCCCTTCAGCAAGTCGGCGGCGTGGACGCGAATCAGGCGGCGACCAACAGCGCGGTCGGCAGCGCGGTCGTCGGCACGGCGCTCGGCGCGGCGGCGGGCGCGGCCTTTGGCGGCGGCTCGGGAGCAGCCATCGGCGCGGGCGCAGGCTTGCTGACCGGCAGCGCTTACGGCGTCGGGGCGTCGCAGATGTCGGGCTACAACGTGCAGCAGCGCTACGACTATGCGTATCTGCAATGCATGTACGCCGCGGGCGACAAAGTGCCCGTGCGCGGCAGCGTGCGCACGATTCAGCCGGCTGGCTCCTCGTACACCACGCCGCCTCCGCCACCGCCCCCGCCGGGCTGGCAGCCGCCTCCGCCGCCCCGCAGCTAACGCACCCGCGCCATTGCCCTACCGCCGCGCGAGCGGCGTGTCGGGCACGAACGACGGCGCGACGAGCAAGCCCGTCACCCAGCCGATATAAAACCGCAAGTCGCTCCAGAATTCCGAGCGCTCGTAGATGCGAAACGCCTGCACGTGCGCAAGCCACAGCACGAGTTGCAGCGCGCCCGTCAGCACGAGCCACGCCAGCGCGATCACCCCGGTTGCGCGTGCGCAGCGCCGGAACGTCGAGGCGTTCCACTGTTCCCGCACGATCACACATCCCGCGATCAGCACGCAGATCGACGGGATCGCGCTCGTCACGAGCACGCGCGTCTGCCAGTCGAAGACGATGCCGGCGACCAGGCCGGCGATCACGGCGAGCGCCGCGACCGGCCACGCGATCCACGACGGAGCGCGCGCGGCCATCCACGCAATCGTGATGAAAAATGGCGTGATCGCCCATTGCAGCGCGGTCGCGACGGCCTTCGCCAGATTTTCGCTCGCCTGCTCGTTGGCATGGCTCGCCGCGACATAGACGGTGATCGCCTCGTGCACGCAAACCGCGACGACCGCGAAGGTCAGCGCCTCGCACGCGGCGAAAGCGGGCGATTTGCTCGCATGCGCGGACGCATCGCCGAGACTGCGCAGCCGTTCCAGCACCGGTTCGACGAAAAACGCCAGAATCGCGCCGATGAAAAGCGCGGCCGCGGCGTCCGTCAGCGAGAAATGGCCGAATAGTGAAAACAGGCCTTGCCACAGAAATTCGGGCGCGGCCGAGCAGACGGCCACCCACAGCGCGAAGAAGAACCCGTTCGAAGCACTTCTGAGCGGCATGGCCACCTCGATGTGTTTTTATTGCTCCGGCAGCGACGCCTCTTTCACGCGTTGGACGAGCGCCGCGCGCACGCGCTCGCGCACGTCGGCGGGGATCGCGAAACATTCGTAGGCAAGCGCCTGCGCGACGGTCACGACGCGCATTTCTTCGTAGCGGCGGCCGCTCTCGATCATCGCTTCGAACGCGTTGGCGCGCTCGTTGATGTCGATGGGGTCCGCATCGACGAGCAGCACGGCGTGCGCGAGCACCGCGTAGAGCGGCCGGTCGTCGCTCTCGCCGTGCGGCACGCGCCGCCAGTATTGCGCGGTGCCAGCGATCTTGCGCGCGTCGTCGCCGGGGCCCCAGGCGAGGTTGAACCGGCCGTCGCAGAACGAGCCTTCGACGGCCTGCCAGTGCGTCAGCACGCCGAGCGAGTTGAGCGCGTCCGCGACGATCCTGCACAGGTGGACATAGATGGATTCCGACAGCGTGCCCATCGGCGCGCGCACGGGGTACGCGAGGCTCAGATTGAGAATGCCCGGCCCTTGCGGCACGAGCCCGCCGCCCGACAGACGCAGCCACACCGGGCAGCCCCGCGCCGCGAACGCTTCGCGGGCATCGGCGAGCGCCGCGTAGCGTTGATAGCTGCGCGGCACGACGAGCGATAACGGCGCTTCCCAGACATGCGCGACGGCCTGTCCGGCGGCGGCGCGCGCGAGCAGCGCTTCTTCTGCCTGCATCGGATCGGCGGGCAGCGCGGCGGGATCGATGAGTTCGAAAGACATAAATTCGACGGATTGGCGCGATCCCGACATGGTAGTCAAGAAAGCGCGGGCGTGCCGCGACGGTGCGATGCTCCGCCGCGGCGCGCGTCGGGCGCTCAGCCGCCCTTGCCCACCTGCTCCTTCAGCAACGCGTTCACCTCGTTCGCCTTCTCCATCTGGCTCATGTGCCCGGCGTCGTCGAACACTTTCACGGTCGCGCCTTCGGGCGCATTGTTCGCGTGCGCGGCCGGAATGATCTGGTCCTTTGCACCCCAGATGATCAAGACCGGCTTGCCCGATTCCGCGAGCTGTCCGCCCGGCTGCGCGCTTTGTTTCCCGCCCGCGAACAATCCCGCATTGAGCGATGTCAGCGCGTCCGACACGCCGTCGAGCCGCTTGTACTTCAGGAGATCGTCGAGCATCTGACGGCTCACCAGTTCGGGATTCGCGAACAACAGTTCGACCACCGGTTTCAGTTCGCGACGCGACTCCGCCGTGACGAAGCCTTCGGTGTACGCATTGTTCACTTCGTCGCCGAAACCGGCGGGCGATATCAGCGACACCGATTGCACGCGCGCGGGCGAATCGACGGCCATCTGCGCCGCGATGCCGCCGCCCATCGAATGGCCGACGAGATGCGCTCGCTCGATGCCGACCGCGTCCATGAACTTGCCGACGAACGACGCGAGCGCAGCAAGCGACGTCCCCGGCACGTTCGGCGTGGATTGCCCGTGGCCCGGCAAGTCCAGCGCGAACACGCGGTTCTTTTCGGCCAATGCGTCGAGGTTGAAGAGCCAGTTGTCGAGATCGCCGCCGAAGCCGTGGAGAAACAGCACGGCTGAACGCGCCGCATCGTCGCCGCCGCGCGAGGCGTAGCGCACGCGGATGCCGTCCACATCGACGAAGTGATACGCCGCCGCTTCCTCGCCTTCTTCCTCGTCGTCGGCGGGCGTGACGTAGGACGACACGTACTCGTCTATTTCCGCATCGCTCACTGAAGAAGGCGCGAGCACGCCGAGCAACGCTTTCACCGGCAGCACATCGCCCGCCGCCGCGACCCGCCGCCGTAGCAGACCCGCATCGGGCGCTTCGACCGCGTTGGCGATCTTGTCGGTTTCGACATCGAGAATCGGCATGCCGACAGTGATCTCCGTGCCCTCCTCCACGAGCCATTCGTTGACCGTGCCTTCCTTCATCGACAGGCCCCATTTGGGCATGACGATCGGTGTGATTGCGGCCATCAGTGCTTTCCTCCCTTCATGGTTTTTCGTGCGGCGTCGGCGATCTGCGCGGCGCTCGGAATGTACAGGTCTTCGAGCGTCGGCGAGAACGGCACCGGCGTGTGCGGCGCGCACACCATCTCGATGCCCGACTTCAACGCGCCGAACGCGTGCTGCGCGACTTGCGCGGAAATATCGGTGGCGATGTTGCAGCGCGGATTCGCCTCGTCGACGACGACGAGCCGCCCCGTGTTCTCGACGGTTTCAAGCACGGTGTCGAGATCGAGCGGCGAGAGCGTGCGCAGATCGACGACTTCCGCTTCGATGCCCTCTTTCGCCAGCGCCGATGCCGCTTCGAGCGCGCGATGCACCATCAGGCCATATGTGACGATGGACACGTCCTTGCCGTCGCGCACGATGTTCGCCTCGCCGAACGGAATCGCATACGAGTTCTCCGGCACTTCGCCTTCGAAGCCGTAGAGATTCTTGTGCTCGCAGAAGATGACGGGATCGTTGTCGCGGATCGCCTGGATCAGCAAGCCCTTCGTGTCGTAAGGCGTCGACGGGCACACCACCTTCAGTCCCGGAATGTGCGTGAAGAGCGATGTCAGCATCTGGCTGTGCTGGGCCGCCGCGCGAAAGCCCGCGCCGACCATCGCGCGGATCACGACGGGCGTTTCCGCCTTGCCGCCGAACATGTATCGGAACTTCGCCGCCTGATTGAAGATCTGGTCGAAGCAGACGCCCATGAAGTCGATGAACATCAGTTCGGCAACGGGGCGCATGCCGCACGCAGCCGCGCCGATCGCCGCGCCGATATACGCCGACTCCGAGAGCGGCGTGTCGAGCAGCCGGTCGCCGTGCTTCGCGTACAACCCCTTGGTCACGCCGAGCACGCCGCCCCACGCGTCTTTCTCGCCGTCCGCGCCTGCGCCGCCGACGATATCCTCACCCAGCACGATCACGCTCGGATCGCGCGTCATTTCCTGATCGATGGCTTCGTTGATCGCCATCTTCATGCTCAGTTTGCGGGCCATGATGTGTGTCTCCTGTTTGAAGTCGGCGATTTAGTATTTGACGTAGACATCGGTGAGCAGATCGGCGGCGCTCGGCAGCGGCGCGTCCTTCGCTTCCTGCACCGCGCGGTCGATCAGCGCGGCGACTTCCTTGTCGATCGCGTCGAGTTCTCCGGGCGCGATCACGTCGGCCTGCGTCACGGCGTTCGCGAACTTCTTGAGGCAATCCTTGTTCGAGCGGATATCGTCGAGCTCGCCCGGCGCGCGATACGTCTGCGCATCGCCTTCGAAATGGCCGTAGAAGCGGATCATCTTGCATTCGAGCAGCGCCGGGCCGCCGCCCTCGCGCGCGCGCCGGATCACTTCGCCCGCCGCTTCATGCACCGCGAAGAAGTCGGTGCCGTCCACCGTCACGCCTGGAATGCCGAAGCCCGCCGCGCGATCCACGTAGCTGTCCACGGCCGTGCCGTAATCGCGCGCGGTCGATTCCGCGTAGCCGTTGTTCTCGATCACGAAGATCACCGGCAGATTCCACACCGCCGCGAGGTTCAGGCTTTCGAGGAAGGTGCCCTGGTTGGACGCGCCATCGCCCGCGAAGGTGATGCCGACTTCGCCCTTGCCGCGAAACTTCGCCGCGAGCGCCGCGCCGCAAATCAGCGGCGCGCCCGCGCCGAGAATGCCGTTCGCGCCCATCATCCCTTTGGAGAGATCGGCGATGTGCATGGAGCCGCCCTTGCCGTTGCACGAGCCGCCTTTCTTGCCGTAGATCTCCTTCATCATCTCGACCGGATCGACGCCCTTCGCGATGCAATGCCCATGTCCGCGATGCGTGCTCGCAATGCGGTCGCCGTCGTTCAGATGACTCATGATGCCGACGCCCGCCGCTTCCTCGCCCGCGTAGAGATGCACGAAGCCGGGAATGTCGCCGCGCCCGAAATCGACGTGCAGGCGCTCCTCGAAATCGCGGATCGTGCGCATCTTGCGATAGGCGGTCAGCAGTTCGTCCTTGGAGAGCGGCAAGCCGCCCGCATGTTGCGTAGCTGTCATCTCTGTCTCCTTCGTTGAGGTGGTCTAGCGGGTATTGCGCTTGAGCTGACGCATCAGCCCGGACGACGCCGCGTAACGCATGCACGCGGCGACATCGATGCTGCGAAAGGCGTTTTCATGCAAGGTGATGGTTACTTCGTCGCCGGGGCCGAAGGCAAGCTCGCGTTCGCCGTCGAGCGCGACGATGCCGGTGCGCTGCTTCACGCGATGCGGCACGCCATCGACGAGGCGCGTCCAGTTCGCGATCGGCACCGCTTCGACGAGGCCCGGCGCGATTGGCGCGTGCAGGTCGAATTCGCCTTCGCCGGGCGCGGCAAGCTCGATCGCGAGGCCGCCCGCTTCGTGCCGCCCGAGCGGTTCGAGCAGACCCGCGATCGCCGACATGCCGATCGCCTGCGGATCGGCGTAAGACACGTAGACGGCGGCGAGCGTGTCGATCTTCCACAGCGCCCGCGCGCCGATGAAATGCTCGCGGGAAATGACGGCATCGACGAGCGCGATGTCGCTGCGCACGTGGCCTTGCGCATCGCGTAGTTCGATGTCGAGCCGCTTGTTGAACGCGAGCGCGTCGCGCGACGGCACGCGGCCGGTCGCGTAGAGCCCCGCCGCCAGTCCGGCGATGGTCGGCTCGCGCATTTCCGGATACGCGTTGTTCGTGCCCGTCGAAAGACCGGCGATCGGCACTTGCCCGCACTCGCGCACCACCGCGCGATGCGTGCCGTCGCCGCCGAGCACGATGAGCGCATCGGCGCCGGCTTCGCGCATCATGCGCGCGGCGCGGAACGTGTCGTCGACGCGCGCGGTGACGGGCATGTCGAGAAACTCGACCGCCGCGAGCGCGGCATCCGGGCCCTGCCGGCGCGCGAGATGGCGCTGGAGCATGACTTTGAGGCCTTCGCGGTCCGGCATCATCAGTACGCGCGGCACGCCGCACGACGCCAGCGACGAAAGCAGGCGCAATACGATATTCACGCGGTCCGCGAGCTGAAGGCTGTTCGCGTTCGCGATGACGCGCCGAATGTCGCGCGCCGAAACAGGATTGGCGATGATGCCGACGAGCGGCGTTGCGCTTTCACGCATGCCTGTGTCTCCGCTTTGTGTGTTGTGCGGCGGATAAAGGCAAGCGCTATGCCAATCGGATTTTCGAGGGATTTCCCGTAGAAAGCGGGCGTTTTAGCGGGGTGTAACGTGCGCCGCCGTGACAGGTGTCACAGCGGCAGGTGTATCGGAGCGTACAGGCGTATCGGCGCTCAATGTCCGTTCGCGTCGCGCTGATTCGGCGACTTGATGCCGTAGCGCGCCATGCGCCGGTACAGCGTCATGCGGCTCACGCCGATCTGCCGCGCGACCGCGCTGAGATTCCAGCTCGCGGCGCGCAGGTATTGCATCAGCAGCATGCCTTCGGGCGGCAGGCGATGCGAATCGAACTCTTCGATCGCGCGCGGCGGCGCAGCCTGCGACGCGCTGAATCCTTCGGGCAGGTCATCGACGTCGATCAGGCCGTTCGAGCACACCGCGCGCGCATAGCGCAGCGCGTTCGAAAGCTCGCGCAGATTCCCCGGCCAGTCATGCCGATGCAGACGCTCGCGCGCCGCAGGCGACAGCGTGACCCGGTCGTCGCCGAGAAATCGGGCGATGAGCCAGTCCAGATCCGTTCGCTCGCGCAGCGGCGGCAGCGCGAAGCGCGCGCCGTTCAGACGGTAGTACAGGTCTTCGCGGAAACGTCCGTCCTGCATGAGCGCGTCGAGCGAATGATGCGTCGCGGAAATCACGCGCACATCGACGGACACGGGCCGCGATGCGCCGATCGCGAGCACTTCGCCTTCGGCCAGCACGCGCAGGAGACGCGATTGCAGTTCGCGCGGCATGTCGCCGATTTCATCGAGAAACAGCGTGCCGCCGTCCGCTTCCTGAATCAGACCGCGTTTGGCGCGCGCGCCCGCGCCCGAGAAGCTGTTCGGCAGATGCCCGAACAATTCGCTTTCGATGAGCGTCTCCGGAATCGCCGCGCAGTTCACCGCGACGAACGGCCCCGCGCGCCGCGCGCTCGCGCGATGCAGCGCCTTCGCGAAGAATTCCTTGCCGCTGCCGGTTTCGCCGTTGACGAGCAAGTTGATCGGCGAATCGACGAGCTTGGCCGCCCGTTCGAGTTGCCGCGTGAGCGCGGCATCGCCACCGCACAGCGCGGCAAGCGGCGCGGGCACTTCGACGGCGCGTGGCGCGGCCGCGTTCGCCGTTGCCGTGAAGCACGGCGCGGGCGGCATCACGCTCAAATACAGCAGCGCGCCGGATTTCGCGAGCGGCACCGCGCGCAATTCGCTCGGGCGCGAATACACGAAGCGGCCGAGGTCTTCGATACGCGCGTCGAACAGCGCGTCGAAGCGCGCGCCGATCAGCGACGCCGCGCCATCGGCCGACAGCACGCCCGGCGCGATCGGCCGGCCGATTTCCGCCGCGAGCATCGCGTGCGCGCGCCGGTTGTGTCCGACGATGCGCCCGCCCGCATCGAGCGCGATCAGATGTTCCGGCGCGACATCGACGAATTCCGGCGAGGTGTTCAGCTTCAGAATCCAGTCCTGCCGATGCGTGCGCAGGAAATTCGCATTCTCGATATGCCCCGCGTAGATGCGCACGAGCTGCAGCGCGAGATTCTGGCTGTCGCGCGCTTGCGGCGACGTGAGCGCGGAGATGTCGAGAATGGCGCACAGCGCGCCGCGCGAGTCGTAGAGCGGCGCGGCGGTGCACGTGAGCGGAATGTGCGTCGCGTCGAAATGGTCGATCTGATGCACGGTCAGCGCCTGGCCCGTCGTGAGCGCGGTGCCGACCGCGCAGGTGCCCGCGCCCGCTTCGCTCCATTGCGCGCCGAGATAAAGGCCGGCGCGACGCAAGGCGGAGTCGGTGTTTGCGTCGCCGATGTAATCGACCGTCACGCCGAGCGCGTCGGTCAGCAGCACGACGTAGCCCATGCCGGCAACCTGCTCGTAGAGCGTTTCGAGTCCGTGCCGCGCAATGCGCGCGAAATCGTCGATGCGTTGCTGATGCTCGCGCAGACGCGTCTGCGGCAGGATGCGCGCTTCCTGCATCCGCGACGGATCGAGTCCGTACTGATGCACGCAACGCCGCCACGAAGACTCGATGATGCTGTCGTGCGTGCGCGCGGAACCGAGCGCGTCCGCCCGCGTGGTCGCCGCGACGACTGCCTCGATGTGCTCGCGTTGCCGCATGTCCATGCGTGCTCTCCTTGTGTCTCCGTGAGCCGGGCGTTTTATTGGCGCTGGCGCGCGCTTTCGTTGTGATCGCCTCCGGGCAATGCTGTCATGCTCGCCGCGCGAACGCGGGATAAACCGATTCGCACGACCGTGTATCAGGCCATATGATGCTCGAATCGGCAGAACGCGTCATGCGGCGATAGCGCTGCGCCGCAGCAAAAACGCTGCCGGTTCGAGCGGCGCATCAAAACGAAAATTCAGGAGACGACGGATGACGAAAATCGCTTACGAGGATTTCGAGCGACAGATCCTGCAGCATCACATCATCAAGGGCAACGTGTACGAGAACGGTGCGGCGCTCGTCGAGCGCGCGAACAAGTGGATCGCGGAACACGGCATCGACGTGCTGAACGTCGAGAGCCTCTCGACGTTCGGCGCCGGCGACGATACCAGCGTCAGCCACTGGTACTCGGGCATACGCGTCTGGTATCGGACCGCGTAGGAGAAAAGCTCAGCCGCGGCCGACGAACGGCATCTTCGTCGCCATCACGGTGTGGAAAAGCACGTTGGCGTCGAGCGGCAGATTCGCCATATACAGCACCGACTGGCCGACGATTTTCACGTCCATCATCGGCTCGATGGCGATCTCGCCGTTCGCCTGCGGCACGCCCTTCGACATGCGCTGCGAAAGCTCGGTGAACGCGTTGCCGACATCGATCTGACCGACCGCGATGTCGTACTTGCGGCCATCGAGCGACGCGGATTTCGTCAGCCCTTCGACCGCGTGTTTCGTCGAAGTGTAAGCGGCCGAATTCGGGCGCGGCGCCGTCGCGGAAATCGAGCCGTTGTTGATGATGCGCCCGCCCATCGGCGATTGCGCCTTCATCGTGCGGAAAGCCTGCTGCAGGCAATAGAACATGCCGTTGAGATTGATATCGACGACATTGCGCCATTGCTCGGGCGTCCAGTCTTCGAACGGTCCGGGCGGGTTCGACACGCCCGCGTTGTTGAACAGCAGATCGACGCGGCCAAAGCGCGCGACCGCCGCGCTGAACAGTTTTTCGACCGATTGCGGATCGGCGACGTCGGTCGGCACGGCGAGCGCGCGATCGCCGGCGTTAGATTCATCGATGACGGCTTCGAGCGGCGCGGGACGCCGCCCGGCCAGCACGACCGACCAGCCGTCGCCGAGCAGAGCCAGCGCCGCCGCGCGGCCGATGCCGCTGCCCGCTCCGGTGACGATGGCGATTCGTTGAGACTGGTTGGCTGCGTCGGACATGTTTGCGTTCTCCTGTTGTGCCGAGCGCGACACTTGCGCGCTCGATCGGGAGAACATTATCGACGAAGATTCAGCGACTGCGCGACGCTTCCGTCGTGACCGGCCCCGCCGTCGTCGTCTCACGCGGGCCGCTGCCGTCGCAGAAGACGGCGGTCATGACCATCGGCACGACCTGCTTCACGACCGCCGTGCTGCCCGATTCGCGCACCTTCGCCTCCACCGTTTCCGCCGCGCCGACCACCACGACGCCGTACGCGGAATCGTTGATCGGCTGGCCGCTGCCGCGCTTGAACATGTCGTCGCCGTGCTCGTAGCCCAGCACGGCGTAGACGCGAAAGCCGTAGGCCGTGAGCTCGCTGCCCTGCGTCGGCTTGAAAGCGTTCACGGAATTGGTTTCGACGCGCATCGGCTGCGCGTTGATGGACTTGCTCGCCACGAGCGGCGCGATAAATCGGTGCGCGCTGGACTTGCAGTCGAGTTGACTTTCGAGCGGTGTCGCGTCGCACAGGCTGGGCAGCAGTCCCCCGACCACGGCAGCGAATGCGGTGAGCGTTGCGAGAGGAGCGGTTTTCATGGCAGCGTCAAAACCAACGGTTCGTAAGGCCGGCAGGGATGCACGGGCATCTCCTCCGATGCAATAAGCGAGCCAGCGAACCGGCCCGCACGTCGCGCAGGCGCTGCATCAAACCGCAAGGGCTTGGCTTCTTATGTGTTGATTGACTTCTTGACCTTGGCGCTTCGCGCAATCCTCGTACTCATCCGGCGATTCCTACAACCTGTTTTGTAGTCGAGGCAATGACAGGTTCTGCCGTTCGACACGCGGCGTCTGTACGAGATCCCTCAATCTTTTCTTTTGTCCAGATGGCGGGATGACACCGCGCCTCGTGATGTCTTCGGGGCAGGCAACCGGTGAAATCGTTATATTCGGCGATTCGACCTTTGAGGACCTTACATGACCATTCTGTCCGATTTTCCGATCACGAAGAAGTGGCCCGCTCAGCATCCCGAGCGCATTCAGCTCTACTCGCTGCCGACGCCCAACGGCGTGAAAGTGTCGATCACGCTCGAGGAAACCGGCTTGCCGTACGAGCCGCATCTCGTGCGCTTCGATGCGAACGACCAGATGTCGGATGAGTTTTTGTCGCTCAATCCGAACAACAAGATTCCCGCGATCATCGATCCGGACGGGCCCAACGGCGAGCCGCTGCCGCTGTTCGAATCGGGCGCGATTCTCGTCTATCTCGCGGCGAAAAGCGGCCAGCTCATGCCCGCCGATATCGCGAAGCGCTATGAAACACTGCAATGGCTGATGTTCCAGATGGGCGGCATCGGCCCGATGTTCGGGCAGGTCGGCTTCTTCAATAAGTTCGCCGGCAAGGAATTCGAGGACAAGCGTCCGCGCGCGCGCTACGTGGCCGAATCGAAGCGGCTGCTGGGCGTGCTCGACAAGCGCCTCGACGGGCGCGACTGGATCATGGGCGACGAATACAGCATCGCCGATATCGCGACGTTCCCGTGGGTGCGCAATCTCATCGGCTTTTATGAAGCGCGCGAGATCGTGGATTTTCACGAGTTCAGGAACGTGGAGCGCGCGCTCGATGCGTTTCTTGCGCGGCCCGCCGTGCAGCGGGGGCTTGATATTCCGAAGCGGGGGTAATCCGGGCGTTGACGGTCGGCGGACGCGAGTCTATTCCGATACGGCGGTTTTCTCGCGCCCGACGCCAATCGCAGAACCGGTTCAGAATAAAAGCCGAAGCAGCGCGCGAATTTCGCACGCCGGTTGAAATGCGTTACGCATCAATGCGTTGCCGCAATGATGCCCGGGATATCCACATGCTTGTCCAAGAAATCTGTGGACAAGTACGCACGCATGTCAGCCGCCGCCAATCCGCGCGCCGCCCGCGTTCTTCGATGCGAATCTCGACCGTGGTGACGCCATGAATGCCCTTCCCTCCTTTTTCCCTTCCGATGGACATCCCGTTCGCGCCGTTCGGCCGCGGCGGTTTCCCGCCATCGCCGCCATCGGGCTGATCTGCGCGGCGGCGCACGCGCAAACGCAATGCCCCGGCTACGTCGAAACCGACGCGGGCAGCGCGTTCGACATCGCGTCGATCATCAGAGATACGGGATCGCCGCAATCGGCGCTCGACAAGATTCGCAACGCGGTGGCGCGCGTCAACGCGGGCGGCGGATGCTCGATCTTTCGCGATCGTCTCGCCTGCGAGGAAACGCTCACGCTCGCGAACAAGGCGATCGCCGCGCTGCAGGTTTGCGCGATGCCAGGCGCGAAGCACGGCTAGCGCTTCGCGCGGACATAAAAAAACGCGTGCCGCCCAAGCAGGCGGCACGCGTTATCCAGTGCGCCCGAACGTGCATTCGGGCGACGGCAACGCAAAGGATCAGCGATCCAGGAACGGACGCAGCTTGTCGGCGCGGCTCGGATGCATGAGCTTGCGCATCGCCTTGCTTTCGATCTGGCGGATACGCTCGCGCGTCACGTCGAACTGCTTGCCCAGTTCTTCGAGCGTGTAATCCGAAGCCGTGTCGATGCCAAAGCGCATACGCAACACCTTTGCCTCGCGCGGCGACAGCGCGTTGAGCGCATCGTCGATCGCGGCACGCATGTTCGCATGCACCGCGGCGTCCGCCGGCGAAGCGGCGCCCTGATCTTCGATCATGTCGCCAAGCGTTGCGTCGGCATCTTCACCGACCGGCGTTTCGAGCGAAACCGGCTGCTTCGCGATCTTGAGAATGCCGCGAATCTTCTCCTCCGGCATTTCCATGCGCTCGGCGAGCACCGACGGATGCGCTTCCTGGCCCGTCTGCTGCAAAATCTCGCGCGAGATGCGGTTCAGCTTGTTGATCGTTTCGATCATGTGAACCGGCACGCGGATCGTGCGCGCCTGATCGGCGAGCGAACGCGTTACGGCCTGACGCACCCACCACGTCGCATACGTCGAGAACTTCCAGCCACGGCGATATTCGAACTTGTCCACCGCCTTCATCAGACCGATGTTGCCTTCCTGAATCAGATCCAGGAACTGCATGCCGCGGTTGACGTACTTCTTGGCGATCGAAATGACCAGACGCAGGTTCGCTTCGATCATCTCGCGCTTGGCTTGGCGCATCTTCAGCTCGGCAGCCGTCATTTGACGGTTGATCTGCTTCAGTTGCTTGAGCGGCATCTCGACGACGCCTTCGATGTCGATGAGCTTTTGCTGCTCGGCCTGAATCGCCGGCAAGCTGCGCTCGAGCGACGCGCCGTAATTCTTGGCACTCGCAGCCGCGCGCGTAGTCCACTCGAGATCGGTTTCGTGACCCACGAAGGATTCGACGAACTTCTCACGCGGCATGCCGCAACGATCCACTGCGATTTGCAAGATGCGGCGCTCGATGTCGCGCACTTGGGCGACTTGCTGCTGCACGTCCGCACAGAGACGGTCAATGGTCTTCGCCGTGAAGCGGATCGAACCGAGTTCGCGCTGGATTTCAGCGCGCGCCTTTTCGATGGCCTTCGTGGCAACCGCGCCCGATCCCTTAGGATTGCTTGCCTGTTCCGCGAGTTCGCGCACGCGTGCGAAGATTTCGAGGCAATCGGCCTTCAGTTGCTTCAAACGCGCCTCGTTCGACGCAGCCGAATCGCCGCCGTCGAGATCGTCGTCGTCATCTTCGTCGCTGTCGGATTCGTCGGTGTCCGTATCGACATCGGTCGAGTCGTTCGTTTCGGGGGCCGAAATTTCGGCTTCCTCCGTGTCGTCTTCCTTCAGGCCGTCGACCAGTTCGTCGATCTTGAGCTCGCCCGATTCGACCAGAGCGGAGTCGTTGAGAATCGTCGCGACTGTGGACGGGCACGCCGCGATCGCCTGGATCATTTCGTGCAGACCATCTTCGATGCGCTTCGCAATGGCGATCTCGCCAGCCCGCGTGAGCAGTTCGGTCGCGCCCATTTCGCGCATATACATGCGCACCGGGTCGGTCGTGCGGCCGAATTCGGAATCGACGGTGGACAACGCGTTTTCCGCTTCTTCGTCCGATTGCTCGTCCGTGACCACGCTCGGGGCGTTATCGCTCAGCAGCAGCGTTTCCGCATCGGGCGCTTGCTCGTAGACCGCGACGCCCATGTCGTTGAACGTGGCGACGACCGTTTCCATCGCCGCGGTTTCGGCGAAGTTATCCGGCAGGTGGTCGTTGATCTCGGCGTGCGTCAGGTAGCCGCGTTCCTTGCCCAACTGAATGAGCGCGCGCATCTGGCGCTGACGCTCTTCATTCTGCTCTGCGGTCATTGCGACATCGGGCTGCATCGTGCCGGTCTGGCCCTTCCCTTTGTTCGCTCGCCGGCCCGGTGCTTTGCGCGCCGGCGCGACGACGTCCAGCTCCGAATCTTCCCGATCAAAACTTGCCATACTTTCTCCTCGACAGGTTTGCTCGGCGACGACAGATCCCCGGGAGCGAGCGTAACGGCTCGCGATGATATCGATGACAGCTTCGACCACGGACGGCTTGCTGAAAATCGCATCGAGCAAAGCACGCAGACCGCCTTTCGGACGCGGTTTGCGTTTTCCAATCGCCCAATAAGGCGCAACCTTAGAGTATACCAGCGTTTGCTGCGACGCAGCAGGTTTTTCAAAAGTTTTCCGTTTGCGTTGGTTGCGCGAGACTGATCGAAGAAGATGTTCATGTTTCGTCTAGTCTCGCGCATGGAACGCGCGCAAAACGGGGGACATGCCTGGTAACGCATCTGGTATCGCCTTCAAGAGCGTACTAAGCAGCGGCGGGCGCAATCGTTCTGGCGTGGGCGGCGCTGCAACGTCTCTGAGTTTCATAGTGGGGGCGACACCTGCCAGCTTCAAGCGAAGAATGCGTTTGAGATCGCTCAGGTGGGCTTCGACGTTGCCGCTACGTTCGAAAGGACGCGAAGGTTGTGGCGTCGGCGCTACCGTGCTCGCGAGATCGTGCTCAGCGTCGCTAGCGTAAGGCGCATGAGCAGCGGGGACGACGTGCCCCGCATCAAGCGCTGCCACGAAATCCTGCGCCCAGGCACCAGCGTGAACGCGCGGCTTCGACTCGTCGCGATGCTGGATCGTGATGGAGCCGCGGTCATCGGAAATGCGATAGCGCCGAAGTCCGTCGCGACTGGCAAAGGATTGGCCGCTGAGCTTGGCAATCGCGTCTTCAGTGCGCTGTGAGCGAAGGCGTTGTTCCTGCTCGCGTTCGAGCGCATTGCGTTGGCTCCGCAGGCGATAGGCGAAATCGACCGGAGCACGCAAAAGCGTTCGAAGGTAGCTGATTGGGTGTTTCGCGCGACTCAGATGAGTCCAACTTGCTTCGACAACGTCGGACAGCAGTTTGCCGTGAAGCTTGGCTTCGCGCATGAGTTTGAAGATCAGGAATTCACGAAAGCCCAGAGGCAACAGACGCTTGAGGTCGGCGGGGAGGCGTCCTGGTTGTCTCTTTTGAGTTTCAGGGATTAGATCCTTATATATAGCGCGGTCTGCCACCGTGACAGACGGATGGGCGCAAGAAATGGGCGTTGCCGTCTGATTCGCGTCTTCCTGCGAAGCGGCGGGCGTGCTCTCGATGGCGCCTTGAGACTCGATGAGACCGAGCAGCGCGGCGGCCTTCGGCGTCAGATGGAGATACGCGCGTCCGAACAAGCCTGCCTGACCATAGCGAGTCTGAGGCGGCCGGGTGATAAATCCGGCAGCTTCGAGATCGTCCAGACCGCGATAGAACGTGCGCATCGATTGCTGGGCGCGACCGGTAAGCAATTCGCGACGGGCGAAAATCGGAGCGTAGGGGCGAGCCGCATCGACGGTGCGAGCCAAGGCGGCAAGCAACGCACGAGCGCGCGCGGGCAGGGCGGAGGTGTGGGTCGCGCGATGGGCAGCGCGAAAAATCACCCACGGAAGATTCGACCGATCACAGGCATATTCATCGAGCGCCTGCTGATCGTCGTCGGTAGAGGGCGCTTCGGAAGTTTGAGGGCGAAAAACCGCCTCGCCTGCAACGGAATGTTGCGCGATACGCATGTCAAGTACGTCCATTTCGAGAAATGGAAGACAAACGCTTGACTGCCGATCGCGTTCCGCTAAACTTCGAGATGTGTACTCGTGACCCGATTGGCGTCGGGAAGCGGACCGGGCGATAAGCAGTTAAGCCCGATATTCAAAAGCCTTCGGTTGGCGCCGAAGGCTTTTGTCTTTGTGCAGCGTGTTCGTTACATAGCGTTCCTGGCAGTGACGTTAAGACAAGTCGTTGATTTCAAAAGAAGTTCTACTAGATACTCCAATCAACCACTTACTGATGTTTTGTTAAGTTGTTGATTTAAAAGAAAAACCTACTAGAGTCTCAGTTTTGCTCCGCTTCGCTCAACGTTTTGTTGATGAAGTCGGCGATTCGCTGACCCCACTGCTCCGCATCAGTCGCATCTTTCTCGAAGAAACGGACACCCACTACGCCGTTCCGAGTCGATATCTCGCAGACCTTCCTTCTTCCCGATCGGACGACGGTTGCGCTCGGCGCCGCAACCTTCGGCTTCTCGGCTGCCAGAGCAACAGCCCTGTCTTGCGTGAAGTTTTCGTCGTCGATCAGCCGGCGAACCGCTTCGATCACCTTCTCCGACTTTCCTGCTTCCGTGAGTGCGGCCAGTTTCTGTGCCGCGTTGCTCCCCAGACGTTCCGGTCGTTCTGCGAGCGCGATCTTGGCAGCGTCCGGTAATGCGTCGAACGAGAAGATCCGCGTGACGTGACTCTTGCTTAGTCCAGCGCTCTCCGAGATCTCGCTTCGGGAAAGTCCGCTCAGTTCCTGCAGGCGTTTGAAGTTCCAATACTTCTCGAAGTCCGTGAGCGATGGCGAAAGCAGGTTCGAAAAGAACGCAGCGAATTCGATCTCGCCTTCCTCGATCGACGCAACATTCGCCCGAATCGTCGTTCGCCCAAGTTCCCGGTAAGCCGCCACGCGGTTATGTCCGGCGACGATCTCATAGCGCCCTTCCGAAAGCCCGCGAACGAGAATCGGCGTGGCAAGGGCGTGCTGGGCGAGATTGCTCTTCAATTCCTGAAACTGCTCGGCAGTCAGCTTTCGGCGCCGGCCGTTCACTTCAACGAGCGCGTCGAGCGGCACTTCGAGCGCCGCGCGTTCCTCAAGCTGAGATTCGAGCTCTTTGATGCGCGCCTGAGCGGTGTTGATGCGATGCTGCGCATCCATCAGCCGTCCCGGCGACGTGCGCGGTTCGGTATTCATCGGACGCGCTTGTGAGGGCTCGCTGGGTTTATTGCCGATGTTCGCTGTCTTGGCGAGGAGTCTGTCCCCGATGCCCATTTACGCCTCCGTCTGATTCCACGCGCGTACGAACTGCGCGTCGAGGTGTTCGGCGAGCCGGTCGAGCGGCTCTTTGAATCGGTTGTATGCGGCCGTGCTGCCGTCCGGTTTCGACAAGTCGTAGACCGTCGATAATTGCGCCGACGCGCCCTTCGGTACCGTCGACTCCGGAATCTCGAATGGCAGCACGCGATCGCCATACGCTTTCTGAAGCCAGCCGCGCACAACGCGCGAGACGTCATCCGACTTGGCTTTGGTCATGATCACGTTGACGAAATCGAAGCGCTTCTGCTCCAGCACGCCCGGCAGCTTCTTCGCGATATCGGCAAAAAGGTGCCAGAACTGCGTCGAGCTGGCGAAGTCGAGCGCCTCGGGCGGGCAGGGCAGCAAGATCGCATCCGACGCGAGCAGCGCGTTGATGGTCAGATAGCTCAGCGCCGGAGGCGTGTCGATGACGATCGCGTCGTATTCGTCCGTGAGCGGCATCAGGCCTTTGCGGACGATTTCCCAGAATTCGAAGGTGCTGTCGTTTAGCACCTTCGCGGGAATCTCGAACTCGGCGTCGAAAAGCGACGACGACGCCGGAATGAGATCGAGGTTGTGCCAGTACGTTTCCTGCACCGCGTAGTGCAGCGTCGTCTGATCGCCGTAAATCAGCGGGAGAAGCGTCTGGTCGTCGGAGATTTCGGCGTCGGGCGCCCATCCGCAGAGCTGCGTGGTCGTGCCTTGCGGATCGCAGTCGATGACGAGCACCCTGCGTCCGAGCAGCGTCAACGCCTGCGCGGCCGAGACGGCGGTGGTCGTCTTGGCCACGCCGCCCTTGAAGTTCGCGATGGTCACGATCCGGCCGCGTTTGCCTTCCGGCCGACGCGTGCGCTCTTTCGTCGATCGAATCCAGACGAGCGCTTCCTCCAGCGTGAACTCCTTGCTGCGGCCTGCGCCTTTCGAGGTTCCCGCCGGCAAATCGCCTTTGGTCGTCAGATACTGGAACCGCTGCTTGTCGACGCCGCAAAGCGAGGCGACCTGCGCGCTGGTAAACGTCGGCGCGCTCTTGCGCGGATACGGTTCCAGCATTGCATCGCGGATCTGATTGAGGATGTCAGTGGCTTGGGCGGCCACTCCCAAGAGCGTTTCGATCGAAACGGATTGATCGACTTCGGGAAGCCGAGCGCTTAGCATGGAATTCGCAGTCACTGGCGGGCCTGGGTAAGCAGAAAATTATTCGGTTTGTGGAAAACAAGCTGCAAACCGAAGAATAAACGGCGAACCGGTAAACCTCAAGTAAACTCTGAAGTACTTGAGCGCCCCTGCCGGGCATTTTTACAACGCTTTTCGTTCGTGTAAACGCGAAACTACGTCGGGTCCGTGATTTTCCGAGTCATCGAAGCGCTTCGAATCAGCGTTTCGACACCGAGAAGACGGCCCGCGTCCTCACTTTTGAGATAGAGCGAGGTGGTCGATAGGTCGGCATGACCCAGTCCGGCGCTGACTTCCCGCAAATCCGCCCCGTGCCCGAGTGCGTGGGTAGAGTGGGTGTGACGCAGCCAGTGCGTGCTGGCGCGTTTCAGATGCCGGCCGCCGCCAGGCGTCCTTGATTCCACCAACGCAGCCGCGTTGGCGAAAACGTTCTTGAAGATTTTGCCGACGCCGTCGGGCGTTAACGGCTGGCCGCCGCGCGCCTGAGCCAGAATCGGCGTGCCTTCCGCGCAGTCCAGCGGAGCCGAAAGGCCGCGCAACACGAGGTTTTCGCTAAGCGCCTCCACGACCGCCGGCGGCAACAGCACCGTGCGCGCCGATCCGCGCCCCTGACCGACCGCGAGACGCCAGACCGGGCCCTCGATGCCGGACAGCCGCCCGACGCTGAGCGCGCAGGTGGTCGCAGCGGCGAGTTCGGCGCGCCGCAGGCCCGTGGCGTATGCCAGCACGAGCGCCAATCTGTCGCGATGCTCGGCGAACGAATATTCCGCTCGCTCGACCGACCGCAGCACGAACGACCACTGTTCAAGGTCGAGCGTCCGTGCCGCCGAATCGAACACGGGCGGGGCCGCCACACGCGAAAGTCCCGCGAACGGGTTAACTCCGAGATAGCCTGCTTCGACCAGCCATTCACACAGCGCGCTCAATATGGAACGCGCCGTTTCCCGGCTCCGATCGGACAGCGGGCCGGCGAACGGACGCCAGTTCGCGAGGCATCGCTCGCCGCGATGAGCCGCGACCCAGCGCGGCCGCGGAGTCGGATCCGCGAGAAATGCGTTGATGTACTCGGCGCAATCTCCGCCATCCAGCGATGAAAGCGGCTTGCCTTTCTCCACCAAGGCCCACAGCAACAGCCGCTCGGCCTCCCGCCGATACGCACGTCGCGTGTGAACACTGCTCGAGCGCGCATCGAGCCAGGCAAAAATGGCACGAATATCGGTTTCGAACGACATCTCCGCGTCGCGGCGATTCGACCCTTTGGAGCCATCTAGCGCGGCGGGAACGCGCAGCACTTCGAGCGGCGCGATGGCGAGCGCCGCGCCTTTCTCGATCGGCTGCGTATGTGACGTCGATAAATCCTCGGCTCGCCATTGCCGCCTCGGCAACAAGGCGCGTTGCGATAGCGCGTGTCCGAGCGCCTGACCGTGCAGTTGCAGCCAGCCGACGATCCGTTGCGCGCCCTTCGGCCCGAGCCGCGGCACGGCCGTGTGCCAGCGATGTCCGCGCTGTTCGATCAACTCGATGACATCCGCAAGCGTCGTCAGTCCCGCCGACGCGAGCCGCGCCGTGACGGCTGCCTCGAACCAGCCGTCGACCGGATGATCCAGGCGCGGGTCCTGAGCGAGCGAGGCCTCCATCCGCGCAAGCGCCTCGGCCTGCCGGCGGCGCAGCCGCGCATTGCGCGTGGCGCGCCGGTCCAGCGCGGGAGAGCTTTGCGGCGGATACGCCTCCTCATAAAGCGCGAGCAGTTCGGACTCGCCGTAGACGCCGTCCGGATCGATGTTTTCGCGGAAGTCGTCGAGCGTGGGCGCTGCCGCGGCGGGCGGCGGATCGAAAAGGGGAATGCTGCCCGGGCGAAGCCGCAGCAGGTGAGCGGCTTCCGTATCGCGGGCGCGCCGGGCAAGGACCGAGAGCGTGTCGCGCAAGGCGTCGATCAGGCGTCGCGTGGTGCGGACGTCCGCGCTGGCATCGCCATACGATGCATGCAGTTGCGTCTCCGACACCCCGTCGAGATAGCCGCGATACAGCGCGAAATGCTGACGCGTGAGGCGGCCAGGGCCGCGTAGAGACGGATTCGCGAGATTCGCGTCGCTCGAACGACTGGCGGGCGCTTCCATTTATCCTTTCTTATCAACGATTTGCGGCAAGGTTATCAACCACCTTCGAATTTGACAAGAAAAATCGCTACACCTGATAAGTCGAATTATCAGCATGAAGCTTCGTCTTTGAAGCGCAGATTGCAGGCGCGCTTGAATGTTCATGCGGCCCGGCGCATATTTTCAGCACGCCCACCGCCCGCACTCCGCAGGAGAAACGAGCCGATGCTTGATCCTGTACGCCCCGCTTCGAAACCGCCCGAGCAGGACGACGCGTTCCGCCCGAGCCTCCCGGAGGTGTACGCGTCGGTGCATGTGCCATCGGGCGGCCGATGGATCCGCCGCTTCCTCGCGTTCGCAGGGCCGGGCTACATGATCTCCGTCGGTTACATGGACCCCGGCAACTGGGCGACCGATCTCGCCGGCGGTTCGCGCTTCGGCTACACGCTGCTCGCCGTCATCCTGCTGTCGAACCTGATGGCGATTCTGCTTCAGGCGCTTGCCGTCCGGCTGGGCGTTGCCACAGGCCGCGATCTTGCCCAGGCGTGCCGCGATCATTACTCGAAGCCCGTGAACTTCGCGCTCTGGCTCGCGTGCGAGACAGCGATCATCGCATGCGATCTGGCGGAGGTGATCGGCACGGCCATCGCGCTGAACCTGCTTTTCGGCATTCCGCTGATCGCGGGCGCGCTGCTGACCGCGCTAGACGCCTTCCTTCTCCTGTTGCTGATGAACAAAGGCTTCAGATTGCTCGAAGCCTTCGTCATTACGCTGCTGATCGTGATCGCGGGCTGCTTCACCTTGCAAATCGTCGCCGCCGCGCCGCCTTTCGCCGACGTGCTACGCGGCTTCGTGCCGTCGCCGCGCATCGTCGCCGATCGCGAGATGCTCTATGTGGCGATCGGCATTCTCGGCGCGACGGTCATGCCGCACAACCTCTATCTGCATTCGTCGGTCGTGCAGACACGCGCGTACGGAAAGTCGGAGGCGGCCCGGCGCGATGCGATCCGCTGGGCGACCATCGACAGCACGATCGCGCTGACGCTCGCGCTTTTCATCAACGCGGCGATCCTGATCGTCGCCGCCGCCGTGTTCCATGCGAGCGGGCATGAAGACGTCGCGGAAATCGGCGATGCGTTCCGGCTGCTGTCACCCTTGCTGGGCTTGAGCATCGCATCGACGCTCTTCGCGGTCGCATTGCTCGCGTCGGGTCTGAACTCCACGGTCACCGCCACACTCGCCGGCCAGATCGTAATGGAAGGATTCCTGCGCCTGCGCATTCCGAACTGGGCGCGGCGGCTGATCACGCGCGCGATCGCGATCGTGCCGGTGATCGTCGTGACCGCGATTTACGGCGAGAAGGGCACCGCGCAACTGCTCGTGCTGAGTCAGGTGATTCTGTCGATGCAACTGCCATTCGCCGTGATTCCGCTGGTGCGCTTCGTGTCCGATCGCCGCAAGATGGGCGTTTTCGTGATCTCGCGATGGACGGCCGCACTGGCGTGGCTGGTCGCGGGCGTCATCGTCGTGCTGAACGTGAAACTGCTCGCCGACACGCTGCTGTCGTGAACGCGTGGCCCGCGCCGTATGAAAAACAACTCGCTCTATATATATGAGGAGACGCAAACAATGAGCGGCAAGTTCATCGACATCACGCTTCGCGATGGCGCGGCGCTTTCGGCCTACGTGACGCAGCCCGCGCAAGGCTCCGGCCCGGGCATCGTGTTGCTGCACGATACGGCGGGCCTCGACGACTTCGTCATGCGCACCGCAGATCTGTACGCCGAAGAAGGTTATGTCGTGCTCGCGCCGCGGCTTCCCTCGCACGACCCGAAGCCCGGCGGCGTGGCGGCGGAAAATTTCGGCGCGCTCGTCGATAGCTTGCGCGCGTTGCCGCAGCAGGCCGGCAAGATCGGCGTAATCGGTTTCGGACACGGCGGGCAACTCGCGACGCGCATCGCGAGCCAGGCGGACGTCGATTGCGCCGCCTGCTATTGCGCCGGCGACTTCCGCGCTCTGCTCGACGATATCCCGACGATCCGCTGCCCGATGGTCTTCCATTTTTCCGGCGACGGCGCGCACGATCCGCGCGACATCGAGGCCGCGCTCGCAGGCAAACCGCACATCGAGCGATACGTCTATCCGGACACGAAGAACGGTTTCATCGTTCCGGAAAGCGCGCACTACGACAAACCCGCCGCGTTGATGGCCTACTCACGCACGCTCTCGATGCTGCGCAAGGTGCTCGGCCCGCTCTTCGATCTGAATCGGTTGTGGGAGCAGCACTGCTATTTCGAATTCGGTACGCGCGATGTCGACGCCGTCATGCCGACGATGGTCGGCGAGCCCTACGTCAATCACGTCCCGACGATGACGGGCGGTGTCGGTCACGATCAGCTCAAGCGTTTCTATCGCTATCACTTCGTCCATTCGAATCCCGCCGACACCAGGCTGATTCCCGTGTCGCGCACGATCGGCTCGGACCGCGTCGTCGACGAGTTCGTTTTCTGCGCGACGCACGACCGCGAGATCGACTGGCTGTTGCCGGGGCTCGCGCCGACCGGGAAATACTTCGAAGTTCCGATGCTCGCCGTCATCCGTTTTCGCGGCGACAAGCTCTACAACGAGCATATCTACTGGGACCAGGCTTCGGTGCTGGTGCAGATCGGCGTGCTGAATCCGGAAGGCCTGCCCGTCGCGGGACGGCAGACCGCGCGCAAACTGATCGACGAAACCTTGCCGAGCAATGAGCTCATGCCGAACTGGGCGTCGAGCGAAGGCAAGCCGATTTGAGATGCGGGCGCACCTTCCCCTGGCGCTGGAAGCGGTGAGCCGTTGCATACTGTCATCACATTAAAAAAGAAAGCCGGAGACAGAGATGGCCGCAGCGCCGCAGTGCCCCTTTCACGATCACGCTCCGAACGGCTGCCTGGTGAGTCCGCGCGCAGCCGAGTTCGACCCTTTCGGCGACGGCTACCAGCAAGACCCGCCTGAATACGTGCGCTGGGCGCGCGAGCAGGAGCCCGTGTTCTGGAGCCCGAAACTGGGTTACTGGATCGTCACGCGCTACGACGACATCAAGGCGATCTTCCGCGACAACATCACGTTCAGTCCGTCGATCGCGCTCGAGAAAATCACGCCGACCGGCCCCGAGGCGAACGCGGTGCTCGCGTCCTACGGCTTCGCGCTGAACCGCACGCTCGTCAACGAGGACGAGCCCGCGCACATGCCGCGCCGCCGCGCGTTGATGGACCCGTTCACGCCCGAGGCGCTCGCGCAACACGAACCGATGGTGCGCGCGCTCGCACGCGAATATGTCGATCGCTTCATCGACGAGGGCCGCGCCGATCTCGTCGATCAGATGCTGTGGGAAGTGCCGCTCACCGT
This sequence comes from Caballeronia sp. PC1, assembly GCF_021353155.1. Classification (NCBI taxonomy): domain Bacteria; kingdom Pseudomonadati; phylum Pseudomonadota; class Betaproteobacteria; order Burkholderiales; family Burkholderiaceae; genus Caballeronia; species Caballeronia sp. PC1. The sequence continues at coordinate 682,492 of NZ_JAJUBH010000003.1, forward strand.
CGCGCTGCATTTTCTTGGCGTGCCCGAGGAAGACATGGACACGCTGCGCGAATATTCGATCGCGCACACGGTCAACACGTGGGGGCGGCCGAAACCCGAAGAGCAGGTCGAAGTCGCGCACGCGGTCGGCAAGTTCTGGCAATTCGCGGGCAAGGTGCTCGACAAGATGCGCGAAGACCCGTCCGGCCCCGGCTGGATGCAGTACGGCATTCGCAAGCAGAAGGAACTGCCCGACGTCGTGACCGACTCGTATCTGCATTCGATGATGATGGCGGGCATTGTCGCCGCGCACGAGACGACGGCGAACGCCACGGCGAACGCGTTAAAGCTGCTGCTGCAACATCCCCACGCATGGCGCGATATCTGCGAAGACCCGAGCCTCATTCCGAACGCGGTCGAGGAATGTCTGCGTCACAACGGTTCGGTCGCGGCGTGGCGCCGGCTCGCGACGAAGGATGTGACGATCGGCGGCATCGAGATCGCGGCGGGCTCGAAGCTGTTGATCGTCACGTCGTCGGCGAATCACGATCAGCACCAGTTCGCCGACGCCGATCTCTTCGATATCCGCCGCGAAAACGCCAGCGATCAGCTGACCTTCGGCTACGGCGCGCATCAGTGCATGGGCAAGAACCTCGCGCGCATGGAGATGCAGGTTTTCCTCGACGAACTCACGCGCCGCCTGCCGCACATGCGGCTCGCCGAGCAGTGTTTCACGTACGTGCCGAACACGTCGTTTCGCGGGCCGGAGCATCTTTACGTCGAATGGGACCCGGCGATGAATCCCGAACGCGCGAATCCGTCCGTGCGTGAGGCGCGCGCGGTGGTGCGCATCGGCGAGCCGTCGTCGCACGCGGTGAGCCGCGCGGTGATCGTCGATTCGGTCGATGCCAGCGCGGATTGCATCGTGCGCGTGCGGCTCGTATCGGCGGACGGCCGCGATCTGCCGCGCTGGACGGCGGGCTCGCATATCGACGTCGTGTGCGGCGAAACCGGACTGTCGCGTCAGTATTCGCTGTGCGGCGATCCCGACGACCGCCGCGCCTTCGAAATCGCCGTGCTGCGCGAAACCGACAGCCGCGGCGGCTCCGCGTGGGTGCACGACAACGTGAAGCCGGGCGCGCACTGGCGCATTCGCGGGCCGCGCAATCACTTCCGGCTCGATGAAACCGCGAAAAAGCTGGTGCTGATCGCGGGCGGCATTGGCATCACGCCGATCAGCGCGATGGCGCGGCGCGCGCGCACGCTCGGCATCGACTACGAGGTGCATTACAGCGGCCGCTCGCGCGCGTCGATGACGCTCGTCGACGAGATGCGCGCGCTGCACGGCGAGCGCCTCGTTCTCCATGTGTCGGAAGAGGGCGCACGCAACGATTTCGCCGCGCTCGCCGTGGACGCCCGGACGCAGGTCTACGCCTGCGGCCCCGCGCGCATGCTCGATGCGCTTGCCGAAGCGAGCGCGTCCTGGCCGGAGGACGCGCTGAAGATCGAGCACTTCGAATCGAAACTCGCCACGCTGGACGCGGAAAAGGAACAGGCGTTCGAAGTCGAGTTGAAGGATTCGGGACTCGTGCTCGCCGTGCCAGCCGATCAGACGCTTCTCACGACGCTCAGGCGCGCCAACGTCGATGTGCAAAGCGATTGCGAAGAAGGTTTGTGCGGTTCGTGCGAAGTGCGCGTGCTCGAAGGAGAGATCGATCATCGCGACGTGGTGCTGACGAAGGGAGAGCGCCAAGCCAACAACCGGATGATGTCGTGCTGCTCGCGCGCGAAAGGCAAGAAACTCGTTTTAGCGCTTTGATTGATTAATGGCAGTCGAGCGACTTTCGTTCCATGGGCGAAACCGCTCTTTTCCGGCAATGACATTTTGTCGCAGCACCGCCCAATCGATTAATTGCATCGGGCTTCATCACGTCGTCACACGCCAAAGCTAACGCAGGTAAAAAACCGATAATCGTTAAAGACAGATTGGTTATACGCAGTAGTTAATTCGCGTATATGGAATGACGCCTGCGGCATATTGTTATCCGGCAGCGGATACGTCCTTGTCCACGACGCGCGCAACCCCCCGCATCGGGCGGGAGCTTGTATTACGGACTTACCCGTATTTGGTCAATTGATCATACAACCTGCGCAATTTTCCTCGTCATATAGGATGATTATTGAACGCGTGTTCGAGCATTGATGCAATTTTCGGCACGTCCGTTGCGGTACCTTTTGCGGAAACTAGGGTTTTCACCTACTAATATGAAAATTTTTTGCACATCTTTTCCGTTTAGAATTATTACTAATTTGATGCGTCGCACAAGCACGCACGACCGTAAAACTTCCAATATGCCCTGGTGCCCTGACTGCGCGTTCTCCCGCGCGGTGGAATCGCTTCTGCGCGATTTGCGGCGGCCAGGCGAAAGAGAAGGCCGGTGCTTAACCTGAGAGCTTCTATTAAAGGCCCATTTAAATGGACCACGCAATTGGCAACATATTCGCCGCATCCCGTTCGGGATATTTTCTGCGGAGCGAACCTTGTCTCACGGACGAGGTCATCTCATAGCCGGCGCGACGCTTTTCGTGGTCGCGCGCTTATGCATCGACGGTCGGACATCGCTCCGAATTCGACGATGCGCACCAATCCGCCCGGGTTCTCATCGAACTCACCGAGTCCATTCGCAATGGATGCCTTTTCCATGCCGCGCGAGTCTCATCGGGACGGAAACCCAGCTCACGCTTTCGCTGTTTGACGAGGATAGAAAATGACTGACGTAGTGATCGTATCGGCCGCGCGTACGGCGGTAGGCAAATTCGGCGGTTCGCTCGCGAAGATCGCGGCGCCGGACCTGGGTGCGACGATTATCAAGGCCGCGCTGGAGCGCGCGGGCGTGAAGCCGGATCAGGTGAGCGAAGTGATCATGGGCCAGGTGCTGGCGGCGGGTTCGGGCCAGAACCCGGCGCGCCAGTCGCTGATCAAGGCCGGCTTGCCCGATATGGTGCCCGGCATGACGATCAACAAGGTCTGCGGCTCGGGCCTGAAGGCGGTGATGCTCGCCGCGAACGCGATCATCGCGGGCGATGCGGATATCGTCGTCGCGGGCGGTCAGGAAAACATGAGCGCCGCGCCGCACGTGCTGCCGGGTTCGCGTGACGGTTTCCGCATGGGCGACGCCAAACTCATCGACACGATGATCGTCGACGGCCTGTGGGACGTCTATAACAACTATCACATGGGCACGACGGCGGAAAACGTCGCCAAGGAATTCGGCATCACGCGCGAGCAGCAGGACGCGTTCGCGGCGCTGTCGCAGAACAAGGCCGAGGCCGCGCAAAAGGCGGGCCGCTTCAACGACGAAATCGTGCCGGTCGCGATTCCGCAGCGCAAGGGCGACCCGATCCAGTTCGCCACGGACGAATTCGTGCGTCACGGCGTGACGGCCGAAGCGCTCGCGGGCCTGAAGCCGGCGTTCTCGAAGGAAGGCACGGTGACGGCGGCGAACGCATCGGGCATCAACGACGGCGCGGCGGCGGTCGTGGTGATGTCGGCGAAGAAGGCCGAGGCGCTCGGTCTGACGCCGCTCGCGCGCATCAAGGCGTACGCGAACGCGGGCGTGTCGCCGAAGATCATGGGCATGGGCCCGGTGCCGGCTTCGAAGCGCTGTCTGGAGCGCGCGGGCTGGAGCGTGAACGATCTCGATCTGATGGAAATCAACGAGGCGTTCGCGGCGCAGGCGCTGGCGGTGCACAAGCAGATGGGCTGGGATCAGGAAAAGATCAACGTGAACGGCGGCGCGATCGCGATCGGCCATCCGATCGGCGCATCGGGCTGCCGGATTCTCGTCACGCTGCTGCACGAAATGCAGAAGCGCGACGCGAAGAAGGGCCTGGCGTCGCTGTGCATCGGCGGCGGCATGGGTGTCGCGCTGGCACTCGAGCGTCCGTAACGAAAGCAGTACGCCGGCGCGGCGCAAATACGGCTCGACGCGACATCAAAACATAACGAGCGTCGAGGCAACATGGCAGCGCCGGTGGCATTCCGAGCTTCATTAACCTGAGAGAAACAACGAGGAGTATCAGCATGACTAAGCGAATCGCAGTGGTGACGGGCGGCATGGGCGGACTGGGCGAAGCGATCAGCATGAAGCTGCACGACGCCGGTTACGCGGTCGTCGTGACGCATTCGCCGGGCAACGCGAAAGCCGGCGAATGGCTCGCGGAACTGGACCGCAAGGGCTACAACTTCCGCGCGTATGCCGTGGACGTCGCCGATTACGATTCCGCACAGCACTGCGTGGCGAAAATTCGCGCCGAAGTCGGCCCGATCGATATCCTCGTGAACAACGCCGGCATCACGCAGGACACGACCTTCAAGAAGATGACCAAGGTGAACTGGGACGCCGTGCTGCGCACGAATCTCGACTCGGTCTTCAACATGACCAAGCCCGTGTGCGAAGAAATGGTGTCGCGCGGCTGGGGCCGCATCATCAACATTTCGTCGGTGAACGGCTCGAAAGGCCAGATCGGCCAGACGAACTACGCGGCGGCGAAGGCCGGCATGCACGGTTTCACGAAGTCGCTCGCGCTCGAAGTGGCGAAGAAGGGCGTGACGGTGAACACGATCTCGCCGGGATACCTCGCGACCAAGATGGTGACAGCGATTCCGCAAGAGATTCTCGACACGAAGATCATTCCGCAGATTCCGGCCGGCCGTCTCGGCAAGCCCGAGGAAGTCGCGGCGCTCGTCGCGTTCCTGTGCTCCGAAGATGCGGGCTTCGTCACCGGCTCGAACATCGCGATCAATGGCGGCCAGCACATGTGCTGACGCTGGCGTAACGTGGCGCGGGCGCGGGTGAACCGTCGCCCGCGTCCGCCGAGCCTGACGCGCGGGACATCGCGCTCCCGCGTATCGATCCAATCCTCATTCGACATATCGCTTTCCAGACGGACCGTGCCATGAACAACCTCGGCGCAGGCACACATTTCTATAGCATCCGCCACCTCGACTCGGCGATCGAACACTTCGAACAAGTGCTGAGCCTCGAAGGCGCGAATTCGCTCTTCTCCAAGACCTACTGGCGCGGACGCGTCGTGCAGGCACTCTCCACGCCCGGCCTCGCACCGGCGCAGCATTCGCGCTTGCAGCGCCTCTTGGACCGCATTGCTCAGGCCTGAGCGGGAACACCGGAACACCCACGCGGTCGATCGTGACATGGCGCGCAGCACAGGCTCGCCGCCGCTCGAAACGGACCCGAAACATAGCGCCTTTCCTCTGATCCGTGAAGGATTTTGCTGGCGCTTGTACTATTCGGCCGTATCTCGAAATATTCACGGTTCACACGCATGTTCGAATTCCTACGATCATTCTTTTCCCTGCGGCGCGCGCCCGTTGCGTTCGCGTTCGCATCGTCCGTGCTGCTTGCCGCGTGCGGCACGACCAATGGCGTCACGGCCGGCGCGCAGCCCGACACCTACACCGTCACCGGCAAGGCGACCGGCACGCGCATGTCGTGGGTGACGGCGCGCAATGCGGCGATGGACGCCGCCAACGACTATTGCAAGCAGCGCTCGCAACGCGTCGCGGTCAGGTCCGAAGCGACGCGCGGCGTGCGCTCGCTCGAAGAACAGACGTCGACGGTGTCCTTCAGTTGCGTGTCGGAGAACGACGCGCGCGGCTGAGCAATTCATCCGAGGGCATCACCGCGGCGTACTTCTGCGCCATATCGAAGAGGCTCGCGTCGTGCGGTCCGAGCGCGCGATCGCCGACGCAATCGGACGCCACCACGGGCCGGAAGCCGTACTGCATCGCATCGACGACACTCGCGCGCACGCATCCGCTCGTCACTGCGCCCGCGACGACGAGCGTCTGCACGCCGCGCATCGCGAGCCAGGCTGCGAGCGGTGTGCCGAAGAACGCCGACGGCACGTTCTTGCGCACGACGAGCTCGCCCTGTTCCGGCGCGAGCTGCGGCACGATTGCGCTGTTGTGCGCGTGTTCCTTCAGCGTGAGCATGCCCGGAACTTTCAGCGAGAAGATGTTCGCGTCGGCGTCGTCGTCGGCATAGACGATGCGGCTGTGCGCGACCGGCCACCTCGACGCGCGCGCGGCGCGCAGCAGCGGCGCCGTGCATTCGATCGCCTGCGCGATATTGCCGCCACCGAACACGTCCGGATCGGCGAAACCGTTCACGAAATCGACGATGAGAAGTCCGATCCGGCCTTCGATATCGAGCGCGTTGCCAAAGCCCTGGCGCGTGTAGATTGCTTCGTTCATGGTGTGGCCTCGATGGTTTTGCCTTCGCGCACGACGTCCACGCCGTCGAGCGAAACGGTGCAGCGGCGCAAGGGAATGTCGATGTGGCATGCCGTCGTGCGCGTGCCGCCGCCTTCGTTGTTCGGTCCGAGCGAGAACAGGAAGTTGCCGTCGAAGGCGCGCGCGTCCATGCCGAGCGTGGCTTCGCGATCGTAGAGACCGAGCGTCGACCAGTGCGCGCGCTTTTGCAGACCCCAGCCGATATGCGAGATCGCGAACGCTTCGGGGTCGTCGAAGGACAGCATGTATTCGCGCAGGAGATCGGCATCGACGCCGCCTTCGATTTCGCGCGCATAGCCGCCTTCGACGCGCAGCACGATCGGCTCCGCGCAATAGCTTTTCTGCGGCAAAAGGATGTCGCCGCGATCGATCACGATGCGGCCGTTCGCACCGCCTTCGTTCGGGAACGTGAGCGCGAAGCCGCTTGGCCAGTGATCCCAGCGGCCGGGTTCATCGACGAAACCGTATTCGGAAATCGCTGGAAACTCGCCGAGCGGGCAACGCAGATCCGTGCCGGCGCGCGACGTCACGCGCATCTCGCGCGCGCCCTGAATGCGTTGCGTGGCGGCGAGCACGCGCGCTTTGTCGTCGAGCGTGGGTGTCATGCGCACGAGCACTTCGGGCGGCTCGACGGCGAGCAGGATCCTGGTGCCCGAGGCCAGGATCTCGTGCTGCTCGGGCGAGAAGAGCAGGGTCATCAGATCGAGCACGAGATCGCTCGCCTTCAACGCGGCGATGGCCGCGCGGTTGCCGGTGAGCGGCGTTTCGCCGAGATAGGCGAGGGCGTCGCGGGAGAGTGCGCGTTCGCCGTTGACGGGCGGCAGGTCGAGCCGGTTGACGATCGCGCCCATCGACTGCGTCGCGATCAGCGCGCACGCGAGCGTCTGCGGATGCGTGGCCGCGCCCGTGAGTACGGTGACGGTCTGGCCGGGTTCGAGGCGCGACAGCGTGAGCACCGTTTTCCAGGCTTCGACCAGTTGATAGTCGCTGATAGGCATGATGGTTCGCGTCCGTAATCAGTTGAGCGGTGCGCCGAAGAACGAACCGAGCGCGCGATAGAAACCTGCTTCGTCGTCCCACGGAATCATGTGGCCTGCGCCGGGCACTTTGACGACGTCGAGTTGGGGCATCAGATCGCGTATTTCGGCGATATCTTCATCGCGGATCACGTCGCCGCGGCCTGCTGCCATCAGCAGCGCGGGTTGCCGGACGTGCGGCATGTCGGCGTGAATGTCGTCGGTATGGAAGCCTTCGAAGCTCGTGCGGATCGCGCGTTCGTCGCAGGTGTGCAGCCATTGCGCGCGCAGTTGCAATTGCGCGTCGGTCCAGGTCGGGCAGAAGCGGCGCATGCCTTCCTTGTCGATGCCTTTGCGCGCGAGCGCGATCGAATCGATGTACCACGCGAGTTGCGCGGGATAGGCGCGGCGGTTCGGACCCGACATGGGCGGGTCGATGAGCGCGATTCGCGCGATGGATTGCGTTTGGCGCGCGGCGCGGATGGCGATGCGGGCGCCCATGGAGTGGCCTAGGATGCTGGCTTTCTTTATGCCAATGGCTTCGATGAACGCGATGATATCGGCGGCTTGTGCGTCGAGGCTGTAGTCGAGGGTGTCCGATGCTTCGGATAGGCCGCGGCCGCGGACATCGAGTATGTAGGTGTCGAATTGCTGGCCCAGGGTTTGGGCTACAAAGCCCCAGGTTATGGCTGGGCTTGTTATGCCCGGGATCAGCACGATGGGATCATAGGTGCGGCTAGTTTCGCCATAGCGGAGGTAGTGGTGGCGGATGCCGTTGGCGTTGATGTTTGCTGCGTAGGGTTGGTGGGGTGATTGCATCGGCTTTCCTTGTTTGTGTGGAATCCTGATTTGTCGTCGGTTTATTAGCACTGCCCCTCCCCGGGGCGGGGGTAACTTTCTTTGCTGCTGCAAAGAAAGTCACCAAAGAAAGCAGCTTTGTCACCGCCCGCGGTCACACGCAGTTTGGCCATTTTTCTCCTCCGGGAACGGCCCTCGCCTAAAGAGTGCCCTCACAAGACCAACCGGGCTTGGATCGCGCACGGTCCGTCACATCGCGCCGCTTAATGTACGGGTACAGCCATTTCAAGTTCCAGCCCGCTTCGCGGCCGATGGGTTAATCGGGTATGCGGGTGCATTCGTGTTCGCTGGTTTCCCTTGCATACCCCACGGCAGCGCGTAGCGCTGTGCCGAAGCAATTTCGTGCTGAACCAGCGCGCTCAAAGTTATGGCTTGTCAGACCGTGTGCGATCCAAGCCCGATTGGTCCTTCGAGGGCACTCTTTAGGCGAGGGCCGTTCCCCGACGAGAAGAATGGCCAAACTGCGTGTGACCGCGGGCGGTGAGAAGGCTGCTTTCTTTGGTGACTTTCTTTGCAGCAGCAAAGAAAGTTACCCCCGCCCCGGGGAGGGGCAGTGCTAATAGACCGACGCGAAATCAAGCTCCACAAAAAAAACCTAAAAAACCCCCGACAACAACGCCCCCGCCCCCGGCACAACACACCTAAGATCCAACTCCCGCAACATCGCAAACGTAGTAGCAACAGCGGCAGTCAAAACCGGCTTCCCGGTCAAAGCCTCGACCATCGCCACAACGGGCAAGGAGGGCATCTGCACGCAGGCAGAAAGCACGATCACATCCGCCTCCCGATACCGAAGCGACTGCACGATCGCAGGCAACAACCGCGGATCATGCCGCGCAACATCGAGATTATCGGGAATCTCCAACGCACGAAAATCGATAACCTCAAACCCTTCGCTAGAAATGTAATCAACGACAAGCTCAGTCAGCGGCTTCATATAAGGCGCCACCACCACGACGCGCTTCGCGTTCATCACCTTCAACGCATCGATCAAAGCGCCCGCACTGGTCACGACCGGCGCAGCGCCGCCATTCGCCGCGGTATGCCGCGTCAATCGTTCCTGCGACACGCGGTGATAACCGCGCCCCATCGCCATGATCGCAACGAGGCACGCGTAACCGAGCACATCCACGCGCGCATCGGAAAGCTCCAGCGCGCATCGGTCGGACTCGGCATCCATCGCCGCAAGCTCCTCCTTCACGACCTTCTTCATGCGCATGCGGCTCGAATGAAACGTGAAACGCTCCGGCTCGACGGATTGCCGCGCCATCAACATCGCGGGAATCTCGGTTTCCATCGTCGTGTTCGAACTCGGGACGATCTGCCCGATGCGATAAATCCTGCCCGTCATATCAAACCTCCAGGGAAACGTTGGACACCGCCGCGCGCGGCGCGAAATCGGTCGCGTTGTACGCATAGACCCAGTTCGCCTGAATGCCCGACGCCTGCGGATTCAGATACGACTTGAACTTGTAGATGAGATCGCGCTTTCTCTGCGCGAACGCGCTCGGCAAGTGATACGTCTTGCCACGCTCGCGCGATTCGAGCTGCACGCGGCTCGTGCGCGGCAAGCGCTCGGCTTCGTAATCGCGCAACGCACTCGCGATATCCCCGCCATGCGCACCCAGCGAACGCGCGAGCACGTAGCCATCCTCGATCGCCATCGCCGCGCCTTGCGAGAGAAACGGCAACATCGGATGCGCGGCATCGCCGAGCAGCGTGACGTTGCCGCGGGACCAGGTGCGCATAGGATCGCGGTCGAACAAGCCCCACTTGAAGACCGAATCCGCGCGCTCGAACAGTCGCTGCAGATTCGGATGCCAGCCCTCGAACGTCGCGAGCAGTTCGTCGCGGCTGCTTTTCGCATTCCACGATTCCTCGACCCAGCTTTGCGTCTCCGCCACCGCGACGATGTTCACCGCCGCACCGCCACGCACGTAATACGTGACGACATGCGCATGCGGCCCGAGCCAGAACGACGAATCCGGACTGACGAACGCCGGCATCTCGTCGAAGGGCACGACCGCGCGAAAGCACATGTTGCCGGTGAAGCGCGGCGCCTCCTCGCCGAACAGCTTCGTGCGCACGATGGAGCGCACGCCGTCCGCACCGACGATCAGATCCGCCTCGAACTCGCTGCCGTCGTCGAACACGGCGACGGCCGAACCCGCTTCCTGCCGCACGTCGATGCAGCTCGTCGAAAGACGCGCCGCGCCGGCGGGGACGAGCGTCGTCAGAATGCGATGCAGGTCCGCGCGATGCACGTGATAAAACGGCGCGCCATACAGCGCCTGGCATTCCGATGCGAGCGGAATGCGGAAGTTCTCGCGCGCCGTCTCCCAGTTGCGCCCGACGATCGCCTGCGGCACGAACGCGGCTTCGCGCAATGCGTCGCCGACGCCCAGGGCGTTCAGCACCTTCACCGCATTGGGCGTCATCTGAATGCCCGCGCCGACATCGCCGAACACGCTCGCGCGCTCGAAAAGACGCACCTCGATGCCTTGCCGCGCAAGCGCGCCCGTCAATGCCACGCCGCCGATTCCGCCGCCGATCACGCCGACGCGAAGTGTTCTGCTCATGATCTCGTCCCTTCCGAAAGTAGATCCGTGTGGATTCGGAAGAGATATTATATGGCCGTATAAATAAATGCAACGGCGGATCGCGGCGTGGGCGTTCCGGCTTACCATATCGAGACGCAGTTCGGACGAGCGGAAGCAAGGAGCGGCCATGATGCGGATACGAAGTGCAAGCCCGGGACGGCGCGATTTTCTCCGCAAGTCCTGCGCGGTGCCGTCGACGTTGCTGCTGCTGGCCTTCGGGCGCGCGAATGGCGCAGAGGCCAACGCCATGCCGCCGACACCCGCGTGCATCGACGGACATGAACCGACGCGGCGTCAGACGGCCGGCCCGTTCTTTCTGCCGAACTCGCCGCAGCGCGTATCGCTGCTGGAGCCGGGCATCGGCGGAACGAAGATTGTTCTGAGCGGACGCGTGTGGTCGTCAGGATGCAAGGCGGTGGCGGGCGCCTTGCTCGATTTCTGGCACGCCGACGACGCCGGTGATTACGACGTCGACGGGTTCCGGCTGCGCGGGCATCAATTCGCGGACAGCGAGGGACGCTACCGGCTGGAAACCATCGTGCCGGGGCCGTATCCGGGCCGCACGCGCCACTTTCATGTCACGGTGCAGCCGCCCAACGGGGCGGTCCTGACCACGCAACTGTATTTTCCCGGCGAGCAGCGCAATGCGCGCGATGGGCTATTCGATCGCCGCTTGCTGATGACGATCGATGACGGCGGCGATCTGAAGGCCGCGCGCTTCGATTTCGTGCTCGCGCGGGTTTAGCGCGGCGGCGCTGCGGCTTCAGTGCCGGTTGGCGTCGCACCATTTGAGCGCCCATTGCCGGGCGGCTTCGACGGCATCGGCGTCGCTGCGATAGTCGCCGATGTCGCCGGACCATTTCACTTCGCTGGGCGTGTCGTCCTTCGAAGATTGCCGGAAGATTTTCGCGCGGGCGTAGTAGTGTCCGCCTTCCTCGAGACAGGATGCGTCGATGCGAAACTGCTGGTACTCGAATTCCATGATCGTCTCCAGTTTCATCCGCGAATCGTAGTCTGCGTAGAATCGAATGGTCCTGCCCTTTGCGGAGCCCGACGATCATGACGACACGCGCCCGGTGGCTCTTCGTGGTCCTGGCGGCGGGGATTGTCGTCGTGGCCGTGCTCTTCGTTCCATTGCCGCGCGGCACGTTGCCGGATACGCGAATCGTGAGCGTCGTCGTGATCCAGCGCGCGCCCGCGGCCGTGTTCGAGTTCGTCACGACGCCGGCGCACTGGCCGCAATGGCATCCTTCGTCGTTGTCGGTTCAAGGAGAGACCGGTCATTCGCTCGGTGTGGGCGAGCAGGTCGTCGAAGAGTTCCGCGTGGCGGGCAGACGCGGGCGCGTCGTATGGACGGTTAGCGTCAGAACCTATCCCGCGAGATGGTCGATCGACGGCGTGATCGACGGGCGCGCCGCCGGAACCGTCACATACACGCTCGCGCCGGAAGCGAACGGAACCCGCTTCGTCCGCGAATTCACCTATCGCGCGTCTTCGCTGTGGTTCGCGCTCTTGAACCAGATTGCGCTGAAGGGCGCGATCCAGTCCGAATCGGACGAGGCGGTGACGCGGCTGAAGCGTCTGCTCGAGACCGGACCCTAATGCTCCTGCGCATACGGATCGGATCGTTGAAACGGCGCAGCGGGCAGGGGGCGATCGTCGACGAAGGCCATCCCTGAGCGGATCGCGAACTGCACGGCCGCGGCCCGGCTCGCGAAGATGCCAAGGTTGCCCAGCGAGTTGACCTCGCCCTCTTTCCGCCGAACGATCACGCGCGCGACAAACGCGTTCCCGATCCGCACCGCGGACGGATGCACAGCGGCTCCATGATGATAGAAAAGCATGACGGTATCGGATGCATCTCGGACACTTACGACTTTAGTCCGGCGCAGGCGAGTCGCAAGGCCTTTTACGATTTGCACGTAACTGCTTCGTCGCGCGTGCCGGGAGGCTCGCCCAAGGCTCTCGCGTCAGGAGTTGCGGGAAGAACGCGCACGCGCGTTCGCTCTCGCCAGCTCGCGTGCGCGCAGCTGTTCGGGCGAGCGCTTCGCGCCCAGAATCTTCGCCGGGCGCGGCAGGAAGATATCCAGCACCGCCACCAAAGCGAGCGATACGACAGCGACAAATACCAGCGTGCCGATGAATTCGAGGAAAGACATGTGCGTGGTCCGGTCGGAGAGGCGTTGCGTGGAACAATCTGCCGGACTTGAGTATGCGCAGGGCGGGCCAGAATCAATGCCGCAAGAAGCCGCCGAAACAGCCGTCTGTTCGACGCTTGAGCGCCGCGGCGGATCGACAAACGCTATCGGTCGGCGAATTCCACGCGGTTGCGTCCGCCTCGCTTGGCGCGATACAGCGCCGCATCGGCCAGGCCATACGCCGCGTCGAAGCCGGTTCCGGCTACGTTGTTGCTGACGCCGAAGCTGGCCGTGATGCTTCGATCGACCGGCGGCACGACCAGCGATTCGGCGATGGCTTCCCGCATGCGTTCGGCAAGCAGCGCGGCGCTCGCCGGATCATGGTCCGGCAGCATCACCGTGAACTCCTCGCCGCCCACGCGCCCGATGAAACCCCGTTCGCCGACGATGCGCCGCAGGCAATCGACGACGCCAAGAATGACCGCATCGCCCGTCGGATGGCCGAAGTCGTCGTTGATGCGTTTGAACTCGTCGATGTCGAGGACAATCATCGCCGCGTTCGTGCTGCGCAGCGTCTTGCTGGCCCGCTCGATGACCGCGCTGCGGTTCAGCACGCCCGTCAGCGCATCGTGCGACGCCCGGTGCGCCAGTTGATGCGCAAGCGCCTGCATCTCGCGTTCGGCGCGGTCGCTGCGGCCGATCAGCCGCCGTGTTTCACGCATCAGCCGCTCGAAATGATCGATGAGCTCCCCCAGCGACTGACGATAGTGCGCGGCGTTCGCGTCGGCGCTCGCGTGCATGGCGCGCGCCTTGCGCAGCGCCGCGCTCTCGTTCTCGAACAGATCCGGCGCGGCGTCCGGCCCTACGTCTCGGGAGAATGTCGAAGGCACTTTACCGTCCCTGATGAGCGACAGGACGATCCGTGAACTCGATGGCGTCGAAATCGGCTTTCAGTTCCTCGCCGAATTCCGCGATGGTCTCGTCTTCCTCGTCGTGATACCAGTTCAAGAGCACGCGGCTGCCCGACTGTGCCGCCTCGTCGAGCGCGTCGAAGATGCTGAAGAGCATCTTGGTGCTGGAGCTGTTGAAGTACGTCAGAGCGACGTCGATGGTGATGACCGCGCCCGCGCTGCCTTCGAGATACTTGCGCAACTGCTCGATAACGGGCGCATAAAACGCCGCCGCATTCTCGGGGTACGACTCGCCCTTGATCAGCAGCGCATGTTCGTCGAAGCGAAAATCGACCTCAGGCGATGTCGTCGTGGCGGCAATGTGAAGGTTATCCATGATTCGTGCCTTCCTGCTTAGATGATGGCCATGAGGCAAAACAGCGTGGTGGCGGGTTCGTCCGCACGCGGATGAAAAGCGAATTCGAGCGGCGCGCTCGCATCGCGCGCCATCGTCAGAAAGCCGAGGCCCGCGCCCTTGCTGTCTTCCGGCGCGTCGGCGCGCAACGAGTGCTTGTACGCCTGCCTGATTTCTTCGAGCGACATGTTGCGCAGCGGTTCGAGCTTGTTGCGCAGGCTCTCGACTTCGGAAGTCGCCATGGGATTGACGCACAGCATGACGTGACGCTCACCGTCCTTCGAGATGCACACGGCGCCCTCGCGTATGGCGCCGGACCCTTCGCCGCCGGGCTGCAACGCATTCGACGAGTAATGAACGATGTTCTGCGACAGTTCGACGAACGACGAAAAGAGCTTGCGACGCGTGGGGCCGCTCACGCCGGCGACTTCGAGTTGCAGTTTCACGACCTCGCCCATCGCCGCGACGATGTTGTTCGAGAAATAGCCCTTGTGATAGAAGAGCACGTTGCGTCGCTGCGCCAGATCGAAAAAGGCGCTGTCTTGATCGAGTAGTTGAGGCATGTGAGGTGACTAGATACGGGCACAAAAGAACGTGACGTCATCGCGGCGCGGCTGCACGCTTTGCCATTCGGCGAGCGTCAGCCGAAGACGCTCGCAGATCGTCGAGGCGGCTTCCGCGCGATGCTCGCGAATCACGTCGAGCGCGCGGCGGCGGCCGAAGGAAATGCTGCGCGGGCCGCCGATCTGATCGGTCAGCCCGTCGGTGCAAATGAAGATCAGGCTGCCCGGCGGCAGCGCCACCGTGTGCAGGTTCCACGCGTAGTCCGCGCGGCTGTCGATATAACCCACGCCCATGCGATCGGCCGCGATGGTGTCGAACTGCTCCGCGCCGGGCAAAAGGACATGCAGCGCGATTCTCGCGCCGGCGAAATGCAACGCATTCTCCGCCGCATCGAACCAGAAGAACGCGGTGTCCAGACCGTCGTTGGACTGAGGGCCGCCCGCCGCATTGTTCACTTGGCCCAACAGGCCCTTGACGTTGCGATTGACGGCCGCAAGCAGCGCGGCCGGATCGCGTGGACCCATCTGTTCGAGCGCCTTCGAGAGCGAAGCCGAAGCAAGCAAGGTCATGAACGCGCCGGGCACGCCGTGACCCGTGCAATCGGCGAGCGCGCCGAACCAGCCATGCGCGAAGGCGGCGAAATGATAGAAGTCGCCGCCGACCACGTCGCGCGGCTCCCAGACCATCGCGGCGCCCTGCAACCGCGCCGAGAGGGTTTCGTCGGAAGCGCGCAGCATCGCGCGCTGGATCACGCTGGCGTACTCGATGCTCTGCATGATCTGACGGTTCTTCTCCGCCTGCATCTCGGCCACTGCGCCCACGAGTTCGAGGCCGCTGCCTACGCCGGAGAAGCGTCCGTCGCGCGTCACGATGAAACCATCGACGAGCGCTTTCTCGCCCGCCTCCACGGTTCTGAATGCGAGCGATTCGATGCTCACGTCCGCATCCACGATCAGCGGCTCCTTGTCCATGAATGCGATGCAGCTTTTCTTGTCGTAGAGCTCGCGATGAAACGGCTTGCTCATTTCCGACATGAAGATATCGCGATTGATGAGGCCGATGGGTCGAAGACCTTCGATGACCGCGAGGCTGCCCATGTCGCGACGCGCCGAGAAGAGTTCCATCACCAACGAGTTGGAATCTTCCGCATCGACGAACGGCACCTCCTGGCACAGGTCTGCCGCGGTACGTAGATCTCTTTGACCGGGGGAACGGCGGAAACGCGAAAAAGCTGGCTGCATGGCGACGCGGGTCGAGGTATGAAGAAACAGAGGAAGCTAAGGTTTCTGTATGTACCTTTTGTGACAACGCGCACTTCACTTCGCTATCCGATGCGAAAACGACGAACACATAGGATCGCAAACGTTTGCCCGTTTTCAAGCGACGTCGGCGGCTATTCGAACGACATGCCGTGAAATGAATTGAGCCTCGACTCGTTCCTGGTTTCGCCTATCCTTAGTTTGGCTTTCGCGACAGGCCTTCCAATAAAAAAACGACCGGTCGATGGTTTTGACCGGCTCAACCGCCAGTGTCGAAAAGCCGCAACTTAAAAAAGAGCCCCCACTCAATTTACTTAGGATAGCAAATCATGGACAGACGAGCGTTCATCAAGAAGACATCGGCGGTCGGCGCGGCGCTGGCGGCGACACATGTCACGGCGCAAGGCGCCGAGAGCGGCAAACCCAATATCCTCTTCATCCTTCTCGACGAAATGCGGTTTCCCCGGGTCTTTCCGGACGGCATCACCGATGTGCGCGGCTTTCTCAAGACGTATATGCCGAACACGTTCGACCTCTGGCGCAAGGGCGTCAAGTTTTCAGGGCATTACACGGCAGCGTCCGCATGCAGCCCGGCGCGCGCGACGCTCGTCACGGGTCTTTATACGCATCAGAACTGGCTGCTCACGACGATTCTCGATTCGCCCGATACACGCGTCTCGATACAGCCTGTGCTCGATCGTGCTTTTCCGACTTACGGCAAGATCCTTCAGTCGCAGGGTTATGTCACGCCGTACATCGGCAAATGGCATTTGTCGATCGTGCATAAAGGCCAGCGCCCGCTGTCGCTCTATGGCTTCGAGGGCATGACGTATCCCGACCCGACCGGCAGCAACCTGCAAGGCACGATCGGCGATCCGGGCGACGGGTATCTCAGCGACACGAATATCGCGGCGCAGGCGGTCCATTACCTTCAGCAACGCAAGCCGGGCGATACGCCCTGGTGCCTCACGGTGGGCTTCATCAATCCGCACGACAAGGAGTTCTTTCCCGCGGGCACGGAGTTCAAGCGCTTTACCGCGCTGTTCGGCTCGAATCGATACAACCCGAACGGCTATAGCCAGTGGATCGATTACACCGCAGGGCCACCTGCATATAACTGGGAATTCAATCCGTTGCGCAATCCGCCGCCGCTGGGCTATCCGTCGACTGCGCCGAACTGGGAATCGGGTTCGACACTGGCCGCGAACAAGCCGCCGATGCAAACCTTCAACCGCACGATTCAGGAAGCCGTGTGGGGCGGCGTGCAGGACACGCGCGACGCGGGCTTCGAAATCTCGGCCTATCCGGCTACGCCGGGCTATCCGCCGCCGGCCGAGACGAAAGGCATCGCCAAGGCGCCGTTTCACTACTGGAAGCGCGGTCTCGATTCCTATACGCAGATCATGTCGATCGTGGACGAGAAAATCGGCGAGGTCGTCGGTGCTTTGCCGCCTGCCGTCGCGAAGAAGACCATCGTCGTGCTCACGTCGGATCATGGCGACTACGCGGGCGCTCACGGGCTGATTTCGGGCAAGACTGGAACGTGTTACGAGGAGGCCTTCAACGTACCCCTGATCGTGGTCGATCCGACAGGGCAGTACAACGGCGATATCGACACCGTTCGCAGCGGGCTGACTTCATCGGTCGATCTCTTGCCGATGTTCGCCACCATCGGCAATGGCGGCGATCGAAGCTGGCTGACCGGAGACTATGCGCAGCTCTACGGCAGTCGTCACGACCTGATGCCGATGTTGAAGAGCGCCGCCGCGCCGGGCCGCCCATATGTGGTGTTCGCGTCGGATGAAACCGTGCCGGAGTCGCTGAACTTCAATCAGTCGGCCTCGCACATCATCGGCGTGAGAACCGATCAAGGCAAGCTCGGCACGTATTCGCACTGGGCGCCGCAGACCACGACGATCACCGGCAAGAGCGATCTCGAATACTACGATTACGCGACCGAGCGCGGCCAGCTCGAACTCGATAACCGCGAACACGCTCCGGCGGCGCGCGCGCTGTACCGGCAACTCATGCAGGACATTCTGCCGAACGAATTGCAGGCGCCCTTGCCCGGCAATCTGGTGGCCGTGCAGAACCTCGCGCAGTCGCGGTATCTCGAGTACGTGGAATTGATCAACAGCGGCGGCAATTTCGAACTGCCGTTCAGGATCGGGGATATCTGAGCGTCCGTCCGGGCCGGGTGACGGCCCGGACTTTCACGCCGTTACCGCATCAGTGCTTGTTGGTCGCGCGCGCCGCGCCGATGCCGGTCATCGAGCGGATGAACTGGCCGACGTAAAGCTGCTGCTCGCGCTGACCGCGTGCCGACGTGTCGAGCACCGAGAACAGCCACGCGGATGCGAACGCCAGCGTCATCGAGAAGAGGGCGGGGTTCGCATACGGGAAGATCGCGTGATCGTGCTTGAGGATCTGCACCCAGACGGTCGGGCCGAGCACGAGCAGCACGATCGCCGACAGCAAGCCGGTGAGACTGCCCGCCACCGCGCCGCGCGTCGTGAGTCCCTTCCAGAACATCGAGAGGAACAAGACCGGGAAGTTCGCCGATGCCGCGATCGCCAGCACGAGGCCGGACAGGAACGCGATGTTCTGATGCTCGAAGATGAGGCCGAGCAGAATCGCCAGCACGCCGATCACGAGCGTGGCGATCTTCGAGACGCGAATTTCCTTCGCTTCGCTGACGTCGCCCTTGCGGAAGGCATTCGCGTACAGATCGTGAGACACCGCGGACGCACCCGAGAGCGCGAGGCCCGCGACCACCGCGAGCACGGTCGCGAACGCCACCGCCGAAATGAAGCCGAGGAACAGGTTGCCGCCCACCGCGCCCGCGAGATGCACGGCGACCATGTTGCTGCCGCCGATGATCTTGCCCGCCGTGTCGTGGAAATCGCCGTTGGTGCCGACGATCACGATCGCGCCGAAGCCGAGCAGCAGAATCAGCAGATAGAAGTAGCCGATGAAACCCGTCGCGTAGAGCACCGACTTGCGCGCCTCTTTCGCGTTGGCCACGGTGAAGAAGCGCATCAGGATGTGCGGCAGACCGGCCGTGCCGAACATCATGCCGACGGCGAGCGAGACCGCATCCACCGGATTCGACACGAGGCCGCCCGGCGCCATGATCGACTGGCCCTTCGCGTGCGCATTGACCGCGCCGGAGAACAGCGCTTCGAGATCGAAGCCGAAGTAGGCGAGCACCATGAAGGCCATGAAGGTCGCGCCGCCGAGCAGCAGCGCCGCCTTGATGATCTGCACCCACGTCGTGGCCAGCATGCCGCCGAACATGACGTACAGCACCATCAGACAGCCCACCAGCATGACCGCCGACAGATAGCTCGTGCCGAAGAGAAGCTGGATGAGCTTGCCCGCGCCCACCATCTGCGCGACGAGGTACATGATCGCCACCGTCAGCGTGCCGCACGCGGCGACGATGCGCACAGGGCGTTGCGCGAGCCGGTACGAGACGACATCGGCGAAGGTGTATTTGCCGAGATTGCGCAGCCGTTCGGCGATGAGAAAGAGGATGATCGGCCAGCCCGCGACGACGCCGAGCGCGTAGATCATGCCGTCGTAGCCCTTGTCGAAGATCATCGCGGAGATGCCGAGAAACGAGGCCGCCGAGACCATGTCGCCCGCGATCGCGAGTCCGTTCTGAAAGCCGGTGAGCCCGCCGCCGGCCGCGTAGAAATCGGAGGCGGAGCGGGTGCGCTTCGCGGCCCAGCGCGTGATGCCGAGCGTCAGGAGCACGAAGACGAAGAACATCGAGATCGCGCTCCAGTTGAGCGGGCGCGCGCTGACCGCGCCTTGCAGCGCTTCGGCGGCGAAGGCGGGCTGGACCGTCAGGGCGAACGTCGCGAGCGCGGCGGAAATCGTCGGAAAAGACTTCTTCATGCGTGCTGCTCCTTCAGGGATTCGTTCAGCGCGTCGACCGAGCCGTTGGCCTTCAGGACGTAGACGGCGGTCAGTGCAATGGCGAGCAGGATGAACGCGACGGCCACGGGAATGCCCAGCGTCACGGTGCCCGCGCCGATGCGCAGCGCGAGCGTCGAAGGAGAAAACGCGAGGAGGAGTACGAAGCTGAAATAGGCCGTCAGCATGACGGCGGTGAGCGTCCAGGCGAGCCGCGTCTTGGTCGCGACGAGGCGTCTGAAGTCGGGATGTAGGCGAATCTGCTCCAACTGCTGCTCGTCCATGCATTTGTCTCCGAAAAAGATGGATGGTCGCGACGAATGTCTCGTCCGGTCGCCAGGGCTCGCGGGCGCTGGTCTTGTCAACGAGCAGCCATTCTATTAATAAACCGACCGGGCGGTATGTTTATTTTGAGATGAGTCTGAGCGGAATTTGATCCCGAAATGCGGCTTTGTGAGCGTTCTATTTTTAAGCAACCGCCAAAAAGAGCGCTTTCGACGCCGAGTTTATCGGCGTGACGATATGACTGATATGCGGCATCGGTCCTTGCCCGCGATTTCCGTCCGCCCTAATCTCGACCCATGCCCAACGCCGATTCGTTCATCGAATCATCTTTCGATTGCACAAGAGGCTCGATTCATCGGAGAAGACATGCGCGACAACCTGAATCCCAACACGCTATTTGCCACGCTGGACAGCACGCGGGCGATGTCCGATCGCAGCGCGCGCGCCATTCTTTTCGCGGGCGGGACGGGCGCGGCGTCGATCGTCGGAATTGCGAGGCGGCTTGCGTTGGCGGGACAACGATTCGAACTGCATAACTTCGCGCGATCCGGCGAGCACGCGCCGTTGCACGATGAAATCGACGCGCTTCGCAGTCACGGAGCGGTCTATCACTACTTCGACCTGCCGCACGAGCTTTACGCCGAGAAAAGCGCGCATGCCATGAGTCCGGCGCGCGCGAACACGCAGGTTTATTGCAGCGGTCCGCCCGCGTTCACGGATCTCATCGCGCGTCAGGCGCGCGAATGGGTCTATGCGTCGAACGTGCACACGATAGCGCAGGGCGACCGCGCCGCCTGATCAGCGCGAGTGCATGAGGTGCAGGCACATGTTCAGAACGTCGTCGGGCGCGTCGTCCGCGAAGATCGAACTGGCTTCGCGGTCTATCTCCTCGAAGCCGAATGACCGATAAAGCCGGATAGCGACGTCGTTGGTCGCCGCGACCGCCAGATGCACCTGCGTCACTTCCGGCATGTGCTTCGCAAAGCCGATGGCGTTTTCGAGCAGCATCCTGCTCACGCCCATGCCACGATGGCCCGGCGCGACATACATGCCCCACACGCGCGCCTTGTGCCGCTGCTGCGGGAAAGGATCGCGCCGCACGCCTACGATGCCGGCCAGCCGGTCTTCCACGAACGCGCCGAAGACCGCCTGATTCTCCGTGTGCGCTATCCGTGCGGCGACATCATCGAGAGAGCGGTTCTTTTCGTCCTCGTAAGTCGACGCGAACGAAGCGGGCGATAGCGTCAGCGCCGAAAGCCTCAACGACTGGAACCACCACGCGTCTTCAGGGGTTAGCGCACGAACGAGCATGAGAAAAGGGGCGACGGGCACGAGACCTCATTATATGAGCCCGTTCAGCGCGCTCCGTGCGCGTCGATGAAGGCGACCACGTCGGCGACCACCGGCGCGGCGGCGGACTGCTTCGCCGAAAACGCTTCGACGATCGTGTCGTGCCCGTAACCCGCATAGCTTTTCAGTTCGACGCTGTCGTGATGCGCGCGCAACGCGTCCGCGAAACGCACGCTGTTGCGCGGATCGACATCGGTATCCGCGGTGCCGGCGGCGAGCAGCATCGGCGGTTCGTCGCCGGTAATGCACGCGATCGGCAACGCACGCGGGCGCAACGCCGCCGGAAAGATCTCGTCCATGTGCGGGTCGGTGGTCTGGAAGGCGGCGTAGGGGCCCGCGAGGCCGATCATGCCCGCCAGCGCCTGCTTCGACATGCCCTGCGCGGCCAGATAGCGCGGATCGGTCGCGAGCATCGCGGCAATGTGCGCGCCGGACGAATGCCCCATCACGAAGATGCGCCGCGGATCGCCGCCGAACTCCCGCGCATGAAGGCGCGCCCAGCGCACGGCAGCGGCGGGGTCATCGAGAAAGCCGGGGAAAACGGTGTCCGGATAGATGCGGTAATCCGGCGCGATGGTCACGATGCCGTGCGCCGCGAGCGCCTGCGCGACGCCGCGCGCATCCGAGCGATGACCGCTTTGCCAGCCGCCGCCATAGAAATACACGACGACCGGACGATTCGCCGCGCCATGCGAGGCGGGCGCGTAGACGTCGAGCCGTTGACGGCGCAACGCGCCATAGGCGACGCCATCGGCGAGTTCGCCTTCGTGCGCTTCCTCGCGCTTGCGCTCGCGCGATGCGAACACGCCTGCCGTTCCGACGAGGCACGCGGCCGCCGTCAGGTAAATGAATCGTCTTCTCGCCATCACACGCATGTTGCTATCGGCCAATTCTTTTTGCCAAATGATTAGACGACACGCTAATGTCGATGTCCGTACGGAAGCCATCGTTACGGGCGATCCGCCGTCATCCATACGAGAACGAATACGAACGACAGGAAAACGTAATGTCGCCCACGTCGCCGCCCCGGCTGCTCGTCGAAACGCTGCGCGCCGTCACACGCCGCTATCGGCTGCCGCCGCTCGATGCGATCGTATCCCGGATGCAGGACGCGAATCCATCGACGGCGCTCGCGCTCGCGATCGAAGAGGCTCGCAAGGCAATCGAAAGCGGCGTCGCGCCCGAGGCGGCCTCGAAGCGCCGCTTCGTCGAAGCGCTCGCGCACATGATTCGCGACGCAATGCGCCCGGATGCAGGCGATCCGGCGTTTCAGGCTGTGGTGCTTCGCCAACAGGCAGCACAGGTGCGCGAGTATGCGGCGTTGTCGGAACAGGCCGCGCAGGATCGTCGAGCGGTTCGCGCGGCCATCGTCGCAATCGCGCATCCGCGCAAACAGACGCGCATGCAGTCGGGTGCGCAACGCGAAGCGCTGGCGCGGCTCTTCGATGCGGCATCCACTGTATCGGCATCCGAACTTCGCGACACGATCCATTGCATCTCGGCCATGCCAGAAATTGCAAGCGATGTGTCATTGCTGCACGCTTTGGCGCAGTTGCGCGACAGCGCTGCGCTGGGACGCCTGCTGCATGCCGAGACACTGGAGTCGGATGAAGGCGTGCGGCGGTATCGGTCGTTGCGGGATCGAAACGGGCCTCGCTCTGGCAGCGCGGAAGCCGTGGCGGATGGCGTCACGGCGCAGCGGCGCGGCGCGGACTCGGAGGCATCGGCTGAACGCGCCTTGAAAGCGCTGGCGCAATGCCTTGACAAAGCGGACGGATCGCCGGCCGCATACCGTGTCGTCACATCGATGCGCGTGCCGGCTTCGCTCGCCGCCGGCCACGCGCGCGCGAAAACCGAATGGGACGCGGTGCTTCTGCGGCGCGCGGGCACGCACGAAGCGACACCTTGCTGGGATGTATGCCTGCTGGTCGAAGCCAAGGCTTCCGCCGATGCCGCCACAACCGACTTCGCGCGCTTGCTGCGCGGACTGCGCCTGTTGTCCCGCGCCAACGAAAACGCCTGTTACGCATTCGAGACGCGTGAAGGCACGGTGCAGGTTCGCGGCGCGTCGCTGAGCGCGCTGCGCACCGATGAAGCCGCGCTGGAACAGACAGTGCTCTACTGCTGCGATGCCTCCGACGCCGCCGCCTTTCGCCTGCTCGGCGCGGCGGGCCGCATGCGTCTCATGACCGCGCCGGCAAGCCTGAACTATGCGAGCAGACTCGCGGACCCGCAGGATCTCGAAGCGGTGTGGGACGCATTGCTGGTGTCGCCTCAATGGGCGGCGACACTCGGCCAATACCCGGCGTTACGCCTGGTGCGCGAATTGATGGTTCATCCAGACGACTTGCTGGAAGCCGTGAATGACGCTGCTAAAAGAATTGGTCATACAGAATAAAGCACTACGCCCCGAAGCATTGTGCGCTAACCAACACACAGAACTTATTTGAAGTTATCGCACGTTTGACTCCATTTTTGACCGATACAAGCGATACGCTTGTTTCAATTTTCAGTGTCGCCATAACATCGCTGAACGTGGTTCAATCAACTGTGCGATGAAAAGTGCAGTACTTAAATAGTTAGTCACTCAGACGGTCGTCAAGTATGAGGATTGCTTCCATCGCTCTGGCTTTCCAAGGCTATCGTAGCGTTCTAGACTGATAAGCGATCAACGCACATCGCTGGAGCGCGTACCTTCATGCGTTTTTTCAACGAGCCGTCGTAGCAGCCGACTGTCACGCCCCAGTCGCGCCGCTTTGGAGACAATAGCAAGGGGCGCGGCATCAAACGGGGAATTCGTGAAGATACTCATAGCGAACACACTCTACTTTCCGGATGAACCCGGAGGGGCCGAGGTATCGACGCGATTGCTCGCGGAAGGGCTGGTCAAGGCGGGCATGGACGTGTGCGTGGTCTGCGCGACCGGCACCGGCGTCGATCGCGTGGAGGAAATGAATGGCGTGAAGATTCACCGTCTGCGTTCGGTGAATCTGTATTGGCCGCATCAGCGGCAGAAGCGCGGTCGCGTCGCGAAGCTCATCTGGCATGCCATCGACGTGCATAACGTGATGATGTCGCGCAAGCTTCATAGCATCATCGAGAGCGAAAAGCCGGACGTCATCAGCACGAGCAATCTGTCGTGCCTGTCCATCGATATCTGGCGTCTCGCGAACCAGGCCGGCGTGCCGATCGTGCATACCGTGCGCGACTATTATCTGATGTGCCCCAACGCGCTCATGTACACGCGCGGCAAACCGTGCACGCGTCAGTGCGGCGTCTGCTCGGTCTATGCGATTCCGAAGCGGGCGGCGTCTTCGCGCGTGTCGGTTGCCGTCGGCGTGAGCCGTTTCGCGCTGCAGAAGCATCTGGATAGCGGCTACTTCCAGCAGGCGGCGCACACGGCCGTCATCCATAACTGCGCCGAGCCATACGAAGGCTCCGCGGTCTCGCCGCGCACGCGCCGGTACGAAGGCGGTCCCGTGCGGCTCGGCGTGCTCGGGCGCGTGTCGCAGGAGAAAGGGCTCGAACTCCTGCTCGAACAACTGCTCGCCGACGATACGCTGCAGTGGACGCTCGCGGTCGGCGGCGCGGGCGATGCGGCTTATCTGCGCGCCCTCAAGGCGAAATACGACGATCCGCGCGTCGAGTATCTGGGCCGGGTCAAGTCCGACGAGTTCTACGGCATGATCGACGTGCTCGTGGTGCCGTCGATCTGGAACGAGCCGTTCGGACGCGTGACCGTGGAAGCGTATTCCCACGGCGTGCCTGTCGTGGCCGCGGACACCGGCGGCATTCCCGAAGTCATCGAGCCGCGCACGAATCTCGTGTTCGAGATGGCGCGGCCCGAGACGATCATCGGCAAGCTGCATGAAGCGGTTGCGCTGCTCGGCGATCCGGGCGTGCATCAGCGTTTGCGCGACTACGCCGCGCGCTTCAATCGCGATGCGATGGTCGCGTCCTATCTCGCGTTGTATGAGAGCGTGCTCAACGATCGGCAATCGAGCGTCCTGTATGCTAGATCGCGCGGTTATACGGTCTAATGCCGCGACGCCCCTCTCACGCAACCGGAGTCCGTGACGCATGACGCGAACCAACGAATATCAGCAGGCCATCGGGGAACCGGTGGCCGGGTGGACCGCGCGCGAGCGGCCCGCGCGCATCGGCATCGACGGCACGCATTGCCGCCTCGAACCGCTCGACGCACAGCGTCACGCGGCCGATCTCTTCGATGCCTATGGCAAGGCGTCGGACGGCAGCGACTGGACTTATCTCTTCGTCGGGCCCTTCACCGATTTCGACGCCTTTCGCGACTATCTGACGAAGGCCGCGGCGTCCGCCGATCCGCTGCATTACACCGTCATCGATACGAAGAACGGCAAGGCGGTCGGCACGCTCGCGCTGATGCGCATCGAGCCGGCGCATGGCGTCATCGAAGTGGGAAGCGTCACGTTCTCGCCCTTGCTCAAGCAAACGCGCATCTCGACGGAAGCGCAGTATCTGCTGATGCGCTACGCGTTCGACCAGCTCGGCTACCGGCGCTACGAATGGAAGTGCGATAGCCTGAATGCGCCCTCGCGCAAGACGGCGCTGCGGCTCGGCTTCGAATTCGAAGGCATCTTCAGGCAAGCGATCGTCTACAAGGGACGCAATCGCGATACGGCGTGGTACGCGATCATCGACAAAGACTGGCCGCGCATCCGGAGCGCATTCGAGCGCTGGCTCGCCGACGATAACTTCGATACGAACGGCAAGCAGCGCGCGTCGCTTGCAGCGTTGCGCGATAAGATCGGCAATTGAAATGCTTTTTACTTTTCAGCGCGTCAGCTAAGCACTTTTCCTTCGTTTGATCGCCCCAAAGCTGGCGTGAGAATGATGAGCGCATGGCGCTGCCCGCACGGCAGCGCCGGATCAATCAACGTTCCGCTCATCATTCGATCTCATGAAGGCGTCTACCGCATATCGTTTCTACGCCGCCTGCGCGGCCGCCGCAACGCTCGTTCTGCTGGGCGGCTGCAAGCCGCATGAAGCGCCGGCCGATACTTCCGCGACGCAAGCCTCGCCTCGCGCGCAGCAGGAAGTGACGTACTTCAAGTATCCCGACAACCCCGCGTTCGATCTCGTCTATCTCGCCGACAAGCTCGGCTATTTCGAAGGCACCAGCACGCGGCCGAAGTACGTCGGCAAGATCTCCGCACCGCAGATCATTCCGCTCGTCGGCACCGGCGAGATCGATTTCGGCACGCGCATGGTGCCGCTCGTCATCTCGGCCATCGCGAGCGGCGCGGATATCAAGGTGATCTCGGCGGGCGGCGAGACCCTGCCCGACGCGCCGCATATGAAGTACTTCACGCGCAAGGACTCGGGCATTCGCGCGCCGAAGGACTTCGAAGGCAAGACGGTTGCGTTCAACAGCTTCGGTGCGTGCGCGGAGTTCGTCACGAAGAAGTATCTGTCGCAGCATGGCGTCGATGTGTCGAAGGTCAACTGGCTTGTCGTGCCGGATAACCAGTCGCAGCAGGCGCTCGTCACGAAGAACGTGGATATCGCCATCATTCATCCGCCGTTTTCCGGCGCGGCCGAAGCCGATGCGCAACTGCACAAGCTCTGGAGCGACTGGGACGAAGACCACGGGCTCGGCGGCATGGCGCCGTACAGCGTGAACGGCGCGTTCGCGCGCGCGCATCCGCAGGCGGTCAAGGATTTCGTCACGGCCATCGCGCGCGCGGGCAACTGGGTCAACGCGCATCCGGACGAAGCGCGCCAGTTGACGGCGGAGCGGCTTGGCATCGACGTGAAGCTGGTCGAGCGTTATGCCTACGTGAAGGATCTCGTCGTGACCGAGCCGCCGATCCAGTATTACATCGACATACTGGAACAGGCGGGCAAGATTCCGAAGGGCAAGGTCGCGGTTCAGGACGTCTACACGAACGACTACAACGTGTTTGCCGCGAAGCAGGCGACGGCGAGCGCCGCCGCGCCGGCGAAGGCGAATCCGTCATGAGCGTGCGAGAGAAGATCGTCGCGCGGGATCTGTCGCTCACCTATGTCAACGAATCGACGGAATCGAGCCAGACGGTGCTCGAAGGCTTCGATCTGAGCGTGCGCGAAGGCGAATTTCTCGCGGTGCTCGGCCCGAGCGGCTGCGGCAAGTCGACCTTTCTCAATCTGCTCGCGGGCCTGACGCCGCCGACATCCGGCACGCTCACCGTCGATGGCGAACCGGTGAGCGCCGCGCGCCGCAAGCTCGGCTTCGTCTTTCAGGGCTATGCGCTGTTTCCGTGGCGCACGGTGCGCAAGAACGTCGAGACCGGTCTTGAAATTCGCGGCGTGAAGCGCGCGCAGCGGCGCAGCGAGGCCGAACGTTTTCTGCGTCTCGTCGGCCTGCTCGATTTCGCCGATCACTATCCGCACCAGTTATCGGGCGGCATGCGGCAGCGCGTGGCCATCGCGCGCGTGCTCGCCTACGGTCCCGAAATCCTGCTGATGGACGAGCCTTTCGGCGCACTCGATGCGCAAACGCGCGAGTCGCTGCAGCAGGAATTGCTCGGCATCTGGGAGCAGAGCGCGAAGACGGTCGTGTTCGTCACGCACAGCATCGACGAGGCGATCTTTCTCGCGGATCGCGTCGCGGTCGTGGGGCGCAGGCCGGGCCGCGTGAAGGAGATCATCGAGGTCGATCTGCCGCGTCCGCGTCCCGCATCGATACGGCATGACGCCGCGTTCGTCGCCTTGCGGCAGCGCGCGTGGGCGAGCCTGAGTTCGGAGCTGGGCGCATCGCGCGAAGACATCGCCGAATCACTGACAGGAGCGTGACGTGGCAGAGCAAGAAAGCATTCGCAGTCTTCCGATGTTCGCGGCGGCGGCAAAACGCGACGACGCGCTCAGGCGCCGCCTGCGCTGGTCGATCGCCTTCGAGCGTTCCATCGCGCTGATCGCGTTCGCGGCGCTGTGGGAGTTGTTGCCGCGTCTTGGCATCGTGAGCACGGCGTATCTCAGTCCGCCGTCGCAAGTCGCGCTCGCCATCGCCCGGCTGGTCGATGGCGGCGACGTGTGGAAGCATCTCGGCGCAAGCGCGCTGCGCTCGATCAGCGGCCTGCTGCTGGCCGTCGCGGGCGGCGTCGTCTGCGGCTTCGCGCTCGGCTGGTTCCGGCGCGCCGAACGCATCGTCGATCCGCTTTACCAGTTGTTGCGGCAAGTCTCGGCGTTCGCGCTGTTTCCCGTGTTCATGCTGTTTCTCGGCATCGGCGAATCGTCGAAGATCGCCATCATCGTCTGGGCCGCGTTCTGGCCGGTGCTGCTCAATACGATCTCGGGCGTGAAGCAGGTCGAGCGCGTGTTCATCGATTGCGCGCGTTCGATGGGCGCGTCACAAGGATTCATCTTCGCGAAGGTCGTGCTGCCCGCCGCGCTGCCCGAAATCCTGACCGGCATCCGTCTCGCGGGCGCCTACAGCATCACGGCGCTGGTCGCGGCCGAGATGATCGGCGCGCGCTCGGGGCTCGGCTTCTACACGCTCAACTCGCAGGAGACGTTCCAGATTCCCGACATGTACGCGGGCATCGTGCTGCTCGCGCTCTTCGGGCTGCTGATCAACAAGAGCCTGTCGCTGCTGGAGCGGCGTCTTTTGCGCTGGCGCGTCGGGCTTGCGCAGAATGGCTAGGAGCGCATTCGCGGCGGCGCGCTCATCCGGTGGGCGGCTGCGCGGGCTTGCAGCGCTTTCGATGCTATGCGTGGCGCTCTCGTCGCTGTCCATCCGGGATCGTGAGGATGACCGCCCGTTCGCCGCCGCGGTCGCGCGCGGCGCGTTGATCGTCGCGGTGCCGTCGCGTCCCGCGCCGACGCTCAACGTCGGCAAGGTCGATCGTTTCGCGCGCGTGCCGGATGGCTTCGCGGCGGCGCTGGCGCAAGACATCGGGCGGCGCGTGGGTTTGCCGGTCACGTTTGTGCTCGCCGGATCGCGCGATGTATCGGACGCAACCAAGGCGGACATCGCGATCACGGGACACGGTTTCGCCGACGACCGCGCGCTCGCCTATGCGCCGACGGCCTACGCGTCCGGCCACGGCATGGCGCTCGTGCTGCGCCATGGCACGGTGCAGGCGTGGCGTGATCTCGCGGGCGGCACGGTGTGCGCATCGCGCGGCAGTCCGTTCGCGCGGGACGCCGCGCGCCGCGCGCGGGCGAATGTGCGCGAGTACGACCGTCCGCTCGATGCGTTGCTGGCGTTCCAGGCAGGCGAGTGCGCCGCGCTCGTCGACGACGAGCTTGCCATCCGCAAACTGCTGAAGCAGCCGGACTGGGCGTATTACCGCAGCTTGCCGGGCACGCTCGATCCCGCGCCGGCCTACATCGCGGCGCGCGGCGGCGATATCGAAGGCGCGGCGTTCATCGAACGCACGGTGCAGGACTGGCGGCGGCAACGCTGGCTGTCGACCGTGCGCGAAGATCAGGCGACACAACTCGCGTTCGAGATGTTCAACGCGCAAAACGATCTGTATTGCCACTGACATCGCCTGGGGTCAGCGGCCCTTCCACGGCACGAGTTTTTTCTCCAGTGCCCGCATGCCGAAATCGAAGATCCACGCGATCGCGCCAATTAGCACGATGCCCATCACGACAACATCGGTGCGCAGGAAGCTCGACGCGTTGAGCACCATCTGGCCGAGGCCCGCGGTGGCCGCGACCATTTCCGCGGCGACGAGCGTCGTCCAGCCGAAACCGACGGCGATACGCAGGCCCGTCAGGATTTCCGGCAGCGCGGCGGGCAGCACGACGTGCCACACGACCTGGCGGAAGTTCGCGCCGAGCGACCACGCCGCGTTCACCTGCTCGGCCGTCGCGCTCTTCACGCCGGCGCGGGCGGCCATCGCGATCGGGGCGAAGCAGGCGAGCCAGATGACGACGAGTTTGGCCGTCTCGTCGATGCCGAACCAGATCACCACGAGCGGCAAATAGGCGAGCGGCGGCAGCGGCCGGTAGAACTCCAGCGGCGGATCGAGCACGCCGCGCGCGATGCGGCTCACGCCCATCGCGATGCCGACCGGCACCGCCGTCACGACCGCGAGCGCGAACGCGCCGAACACGCGGATCGCGCTCCACAGCAGATGTTCGGACAGCGGCAGCCCGCCTTGCAGACGTCCATGAACGGCGTCGAGAAACGCGCGCCACACGGCGCCGGGCGAGGGCAGAAAGAGCGGGGCGATCCAGTGAAAGTGCGTCGAGGCCCACCACGCCGCGCCGATCACGGCGACGCACAGCGCGCTCGGCAACGCGGTCGATCCCGCGCCGGGCATGCCGCGATAGCGCCGCTTCGTGCGTTTCGAACCGGTGGCGCGCGGCGCCTCGGTCATCGCGTGCGCGCGCTGATTCATGCGGCCTCCGTGTCGGTGCGATGCAAACGGCGCGTCAGCCGCTCGCGCCATTCGATGAAAGCAGGCGACGACTTCACCGCGCGCGCATCGCGGCCGCGGATGTAGTCGCGCGAGAACGGCAGCTCGTGCACGTCCTCGATGCGTCCGGGACCGGGCGTCATCAGCACGAGACGCGTCGCGAGAAAGAGCGCCTCCTCGACGCTGTGCGTGATGAAGAACACCGTCTTGCGCGTGCGCGACCAGACATCGAGCACGAGCTCCTGCACGTTTTCGCGCGTGAGGGCGTCGAGCGCGCCCATCGGTTCGTCCATCAGCAGCACTTCGGGATCGCTTGCGAGCGCACGCGCGATGCCCACGCGCTGCTGCATGCCGCCCGACAGCGCGTAGATTTTCGCGTGCTCGTGCTGCGCGAGTCCGACGAGCGCGAGCGTGCGGCGCGCGATCTCGCGGCGCGCGTCGCGCTTCATGCCGCGAAAGCGCAGGCCGAGTGCGACGTTGTCGAGCACGTCGAGCCACGGCATCAGCGCGTGCTTCTGGAACACGACGCCGCGCTCCGCGCCGGGGCCGGCGATCGGCTCGCCGTTGAGCGTCGCCGTGCCCTCGGTCGGATCGATGAAACCGGCGAGGCAGTTGAGCAGCGTGGTCTTGCCGCAGCCCGACGCGCCCAGCGCGACGACGAACTCGCCGCTGCCGATGTGCAGATCGACGCCTTTTAACGCCGGCTTGCTCGCGCCTTCATACGTCACGCCCAAATTGCGGATCGACAGCGAGGTCATTTCGCGGCCTGCTGCACGAAGCGCGAATCGACGCCCGCGGAATAATCCGCGAGCACGTTCTGGATCGTGCCCTGCTGCTTCAGGAATTGCGCGGTGGCGGTGAGCGACTTGGCCGCGCCCGACTGCTTGCCGCCGCCGAGCCACGTTGCCGACGCCTGTTCGCCCGCCGACGGAAACGCGTAGAGCGCGAGGCTCGCGGGCACATCGGCGGCGGCGGCGCCCGATTCCTGCGCGACCGCGCGCACCTCTTTCGAATCGACGGTCCAGGCGGCCTTGTTGTCGCGGTATTGCGCGTCGGTGTCCGCGAGCACCTTGACGAGACCGGCGAGGAACGCGGCATTGTCCTGGGCGAACTTGCGCGACGCGACGAGGCCGTCGAAGGTCGCCGTGCCGCTTTCCTTCGCGACTTCGCCGGACGTGATCAGCACGCGGCCGTTCTGCTTGGCCTTCGCGAGCACCGGGTCCCAGATGTAGGTCGCGTCGATGTTGCCGCGCTCCCACGCCGCCGCCACTTCCGGCGGACGCAGATTGACGATCTTCACCGAGGAAGGATCGATGCCCGCCTGCTTCAACGCGACGAGCGCATGAAAGTGCGACGTCGACACATACGGCACGCCGAGCGTTTTGCCCTTGAGATCGGCGAGCTTGTTCACGCCCGAGCCGTTGCGCGCGACGAGCGCTTCGGCGTCGTTGATGTTGTCGAGAATCCAGAAGAGCGACAGATCGACACCCTGCGACAAGCCGGCCGCGATCGGGCTGGAGCCGGCTTCGCCCACTTGTATCGAGCCGGATGCGAGCGCGCGGATCACATCCGCGCCGCTGCCGAGCTTGCGATACGTGACCTTGTAGCCGGTCGCCTTTTCGACCGCGCCGCTCGCCTGCGCATAGCGCCACGGCACGACCATGTCCTGATAGCCGATAACGACCTCGCGCGTTTCCGCCTGCGCGTGAAGCGGCGCGAGCGCCGTGGCGGCGAATGCGAAGGAGGCGAGACCGGCAATCAGACGACGGCGGCGAAGGGATGATTTCATGGCGCGAAGAAAAGAGGTTTCGAAGCCTCCGACTATAGGCACTTCGCATGCCGCGCCTACCAATCTTTTGTGCGTAGCAAATGAACCGGCGATCGCTTTCTTATTCAGCGCGATGGCCCCGATTTCGCGAGCGCCGCGTCAAACGCCCGTAAAATAGACGCGGCATCTCACTTCACCGGCAGCATCGCCCAGGCATGACGAAAGACGACACCACTCACGTCCGCGCGCATGGCGCATCGGGCAAGCGCAAGCGGCTCGGCCGCCCGGCGGGCAACATCAATCAGCGCGAGAACATCCTCGATGCCGCCGAGGTCGATTTCTCGCAGCGCGGCTACGCGGGCACGTCGCTCAAGGAAGTGGCCGCGTCGTGCGGCGTCACGCAGGCGCTCATCACGTATTACTTCGGCACGAAGCAACAGCTTTTCGAGCAGGTGTTCCTGCGCCGCGCGCTGCTCGTTTCCGAAGAGCGCGTGACGCTGCTGCGCGAACTGACCGATGCGAAAGGCGCGAATGTGCGCGATATCGTGCGCGCGTTTCTGCTGCCGCTCGTCGCGCTGCGCGGCACCGATGGCGGGCGCGCGTTCATTCGCCTGCAGGCGCGGCTGCACACCGAGCCGCCCGAAATCTCGTACAACCTGCGCAGCACCGCATACGGCGATTCGACCGATGCCTACGTCGAAGCGCTGCGCGCGGCGCTGCCCGGCCTGCCCGCGAAAGACCTCTACTGGCGCGTGACGATGATGATCGGCGCGTATCTCTACGCCTTCTCCGACACGCATCGTCTCGACGTGCTCGCCAAGGGCGCGTGCGATCCGTGGGACGCGAACGAAACGCTGGAGCAGTTGACGAGCTTCATCGTCGGCGGGCTGGAAGCGCAGGCGTGCGCGCAGCCGGCCGCCGCGAAGAAAGCAAAGCCGAAGGCGGCGCGCACCGCCCGCGCGGCGTGAAGAGATTCAGCGCCGCAAGCCGATTTCCATCGACTCGATGACCTGCGCGATGGTCGAGTGCATCGACGCGAGCGTGGCGGCGGCGAGGTCCGACGCCGCCGTTTCGCCGATCATGTCGCGCAGCGTTTCCTGCACATCCGCCGATGCCTGTGGCGGCAGAGCCGCCGCGATCACGCTGAGCGCGGCGGTGAGGCCGTGCAGCTTGCCCGTCAATACTTCCAGTTCCTGACTCATCTTGGCTTCCTGTCGTTGCGGTGAAATGAAGCACGCGGGCTGCGTGCGCGACGCGGCCCGCGCGCGGAAAATCAGTGGCGTTGCGGCTCGGGATGCGCCTTCAGCTTCACGAACAACGCGATGCCCGCAATCACCGACGGCACCGCGAGCAGCGCGAACACGGCGGGCAGGCCGAGCTTCCACGCCGAGAACAACCCGCCGAGCGCGACGCCCGCGATGCCGCCGAAACGTCCGACGCCGTACATCCACGAGACGCCGGTCGCGCGGCTTTGCGTCGGGTAGAACATGGCGGCGAGCGAGGGCATCGACGATTGCGCGCCGTTCATCGTCGTGCCGGCGAGAAAGATCAGCGCGCTCACGAGTCCGATACTGCCGATCGCCTGCCCGACCACGAAAATGAACGCGGCGGTCAGCAGATAGCCGAGCATCACGACCACGTTCGCGTTCCAGCGATCCATGAGCCAGCCGGACGCGATCGTGCCGATGCCGCCGCCGAGCGGGAACAGCGCGGTCAGCAGCGCGGCGCGCTCCGGCGTGAAACCGGCTTCGTTCATGAGCAGCGGCATCCAGCTCATCAGCAGATAGAAGATGACGAGGCCCATGAAGTACACGAGCCACAGCATCAGCGTGCCGACGAAATAGTTGCGCGACAGGATCGCGCCGACCGAGGTTTTCGCCTGCGTCGCCGTGCGCTCGGACAGCCGGAACGCATCGATGCGCCTGAGATCGAGCGGCGCGATCTTCGAGAGCGGCGCCCAGATTTTTTCCTTCGGCGCGTTTCGTTTGACGAGATAGCGCACCGATTCCGGCACGAGCATGGCGACGAGCAGCGCGAGCACGAGCGGGATCACGCCGCCGACGACGAAGAGGCTATGCCAGCCGAACGCCGGGATCAGCCACGACGAAATGA
This sequence comes from Caballeronia sp. PC1, assembly GCF_021353155.1. Lineage (NCBI taxonomy): Bacteria > Pseudomonadati > Pseudomonadota > Betaproteobacteria > Burkholderiales > Burkholderiaceae > Caballeronia > Caballeronia sp. PC1. The sequence continues at coordinate 717,352 of NZ_JAJUBH010000003.1, forward strand.
AGCCGCCGAGCGCCGCGCCGACCGTGAAGCCGCAATACGTCGTGTTGACGATGATCGAGCGGTTGCGCGCGGGCGCGTACTCGGAGACGAGCGTGATGGCGTTCGGAATCGCCGCGCCGAGACCGATGCCGGTCAGAAAGCGCAGCGCGACGAGCGATTCGAGCGAGCCGCTGGACGCGGTCGCGAGACTCATCGCGCCGAAGAACGCCGTCGCCGCGATCAGCACGGCGCGCCGCCCGAAGCGGTCGGCGGCGGGGCCGGAGATAACCGCGCCCGCCGCGAGCCCGAAGAGCGCGGCGCTGAGCACCGGTCCGAGCGCGGCCTTCGTGATGCCCCAGCCCTTGACGAGCGACGGCGCGATATAGCCGATGGCTGCGGTATCCATGCCGTCGATCAGCACGATCAGAAAGCACACGCCCATCAGCGTCCATTGAAAGCGCGAGAAGCGGTGTGCGTCGATGAACTCCTCGACGGGCACGCTCCCGGTCCACGCATCGCCACGGTCCGAAGCCGTCGAATGCCCGGCGCGCGGCTCGAACGCCGGGCCGGTGTGAAGCTCTGCTTGCGACATGTACAACTCCTCGTGTCGACGGCTCCCGCCGTCCATCAATGCCACTCGGCCGGCGACATGCCGGTGTTCACGCGAAGCGGGGGCCCGCCGTTTTCGACGCTGGTTTATTATATGTACCTATAATTAATAAACGCAACGCGGAAAAAAATAGTTCGGGCGGCGGGTGGGTGACCGTGAGGAGGAGGTGTGCAGCGGGAAAAAGAAAGCCGGACATCGACGTCGTGTCGATGTCCGGCCTGGAGGGGGTAAAGCGATGCGGCGCATCCGCGAGGATGCGCGCTTCAGGACGCGTTCAGATATTCAACGCGCGTTTGTCGACGGCCAGCGCCGCTTCGCGCATGACCTCGGAAAGCGAAGGATGCGGATGGCAGATGCGCCCGATATCCTCGCTCGCCGCCTTGAACTCCATCGCGACCACGGCTTCCGCGATCAGATCCGAGGCGTTCGCCGAGATGATGTGCACGCCGAGAATCTCGTCGGTTTTCGCATCGGCGATGACCTTGATGAAGCCGTCCGTCTCGCCGATGCCCATCGCGCGGCCGTTCGCGAGCATCGGAAACTGGCCGGCCTTGATGTCGCGGCCCTCGGCTTTCAGCGCCTGCTCGGTTTGTCCGACCCACGCGATTTCCGGATGCGTGTAGATCACCCACGGAATGCAGTTGTAGTCGATATGCGGCTTCTGCCCGTCGATGATCTCGGCCACCAGCACGCCTTCGTCCTCCGCCTTGTGCGCGAGCATCGGGCCGCGCACGACGTCGCCGATTGCGTAGACGTTCGGCACTTTCGTCGCGCAATGTCCGTCGACGGGAATGAAGCCGCGTTCATCGGCCGACAGACCGATGGCATCGAGCCCGAGATTGTCCGTGTTCGGCACGCGGCCGATCGACACGATCAGGCGGTCCGCATCCAGCGTTTGCGCGTTGCCGTCCTTGTCCTTGTAGGAAATGGAGACGTTCGAATCGGTCGTCTTCACGCCGTCGATCTTCACGCCGAGATGAATCGTGAGGCCTTGTTTCTTGAAGAGCTTCGCGGCTTCCTTTTGCAGCGCGGTGTCCGTGGTGCCGAGAAATTCGGGCAGCGCTTCGAGAATCGTCACTTCCGCGCCGAGCCTGCGCCACACGGAGCCGAGCTCCAGCCCGATCACGCCCGCGCCGATCACGGCGAGCTTTTTCGGCACGGCGTCGAAGGCGAGCGCGCCTTCGTTGTCGGAAACAATCTTGTTGTCCACGGGCACGCCCGGCAGATGCCGCGCCTTCGAGCCCGTCGCGATGATCACATGCTGCGCGGTGTGCGTTTCACTTTTGCCGTCGCCGCTCACTTCGATCTTGAAGTTGCCGCCGTCCTTGCCCGCGAACTTGCCGTGCCCTTTGAGCCAGGTGATCTTGTTCTTGCGAAACAGGAATTCGACGCCGCCCGTGATCTTCTCGACGATCGCTTCCTTGCGCCCGACCATCTTGCCGACATCGACGGAAAGGTTGTCGATGCCGCCGATACCGTGATCGGCGAAATGCAGCTTCGCGTTCTCGAATTTTTCCGACGACGCGAGCAGCGCCTTCGACGGAATGCAACCGACGTTCAGACAGGTGCCGCCGAGCTTCGGCTTGCCCGCATGATTGATCCATTCCTCGACGCACGCCACCTTGCGCCCGAGCTGCGCCGCGCGAATCGCGGCGATGTAGCCGCCCGGCCCGGAACCGATCACGATGACATCGAAATCGGCCTTCTGACCCGATGCCGCGGCGGGCGAGGGCGCAGGCGATGGCGCGGGTGCGGGCGCGGCGGCCTGAACCGGCGCGGGTGCAGCAGCAGGCGCGGGCGCGGGAGCAGGCGCGGGCGCGGGAGCAGGCGCGGCGGCCGACGCCTTCGCTTCCGTATCGACGATCGCGAGCACTTCGTCCGCGTGGACGATATCGCCTTCCTTCTTCACCACTTCCACGAGCGTGCCGGCGGAGGGCGCGGGCACTTCGAGCACCACCTTGTCCGTTTCCAGTTCGACGAGGATTTCGTCTTGCGTCACCGCGTCGCCCGCTTTCTTCTTCCACGGCAGCATCGTCGCCTCGGTGACGGATTCGGAAAGCTGCGGAACCTTGACTTCAATCCTGGCCATTCAGATTCTCCTTGTGAGCGATCTCTCGCGATTGGAAACGTCCGGCGACCCGCGCCCCGTGGACGGACAGCCTTGAAGGACGGGCCCGGCGCGCCGAAGTCGTAGGATACGCCCTGTCCGGACCGTGCGCGCGCAAAGGCGCGTGCGCATCGGCCCGCCGTTTCGTCATCGTTATATTCAGTGGTATATTACGAACCAGCCGACCGAGCACGAGGTGAACATGCAGAGCCCTCCGTTTCAACTCGCCCGCACGAGCGCGCATGTGCGCCCCGACGCGTGCTGCCAGCCGACCGAGGCGAGCTTGCGCGCGTCGCACCGCCGTTCGCGTCTCGCGGAACTGGACCCGCATCTGCACTGCTCGATCATCGGCACCTGCCTTTCGACGGGCGAATTGCGCAAGCTCGTGCCGAAATTCACCGATCTCGACCGTCATCACGCGAGCGATCTGGAGATCCATCACGCGGCGGTGGAACTGGCGATCGCGGGCGGCGCGGGCCCGAAGGCGCTCAACAAGGCGCTCGACGAACGTTACGCGGGCGCGATCCGCCGCTTTGACACCGCGCGCGATCCCGCCGCGCTGCTCGATCTGTGGAACGATGCGCTGAAGTCCGGCGATATTCCGCCCGCGTACTGGGCGGTGATGTCGCATCCGCACGCGACCATCGACGTGCGCCAGTCGGCATTCGGCGAGTTGCACATGCTGTCGCATCTGGTCGGCGCGGCGAATCGCGCGGATATTCGCCGGCTGGTCGCGCTCGAAGCGGAGAATCAGGCACTGCGCGAGAAGATCGACCGTCAGCAGGCGCGTCTTCTCGAAGTGAGCGCCGAGCGCGATGCGTCCGCCCGGCAGTTGCACGAGCAGGCGCTGCATATCGACCGCAAACCCGGCGCAACGCCCGCGCAACTCGAAGCGGAAGTCGAGCGTCTGCGTGAAAAAGTCGAGGATGGCGAGCGCCGCCTCGCGCTGCATACGAGTCGCCGCGAAGCCGCCGAGCAGCGCGCGCAGCAGGAAGAGAACGAGACGCGCGTGTTGCGCAACAGGCTCGGCGAGGCCCACGCGCTGCTGAAGGTCGTCCAGGCCGAATGCGCGGCCTTGGAACGCGCCACGCTCGATGCCGCCGATCGGCCCGACGCGCGCCAACGCGCCGTGCAATGGGTGAGCGGCAAGCGCGTGGTCTATGTCGGCGGCAGGCCGAATTCGAATGCGGTGCTGAAGTCGCTGGTGGCGGCGGCGGGCGGCGAGCTGATCGTTCACGACGGCGGTATCGAAGATCGCAAGGGCTTGCTCGCCGCCGCGCTGCCGAACGCGGATGTCGTGCTCTTTCCCGTCGACTGCATCGATCACGATTCGATGAGCATGCTCAAGCGCGTCTGCGAGCGGCACGGCGTCGAGTATGCGCCGCTGCGCACCGCGAGCGTCGCGAGCTTCGTGGAGTTCGTCGCGCGGCTCACCGCGAGCGCGCAAGCCACGCCCGCGAGCGGGCCGCCGCGGTCCGCGTTCTGCTTGCGGCACGGTTAGCGATTCAGGGTTTCAGCAGCTTCGTGAGCGCGTCGATCTGCGTGGCGCAGGCGGCTTGCGCCTGCGTTTCGACCTCGCGATAAAGCTGGACGATGCGCTCGCCGACCGGCGTCAGCACGCAGCCGCCGCCGCTTTGGCCGCCTTGCTCGGAAATCGTCGCGGGCGATTCGAGCGCGCGATTGAGCTCGTCGATGAGAAGCCACGCGCGCCGGTACGACATGTCGAGGCTGCGCGCCGCCGCCGATATCGAACCGTGCCTGCGCACCGCTTCGAGCAGCGACACCTTGCCCGGACCGATCGCGATGGTCTCGCCTTTCGTGACGCGCATGCGAAAGCGCACTTCGGCCGGCGCGCTTGCCGCGTCCGCCGTGTTCGCCGCATTCCGCTCGTTCGCGCTTGCCGTCGTTTTGTGGGTCGTCGCCATGCCCGAGAGAATACACGAACGAAAGCGGCCCGCGCGCACGTCACCGGCTGTCGGGATAGCAGAAAGCGTAATCCTCGCAACCCGGACAGCCCGGCGCGCACGTCGGCGCTTCGCCGCGTGTATGCGCCACTTCCTGCGCGAGAAATTTCTTCCAGCGCAGGTTGGCCACGTTGCGCGCGACGAGCGCCGGATAGTGACGGTCGAGCATGTCGGTGACGTCGTCGCGGCCGGAGAGACCGAGGTCGCGCCATAGATGATCCGGGCGCAGCGACGCCGCGCAAATGATGGCCGCGAGACACCGCGCGTCGTCGCGATGCCGCGTCGCCGTGCGGTCATGCCACATCAACAGCGCGTGCAGGTCGCGCGTGAAGGCGGTGCGCGGCGTGAGATGCAGAAAATGTTCGAACGTCGCGCCGGGAAAATGCCGGCCGATGAGTTTCGCAATCGGGTGCATGCGGATCGATCGCGCGGCCGAGCAGCGCGCGCGCTGCCGGATTCATCGATGCGGCTGTGCAAGCACGTGCGCATCGACGCGCACGAAGCGCTTCATGTGGCGCGGCGCATGCACGTTGTCCGCGCCCGAAACGAGCACCGGCAAGCCGTCCGCGACGCCGAGTTCGCGATCCTCGCATTCATACGCGACGATCACCCGCTCGCCGACCGGCGTATTGAAAAGCTCGTGCCACGAGTAGGTGACGGCGTAGCCGTCGTGCGCCTGCGCCAAGAACACGGTGCGCTTGAAATCCGTGCTGTCGGGACGCCGCACGCCGGCGGCGTCGAGCAGCACGCGCAGCTGCACGCCGCGATAGCTTCCCATCGGGCGAATGTAGCGGCCCGTGGAAAAACACACCAGATCGAAAGGCGCGATGCTCACGCGCGCGAACTCGCGCAATGCGGCGACGTCGAGCGTGAGCGGCGTCTGCACCGCCCCGCCGATCTCGATGGCGACTTGCGGGCTGTCGATGTCCTGGCCGAATGCCGGCATCGTTTCATGACTGAATGACATGGGGCGATCTGGGTGACGGGTTATATCCGCGACTATATTACGCTTGCGCGGATATGACATGCCCATTCGCGCATGTCCGTCATCGCCTAACGAAGCTGCTCGTCGCGCTTTTGCTTGCATAGCTCGATGAAGCGCTGCACCGGCGCGGTCGCCGTGGCGCCGCGCCGCGTGGCGATGCCGTACGGCGCGCCGCGGCGCTCGATCTGGATCGGCAGCACCGCCATCATGCCGTGCGCCTGGAAGTACTGCGCGACTTTCAGCGGCATCAGCGCGACGGTGCCGTCGCTCGCCCGCAGCAGCGACAAGGTCGCGAACGTCGACGACGTTTCGATGGCGTAGCGCGGGAACGGAATCTCGGCGTCGTCGAAAAGCTGTTCGAGCAGCGAGCGCATCGGCAGGGCGGCTTGCGGCACGATCCAAGGATTGTCGGCAAGGTCCGCGAGCGACAGGTGCTGCACGTTCGCCAGCGGATCGGCGCCGTCCGTCACCAGACAGACTTCCTCCACTTCGAGCGGAATGAAATCGTAAGCCTCCGGATGGACGCTGATGCTCGGACGCCCGATAACCAGATCGAGCAGGCGCTGATCGAGCATCGACAGTAGCCGCGCACTGTTGTCCTCCCAGACTTCGACGGACACGTCCGGCTGAACCTGCCGCAACGAGCGCAGGATGGGCGCGAGCCATTCGGGCATCGAGCCCATGACCGCGCCGATGGCGAGCATGCCGCCGCCGCCGCGCATGATGGCCGCGAGCTCGTCGCGCAGTGCGCCGATCTCGGAACGCACGGCGCGCGCGTGACGGATCACGCAGCGTCCGAGCTCGTTCGGCACGATGCCGCGCGGCGAGCGCGCGAACAGTTCCGTGCCGAACATCGCCTCGATTTCGCGCAGCGACTTGGTTGTCGCGGGCTGCGAGAGCGACACCTGCTGCGCCGCCTTGCGCAGCGAGCCGTGGTCGTCCAGCGCAATCAGGAGCGCGACGTGATTGCCGCGCAGCCGCCTCAATATCGCATCGATACTGGTTATCACCGATATAACTCCAGGGTCTCACCTGATCGGAAGGTTTCATTATCTGGCCGCGTCGATGCCTCTTTAAACTGGCTCGGTCGAAGTTCGTCACGGCCCGGCGCTCGACGGCGCGGCTCGATCATGCCGGAACACACGCGGCGTGGGCAAGCGAACCGGAAATCAGGCATCCACATGGAGAGAAGCAAATTGAAAAGAATCGGACTCGATGTCGGCGGCACCTTCACCGATGTCGTGATGGTGGACGATGAGACAGGGCGCATCTGGTCGACCAAGGTGCCGACGACGCCGAAGGATCGCGTCATCGGCACCATCGAAGGCTTTCGCAAGATTCTCGAACTCTCGGGGGCCGATAGCGCGGAGGTCGCGTTCCTCGGCCACGGCACGACGATGGCGACCAACATGGTCGTCGAAGGCACGGGCGCGAAGACCGCGCTCGTCACGACGCGCGGCTTTCGCGACATTCTCGAACTGCGGCGCGTTTCGCGTCACGATCGCGCCGATCTCTACGATCTGCTGTTCGACAATCCGCGTCCGCTCGTCGAGCGGCGCTGGCGGCTCGAAGTGAACGAGCGCCTGCGCTACGACGGCAGCGTCGAAACGCCGCTCGATCACGCGCAGCTCGAAGCGCTCGCCGATCAGATCCGCGCGTCGGATGTCGAAGCCGTCGCCGTGTGCTTTCTGCACGCGCATGTGAATCCGGCGCACGAACGCGAAGCCGTCGAAACGCTGCGCCGCCTGTTGCCGGACCACTTCATCTGCGCTTCGCACGAAGTGAATCCGGAGTCGATGGAATACGAGCGTGCCAGCTCGACTGTCATCAACGCGATGCTCGGGCCCGTGTGCGGGCGCTATATCGGCCGGCTCATCGGCGCGCTGGCGCACCATGGCTTCGCGGGCAAGTTCCTTTTCATGCAGTCGAACGGCGGTCTCGCAAGTCCGGCGATGGTCGCGGACAAACCCATCGTGCTGCTCGAATCGGGGCCGGCGGGCGGCGTGTCGGCGGCGATCCGCAACTGCGAGAAGAGCGAACTGAAGAACGCGATTCTCGGCGACATGGGCGGCACGACGTTCGACGTCTCGCTGATCCGCGACTTCCGCCCCGAACTGCGCAACAAGAGTCTGCTGCATACCTATACGGTGCGCTCGCCCAGCATCGACATCGATTCGGTCGGCGCGGGCGGCGGCTCGATCGTGTGGATCGACGCGGGCGGCGGCGTGCGCATCGGACCGGAAAGCGCGGGCGCGGACCCCGGCCCCGCGTGCTACGGACGCGGCGGCACGCGGCCGACCGTCACCGACTGCAATCTCGTGCTCGGCTATATCGATCCCGACAGCTTCCTCGGCGGCGAATTCAAGCTCGACGCACAAGCCGCATGGCGCGTCGTCGACGAAGTCATCGCCCAGCCGCTCGGCGTTTCCGTGCCGGAAGCCGCGCAAGTCGTGCGCTCCGTCGCCAACGCGCTGATGGCGCAGGCCATCCGCATCATGACGGTCGAGCGCGGCTACGATCCGCGCGAGTTCTCCTATATCTGCTATGGCGGCGCGGGGCCGGTGCACGCGGTCGATCTGGCGCACGAAATGGGTATCCGCCGCGTGGTGATTCCGCCGCTGCCGGGCCTTTTCAGCGCATTCGGCATGACGGTCGCGGACCAGCAATACGACTATCAGCGCCCGCTCGAAAGCGATCTCGCGATGATCGACGACGCCGCGCTGCACGCCGCGCTCGACGAACTGACCACGCAAGGCATGGAGGAGCTGCAGCGCCACGACGTGGACGCGGAGGGCGTGAAGGTCGTGCGCCTCGCCGATTGCCGCTACGCGGGCCAGCCCGACGTCATCACGGTCGAAGTGCAGGGCGAGGCGCAAGGCATTCGCGAAGCGCTCGCGCAGGCCTTCGAGGACGCGCATCTGCGGCAATGGAACTTCATCAGCAAGGACAAGCCGGTGGTGGTCGCCAACGTGCGCCTGCAACTCGTGACGACGACCGGCTGGCGCGGCGGCGTCGCGAGCGCGGACGGCGGCGAGTTGCCCAAGCCGGTGCGCACCCGCGAGGTGTATTTCGATGGCGGCGTGCGCACCTTGCCCGTCTTCGCCCGCATGCAGATTCCAGTCGGCGCGACGATCGAAGGGCCGGCGGTCATCGAGGAGCACAGCAGTTGCGCCGTGCTGAAGGCGTCGCACGTCGCGCGCGTCGATTCCGATCTCAATCTCGTCATCGAACTGGCAGCCTGAATATATGGACATCGTCACTTACGAAATCATCCGCAGCAGTCTCTTCGCGGTCGCGCGTGAAATGAAGATCGCGATGATGCGCACCGCCGGCAGCCCGCTCATGCACGCGAGCGGCGATTCGTCGGCCGCCATCTTCGACGCCGACATGCAGCTCGTCGCGCAAGGCAACGACATTCCGACGATGCTCGGCTCGGCCGTCATCTCGACGCGCGTGTCGGTCGAAGCGGTCGGACGCGAGAACCTGCGCCCCGGCGACGTGATCGTCAGCAACGACGCCTATGTGGGCGGCGGCAATCATCAGCCGGACGTGCAGTTCACGCGGCCCGTGTTCGCGGGCGGCGAGATCGTCGCGTTCGTGATGACGCGCGGCCACTGGACGGATATCGGCGGGCAGTCGCCGGGCAGCTATACCGTCACGACGTGGGACGTGTTCGCCGAAGGCATCCGCATTCCGCCGGTGTTTCTCTATCGCAACGACGAGCCGGTGCAGGACATGCTCAACCTGCTCACGCGAAACAGCCGCAACGCGCACGAACTGCGGCTCGACATTCAGGCGCAGTACGCGGGCACGTATGTGGGCGACCGCCGCATCGGCGAACTGGTCGCGAAGTACGGCGCCGAAGCGCTGCGCGACGTGATGAGCCAGAGCCTCGATCACTCGGAAAAGCTGATTCGCGCGGAGATTGCGCGCATTCCCGACGGCATCTACGAAGCGGAAGAGTATCTCGATCCGATCGAAGCGCCGGGCTGGAAGCAGGAGCGGCCGCTGCTGAAGGTGAAGATCACCAAGACGGGCGATCAGATTACCTTCGACTACACCGGCACCGGCCCGCAGGCGCGCGGCGGCATCAACTGTCCGCTTTCGGTGACGTGCAACAGCACCTGGTTCACCGTGAAGGCGCTGACCGATCCCGGCATTCCGATCAATCAGGGCTGCTATCGGCCGGTGACGATCATCGCGCCCGAAGGCAGCGTGCTGAACTGCCGCTATCCGGCGTCGGTCGTCTCGGGCAATACGGAGACCTCGCCGCGCGTGATCGATCTATTGCTGAAGGCGCTCGCGCCGGCGGTGCCGGAGCGCATCACCGGGCAAAGCAACTGCGCGTCGTGCGCGGGGATTTTCAGCGGACGCGATACCGATCCGGCGCGCATTGCCCGCACCGGCCAGGAATTCGTCACCATGCACGACGTCCACGCGGGCGGCATGGGCGCGCGCGCGGGCAAGGACGGCGTGAGCGGCGTGCGCGTCTATGTGGGCAACGCGGGCAGCCAGTCGGTCGAGATGATCGAAGCGACCTCGCCGCTGATGGTCGAGGAATGGTCGCTCGTCACCGACAGCGGCGGCGCGGGCCGCCGGCGCGGCGGGCTGACGTCGCGGCGCGTGTATCGCGTCGAGTATGACGAAGCCACCTTCACCGTTTCCGGCGAACGCGGACGGTCGGCGCCCGAAGGCCACTTCGGCGGCGAGCCTGGCACGCGCTTTCACTGCGTCGTGGCGCGCGCGGACGGCAGCGAGCACAAGGTGGCGGCGAAGGGCGGGCAGACGGTGGTGTATCGCGGCGATCGCGTGACCGTGCAGCCCGCGGGCAGCGGCGGCTATGGCGACCCGCGCGAGCGCGAGCAGGCGCGCATCGACGCCGATATCGCCGATGGCTACGTCAGCGCCGAAGCTGCCGCGCAACGTTACGGTCAGGCGCAGCAAAATGTCGATTCACCGCTCGAAGTCACCGCCGAATGAGCATGAACGAAACCATGAGCCAGTCCCTGCCGCTCGCGGGCGTGTGCGTGATCGAGATCGGCCACAGTCTCGCCGCGCCGTATGCGGGCATGATCCTGGGTTCGCTGGGCGCGGAGGTCATCAAGATCGAGAGCGCGGAGCACGGCGACTACGCGCGCGACTGGGGCCCGCCCTTTGTCGATGGCGCGGCCGCGCTGTTTCATGCGGTGAATCACGGCAAGCAGAGCATCGCGATGTCGCTGTCGAATCCCGATGAAGCGCAGGCGTTGCGCGAGCTGATCGCGCGCCGCGCCGATGTCGTGCTGCAGAACCTGAAGGCGGGCGGCACCGAGAAGTACGGTCTCGGCGGCGAACAGATGCTGCGCATGAAGCCGTCGCTCGTCTACTGCAATCTCGGCGCGTTCGGCACGGCGGGGCCGTTGCGCGACAAGCCCGGCTACGACCCGCTCGTGCAGGCGCTCTCCGGCCTGATGAGCTTTCTCGGCCAGCCGGGCGAGCCGCTGTCGCGCATCCCGGTGTCGGTGAACGATATGGGCACGGGGCTCTGGGCGGCTATCGGCGTGCTCGCCGCGCTCTTCCGACGCCAGGCGACAGGCGCGGGCGAAGTCGTGTCGGTGTCGCTGTACGAGACCGCGATCAGCTGGGCGGGCATCCAGATCGCCGACTATCTCGCTTCGGGCGTGCTGCCGGGGCGCTGGGGATCGGGGACGGCCGCGATCGTGCCGCATCAGGCCTTCGAGTGCGCGGACGGCACCATCATGGTCGCGGCGGGCAACGACCGCCTGTTCCGCCGCCTGTGCGACGTGCTCGCGGTCCCCGCGCTCGCCGACGACGCGCGCTTCGTCACGAACGGCGCGCGCGTGAGCAACCGGGTCGAGCTGATCGACCTGCTGCACGCCGAGTTCGGCAAGCAGAGCAGCGCGCACTGGCTCGATGCGCTCGATCAGGCCGGCATTCCCTGCGGGCCGATCCAGACCATCGATCAGGTCGTGGAGCACGAGCAGACCCGCGCGCTCGACCTGTTGCGCACCACCGACGACGGCGCGGCCACGGTGGTCGGCGTGCCGATCTCGTTCGGCGGCGCGCGGCCCGCGCACACCGGCGTCACGCCCAAGCTCGGCGAACACAACCATCTGCTGACGAAGAACCCCCTGGAGACATCTTGAAACTTGCATCGCAACTGGTCGGCGCGCTCGGCACGCTGACGCTCGAAGAGATCGACGAGCAGATTCTCGTCGTCAAGCTGAACCGCCCGGAAGTCTCGAATGCGATCAGCACGACGATGGGCGAGGAAATCATCCGCGTATTCGGCGCGCTCGAAGCGGCCCCGGCGCTGTATCGCTGCGTGATCCTGACGGGCGCGGGCGAGCGCGCGTTTTGCGGCGGCGCGGACCTCAAGCAGCGCGAAGGCATGACCGACGAGCAATTCGGCGTGCAGCACTATCTGTTCGAGCGCATGAACCGCGCGCTCACGTATTGCCCGGTGCCGGTCATCTGCGCGGCGAACGGCGCGGCGGTGGCGGGCGGACTGGAACTGCTGCTCGCCTGCGACTTCGCGTATGCCGCGGCGAACGCGGTGTTCGGCTTCACCGAAGTCAAGCGCGGCATCATGCCGGGCGGCGGCGGCACGCAGCAACTGCCGCGCACCATCGGCACGCGGCGCGCGAAGGAGCTGATTTTCCGCGGCGCGAAGTTCACGGCGCAGGAGGCGCTCGCGTGGGGCGTCGTCAACCGGCTGTGCGAGCCGGGGCGCGTGCTCGCCGACGCCATCGACGCGGCGCGCGATATCTGCACGAGCGCGCCGCTTTCGGTCGCGCAGGCGAAGAAGGCAATCGACCTCGGCATGCAGGGCGATTTGCGCACCGGGCTGTATCTGGAAATCGAAGCGTACAACCGGCTGATTCCGACCGAGGACCGTCTCGAAGGCATCAGCGCCTACAACGAGAAGCGCTCGCCCCGATTCAAAGGCCGCTAGACCAAGACCCGGATTCACCGGAGGAGACACATACATGACACCCGAAATCGGCAGCTTCGACAGGCCAAAGGCCGAAGCGACCTACGGCAAGATCACGCGCAGGCTCATACCGTTCCTGTTCCTGTGCTACGTGTTCGCGTTTCTCGATCGCATCAACATCGGTATCGCGCAGCTCGACATGAAGCACGACGTGGGCTTCAGCGACCTCACCTACAGCATCGGCGCGGGCATCTTCTTTCTCGGCTACGTGCTGATGGAAGTGCCGAGCAATCTGCTGCTTGCGCGCATCGGCGTGAAGCGCACCTTCTCGCGCATCATGATCCTGTGGGGCTTGATCGCGGCGGGCACGGCGTTCGTCACGCTGCCTTCGCATCTCTACACCGTGCGCTTCTTTCTCGGGCTCGCGGAGGCGGGGCTTTATCCCGGCGTGATCTTCTATCTCACGCGCTGGTATCCGGTCGAGCGGCGCGCCAAGGTGATCGCCATCTTCACGTGTGCGACGGGCATCGCGGGCCTGTTCGGCGGGCCGCTGTCGGGCGCGCTGATGACCTACTTCAACGGCTACGGCGGCCTGCACGGCTGGCAGTGGATGTTCATCGTGCAGGGCTTGCCGGCGAGCGTGCTCGGCGTGATCGCGTTCTTCTTTCTCGATGACGGCCCGCAGCAGGCGAAGTGGCTCACCGAAAGCGAAAAGGCGGTCGTGCTCGCCGACATTCGCAAGAGTTCGAGCGTCTCGGCCAAACACGCGGAGCACACGTTCGGCCGTGCGCTGAAGGATTTTCGCGTCTACGTGATGGGCTTCGTCTGGTTCACGCAGATCGCCGGCGTGTTCGCGATCGGCTTCTGGCTGCCGACGCTCATCAAGAGCGCGGGCGTGTCGAGCGCGCTGCAGATCGGCTGCTATTCGGCGATTCCGTATTTCGTGAGCTGGATCGCGCTCATCATGCTGAACCGTCATTCGGACCGCACCATGGAGCGGCGCTGGCACTGCGCCGTCGCGATGGTGTTCGGCGCGGCGGGTCTCGTCGTCGCGGCGTTCACGACGGGCAATCTCGCGCTCTCGCTGGTGGCGCTTTCAGTGGCGACGGCGGGCATTCTCGCGCCCAATCCGCTGATCTGGGCGATCTCCACCGACTACATCCGCGGCAGCGGCGCGGCGGGCGGCGTTGCGGTGATCAACTGCGTGGGCCTGCTCGGCGGCTTCGTCAGCCCGATGATCATCGGCTCGATCAAGACCATGACCAACAGCATGGCGGGCGGTCTCGGCGCGATCGCGTTTCTGATGGTGCTCGGCGCCATCGCCGCCGTGGTGCTCGCGCCGTCGACCTCGGGCGTCGCGGCTGCCGTCGGACATGCGGACGAAGGCGGCGATGCGGTCGCGGACCCGACCATCTGAACTGGAGAGCACATGAAAGACAACGAAAGAGACGTGGAGATTCGCGAAGTCGGCCTGCGCGATGGCTTGCAGATGGTGCGCACCATCCTCACAAGCGCGCAGAAGCTGGAATGGTGCGCGCGCCTCGTCGATGCGGGCGTGACCGATATCGAAGTGACATCGTTCGTGCCGCCGAAAGTCGTGCCGCAATTCGCGGACGCGGTCGAAGTCGCCGCGGGCGCGCTCGCCATCGAAGGCCTTCACGCCGCGGCGCTGGTGCCGAACCTGAAGGGCGCGCAACGCGCCTTCGACGTGGGCCTGAACAAGGTGCATTACGTGCTGTCGGCGAGCAACGAGCACAACCTGAAGAACGTGCGGCGCAGCACGGCGGAGTCGGTCGAGGACTTCGTGCGCATCGCGGCGGCGCGCGACGAACTGGGCCGCAACATCGTGCTCGGCGCGGGCGTGGCGACCGCGTTCGGCTGCACGATCGCGGGCAAGGTCGAGGAAAGCATCGTGCTCGGCCTCATCGAAACGCTGATCGAGGCCGGCGCGCGCGAAATCACCATCGCCGATACGGTGGGCTACGCCAATCCCGCGCAGGTGTATGCGCTCATGCGGCAGGTGCTGACGCTTGCCGGGCCGGTGCCCGTCGCCTGTCACTTTCACGATACGCGCGGTCTGGGTCTCGCCAACGTCATGGCCGCGCTCGATGCGGGCGTGCGCGCGTTCGATGCCTCGCTCGGCGGGCTTGGCGGCTGTCCGTTCGCGCCCAACGCGACGGGCAACATCAATACCGAAGACACGGTGTTCATGCTCGAAGCGCAAGGGCTAAGCACCGGCATCGATATCGACAGGCTGCTGGCGATTCGCGAGACGATCGCCTCATGGCTGCCGGGCGAGCCGTTCACGGGCGCGATCGCTCGCGCGGGGCTGCCGAAGACTTTCGTGCATCCGGAGGCGATCGCCGCCTAGCTTCGCCCGGAGGCTCAGGTCGTCGCGGCGAGCCGTTCGAGCAGATCGGCGAGCAGGCCGGGCGCGAGCACCATCGCGTCATGGCCTGTGTCGATGCTTTCCCAGCCCCAGGCCGGATAGTGCGAGCGCACATGCTCGCGCACGGGCGCGAGCGTCTCGTACGAAGGATTGGCGCAATGCACGTAGGTGCAGGGCAGCCCGTTGCCGAGCGGATGATCGAGCCGAAGCGGCGTAGCATACGTTGCAAGCGGATGCGGCGTGAGCCGCCGATGCACCCACGCCGCACGCGGATGATCGTCCGGAATGCCCGTGCCCTTCAATCCATTGACGGGCATCGCGAGCGGCTGGCCGCTCGCCCTGACCGATTCCTTGCGCTCCTCGACGACGCTCGCGGGCAGCACATCGAACGCGCATTGCCCGCTTTCGACGAGCAGGCTGTCGAGAAACACGACCGTGCGCAGCGCGTGCGAAATGCGGTCGGCGACGCCCGACGCAACCAGCCCGCCGTAGCTGTGGCCCACCAGCACGACATCGCGCAATTCCTCTGCCTCGATGACGTTGACGATATCGGCGATATTCACATCGAGCGACGTCGCCGATGCCACCAGATGATGGCGCTCGCCGAGTCCGGTCATGGTCGGCGCGAGGACGCGATGGCCGCGCGCGCTCAGTTCGTCCATGATGGATCGCCAGACCCAGCCGCCGTGCCACGCGCCGTGAATCAGTACGAAGTTGAGCGAGTTGTTCGGTGCACTGCTGTTCAAGTCGGTCTCCTGATCGATGTGGGCGCGAGAGATGAGGCGGACAAATCGTCTCAGAGATGGAGCCGCCGCGCAACGGCGCCAATTACTGGTTATCACCGATATAACCCGCGCGTCTCACCTGATCGGTACTTTTCATTATCGTCGCGCATCGATGTTTCTTAGACTGGCGGCATTGCTGGAACCTCGCGTTGTCGCTTCCGGCGAAGCATGTAGGGATGGAGCAGTAGTGAATCGATCACATTAGTCCAAGCCGCAAAAACATGGAGACAGCGAGTGAACCAGTCCGTTCTAGATTCCGATCCGACGTCAGCCGATGCGCTGACTGCCGGCCCGATAGCGAGCGCCGAAGAGCGCGCGCTCTACCTGCGGGTCACGCTTCGCATCGTGCCCTTGCTGTTCGTGTGTTATGTCGTCGCGTTTCTGGACCGCATCAATGTCGGCTATGCGAAATTGCAGATGCAGGACGCGCTCGGCTTCAGCGATAGCGTGTACGGCCTCGGCGCGGGCATCTTCTTTCTGTCGTACTGTCTGCTGGAAGTGCCGAGCGCCATGCTGCTGAGGCGCATGGGCGCGAAGAAAACCATCGCGCGCATCATGATCTGCTGGGGCATCGTCGGGGCGTGCTCGGCTTTCGTCACGAACGTCACGCAGTTCTATATCGTCCGCCTGCTGCTGGGCGTGTTCGAAGCGGGCTTCTTTCCTGGCGTGATTTTCTATCTGAGCTCGTGGTTTCCGGAAAGACGGCGCGGCGTGATCATCGCCTGCTTCATGGTCGGGTTTCCGGTTGCGGGTATCGTCGGCGGCCCGGTGTCGGGATGGGCGATGACGAGTCTCGCTCACGTCGCCAATCTCGCCGGATGGCAATGGCTTTATATCGTCGAGGCATTGCCGGCGGTCGTGCTCGGCCTCGTCACCTTGCTGCTGCTGGACGACAACATCGACAAGGCGAAATGGCTGACCGATGCCGAGAAGGGCGTGCTTCGGCAGGGCTTCGAAATCGAGATGGAGCGCAAGCGCAAGATCGGGCAGCACGGCCATGCGAAACTCGCCGAGGCGCTCGCGGACCCGAAAGTCTATATGCTCGCGTTCATCGATTTCGCGTTTGTCTGCGGAACGTATTCGGTGACGTTCTGGCTTCCGACTGTCATGAAAGACTCGGGCATCTCGAACCTTTCCCTGCTCGGGTGGCTATCCGTCATTCCCTACGGCATGGGCGCAATCGGTATGGTCGCGATCAGCCGAAGCTCCGATCGCATGCTCGAACGGCGGTGGCATGCGGCGATTGCGGGTTTCATCGGCGCGGCCGCCTTGCTGCTGGTCTCGCATCCGACCAATTCTCCCGCTTTGACCGTCGCGCTGCTGACGGTGGCCTGCGTCGGCATCTTCGCGACCAATGTGCTCATCTGGTCGCTCGCGGCGGATTATCTGAACGGCGCGCCGGCGGCTGCGACGAGCATCGCTTTCGTCAACTGCATCGGCTTGCTCAGCGGCTTTTGCAGCCCCTTCGTGATCGGATGGCTCAAGACCATGACGGGCTCGCTCAACAGCGGCCTCTACGTGATGACGGCCATACTCGTGTCGGGGATTTTCGTCATGCTGTTTGGCTTTCGGCGCCATACAGAAGCGCGGGCTTGATCCGCATTGAACGGACTGAAAACACATGCACAACATTGCCATTCTCGATGATTTCCAGAACACCGCGCTGCGGTTCGGCGACTGGAACGGCTTGCGCGAGCGCGCCAATATCACCGTTTTCACGAACACGATCGGCGACGAGGACGCGCTGGTCGAGCGTCTGCAACCCTACGACATTCTTTGCGTCATGCGTGAGCGCACCTGGTTCACGCGCAGCGTCCTGTCGCGGCTGCCGAATCTGAGGCTGCTGGCGAGCACGGGACCGTGGAACGCGGCCATCGATATCGAAGCGGCCCATGAACTCGGCATCACGGTGTGCGGAACGGCATCATCGCCAACGGCCGCGGCGGAACTTGCGTGGGCGCTCATCCTCGCCGCGACGCGGCATATTCCGGAGGAAGTCGCGTCGTTCAGGAAGGGCGGCTGGCAAGTTTCGGTGGGCGGCGACCTGCATGGCAAAACCATCGGCCTGCTGGGTCTGGGCTACACCGGCGGCGCGACCGCGCGGGTGGCGCAGGCTTTCGGCATGCGCACGATCGCGTGGAGCCAGAACATGACGCGGGAGTCGGCGGCGCAGCATGGCGCGTTGTACGTCTCGAAGGAAGAACTGCTTGCGACAAGCGATATTCTTTCGGTTCACGTGCGCCTGTCGGAGCGCACGCGAAACCTGATCGGCCGCGCGGAACTGGCGTCGATGCCACGGCACGCGCTACTGGTGAACACGGCACGCGGACCGATCGTCAACGAGCAAGCGTTGATCGAGGCTTTGCGTGAAAAGCGGATTGCAGGCGCGGCGCTCGATGTTTTCGATCAGGAGCCGTTGCCCGCGGAGCACCCGTTCCGGACGCTGGACAACGTGATCGCGACGTCGCATATCGGTTACGTGACCGACGAGTCTTATCGCCTTTACTACGGCGAATCGGTCGAAAACATCCGGGCCTGGATCAGCGGCGCGCCGGTGCGCGTGCTGACGCCCACGAAACGCGAGATCAGTTATTTCGCGGCGAGTCCGGCTTAAAGCGTCGCACAAATGAAAAGGGCCTCCGGAAGGAGGCCCCATGAACAGGGTTCGCGATCGGAACCCGTGTCCTGCGACGATCAGAGCGGCTTGATGTTCGCAGCTTGCAGTCCCTTGGGACCGCGCTTCGTCTCGTAGCTCACCTTCTGGTTTTCAGCCAGGGTCTTGAAGCCATCGGCGCGAATTTCGGAAAAGTGAGCGAAAAGATCTTCGCCGCCGTTGTCGGGCGTGATGAAGCCAAAGCCCTTCGTGTCATTGAACCATTTGACGATACCGGTATCCATCTGGAATCCTTAGATAATTTTGATGTTAAACATACGTTCCGCAAGGGAACTGGAGAAGCAGCAAGGAGGGAGTGGACAACGAATACCGCCAGGGAAAAAACGGACATTGATGAGCAGCAATCGAACTTCTTGAGTACTTCTGGGCCAGCAGTGTACCAATTCTGACAAAATCGGTCAAGCGCGCGGCAGCGCCGAGATGAACGGCACCGCCGCGCGCTTCATTCAGTGACGACGAGGGTGTTGCAGGAAGAATCGCACCATCTCGGCGCTGGCGTCGGGGCCGGCGGGATCCGTATAGCTTCCGCGCGAAGAACCGCCGGACCACGCGTGGGGCGCGCCGTGGATCGTCCAGAGTTCGGCGTTCACGCCGGATCGTGACTTCATGTGCCGAACCGTGTGTTTTCGTCCGCCGCCATGACCGGCCGATGCGCCTTCCGCGATCACTTCATTCGCCGAGAATTCGCGTAAGAGTTCGGTCGCGTTGGCGGGATGAACCGTCGCATCCGCATCGCCGTGAAATACGATGAGCGGAGACCGGGAAGTCCGGCTATCGTCGGTGTCCGCGCGCCCGGCCTTGCGCGCCTTGGAATGCGCCTTGCCGCCGCGCATCGCCGCCAGCGCGGACGGCAAGTCGTGCGCGCACCCGACTGGCAGGCCCGAATGAACGCCTGCCGCCGCATACAAATCGGGATAAGTCTGCGCGAGGATCGCCGCCATCGCACCGCCCGCCGACAGGCCCGCCACGTAGACCCGTTCCGGATCGGCGTTGCAATTCGCCATCACCTCGCGCGTGATGCCCGCGATCAGCGCCGGCTCGCCGCGGTCGCGCTGCTGATCGGCGCGTCTGAACCAGTTCCAGCACTTCGACGCGTTCGCGCCCTGCGGCTGGATCGGATAAACGACGATAAATCCGTGTTTCTCGGCCAGCGCGTTCATCCGCGTGCCGGCTGCGAAGTCGTCCGCGTCCTGCGTGCAGCCATGCAGCATGACGATGAGCGGCAGAGGCTCACCGCCGCCGGAATGAGCGGGCACGTAGAGCTTGTAATCGCGCTGGCCAGCGGCGCTCGCATAGCGCCGCATGCTGAAATGCCCGCGTTCCTCCACGTCGGGCGCGGTGTGCGTCGAACGCGCGTGGGGGCGGGGTGGCAGGACGTCGGCGAAGGGTGTCGCGATCGCGTCCGTCTGTTCGCCGCGCATGGCGCGCTTCACGATCTCCGCCGCCGCGGCAGGGTCGTTGCTGCGAAAGCGGGCGAACGCCTCTTTCATCGAGTCCAAAAAGCCTTCGTTGAGTTTCATGTCGGTTCCGTTGTCGGGCATTGAGCCGGGCGCGCTACCGGATTCGGTCCGCGAGCGCCGCCTTGAGTGCCGGTGATGCATGGAGCGCGCCGCGAACGACGATCGAATCGATCGTCGCCAGCGCGAGTTCGGGCGAGACGTCAGTGGCGATGCTGGCGAGTCCCAGCACCTGAATCCTGAGCCGCTGATGGGCCGCGAGCGCCGCTTCGAGGTCGTGTTTCGAGAAATGCTGAAGGCCCAGCACGAATTCGCGGCGCGTCACCGTCTCCTTGACGGCCGGCGCGTGAATCGACAACTGATTGCGAATCGCCGTACGAATCAGGTCCGTGCGATTCGAGTAAAAGCCCTCTTCCACGAGCAGATCGATCTGGCCCAGATCGACCGGACCGAGATTGATCGTGATTTTTTCGGTTTCGCTGCCTCGCGAGCGATCCAACGCCTCTTTCTTCATTCAAACCTCCCGTTACCATCCATATGGATGGTTTTAGGCTGGTTTCAAGAGGGTGTCAATTTTTTTCGCCCGGACCGCGATTGCGCGGAAGATTCGCCGCTGGATTACGATGTTTCGTCCCTCACGGCATGTTTTCGGGAGAATTCGCATGAATCGGCGGGCGATGGCGGCGGTGGCAATGTCCATGTTCCTCGCGGCGTGCGGCTCGGTCGCGCCGGGCACGAGCGCGCAGCAAGTGCCGCTTTCCGGCACGCCGAACGGCGTAGCAGTGCGCGATGCGGACGGCGCGGTGTTCGTCACCGACGACAAATCGAACGGCATCGTGATGACATCGGATATCGGCGGGGGCGACTTTTCGCTGTACGCGCGCATTCCGGCCGCCGAGGGCGAGCGCACGGGCCTGAGCCAGATCGCGTTCGCGCCGAACGGGCATCTGCTGGTCGAGCGCTTCGG
The DNA here is from genome assembly GCF_021353155.1 of Caballeronia sp. PC1. Classification (NCBI taxonomy): domain Bacteria; kingdom Pseudomonadati; phylum Pseudomonadota; class Betaproteobacteria; order Burkholderiales; family Burkholderiaceae; genus Caballeronia; species Caballeronia sp. PC1. The sequence continues at coordinate 738,203 of NZ_JAJUBH010000003.1, forward strand.
ATTCGGCGCGGCGAGCGCGGTGTTCGATGTCGCGCCGAGCGGGCAGGTCGCGCTCGCATCGGACACGAACGCGGCGCGGCGGCGGCTGGGTCTGCTCGTACTCGACGGCGGCACGTTCCTGTCGAGCTGGTTCGTGAAGGAAGGCGATGCGCCCGCGAAGGGCGGCGTGAGCGTCATCACGCGCGGCACGGCGCCGCGGCAGGTGATCGAGCGCGATATCGTCACCGGCCTGGCGAAGCCCGTGGGTCTCGCCGCGGTCGCCGATGCGCTCTATATCAGCGATCAGGCCGCGAACCGCATCTACCAGGTGGATTTGCAGGCGGCGCGCGCCGCGAGCGCGCCGGTTCCCGCGAGCGATGTCTTCGCGACCGTCGATGCGCCCGACCTGCTGGCCGCGTCGCCCGACGGCACGCTCTACACGAAATGCGGCGCGCACGCCGTATGCAGCATTTCGAAGCGCGGCCGTCCGGCGGTCATCGCCGACGGCATCGGCGCGCCGCGCGGCGTCGCGGTGGATGTCGCGCGCAAACGGCTCATCGTCGTGGACCGGTCGAGCGCGCCGGACAAGCCGGGCGCGCTGCGCATCGTGCCGCTCAGATAGTCTTTAACGCGGCGACGACCAGCCCTTGTAGCTGCCGACGTTCTCGCGCGTGACGAGCGTGGACGGCAGCAGGATCGTCGTGTTGCCCGGCTTCTTGCCGTTCATCAGGTCATAGCCCACGCTCACCGCCTGCTGCGCCATGGCCCACGGGTCCTGACTCGCCGACGCCTGCACGAGCGTGTCGCTTTTCAGCGCGGTCTCGATATCCGGCGCGCCATCCACCGAGGTAATCACGATATTCCCGCGATGCAGCTGCTTCGCCGCGAGGTCCGTGCCGATCGCCTGCGGATCGTTGATCGCGAACACGCCGTCGAGCTTCGGGAAACGCGTGAGATAGCCCTGCATCGCGTTCATGCCGCCTTCGCGCGAGCCTTTCGCGTCCTGATCGTCGGACAGGATCTTGATGCCGGGATTCTTCGCGAGGACCGACTTGCAGCCCTTTACGCGGTCGATCACCGCCGACACCTGCGGCCCGTTTTCGATCACCACGTTGCCCTTGCCGTTCAGCTTCTTCGCCAGAAAGTCGCAGGAAATCTCGCCGGCCTGCACGTTGTTGGTCTGCACGGTCGCGTCCGCGCCCGCCGCCGCGACATCCACCGCGACCACGACGATGCCCGCCTTCTGCGCCTTCTTCACCGCCGGCTCGATCGCCTTCGGATCGACGGCGTTCAGCAGAATAATGTCGACGTGCGCCGAGATGAAGTTGTCGATCTGCGTGAACTGCTTGTTCATGTCGTAATCCGACGATACCGCCGTCACCTTGGCGTTCGGATTGATCGACTTGGCCTTGGCTTCCGCGCCCTTCGAGATGGTCACGAAATACGGATTGCCCAGCGATCCGACCGTGATGCCGATGGACTTCAGCTGCTTGTCGGCGGCTTGCGCGGATAGCGACATCGTGAATCCGAGCGCGAGTGCGACGCTGGCGAAAAGCTTATTGTGCTTGCGCATGTTGTTGTCTCCAGTTGGTCCGTTTATTGGGGCGGGCGCACGCGGACCCGAATGCGCCCGAATAGTGAATCAGGTACGAGCCGAGCCGCGCTGGCGATACCGGTCGAGCGCCACCGCGCCGATGATCACGAGGCCCTTGATGATGTACTGCCAGATATCCGACACGCCGAGCAGCACGAGGCCGTTCGAGAGCACCGCGATGATCAGCGCGCCGACCAGCGTGCCGACGATCGAGCCCACGCCGCCCACGAAGCTCGTGCCGCCGAGAATCACCGCCGCGATGGCGTCGAGTTCATAGGACTGGCCGAGTTGCAAACCGTTCGCCGCATAGAGACGCGCCGCCGACATCACCGCGCCGAGACCCGCGAGCAGGCCGGACATCGCGTAGACGAAGAGCTGAATGCCCCACACCTTGATACCCGACAGGCGCGCCGCTTCCGGATTGCCGCCGACCGAATAGATGCGCAGGCCGAGCACGGTGCGGCGCAGGATGAACCACGACACGAGCACAACGAGCAGCGCGATGATCACAAGCCAGGGCACGCCGAAGAGCGTGTCGTTGCCGATGAACGCGAACGGCAGTTGCGGGTTGAAGATCGTCGTGTCGTGGCCGATCAGCCGCGCGATGCCGCGCACGGCGGTGAGCGAGCCGAGCGTCACGATGAACGGCGGCAGTTTCAGCAGCGCGATCAACAGGCCGTTGATGACGCCGAAGCCCAGGCCGACCGCGAGCGCCGCCGGAATGCCGAGCCATCCCCAGCCCGGAATGTTCGATGCGAGCAGCGCCGCGACCGCGCCCGCCGACAGAATCGAGCCGACCGACAAGTCGATGCCGCCCGTCAGAATGACGAAGGTCATGCCCGCCGCGAGCACGATGTTGATCGAAGCCTGCTGCGTGACGATCGACAGATTCTGGAAGCTGAAGAAGCCGTCCGTCACGACGCCGAAGCCGATGCACAGCAGGATCAGCACCGGCAGCATGCCCGCGGTGCGCATCAGCACCTGCATGCGTTCCTTGTGTTCGATGCGCGTTTGCCGCTGCGCCGTGCTTTCCGCCTTTGCAACGGGCGCCGTGTCGTGGTGTTTCGTCGTGTTAGCCATGTCTCTCTCCAGAATGCCTGACTCAAGCCGCCAGCGCGGCCTTCGAGCCCGTCGCCAGTTCGATGATCCCTTCCTGCGAAATCGGCTTGCCCGAATGGCCGCCGAGTTCGCCCGCGATTTCCCCTTCGCGCATCACGAGCACGCGATCCGCCACGCCGATCACTTCCGGCAGCTCGCTCGAGATGACGATCACGCCGACGCCCGAACGCGCCAGATCGTTGATGATTCGATAGATTTCCGACTTCGCGCCGATATCGACGCCGCGCGTCGGCTCGTCGAGGATCAGCACTTCGGGTTGGGTTTCGAGCAGGCGCGAGAGCAGCACCTTCTGCTGATTGCCGCCCGACAGCGCCCCCACGTTCACGCGCATGTTCGGCACGCGAATCGTGAGCGCGGCGATCGCGTCTTTGGCGCGCGTGTTGCCGCGCGCGAGGTCCATGACGCCCGCTTTCGCATCGCGGCCCGCGATCGTGATGTTGATGTTGTCGCGCACGCTCATGTCGAGGAACAGGCCTTGTCCCTTGCGGTCCTCGGTCAGATAGACGAGGCCCGCGTCGATCGCGTCGCGAGGCGTGCGCAGGCGCAAGGGCTTGCCGTGCATCGACACCTCGCCGCGCGTTTTCTCCTCCGCGCCGAAGATGAGGCGCGCAAGCTCCGTGCGCCCCGCGCCGACGAGGCCCGCGATGCCGAGCACTTCGCCCTTGTGCAGATCGAGGCTGCAGCCTTTCACGCGGTTGTCGTCGGCGATATCGCGCACCGAGAGCACGACGTTGCCCGGATCGTAGGGCGCGTGCTCCTTCTTGTAGAAGCCGGAAATATCGCGGCCGACCATCATCTTCACGAGGCTTTCGGCGGAAAGCTCGTCGCGCATCAGCGTGCCGACATACGAGCCATCGCGCAGCACGGACACGCGGTCGCTGAGCTCGTAAATCTCCGCCATGCGATGGCTGATGTAGATGATCGCGATGCCTTCCTCGCGCAACTGGCGCACGAGTTCGAAGAGGCGGTCGGTTTCGCGCGACGACAGCGGCGTCGTCGGCTCGTCCATCACGAGGATGCGCGCCTTCGCATGCACGGCGCGCGCGATTTCGACGAGCTGCCGCTCCGCGATCGACAGATCGCCGACGAGCGTATGCGGCTTGAACGAGGCCCCGAGGCGCTTGAGCACCTCCTCGCAGCCGCGCTCCATGCCCGCGCGGTCCACCAGCCTGCCGCGGCGCAATTCGCGCCCCGCATAGATGTTTTCCGCAACCGAGAGATTCGGCGCGAGACTCAGTTCCTGATAGATCACGGCGACGCCGAGCGCGCGCGCGGCCAGCGGCCCGTCGATGGTGACGGCGCGGCCATCGATGAGAATCTCGCCGCCCGCGTCGGCCTGATACGCGCCGGACAGGATTTTCATCAGCGTGGATTTGCCCGCGCCGTTTTCGCCCATCAGCGAATGCACTTCGCCGGGATAGACCGAGAGACGCACGTCGTTCAACGCGCGCACGCCCGGAAAGGTCTTGCTGATGCCGCGCATTTCCAGCAATGGCGGTCGAGTCGAAACATCATGCGGCATGGTTCACCTCCTGCGATTTGATGCCGGCGTGGCGAAGACCGGCCGCGCGCGGTGAAAAGTTGAAGAACATCGGCAGCGTGGCGGCTCCGATCGCGCCCGCATCCGGGCCGAAGGTGCCGCGCACCAGCGTTGGCGTACCGCGCGCTTCGGGCGCGTTCGCGGCGAGCGTCGTCGAGAGACGTTTTACGAGCTTGTCCAGCAGGCCGCCGTCGATATCGGAATCGATCACGACCATCGGCACGTCGAGCACGCAGAGCGTTGCGCGCAAGGCGGGCGCGAGCGCCTCGATGCAGTCGTCGATCCATTCGTCGACGGCCGGCAGACGCCGTTCGATGCACGCCTGCAAATCGACGCGGTTGTCCGCCGCCGCGCCGCTGTAGTTGAGATGCCGCACGAGCGCGTTGAGCGACGCGCGCGACAGCAGAATGTCCCACTGGCCCGCAGGCTGCGGCGCGGACGGCAGGCGGCTCGGCGGCACGGGAATCACGCCGATATCGCCCGCGTTGCCCGACGCGCCGCGCAGGCAGTCGCCGTGGATCGCGATGCCGCCGCCGATCGCCGAGCCGAGAAAGAGATAGACGAAGTCGTCGCAGCGGCGGCCGTGGCCGTAGAAGAGTTCGGCGGTGGCGGCGGCGTTGCCGTCGTTCTCGCTGAAAACCGGCAGCGACAGCGCGCGGCCGAGCGTATCGGCGAAATCGGTTTCGTCCCAGGCGCGGAAGGTTTCGGCGGGCAGGCCGAGTTCGCGCAGCCAGCTGCCGAGATTGAAGGGCTGCGCGATGCCGACGCCCGTCAGCCGTTCGCGCTCCGCCGCCGACAGCAGGCCGAGCATGCTTTCGATATCGCGACGCACGATCCTCAGCACTTCGGACGGGTGCGGCAGCACGGCGTCGAGCGCGCTGCGGGCGAGCACGTCGCCGGCGAAATTGACGAGCACCGTCTCGATGCCCGTGCGATCCAGCCGCACGCCGATACCGAACGCGCCGCGCGGATCGAGCCGGATGAGCGACGCGGGCTGGCCGCGCTGGCCGTCCAGACGACGTCCGGTGTATTCGATCAGGCCCGCATTTTCCAGCGACTCGACGATGCTGCCGACCGCCGTGCTCGTCAGATTCGCGTGACGCGCAAGCTCGGCTTTCGAAGCCGGCTCGGTGCGCCGCAACGCCTGCAGCAGCAGGCGCTCGTTGTACCGGCGCACGCTCGCAGAATTGCTTCCTCGGCCGCTTAGGGGTTTCACGCGCTGTCTCCGTTTTCGAAGCGGTCTTGCTGCCGCGTATTAATTAAATCAAGTTGATTTATTTAAGAACGAAGACGGCGCGAAGTAAAGCAGGGAATTCCCGAAGCTGCTTCTAAGCAACCGATGCAGACAACCACGACCGGTGCGCCTTTCACACTAGGCGATGGTTCTTACAAATGCTCGGCGAAGCGAAAAACGCGCGCCGGATCGTTGTGCTATCGTCGGCGAAACTTTTTGATGCTTTTCGCCATGTTCTCGATCTCTCAAGCCACGCACGCCACCAAGGCGGCGCAGTACGACGACCTGTTGCAGCAAGCCCGCGCCCTGATTGCCGACGAAGCCGACTTCGTCGCCAATGCCGCAAATTTTTCGTCGCTCGTCTATCACACGCTGCCCGACCTCAACTGGGCGGGCTTTTACCTGTTCGATGGAACCGAACTCGTCGTCGGGCCGTTTCAGGGCAAGCCCGCGTGCGTGCGCATCGCGATCGGGCGCGGCGTGTGCGGCACGGCGGCGCGCGAGCGGCGCACGCAGGTCGTGCCGGATGTCGAAGCGTTTCCCGGCCATATCGCCTGCGATTCGGCGTCGCGCTCGGAGATCGTCGTGCCGCTCGTCGCGAACGACGGCACGCTGATCGGCGTGTGGGACGTCGATAGCCCCGTGCCCAACCGCTTCGACGATGAAGACGCTCTCGGCATGGAAGCGCTGTGCACGGCGTTCGTTGCGCTGGCGTGGAGCAGGCAATGAGCATCGATCCCGCGGACAACGGCGTCGTCACGATTGCTAGCGCGCAGGGCGCCATCGCGAGCGCCGACAAGCTCGAAGCGCTGATCCGCGCGCGCGGCCTGATGCTGTTCGCGCGCATCGACTTCAGCGGCGACGCGGCGCGCGCCGGTCTCGCGATGCCGCCGAGCCAGTTGCTCGTGTTCGGCAATCCGCAGGCGGGCACGCCGCTGATGCAGGCCGTGCCGACCGCCGCGCTCGACTTGCCGCTCAAGGTGCTGGCATGGGAAGACGGGGGCGGCCGCGCGTGGCTGTCCTATAACGCGACGGAGTATCTGCGCGCGCGCCACGGCCTCGACGCCGATCTGATGAAGCCGGTGAGCGGCGTGGCCGCGCTCGTGGAAGCGGCGGCGCGCTGAAACGGGAAGCCTTACGGGCGACCGGGCTGCCTTCGGCGCGCGAACCCGTGCGTCTACAATGAGACGTCTTCGACCGTCTCAACCATCAGTTTCCATGACGAGCCTTGCCCGCCGCCGCCTGCTTGCCGCGTGCGCCCTGAGCGCGTGCGGGTTCGCGCGCATGCGCGAGGCGCGCGCGGCCTCGGACAAGGCGACGGTCGCGCTCGTGCTGAAGTCGCTGAACGATCCGTTCGTCGCATCGATGATCGATGGCGCGCGCAACTATCAGCGGCATTACGCGTCGCAGCTCGATCTCACGACGCACGGCACGAACACCGACAACGATATCGCCGGGCAGATTCACATCGTCGAAACTTTGATCGAGGCGAAGACCAACGCGATCGTGATCGCGCCCGCGGATTCCAAAGCGCTGCTCCCGGTGGCCGCGAAAGCGATCGCGGCGGGCGTCATCGTCATTGCGATCGACAATCCGTTCGACGAAGCCGCGCAGGAAGCCGCGAACCTCACGATTCCGTTCGTCGGACCGGACAGCCGGCGCGGGGCCAAGCTCGTCGGCGGCTATCTCGCGTCGAAGCTCGCGGCGGGCGATGAAGTCGGCATCATCGAAGGGCCGCCGAACGATCGCAATTCGCAGCAGCGCACGCTCGGCTTCAAGGACGCGATGAACGCGGCGGGCTTGCGCATCGCGCCGCCGGACGGCGGCGACTGGACTGTGATGGGCGGCAAGTCGGCGGCGCTGCAGATGCTCTATACGCATCCGACGCTGCGCGGCTTGCTCTGCGCGAACGACAACATCGCAATCGGCGCGATCGACGCGGTGCGCATCGCGGGCAAGAGCGGCCGCGTGCTGGTGACGGGCTACAACAATATCGACGCCGTGCAGCCGATGCTCGACGACGGGCGCCTGCTCGCGACCGTCGAACAGTTCGGCGCGCGGCAGGCGGTATTCGGGCTGGATGTGGCGGTGAAGGCGCTCGTGGAAAAACGGCGGCAAAGGGATTTGTCGCCGTACATGGAGACGCCGGTTCAGCTCGTCACGAAAGGACAGGCGAAGGGATTCGGCTTCGGCGCGTCGTGATCGTCACTGCGCGGACGCGCCGAGCAATCTCCGCGCCGCGAGACTCTGATACAGCGCACGCACGCCGAACGTCCACGGCTCGATTTCCGTCGACAGCCGCACGGTATTGACGAGCGCGCCGAGCGAAGGCGTGGAAATCGTCACGACGTCGCCGAGATGATGCGTGAAGCCGCCGCCTTGCGTATCGCGATCCTTGATCGGCGAGAACATGGTGCCGAGAAAGAGCATGAAGCCGTCCGGATACTGATGATGCGCGCCGTGCGTCTGCGTCACGAGATCGGCCGGATCGCGGCTGATTTCGCTCATGTGGCTCACGCCTTCGAGCACGAAGTCGTCGTCCGCGCCTTCGATCTTCAGCGACACGCTCGTGGCGCGCACCGAATCCAGCGTGAAGCGCTCATCGAAGAGACGCACGAACGGACCGATCGCGCACGACGCGTTGTTGTCCTTCGCCTTGCCGAGCAGCAGCGCGCTGCGGCCTTCGATATCGCGCAGATTCACGTCGTTGCCGAGCGTCGCGCCCACGATCTCGCCGCGCGCATTCACCGCGAGCACGATCTCCGGTTCCGGGTTGTTCCATTGCGATGTCGGATACAGGCCGACGTCCGCGCCGAAACCCACCGACGACATCGGCTGCGACTTCGAGAACACTTCCGCATCCGGCCCGATGCCGACTTCCATGTATTGCGACCACGCGCCGCGCCGCTCCAGTTCGGCCTTCAGCTTCATTGCGGCTTCCGAGCCAGGCTTGATCTTCGAGAGATCCGCGCCGATCAGCTTGTTGATGGTCTCGCGCACTTCTTGCGCACGGCTTGCGTCGCCGCCCGCCTGCTCTTCGATCACGCGCTCGAGCAGGCTCACCGCGAACGTCACGCCGCACGCTTTCACCGCTTGCACGTCGCAGGGCGCGAGCAGGCGCAGACCATCGGCGGAGGCGTCGAGCGTCGCCTGCAGCACGTCCTGAACGTTGCCGAGATGCTCGCCTTCGGCGTTGCGGGCGATATCGAGCGCATCGGGGCGATCGAAGAGATCGGCGGTCGTCGGCGCGGCCCGCGTGATGTCGAACACTTCGCCCTTGCGCACCGCCACGACCGACGGACCGTTCACCGGCGCGGGACGCCACACGCGGCCGATGAGCACGGCATCGGCGAAATCTTCGGGCAGGCAGGAGGACATGTTGACGGTTTGCATGAGCTGGAATGGGCTGGCGAAAAAGGAAAGCCGATGCTAGCCCGCGCGTCCGGCAGTGTCCATCAGGTTGATTAAATATCCAACCTGTTGGAATATGACGGCTATGGAAAAAGCCTACGACGTGCCTGCGCTGCGCCGCGCGAACGACATTCTCGAAGCGCTCGCCAGCGCCGCGAAACCGGTGCGCGCGGCGGCGCTCGCCGAGCAGACGGGCCTTTCGCGCAGCACGCTGTATCTGATGCTCGAAACGCTCGCGCGCATGCAATGGATCGAAAAGCGCGACGACGGCTACGTGGTCGGCGTCGGCCTGTTCGAGCTCGGCAACGCGTATGTGCGCCACGACAAGCTGCAGGCGGCGTTTCGCGAAGGCGCGGGCGCGTTCATCAACAAGCACAACGAGGTCGTGCAGCTTGCCGTGCTCGACGGCGTGGAGGTGGTGTATGTCGCGCGCGAGGACGCGCATCGGCCGGTGCGGCTCGTCTCCGATCTCGGTTCGCGCCTGCCCGCGCATTGCTGCGCGCTCGGCAAGGCGCTCTTCGCCGGCATGACCGACGAAGATGTCATCGAGCGTCTTCCCGAGCGGCTCGAAGCGGTGACGCCGCGCACCATCACGCGGCGCGCGGCGTTGCTACGCGAACTCGCCGCGATCCGCGCGAGCGGTCTCGCGGTCGAGCGCGAGGAAGTGGCCGAAGGGCTCGCGTGCTTCGCGGCCTATGTCGGCAGGACGCCGGCGGGCAAGCGCGTCGCGGTATCGACGAGCGTGCCGATCGGCCGGCTCGATGCGAAACGCGAGAAGCAGATTTCGATGGGCATCGTGCAGCTGGCGGCTCACTTGCGCGGCGCGCTCTGACGATGCGCCGGGCGTGCATTCACCCGGCCTTGCGATCCGGCGATGCGCGCTTCGATCGATTCCATTTCGTTTTCCGCATGCGACGCCACGGGCGCGTGCGCCGCGATCAGCACGTCGCAACGCGCGTGCAGGCACACCACGTCGCGCAGACGCGCCTCGCCATGCCGCCAGCCGGTGTCCGATTCGCCGCCGAGCACGATGAGATCCGCGCCCGCCAGCTTCGCCTCCTGCGCGATCAGTTCGCCGACACTCATGCCGTTGAGCGGCTGCGTCACGCTGCGCGCAAGGCCGTCGATGCCCGCGCTTTCGATCAGCCGCGCGGCGTAGCGTGTGACGGCGCGCGCATGATCGTCGATGACATCGAGCGTATCGTCCGGATCGCTTTCCGCCGTCGGCACCGCCCACCACGGCGCCTGATCGACGATATGCAGCGCCGTGAGCCGCGCATTGCAGTCGCGCGCGCGGGTGATGGCGGTCGTCAGGGCGCTTTCGCTGAGGCTCGTACCCACGGCCACGAGAATGTGCTTGTACATGGTGCGTCTCCGGTCTGAATCGATGAGACGGATCATCGCCGCGCAGACTTAGCCGCGAATGAGCGCGCGTCTGCAGCGGCCCGCACACACGTTCGTGCTAACGGCGGCGTTTCTTCCATTCGTAGTCGCCGGGCGGATCGGCGACGCCGGGCTGGCCGACCGAATGCGGGTTTTCACTGCACAGCGTCACGTAGCCGATGTCTTCGCCGCCGGCCTGGCGGCGTCGAAGCGCTTCCGCAAAGCGCAGCGCGTCCGCGAGCGCGTTCGCATCGAAGCGTTTGAAGCGCGCCGCGCCTTCGATATCAGGGTTGGCGCCGAGCCAATACACGACGAACATCGATTAGCCTCTCGATTGGAGATGGAGCATCGTCGCCGTCGCTCGCGCCACGGCGATGCAAAACCTGCACGGCGCTCGTGCATCGACGCGCCGCGACAGCCATCGGGTATTCCCGAAGTGTAGCGTCGGCGGGCCGCATGCCGCCTGAGGACGCGCGTTTCGGAGCCCGCAGAGGAATGATCGTTGCTGCACTCTCCGTCCATTCCGAGGCCCATACGATGCAACGCTACGACCCTGTTCCTTCGCAAGCGCTATGGCAGATTCCGTCGCCGGCGACACGCCACCACGAGCCGCGCGTGCTCATCGCCGATGACGATATCGATGCGACGCGCGCCATCTGTCTCGCACTCGAAGACGCCGATTTCACCGTGCGCGCCGTGCATACCGGGCTCGATGCGGTATCCCTGGCGCGCAAATGGCGTCCGGGCGTCGTGCTGCTCGACTTGATGATGCCGCTCGGCGACGGCTGGGAGGCCGCCGAAGCGATACGCGCGATCGATCTTTCCATGTTGCTGATCGCGCATACGAGCCGCACGGACCCGGAGGACCTGACGCGCGCGCAGCGCACCGGCTTCAACGGTTACTTCGTCAAGCCGACGGAACTCGACGGCATGATCGCGGTGTTTCGCGATTATTTCTCGACGAACAAAGGCGAAGGCGATCAAGCCTCGGCGCGTTCGAGCTGACGGGCGTCGAAGTGGATGTCGGGATGGACGTGCTCCTTGAGCATGTCCTCCCAGTACTGGCAATAGCCGGCCCAGAACGGCATCTGGGAATACGCGGACGCGGCGGTGGGCAACGGGTCGGGCAGCATGCGGGAGAGCCGCCGGATTTCCTTGTGCTTCCATTGCAGCAGCGCCCGGCGATGTCCGCGCCGCGGCGGGCACATTTCGTTCATTCTCGCGACGGCGATCGAAAAGCCTTCGGCGGGGCGCGATGCCATCTTGGTGAGCACCGCGGTCTGCGGGCGCGGCCCGCGTTCGTGACAGATGATCGCGCCGATCTGGCCGAGGATATACATCGCCTTGGCCATCGGCCGCTCGGAAGGGTGTTGCATGGTGCCTCTCGGATTATCGTTATGGGTCTTCGTGCACGAACGCTCGATGCGGCCTCAATCTCGTTATTGATACGTTGTAGCGTCCGGCATTAATAAGATACCGCATTACGACTATTCCGAAATATGCATGCACAAAAAGATACAGTGAGGAGGTTTGTTTTGGACTGCGTAAAAGCGAAACGCCCCTGCATTCGCATGCAGAGGCGCTTCGCTTCGATGATTCTCGTGCCGGATCAGTGCTGCGTGTATTCGATCGGCTGTTGAATTTCGCTGACTTCAGGCAGATGTTTTTGCCGATAGTGCTCCGCCGACGCATTCGCGCCGCGCTCGTAATACGACTGCGCCGTGTGCTGTTCGAGCGCGTCGATGACCGGCAACTGCTCTTCGGCAATCGAATGCATGAGGCTCAGGATGTCGCGCTTCATCGCATCGGGGAACGCCGAGAAGTGCTCGAACCCGCCCGGCGCGGCCACCATGTTCACGAGCGACGACAGCAGGCGCGCGCGGCTCTTGCAGTGCTCGCTGATCGACGTGGAGTGAGAGATGACCGTATGGCCTTGCGCATCGACTGTAATCTGGAGGGGTTTCATTTAGCACCTGGGCTCGTCTGTGATGTCGACATTAAAGCCGAGCGCGGCATAAGAATCAGTGAGACACATCTTAAACGGCCGTCGCCGGCGGGAAACGGATCGAATCGAAAACTGAAACGCGGCGGGGCGATTTCGTGGGCGTGCGCGCTCGGCGCATTCGTATTAAATTGTGCGATCGGCGCCATGCTCGCGGGCATCGCGGTCTTTCAGCGGTTTCAACTCACTTTCAGCGAGCCTGAATTTGTCTGTCCGACGACTCGCAACGCTCTGGCGGCTTGGCCGGGCGTTCGTCCATGAAAGCCATCTGACCGATGACGGCGCCGCGATGACGCGCGTCGCGCGCTTTTTTGCGTCACACGGCGCGCGTGCCGCGCCGCTCGCGGCTGGCGTGCCCGCGCTGTCGCAACTGTCGCGCGTGCTGGAAAGCGCGTCGGGCGCGCTCGCGGCACATCCCGCGCTCGCGGAAACGGCGGTGCGCGTCGCGCTGCACGAACTCGACGGACTCTTCACGCCCTACGACGCCGCGCGTTTTCGCGACGCCTGCATCGCGGCGTTTCCGCCCGCGCTTGCATTCGAACTCACGGATCTGAGCGACGTGCCCTTGCGCGCGGGCGTCGCGGAGCAGACGCACCGGGCACGCGTCGGCGATATTCCCGTGCGCATTACGCTCTTGCGCCCGGATGCGCACGCCGAACTCGTGGACGATCTCGATCTGGCGCTGGCGGCGGCGCGTTTCGCGGAACGGCGTTCGGCGAAGGCCCGCGCGTTGCATCCCGTGGAATGGGTGCGCCGCGCGTGCGAGAGCGTCGATGCGATGATCGACTTGCGCCAGCGCGCCGCCGATCAGAGCTACCTGCGTTTTCGCCTGCGCGACGACGCGCGCCTCGCCGTGCCCGAAGTTCTCTGGGACTATTGCAACGATGCGGTGCTGACCACGCGCGCGATCGAAACGGCCTCGCTCACCGATACGGAAACGCTCGCCTCCTGCGGCCTCGATCAGGCCGATGTGCTCGCGACCTTCATCGAAGCGTTTTTCGAAATGGCGCTCGGCGTCGGCGTGTATCACGCGGGGCTGGATGCGGCGGGCGCGCGCGTGAGCATCGAGCCCGGCACGCGCGGTCAGATCGTCCTCGAAGCCGATAACCCGATGATGATCTTCGCGGCGCACGAAAAGGACTTCATCGCAGGCGTGTCGCATGCGCTCATGGAGGGCGATCACAAGGCGGCGGCGCGCATGCATCTCGAACACGGCCGGCCCGCGGTTCACGCGACGCATCACGAAGTGCGGGTCGAGGCGACGTACCGGCGCGAGGCGGAGCGTTTCGCGTCGGCGCAATCGAAGCGCGGCGCCGGCGTTGCGCATCTGTTCGGCGCGATCGGCAAGGCGCCTGCCGAGCACATGTTCAGCGCGTCGCACGGGCGCATCGCGTCGCGCGCGGTGCTGCTGGCGAGGGCGGCCGAGCGAATCGAGCGCGTCGCGCACGAGATCGCGCCCGATGTCGATGTGTGGAAGATCGCGCGCCGGGTCATCGTGCGGATCGCCGCGGATCAATTCAGCCTGCGCAGCATGGCGGCGCGTTTCGCGCACGAAGCGACGCATTGGCCGCACACGCTGCCGCGTTTGCCGAGACTCATCGCGCTTCACGCCGCGGCGACGCAACGCACGCGCGGCACGATCTTTCGCTAGCGCGTGCCGGGGCTCATGCGCTGCGCGATCGCGCGGCACGCTTCCCTGAGCGGCGCAACGTAGGTTTCGAGCGGCGTCGCGCTCTTTCTGAACAGCGGAATGCTCACACTCACGCAGCCGAGCGTGGCGCCATTCGCGCCGACGATCGCGCTGCCGTAGCAGAAAATCTGCGCCTCGTTTTCCTCGCGGTCTTCCGAATAGCCGCGTGCGTGTGTCTCGTCGAGTTCGGCGTCGAGCGCGGCGCGATCGACGATCGTGTTCGGCGTGAAGCGCTCGAACGCGATGCCTTGCAGGAGCACATCGCGTTCGGCGGGCGCGAGCGTCGATAAATACGCCTTGCCGACCGAACTCGAATAAAGCGTGACCCGCGTGCCGATGCGCGATGCCATGCGCACCGCATGCGGGCTTTCCAGCTTTTCGATGTACACCATCTCCGACGCGCTGCGAACCGCGAGGTGCACGGTTTCCTGCGTCGCGTCGCGCAGCGCCTGCAACGCGTCGGTGGCGGCGATGCGCAAGTCCGAACGCTCCCAGCTTCGGCTCGCGAGAGACATGAGGCGCGGCCCGAGCGCGTAACAGCCGCCGCGCGCGCTCTCGACAACGAGTCCTTCCGCGATCAGCGCGCCGACGATGCGATACACAGTCGGGCGCGGATAGCCGCTCGCCGCCGTGAGACGCGCGATGGTCGGCGGCTCGTTCGCGTCGGCGACGAGTTGCAGCACCGCCATGAACTTCGAGAAGGCGGCGGTGCCGGTGGCCTTGGCGGCGTCGAGAGAGGAAGAGTCGGTCAGCATGATGCTGCGAATCATGCCACCAAATAGCCGCCATCGACAGGCACGATCGTGCCCGTCATGAACGATGCCGCCGGCGACGCGAGAAACGCCGTCACGCGCGCGACGTCTTCCGGCAGGCCCCAGCGCTTCATCGGCGTGCGTTCGAGAATGGCTTGCGAGCGGCCGTCGTCGTCCTGCAGCGCTTGCGTCAGCGGCGTCGCGATCCAGCCCGGCGCGACCGCGTTCACGCGGATGCCGTCGGCGGCGTAGGCGATCGCGAGCGACTTCGTCAGTTGCGCCACACCGCCCTTGCTCGCGCTGTACGCGGGCACGAGGCCGCCGCCGAAGAACGTCAGCATCGACGCGGTATTGACGATCGAGCCTTGCGTGGCGGCGAGCAGCGGGCGGGCGGCGGCGCACATGCGCATCGTGCCGCTCAGGTTCACCGCGACCACGCGCTCGAAGGTTTCGATGTCGTGCTCGTCGCCGCGGCGGATCATGCCCGCGCAGTTGACGAGCACGTCGAGCGTGTCGAGCGACGCGAAGAGGGCGGCGGCGCTGTCGGCATCGGCGACATCGAGCGGTGCGACTTCGACGCCGCCGCCCAGTGCTTCGCGCTGCGCTTCGGTGGGCGCGAGGCCCGCCGCGACGACGCGCGCGCCGAGCGCCGCGAATTGCTGCGCGATGCCCGCGCCGATGCCCTGCGTGCCGCCCGTGACGACGACGGTCTTGTCCTTGAAGAGATCAGCTTGAAAAGTCATGGCGATGTGATTTAGACGGCGGGAACGGGCTCGGTTTGCTGCTCGACGTCTTCGATCGGCGAGCGCACGACGAACATGTAGACGAGCGCGGCGGCGAACGCGACGCCCGCGCTGATCAGAAACGCGTTCACGAACGAATGCGTCTTGTCGACGACGAGACCGGTGATGAACGGCGCGAACGAGCCGCCGAAGTAGCCGCCGAAGTTCTGAATGCTGCCGAGCGACGCGACCATGTGGCGCGGCGCGGCAACCGAGACGAGCGCCCATGCTGCGCCGCTCGCCATGTTGACGAAGAACATCGCGGCGGAGAGATACACGATTGCGAGCGTGAGGTTCGGCGTGAACGCGGCCGGCACGGTGAAGAGCGCGCCGCCGATGAGGCCCGAGCAGATCGGCCACTTGCGGCTCTTGATCGGTGCGACGCCGCGCGCCATCAGGCCATCGGCGATAAAGCCCGACGACAGCATGCCGAGCGTGCCCGCCAGATAGGGAATCGTCACGACCCAGCCGGTCTTCGCGATCGTCAGATGACGCTCGTGTTCGAGATACGCGGGCAGCCACGTGAGGTACAGCCACACCATGTAGATCACGCCCATGAAGCCGAAAATCATGCCCCAGGTCGTGGCTTTGCCGAACAGGCCGCGCCATTCCGCGAACGTCATGTTGCGTTCCTTGCGCTGCGCGGGCTCGCCTTCGGTCAGATGCGCGATCTCGTGCGATTCGAGCTTCATGTCGCGCCGGTTGCGATAGACGATGTACCAGCCGATCGACACCGCAATCCCGAGCGCGCCCATGATGACGAACATGTTGCGCCACCCGAAAGACAGCAGCAGCACGGTGAGAATGGGCGGCGCGAGCGCCGGTCCGATCGTCGACGAGGTGACGAAAATGCCCGTCGGCTTGCCGCGCTCGCGTTGCGCGAACCATTCGGAGACCACTTTCGCGCCGGCCGGAAACTGCGGCGCCTCGCCGATGCCGAGCGTGATGCGCGCCGCGAGGAACTGATGCAGGTTCGTGACGAGGCCGCCGAACAGTTGCGCCACCGACCACACGAACATCCCGAGGCCGAGCATGATGCGCGCGCCGAAGCGGTCGAGCATCACGCCGACCGGCAACTGCGAGAACGCGTAGGCGAACGAGAAGGCGGAGAGCAGCAGGCCCATTTGCGACGCGGACAGGCCGAGTTCCTGCGTGACGGAATGATTCGCGATCGAAAGCGTGCTGCGATCGAGATAGTTCACGATGCCCGCAAGCATGAGAAACGTGATCGCGACGATCTGAATGCGCTTGAGGCGCGGTGATTTTTCCAGCATGTTCGTCTCCTCCGAATGCGCTTCTTCGAGGCTTCGGGGTTGGATGGTTTCGGTTGGTCGAGGGTGATCTAGCGGATGAACTGGTCGACGAAATCGGCGCCGAGCCCGACGGCCTCGTAATGCTTGCGGCACATGTCGACCTTGGTGAACACGTCTTCGTAGCCGGTGTAGTTGCCGTACGGATCGCAATAGAACATCACGCCGTTCACCTGGAAGTACGTGATCATCTCTTCGACGTCTTCAGGCACGTAGAGCGTGTGCGTCTCGCCGGGCGGCTCGAACACGTAGCTGCCTTCGGTCGCTTCCCAGTCGTGCTCCAGATAACGCCAGCGGCCTTTCAGCACCATGCCGTGCACCGCTTGCGGGTGACGATGCCGCGACAGCACGCCGGACTTGCGCACGCGCAGGAGGTTCATCCAGTAGCCCGTCGACACGTTCAGGCACAGCGGCCGGAACCACACGTTTTCGGCTTGCGGAACCCACTCGCGTTCGTCGGCTGGAATCGCGCTGCCGACGACGATTTCCTTTTGCGCTTCCTTGGGGAAGGGAAGTTGATACGGCGTCATGGCGTCCGCCGACGGCTTTGGCGCGGTCATCGCGTCTCCTTGTCCATATTGTGGATAATAAAATCAAATTATGGACAAATGGTGTGCCTCGTCGAAGGAATTGTCAAGATTCTTTAGCGGATGATGAATTCGCGCGGGCAAAAAAAAAGCGGACCCCGAAGGGCCCGCTTTCGCGATTCGCTCGAAAACCCGAACGGGTTATCGCGCCATCATCAGCATGTGGACGTTATGCATCACCCAGACCGTGCCGACGATGAGAATCAGCGACATGAGAATGGTGTAGGCGAACGACAGCGCATGCCAGCGCTGGCCCTTCGACGCGTTGACGTGCAGGAAGAAAATCACATGCACGATCATCTGAACCGCGGCGAGAACCGCGAGTGCGACGATCGCGTTTTCGCCCTTGAACGCGCCCGACGTCGCGGCCCAGAACGATGCCACCGTCAGCACCACGGCCAGCACGAAGCCGATGAGATAACCGCGCACGCTGACGTGCGGGAAATCGCCCGAATTGGTATGCGTATGAGCCATCAGACGACGCTCCCGAGATAGACGAAGGAAAACACGCAAATCCAGACGATGTCGAGGAAGTGCCAGAAGAGGCTCAGGCACGCGAGACGGCGCAGCTCGCGCTCGTTCATTTCCGGATTGCTCACGATCTGCACGGCCAGCACGACGAGCCACACGAGACCGATGGTGACGTGCAGACCGTGCGTGCCGACGAGCGTGAAGAACGCCGACCAGAACGCGCTGCGCTGCGGACCCGCGCCTTCGGCGATCAGATGCGCGAACTCATGCATTTCGAGCCAGAGGAAGCCCGCGCCCAGCACGAACGTGACGAAGAGCCACGCGAGCACCGCGCCCGACTTGCGGCGATACGCCGAGATCATCGCGAAACCGAACGTGAGGCTGCTCGTGAGAAGCAGGGCCGTTTCGTACGCGACGTCCGGGAGTTTGAACAGATCCTTGCCCGTGGGGCCGCCGGCTGTCTGCATCGCGAACATCGCGAAGGTCGCGAAGAGCGAGGCGAACAGCACGCAGTCGGTCATCAGGTAGGCCCAGAAGCCGAACACCGAATGCGACTGGTGCTCATGCTCATGGCCGTGCGCATGCTGCGCGGAAAGTGTCGATTGCGACATTACATTGCCTCCAGTTCGGGTTCGCGCACCGTGCCGGCCTTGACGGGCATCTTCGGCGGCCGATTGCGCTCTTCGGTCGACTTCACGGTCGCGGCCGGAATGATGAAGCCGGCGTTCTCACGGAAGCTATAGCCGATGACCGTCGCGGCCACGCCGATCAGACCGGCGCCAGCGAGCCACCAGATATGCCAGATCGCGGCAAAGCCGAACGCCAGCGCGAACAGGCCGATCACGAGACCCGCGCTCGTATTCGACGGCATGTGGATGTCGCGGTACGGACGCGTATCGATGCGGCCGTGCTCCTTCGCATCCGCGAAATCGTCCAGCTCGCGCACGGCCGGCAGATTCGCGAAGTTATAGACGGGCGGCGGCGAGCTCATGGTCCATTCCAGCGTGCGGCCGTTCCACGGATCGCCCGAGAGGTCGCGGTAAGCAGGCTGATTGCGGCGGATGATGCTCACGACGATCTGCAGGACCTGGAACACCACGCCAACCGCGATGATGCCCACGCCGATAGCGGCGACCGTGAAGTACGGCTGCCATGCCGGATTGTCGTAGTGATTCAGGCGGCGCGTCGCGCCCATGAAGCCGAGAATGTAGATCGGCACGAACGCCACGAAGAAGCCCACGAACCAGCACCAGAACGCCTTCTTGCCGAGCTTGTCGTCGAGCTTGAAGCCGAACACCTTCGGCCACCAGTACGACACGCCCGCGAAGTAGCCGAACACCACGCCGCCGATGATCGCGTTATGGAAGTGTGCGATGAGGAAGAGGCTGTTATGCAGCACGAAGTCCGCGCCGGGAATGGCGAGCATCACGCCCGTCATACCGCCCAGCGTGAACGTGACGATGAAGCCGATGGTCCACAGAACCTGCGACGTCATCTCCACGCGGCCGCGGTACATCGTGAAGATCCAGTTGAAGATTTTCACGCCGGTCGGTATGGAGATGATCATCGTCATAATGCCGAAGAAGGCATTGACGTTCGCGCCCGAACCCATCGTGAAGAAGTGATGCAGCCACACGAGGAACGACAGTACCATGATGCAGCAGGTGGCCCAGACCATCGTCTTGTAGCCGAAGAGCGGCTTCTTCGAGAACGTGGCGACCACTTCCGAATAGATGCCGAACGCGGGCAGAACCAGGATGTAGACCTCGGGATGACCCCAGGCCCAGATCAGATTCAGGTAGACCATCGGGTTGCCGCCGCCGTCGTTCGTGAAGAAGTGCATGCCCATGTAGCGGTCCAGCGCCAGCAGCGCGAGCGCGACGGTCAGGATCGGGAAGGTCGCCATGATCAGCACGTTGGAGCAGAACGCCGTCCACGTGAACACCGGCATCTTCATCCACGTCATGCCGGGCGCGCGCATCTTCACGATGGTCACGAAAAAGTTCACGGCGGTCAGCAGCGTGCCGATGCCGGACAATTCGAGGGCCCAGATGTAGTAGTCCACCCCGACGCCCGGACTGAACTGCGTTTCCGAAAGCGGCGGATACGCGAGCCAGCCCGTCTTCGAGAACTCGCCGACGAACAGCGACAGGTTGATCAGGATGGCGGAGATGGCCGTCATCCAGAACGAAAGCGAGTTGATGAACGGGAACGCCACGTCACGTGCGCCGATCTGCAGGGGCACGACGAGGTTGAAGAACGCGACCAGCAGCGCCATGGCCATGAAGAAAATCATGATGGTGCCGTGCGCCGTGAAGATCTGGTCGTAGTGATGCGGCGGCAGATAACCGGGCGAATCGAGCGCGATGGCCTGCTGAATGCGCATCATGACGGCGTCGGCGAAGCCGCGCACGAGCATCAGCCCGGCAACGACGAGATACATGACGCCGATGCGCTTGTGATCGACCGAAGTCAGATACTCGCGCCAGAGCCAGCCCCATTTGCCGAGTTTGGTGATAAGGCCAACCGTACCGATTGCGAGGATCGCCATGAAGACGGTCGCCCCCATGATGATGGGTTCGTGGTACGGGATGGCCTCAAGCGTTAGTTTGCCGAACATGGCTTACCCCTTGGTTACACAATTTGCGCCATTCACATCGAAGCGGCCGTTGTTGTATTTGGCGACGATGTTGTTGAAGAGCTTCGGATCGACGGTCGAGAAGTAGCGCACGGCAACCTTCTCGCTCGGACGCGCGACGCCCGAGTAGACATCCATGCTCAGTGATTCGGGCGCGGTCTTGACCTTCTTGAGCCATGCGTCGAATTCGGCGCCGGACATGGCCAGGGCGCGGAACTTCATGTCGGAAAAGCCTGCCCCGCTGTAGTTGGCCGAGATGCCGGCGTAGTCGCCCGCGTGGTCGGCGAGAAGGTGCAGACGGGTCTGCATGCCGGCCATCGCGTAGATCTGGCTGCCGAGCTGCGGGATGAAGAACGAGTTCATCACCGAATCCGACGTGATGCGGAAGTTCACCGGCGTGCCGACCGGGAACGCGAGCTGGTTCACCGACGCGACGCCCAGGTCCGGATAGATGAACAGCCACTTCCAGTCGAGCGCGACGACTTCGACGTTGATCGGCTTGACGTTCGATTCGAGCGGCTTGTACGGATCGAGCTCGTGCGTGGTCTTCCACGTCAGGATGCCGAGATACAGAATGATGACCGCGGGAATCGCCCAGACGACGATTTCGATGGCCGTGGAGTGCGCCCACTTCGGCGCGTAGGTGGCGTGCTTGTTGGACGCCCGATAGCGCCATGCGACGAACAGGGTCAACAGAATCACCGGCACTACGACGAGAAGCATGGCGTAGGTCGCGGTGGCGATCAGCGAGGATTCCGCTGTGCCAATCACGCCTTTCGAGTCCAGAACCTCAAGCTTGCATCCCGAAAGAGAGAGACTGGCTATCAACCCCGATAACAATGGCACTGCTAAACGTTGGCTATTCTCATTCATTGCATTCGCTGGTTTCTATGATCGGAGCGTCCCGTGAGGGCGCTGCTGCACGGCGTTGCGCCGCGTCAGGATCATGCCACGCGCGATTTTTCGCGATGGCGCGAATGGTTGAAATTTTGTTTCAGATCAAGCTGATGCGACAGGGTGTCGCGCAGGGGGCACGCCCTTCCGGGTTCGTCCGGAAGGGGTAGCGAAGTCTACAACGAAGGGATGGGGTCGCGCGTGTAATAAAGCATGCTCACAGCGCGCGTTCTAGCCGCGACGCGAGACGCTGAAGGACCGGCAGGAAGTCGCGCTTCATCGCGTCCACGCTCACGCGCGCCGACGACACGCTCACGCTCACCGCCGCCTCGATGCCGCCCTGGCGATTTTTCACCGGCACGGCCATCGCGCGCATGCCGAGTTCCAGTTCCTCATCGCTGATCGCGTAGCCATCGGTTTGCACGCGATGGATCGCCGCGATGACTTCGTCGGGCGCATGGATGGTGCGCGCCGTGAGTTTCCTGAGCGGCACCGCCGAAATGTGCCGGACGATCTCCCCTTCCGATTTCTGCGAGAGCAGCACGCGGCCCGTCGCCGAGCAGTACGCGGGGAACCGGCCGCCGAGCTTCGCGCCCGTCGACACGATGCGAACCGCTTCCGCGCGCCCGACGAACACCGAGTGACCTTCGTCCAGGACGGCGAGCGATACCGATTCCTGCAACTCGTCGCGCGCGGCGGCGAGCAGCGGCTGCGCGATCTGCGCGAGCGACGAGGTCGAGAGATACGCGCCGCCGAGCCGCAGCATGCGCGGCAGCGGCGTGAAGAACTTGCCGTCGTGCGACAGATAACCGAGATCGACGAGCGTGAGCAGGCAGCGGCGCGCCGCGGGCCGCGTGACGTCCGCGAGACGCGCGGCCTCGGCGACAGTCATGCGCACGGTGGTCGTGCTGAACGCCTCGATGATCGCGAGGCCTTTGGCGAGACCGCCCATGCCCTCCCGCGCACGCGGTTCGGATGCTTCTTCGGTGGCGGCTTCGATGTCGGCGGTGGACGCGGACGCGCCGTCCTCGGCGTTGACAGGCAATTTGACGGATGTCATGATGGTTCTATATTCGAACAATGTACGGTATTCGAACACGACGAAAGCGCAGTGTCAAGCGCCCGCCGCGAACGAAAACGAAGACGAAGGAGAACGACTTGAACATCATCCCCATTCACCCGGCGCCGCGCGCCGAGATCGCCTGGCCCGAAGAAGGGCTGACGCGCGTGCCATACACCGTCTTCCAGAGCCGGGACGTCTACGCCGACGAGCAGGACAACATCTTTCGCGGCGCGAACTGGAATTTCCTGTGCCTCGAAGTCGAAGTGCCGAATCCGGGGGATTTCCGCGCGACTTTCGTCGGCGACACGCCTGTGGTCGTCACGCGCGATGAAGACGGCGAGCTGTACGCGTTCGAAAACCGCTGCGCGCATCGCGGCGCGCTCGTGTGTCTCGAAGATCAGGGCAACGCGAAGGACTTCAGTTGCGTGTATCACGCGTGGACCTACAACCTGCAGGGCGATCTGCAGGGCGTCGCGTTCAAGGACGGCATCAACGGCAAGGGCGGCATGAAGCCGGACTTCTGCATGGAAGATCACGGCCTGCGCAAACTGCGCGTCGAGACGCTGCACGGCCTCGTATTCGGCAGCTATTCCGACGACGTCGCCCCGCTCGACGAATACCTCGGCGAAGAAATCGTCGCGCGCATCGCCCGCGTGCTCGAAGGCCGCACGCCCGTCGTGCTCGGGCGCTTCACGCAGATGCTACCGAACAACTGGAAGCTTTATATGGAGAACGTGAAGGACTCCTATCATGCGAGCATCCTGCATCTGTTTTTCACGACGTTTCAGTTGAACCGTCTGTCGCAGCGTGGCGGGATCATCGTCGATTCGAGCGGCGCGCATCACGTCAGCTATTCGGCGGTCGATCATGCTCAGGAAACATCGTCGAAAGACTATTCGCAGCAGAACATCCGCTCCGAAAGCGGGCACCGGCTGGAAGACACGTCCGTGCTCAAAGGCACCGACGAATTCGGCGACGGCGTCACGCTGCAAATCCTCTCCGTGTTTCCCGGCTTCGTGCTGCAGCAGATCCAGAACGCCATCGCCGTGCGCCAGATCCTGCCGCGCGGCACGGAGGAAACTGAGCTCAATTGGATTTATCTGGGCTTCGACGACGACACGCCCGAACTGCGCGAAATGCGTCTGCGGCAGGCGAATCTCGTCGGCCCGGCGGGTTATGTGTCGATGGAAGACGGCTGCGTCGGCGGTTTCGTGCAACGCGGCATCGAAGGCGCGGAGCACGCGTGCTCGGTCATCGAAATGGGCGGCGACACCGCCGAAAGCAGCGAAAGCCGCGTGACGGAAGCGTCGATTCGCGGCTTCTGGAAGGCGTATCGCCACGCAATGAACTATTGATCACGACGGGGACAAGCATCATGCAAGACACTTTCCAGTTGATCGCGCGGGCGCAGGCGGAATACGCGCGCTGCATCGACGACGGCGATCTCGCGCAATGGCCGGACTTTTTCGTCGGCGAATGCGTGTACAAGGTGACGACCGCCGAGAACCATAAGCGCGGGCTCGAAGCGGGCCTGATCTACGCGGCGTCGCGCGGCATGCTGATCGACCGCATCGCGTCGCTGCGCGATGCGAACATCTACGAGCGGCACGCGTATCGGCATCTGCTCGGGCAGCCGTACATCGTGTCGGAAGAGGGCGATGAAGTGCGCAGCGAAACCTCGTTCATCGTCGCGCGCATCATGCGCGATGGAAGCACGAGCCTCTTCGTGACCGGACGTTATCTCGACGTCTACGTGCGCCACGAAAACAGCGTGAAGCTGCGCGAGCGCATCGCGGTGTGCGACAGCTCGCGCATCGATACGCTGCTCGCGTTGCCGCTATGACGCGCGCCGCTTCCGTCATCGCGCTGGCCATCGGCGACCCGAACGGCATCGGGCCGGAGATCGCCGTCAAGGCGGCGGCGCGGCTGGCGACGCAGGATGCGCCGCGCGTCGTGCTCGTCGGCGATGCGCATGTGATCCGCTGGTACGCGCAGCGTTGCGCGCTGTCGTTCGATGCGCTCCACGTGCTCGACGTGAAAGCGCTGCCCGCCGATTCCTTCAGGCCCGGCGAAGTGAGCGCGGCGGCCGGCGCGGCGACGCTCGCCTACGTTCGCGCCGCGCTCGATCTCGCGCGCCGCGAAGAGGCCGATGCCGTGATCGCGTGCCCGCATTCGGAAACGGCGATCAATGCGTCCGGCACGGCGTTCGCGGGCTATCCCGGCTACGTCGCGCAGCAGCTCGGACTTGCCGCCGACGATGTGTATCTGCTGCTCATCGGCGGCGGCCTGCGCATCGTGCATGCGACGCTGCACGAAGGGCTCGCGGGCGCGCTCGCGCGTCTCACGTCGAAGCAGGTCGAAGGCGCGGCGCGCGCGGCGGTTCGCGCCATGAACGCGATGGGCGTCGACAAGCCGCGCATCGGCGTGATGGGCATCAACCCGCATGCGGGCGAAGGCGGATTGTTCGGGCGCGAGGACATCGACGTGACCGAGCCCACCGTCGCCACGTTGCGCGATGAAGGCATCGACGTGGTCGGCCCTCAAGGCGCGGACTTGCTGCTGACGCGCGAGGACATCGACGTGTTCGTCGCGATGTATCACGATCAGGGCCACATTCCGGTGAAGCTGCGCGCGGGACGTCATTCCGCGGCGATGTCGATTGGCGGCGATGTGGTGTTTTCGAGTGTCGGACATGGCAGCGGCTTCGATATCGCCGGGCGGCTCGTTGCGGACCCGGCGCCTTTGCTCGGCGCGATCGGGCTCGTGACGCGCGGCGAATCGCCTGCCTGAAAGGAGCATAAGTGTCTTACCAGATCAAGGTCGCGGCAAGCGACATCACCTTCGATTGCAACGATGGCGAGAGCGTGCTCGATGCGGCCGAACGCGCGGGCTTCGCGCTGCCCTATTCGTGCCGCAAGGGCGTGTGTTCGGAGTGCCAGGGCGGCGTGATCAATGCGCAGGGCATCACGGAAAAGGCGCTGCTGTGCTGCGTGCGTCCGTCGGCGAACGTCACGATTGCGCCGCGCAAGATCGAGAAGCGCGAACGCGTCGTGCGCAAGAAGCTCGATGCGTCCGTGTTCCGCATCGCGCAGGCCGCGCCCGACGTCACCGTGCTGCAACTGCGCCTGCCGACAGGCGTGCGCGCGAAGTTCCGCGCGGGCCAATACCTGCAGATTCATCTCGACGATGAAACCGTGCGCAATTATTCGATGGCCAATCCGCCGCATCAGAGCGACAGCGTTCATCTGCACGTGCGTCACGTTGCGGGCGGCCGCTTCTCCGATGGCGTGCTGAAGGAGCTCGCGGTGGGCAAGAAGCTGCGCATCGAATTGCCTTACGGCGAGTTCTTCTTTCGCGACGAATCGGCGAAACCGGTGATTCTCGTCGCGACGGGTACGGGCTTCGCGCCGGTGAAATCGATCGTCGAGGACGCGATCAAACGCAAGCTCGCGCGGCCGATGAAGCTCTACTGGGGCGCGCGCCGCGAGCAGGACCTGTATCTCGCGGAACTCGCGCGCAAATGGCACGAAGAGGGACACGTCGAGTTCGTTCCGGTGCTGTCCGACCCCGAAGGAAACTGGACGGGCCGCACGGGATTCGTGCATCGCGCGGTGCTGGCGGATCATCCGTCGCTCGCGGCGCATCAGGTCTACGCATGCGGCAATCCGTCGATGACGAGCGCCGCGCGCGATGCGTTCACGAGCGCGGGCCTGCCGGAAGACGAATTCTTCTGCGACGCCTTCGTGCAGACCGGCACGCTCGAACCGGCGGCATAGCCTCAAGCAACAGATAACAAGCGAACGGAGACAACAAAGTGGCATCCCCAAGCATCGACGTTTCAGAACTCATCGAGCGGCAGCGCATCAACGGACGGCAATATCTCATCGTGCTGCTGTGCGCGCTGCTCATGTTCCTCGACGGCTTCGACACACAAGCGGTCAGTTATATCGTGCCGGTGCTCGCGAAGACCTGGCACTTGCCGCGCGAGATTCTCGGCTCGATCTTCTCGGCGGCGCTCGTCGGCCTGATGGTCGGCTATCTGGCGATATCGCCGATGTCCGGCCGCTTCGGCCATAAGCGCATGATGGTGTTCAGCACCGTGTTCTTCGCGATCTTCACGCTTCTCACCGTGTTCGCGACGAACGTGACCCAGCTGATCGGCCTGCGTTTTCTGACGGGCATCGGCTTGGGCGCCGCGGCGCCGAGCGCGGTCGCGCTGACCTGCGAATTCGCGCCGAAGCGCGTGCGTTCGACCTTCGTGCTGCTCGTGTATTGCGGCTTCTCGCTGGGCTTCGTGGTGGCGGGCTTCACATCCGGCGCGCTGCTTCCGGCATTCGGCTGGCAATCGCTGATGCTGGCGGGCGCGATCGCACCGCTTCTGCTCGCGCTGCCGCTTGCGCTTCTGCTGCCCGAATCGCTCGCGTATCTCAGGAAACATCCGCACGGCGATGACCGCATCCGTGCACTTGTGTTGAAGGTGTTTCCGGCCGCGCACATTGCGCCGGGCAGCCGCTTCGTTCTCGAAGACGAGCAGGAGTCGCGCGCGAGCGTCGCGGCGCTGTTTCGCGGCCGCACGTCCGTCGGCACGCTGCTGCTGTGGGGCGTGTTCTTCCTGAATCTCGCCGAGTTCTACTTCCTGCAAAGCTGGCTGCCGACGATGCTCACCGGTCTCGCCTATCCCGCCGCGACGGTCGTCTGGGTGACGGCGTTGCCGACGATCGCGGGCGTGATATCGGCCGTGCCGCTCGGACTCGCGATGGATCGCGTCGGCCCCTACGTCACGCTGACGGTGATGTATGTCGCCGGATGCCTCTTCATGTTCATGGTTGCCTCGACGTTTGCCGCGCCCGTGTGGCTGCTCATGGTCGCGGTGTTCTGCGCGGGCTTTTGCATCAGCGGCGGGCAGAAGAGCGTGATCGCGCTCGCGGCGATCTACTATCCGTCGAATCTGCGTTCGACCGGCGTGGGCTGGGCGCTCGGCATCGGGCGGCTGGGCGGGATCGCCGGGCCGCTGATCGTCGGCGTGATGTATTCCGCGCACTGGACGCCCGCCGAGGTGTTTCGCATTGCCGCGTTGCCGGTGCTCGTGGCGGGGTTCGCGGTGTTTTTGATGGGGCGGTTGTCGGGGGCGCATGAATCGGTCACAGGGGCGCGCGTGACGAGTTGAACGCTCGGCTTCCGACTTCAAAGACGCGGTGCGGCCTCCCAGCCCGCCGCGTTTTTTATTCCACTTGACAGAACGCCCGCCGTGCCAGCGGCTCCTCAGTACTTTCCGCAGGTTTATTTGCTTAGATACCTAAGCTTATGATGCGCTTCATCCGATGAGAGTCAGTCGATCACTTCGAGGAGGAGCCGCGCTTGGAACAGACATTCGATGCGATGAAGGCAGCCCTGTCGCGTTCCACGCGGCTCGACGCGAAGTGGCTCGTGATCGGTGGCGCGGTGATCGTCGTGGGCGTGCTGGCGCTGATCCCGCTCGTGTTTCTCTTCTGGCAAAGCTTCTTCACGCCGCAAGTTGCCGATAACCCCGCGGTCTTCACCTTCGGCAACTACAAGCTCGCCTACGGCAGCCCCGAAACGCTGCGCACGCTCTTCAACTCGCTCA
Organism: Caballeronia sp. PC1; assembly: GCF_021353155.1. Taxonomy (NCBI): domain Bacteria; kingdom Pseudomonadati; phylum Pseudomonadota; class Betaproteobacteria; order Burkholderiales; family Burkholderiaceae; genus Caballeronia; species Caballeronia sp. PC1. The sequence continues at coordinate 766,257 of NZ_JAJUBH010000003.1, forward strand.
AGTTCGCGCTCGGCGCGTCGTGCGTGTCGTTCTCGATCGGCACCATGCTCGCATGGATCATCGAGCGCACCAACACGCCGTTGCGCAAGTTCTTCTACGCGATCACCATCGTGCCGCTGATCGTGCCGAGCATCCTCTTCACGATTGCATGGATCTTTCTCGCGAGTCCGAAGATCGGCGTGCTGAACGTGGCGCTCGGTTCGCTCTTCGGCGTGACACGGCCCGTCTTCAACATCTACAGCATGAGCGGCATGATCTGGGTCGACGGTCTGCATTATTCGACGATGGCCTTTCTCCTCATGTCCGCCGCCTTTCGCGGCATGGACCCTTCGCTTGAGGAATCGTCGCTGATGAGCGGCGCGGGCGTCGCGCGGACCATGTGGCGCATCACGCTGCGCCTCGCGTTTCCGGCCATCGTCTCGACGCTGCTGATTCTCTTCGTGCGCGCGCTCGAATCGTTCGAAGTGCCCGCGCTGATCGGCTTGCCGGTGAAGCTGCAGGTGTTCACGTCATCGATTTACGAGGCGATCGAACAGTATCCGAGCCAGATCGGTCTCGCATCGTCGTATTCGATGCTGCTGCTCATCATCACGTCCGTCGGGCTGTATCTGCAATCGCGCGTGTCGTCCGGCGGCGGCAAGTATTCGACGATGAGCGGCAAAGGCTTTCGCCCGCGCGTGGTGGATATCGGCAAGTGGCGTTATCTGACCGTCGGCGTGTTCGTCGTCTACTTTCTGCTGATCGTCGCGTTGCCGTTTGCCGTGCTGCTGTGGTCGTCGCTGCAGAAGTATTACCGCACGCCGTCGCTCTCGGCGCTGCATCATCTTTCGTTCGACGCGTACCGCTACATCCTGCATCTGCCCACCTTGCGTCATGCCGTGATCAACAGCCTCGCGCTCTCGTTCGGCTGCGCGACGGCCGTCATGCTGCTGTCCGCGGTGATTTGCTGGATCGTCGTCAAGACGAAGCTGCCGGGCCGCTGGCTGCTCGACAACCTCGCGTCGCTGCCGCTGGTGTTTCCGGGGCTCGTGCTCGGCCTGTCGTTCATGATCGTGTCGCTGAAGGTGGATATCGGCATCTACGGCACGCTATGGATTCTGCTGACCGCCTACATCACGCGTTTCATGCCCTACGGCATGCGCTATACGACGACATCGATGGTGCAGATCCACAAGGAGCTCGAAGAGTCCGCCGCGATGAGTTGCGCAAGCTGGAGCGCGACGTTCTTTCGCATCGTGCTGCCGCTTCTCAAGCCCGGTCTGCTCGCGGGCTGGATCTACGTGATGATCGTGTCGATCCGCGAACTGTCGAGCTCGATCCTGCTGTATAGCCCCGGCTCGGAGACGGTGTCCATCGTGATCTGGGAGTTGTGGCAGAACGGGCAATACGTGGAATTGTCGGCACTGTCGGTGATGCTCGTGCTGGCGCTGCTCGCGCTCGTCATGCTGCTGCAATGGATCGGCGGAAAGTTCGGCGTGAAAGCGAACCACGCCTGAAAAGAACACATCGGAGACGAACGTGCTGAACGTACAAGGCCTCAACACCGAATATGTCGATGGCAACAACGTGCGCGTGCGCGCCGCCCGCGACGTTTCGTTCGATGTCCCCGAGGGCAAGCTCTTCACGCTGCTCGGGCCGAGCGGCTGCGGCAAGACGACGACGCTGCGCTCCATCGCGGGCCTCGAACGGCCTGTCGGCGGGTCGATCTCGGTGAACGGCGTGACCGTGTTTTCCGCGCGCGAGGACACCTTCGTGCCGCCGAACCGGCGCAAGTTCGGCATGGTGTTTCAGTCTTACGCGATCTGGCCGCACATGACGGTCTTTCGCAACGCGAGTTTTCCGCTTGAAGTCGGCGAAAAGAAATATTCGAAGCGCGAGATCGAAGATAAGGTGATGCGCGTGCTGACGGCCGTCGGCCTAGATCACGTCGCGGACCGCGACGCCACGCGCATGTCCGGCGGCCAGCAGCAACGCCTCGCGCTCGCGCGCGCGCTCGTGATGGAGCCGAAGCTTCTGCTGCTCGACGAACCGCTCTCGAACCTCGATGCAAAGCTGCGCGACAAGATGCGGTTCGAGCTGAAGCGCATGCAGCGCGAACTGCGCATCACGACGATCTACGTGACGCACGATCAGGAGGAAGCGCTCGCGCTGTCGCACGAAATCGCCGTGATGAAAGACGGGCAGATCGTGCAGAAAGCGGCGCCGCGCGCGATCTACGACTTGCCGAACTGCAAGTTCGTCGCGGACTTCGTGGGCACGACCAATTTCATCGACGGCCGCGTGCGCGACTGCCATGACGAGGACGGCAACGTGCTGATCGAATCCGCCCTCGGCACGATCGCGGTGGCGAACGCGGTCTCGTGCCGCCCCGGCGACGCAGCCGTGATCTCCGTGCGCCCGGAAAACGTGATGGTGCACGAGACGCTCGATGGCGTGAGCGCGCGCAACGTCTACACCGGCACGGTCGCGGCGAAAGTGTTCCTCGGCGAGACGCTCGATTTCCAGATTCGCGTCGGCGAACAGATCGTGCTGGCGCGCGTGCATCCGTCGCACAAGACGCCGGTCGGCGAGACGATTCACTTTTCGATCGATCCGGGAAGTTGTATCGCATTGTCATCGCAGAAGGACTGAAGAGGCAGACGCCTCATCCAGCCGGACTACGCCGCAATGACTAGCGGCAAATCAACGCTGCATCCGTCCGGCGAATAGGCGTTTCGCGCGGCGCTCCGTACCCTTGTCGAGCAAGCTACACACGACAAGGAACGGACGATGAGCGTCGTCAACACACCCGCCACTACCTCGGTCTCCGCCGACGCGCGCGCATGGCGCGTGCTCGGCGCGAGCACCTTCGCCTTCACCATCTGCTTCGCCGTATGGATGATGTTCGCCATCCTCGGCATTCCTCTCAAGAAGCAGCTCCATCTCACCGATACCGAATTCGGCCTCATCGCCGCGATGCCCGTCCTGACGGGCTCGCTCGCGCGCGTGCCGCTCGGCATCTGGACCGACCGCCTGGGCGGCCGCGCCGTGTTCTTCTTCACGATGGCCGTGACCATCGTGCCGATCTGGCTGATCAGCTACGCCACCGAGTTGTGGCAATTCCTCGTGCTCGGGCTGTTCGTCGGCGTCGCGGGCGCGTCGTTTTCGGTGGGCACGCCGTATGTCGCGCGCTGGTTTCCGAAGTCCCGTCAGGGTCTCGCCATGGGCATTTTCGGCGCGGGCAATTCGGGCGCCGCGCTGACCAAATTCGTCGCGCCGGTGCTGATTCTTACGGCGGGCACGTGGACCATCGTGCCGAAGGTCTATTCCGTTGCGATGCTCGTCACCGCGCTCCTGTTCTGGCTCTTTTCCGCTTCCGACCCGGCGCACCGGAGCGCCGGCACGCAGCGTTTCGGCGCGCAGATGGCCGTGCTCAAAGACCGGCGGGTGTTGCGTTACGCGCAGTACTACTCGGTCGTGTTCGGCGGTTATGTCGGTCTCGCGTTGTGGATGCCGCAGTACTACGTGAATCAATACGGCTTCGGCATCGAACAGGCCGCGTTCCTCGCCGCGTGCTTTTCGCTGCCCGGCGGCGTGCTGCGCGCGTTCGGCGGGTGGATGTCGGACCGCTTCGGCGCGTATCGCACGACATGGATCGTCATGTGGGTCGCGCTCGCGTGCTTCTTCCTGCTGAGCTACCCCGTGACCGATTTCGTGGTCCACGCGAAAGACGGCCCGGTCACGTTCCACATCGCCATGGGACCGCTCGGCTACACCGCGCTGATGTTCGTCGTCGGCGTGGCAATGGCGGTCGGCAAGGCGTCGGTCTTCAAGTTCGTATCGGATGAATTCGCGTCGAACATCGGCGCGGTTTCGGGCGTCGTCGGCCTCGCTGGCGGGCTTGCGGGTTTCCTTTTGCCGATTCTCTTTGGACTGCTCGTCGACCTGACCGGCGTGCGCACCACCTGTTTCATGCTGATGTTCGGCGCGACCGCGGTCAGCCTGATCTGCATGCACTTCACATTTCAATCGAAAGCGTAATCATGTCAACACCATCACGTTACTTGCTCACCAAATGGGAGCCGGAAAACGCGGCGTTCTGGCGCGCGAGCGGCCAGTCGGTCGCCCGCCGCAATCTCTGGATCTCGATTCCCGCGCTGGCGCTCGCGTTCACGGTGTGGTCGCTTTGGAGCGTCGTCGTAGTCAGTCTCGATAAAGGTGGCTTCCATTTCACGAAAGACCAGTTGTTCTGGCTGACCGCGCTGCCCGCGCTCTCGGGCGCGACCTTGCGCATTTTCTATTCGTTCCTCGTGCCGATCTTCGGCGGACGGCGATTCACCGCGCTGTCCACCGCGAGCCTGCTGATTCCGGCAATCGGCATGGGGATCGCGTTGCGCGACCCCTCGACTACCTATCCGACGCTGCTCGTGCTCGCGTTGCTGTGCGGTCTGGGCGGCGCGAACTTCAGTTCGTCGATGGCCAACATCAGCTTCTTCTTCCCGAAAGCGGAGAAGGGCTTCGCGACCGGCATGAACGCCGGCATCGGCAACCTCGGCGTGTCCGTCGTGCAGTTCGTCACGCCGCTCGTGATCTCGGCGGGCGTGTTCGGCGCGCTCGCGGGCGAGGGGCAGTCGTACACCGTCAACAGCGTCGAGCACAGCATCTGGCTGCAGAACGCGGGCTTCATCTGGGTGCCGTTCATCGCCGTCGCGTCGCTCGCGGCGTGGTTCGGCATGAACGACATCGCCGACGCGAAGGCATCGTTCGCCGAGCAGGCCGTCATCTTCAGGCGCAAGCACAACTGGCTCATGTGCCTGCTGTATATCGGCACGTTCGGCTCGTTCATCGGTTTTTCGGCCGGTCTCGCGCTGCTGACGAAGGCGGAATTTCCGTCCGTGAATCCGACCGCCTACGCATTCCTCGGGCCGCTCGCGGGCGCACTCACGCGTCCGGTCGGCGGCTGGATCTCGGACCGTCTCGGCGGCGCGCGCGTGACGCTGTTCACCTTCATCGCGATGATCGCAGCCGTGTTCGGCGTGATGGCGTCTTTGCCGCACGACGGCGCAGGCGGCAGCTTCGGCGGCTTCCTCGCGATGTTCATCGCCTTGTTCGCGCTGACGGGCATCGGCAACGGATCGACGTTCCGCATGATCCCGGTGATCTTCCTCACGCAGAAGCAGCGCGAATCCGCAAACCAGTCCGATGCGGCGAAAAAGCAGGCGCAGCACGATGCGGGCAAGGAATCGGCGGCGGTGCTGGGTTTCGCCGGTGCGATCGGCGCGTATGGCGGCTTCTTCATCCCGCGCGGGTTCGGCACCTCGATGAGCATGACCGGATCGCCCGACGCCGCGCTCTGGTGCTTCATCGGCTTCTACGCCGTGTGCGCGGTGGTCACCTGGGTCTGCTATGCGCGTCGCAACGCGGACATGCCGTGCTGAACTAGTTCGAAAGGACTAAGCGAAGTAATCCGCATGACGCGCAACGAGCGCTCCTTTCGGGGAATGGGCGCGTGGTCATCGCGCCCCTACACTCGAATCAACGTATTCATGGCGGCTCGCGGCCGCCTCGCCCGGAGAAACGGATGAGTCACTTTCTGGATCGGCTGAAGTTCATGTCGCGCATCAAGTCCACGTTCTCGAATGGACATGGCGCGGTCGTGAACGAAGACCGCAAATGGGAAAACGGCTATCGCAGCCGATGGCAGCACGACAAGATCGTGCGCTCCACGCACGGCGTGAACTGCACGGGCTCCTGCTCATGGAAGGTCTATGTCAAGAATGGCCTGATCACGTGGGAGACGCAGCAGACGGACTATCCGCGCACGCGTCCCGATCTGCCGAATCACGAACCGCGCGGCTGTCCGCGTGGCGCGTCGTATAGCTGGTATGTGTATTCCGCGCAGCGCGTGAAGCACCCCATGATTCGCGGACGTCTCATCGAGATGTGGCGCGAGGCGCGCAAGACGCTCGACCCGGTCGCGGCGTGGGCGTCGATCTGTGAAGACCCCGTCAAGGCGAAGCGCTACAAGAGCGTGCGTGGCCTTGGCGGTTTCGTGCGCGCGGACTGGGACACGGCAAGCGAGATCATCGCGGCGGCGAATGCGTACACCGTCGGCAAGTACGGGCCCGACCGCGTGATCGGCTTCTCGCCGATCCCCGCCATGTCGATGGTGTCCTACGCCGCCGGGGCGCGCTATCTGAGCCTGATCGGTGGCGCGTGCCTGTCGTTCTACGACTGGTATTGCGACCTTCCGCCCGCGTCGCCCCAGGTCTGGGGCGAGCAGACGGACGTGCCCGAATCCGCGGACTGGTACAACTCCACGTATCTGATGGTGTGGGGTTCCAACGTGCCGCAAACGCGCACGCCGGACGCGCACTTCTACACGGAAGTGCGCTACAAGGGCACGAAGACGGTCGCGGTCTCGTCCGATTACGGCGAGATGGTGAAGTTCGGCGACATCTGGCTCGCGCCGAAGCAAGGCACCGACGCCGCGCTCGCCATGGCGATGGGTCATGTCGTGCTGAAGGAGTTCCACGCAAGCGGCAAGTCAGCGTACTTCCGCGATTACGTGAAGCGCTATACCGACATGCCGATGTTGGTCGTGTTGCGCGAGAACCCGAATGGCGACGGCACGCTCGTGCCCGACCATTTCCTGCGCGCATCGCAATTGCAGAACGATCTCGACGAAGCGAACAATCCGCAATGGAAGACGCTCGTCATTGACGAGACGAGCGGCAAGATCGTCGCGCCGAACGGCACAATCGGCTTTCGCTGGGGCGAGGTGAACCATGACGGCGGCGCGAAGGTCGGCCGCTGGAACCTCGAGCAGAAGGATGGCGGCTCGGGCCGCGATATCGATCCGCGTCTGACGCAGATCGGCTCGCACGACGAAGTGGCGGAAGTGAGCTTCCCGTACTTCGGCGCGGAGCACGACGCGCTGCTCGCGCGCCGCGTGCCGGTCAAGCGCATCACGCTGGCGGACGGCACGAGCGCGTGCGTCGCGACCGTATATGACTTGCAGATGGCGAACTATGGCGTCGATCGGGGTCTCGGCGGCGCGAACGTCGCATCGTCCTACGATGACGACATGCCCTATACGCCCGCATGGCAGGAAAAGCACACCACCGTGCCGCGCCATCTCGTCATCCAGGTGGCGCGCGAATTCGCGGACAACGCGGATCGCACGCAGGGCAAGAGCATGGTGATCGTCGGCGCGGCGCTGAATCACTGGTATCACAACGACATGATCTATCGCGGCATCATCAATTTGTTGATGATGTGCGGCTGCATCGGCAAGAGCGGCGGAGGCTGGGCGCACTATGTCGGTCAGGAAAAACTACGTCCGCAGTTTGGCTGGGCGCCGCTCGCGTTCGCGCTCGACTGGTCGCGCCCGCCCCGCCAGATGAACGGCACGTCGTTCTTCTATAACCACACGAGCCAATGGCGTCACGAAAAAGTCGCGCTCGATGAAATTCTCGGGCCCACGGCCGACAAGTCGCGCTACGAACGTCTCTCGATGCTCGACATGAACGCGAAGTCCGAGCGCATGGGCTGGCTGCCTTCGGCGCCGCAACTGGGCGCGAATCCGCTCGATATCGTCGATGCCGCGAAGCGCGCGGGCCGCGATCCGATCGAATACACGGTCGATCAACTGAAGTCCGGCGCGCTGAACTTCGCGTGCGACGACCCGGACAATCCCGTCAATTTCCCGCGCAACATGTTCGTGTGGCGCTCGAATATTCTCGGCAGTTCCGGCAAGGGTCACGAGTACTTCCTGAAGTATCTGCTCGGCACGCAGAATGCGCTTTTCGGCGACGAAGCCGACGCGATCAAGCCGTCCGAAGTGAACGTGCGCGAAGCCGCGGAAGGCAAGCTCGATCTCCTGACCGTGCTCGATTTCCGCATGAGCACGACATGCCTCTACGGCGACATCGTATTGCCGAGCGCGACGTTCTACGAGAAGAACGATCTCAACACGTCGGACATGCATCCGTTCATCCATCCGTTGTCGGAAGCGGTGCAGCCGTTGTGGGAAAGCAAGAGCGACTGGGAAATCTACAAGGCGATCGCGAAGAAGTTCGCGGAAATCGGCGGAAAGCATCTGGGCACGCGCACGGATCTCGTCTGCGCGCCGCTCATGCACGACACGCCAGGCGAACTCGGCCAGGCGTTCGAGCCGAAGGACTGGCGTCATGGCGAATGCGACCTGATCCCCGGCAAGACCGCGCCGTCGATGACGCTCGTCGAGCGCGACTACAACGCGATCTACGACAAGTTCACGTCGGTCGGACCGTTGCTCGCGAAGCTCGGCAATGGCGGCAAGGGCATCAACTGGAACACGGCGCATGAAGTGGACGAACTCGCGTCGCTGTCCGGCGAGAGCAAGGGCCGGCCGCGTCTCGATACCGCCATCGACGCCGCCGAGATGATCCTCACCTTCGCGCCCGAGACGAACGGCCATGTCGCCGTGAAGGCCTGGGAAGCGCTTTCGAAGATCACGGGACGCGATCACTCGCATCTCGCGCTTGGCCGCGAGCACGACAAGATCCGCTTTCGCGACGTGCAGGCGCAACCGCGCAAGATCATTTCCGCACCGACATGGTCGGGACTCGAATCGGAGGAAGTCAGCTACAACGCAGGCTACACGAACGTGCACGAGTTGATTCCCTGGCGCACGCTCACCGGGCGGCAGCAGTTCTATCAGGATCACCGCTGGATGCTGGACTTCGGCGAGGGTTCGTGCGTCTACAAGCCCGCAATCGACACGAAGACCGTTTCGCCGATGCTCGGCGCGAAGCCCAACGGCGAGCATGAACTCGTTTTGAACTGGATCACCCCGCACCAGAAGTGGGGCATCCATTCCACCTACACGGACAACCTGCGCATGCTCACGCTGTCGCGCGGCGGCCCGCACGTGTGGGTGTCGGAATCGGAAGCGAAAGAGGCCGGCCTCGCGGACAACGACTGGGTCGAGGTCTTCAACGTGAACGGCACGCTGACCGCGCGCGTCGTCGTGAGTCAGCGCGTGCCGCGCGGCATGTGTCTCATGTATCACGCGCAGGAGAAGATCATCAACGTGCCGGGCGCGGAGACGAGCGGCATGCGCGGCGGCATCCACAATTCGGTCACGCGCACGGTGCTCAAACCCACGCACATGATCGGCGGATACGCGCAACAGGCCTATGGCTTCAATTACTACGGCACCGTGGGCAGCAATCGAGATGAATACGTCATCGTGCGCAAGATGAAGAAAATCGACTGGCTCGAAGGCCCGCTCAAGGAAGGAGCAGCATCATGAAGATCCGCGCCCAGGTGGCGATGGTCCTGAATCTGGACAAATGCATCGGCTGCCATACCTGCTCGGTGACATGCAAGAACGTGTGGACGTCGCGCGACGGCGTCGAGTACGCGTGGTTCAACAACGTCGAGACGAAGCCGGGCATCGGCTATCCGAAACAGTGGGAGAACCAGGAGAAGTGGAACGGCGGCTGGATTCGCAAGAGCGACGGGCGCATCGAGCTGCGTCAGGGGCCGAAGCTGAAAGTGCTCGCGAACCTGTTCGCGAACCCGAATTTGCCGGGCATCGACGATTACTACGAGCCGTTCACTTACGACTACGCTCGCCTCCAGAACGCGCCGCTTTCGGAAACGCCGCCCACCGCGCGACCGGTTTCGGCGATCACCGGCAAGAAGATGGACAAGATCCATTGGGGGCCGAACTGGGAAGACGACCTGGGCGGCGAATTCGCATCGCGCGGCCGTGACGCGCGCTTCGAGAACGTGCAGAAGGAGATGTACTCGACCTTCGAGAACACGTTCATGATGTATCTGCCGCGCCTGTGCGAACACTGCCTGAATCCGGCGTGCGTCGCGTCGTGCCCCTCGGGTTCCGTGTACAAGCGCGAGGACGACGGCATCGTGCTCGTCGATCAGGACAAGTGCCGCGGCTGGCGCATGTGTGTGTCCGGTTGCCCGTACAAGAAGATGTACTTCAACTGGAAGTCGGGCAAGGCGGAAAAGTGCGTGTTCTGCTATCCGCGTATCGAAGCGGGCGAGCCGACCGTTTGCTCGGAAACGTGCGTGGGCCGCATCCGTTATCTCGGCGTGATGCTGTACGACGCGGACCGCATTGCCGAAGCGGCGTCGGTCGAGGCGACCACCGATCTTTATCAGTCACAGCTCGATCTGTTTCTGGACCCCCATGATCCGCAGGTCCAGGCCGAAGCGCTGCGTCAGGGCATCACGCAAAGCTGGCTCGACGCGGCAAAGCGTTCGCCGGTTTATCGCATGGCGTGCGAATGGAAGGTCGCGTTTCCGCTGCATCCCGAATATCGCACGTTGCCGATGGTCTGGTACGTGCCGCCGCTCTCGCCGATTCAATCGGCGGCGGACGCGGGGCATATGGGCATGAACGGCGTGATCCCCGATGTGAAGAGCCTGCGCATTCCGATGCGTTATCTCGCGAACCTCCTTACGGCGGGCGATGAAGCGCCGATCGTCGCCGCGCTCGATCGCATGCTCGCGATGCGCGCCTACAAGCGCGCGCAGAACGTGAACCGCGTGAACGACGAAGCGGTGTTGAACGACGTCGGTCTCACCGCATCGCAAGTGGAAGAGATGTACCAGTTGATGGCGATCGCCAACTACGAAGACCGCTTTGTCGTGCCTTCGTCGCACAAGGAAATGGTGCAGGACAGCTTCGACGAAAAGGGCAGTTGCGGTTTCTCGTTCGGCAACTGCGGCTCGCCCGGCGAGTCGGAGGGATCGCTCTTCGGGTCGAGGACCCACGGCGAGGTGAGTTACGCGGCGTTGCCGAAGTCGCGCAAGAACGCCTTGTCGGAAAGTTGATCGAGGAACGAACGATGTCGCTTTATTCCATTCTTTCCGCGCTGCTCGATTATCCCGAGCCCGCGCTGCTGGACGCGCTGCCGGAGATCGGAACCGCGTTGCATGACTGGCCGCAGGCGCAAAAGCGCCTTGCGCCGCTCGTTGCGTCGCTGAAGCGTCCGCTGATCGACTCGCAACTGACCTACGTGTCGACCTTCGACCGCAATCCGTCGCATTCGCTGCATCTTTTCGAGCACGTTCACGGCGAAAGCCGCGACCGCGGCCAGGCGATGGTCGATCTGCTCGACGAGTATCGCGGTCTTGGGCTCGATATCGAGACGAACGAGTTGCCGGACTATGTGCCGCTCTTTCTCGAAGTCCTCGGCGCGATCGATCCTGACCGTGCGCAAGCCTTGCTGAACGACGCCATTCACGTGCTCGACGCGATCGGCGAGCGTCTCGCGCGCGACGAAAGCCCGTATGCAGCCGTGTTCGCGGTCTTGCGCGAGCTCGCCACCGTTAAGCCGCGCCCGCTGGTGCAACCGCCCGTGCGAGACATGGACGAGATGCTCGAAACCTTCGGGCCGGGGCCGGACGGCGTCGAGCCCTTGCTCGCGCCGCACATGCGGCAGGACACGCAGACCATTCGCTTTCATCCGCGCGACGCATCGCGCGGCGCGGGCGCACCCATCGCAAAGGACGCACGATGAACATGTTCAACTCCTTCCTGTTCGGCATCTATCCGTACATCGCCGCGAGTATCTTCCTGTTCGGCAGCCTCGTGCGCTTCGAACGTGAGCAGTACACCTGGAAGGCCGACAGCACGCAGCTCATCGACCGTGGCAATCTCAGGCTCGGCAATATCCTGTTTCACATCGGGATTCTCGGGCTGTTCTTCGGTCATCTCGTCGGCTTGCTGACGCCGGTCGCCGTGTGGGACGCGCTCGGCGTCGAGCACAGCGTCAAACAGGCGCTGGCGATGATCGCGGGCGGCATCATGGGCGCGATGTGTCTCGCGGGTCTTCTGATCCTGCTGCATCGCCGCCTGACGAGCGCGCGGCTCTCCGCCGTGACGAAAATGGGCGACCGCGTACTGCTGGTCTGGATCCTCATCACGCTGCTGCTCGGCTTGTCGACCATCGGCCTCTCGGCCGGTCATATGGATGGCGCGATGATGGTGAGCCTCATGACCTGGGCGCAACACATCGTTACGTTCCGCGCCGATGCGGCCACTTATGTCGCAGATGCGCCGCTGCTCTTCCGTGTACATTTGTTCATGGGCATGAGTCTTTTCGTCATCTTCCCGTTCACGCGGCTGGTACATGTCTGGAGTGGCTTCGCTTCGCTCGGATATCTCACGCGGGCGTGGCAACTGGTCCGCAGCCGCTGATTTCGAAGATCGAACATGTCCCTGCCGTCGTATCGAGAACGTCTAACCACACGCATCGTCACGCTGTCGGTGGTGTCGCTCGTTCTCGTTCTCGCGATGATCGGCGGGACGCTCTGGCTGTCGTGGCAACTGCAAGGCGCAGGCGCGGCCATCAACGATGCGGGGAGCCTGCGCATGCGCGCGCACGCGGTTGCGCTCGCGCTCATCAAGCGGCAGGACATGCCGGGATCGGCACTGCAATCGCAGATCGATCAGATGAACGCGACAATCGACCGCTTGCGCCGGGGCGACCCCGCGCGCCCGCTATTTCTCCCCGACGACGCCAACGTGCGCAGCCAGTTCGACAAGGTCGCGAATGAGTGGCACGCGCGACTCGAACCGGATGCGCAAAAGGGCGTTGCAGCGGCCGATCCGAAAGCCGTGTCGGGTTATGTGGACGCTTTGCCGGGTTTCGTCGCCGGGGCGGACGAGCTGGTCGTGCTCATTGAGGAGGAAAACGCGCGCAAGACCGGCTGGCTGCGCACGTCGCAGATGGCCTTGGGCGCAATGGCGTGTATCGGAACGCTGGCTATCGTGTATCTGCTCTTTCTGTGGATCGTCGTGCCGGTGCAGCGCTTGCAGGACGGCCTCAAGCGCATCCGGCGGCGTCAGTTCGACACGCGCCTGCAGGTCATGACGCACGACGAGTTCGGGCACCTGACGGCGGGCTTCAACCGTATGGCCGCCGAGCTTCAGACGCTGTACAGCCATCTCGAAGGCTGCGTCGAAGCGAAGACGGCCGAGCTTGCCGCGCAGAACCGCGAGCTTACGGCGCTCTATCAGATGGCGGCTTTTCTCAATCAGCCGAATGACGTCGATGCGCTATGCCAGGGCTTTCTCGCACGTCTCACGCGTCAATTCGACGCGGACGCCGCGGCGGTGCGTCTTGCCACGGAGGACGGCCAGATACGGTTGATCGAATCGGAAGGATTGCCCGCCGCGCTGCTTCAGGACGAGCGCTGCTTTGCCGCCACTGACTGCGCCTGCGACGAGCGGCCCTGCGAGCGCGTGGGCTTCGCGGCCGTAGCCGCGTTCGATATTGTCTCGCAAGGGGAGAAGCTGGGTACGTTCTCGCTGCACTTCAGGGAGAAACGCGCCATTCCCGCGTCGGAGGCGCAGTTGCTCGACACGCTCGGCGGGCATTTCGGCACGGCGCTCAAGAGCAGGCGGCTCGCGGCGCTGGCGCGGCAACTCGCCGTCTCGGAGGAGCGCAACCTCGTGGCGCAAGGCTTGCATGACAGCATCGCGCAGAGTCTCAATTTTCTGAAGATGCAAGTGCATCTCCTCGATGGCGCGACGCGCGAGGACCGCATGGATGAGGTGCGCGAGATCGTGCCCCTGCTGGCGGGCGGCGTGGCCGAGAGTTATGACGACGTTCGTGAACTACTCATCAACTTCCGCACGAGACTTGGCACTGGCGAATTCAGGCGTGCGGTGGACGAGTCGATCGAACGTTTCACCGTTCAGTCAGGCGTCGCGCCCCGCGTCGACTACCGTGACGAAGGCGGGCTGCCTTTGTCGCCGGATCAGCAATTGCAGGTGCTGTTCATTTTGCAGGAAGCGCTCTCGAACATTCGAAAGCACGCCGAGGCGCAGTGCGTTCACGTGACGATTGTCAATGGACGTGATTTCAGCCTCCTTGTTGAGGACGACGGACAAGGCTACGATCCAGATGAAATGGCCGCACTCGGCGAGACGCACGTAGGCTTGCATATCATGCGAGAGCGCGCGCAACGTCTGGGCGCCTCGCTTCGGCTGACGGGAACACCCGGAGGCGGCGCACGTGTCGAGCTCGTCTTGCCGGCCCCGGCGCGCCAGGCCGCCTGAAAATGGTCCGTGGCGCGCGTTTCACGCTGCTTCGAGTTGTGTCATGACCATCCGCATTCTGTTGATCGACGATCACGCGCTGTTTCGCTCCGGCGTGCACGCCCTTTTGCAACGGCAGTCCGATTTCGAAGTCGTCGGCGAAGCAGCCGATGGGCTCGAAGGCCTCAAGCGCGCGAAGCAATTTCGCCCGGACGTCATTCTGCTGGACCTCAACATGCCGGGGCTTTCGGGGCTAGAGACCTTGAAGCTGCTCGTGCAGGACGTACCGCAAACCGTGGTCGTCATGCTGACGGTTTCCGAGGATCTCGACGAACTTTCTCTCGCGCTGCGCGAAGGCGCATGCGGCTATCTGCTGAAAAGCATCGAGGCGGAGACGCTCGCAAGCGCAATCCGCAAGGCGGCGGCAGGCCATCCGGTCATTGCCGACGACATGACCGCGAAGCTTGTCATGAGCATGCGCACGCCGAAGCCCGCACCGGCTCCGGCCCCCGCAGCCGATCCGCTCACGACGCGCGAGCGCGACATCATGCGCGAACTGGCGCATGGCGCAAGCAACAAGGAAATCGCACGTTCGCTGATGCTCGCGGAGAGCACGGTGAAGATCCACGTGCGCAACATCCTGCGCAAGCTCAATCTCACGAGCCGCGTGCAGGTCGCGATTTACGCGGTCGGTCATGACACGGCCAGGACGACGGAAACCGCGTAAGCGACCCGCGTCAGGCACCGAAGCGCACATCACATCGAGCAGTTCAACATGAATTCACACCAAACCGAATCGCACATGAAGCCTCACGATCATCCCTTCACGCCGCTCACGATTCGTGGGCGCAGCCTGCTGCCGATCGTGCAGGGCGGCATGGGCGTCGGCATTTCGGCGCATCGGCTCGCGGGCAGCGTGGCGCGGGAAGGCGCGGTCGGCACGATCGCGAGCATCGACTTGCGTCATCATCATGACGATCTGCTCGAGATGTGCCGCGAAGACCATACGCGCGCGACGCTCGAACGCGCCAACCTGATCGCGCTCAGCCGTGAAATCGCGGCGGCGCGCAAGTTGTCGGAAGGGCGCGGCATGATCGCCGTCAACGTGATGAAAGCGGTGAGCGCGCATGCGGATTACGTGCGCGTCGCGTGCGAGGAAGGCGCGGACGCCATCGTGATGGGCGCGGGCCTGCCGCTCGATTTGCCCGATCTCACGCAAGGCCACGATATCGCGCTCGTCCCCATTCTCTCCGACAGCCGCGGCGTCACGCTCGTGCTCAAGAAGTGGATGAAGAAAGGCCGCTTGCCCGACGCCATCGTGATCGAACATCCCGCGCATGCGGGCGGCCATCTCGGCGTCAACGACGTCGCGGACATGCACAATGAACGCTTCGGTTTCGAGCGCGTGCTGGCGGAACTGGATGCGTCGTTCGAATCGCTTGGACTGAAGCGCTCGGACGTGCCGGTGATCGTCGCGGGCGGCATCAACAGCCACGAAGCGGTGCGCACATGGCTCGCGGCGGGCGCGAACGGCGTGCAGATCGGCACGCCGTTCGCCGTCACCGAAGAGGGCGACGCGCATCCCAACTTCAAGCGCGTGCTCGTCGAGGCAACGCCGGACGATATCGTCGAATTCATCAGCGTGACGGGCCTGCCCGCGCGCGCCGTCAAAACGCCGTGGCTCATGCGCTATTTGCGCAACGAAGAACGCATCCGCACGAAGATCGGCGCGCGCAAGCAGACGTGCCCGTCTGCGCTCGAATGTCTGAGCGCGTGCGGCTTGCGCGACGGCATTGAGAAATTCGGCCATTTCTGCATCGACACGCGGCTGGCCGCGACACTGCGCGGCGATGTCGGCAATGGCCTGTTTTTCCGCGGACGCGAGAAGCTGCCGTTCGGCGCGGCAATCCGCAGTGTGCGCGATCTGATCGAATTGCTGCTGACGGGCGCGACGAAGGCCGTGCCGTCGGGCTGTTGAAAAATGCGAAATGGTCTGCTTCGCCGCGTGCGCCCTCGGATCGCCGGGTTCCTATTGGCGGAAGCCAGCGCCGGCTCTAATCTCGATGCCGATGTCTCGCACGCCGCAATCGAAGGAGTCTCGCCATGTCGAAGCGCTTTCCGCTGAACCCCACGCATCCCGAACGCAATTGCTGGGGTTGCGATCACTACTGTTCGACCGACGCCATGCGCTGCGGCAACGGCTCCAGCCGCACGCAGCATCCCGCCGAGCTGCTCGGCGAAGACTGGTATGAACAAGGCGACTGGGATCTCGACATCGCCGAGAATGCGAAGTCGGTTCAGCCCTGCGCGGGCAAGCCGCGCTAGGCGAAGTATTCAGCGGACGACATCAGAAATCGTCACGTCGATGACGCCCGCGTCTTTAGACGACACCAGTCCGCTCGATCCTGTGAAATCGCCCGCAGCGGGCCGTGCCTGACCCGAGGCCGACACGCGCGCATCGACACTGATGCGCGAAAAATCGGAGAGACGGCGGTTCGGCGTCATCGCCATCGAATCGTCCAGGCGCACGGTCGCGGGCAACTGGCTCGCGCTCAGGCGCTGCACCGCGAGCGGCATGCGCGAGCCGTCGTCCGCGAGCGCGTAGACGAAGAGCGTATCCGTCGGGCGAACGCGCTTTTCCAGCGCCGCACTCAAGTGCACGCGGACTTCGAGCGAAGCCGCCTTTGAATCGACCATTGAAGCCGCGCTTCCCTTCGCCGCGAGCGCGCGCGTCTCATCGATATTCTTTTGCGCCTGCTCTGCGATCTGCGGCGCGAGATCCGGCACCTTGCTCAAGCGGTCCCAGAACTGGATCGCGCTCGCGTAATCGCGACGGTCGAATGCGGCCGATGCCGCCAGCGCGAGCGCCTTCGGCTCCTGCGCATCGAGCGCGAGCGCCGCGCCGATCACATTCAGCGCCGCGTCGTTGAGCCCGCCGCCGTTGGCGCTCGCCAAGGCATCGGCGTAATCGGCGAGCAACTCGGCGTCGCGCGGATTCAGCGCGACGGCGCGGCGGTACGCCTCGGCGGCATCGCCCGGACGGTCGAGCACCACGTAGGAGCGCGCGAGCATCGCCCAGCCGGCCGCGTCGTCGGGGCTGTCGCGTAGCCGCGCGGCGAGGCGGCTGACCGCAGCTTCCATCGAAGCGGGCGCGTCGGCATGTTCGCCGGATACTGCGAGCGGCGCGGTCTGGATCGCGAGCGCGGCCGGATCGCCGATACGCATGTAGAGCATGAGCGCCGACGCCGGAATCAGCGCGATCATCAGTCCAGCCAACGCCGCGTGCGCTTGTCCACGCTCGTGCGCAAACGTCAGCAAGAGCGGTGTCACGACGCAGGCCAGCGCGCCGAGCAGCATCACGGCAATGATCAGCCAGAACGCGATCATCGGTGCATGCTCCTGTGTTTGCGGGCACGGCGGATATGCAGCGCCATCGCCAGCGCGCCCGCCGCGAGCACGGCGAACGGCCCGAACCACAGCGCCCATGTGACGGGCTTCACCGGCGGCCGATACAGCACGAAGTCGCCATACCGCCGCACCATGTAGGCCTGAATCTGCTCGTCGCTCGCGCCTTGCCCGACCTGCTCGCGAATGCGCGCGCGCAGATCGGCGGCGAGGTCGGCGTTCGAATCGGCGAGACTCTGGTTCTGGCACACCACACAGCGAAAGCGCTCCGCGAGATGGCGCGCGCGTTCGTCGTCGGGCGATGCCTGGGCGTGGGCGCACGCCATGCACGCGAGAAGGATCCACGCGTATCGGCTAGTCACGCGCCGTCTCCTTTTGCAGCTTGCCGACGAGCGGCAGAATCACGCGCTCCAGCGACGCCGTCGTGAGCGGCCCCGCCTGCCGGTATCGCACGACGCCCGAGCGGTCGATCACGAACGTTTCCGGCACGCCGTACACGCCATAGTCGATGCCCGTGCGCCCGTCGCGATCGACAAACGACGTCACGTAAGGATTGCCCGCGATCTCCAGCCATTGCAGCGCGGGTTCGCGCTCGTCCCGGTAGTTCAGGCCGTAGACCGGCGCCGCGCCGCTCGCCGCGAAGTTCATCAGCACGGGGTGCTCGTCGCGGCACGCCTCGCACCACGACGCCCACACGTTCAATATCCACACCTGACCGCGCAGCGCGTCGGACGACATCGTGCGGCCGGCGGCGTCGAGACGCGGCAGATCGAACGCGGGCGCGGGCTTGCCGATGAGCGCCGAAGGCAGCCGGCGCGGATCGTGCCGCAATCCGGCCCCGAGCAGCGCGACGAGCACCCCCAACACGGCGAGCGGAATGAGAAAGCGCTTCATCGTCCGGTCTCTGCGATGGGTTCCGCAGCAACCGTCGTCACGCGCGGCTGCGTCGCTTTGATACGCGCGTAACGCCGGTCCGCCGCGGCGAGCAGCCCGCCCAGCGCCATCAAAATACAGCCGCCCCAGATCCAGCGCACGAACGGCTTGATCTGGATGCGCACGGTCCATGCGTTCGCGCCCGCCGGCTGATCCAGCGCGACGTAGAGATCGCGCAGCACGCCGCGGTCGATCGCCGCTTCCGTCGTCGGCATGTTCGAGACGAGGAACTCGCGCTTTTCGGGATTGAGCGTCGCGATGGCGCGTCCGTCGCGCGTGACGGTGATCGTCGCCCGCGTCGCGCGATAGTTCGGGCCGTCGATCGCGCGCACGTCGTCGAGACGGAAGCGATAGCCGCCCGCATCCACGCTGCCGCCGGGCACGATCCGCGCATCGCGCTCGACGGGAAAGCCCTTCACCATCGTCACCCCGACGATGAACACCCCGACGCCCGCATGCGCGAGCCACATGCCGAGCGTCGCGAGCCGCACGCGCTGTCTCGCCCTCACGACGCGCTCGAACACGCTCGTCGCGATGGTCGCGAAGGTCCATGCGGCGAGCAGAAAGCCGAGGCTCACGAGCGGGCGCGACACGCCGGGCAGGAACGCGCTCGCCACGCTCACGAGCGCGGCCCAGCGCAGACGCACGGCGATTTCCGGCAGACGCGCGGCTTTCCAGCGCGCAAGCGGGCCGACGCCCATCAGGAAGATGGCGGGCGTCATCAGCGGGACGAACACGCTGTCGAAGTACGGCGCGCCGACCGAAATCTTGTCGAGATCGAGCGCGTCGAGCGCCATCGGATAGAGGGTGCCGAGCATGACCGAAGCGGCCGCGACGAGCATCAGCAGATTGTTCGACAAGAGCAGCGCCTCGCGCGATACCGGCTCGAAGCCCACCGCCGACGCCGCACGCGGCGCGCGCCACGCGAGCAGCGCGAGGCCACCGCCCGAGAACAGCGCGAGCAGCGCGAGAATGAAGACGCCGCGCGTGGGATCGGATGCGAAACCGTGCACCGATGTCACGACGCCCGAGCGCACGAGAAACGTGCCGAGCAGCGACAGCGAAAACGCGCAGATCGCGAGCAGCGCGCTCCATGCGCGGAACGCGCCGCGCTTCGCCGTCGCCGCGAGCGAGTGAATCAGCGCCGTGCCGACGAGCCACGGCATGAACGACGCATTCTCGACCGGGTCCCAGAACCACCATCCGCCCCAGCCGAGTTCGTAGTACGCCCACGCGCTGCCGAGCATGATGCCGAGCGTCAGGAAGATCCACGCGGCGAGCGTCCATGCCCGCGACGCGCGCGCCCACGCGGCGTCGAGCCTGCCTTCGAGCAGCGCGGCGATCGCGAACGCGAACGCCACCGAAAAGCCGACATAGCCCATGTACAGCAACGGCGGATGGATCACCATGCCGGGGTCTTGCAGCAGCGGGTTGAGATCGCGCCCGTTCATCGCGGGCGGCATGATGCGCGTGAACGGATTCGACGTCAGCAGCATGAAAAGCAGAAAGCCCGCATTGATCCAGCTCATCACGCCGAGCACGCGCGCGGCGAAGGGCAATGGCAGGCGTCGGCCGAATCCCGCGACGGCGATCATCCACAGCGTCAGCAGCAGCGCCCAGAGCAGCAGCGAGCCTTCGTGCCCGCCCCAGACGGCTGTGAAGCGATAAATCGCCGGCAGCGCCGAGTTCGAGTTGCCGACGACGTAGACGACGGAAAAATCGTCGCCGAGAAACGACGCCGCGAGACACGCGAACGCGATCGCCACGAATACGAATTGCCCACACGCGGCGGGCGCGGCGACGCGCATCCAGCGCTCGACGGAAAGGCGCGCGCCGAGCATCGGCACGACGCCCGCCACGAGTGCGAGCAGCATCGCGAGAATCAGCGCGAAATGGCCGATTTCCGGAATCATCGGCGCGACCCCGCGTTCGCGTTCGCATCCGTCGATGCGCGCACTTCGTGCAGCGCGCGTTCGAGCTGCGGCGGCGTGTACTTTTCGTCGTGCTTCGCGAGCACTTCGTCGGCGTGAAAGCGTCCGTCCGCGTCGAGCCTGCCTTGCGCGACGACGCCGCTGCCTTCGCGGAACAGGTCGGGCAGCGCGCCCGTGTAGGTGACGGGAACCGACGCCCGCGCGTCGGCGACGACGAAGCGCACCGTGCGGCCGTCGCTATCGCGCACGAGCGAGCCGCGTTCGACGAGCCCGCCGAGCCGGAAGCGCTGCGTGCGCGTCGCTTCCTGTGTCGCGATCTGGCTCGGGCTCACGAAGAACATGACGTTGGCGCGAAACGCGTTGAGCACGAACGCGCACGCGAGCCCCGCGCTCGCCATGCCCAGCGCGACGAAGGCGAAGCGGCGATGGCGCGCCTTCATCGGCGCATCTCCGGCTCGCGCAGCGCGCGATATACGAGCCACGCTTCGGCGGCCATCAGCAGGAACGTGATCGCGAGCGCGGCGGCGAGGATCGGATTGGCGGCGAGCATCGACAGGACGTTCATGCGGCACGCTCCTCGATCCGCGATGGACGTTCGTTAGTCGAGACGCGTTGCGCCGCGCGCAGGATGACGCGCACGCGCGCCAGCGACACCGCGATCGCGTAACACCAGAAGCCGGCCGTCATCACAAGGATGCCGCATGCCATCGAGGTGGTCATCGACACGCCACTGCCGAAACCGAGCGACGGCCCCTGATGCAGCGTGTACCACCATTGCACGGAAAAATAGATGATCGGAATATTCACGACGCCGATCAGCGCGAGCATCGAGCACGCGCGATCGGCGCGGCGCGTGCCGTCGATCGCGGCATGCAGCGCGAGAAAACCGACATACAGGAAGAACAGGATCAGCTCGGAAGTCAGGCGCGCGTCCCAGACCCACCACGTGCCCCATGTCGGCTTGCCCCACAGCGCGCCGGAGACGAGCGCGATCGCCGTGAAGAGCGCGCCGGTCGGGGCGAGCGCGCGGGCCATCATCGCGGAGAGGCGGGTGTTCATCGCGAGATGCAGCGCGCAGTACGCGGCCATCACGAGGTAGATGAACATCGACATCCACGCCGCCGGGACGTGCACGAACATGATGCGGTAGATGTCGCGTTGCAGCGCATCGGCGGGCGCGATGGCGAGACCGATCACCAGCCCCGCCACGATGAACGCCACGGATGCGAGCGCGAACCCCGGCGTCGCGCGCGCGGCGAAGCGCTCGAAACGGTGCGGGGAGGCGAAGCGGAACCAGTTCATGGGCGCTATTCCATCGAGATGCGCAAGGCGGCCGCGCTGGCCCACGGGCATAGCCAGAGCGCGACGCACAGGGCCGCGGCGAGCAGCGAGAAATTCGCGCTGGACCAGGCGGCGCTCGCGGCGGGATCGGCCGCGCCGACGCCGAACACGAGCACCGGCACGTAGAGCGGCAGGATCAAAAGCGCGAGCACGACGTGGCCGCCGCGCACGCCGAGGGTGAGCGCCGCGCCCATCGAGCCGATCAGCGACAAGAGCGGCGTGCCGATCAGAAGCGATGCCATGAGCATGACGACGGTGCGTCCATCGAGCCCGTATTCGAGCGCGACGACCGGCGCGAGCACGACGAGCGCAAGGCCCGTCGTGATCCAGTGCGCGGCGATCTTGCCGAGCACGATGCCCGCGAGCGGCTGCGGCGACAGCAGCATCTGTTCGAGCGCGCCGCTGGCGAAATCGTTGCTGAAGAGCTGGCCCGCGGACAGGAGCGCCGCGAACAGCGCCGTGACCCACAGCACGCCCGGCGCGATCGCGTGCAGCAGCTTCGGATCGGGACCGATGCCGAGCGGAAACAGGCTCGACGCCAGCACGAAGAACAGCAGCACGGACAGCGTCACGGTGCGCGAGCGCCAGTTGAGGATCAGTTCGCGGCGGATCACCTGAAGCACGATCATGCCGCGCTCCGTTCGAGGTACAGATGCCGCGCGCGCGTGACATCGACCGCGAGCGGGCGATGCGTCGTCGCGACGAGCATGCCGCCTTCGCGCAGATGATCGTCGATGCAGGCGGCGAACCAGAGCGCGCCCGCGTCGTCGATGGCTTCGGTGGGTTCGTCGAGCAGCCAGAGCGGCTTCTTCGCGAGCACGAGGCGCGCGAGCGCGACGCGCCGTCTTTGCCCTTGCGACAAACGGTTCAGACGCGCGTTCATGAGCGGCAGCACGCCGGCGCGGTCGAGTACGTTGCGCTCATCGGCATGCGCGCCGTTCGCGCCGAGCCAAGCCGCAAAGCGGAGATTCTCCGCGACCGTCAGCTCGCCGTTGAAACCATCTGCATGGCCGAGCCAGGCGAGCTCGCGGCGAAAGCGCGCCGGATCGTCGCGCACGTTCGCGCCGCGCCACGACACGCTGCCCGCGGCGGGCGGCAGCAGGCCCGCGAGCGCGGCGATCAGCGAACTCTTGCCGCTGCCGTTCGCGCCGTGGATCTGGAGCGCCGCGCCGCCATCGACGCAAAAATCCACGCCGGCCACGATGGTGCGGCTGCCGCGCATCACGTCGAGTTGCCGGGCGCTCAGCATCGAGGTTTCCTCTCAGTCGATAGCGTCGTGGGGGCGTGGCTCACTTGCGCTTGGACTTCTCCATTTCCTCGGCTTTCACCATGTTCGGCAATTCATGCGCGATGCCCTTGTGGCAGTCGATGCACGTCTTCTCGCCCGTCTCCAGAAAGCGCTGATGCGCCTCCTGCGCGCGCGGACTCTGGCGCGTGAAATCCATGTACTGGAACGAATGGCAGTTGCGGCATTCGAGCGAATCGTTCGCCTTGAAGCGCGCCCATTCGTGCTCGGCCAGTTCGAGCCGCTTGTCGAGAAACTTTTCGCGCGTGTTCACCGTGCCGAAGACTTTCGCCCACACTTCCTTCGACGCCTGCATCTTGCGGGCGATCTTGTCCGTCCAGTTATGCGGCACGTGACAGTCCGAGCACTTCGCGTGCACGCCGGTGCGGTTGCTGAAGTGAATCGTGTTCTTCAGTTCGGCATAGGTGTTGTCGCGCATCTCGTGGCAGCCCGTGCAGAAGACTTCGGTGTTGGTGAGCTCCATCGCCGTGTTGAAGGCGCCCCAGAAGATCACGCCCGCGACGAAGCCGCCCAGCGTCAGAAAGCCGAGGCTGTAATACAGGCTCGGCCTTCGAATGGTGGTCCAGTAGCGCTTGATCAGTTCGCGCATGATGATTCTTTATTTCTTGGGTTGGCTCTTGGACGCCGGCTGCTTGATATCCTCGACGGCGACGAACGTATTGCCGATCAGCAACTTGGTATCCGCTTGCGGAACGTGACATTGCGTGCAGAAGTAGCGGCGCGGCGACAGATGTCCCGACACCATGCCGTCGCGATCGATGTAGTGCGACACCGCAACCGGCACCGCGCCGCTCTCTTCGGCGCGGCTGCGCGCGTGACAGGCGAGACAGCGGTTCGCGTTCTTGTCGAGCTGATAGTTGTCGATCTTGTGCGGGATCGTCGGCGGCTGCTGCGCGTAGTTGAGCCCGCGGATCACATCCTTGTTTTCGGTCGGCGCGATGAGCGGCGCCTTCGGCTCCTCGTTGAGCGGGGTCGTGCCGCGCAGCGAGTCGTGAAACGGCAGGTCCGGAACCGTGGGCTGCGCGATTGCGAGCGCGGCAAGCCCGGCGAGCGAGGCGATGACGAGGGCGAAGAACGTGCGCATGGCGTGCTCCTAGACCCTGACGATCTTGACCGCGCACTTCTTGAAGTCGGTCTGGAACGAGATCGGATCGGTGGCGTCGAGCGTCACTTTGTTGATGAGCTGGCTCGCATCGAACCACGGCACGAACACGAGCCCGCGCGGCGGCTTGTCGCGCCCGCGTGTCTCGATGCGCGTGCGCATCTCGCCGCGCCGCGAGATCACGCGCACTTCGACGCCGCGCCGGATGCCGAGCGCTTTCGCGTCGTCGGGATGCATGAAGCAGACGGCGTTCGGAAACGCGCGGTAAAGCTCGGGCACGCGCCGCGTCATCGATCCGGAATGCCAGTGTTCCAGCACGCGGCCGGTCGCGAGCCAGAACGGATACTCCTTGTCCGGCGACTCGGCGGGCGGCTCGTAAGGCAGCGCATAGATCACCGCGCGGCCATCCGGATTGCCGTAGAACTGCCAGCCGGTGCCCGCCTTCACGTAAGGATCGGAGCCTTCCTTGTAGCGCCTGAGCGTTTCCTTGCCGTTCACCACGGGCCAGCGCAGCCCGCGCGCCTTGTGATAGTCGTCGAACGGGGCGAGATCGTGGCCGTGTCCGCGGCCGAAGCTCGCGTACTCTTCGAACAATCCCTTCTGGATGTAGAAGCCGAACCCCTTGGCCTCGTCGTTGCGATACTTCGCGTCTTCCTGCGACGCCGGGAACTTGTCGACCTGGCCGTTGCGGTACAGCACGTCGTAGAGCGTCTTGCCCTTGTACTCCGGCTTCTTGGCGATAAGCTCGGCGGGCCACACCTCTTCGACCTTGAAGCGCTTCGAGAACTCGACGATCTGCCACAGGTCCGAACGCGCGTCGCCGGGCGCGCTCACGAGCTGGTGCCAGAACTGCGTGCGGCGCTCGGCGTTGCCATACGCGCCTTCCTTTTCGACCCACATCGCCGAGGGCAGGATCATGTCGGCCGCGACCGCCGTGACGGTCGGATACACATCCGACACGACGACGAAATTCGACTCCTTGCGATACCCCGGCAGCCCTTCGTTATTGATGTTCGCGCCGGCCTGCATGTTGTTGTTGACCATCACCCAGTAGGCGTTGAGCTTGCCGTCGTGCAGCATGCGGTTTTGCAGCACGGCGTGAAAGCCCGGCTTGTCGGGAATCGTGCCCGCCGGCAGCTTCCAGATGTGTTCCGCTTCCTCGCGATGCTTCGGGTTGGTCACGACCATGTCGGCGGGCAGGCGATGCGAGAACGTCCCCACTTCGCGCGCCGTGCCGCACGCGGAGGGTTGTCCGGTCAGCGAGAAGGGGCTGTTGCCCGGCGTCGAGATCTTGCCCGTCAGGAGGTGCAGGTTGTAGACCATGTTGTTGGCCCACGTGCCGCGCGTGTGCTGATTGAAGCCCATCGTCCAGAAAGACACGACTCTCGTCTTCGGGTCCGCGTACAACTCCGCCAACTGATCGAGCTTTGCCTTGGGCACGCCCGAGAGCTTCGTCACGTAGGCCGCGTCGTAGCGCGACACGAACTTCGCGAAATCGTCGAAAGTAATCGGCTGCGAGCCGTTCGGGTCGTTCGCGTTCTTCGCCGCCTTCTGCAGCGGATGATCGGGCCGCAGCCCATAACCGATATCCGTATTGCCCTTCTTGAACACCGTGTGCTTCTCGACGAAATCCTTGTTCACCTTGCCGTTCTTGATGATGTAGTTCGCGATGTAATTCATGATCGCGAGATCGGTCTGCGGCGTGAAGATAATGGTTTCGTCGGCGAGATCGAACGAGCGGTGCTCGAACGTGGAGAGCGTAACCACGCGCACGTTCGGGTCCGAGAGCCGCCGCCCCGTGACGCGCGTCCACAGCACCGGATGCATCTCGGCCATGTTCGAGCCCCACAGCACGAAGGCATCGGTTTCCTCGATGTCGTCGTAACAGCCCATCGGCTCGTCCATGCCGAAGGTGCGCATGAAGCCGGTCACGGCGGAGGCCATGCAGTGCCGCGCGTTCGGATCGATGTTGTTGCTGCGAAAGCCCGCCTTCATGAGCTTGACGCCGGCGTAGCCTTCCCACACCGTCCATTGCCCCGAGCCGAACATGCCGACGGCGGTCGGCCCTTTTTCCTTTAGCACGCGCTTGAACTGCTCGGCCATCACGTTGAACGCGGTGTCCCACGATACCGGCGCGAACTCGCCGTTCTTGTCGAACTTGCCGCCCTTCATGCGCATGAGCGGCGTGGTCAGGCGGTCCTGGCCGTACATGATCTTCGAGAGGAAATAGCCCTTCACGCAGTTCAGCCCGCGATTGACTTCCGCCTGCGGGTCCGCCTGCGTCGCGACGACGCGATTGGCCTTCACGCCGACGACCACGCCGCATCCCGTGCCGCAGAACCGGCAGGGCGCCTTCGACCAGGCGATGTCGTCGTTTTGCGCAACAGCTTCCATGCCGGGCAGCGTGATGCCCGCGGAGGCGGCCGCTGTCGCCGCGGCCGTCTGCTTAATGAACGCGCGACGAGTCAGTTTCATCGGCGATGTCCTCGTTCAACGAATCGGCATGCTCGTGATGCTGATAGACGAGCGCGGTGCTTACGACATCGGGAATCGCCTGAACCGCGTGCAATTGCTCCGCAACGTAGGACGAGCGGTTCCCTTCGAGCGTTAGGACGATCTTGCCGTCGGCGCTGGCGCCGTGCACCTGAGCGCCTGGCAGCGCGGCGAGCGCATGCATGACGTGCTGCAGTGCTTCTATACGCGCGTATACAACGACTCCGGCGATGTGAAACTCGCAAGACGTGTCCGTCTTGTCGCCGTAGCGGTCGTTGTTATCGACGGGCATAGGCTCCATTTAATTGAAATAGTCGCGACGCTCGTTAATGATGTGGCGGGCCGCCAATCAGCATTTGATAAAACCAGACCGCGAATCCGTAGCCAGCGATGATCATGACCGTGAGCACGGGAACCATGACGACGGTCAGAAACAAAAAGCTGCGCAACTCTTCGGACTTGCGTAGTTCGTCTTTTTCATCCATTGGGCGCATCGGATCTCGGGTTGGCATTGTGGGATGGCCAGCACGAAGGACGATTCATTGTTGGCAGATGGAATGCATCTTTTCAAGTCAAATATGGCGATGCTCGCGCCCATCCCGCGTAATGATTTATTGAACGCGTCGAGTATCGTTTCGTCTTTTGAAACAAATCCGAAGCGAATGAATGTCGCGTGTAATTCAGCGTTTCGTTTATTCCACTGCGCTTTAGGCGTGATCCGAAATTCCTTCGAGGCTTGCGTTTCTAGAATGCGTGCACCTTCACTACCGCGCACCACGACTCATGCCGACCAGACTCGAATTCGCCACACCCGAAGGACGCATCTCGCTGCCGATCGACGACGTCCAGTTCATGGCTTACGACGCCGGCGAACTCGCCATGCACTCGACGCGCGATTTCGTCGAGCGCATGCAATCGATGGGCCTCGGTGAACTCGCCGAAAGCTATGCGCGTTTCCAGGCGCAAAACGCGGTGTCGCTGATGGAGCTTCGCGAGGCGCGCGAAGACGCGGAGGCGCTACTCACGCGCAAGGAAGAATGCGATGTGATCGCAGACCGGCTGATGCCGCGGCTCGAAGCGCTGCGCGAAACGGTGGCGCAAACGCAGGCCGGCATGCGCGAGAACATGGAGCGGCTGGCGGCGCTTTCGGCCGCGTGTGACTATGCGTTGCATCAGATTCCCGGTTATCGGCCGCCGGTACGCAGCGCTTGCTGATCCGGGCAAAAAGATTCGCTTTGCTAATCAAGCAAGCGTCTGGTGTTGCAAGGCCTTCATGCCGAAGCGTTGCTGGATGAAATTCTCCAGCACGAGACGCAGATCCGTTTCGCGCGGCCGCGTGCCCCAGCGGCTGTTGCCCGCCACCGACGCCACCATGAACCACGAATGCGGTGGAAACAGTTCAACGCGTAAAAGTCCGCGCTCGGAAATTCTGAGGCGCCCCGTATCGATATGGAATTCGGCGCTCACCGCGCCCTCCGGCATATCGATGCTCACCGTGATTGCCTTCGCCTTCATTGTCTAGCTCTCTCCAGGTCGCATGAGTCGCAAGCAGGCACCGGGCGCGCGAGCCGCCCGGCGCCGCGCGAAAAGAGTCGTCGTCTCCGCGCGCATTACAAGCATAAGACGCGCATCCATCGTCGGACAATCCCGCTTGAGCGGGGAGCCATACGTAGGGCGCACGATTGTCAAATTCTGCAAGAACGCGTTAAACGCGCGGTCGATTCGGCAGAGAT
This sequence comes from Caballeronia sp. PC1, assembly GCF_021353155.1. Taxonomy (NCBI): domain Bacteria; kingdom Pseudomonadati; phylum Pseudomonadota; class Betaproteobacteria; order Burkholderiales; family Burkholderiaceae; genus Caballeronia; species Caballeronia sp. PC1. Next base: position 794,542 of record NZ_JAJUBH010000003.1, read on the forward strand.
CGTTTCAAAGGCATACAGTAGCGGCGTTGCACATCGCCGCCAAAGTATCGGCGCGATCGGCAAGTCGCTTGCAACGCGCTGGGCAATGACAGTGAATGCATGTTCGCTGTCGCACACAAACCAATCATCTTGCATGTGTCATCAACCGCGCTTGTTCCTTTGGAGCAAGCGCTGGTCCTGTTCACAACGATTCGAATCAAAAAGAAAGGAAGCAAACCATGCTGAAAGCGTATTCCTATGCCGCATCGGCAGCCGACAAGGCGCTCGGTCCGCTCGAGATCCAGCGCCGCGATGTCGGCCCGAACGATGTGCGCATCGACATTCTGTTCTGCGGCGTGTGCCACTCCGACCTGCACATGGCGAGAAACGAATGGGGCGGCTCGAACTATCCGGTCGTGCCGGGCCATGAGATCGTCGGGCGCGTGGTCGAGGTCGGCGCGGACGTGACGAAGTTCAAGGCCGGCGATCTCGCGGGCGTCGGCTGCATGGTCGATTCGTGCCGCGTGTGCGCGTCCTGCCAGGAAGGACTCGAACAGTTCTGCGACGGTCCCGCGAGCTTCACGCAAACCTACAATTCACCGGACGCGAAGTCGGGCGGTTTCACGGCGGGCGGCTATTCGACGGCCATTGTCGTCGACGAGGCGTTCACGCTGCGCATTCCCGGCAATCTCGACCCGGCGGCGGTCGCGCCGTTGCTGTGCGCGGGCATCACGACGTATTCGCCGCTGCGTCACTGGAACGTGCAGAAAGGGCAGAAGGTCGGCATCGTCGGCCTGGGCGGACTCGGGCACATGGGCGTGAAGATCGCCGCCGCGATGGGCGCGCATGTCGTGCTCTTCACGACGTCGCCGGGCAAGATCGACGACGCCAAACGTCTCGGCGCGCATGAAGTCGTGATTTCGAAGGATGCGGACCAGATGGCGGCGCACGCCAATACTTTCGATTTCATTCTGAACACGGTGGCCGCGTCGCACGATCTCGATCAGTTCATGGCGCTGTTGAAGCGCGACGGCACCATGACGCTCGTCGGCGCGCCGGAGCATCCGCATCCGTCGCCTTCGGTGATGAACATGATCTTCAAGCGCCGCTCGCTGGCCGGCTCGCTCATCGGCGGGATTGCGGAAACGCAGGAGATGCTCGATTTCTGCGGCCAGCACGGCATCACGTCCGACATCGAGATGATCCGCATGGACGAAATCAACCACGCCTACGAGCGCATGTTGAAGAGCGACGTGAAGTACCGCTTCGTGATCGACATGGCGACGCTGGAAAGCTGAGCGTGAAATGCGCCGGTGGAGTCTTGCCGGCGCCTCAAACTCTGGGCAATTTCGCGGCGATGACGTAAAAATTCCTGAAACCGGATAGACAAAAACTCAGCAAAGCTTCTCGTTAGACTTTTTTACACTTTAGTTGATTGGTGGTTCTAAGCGCCTGAATACAATCGGGATTGTTAAAGATTGTGTACCAGTCGGGCCATGCATACAAAGAAAAAAACGATACTTTCCATATTCGGAACGCGACCGGAAGCCATCAAGATGGCGCCGCTCGTGAAGGCTCTGGAGGCGGAGCCGAACGTTCGCTCGGTAGTTTGCGTGACGGGCCAGCACCGTTCGATGCTGCAACAGGTCCTTGACCTGTTCGACATCAAGCCTCATTACGATCTCGCGGTGATGTCGGAGAACCAGAGCCTGAACGGGCTGGCGTCGCGGCTGATCGCGTCCATCGACGAGGCCATCGAAAAAGAGCAGCCTTGCCGCGTGCTCGTGCATGGCGACACGACCACGGCGACCTCCGCCGCGCTCGCCGCGTTTCATCGCCGCGTGCCGGTCGCCCACGTCGAAGCGGGCTTGCGCACCGGCGACATGCACAGCCCGTGGCCGGAGGAGATGAACCGGCGCGTCGTCGATGTCGTCAGCGATCTCATGTTCGTGCCGACGCCGCGCTCGCGAGACAACCTCGCGGAGGAAGGGGTGCACGGACGAACGTTCGTCACCGGCAACACGGTGATCGACGCGCTGCTCGCCGTGAAAAGGCGCATCGATTCGGACCACCTTTTGCGCGCATCGCTCGATGCGCGCTTGCCGTTTCTCGATCCGGCGAAAAAGCTCGTGCTCGTCACCGGGCATCGGCGCGAGAGCTTCGGCGAGGGACTGCGCAATATCTGCAGGGCGCTCGCGGAGATCGGCAAACGCCGTGACGTGCAGATCGTCTATCCGGTGCATCTGAATCCGAACGTGCAGGCGACGGTGGTCGGCGCGCTCGGCGATGCGCCGAACGTGTTCCTGACCGAGCCGCAGGACTACATGGGTTTCGTGCGGCTGCTGGAGCGCGCGACGCTCGTCCTGACCGATTCCGGCGGCGTGCAGGAAGAAGCGCCGGCGCTCGGCAAGCCCGTGCTCGTGATGCGCGACGTCACCGAGCGCCCCGAAGCCATCGACGCGGGCACGGCGCAACTCGTCGGCACGAATAGCGACGCGATCGTCTGCGCGGTGAATCTGCTGCTCGACGACGAAGACGCCTGCGCGTCGTTCTCCCGCAATGCCAACCCGTACGGCGACGGGCAGGCTTCGGCGCGCATCGTCGCGGCGCTCGCGGGCCGGCCGTTCGAGGAATTCAGGCCCGGCGTCCTGCGCGCGGCGAACGATACGCCGTGGGCCTGGCGCGAGGCGTTCGCATAAGCGTCTCATCCGTCCGCCGGGCGGACTGCATCGCGGCCCGCCGCCGCGAAGCGATATTCCGAGTCATCCAATTTGATCAACGACATCTTCGAGCGGCGCGGCCCGCGTGCCGTCCTCGCTTCATGCGCCGCGTGCGCTGTGCTGCTCTTCGGCTCGCCGGCCGCGGTCTTCGGCGCGTCGGCCGCGGATAGCGGCATCCCCGGCGCGTTCGCCCGGCTCGGGCTCGACACGCAGGAATCGCGCACGGTGACGCTGCGCCAGCTCGGGCTGCTCGAAAGCGTCACGCTCAACGCGCCCGATACGCGCCGCGAATTCTTCCTGCCCGTGCCCGCGGGCGTGCCGATCAGCGATGCCACGCTGCAGTTCGACGGCGGCTATGTGCGCGGCGACGGCGGCCGCGAGACGATGCTGCTTTCCCTCGACGGCTCGCCGGTGCTCGCGCGCGCGTTCACGCAGGACGCGGGCGGCGTCTCGGCGAATCTCGGCGTGGACGGCGCGCCGCGCCCGAACGGCTTCGTGCGGCTCGGCCTCGGCTTCGCCTCGGTCGTGAGCCAGACGGAGTGCGCGGATCAGACGGCGATCGGCAACGTGTTGCGCGTCGATCCGACCACGCGCCTCACGTTCCGCTTCAATCCCGCCGACGTGCGCGACCTGCGCACCGCGTGGAGCGCGTTGCCGTATGCGCCGGTGCTGGCGGTCTCCGGCGGCAAGCTTTCGGCGGGCGCATTCGACACCGCCTGGCGCATCGATGCGCTGCTGCAGCGCGACGGCAAGCGGCCCGTGATGCAGGCGCTGCCGGCGGTCGGCGAGACGGCGGACCTCACGGGCGTGGACGTGCCCGTACCGCTGCGCGCCATTCCGGCGTTCGCGGCGCTGGCTGCCGGCGGCCAGCACGCGATCGCCGACGACGCTGAGCTCGGCGCGCTCTTGGCGCTCGCGCCGCGCGCGGCGTTCGGCCCGGACGTGATCGTCGCGGACGATACGATGCGGCGGCGCATCGATGGCGCGCTCGACGCGCTGCGCGCGCAAATCGCGAACGCGGCCAACGACGCGCTGCCCGCGTTCGACGCGTGGCGCAAGCGCAGCGCGGCGCAACTGACCGAGCCGCTCGCGGCGGGCGAGACGCGCGTCGCGCATGTCGGCGGGCGCGCGCTGATCGTGGTCGGCGATGCGCGCGGCATCGGCGCGCTCGCGCAGGGCTTTCGGCCCATCGACGTGTCGAACCGCGTGATCGTGCATCGCATCGACCTGGCGCAGCCGGCGCGCGGCGACACCATCGCGCTGGCCGATCTCGGCGGCGATCCGCGCAGCATCGACGTGCAGACCGCCGCGTCGTGGGGCGCGCGCTTCGATCTCGCGGCGGCCTCGGGCAACGGCCGGCTGCCGGAGCAGGTCGTGCTCGATCTCGCGGCGTCGCCGACACTCTCCAACGGCGGCGCGACCGCCACGGTGTATTTCAACGACGTGATGATCGGCGCGAAGCTCATCAATGTCGACGGCGCGCGCCAGCGTCTCGTCGCGCCGATTCCGCGCTACGCGCTCGCGCGCACGAACGACTTGCGCGTGACCTTCCGCCGCCAGGCCGATGCGGGCTGTCAGGCGCGTCAGACGTATCCGGTCGCCGTGCTGCCGTCGAGCCATTTGCGTCTCGGCACCGCGACGCCCGACGACACCTTCGCGGGCATGGCGGCGCGCTATGCGTCGTCGGCGACGGTGTACGTGCCGCGCGCCTATCTCGACGACGCGCTGAACGCCGTCCCGCGCCTCGCCGTGCTGACGGGCGCGACGGGCATCGCGCCGGTCTCGGCGAAATTCGCGGTGACAGGCGCGCAGGACACGGCGCAGCCCGACGGCCCGTTCCTCGCCGCCGACGTCAAGCTCGCCGACGAGAAGAACCCTGCCGCCTATTCGGCCGAGCGCCTCGTGCTGACCGCACCGTCCGGCGATACGCTGCTCGACATGTCGGGGCTCTCGCGCGTCGCGGTCGTGAGCGTGGCGAGCGCGGGCGGGCAGAGCGGCGTCGTGTACCGGTCGGCGGGGGCGGCGCCCGTGCTGACCGACAAGCTGCAGCTTTCGCGCGGCAACATCGCCGTCGTCGGCGAAAGCGGCGTGCTGCGCCAGTTCGATACCGCCGATCCGCAAGCGCTGACCGACGAACCCGCGACGAGCACCGACTGGGTCACGCGGCACTGGGCGCGCTGGGGCATTCCGGCGGTGCTCGTCGTGCTGCTGCTCGCGCTGATCGCGCTCGCGGGACACGCGCGCCGGCGACATCGCAAGGCGCGCGAAGGCGGCGAGGATCGCGGGTGATGCCGGAAGCACTCAGATGGTACGGCGAGATTCTGCTTGCCCAGTACTATCAGGGACTGGAATACGTGGCCGCGACGGTCGCGGCCATCATCCTGCTTTCGAGCCTGGACGATCTGTTCATCGACATCTGGTACTGGACGCGCAAGTGCTGGCGGCGCATGACGGTGGAGCGCCGTTACGCGCCGCTCACCGTCGAGCAGCTTTATGCGCGCGACGAGCAGCCCATCGCGATCATGGTGCCCGCGTGGCGCGAGGACGACGTGATCGCCGCGATGATCGAAGACCTCGTGCGCGTGCTCGACTATCGCGCGTACACGGTGTTCGTCGGCACATATCAGAACGATGCCGCGACGATTCGCGAAGTGGAGCGCATGCGGCATCGCTACAAGCATCTGCATCGCGTGGAAGTGCCGCACGACGGGCCGACCTGCAAGGCCGACTGCCTCAACTGGCTCGTGCAGGCGATCCTGCATTACGAGTTCGAAGCCGGCATCGAATTCGCGGGCATCGTGATGCACGACAGCGAAGACGTGCTGCACCCCGTCGAACTCAAGTTCTTCAACTATCTCCTGCCGCGCAAGGACATGATCCAGTTGCCGGTGGCGTCACTCGAACGGCACTGGTTCGAGCTTGTCGCGGGCACGTACATGGACGAGTTCGCGGAATGGCACGCGAAGGATCTCGTCGTGCGCGAGAGTCTCGCGGGCGCGGTGCCGTCGGCGGGCGTGGGCACGTGCTTCTCGCGCCGCGCGATTCTCGCGCTCGTCGACGAGACGCAGCAGCAGCCGTTCAACACCGAAAGTCTCACGGAAGATTACGACATCGGCACGCGCATCACGAGGCTCGGCATGCAGTCGATCTTTCCGCTCTTTCCCGTCGAGTTCACGACGCGCCGCAAGGGCTGGTTCGGCCTCGGACCCGAGCGCGAGATTCGCATGACGATGCCGCTTTGCGTGCGCGAATTTTTCCCCGATACCTTTCGCACCGCCTACCGGCAGCGCGCGCGCTGGACGCTCGGCATCGGCCTGCAGGGCTGGGCGCTGACCGGCTGGAGCGGATCGCTGGCGAATCGCTATCTCTTGATGCGCGACCGCAAGGGCGTCGTGACGGCGTTCGTCGGCATGCTCGCGTATCTGCTCGCCGTGCAGTTCATGCTGTTCGCGACGGCGTCGTATTTCGGACTCGCGAAGGACTTCTTTCCGTCGCCGTTCATCGATTCGGCATGGCTTCAGGCGCTGCTCGTCGCGAACTCGGTTGCGCTCGTGCTGCGCGTCACGCAGCGCATCGTCTTTACCACGCGGCTCTACGGCTGGGAGCACGGCGTGTTGTCGGTGCCGCGCATGGTGATCGGCAACGTCATCAATTTCATGGCGGTGGCGCGCGCGTGGCGGCTTTTCATCGTGCATGTGACGACGGGGCGGCGGCTCGCGTGGGACAAGACGATGCACGATTTCCCGAGCAACGACGGCCTGCGCGACACGCGGCAGGAACTCGGCGACCTGCTCGTTTCGTGGCAGGCGATCGATCCGGAGCGGCTCGAAGAAGCGCGCCGCACCGATCACGCACGCGAAGCGCCGATCGGCCGCGTGCTCATCACGCGCGGCTGGCTCGACGAGGAAACGCTCGCGGAGGCCATCGCGTTTCAGGCCGATTTGCCGCGCGGACGCTTCGACGCGGCGCGCATGGATGCGACGAGCGTCGCGACGCCCGACACGCTCGTGCGGCTGCGCGCGCTGCCGCAGGGCGTCGATGCGAACGGCCACGCCGTGTTCATCTGCGCGAGCCTGCTCGACGATGCATCGCTCGCCGAACTGGGCGAGGCGTCGGGCCGCGCGGTCGCGCTGCATATCGTGCGCGAGAGCGAGATCGCGGCGGGGCTGCGCATGCTGCGCGCGGCCGGCATGGCGGTCTTCACGAGCGATGCGGGAGACGATGAATCGCCCTCGCTCGACGATGCCGACGCCGCGCGCGGCGTGCCGCTGCTCGGCGACATCATGATCGAGATGGGACTCGTCACGCGCGGCGCGTTCGAGGCGGCGTTGCGCCACTATCGGCCGGAGCGGCATGGGCGCATCGGCGATTACATGGTGGCGGAGCGGATCATCACGCCCGGCGCGCTGACCGCCGCGATCGCCGAGCAGCGCCTCCGCTATCTCGCGCGAGCGGGAATCAGATGACGCCGCGCCATGCCGCCGCCGCGGCGCTGTGCCTGTGCGCGACCCTCGCCGCGCGCGCCGACGAAACCTTGCCGCTGCCGTTGAGCGGCCCGGCGTATCGCGTCGCGCGCGAGGCGTTCGCGGCCTACGACGCGCACCGTTATGCCGATGCCATCGCCGGCGCGCGCGAAGCGATCCGCCAGCGACCCGACGTGGCCGATCTGCGTCTGCTGCTCGCCAATTCGCTCGCGGCGCGCGGCAGTCTGAAGGACGCGAGCCGCGCGCTTGCCGACGCCATCGCGCAACTCGGTCCGCTGCCGGCGCTGACCGCGCGGCGCAGGCAGATCGACGTGCTGATCGCCTCGGGCGGCGCGGGCGGCGGCGTGCCCAGCGATGTGCCCGAGCCCGCGCTTTCGGCCGCGCGCGCCGCGTATCGCGCGTACGCGAACAAGGATTACGCGGCGGCGGCCGCCGAGAGCCGCGAAGCGGTGCGCCTCGCTCCGCAGGCCGCGCGCTTGCGCATGCTGCTGATCGACTCGCTCGCCGCATCCGGCGACGATGCCGCCGCGTACGACGCCGTCATCGACGCGCAGCAGCGTTTCGGCGACAGCGAGGGCTTGCGCGAGCGCAGGCGCTTCATCGGCGACCGGCTCGCGCCCGCGGAATCGAAAGCGGCGTATGCGGCGCGCGCGCGCGGCGACATGGACGCGGCGCAGCGGTTCGCGAGCCGGGCGGTCGCGTATGCGCCGGAACGCGCCGATTTCCGCATGCAGTGGATCGAGATCCTGTTCGCGCGCGGCGATCTCGCGGGCGTCGAAAACGCGACGCGCGATGCCGGCGACGCGCTCACGCGGGCGCTGCACGGCTATGCGCGCGCGGCGCGCGGCGCCGATCCGGATGCCGATTTCGCCCGCGCGCTCGACCTTGCGCAGCCGGCCCGCGATGGGCGCGTAGCGCGCACGATCGTCGCGGACGTGCGGCTCGCACAAGGCAATCCGCAAGCCGCGCTCGATGTGCTGCCGCGTGTCGATACGCCCACGCCCGACGATACCGGCGCCGCCGTCATCCTGCGGCGTCATCGCGCGGAAAAGATGTTGCGCATGGGCGCGGCGCAAGCGGCGCAGATTGATCCGCAAGCGCGGCCGACGTTCGAATGCCGTGAAGACCGGTTCGGCGCATCGTGCGATGTCTACGCGCACGATCCCGCGCTGGCCGCGACCCGCGAAGCGCGGCTTGCCGAGCGGCGCGGCGATCGCACGGCGGCAATCGGCTACTGGCGCACGGCGGTGGCCGAAGCGCCCGACGATCCGCAACCGCGCATCGCGCTGATCGATGCGCTCGCCGCGACGGGTCGCACGCGCGAGGCGTCGAACGAGGCGCGCGCGCTTATCGACGCGAATCTGCTCGATTCGATGACCGACACGCACGCGGCGTTCATCGCGCGCCGCGCCGGCGACAATGCGCTCGCGCTCGATTACTTCGCGCGCGCCGAACGCGGCGGCACGCTACCCGCATCCGCCCAGGCCGACGCCGGCTATGCCGCGCTGAGTCTGCATCGCAACGACGAGGGCGCGCGCTATCTGGAACACGCGATCGATCACGACGACGCCACGCTGACGCCGCAAGCCCTGAGCGATGCGCGCGCGGCCCACGCCGAAGCGACGCGCAACTGGGGTTTCAGCGCGACGGTGAACTATCGCGGCAACGGTGCGCAGCAAGGTTTCGCGTTCGCGCCGACGCCTGGCCTGTCGAACAACTGGCAGGCGGGCGTTGAGGCGTACTGGCGTCCGTTCGGCAGTCTCGGCGACCGCATGTTCGAGGTCTACGCGCGCGGCTACGAGAACTTCGGCGTGGCGGGCGGCGGGCCGTCGGGCGTATCGACCTTGCAGGCGGCGATCGGCGCGCGCGTGAAGCCGTTCGCCTCGGCGAATGCGATTTTCGCCATCGAACGAATCGTGCCGATCGGCTCGGACGTGCGCTCGGACTGGCTCGCCCGCGCCGCGTATTCCAACGGTTTCGGCGACGCGCGCCGCCTCGACGTGCCGGACTGGTGGACCGGCACGGTCTACGGCGAAGCGGGTCATTACATCGTGAACGATTCGACCTACGCGACGGCGAACGCGCGTCTGGGCCGCACCTGGCGCGTCGATGCGCTGAGCCCGCGGCTGACGGTGTTTCCGCACGCCGTCATCGGTATGGACTACGATTCGGCGGTCGATCACAGCGTGCCGCTCGGCATCGGCGCGGGCGTGGCGGCGCGCTGGTGGTTTCGCGGCGGCCCGTACGACGCGCCGCGCTCGTTCATCGATGTGTCGGTGCAGTACCGCTTTCGTCTCGCTGGCGACGAGCGCGCGCGAGGCGTGTTTTTCGGCGCGGTATTCTCGTACTGATGATGCGTTCGCTCCTTTCCTCGTTTCTTGTCGTTCTCGTGTGCGCGTGCGGCGTCGTCCATGCGCAGACGCCGCGCATGCGTCTTGTCGATGGCATCGTCTGGCAGCCCGACAACGCGCACGCCGATCCGCGCGGCGACTGGGACAAACTCGGCGCGCATGAACTGATCGTGCAATGGACCGCGGTGGACGGCATCTCGTTCGTGCCGGGCGCGGGATTGCGCGCCGCGCCGCGCATGCCGGACTGGGAGCGCATCGGGCAGGAGCCGTGGGCGCGCAACGTGATCGTCGGACTGGCGGGCCGTTTCGACGAAGCCGCCGCGCGCGCAAATGCGGCGCAGTTGTTCATCGAATCGATGCGGCTTGCAGAGATTCGTCCACCGGTGCACGTGACGGGCTACTACTTTCCCGTCGAGATCGATCCGACGTGGCAGAACGCGAGCGCGCTGCGCACCCTGCTCGATGCGTTACCGCGGCCCTTGTGGATCAGCGTGTACGACCGCGCGAACGTCGGCGGTGCGGCGCTCGCGCAATGGCTCGATCAATGGCTGCCAGGCGACGTCGGCGTGCTGCTGCAGGACGGATGCGGCGTGTATGCGCGCGAGCCTCGCGTCGCGCGCGAGTACGCGGACCAGCTTGCCGCGAAGCTCGGGCACTCGCGCGTGAGGATCATCGCCGAGGCATTCCGGCCGCAAGTGGGCGGCGGCTTTCGCTCAGCGACGGTGGATGAACTGAAGCCGCAGATCGACGCGTATCGCGGTTACAAGACCTATCTCTTCGATGGGCCGCATTACGTGTCGCCGGAACTGGTGCAGGGTTTGGTGGACGCTTACCGCCGTCCGGCCGCGCCGCGTTGAACGAAGCATCGACGCGGCGCGCCCCGCCGCTTATTTCGATGCCGTTTCCACCGCGCGCCCCGCGTCGCCCGGCAACACCGAGGTCAGCACACTCGCCGGCACATGCCGCGCGTCTTCCTTCGATACCGCCCCGACGAACTTCCATCCCGACGGCAACTTGACGAACGTGAAGCCGGTCGGCTGATCGACGAACACCGAGTACGGCGCGGGCGATGCGGCTGCGGCCGTCTGCGCGAACGACACCAGCGGGGTCGCCAGCAACAGCGCGGCGGCAATAGCTGAAATAGCTTTTTTCATGAACGAATCTCCTGTTTGCTCGCCGCACAATGCCGGACAGGACTTATCCGATATTTATGTAGCGATCGATATACATATTGGAACATCGGCCCGGGACAACGTCCAGTCTTTTTGTTACGATCGACACATAATTCTGAATTGCAGTGCGCGCATCAATCGCCGGCGCGCGCGAGGAGCGAGACATGTCGTCGGAACTGGAGAGCACGCAGCACAAGGGTCGCGGCCGGCCGCGCGCGTTCGATCGCGAGGCGGCATTGCGAAACGCGATGGAACTGTTTTGGACCAAAGGTTTCGACAACTGCTCGATGGCCGATCTCGTCGACGCGATGGGCATCAACTCGCCCAGCCTCTACGCCGCGTTCGGCAGCAAGGAAGCGTTGTATCGCGAGGCGATCGGGCTTTATGTGGACGCGGAGGGCGGCGCGGCGCTCCGGCAGCTGCAGGCGCACGAATCCGTGCGCGACGGCTTGCGCGCGATGTTGCGCGCGAGCACCGAGCTCTTCACGCGTGCGCCGAATCCGCGCGGCTGCATGATCTTTCTCGGCGCGATGTCCGTCGGCGCCGAGCATGCGCAACTGCGCGCCGAGATGCAGAAGCACCGGCGCAAGGTGGCGACGATCGTCGCAGCGCGGCTCTCGCGCGCGATCGAAAACGGCGAACTCGACGCCCGCGCCGACGCGCCCGCGCTCGCCGCGCTGTGCATGACGCTGTTCGCGGGGCTATCGATTCAGGCGCAGGACGGCGTGCGCAAGGCGACACTCTTCGCGGCAATCGATCAGTTCATCGAAACGCTGCCTGTGCGCAATAAGCGCTGAGACGCCACGTGCATGCATCGTTCACTGCAACGATCGCGGCGCACGCTCACGATGATGAAACAAACTGTCGTCGCGCTTGCCGGCACATGGAATGCCGGAACAAAATCCGTCGGCCGGAACGTGTAATCGCGGCACGCGGCATCACGGAGCATTGCCATGACCACTCACGTCATCAGTTTTTTCGCGGACGACAGCGCGCGCGCGTCGTTCGACAATCATCGCCGCTATTGCGCGCGCCATGCCTATCCGCACGAATATGTCGATGCCAGCGCAATAGGCTGGCCGCATCTGCGCATGTTGCTGAAGTATCAAGTGCTGTTGCGCGCGCTGCGCGAGCGCGCCGAGGGCGATCTCGTGTTGCTGCTGACACAGGACAGCATGCTGTTGCGCGACATTCCCTGCGAAACCTTCATGCGCGACGCGAGCCGCGACTGGATCGTCGCGTTCACTTACGTGGGCGAATCCGTCGAAGTGATGGCGGCGTTCCAGCTCTGGCGCAACACGGCCGCCGCGCGCGAGCAGGTGGAGCGCCTCTGCCGCGGCGCGAAGTTCGGCGGCGCGCTCGCGAGCGAATCCGAATTGCTGCGGGCGCTCGATCCGCCGCACTTCAACGTGACGATCGAAGGCTACGTGCCCGTCGTGCCCGCCGCGCTGCATGTCTCCCCGATCTGGGCCGACTGGCCGGCATTCGCCCTCACGCTCGAAGATTTGCCCGACGCGCCGCGCAATCAGCCGGTATTCACGCATCTGCGCGATCTGTTCGCGGAGCACATCAACGCGTGCCAGTCGAAAGGGCTGCCGTATCTCACGCTGCCGCCGCCGGACGTGGGCACAAACGCCGCGAGCCATGAAGCGCTGAATCGTCACGCGCCCATTGCGTTCGCGATGCTCTACACGCCGAACATCCGCGAATACGGCGCCATCGCCGAGCGCAACTTGCGCCGCTATTGCGAGCGGCACGGCTACGCCCTGTACCTCTATCGCGACGTGCCGCCGGAAGCGGGGGGCGCGAGCGGAAACTGGGTGAAGCCGTGGGTCCTTTGCCGTCATCTGCACGAGCACGACTGGGTGTTCTGGATCGATGCCGACGTCCTCGTCATGGATCAGGGCAAGCCGCTCGAATCGCTGCTGGAAGGCCGCGACCGCGTGATCGCGATGGACGTGAGCTGGCGTTTCAACTCGGGCATCATGGGCTTTCGCAACACGCAGCAAAACCGCGACTTGCTGGCTGAAATCGAGGCGGGCATCGGCGCGATCGCGGACAAATCATCGACGTATGCGAGCGGCGGCGATCAGGACGTGTTCATCAAGGTGCTGGAGAAGCACGGCCTGGCTGAAGAGCGCGATCTTTTCGACTGCACCACGATCAACACGCCGTATCAGTTGCAAAGCGCCGACAGCTTCATGGTGCACTACATGCATATCTGGCCGTCGTTGCGCGCGCTCGCCATGCATCACGGCGACCTGACGAGCCAGACGCGCGGGGCGCGGCGTCCCTGAGCGCTCGGTATCCTTGACTTTCCATTCGTTTACGCGCGAGCATGAGCCATCGCGCGGGCTGTCGCGCGGCCGTCGTCTTTGTACGTAGTCCCTACTTACACATCATTCCGATGGTGACGCGCCCGTCCACACCACGGCAGCAAATCCGCCTTTGCACGGCGAGCGACGGCGTGCGCATCGCGTATGCGACTTGCGGCTCGGGGCCGCCGCTCATCAAGGCGGCGAACTGGCTGAGCCATCTGGAGCTGGATTTCTCGAGCCCGGTGTGGAGCCACTTGATGCTCGAACTGTCCAGCCGGTACACGCTCGTTCGCTACGATCAGCGCGGCTGCGGGCTCTCCGATCACGACGTCGGCGATATTTCCTTCGATGCCTGGCTGCGCGATCTCGAAACTGTCGTCGATGCGAGCGGTCTCGAACGCTTTCCGCTGCTCGGGATTTCGCAGGGCGCATCGATCGCGGTCGCCTACGCGGTGGCGCATCCGGAGCGCGTCACGCATCTCGTGCTGCATGGCGGCTACGCGCGCGGGCGGCTCAAGCGCACGTGCGATCCCGCGCTGCACGAGGAAGCCGAAATGCTCGTGAAACTCGCCGAACTCGGCTGGGGCAAGCAGAATCCGGCGTTCCGGCAGTTTTTCACGACGCAGTTCATCCCCGGCGGGACGCCCGAGCAGCATCACTGGTTCAACGAACTGGAGCGCCTGACCACGACGCCGCGCAACGCCGCGCGCATCATGCGCGTGTTCAACAATATCGACGTGGTCGATCTGCTGCCGCAGGTGCAATGCCCGGCGCTGGTGCTGCACGCAAGCGGCGACGCGCGCGTGCCGTTCGACGAAAGCCGCCTGATCGCCGGGCAGATCGCGGGGGCGCGCTTCGTGCCGCTCGAAAGCGAGAACCATCTCACGCTCGAAAGCGAACCCGCATGGCAGCGCTGGCGCGAGGAAGTGCGCGGGTTTCTGCCGTCGGCGGCGCATCTGACCGATCCCGCGTTTTCCGCGCTGACGCGGCGCGAGCGCGACATCGTCGAATTGCTGGCGGGCGGCCGCGACAACGCGCAGATCGCCGCGCGCCTCGCGCTGAGCGAGAAGACCGTGCGCAATCACATCACGAGCATCTTCGCGAAGCTCGAAGTCGAAAACCGCTCGCAGGCCATCGTGCTTGCGCGCCGCGCGGGTTTCGACGCGCCCGCCGTCTGAAGCACTTCGTCGGTTGCACCGTCTGAGTTCGCTTCGACGGCTTCGGGACATGCGTCCCCCTTCCTGGCCGCCAAAAGCAAGGATTCCCGATCACGACCGGGACATACGCCTCATGTGCGCTCGCGCGTCTGTCCCGAGAATGCATCGCAGAACGGAGACGCGACGCCTGACCCCCGACTTTCACGCCGACCTGTTCGACGAGGCGCGCCTCACCATGGCGCCCATTCTGATCGCAGTCATCGACGCAAAGTCAGCACGGAGTTCGCACATGCAAGCCGTTCAGCACGAGTCCACCCGAATCAGCCCGAAACAACGTTATGCGAAGTGCATCGAAGTGTCCCGGCGCATCCGCTGGGATATCGATCGCGATGTGTTGCGCGGCCGGTACTTCGATCCCGCCCACAAGTTCATGCCGGACGGGCTTTCGCAGGTGAACCGCCTGCCGTTTCTCGATGCGCGCGAGCGCCGCCTGATGTCGCAGGTTCAGGGCCGCACGTACGCCAACATGTTCGGCATGATCGAGCGGTTCGTCGGCGCGAAGATGCTGGAGGTCGGCCGCGATCACGCGCTCGGCGACCAGACCGCGCTCGAAGCGATCGTCCGTTTCACCGACGAGGAACTGAAGCATCAGGAGCTATTCCGCCGCGTCGAGGCGCTTGCGGCGCTCGCGCTGCCGCCCGGCTACCGCTTCATTCCGCAGGCGGATGAAGTCGCCGCCTTCGTGCTCGGCAAATCCACCTGGTCGATTCTCGCGCTGACCTGCTGCGTCGAGATCGTCACGCAGGTGCATTACCGGCAGAGCATGGAAAGCGACAGCAGCCTCTCGCCGCTCTTCAAGGACATCTTCCTGTTTCACTGGAAGGAAGAGTCGCAGCACGCGATCATCGACGAACTGGAGTGGATGCGCGAGGACGCGAAACTCGACGACGCCGCGCGCGACACGGCGGTCGGCGACCTGATCGATCTCGTCGCGGCCATCGACGGCATGATGCAGGCGCAGGCCGCCGCCGATGCGCATTACTTCGTCACGATGCTCGACCGCGCGCTGTCGGACGACGAAGAAGCGCGCGTGCACGCGCTGCTGGTCGACGCGTACCGCTGGCAGTACATCATCTCGGGCGTCGACGAGCCGCGGTTCGGCGAAATCCTCTCGAGCGTGATCAACGAGCGGCAGGGTGAACGGCTCGGCGCGGCGCTCGCGCCCATGCGCCGCCTCGCGCTCGAAAGCGAGCCCGATGCCGTTGCCTGATTGAGTTTTTTGCGATGCCCAAAAGGCCGGACGGAGGCGTCCGGCCTTCTTCGTTTTCGAAGGCGATTCGTAAAAAACACGCAAGAAACACGCTTTGCTGCTCTGCAAAACGCTGAATTGCCATGGAAATCTAGTCGTTACTGGCGTACTGATCCGGAATTTTTTCGTGCAAGATGTGTGTCACAGGCTGTCGCCGTTCGCTGTCCCAAACTGATAAATAGATTGGACCACCATGCTCGCCGAACCGTTGCCGCATACATCCGACATCGAAAAATTCGCCGACGATCACGAGCGTTTCGCGCGCCATACGCCATCCGAAATCTCGATCGTGCTGCGCAGTCTCGTGCAGCGCCGCGACATGCTCACCGTGACGAGCGGGCAAGGGCAGATCGTGACGCAACTGCTGGAAATCGACGTGCGCGAGGCGCGCATCGTGTTCGACTGGGGCGGCGTCGAGTCGGACAATCGCGCGTTGCTCGAAGCCCGGCAGTTGTACTTCAAGGGCGCGCCGGATGGCGTGCGCGTCGAATTCACGACGCAGGCCGCGCACGCCGTGACGCACGAGGGGCGGCAGGCGTTCGAGGTTTCCTTTCCCGAGAAGCTCTATCAGTTCCAGCGGCGCGAGTATTTCCGCGTGCCCGCGCCGGTGCTCGACCCGTTCTATGCGAAAGGCGCTTTCGCGGACGGCGAACCGTTCCGCTACGGAGTGCATGATGTGTCGCTCGGCGGCATCGCGCTGCGCATGGAGTCGCCGCGTCTCGCCGAAACCGAACTCGGCACCCTGTTCAGCGATGTCGTCCTGCATTTCGGTCCGGGCGCGGCGTTTCCCGTCGATCTCGAACTCGTGTCGCCGCGCACCGTGAACACGCCGCGCGGCGATGTCCGCTATGTCGTCGGGTTTCGCTTCGTGCGTCTTTCAGGCGCGGCGGAAAACGTGCTGCAACGGCTCATCACGCGCATGGAGGCGAAGCGCCGCAGCCTGTCGGCCTGAGTTGGCCCGAGTCGGTGTGCGGGCGCGAGGCATGCGTGGAGTAGAATGCGTGCCTCCTTCCACTGCATCGCACCTCATGTTTCGCAAGGCCTGGCGCGGAGAAGAACGCTTCTGGAAAGTCTGGTGGCTGTTGGGCGTGCCCATCCATCTCGCATGGTGGTTCGTCTATCTCGACCTCTGGACGAGCGGCGTCGTTCCCGAGACCTTTCTGCTCATCACCGTCTGGTTCTGGCCCGGCATGCTGGGCGTGTTCGCCCTCTGCTCGGCGGTCTATCTGCTGTGGTGCATGCTGGCGTGGCGATGTTCGGCCAACGTCGACCGGCGCGTCTGGACGATCGTCGCGCGCGTGCTGATCGGCGTCGGGCTCGGCTCGTTCGTCACCGAATGCGCGCTGATTCTCGCGGCCCCGTTCGCCTGATTGTTCGTCGTCGCGCGGCTTAAGCGTGCACAATGTCCCGGCTTGCCGGGCGAAAACAACGCAGCCAACGACACACGGACGACGGGACGACGACGCGCATGCTCAACGAATTCGCCAAGACGGTACTCGTGATCGTTGCCGGGCTGTTTCCGATCATCAATCCGCCGGCGACGGCGCTCGTCGTGCTGAGCATGCTGCCGCATCTGAGCGACGCTGAGCGCACGGAGCTGGCGCGGCGCATTTCCATCAACAGTTTCGCGATATTGCTGGCGTCGCTGTCCATCGGCGCGTATGTGCTGACTTTTTTCGGCATCTCGATTCCGGTGCTGCGCGTGGCGGGTGGCATCGTCGTCGCGATGGCGGGCTGGAGCCTGCTCCAGAAGCCCGATGACGACGACGCCGCCGAATCTGCGCCGAAGCCGCGCACCGGCGCGACGCTGCGCGCGAAGGCGTTCTATCCGCTGACGCTGCCGATCACCGTCGGGCCGGGCGCGATCGCGGTGGCCATCGCGCTCGGCACGGGCACGCCGCGTCACGGGCTGCAGCCGGTGCATCTCGCGGGCGTGAGCGTGGGCCTTGTGCTGCTGTGCGTGAGCATCTACGCGTGCGTGCGCTTCGCCGGGCATCTCGAACGGCTGCTCGGCACCGTGGGCACGCAAGTGGCGATGCGCCTCTTCGCGTTCGTCATCTTCTGTATCGGCGTGCAGATTCTGTGGCTCGGGCTGTCGGAACTGCTCGCTTCCGTGAAACTCGACATCCGGTAGAAACCCCAAGCGACGCCCCCGGATGGCGTCGTTACCATTTTTCGCGATTTTCCTGGTATCGCTACCATCGAGGAGACGCTGCTTGACTTCGAATCGCAGAAAGCCCGAAGAACTGCGCAGTCACCGCTGGTATGGCGTGAACGATCTGCATGCGTTCGGCCATCGCTCGCGCACGGCGCAGATGGGTTATCACCCGTCCGATTACATGGGCAAGCCGGTCATCGCGGTGATCAACACCTGGAGCGAGATCAACTCCTGCCATACCCATTTCAAGCAACGCGTCGAGGAAGTGAAGCGCGGTGTGTGGCAGGCGGGCGGCTTTCCCGTCGAGATGCCGGCGATGAGCCTCGCCGAGCCGTTCCAGAAGCCGACGACCATGCTCTACCGCAATTTCCTCGCGATGGAAGTCGAGGAAGTGCTGCGCTCTTATCCGTTCGACGGCTGCGTGCTGATGGGCGGCTGCGACAAGACCACGCCCGGCCTGCTGATGGGCGCGATCAGCATGAATCTTCCCGCCATCTATCTGCCCGCCGGCCCGATGCTGCGCGGCGACTGGAACGGCCGCACGCTCGGCAGCGGTTCCGATACGTGGAAATATTGGGCCGAACTGCGCGCGGGCAGGATCACCGAGGCTGAATGGAAGGGCCTGGAAAGCGGCATCGCGCGCTCGGCCGGCCATTGCATGACGATGGGCACCGCATCGACGATGACGAGCGCCGCCGAAGCGCTCGGCATGACCTTGCCCGGCTTCGCCTCGATTCCGGCGGTGGATTCGCGTCACGCGCAGTACGCGTCGCAGACGGGGCGGCGCATCGTCGAGATGGTGTGGACGGATCTGAAGCCGTCGGACATTCTCACGCCGAAGTCTTTCGACAACGCGGTGACGACCGTGCTCGCGCTATCCGGCTCGACCAACGCGATCGTGCATCTCGTGGCGGTGGCGCGGCGCGCGGGCGTGCCGCTCACGACCGCGCGCTTCGACGAACTGGCGCGCGTGACGCCGGTGATCGCCGATATCCGTCCGGCGGGCAAATATCTGATGGAGGATTTCTTCTATGCGGGCGGCCTGCGTGCGCTGCTCGCCGAACTCGGCGATTTGATCGACGGCTCGCAACTAACTGTCAATGGCGCGACCCTCGGCGAGAACATCGCGGGCGCCGAAATTTTCGACGACGACGTGATTCGCCGGCGCGGCAATCCGCTGGTGCCGAACGATGCACTCGCCGTGCTGACCGGCAATCTCGCGCCGGATGGCGCCGTCATCAAGCCCGCGGCGATGGAAGCGCGTTTGCTCAAGCATCGCGGGCCGGCGGTGGTGTTCCGCGATTACGCCGATATGGCCGCGCGCATCGACGATGAATCGCTCGACGTCACCGCCGATTCGGTGATCGTGTTGCAGCATGCGGGGCCGGTCGGTGCGCCGGGCATGCCGGAGTGGGGGCAACTGCCGATTCCGCAGAAACTGCTGAGGCAGGGCGTGCGCGACATGGTGCGCATTTCCGATGCGCGCATGAGTGGCACGAGCTACGGTGCGTGCGTGCTGCATGTGGCGCCGGAGTCATTCGTCGGTGGGCCGCTCGCGCTTGTGAGGGATGGCGATATCGTCGAGCTGGATGTGCCTGGGCGGCGTCTTCATCTCGATGTCGGTGAGGAGGTGCTTGCCGCGCGGCGGGCTGAATGGAGGCCGCCGAAGCGTCGGTTTGAACGTGGGTTTGGGGTGATGCATCAGCTGCATGTGATGCAGGCGGATAAGGGGTGTGATTTTGATTTTTTGGAGTAGTGAGGTGGGTTTTGTTTTTTTGGTTTTTTGATTTTCGTTTCGGTTTCGTGGAACTTGCTTTCTCGTTGGTCTATTAGCACTGCCCCTCCCCGGGGCGGGGGTAACTTTCTTTGCTGCTGCAAAGAAAGTCACCAAAGAAAGCAGCTTTGTCACCGCCCGCGGTCACACGCACGTTGGCCATTTTTCTCCTCGGGGAACGGCCCTCGCCTAAAGAGTGCCCCCATAGGCCCAATCGGGCTTGGATCGCGCACGGTCTGACAAACCATAACTTTGAACGCGCTGGTTCAGCACGAAATAGCTTCGGCACAGCGCTGCGCGCTGCCGCTGGGAATGCAAGGGAAACCCACGCATACCCGATTGACCCATCGGCCGCGAAGCGGGCCGGAGCTTGAAATGGCTGTACCGGTTCGTTAAGTGGCGCGATGTGACAGACCGTGCGCGATCCAAGCCCGATGGGTCCTTCGAGGGCGACACTTAGGCGAGTGCCGCCTTGGAGGAGAAGAGTGGCCAAACTGCGTGTGACCGCGGGCGGTGAGAAAGCTGCTTTCTTTGGTGACTTTCTTTGCAGCAGCAAAGAAAGTTACCCCCGCCCCGGGGAGGGGCAGTGCAAATAGACCGACAAGAAATCAGGATTCCATAGAAACCCAATCAATCGACAACGCCCTAAGGCAACAAATTCCACCTAACAATAGCACGCGCATCGCGCTCAAACCCGAGCACACTCATCGCAGCAGTATCCATCACAAGATGCGCGCCAAACGAAGCCACCCCCGTCGCCCACTGCGCGCCGAACACCCGCGAAAAATGCGCATGCGAAAAGAGCGCGATATTCTGCGCCTGCGTAGCAATCAGCTTATCGATCAACGCCTGCGCGCGCGCGCCGATATCCGCGAGACTCTCGCCCTGCGGAATCGGCGATGTCCAAACGGACCAGTCCGGCACCTCGCGCCGAATATCCGCCGTGGTCCGCCCTTCATAAATCCCGTAATTCCACTCATGAAGCTGAGGCTCGACCTGCGCGCCATCACCGAGTCCGGCGAGCTCGCATGTTTCGATCGCACGGGCCATCGGGCTCGTCAGCACAAGGTCGAATCGTTGCGCCGCCAGAACCGGCGCCAGCGCGCGCGCCTGCGTGCGGCCCGCCTCGGTCAGGGCGATGTCCGTCGTGCCGGTGTGCTGGCCAGACTTGCTCCATTCGGTTTCGCCATGCCGGATCAGCCAGATATGCACACCGCTTTTCGTGTTCATGTCGTTCACCCGATGTCTGAAGATAGCCTAGTCGAGTTCGCCCGTCGCGAACGCTTTCAACAGATGATGCGCGATCGCGAACGGCTTCGGCGCCGAGAGCCCGTGTTCGTGCGTGCCGTCGAGCATCGCGCCGACTTCCTTGCGCGTGAACCAGCGCGCATCCTCCAGCTCGTTCTTGTCGACGACAATCTCCGTACTCGCGGCGCGCGCGAAACAGCCGATCATTAGCGACGACGGAAACGGCCACGGCTGCGATGCGTAATAGCGCACGTCCGTGCAGCGGATGCCCGCTTCTTCCAGCACCTCGCGATACACCGCATGCTCGAACGTCTCGCCCGGTTCGACGAAACCCGCGAGCGCCGAGTACATGCCCGGCAGAAACTGCGGCTGACGGCCCAGCAGACAGCGCTCGCCATCGGTGACGAGCATGATCACGACCGGATCGACGCGCGGAAAATGCTGCGCCTTGCAATTCGCGCAGATGCGCCGCCAGCCCGCGCCGCCCGAATCGGTCGGCTGGCCGCAGTTCGCGCAGAAGCGATGCCGCCGATGCCAGTCGAGCATCGAACGCGCCTCGCCGAGCGCGCTGACCATCGGCGGCGACACGAGGCCTTGCATGGCGATGGGGCGCAACTCGATCGCTTCGATCGCCGATTCTTCGGGCAGGCTCTGCGCGCCGCTATCGAAAGACAGGGCGAAAAGCGCGCGTGCTTGCGCGTCGCGGCCGAGAAACACGGTTTGCAGCGGCGCGCCGAGCGTGGCCGCTTCCTGCGCGCTGAAAAGCGGATCGTGGCCGCCCGCGCGCTTGAAGAGCGGCACGTTGTTCACGAAAAGCAGAAAACGCGTGGCCGGATCGGCGCTCAGACCGGCGACGAAGCCGTCGTCGTCGCGCTTTTCCGACACGCGATCGAGCGGATCGAGCGTAAAACCGATGGCATGAGGCGGCGTGGGCATAGTATTTTTGCGTATGTGGCGGAAAGGTCGATCACGCATCGTAGCGAAGATGGCGCGTCCTTGCAGGCGGCGCTTTTCCCGGAGACATCGATGATCACGCTCTACTCGTATCCTCAGTTGTTCGGCCTCGAAGACAACAATCCTTTCGGCCTGAAGGTATTCGCGTTCCTGAAGCTCTCCGGCCTGCCGTTCGAGCATCGCCACGTGCTCGACACGAGCGCCGCGCCGCGCGGCCAGTTGCCGTATCTCGTCGATGACGACGAAACCATCGGCGACAGCGACGCGATCATCGCGCATCTGAAGCGCAAATACACGCTCACGCTCGACGAAGCGCTTGCCGCGCCGCAGCGCGATCTCGATCTGCTGATACGGCGCACGCTCGACGATCTGTATTGGGTGATGTCGTATTCGCGCTGGCGCGACGATCGCTTCTGGCCGCAATTCCGCGATGCACTGCTCGCGCAGCATCCGGAGATCGGCGCGGAGGCGCTGGAAGGCGCGCGCAAATACAACTTCGAGCGGTATCGTTATCAGGGTATCGGGCGGTACGAGCCGGAGGCCGCCTATGCGCGCGGCGTAGCGAGTCTTCAGGCGATAGCGAATCTGCTGGGCGACGCTCCGTTCCTGTTCGGCAACGCGCCCGCGAGCACCGATGCGGCGCTGTATGGCTTTGTCGCGAGCATCTATTTCTACGATATCGATACGCCGCTCAAGCGCTTCGTCGCCGCGCAGGGCAATCTCGTGAAGCATTGCGCCGCGATGCGCGAGCGCATGGGGCAAAGCCCCGCGCCGTAATCACTCCGGCGCCGTTTCCACATCCTTCGCCGACCAGC
Source organism: Caballeronia sp. PC1 (assembly GCF_021353155.1). Classification (NCBI taxonomy): domain Bacteria; kingdom Pseudomonadati; phylum Pseudomonadota; class Betaproteobacteria; order Burkholderiales; family Burkholderiaceae; genus Caballeronia; species Caballeronia sp. PC1. Next base: position 816,981 of record NZ_JAJUBH010000003.1, read on the forward strand.
TTATGCTCGATACGCCGCGCTCCATGCTCATGCGGCTCGCCATGCGTTCGAGCCTCGCCTGATCTTTCGGATGCATGCGCACGGTCGCCGTCACCTTGATGCGCGGCGGTTCGCTTTCGACATCTTCGCTCGTGAGGCTCTGAAACGAGAGCGGCTGCGCGTCCATCGCGTTGGAGAGCAGCGTGCGGATGTGAATCTCGTCCTCTTCTCGCCCGATGACGGTCAGGACATACTCTCGCACGATATCCGCGCTCGACACGGGCGTCGCGTTGATCGCGCGGCTCACTTCGCGCAGGACCGTGTTGGTGGCAAGCACGACGACCGTGCCCGCGATCGCCGGTCCGAAATGCCCGGCGCCGCACAACACGCCGACGGCCGCCGAGCACCAGAGCGTCGCCGCGGTGTTGATGCCCTGGATCGAGCCTTTGTCGCGCATGATCACGCCGCCGCCGAGGAAGCCGACGCCCGACACGACGTACGCCGCGATCTGCGTGACGCCCGCGACGCCGTTGCCCGTCAGGATGCCGAGCGTGACGAAGAGGCATGCGCCGCTCGCGACGAGCGTGATCGTGCGCAAACCCGCCGTGCGCTGGCGCAACTGCCGTTCGAGGCCGATCGCGACGCCGCAGGCGAACGCGGCGAAGAGGCGCAAGGCGAAATCGACGCTCATCGTGACAGTGGCAAAGCCATTCCCGGAATTAAATAAACCGGAAACGATGTCACGCAAACATGTCGCTGGTATGAAAAATTGCGTGAGCGCATGGATTACCGGCACACGGCGCGTGAATCGGATTTCTCTAGTGGCCGCGAAGGTCCGGACGCTTCTAAAGTCGAAACTTCAATTGTCCGGAAGGGAGTCGCACGATGGAGTCGAAAACAAGCGTTTCGATCAATGAGAAAGGGCAGGCAGTCGTTACCCATTCAATGCCTCTGAGCGACTATTGCTTTCAGAGCGCAAAAACCTTGCGTGCCATGGTGCAAGTCGTCAGCAATGCGAAGCTAAATGAGCAAAGCGGCGAACTCGTGAAGCCGCTCATGGAACTGCTGCGCGTACAAGTCGATCAGTTGGAGCCGCTTTTCACGGCGCTCGACCATCACGCCTACGCGAAAGGTTTCGAAGACGGCCGGGACGTGGCGCTGCCGAAGCTGAAGCCGCAGATCGAGTTTGCCAAGGGACCGTCCGCGGAAAGCATCGCCATCAAACCTGCCCGATGAATTTCCTCACGCTCACCCGCACGTCGCGATAATCCGCCGCCGCATCGAAGCCATTCGGGCGCGCAAGCGCGTCGCAATAACTGGCGATGCGCGGCGAGACGACACGCTTCGCGCCGGACAGCGTCCGCTCGCACACGCGTTCGAACGCGCGCGCTTCGTCGCGTGTGCTCACGAGGCCGGCCGCGCCGGCGAGCTGTATGCGGGCCAGCGCGTGCGCGTCGGTTTCTTCGGTGAAGGCGATAACCGGCATCGCCGGAAAGGTTTGCGCCAGCGTGCGCAGCGGCGCGAAACCGTCGGCGCACGATCCTTCGATGCCGCCGCTCAGCACGATCAGGTCGAAGCTCGCGGACTTCAGCCGCCCGAGCAGCTGATCCATGCTCCGCACGCACGCGGTAATCCGAATTCGCTCGTGCGACTCGAACCAGCTTTGCAGCCCGTAGAGCACCACGGGGCGATCGTCCGCGACGATGATCTCGATCTTGTTTTCGCGCATCATTCTTCTTGTCTGCCTTCACGGGTCGTGAACGACGCTTGCCGCGCTCACGTTTTCCCTGGATCGCGCACGGTAACAAATCGGCTGCCTTATCGCTGCATTTCTCAGCATTTCGCTGCGCCGCACAACAAAATATATCGATTACGTGTCGATTTGCACGTCCGCCGTTCGTCGTTCCGTCAAAGGCGCTGTAAAGCGGTAGCAAAAGCGCGCCACGTCCTGAAACCGTTCGACGACCCGGAGGCTGTCCGATGAGCTTGCAACTCTATGCGCACCCGTTTTCATCTTACTGTCAGAAAGTCCTCGTGGCGTTATACGAGAACGGCACGCCCTTCGAATGGCGCGCGCTTACGCCAGAAACGCCGCAGTCCATGCACGAACTCGCCGAAATCTGGCCGATGAAGCGTTTCCCGGTGCTCGTCGACGACGGCACGCCGGTGATCGAATCGACCGTGATCATCGAATATCTGGGACTTCATCATCCCGGCCCGGTGCGCCTCGTGCCCGACGACCCGCGCGCCGCGCTCGAAACGCGCTGGATGGATCGCTTCTTCGACAACTACGTGTCTACGCCGCAGCAGAAAATCATCTTCGACGCCATGCGCGATCCGAAAGAGCGCGATACGCGCGGCGTCTCCGATGCCCGCGCGATGCTCGACACGTCCTATGCATTTCTCGAGCGCAAGATGGCCACGCGCGAATGGGCCGCGGGCGACGCCTTCAGTCTCGCCGATTGCGGCGCGGCGCCGTTTCTCTTCTACGCAGACTGGACGCACCGCATCGGCGACGCGTATCCGAACGTGATCGCGTACCGCAAGCGCCTGCTCGCGCGGCCTTCGTTCGCGCGCGCGGTCGACGAGGCGCGGCCGTATCGGCCGCTGTTTCCGCTCGGCGCGCCGGAGCGCGACTGAATCGCCCACAGCCAAAGGAGATCGACCATGAACTACGTTTCCGCGAACGAACTCGCGCAACGCGCGACGATGCGTTTCCCCAACGAGAGCGCCGACTACCGGCGCGCGCGTACCGCATTGCTGGCGGAAGAAATCGAACTGCGGCGGCATATCGAGCGGGTGGCGCAGATGCGTCGCGCGCTGCCGCCCGGCGGCGAAGTGACAGGCGATTACCGGTTCGACGGCGAGCGCGGGCCGGTCGATTTCGCCGGGCTTTTCGGCGACAAGGACACGCTCGTCACATACAGCTACATGTTCGGGCCGCAACGCGAGCGTCCGTGTCCGATGTGCACGTCGCTGCTTTCTGCATGGGAAGGCGAGGCGCGCGATATCGAACAGCGCGTGGCGCTCGCGGTGATCGCGCGTTCGCCGCTCGACAAGCTGGCCGCCTTCAAAAAGGAACGCGGCTGGCGCGACCTGCGGCTCTTTTCGGATACGAACGGCGACTTCAGCCGCGACTATCACGCGATTTCGAAGGAAGGCGGCGATGAGCCCGCGCTCAACGTGTTCACGCGCCGCGATGGCGTGATTCGTCATTTCTGGAGCGGCGAGATGGATTTCGGCACCGCCGATCCGGGCGAAGACCCGCGCGGTGCGCCGGACCTGATGCCGCTGTGGACTGTGCTGGACATGACGCCGGAGGGCCGAGGCACGAACTGGTATCCGAAGCTGGATTACGGTCCGCGCGAGTAATTCGGCGGTTGACGCGGACGGATACAATGCGGCGGCGCGCGAACATCGCGCTTCTGGCTGACGCTATCCGATCCAACTCATGAACAATTCGTCCCGGGCCTTCCTTTTGGGCCCGCTTCTCAAGAGCGTGTCGCGGTCGTTTTATCTGACGCTGCGCATTCTGCCGGCCGCGATGCGCGATCCCATCGGGCTCGCTTATCTGCTCGCGCGCGCGGCGGATACCATCGCCGATACCTCGCTGATTTCGCCGCAGCGCCGTCTGGAATGGCTGCTTTCGCTGCGCCGGCAGGTCAACGGTGCGCCCGACGACGGCGCGCTCGCCAGTATCGCGGGCGAAGTCGCGGGCCAGCAGACGCAGCCGGACGAGCGCGCGCTGCTCGAACGCCTCGCCGAAGCGCTCGCGATCCTGCCGCAACTGAGCCGCGACGATCAGGCCGCCGTCCGCGACATCGTCACGACGCTGACGACCGGCATGGAATTCGATCTGCGCACGTTTCCCGACGAAACCTCGGGCCATATCGTCGCGTTGCGGGAATTCGGCGAACTGGATCGTTATACGTATCTGGTCGCGGGCTGCGTCGGCGAATTCTGGACCAAGATGACCTACGCGCACATGCCCGGCACGCTGAAGGCCGCGCCCGAGACGATGCTCGCGCTCGGCGTGCGCTTCGGCAAGGCGCTGCAAATGACCAACGTGCTGCGCGATTGCGCGCGCGACCTGCGCATCGGCCGATGCTATCTGCCCGAAACCCTGCTCGCGCGTCATGCCCTCGCGCCGCGCGATCTGCTGCAGCCGGAATCGTCGGCGCGCGCGCGGCCCGTGCTATTCGACCTGCTGCGCACGTCGATCGCGCTCTTTCAGGATGCCGTCGATTACACGCTCGCGATTCCCGCGACGGCAGTTCGCCTGCGGCTCGCGTGTCTGTGGCCGATCATGATCGGGCTCGACACGCTCGTGCTGCTCGCGCGCAATGAGGCATGGCTCGATCCCGGCCGCATCTCGAAGGTTCGCCGCAACGACGTGTATCGCATCATGGCGGCGTCGCTGCCGATGGTGGCATCGAACGGCATGCTGCGCGCGTGGACTTCACGCCGCATGCGCGCGATCGAAGCGGAAATCGGCGCCGGATTCAGCGCCGCAGTTCGGCCATGATCCGCTCGGCCAGAAAGTCGCAAGGCGGCCGTTTCGATGCCGCGCTGCGCGCCAGCACCACTTCAAGCGTGCCGATATCGGGCAAGCCTTGCGCCGGACCGAGCAGCGTGAAATGCGCGGGCACGGCGCATTTCGCGAGCGGCGTCACGGCGAGACCGGCCTCGGCCATCGTCAACAGACCGAGCAGGCTCGGGCTCTCATACGACGTGCGATAGCCGATGCGCGCGCGCTCCAGGCTGCGGATCGCGTTCTCGCGCGCGACGCTGCCCGGCAGGAACACGGCGATCGGCAAGGGCCGCTCCTTCCAGATTTCGGTGCCGGGCGCGGCGGCCCAGACCATCGGCTCGTGGCGCAGGAATTCGCCCGACAGGCCCTTGACGCGCGTGGCGCAGACGAGATCGACCGTGCCGTCCTTCACCATCGGCGCGAGCGCGAGGCTCGGCAAGCCGACGACCTGAATCTCGACTTTCGGATACGTCGCGGAAAATTTCTTGAGGATGGGCGGAAAAAGCGACGACGCGTAATCGTCCGGCACGCCGATCACCACGCGCCCGGTCACGTCCGGCCGCACGACCGCCGCCCAGGCCTCGTCGCGCAGCGCGATCATGCGGCGCGCGTAGGTGAGCAGCACCTCGCCGTCTTGCGTCGGCACCACGCTGCGCGGCTTGCGCACGAAGAGCGCCTTGCCCAGCGCGGTTTCCAGCGTCTTGATCTGCATGCTCACCGCCGATTGCGAGCGATGCACGAGTTCCGCGGCGCGGCTGATATTGCCCGTATCCGCGACCGCGACGATCATCGACAGTACGTCGAGGTCGAGCGCTTTCATGGCGAACTTCATGGAGCACGACCGTTTGCTATCAGATAATCTGAACGATTCTATCAAAATTATGCGTTTTTCTTTTGCTTCCGCGCGGCGCATAGTCGCATCAAAGGAGCGAACCATGAACGCGCGAACCGATCTTTCCGTCCTCACCGCCGTGCAAGGCTTACCCGAACCGTCGTTCGCCACGACCGCGTCGGGCATTTCCGTGCCGTTCATCGAGTGCGGAGAGGGCGAGCCGATGCTCTTCGTGCATGGCTCGCTGTGCGATTACCGCTACTGGAGCGCGCAGGTCGTGCCGCTCGCGAAACACTTCCGCTGCATCGCGCCGAGCCTGTCGCATTACTGGCCCGCCGTCGATGCGTTCGTGCGCGGCGAATTCAGCGTGGAAGCGCACGTCGCGGAAATGGCGGAGTTCATCGAGTCGCTCGATCTCGCGCCGGTGCACCTCGTCGGGCATTCGCGCGGCGGCAGCATCGCGTTTCATCTGGCGCGGGAGTATCCGCGGCTCGTCAAGACGCTGACGCTTGCCGATCCGGGCGGGCCGCTGGAACTTGTGTCGCAGTCCGCGCCCGCGACGCTGCCGCCCGCGACCAACGCGCTGCGCGCGCGCGTGGCCGAACTGATCGAACAGGGCGAGTACGACCGTGGCCTGGAAATGTTCGTGGATTCGGTGAGCATGCCGGGCTTCTGGAAAAAGAGCACGGAGAGCTTTCGCCGCATGGCGCTCGACAACGCGCTCACGCTGCCCAAGCAGTTCCGCGATCCGCTGCCCGCCTACACACGCGACGCGGCGCGCGACATCAAGTGCCGCACGCTTCTGATCGACGGTCAGAAAAGCCCGCGCATGTTCCGCAACAACGTCGAGAAGCTCGAAGAATGGGTTGAGTTCGCGGAGCGCGTGACGATCGCGGGCGCATCGCACGGCATGAATGCCGCGAGCCCGGGCGCGTTCAATCGCGCGGTTCAGGCGTTTGCCGGGGCGTGGTAGGCGTTATTGCAGCTTCCAGATGTTGGCCGCGATCGTGCCTTCGTCGTTGAACACGTTGATGATGTCGGGCACATCGCTGATCGGCACATTGTTCACGACCAGCGCGAACGCAAGCCTGCGGCCGCTTTTCGCATCGATATAACCCGCGAGCGCCTGTCCTTTCAGCGTGATCTGCTGCTGCCCGTTCGGGCCGTCCGTGCCCGCCACGTAAGTGCCGGTTTTCGCGTACACCTTGCCCTTCGCGCCCGCGAGCGTCGGATCGCTTTCGAAGTCGGTCGTGCTCGCGAGCGAGCCGTCGACGCCGAGAAAGGGCATCGAGTCGACGTAGGCCGGGAAAGCCGGGCGGCCGTTCATCGCGCGCAACATGGCGATGACCGCGAGCGGCGTCGCCGTGGTTTCGCCGCCGCCGCTGCCGTCGATGAAATGCGTCTGCGTCATCGGCACGTTGAACGGCGCGCTCGATAGCGTCGCGTTTTCCGCCGCGAGCGCGGTGGCGAGCGTAGTCGAGCCGTTGTTCGCGACGCCGAACAGCATGAGGCTCGTGTCCGCGCCGATGTTGTAGCTGACCTTCAGAATCCACTTCGTATATTGCGCCCACGGCTGCGACGTGAGCTGCGCGACGCGCGTATCGGCGGAATACGCGTTCTTCGCGGGCAGCAGCTGCACCGGATTGCCCTCGACGGCGTTCGCCGTGACGGTCACGCCCGCGCGCGCGAGCGCTTCGATCAGCACCGTGCGCGCGTAGTTCGACGGCTGCGTGATGCGGAACGTGCGGATCACCGGAAAGCTCGGGACGATCGGCGGCACGTAATCCGCGGGAATCGAGCCGCCCAGCACGCCGCCGCAGGGCAGCGCGCCGAAGCAGGCCGGCTCCTCGGGCGTCACGGTGATGTTCGCGGCCGTGCCCGCCGGGCCCGTCAGCAAAGTGGATTGCACCGTGAACGCCGACGACATCGGCCGGTAATCCACCGGCGACAGCGAGCCCGCGCTGCCCTGGCCGATGATCGTATCCACCACGTCGTCATTGACGAAGATCGGCCGCAGATTGAACTCGCCGCGAAAATCGAACGGGTCGAACAGCCGGTCGTCGATCACGACTTCGCCGTTGATTCGCTTGATGCCCGCCGCCGCGACCTGCGCCGCGAGCGAGTCGTAGCCCGCGAGCGGATCGGGCGCGGTGATCTGCGCATTGCCGAGATTGTTGGCTTCGTTGTGGTCGAAGTTGGTGAAGGCGAGCGTGCCGTCGGGATTCGTGCGGCCGCCCATCGCGAGATCGCCGCTCGCGACGAGCACGAGATTGCCGTTCAGCGTGCCGCTCGCATCGACGGTGCCGAGGCGATACACCGGTGTCTGGAACTGATGCTGCGCGCCGTACTGATCGAGCGCCGCGCCTACGGAAAAGACCTTGCGTACCGACGCGATATACAACTGCGCGTTCGAATTCATGTCGTAGATCACGTCGCCCGAATTCAGATCGACGACGCGCAGCGCCCACGTCGAGCCCTGATACATGGGCTTTTTCATCACCTGGGTGATGGAATCGGGCACGGCGGTGTTGTTGGAGTCCGATCCGCCGCACGCGGACAGGGACGCGGCGAGCGCGCAGCCAAGCGCGAGAGCGGCAAGGCGTGCCGGACTTCCTGAAAGCGGGATCATGACGCGGCTCCGATAAAGGCACATCACGCTCCGATGGGAGCGAACACCAATACGTCGGGACTGCTTCACAGCGCAGACAGGAAATCGTCGGCGGCCGCACGCCGTTATTAAGGGAGCGGCTGAGTGAAATTAACGAGCATGCGCATGCCTTGTCAAGCACGGACTATCGCTAATCGGGCGCCAGATCGAAGCCTTAATCGTGGCGTTTAGGCAAGCGCTTTTTGTACGATTTCTCGAGCGACTTTCACGCGCTTGTTGTGACCTGACAACGGCAAAACGTTTGGCGAAGGCTAAGATCGTTCGCACCTCATCGCCAGGAAGAGGCTATCCGTGAACACCGGCCACGACGATCTCGACGCATGGAAACGCCGCCGCACAGTGGAACTGGCGTTCGAGCTGGCCGATAGCGGCCGCTTCGACGACTTCACCGATATCGCCTACGCGCTGCAATTCGAGCGCGGCATGGCGACCGCGCAGGCGCTCATCGACGATCCCGAGATGCGCCGCGTGCTCAACCGGCGCTGCGCCGATGCACGCGAGAAACTCGCGCCTCTGCCCGAGCCGGAAGTCGTGCAGTTGGTCGAGCAGGAAGCGATACCATCGCCCGCCGTCGAAGCCACGGCTGACGCATCGAACGATCATGCGCAAATGCCCGGCGCCGTCGACTTCCAGCGCGCGCCGTCTCTGCTTCGCCGCGCCTTGAATGCCGTATGGCGGCCCGGCAATGCGGGCGATCTCAATTCCGCCGCTTCCTGAGCGTTTCTTTTCGCCCGGCCGTGCGTTGCCGCACGATCGCACCGCGCCGGCACGATTTCCACGCCCCATTTGCGCACGAATGGCGGATTTGCACGACTTTTGCGCCCGGCAAAACCATTACACTTGTGGAAGCTGAACCATAAGCCCGGTTTGCGCACCTGTGCCTGTCCGGTGATTGAACTTCGAGGAGGAAATGTTCGTGGCTAACGAAAAAATGCTCGCGCAGATGGCTGAGAAGGATGGTTTCATTGCCGCGCTGGATCAAAGCGGCGGCTCGACGCCCGGCGCGCTGCGGCAATACGGAATTCCCGACGACGCCTATAACGGCGACGCCGACATGTTCAAGCTGATGCACGAAATGCGCGTGCGCATCATGACCGCGCCTTCGTTTTCGGGCAAGAAAGTCATCGGCGCAATTCTGTTCGAGCGCACGATGGACGGCGAAGCGGAAGGCAAGCCGGTGCCCACGTTCTTGTGGGAAGACCGCGGCGTCGTGCCGTTTCTGAAGGTGGACAAAGGCCTCGAAGCCGAAGCGGACGGCGTGCAGGTGATGAAGCCGATTCCCGGTCTCGACGATCTGCTCGCGCGCGCTGTGAAGCTCGGCATCTTCGGCACGAAAATGCGCTCGGTGATCCATCAGGCGAACGAGAAGGGCATCGCCGCGGTCGCCGCGCAGCAGTTCGAAGTGGGCGCGCAGATCATCAAGCACGGTCTCGTGCCGATTCTCGAACCCGAAGTGTCGATCAAGAGCCCGGACAAGAAGGGCGCGGAAAAATTCCTGCGCGACGAATTGCTCAAAGGCCTCAACGCGCTGCCGGAATCGAGCCAGGTGATGATCAAGCTGACCATCCCCGACGAAGCGGATTTCTATCGTCCGCTGATCGAGCATCCGCGCGTGGTGCGTGTCGTCGCGCTGTCGGGCGGCTATACGCGCAGCGACGCGTGCAAGAAGCTCGCGCAGAACCACGGCATGATCGCGAGCTTCTCGCGCGCGCTCATCAACGAGCTGAAGAAGTCGATGAGCGACAGCGAGTTCGACAAGACGCTCGAAACGTCGATCGACGAGATCTACGACGCGTCTGTCCAGAAGGTCTGATTGCTTGGCATCGGCATCGATACGCGCTAACCGGCGCGTTCGGTAGGCGGCGGCGTCTGCACGACGGGCGACGCCGCCCGCAAAATGTCCTCGCGCGTGCCGCTTTTCGGCGGATAGATGCGCTCGCCATTGATCGTGCGCTTCGTCGCCTTCGCCGTCTCGCCCTGCGTGACGAGCTTCCTGTCCCATCCTTCCGTGTACACCGCGCCCCACGGCCCGAGATCGCAGATGGTCGTGTACCAGTCGATCGACAGCGGCAGCATCTCCAGCCCGAACAGATCGCAGACGGCGTTGTTGCCCGCGTAACGTCCCATCGGCCGGCCATGCTGGCACGACATCACCGAAGGCCGCGTGCCGTCGATCAGAATGCGCGCGCAGTCGCCCGCCGCGAACACGCCCGGCACGCCTTCCGCGCGCAGGAACGTATCGACGGGCACGCGCCCGAGCGGATCGAGCGTGACCGGCAACTGACTCGCAAGCGCGTTCGCATGCATGCCGCCGCACCAGACGACCGTCGCGGCCTCGATGCGCTCGCTCGCGGTGCCGTCGCTGAGCGTGACGCCCGCTTCATCGAGCGATTCGAGCGTGACGCCTGCGCGCACCTCGACATCCAGCGTCTTCAGCGCGCCTTCGATGACGGGCTGCGCGCCGCCCATCGATTGCGCGATCGTCGCCGAACGGTCCGCGAGCACCACGCGCACCTTGCCGCGATCCGCATCCGCGACGATCTCGCGCAACCGCGCCGGCAATTCCGCGGCAAGCTCGATGCCCGTCAGCCCCGCGCCGACCACGACCGCCGTATAGCGGCCCGGCGTGTCCGGCAATGCGGGCAAGGTCAGCAGATGCGCCTGCAGCTTGCACGCGCCCGCGTACGTATCGACGTCGAAGGAATGGCAGTCGAGGCCGGGAATCGGCGGGCGCACGAGCACGCTGCCCGCCGCGAGAATCAGCCGGTCGTAGTCGAGCGATTCCGCCGTGCCGTCGCGTTCGATCGACACGCGGCGAGTCGCGCTGTCGATCTCCGTCGCTTTCGCCTGAATCAGCTTCACGCCTGCCGGACCGAGCACCGTGTCGAGCTGCACGAGCGTCGGATCGAGCGGCTGCTCGTAGTTGCGCACGCGCACGCTATGAAACGGCGCGGGATTGACGATGACGACTTCGGCTTCTTCGGTGCGGTTCAATTCATCGAGCTTGCGCGCCGCCGAAAGCGCGCTCCACAGACCGGCGAAACCCGCGCCGATCACCAGGATTCGTTTCAAGATCATTCTCCTGAATAAACGATCGTTCGTGCCATGAACCGTGCGGAGCAGCCCGCTGCTTTGGTTATAGGCGATGCGCGCGTCGATTGGCTTTCCATTGCGCATGCCCGGATTAGTGCGAATTTCGCCAAAAGTGATTTCGTCGTTTAGGTATTTACCCTAGGGCGTGCGATATCTAAACTTTGCTCAACGGTCGCAAACGAGCAAAGCAAGGCAAAGCAACGTGAGCGACAACTCGATAAATCAATGGATGGAGGAAAGAATCATGAACAAGCTCATCGGTATTGCAGCGGTCGCTCTGGCTTTTGCCGCTCCGGTCGCATCGTTCGCGCAATCGAATCAGCCCGTGACCCGCGCGCAAGTCCGCGCTGAAATCGTGCAACTGGAAAAGGCGGGCTATAACCCCGGCGTGGTCAGCGATTCGAAGTATCCCGCTGACATTCAGGCTGCCGAAGCGCGTATCGCCGCGCAAAACGGCACCGCGCAAAGCGCGTTCGGCGGCGTGAGCGAAGGCTCGGCGCAATCCGGCGTACGCTCGGCTCAGGCCGACGTTTTCCCGACATTCGCGCATCACTAAGCAACGCGGAAAGCAATGAAACGCGCCCGAACGATCGGGCGCGTTTTGCATTTCACGGCATGAGCGGAAATCCGCCCGCAAAGGTCTCGCGCAAATAGCCGATGAACAGCGCGACCGCGCGCGGCACATGCGGCGAATAAGGCCGCACCACGAAAAGCTGATCCGCGAATGCGCCGACCGGACGCCATTCCGGCAGCAGCACCACGAGCTTGCCGGCCTGCACGGCGGCTTGCGCGGTGAAATCCGGCAATAGCGCAATGCCCAGATCGTCGAGCGCGGCATCGCGCAGCACCTCGCTGTTATTCGCCGCAAAAGGGCCGCTCACGGCGAGCGTGTAAGGCCCGGCGGAACTCTTGCGCCCGCCCTTTCTCTGGAACGACCAGATGCTCGACGCCTGCGGACGCGGATAGACGAGGCAATCGTGCGTGACGAGATCGTTGGGCGTCGCAGGCGTGCCGCGCCGCTTCAGATAGGCGCGCGTCGCGACGATCACCGAATGCGTGTCGCACAGTTTCCACGCGACGTGCGTATCCGGCACCTGCGCGCTGTGCCGCACCGCGAGATCGAAGCCCTCGCTCGCGATCGAGCTCAGTTTGTCCGATGCTTCCAGTTGAACGCGCACTTCCGGATGCGCATGCAGAAACCCCGACATGCGCGGCACGAGCTGCTGCCGCGAAAAGGCCATCGGCGCGGTTACGCGGATCAGGCCGCGCGCGACGCCCGCCATCTCCTTCACGCTCAAAAAACTCGACGCGATGCGCTCGTACTGCCCGCGCGTGTCGTCGACGAGCCTGCGGCCCGCCTCCGTAAAGCGCACGCTGCGCGTCGTGCGCGTGACGAGCGGCACGCCCGCCGCGCGCTCCAGTTCGGCGATGCGCTGGCTCATCGCCGCTTTCGACACGTTCAGCCGCGCCGCCGCCGCCGTGTAGCTGCCTTGCTCCGCGAGCACCGTCAGCCAGTGCAAGTGGGTCCAGAGCGCTTCGATCTTTTGCTCGTCCATCGGCCGATTGTTTGTGGTTGCGAACAATGAGTTCAATCTTAGCGTCTTTGCAAGCCGCACGCGGATTCATACACTGCAGTCATCGCCCAACCATTCTTCAGGAGACGAGCATGACCGCAGCGTTCAACGACACCGCCGACGTCGTTCACTACATTCACGGCGAGCGCGTGCACGGCTCGTCCGCGCGCACGCAGCCGGTGTTCAACCCCGCGACGGGCGAGCGTCCGCGCAAGCTCGTGCTCGGCGAAGCCGCCGATGTCGATGCCGCCGTCGCGAGCGCGAAGTCCGCGTTCCCGGCCTGGCGCGACACGCCGCCGATCCGCCGCGCGCGCGTCATGCTGAAGTTTCTGGAACTGATGAACAAGCATCGCGACGAACTCGCCGCGATCATCACCGCCGAGCACGGCAAGGTGTTTTCGGATGCGCAGGGCGAAGTGTCGCGCGGCATCGACGTGATCGAATTCGCGTGCGGCATTCCGCAATTGCTGAAGGGCGACTACACCGATCAGGTTTCGACCGGCATCGACAACTGGACGCTGCGCCAGCCGCTCGGCGTCGTCGCGGGCATCACGCCGTTCAACTTCCCGTGCATGGTGCCGTGCTGGATGTTTCCGGTCGCGATCGCGGCGGGCAACGCGTTCATCCTGAAGCCGAGCGAACGCGATCCGTCGGCGTCGCTTTTCATGGCCGATCTGTTGAAGCAAGCCGGCTTGCCCGATGGCATTTTCAACGTCGTGCAGGGCGACAAGGCCGTCGTCGATGCGCTGCTCACGCACCCGCAAGTGAAGGCGATCAGCTTCGTCGGCTCCACGCCGATCGCGAATTACATCTACGAAACGGGTGCGAAGCACGGCAAGCGCGTGCAGGCGCTCGGCGGCGCGAAGAATCATATGGTCGTGATGCCGGATGCGGATCTCGATCAGGCCGTCGATGCCTTGATCGGCGCGGGCTACGGTTCGGCGGGCGAGCGCTGCATGGCGATTTCGGTCGCGCTGCTGGTGGGCGATGTCGCCGACAAGATCGTGCCGAAACTCGCCGAGCGCGCGAAGGCGCTCAAGATCAGAAACGGCATGGAGTCCGATGCGGAAATGGGCCCGATCGTCACGCGCCAGGCGCTCGAGCGTATCGAAGGCTATATCGCGCTGGGCGTGGAAGAAGGCGCGCAACTCGTCGTCGATGGGCGCGGCTACAAGGTGCCGGGCCACGAAGACGGCTTCTTCACGGGCGGCACGCTGTTCGATCACGTCACGCCGGACATGCGCATCTACAAGGAAGAGATCTTCGGGCCGGTGCTTGCCTGCGTGCGCGTGAAGGACTTCAGCGAAGCGGTCGATCTCGTCAACGAGCACGAGTTCGGCAACGGCGTCGCATGCTATACGCGCGACGGGCACATCGCCCGCGAGTTCGGACGGCGCATCGAAGTGGGCATGGTCGGCATCAACGTGCCGATTCCGGTGCCGATGGCATGGCACGGCTTCGGCGGCTGGAAGCGCAGTCTGTTCGGCGACATGCACGCGTACGGCGAAGAGGGCGTGCGCTTCTATACCAAGCAGAAGTCGATCATGCAGCGCTGGCCCGAAAGCACGGAAAAGGGCGCGGAGTTCGCCATGCCGACGGCCAAGTAAGCGTCGAACGCGTTCACGCGAGCTCGCCCGCTTTTTCCTCGCCGGAAGAAGCGGGCGATTTTTTTGGCGCGGCGCGGCCCATCTGTTCCTGCGCGTCACAACTCAAGTGCGATGGCGTCGGTTGACCGTGCGCCGCCAAGCGCGGAAGATGCACCGACAACGACGCGAAGCCAATCGACATGCAGCGGCAATTCGACGATCTCCTTCTCGGCAGCATCGAGCTTTTCTGCCTCGCGGCGGAGCTCGGCAGCTTCACGCTCGCGGCCACGGCGGCCAGCGTGACGCCCGCGGCGGTGAGCCGTTCCGTCGCGCGGCTGGAGAAGCGGCTCGACGTGCGGCTTTTCGTGCGCACGACGCGCCAGATTCGCCTGACCGATGCGGGCCGCCGCTACTTCGAGCAGTGCCGCGACGCGCTCAATCGTCTCGCGGAAGCCGAGCGCGAAGCCACCGGGCAGCAGACGAGCCCGAAGGGCGTATTGCGCATCAGCATGCCGACGCCTTACGGCCACTATCGCGTGCTGCCGCTGCTCGCGGAATTCCGCGCGCGTTACCCGGATGTCACCGTCGAAGCGCATCTGAGCAATCGCAACATCGACTTCGCGGACGAAGGCTTCGATCTCGCGATACGCGGACGCGCGCCGCGCGATTCCGGTCTCATCGCGCGCAAGCTGGAAGATGCGGAGCTCGTCGTGGTGGCGTCGCCCGGCTATCTGAAGCGCGCGGGCGTGCCAAAGACGATCGAAGACCTGATCGATCACGAATGCATCCAGTTCGAGATGCCGAGCACGGGACGCCCCGTGCCGTGGCTTTTCATGCAGAACGGCGAGCCGGTGGAAATGACGACGAACGCGAGCTACGGCACCTCCGGCGATGCGCTCGCGGGCATTCCGCTCGCGCGCAGCGGCGCGGGCCTCTTCCAGATCTATCGCTTTACCGTCGAAGACGATTTGCGCGCGGGCACGCTCACCGAAGTGCTGCGCGACTTCGGCGGATGCAGCCGGCCGTTCATCCTGCTGTATCCGCATGGCCGGCATTTATCGTCGCGCGTGCGGGCTTTCGTGGATTTCATCGTCGAGAAGCTCGTCACGCGCTGATTCATGCAACGCAGGCAACGCAGGCAACGCAAGCAACGATTACAGGACGCACAGTCATGAGCAAGAACGCATTGTTATCGCGACTCGGCATCGATACGCCGATCATTCAGGCGCCGATGGCCGGCGTGACCACGCCCGCGCTCGCGGCGGCCGTATCGAACGCGGGCGGGCTCGGCTCGCTCGGCGTCGGTGCGATGAACGCCGAGGGCGCGCGCAAGACGATCCGCGAGACGCGCGCGCTGACCGGCAAGCCGTTCAACGTCAACGTGTTCTGTCACGCGCCCGCGAAGGCCGACGCCGCGGTCGAAAAAGCATGGAACGCGTGGCTCGCACCTGTCTTCGCGCAATTCGGCGCGACGCCGCCGGAGAAGCTGAACGAGATCTATACGAGCTTCGTCGTCGATGAAGCGATGCTGAAGGTGTTCGTCGAAGAGAAGCCGGCGGTCGTGAGCTTTCATTTCGGCTTGCCGTCGAAGGAGTATATCGACGCCTTGCGCGGCGCGGGCATCACGTTGATCGCGTCCGCGACCAATGTTCGCGAGGCGGAACGGGTCGCGGCGGCGGGCATGGATGCGATCGTCGCGCAGGGCATCGAAGCGGGCGGGCATCGCGGCATCTTCGACCCGCAAGCCGACGACGACAACCTGGGCGTCTTCGCGCTCACGCGCCTGCTCGCCAGCCGGTTCGACGTGCCGGTGATCGCGTCGGGTGGCATCATGGACGGCGCGGGCATTGCGGCGGCGCTCGCGCTCGGCGCGCAGGCGGCGCAGCTCGGCACGGCGTTCGTGCCGTGCACGGAGACATCGATCGATGCCGGATACCGGCGCGCCATTCTGAGCGAGGCCGCCAACCGCACGACGTTCACGTCGGCGATCTCGGGGCGCAAGGCACGCAGTCTCGTCAACAGGTTCACGGAACTGGGCCGCGACCCGCAAGCGCCCGCGATTCCCGCCTATCCGGTGACATACGATGCGGGCAAAGCGCTGCACGCGGCGGCCAAGGCGAAGGATGAGTTCGGTTACGGCGCGCAATGGGCGGGACAGGCCGCTGCGCTCGTGCGCGAGTTGCCCGCCGCCGAACTGATGGCGCGGCTGCAGGCTGAGCTTGAGGAGAGCATCGCGGGCTTGCAGCGGTATGGGGCGCGCTGATCGTCCGCGATGTGCAGCCGCATGACCCCGCTTCAATGCGACATCAACACCGGCAGGGTCATCGACGAAAGGAATGTCTGCGTCACACCGCCGAGCACGCGTTCTTCCCAGCGCGCGTGGCCATAGCCGCCCATGACGACGAGGTCCGCTTCGATGTCGGCGGCGCGTGACAGCAGCAGTTCGCCCGCCGATGTATCGGGGGCGCGCTCGCCCACGAACACATCCGCCTTCACGCCATGCCGCGCGAGGCTCGCCGCGATATCCGCGCCGGATACGCACTCGCCGGTCATCTCGTCCCGCACCTTGCGGATGCTCGCGATGCTCACGTGCTCCGCGGTCTTCAGAAGCGGCAGGGCGTCGTGAACCGCGCGCGACGCTTCGCGGCTGCCGTCCCAGGCGATCATCGGGCGCTTGCCCACGTCGGCGAAGAACCCCGCGTAGGGCATCAGCAGCACCGGACGCCCCGACGACATGACGAGCGTCTCCGGAAAGTGCTCGCCCACGTAGGACTCGGGATCGCTCGGGTCGCTCTGCCCGGCGATCACGAGGTCCGCGCGGCCCGCATGACGCGGCACGAAAAATCCCGGCCGTTCCTGCGTCTCGATCCATTCTCCCGAAACCCCCGCGCGCGTCAGTTCCGCCCGAAAGATCCGCTCGATCGCGCCGCGCTGCTCGCGCCGCACGGCCGCATGCTCGCGGTAGTACTCAGCCGATCCCGCCATCACCGTGAATGCGTGCGGGCTCGGCTCGAAGACCGCGAACAGGCCGATCACATAGGCATCGAAACGCCGGGCCAGTTGCAGCGCCGTTTCGAGACGGGGGTGCGCGCGCACGCTGGTGTCGAGGTGCACGAGAATCGTCTTGTAGCTCATCGCACGGCTCCTTGAGAGTGCGGTTCGAACGAGGTCGAGTTTAAGAACGCGGCTACGCCAAGCGATTGACTCAGATCAACGGCGCGCGGCATCGCGCATCGTTTGACTCAGGTCAATCGCCGGAGCGCTCGCGGGAATAGAGTGGGCCCGTCCCACTCACCGCATTCCACGCGAGAGGAGCTCGAAGATGAAGGCACTGGTCTATCACGGTCCGGGAAAGAAATCGCTCGACGAGCGTCCCGCGCCGACGCTCGCCGCCGCCACCGACGCGATCGTGCGCGTGACGCACACGACCATCTGCGGCACCGATCTGCATATCCTCAAAGGCGACGTGCCGAGCTGCGAGCCGGGCCGCGTGCTGGGGCACGAAGGCGTGGGCGTGGTCGAGCAGGTCGGCGCGGCGGTGTCCGCGTTCGGGCCGGGCGATCGCGTGCTGATCTCGTGCATCTCGTCGTGCGGCAAATGCGAGGCGTGCCGGCGCGGCATGTATTCGCACTGCGCGACGGGCGGCTGGATTCTCGGCAACAAGATCGACGGCACGCAGGCCGAATACGTGCGCATCCCGCATGCGGATACGAGCCTCTATCGCGTGCCGCCCGGCGTCGAGGAAGAAGCGCTCGTCATGCTCTCGGACATCCTGCCGACGGGCTTCGAATGCGGCGTGCTCAACGGCCGCGTTCAGCCGGGGAGCACGGTCGCGATCGTCGGCGCGGGACCGATCGGCCTCGCGGCCCTGCTCACGGCGCAGTTCTACGCGCCGGCGCAGATCATCATGATCGATCGCGACAAGCACCGTCTCGAAGTCGCGCGGACCTTCGGCGCGAGCGCGTGCATCGATATCGCGCAGACGGACCCGGCGGCCGAGACGCTGCGCCTCACCGACGGTGCGGGCGTGGACTGCGCCGTGGAAGCGGTCGGCGTGCCGGCGTCGTTCGAGCTGTGCCAGGCGATCGTCGCGGCGGGCGGGACCATCGCCAACGTGGGCGTGCACGGCGTCAAGGCCGATCTGCATCTGGAGACGCTGTGGGATCGCAACATCGCCATCACGACGCGGCTCGTCGACACGGTCAGCACGCCGATGCTTCTCAAGACCGTGCGCGCGGGCCGTCTGAAGCCGAAGCAGCTCATCACGCATCGCTTCACGCTGGACCGTGTGCTCGATGCCTACGACACCTTCAGCAAGGCGGCCGAGACGGGCGCGCTGAAGGTCATCATCGAGATGGCGTGACGCCGCACAGGGAGAGGAATCATGTCGAAAGTGCTGGTGGTGTGCTACTCGCGCGGCGGCACGACGCACGCCGCGGCCACGGAACTGGCCGTGCGCCTTCACGCCGACTTCGAAGCGATCACCGAGCCGGTCGATCGCTCTGGCGCGACGGGTTGCGTGCGCGCGATGCTCGATACGCTTTTCGCGCGCGACGTGGCCTTGAATCCGCTTCAGCGCGATATCGCGGCCTATGAGATCGTCGTCATCGGCACGCCGGTCTGGGCGGGGCGGGTGAGCGCGCCAGTGCGTGCGTGGCTCGCCGCCAACCGGCGCAGGCTGCCGCACGTCGCGTTTCTCTGCACGCAGCACATGCGCGGCGATGCCGGCGCTTTCAGGGAAATGGCGCAGCTCGCCGGAAAGCAGCCGGTCGCGCGCTGCGCGCTCACGGCCGCGCACGGCGCGAAGGATCAGCGCCGCGTCATGGATACCTTCGTGGAGCGCATCGGGCGCAAGCTCGCGCGCATCGACAATCTCGAATGGGCGGTTTGAGCGCGACGCGCGCGAGCCGGAATCGTCATGTATCGGAATATCCTGGTTGCGCTCGACGGCAGCGAATCGTCGCAGCGGGCGCTCGACGAAGTGCTGCGCATCGGCGCCTCGCCGGGCACGTGCGTGCGCCTCGTGCACGTTTCGGATACGTCGGCGCTGGCGTCGTATCCGGTCCACTACCGGCGGCAGGTGCAGGGCGCGGCGCAACGCGTGCTGAACGCCGCGCAGGAACGGCTGCGCGAAGCGGGCATCGCGTGCGATTCGACGCTGGAGGAAACCCGCACGCCGGACGATTCCATCGCCCTCACGCTGCAGCGCTGCGCGGAACACATGCACGCCGATCTCGTCGTGATGGGCACGCACGGGCGCGGCGGCCTGACGCGGCTCGTGCTCGGCAGCGTCGCCGAAGCGTTTCTGCGGCGCTCGACGTGCGCGGTGCTGCTCATGCGTAGCGGGTCGCAAACCTGAGTCACACGCTCTTGAGCGCCGCCTGATCGACGATGCGCGCATCGACCACGCCCATCTTCTGCAGCCGGGAAAACATGCGGCTGTCAGGGATAGCTGCCGATTTCCTCGCGCGTCATGCGCGGCATGCGCTCAGCCGGCTGACGTTTCAGCGGCCTGTTCCGCCTCGCGTCCCGGCACGAGCAGGACCGGACAGCGCGCCACCCGCATGAAGCCCTCGGCGACGCTGCCCAGCACGAGCCGCCGCCAGCCGCGGCGCCCGTGCGTGCCCATGACCACGAGTTCGGCCCCGAAGTCTTCGGCGCACCGCGCGATGCACGCGGCGATGTCGTCGCCCGTCAGCGAAAGCTCGGCGATGCGCGGCGCGCCCGACACGCCCTCGCGCGCCATGCGCTGCACCGCTTCCGAAGTCAGGCGATGACCTT
This sequence comes from Caballeronia sp. PC1, assembly GCF_021353155.1. Taxonomy (NCBI): domain Bacteria; kingdom Pseudomonadati; phylum Pseudomonadota; class Betaproteobacteria; order Burkholderiales; family Burkholderiaceae; genus Caballeronia; species Caballeronia sp. PC1. Next base: position 837,025 of record NZ_JAJUBH010000003.1, read on the forward strand.
CTTCGAGCAGCGTCCGGCGGATGTCGGGATAGAACGCGGCCGTGGCGTCATAGACGACCGGGTGCAGGTCGACCACATAGAGCGCCTGCAGAACCGCATTGCCGGCGCGCGCGATCCTGATCGCCTCGTCGAACGCGTGCGCGGAGGTCGCGCTCCCATCGATCGGCGCGAGTATGCGGCTGTACATGGCGAACTCCCTGAGTGGATGGCATGCGAAGACGATGCGTCGATTCGCATCGGACGGCGTTGACCTGGATCAACCGGACGCGCGTGGGGCGAGCCCGTCGAGCGGAATATCGACATCGATGCGAAAGCCTTCGCCCGGCGCGCTGCGAAACGCGATGACGCCGCCAAGCTGCCGCACGCGCTCGCCCATGCCGAGCAGGCCGAAAGCGCTGGCCGCGCGCGGCTGGTCGAGCGCGGCACCGCGCCCGTCGTCCTCGACGGACAAGGTGCAGCGATCCGCCGCGCACGTCATGACGATGCGCACTTTGCTCGCCTGCGCATGCCGCACGACATTGGTGAGCGCTTCCTGCACGAGCCGGAATATGGAGGTGGACGCCGCCGCGTCGAATTCGGCCTCCTCACCGCCGATGTCCAGATCGATGCGAATCCCGTAACGGCGGCGAAAGTCGTTGACGAGCCAGTCGATGGCGGCGAACAGGCCGAGGTCGTCGAGCACCGGCGGTCGCAACCCCGCCGCGATCCGTCGGACCGAGGCGATGACCGTGTCGATCTGCGTTTCCATCGCGCGCGTTTGCGTCAGCGCGTGCCGCGCGAAGCCGTCCGCGCCGGGGTTCGCATCGAGCGTGGCGAGCTGCATCTTGAGCGCGGCGAGCTGTTGCCCGAGATCGTCGTGCAGCTCCCGCGCAATCGATGCGCGCTCGTTTTCCAGCGCCGTCTGAACGTGCGCCGACAACGCGCGCGCATGTTGCAGTTCGGCCAGGCGCAGGCGGTCGGTCATGTCGCGCGTGACCTTGGCGAAGCCAATCAGCGCGCCCTGCGCATCGCGCAGCGCGGTGATGACGACATTGGCCCAGAAGCGCGTCGAATCGCGGCGCACGCGCCAGCCTTCGTCCTCGACACGGCCCGTGAGCGCCGCGGCGGCCAGTTCCTTTTGCGGCTTGCCGGCCGCGATATCTTCCGGCGGATAGAAGACCGAAAAGTGCCGGCCGACGATGTCCTGCGCGTCATAGCCCTTGATGCGTTTCGCGCCGTTGTTCCAGGTCGCGACGCGGCCCTGCGCGTCCAGCAGGAAGATGGCGTAGTCCTCGACGGATTCGACCAGCAGGCGGAAATGCGCGTCGGATTGCAGCGGCGAGGCGGCGGCGGGATTGTCGGGCGTACCGTCAGGCGTGCGCATCGCGAATCTCCGGTGGCAAGGTTCTGTCACGGGCTGGGGAGCGCCGCCACTTTTTGCTGCGTCCCAGTGTAGTCGCACGGGGAAAATCCGTCACGCGCGGCTGCGACATCGGGACACTGCGGCGAATTCGCGGCGTTTGACTCAGGTCAATCGTGAAAAGGGCGAGCGTCCGTAAAGTGATTGCGTGCTCCCGCAAGTCCGGAGCAGACAAGCTCGACCGACATTCCCACCATCCGGAGTCTGTGATGCAAGCACGTGACGTAATGACTTCCAGCGTCGTTTCCGTGGCGCCCGAAACGACGATTCATGAACTGGCGAAGCTGCTCGTGCAGCACCATATCAGCGCGGCGCCCGTCGTCGACAAGGACGGGTATGTGATCGGCGTGATCAGCGAGGGCGATCTGCTACGCCGCGAAGAGATCGGCACCGAGAAAGAGGTACGCCGCCGCGCATGGTGGCTCGACATGCTCTCCGATGGCGGCGCGGCCGACTACATCAAGTCGCATGCGCGCACGGTGGGCGAGATCATGAGCCGCGATCCGGTGTGCGTGAGCGAAGACACCTCGCTCGCGGAGATCGCCGCGGTGCTCGAAAGCCGTCACATCAAGCGCGTGCCGGTGTTGCGCGAGGGGCGGCTCGTCGGCATCGTCAGCCGGTCGAATCTGGTGCAGGCGCTGGCATCGGCGCTCGTGGTCGAGTCCGCGCCCGACGCGCGGGCCAGCGACGCCGAAATTCGCGCAATGCTGATGGGCGATCTCGCGGGGCGCGGCTGGGCGTTTCCCGGACGCGATATCGTCGTGAAGGACGGCATCGTGCATCTGTGGGGAACGGTATGGTCGGGCGATCAGCTCGACGCCATGCGGATCGCGTCGGAAAGCATTCCGGGCGTGAAGCGCGTGGTGGATCACACGATTCCTTATCCGATCATGCCGGGACTTTGATGGAGCGGAAGAGTTAACGGCATCGCCGGGGCTTTCTTTAGCGTCCCGCGATGTCGCCGCGTATAAGAATGAAGAGGAAAACCACTAAAGAGGAATTTGCGGGGTAAACCCGCGTCATGTCACGCACCTGTCACGCCTGAATCGAATAATCCCCGGCGCCCGAACCCGCATGACACAGCAACGGGCCGGTCGCTCACCGCGACACGTATCGCCACGAAACCGGGGATTCACACATGACCATACGTCATCGCATAGTCTTGCTCGTCGTCCTGATGCTGACGGCGCTCGCTGCGATCGGCGGCTATGCCGTCAAGCAGACTCGCGACAGTTCAGAGGAAGTGCATCAGGTCACGCAAGGCGTCGTGCCGAGCGCGCTCGCTTCGGCCGATCTCGTTTCGCAGGTCAAGGACGTGCAGATCGCGACGATGACGCTCGTCTACGCGCCCGATGCACAGATCGCCGCGCAGGCGCGCGAGCTGCTCGCCACGCGCGAAAACACGCTCAAGGGCGCGCTCGATCTTCAGGAAAAGGCCGCTGCCAGCCCCGCGCAAAAGGGCCTCGTCGCGCAGGCACGCGAAAGTCTCGCGAATTACTTCGACGCGATCAAACAAACCGGGCAGATGCAGGAAGCCGGCAAGAGCGCATTGGCGCAGGCCTTTCTGTTCGCGAACGTCGCGCAGTACAAGGACGAGCTTCAGGGCATCGTCGAGACTTTGCGCATCGAGAAGGACCGTCAGAAGGACGCCGCTATCGACACGCTGAACGACGCGCTCGCGACGACGAGCGTGACCCTCGCGGCGGCGACGGGCGTGGCGGTCGCGATTCTCGTCGGCATCAGCGTGTTGCTCTATCGGCAGATTTCGCTGCCGCTTTCGCGCATGCAGACGATGATGAGCGAGATCGCATCGAGCCAGGACTTCACGCGCCGCGTGCCGGTGGAACGCATGGACGAGATCGGCTGCTCGATCGTCGCGTTCAACGGCATGATCGCGAAGATTCAGGAAAGCTCGCTTCAGTTGAAGCAGCGCACCGCCGACATTCAGGCGATGTTGCAGAACATGCCGCAGGGCATTCTCACAGTGGTGCCGGGCGCGGCGATTCATCCGGAATACTCCGCGTTTCTCGAAGCCATTTTCGAAACGCGCGATCTCGCGGGCCGCCCGGTGATGGATGTCGTGTTCCGCAACACGAACATAGGCAGCGACGCGCTGGCGCAAGTGGCTGCGGCCATCGATTCATGTCTCGGCGAAGACATCATGAACTTCGATTTCAACCGGCATCTGCTCGCCGATGAAGTCGTCAAGCACATGGGCGATGGCAGAAGCAAAGTGCTCGATCTGAGCTGGTCCGCGATCACGAACGAGGAAGGCGTGATCGCGCGCCTCATGCTGTGCGTGCGCCACGTGACGGAGCTGAAAGCGCTCGCGGCCGAAGCGGGCGAGCAGCGGCGCAGGCTCGACATGATCGGCGAGGTGCTCGCGATCAGCCAGGAGAAGTTCGAGCGCTTCATGCAGAGCGCGACGAGTTTTGTCGGCGAGAACGAGCGCATCATTCGCGAGCACGATATTCCGAGCAAGGAAGCGATCGCGCAATTGTTCCGCAACATGCATACCGTGAAGGGCAATGCGCGCACCTATAGCCTTCAGCATCTGACGGGCGTCGTGCACGATACCGAGCAGCGTTACGACGCGCTGCGCCAGCCGGACGGCAATGCGCACTGGAACCGCGAGGACATGATCGCCGATCTCGACCGCGTGAAAGCGGCGCTGCAAAGTTATGCGACCGTCAACGAGGTCAGTCTCGGCCGCAAGACAACGGGCGCGCGCGACGATGCGGCGAGCGATTCGACGGAGAGCGTCGAAAGCGCGCTCGATGCGCCGCTTCGATCGTTGCCTTCGCTGGCGCGGGAACTCGGCAAGGAAGCGCCGCGCGTCGACATCGACGATCACGGCTGCCGCATCGGCAAGGCGCTTTCGGACCCGCTCGCGAACGTCTTCACGCATCTCTTGCGCAACAGCATCGACCACGGCATCGAGACCGCGAGTGAACGCGTCGCGCTCGGCAAGACGGCGGCGGGCAGCATCCGGATCGAAGCGCAGATCGTGGACGATGCGTTGCGCATCGCGCTTGCCGACGATGGCCGTGGACTTGCGCTCGGCAAGATCCGCGCGAAAGCGATCGAACGCGGCTGGATCGACGCGCGCGCGCACGTTGCCGATGAAGCACTCGCGGAGTTCATTTTCCGCGCGGGATTCTCGACGGCGCAAAGCGTGACCGAAGTATCGGGACGCGGCGTCGGCATGGACGCCGTGCGCGAGTTCGTCGCGCGCGAGGGCGGGCGCATTGCGTTGCGCTTTACGGACGAGGAATGTGGCACCGCGTATCGCATGTTCGAAACCGTAGTCGCTTTGCCCGTGCATGTAGCCGTTGAAAACACGCAAGCCGTGACTGGATAAAGAAGGTGATTGCAATGGAGTACAAGTGGATGGCGGCCTGCGTGGGCGCGTTGATCGTCGTGGCGTTTCTGGTTTGGGCACGACACGGCAGAAACAGGCGTCTTGGCGAGCAGCTTGCGCAAGTGGAGGCGGTGCGGCAGCGGCTCGAAGCGATCGATGCGCCGCATCGCGACGAATTGAAAGCGTGCAGCGAGCGCGCCGATGGCATGACGGGCCTGGCCGCATCGCTGCAAAGCAGGCTCGATCGCGCGCAAGCGGAGCGCGAGGACTTGCGGCTCAAACTCGATGCGGCGCATGCGCAGGCGGACGAATGGCTGCGGCAAGCGTCCGGTATCGCCGATGAAGCCGCGCGGCTCAAAGCGCTCTCGCTCACCTTCGAGCGCTGGCATGAACAGATGATCTCGCTGATGGCGCAGAACCGCGACATGCACACGAAGAATCAGGAGCTTTCGTCGATCGTGCAGCACGTGCTGATCGTGTCGCTGAATGCTTCCATCGAGGCGGCGCGCGCGGGCGCGGCGGGGCGTGGATTTTCCATTGTCGCGAGCGAAGTGCGTGCGCTGGCCTCGCGTTCGCAGGAGTTGTCGAAGAGCTATCGCGACAGTCTGCTGCGCAACGACCTGACGACTGCCGCGACGTTTCAGGACATTCAGGCGGGCGGCAAGATGATCACCGCTTCGCTCGGTAGCGTCGAGATGCTCGCGGGCCGGTTTCAATCGACGATCGAAAAGGCGGCCGCGTGATTTCAGACGAGGCGAAGCGCAGTATCGAACAGATATTCGAGCATGCCGCGGTTTCGCGGCTGAGTCCGCGAGAACATGCGGGCATGGAGATCACACAAGTCGACGCGGCGCGGCATCGCGACACGCTGCAGCCCAATGCGCTGGTGCTGACGATATCGTCGTTCACATTCCGTATGCTTTTCGTTCTGCACTACGCGGATGATGCCGCGACGCGCGCATGTTATCCCGGCACGGACGATAACCGGTCTCTCTCCGATGGTCTGATGGAACTCGTCAACCTGTGCTGCGGCTCGATGAATCAGCAATTGATCGCGCATTTTCCCGATCTCGGCATGTCCACGCCGTATGCGTTGAGCAGCCGCTGCATCGACTTCATCGACGAACTCAGGCCCGATCACGTCTGGTTCTATGACCTGCGGCCGTGCGAATCGGCGCGCCTGGGCGTCACGCTTTGCGTGTGCGCGAAGGCGGCGATTGACTTTTCGTCGGGCGAGATGGAAGAGCAGGGCGAAGGCGAACTCGAACTGTTCTGACGTAAGCAACATCAAGCAACACAATTCGAAATGACACGCGCCTCCGAGGCGCAAGGATAAGCACTCATGGCCAAGGTTTTGATAGTGGACGATTCCAGCACGGTTCGCGATGAAGTCGCGGGCTTCCTGAAGAACAACGGACTCGACGTGGCGACTGCCGTGGACGGCAAGGACGGCCTCGCGAAGTTGCGCGCGGATGCGGGCATTCGCCTCACCGTCAGCGATGTGAACATGCCGAACATGGACGGCCTGACGATGGTCGAGAAGATTCGCGGCGAGCTTGCGAATCAGACGGTCAATGTGATCATGCTCACGACCGAAAGCAGCCCGGCGATGAAGGAACGTGGCAAGGCAGCGGGCGTGAAAGGATGGATCGTCAAGCCGTTCAAGGGCGACGCGGTGATTGCGACATTCACGAAACTGGCCTCGTGAGCAGAGACGCTACGCGCTAGAGTTGTGCCTCGATCGCGGCTTTATCGATGACTGACCATACGCGTTCTATTTTTCCATCGCGGAATTCATAAAACACGTTCTCGCAAAACGACACGCGCTTGCCGTCGATGTCGAGGCCGAAGAAACGCGACTTCGGCGTGCATTCGAACTGCAATCGGCACGCGATGAGCGGCGGCTGTGCAATCAACAGTTGAATGTCAAAGACAAGATCGGGAATCTCGCGGACATCTCTTTCCAGCATCGCCCGGTAGTCATCGACTGTGAGCGCACGTCCGTTGTAGTGCAGGTTGTCATGTACGAACGTGCCGAGCTTCTGCCAGTCTCGCGCATTCAAGCAGGCGATGTATGCACGATAGAGATCCGAAAGCGCTGATGTGTTCATGTTGTCCTTGTCTGCGATAGCTTTGCGATAAGCGGCCTCGCGCGAGGCGCGGCCCGCGGTCGAAGTCGTGAGGGCAGTGTACGGCTGCCCAAAAGAGCCCGGTGCTAGCGTGCAAACAAAATCTGTTCTTCGGAAAACATCTAGATAGCTGATTTGATTGATCTTTTTAAAAGCGCATGCAAGCTGTCTGGGCAAATAAATCTGAACTCACCCTTGACACTTCCTTGCTCAAACTTGCAAACAGAATCTGTTCTGAACTTAATAGGGCTCACCTAGACAAGCTCAACTGGCGCGCCGTGTTGTTCGCGACAAAAGGCAAATGACATCACGTCCATGCGTTTAAGCCGTTCGCGCCGGTGCGAACGGCTTAAACGCAGTCTAAGAACCAGAAACTACATACCGCGGTTCTGCCTTAGCTCAGTAGTGCAGCATTGACTGGCTCAACGGTGCGATATGCTGAGCCGGGAACGATCGCGCAAAAAGGCGAGCGGGGCTTGCGTTCATCTTCGCATTTGCTCGGACGTTGGACCCGCTGCGATGACGACCGGATCGCACCGTGTTCTTCGAATGCGTTTACCTTCTTGAGCCAGCGTCGTTATCTCTTGCATGGTCTACGAGCCGGTCATCGGCGTAATGCCGGCGAGACGAGCACCATGTGCCGCTATCATCTCACGTGCGTTTGAATACGTGGAACAACTACGCACCCTCTGGGGGGCAAGGCCCGCAGATGCACTCTCACGCAAAGTCGCTGCTGTCTGTCGCTTGGTCGGTATCCGAAACGGACCGCTGAATCAAGCCTTGGCGGCTTGAGTTAGAGCCAGAGTTTGGAGACGATGAATATCTCGATACGTGCGTGGAGTTCGAGTTAAGCGAGCGGTTCTATCCGATAGCGTGTGCGTGGGTTGTGAAGGCAAAATTGGGAAGCCGCGTTGTTGCGATTTGTTGGATGTTGAGGCTGTCGGGTGGCATGCAGAGGGGCAGCTAGCCAGGTAGCGATTACGTCGGTCTGCGAGCATCGTAAAATCGTGCCTCATCATTTCAGAATTCCGTCATGTTCGATATCTCGCCCGCCGACGTTGAACAACTCAACGACGTTGATTTGCGCGAACTGGTTGCACGGTTGTGCGAAGCCGAGTTAACCCTCCACAGCTTGTCGCCAGCGGCTGTCACTTGGGGTGGCGCGCAGACAGCTGCCGACGGTGGTTTGGACGTCAAGGTAGACCTGCCGGACGGGACGCTAATCGATGGGTTTGTCCCTCGAGGTGTCACGGGCTTCCAGGTCAAAACGCCCGATATGCCCCGAGCGGCAATTCTGAAAGAGATGCGTCCTGCAGGCGTCGTGAGGCCGTCTATCGAGAAGCTGGCTTTGGCAAAAGGCGGGTACGTCATCGTAAGCTCACAGGGCTCAGTCGCGTACAGCGCGTTGGAGGCTCGCCGCTCGGCCATGCGGGAAGCATTGAACGATGTTCCCGGTGCAGAAGCGCTACACACCGATTTCTACGACCGCACACGGTTAGCGTCATGGGTTCGATGCCACGCCGGCGTCATTGCTTGGGTGAGAGCCAAAATTGGCAGATCGGTGACCGGGTGGCAAGCGTATGGCGCCTGGAGCGGTGCAGCAGAATCCCGAGACGCTGAATATCTGCTCGACGACAAGCTGCGTTTGCATTTTGGTGACAGTGCGGCGAGCGCGTCGTGCCAACTTTCCGACGGCATCGACAGGCTGCGCGAGCAGCTTGCACAACCCGGAAGAATAGTGCGACTGGTCGGGCTTTCTGGTGTTGGGAAGACTCGCCTGGTCCAAGCGCTCTTTGATTCCAGAGTCGGAAATTGCGCGTTACCTCAGTCGTGGGCCATCTACACGGACCTCGCCGATGATCCTAGTCCGCAGCCAATCGGCCTCGCGACAGACTTGATGGCGAGACGGATGCGGGCGATCCTTATTGTTGACAACTGTCCTCCTGAGCTTCATGCGCGGCTGGCCAAGCTGTTCAGCGGACCGGAGTGTTCGCTCAGTGTGATTACGGTTGAGTACGACGTTCGTGAAGATCAGCCCGAACGAACTCGAGTCGTTCGCCTCGATACGTCTTCAAACGAGCTTATCGAGAAGCTTGTCAAGCGCCGCTTCGGTTTCCTGTCGGCGGTTGATGCGCGCAGCATAGCCGAAGCTTCAGGAGGGAATGCACGTATTGCGATTGCCTTGGCCGAGACCGTCGAAGCTTCGGAGAGCATCGCGGGACTGACGAGTGAAGAGTTGTTCGAAAGGCTATTCCGGCAGAGGCACGCTTCGAACGAAGCTTTGCTTGACACTGCAAAGGCTCTATCGCTCGTGTACTCGTTCGACGGAGAGACATTGACGGGTATAGAAGCGGAATTGCCCCGGTTGGCGACGCTTGCCGACCAGACGGCCAGACAGACCTATCGCTACGTTGCGGAGTTGCATCAACGCCAACTCCTGCAAAAGCGCGGACTTTGGCGAGCCGTCTTGCCCCACGCTATCGCGAACCGACTTGCCGCTCGCGCTTTAACGGAAATACCTTACCAGACGATTGCCGAGCAATTGCTCACCGACGGAGCGGCACGACTGGCTCAATCCTTCTCGCGGCGGCTTTCATATCTGCATGAGCAGCAAGCCGCCGTCTCAATCGTCAAGCGCTGGCTTGCGGCCGATGGATTGCTTGGGGACATAGCAGAATTTGATTCTGTCCATTCAGCGATGTTCGTTAATGTCGCGCCTGTGGTACCCGAAGCGACGCTGGGCTCTCTTGAACGCCTTGGGCAGGGCGATCAAGACGCTGCGCGAGCGATGTGGCATCACTATCGCCGCCTATTGTGGTCTTTGGCATACGACGCAGAGTTGTTTGAGAGAAGCGTTACCCTATTGGTGCGAGTTGCCGTCGAATCCACTGACCACGCCGCTGTCAAGGAAGCGTCTGATACTTTCGAGTCGCTCTTTGCACTTTATCTTTCTGGTACACACGCCACGGCGGAGCAACGAATCGCGGTTATTGAACGCTTGCTTAGCTCACGCGAAGAAAGAGCTATCGACCTTGGAATTGCGGCGCTGAATAAGATGCTCAAAAGTATCCATTTCTCCTCGTTCGAAAGCTTCGATTTCGGAGGGCGGTCTCGGGATTTTGGCTATTGTCCTAAAAATGTCGCTGACCGGGATGCGTGGTATTCGAAGGCGCTTTCAGTGGTCGATCGGTATTCACGCCCAGAGCACAAGGCATCGACTCGAATACGGTCACTGCTCGCTAGCAATATCCGTGGTCTATGGATGACGGGACAAAGTCAAACCGTTGAGCAGCTCAGCCAAGAAATTGCGAAGCGCGGTTTCTGGCGGGAAGGTTGGATAGCGTGCCGCAGTTTTCTGACTTTTCCTGGCGATAAGCTGACGGGAGAGCTGAAATCCGGCTTGCAAAGGCTTGAACGCCAACTCGCGCCTACACACCTTGTAGATAAGGTGCGCGCGGTCGTCCTGGGATCGGGAGGTTCCATGCTAGGCATTGGCGAGGACGAACTTGACATCGAGTTCGACGCACACGAGGCGATCACGCGCATGACTGACTTGGCGAGGGCGCTAGGTCGGGCGGTCGCTGAGGATGAGAAAATCTTCGAAAGCCTGCTTCCGGAATTGATCTTGGGTGGCCCCAGAGTTTTCGATTTTGGGCTTGGGCTCGCTGATGGAACGCTTGACCTCAATACACTTTGGCTTCGGTTGGTGACGTCGGCTAGCGATTGCTCGCCAGCGGCAACGAACGTCCCGTTGGCGCGCGGCGTTTTGGCGAGTTGCTGGGCGAGAGACCAAGCTCTCGCTAATCAGTGGCTTGACGACACTGTAGAGCGTTCGAGCATGCGCGACCTTTTGCCAGCGCTGCAAATCACAGTGGGACTGGACGAGCGGGGACTTCGTCGGTTACAGCGTGCACTTTCTTTGGGAACCGCCGTTGCGGCGTTTGAGCCATTGGCTCAGAGCGATTCGACGAGGGCTTTAGACGGACTTGCGTTCAAAGAACTTATCGAGTCGATTGCGACCCGCCATGACGGATGGACGACCGCGCTAAATGTCTTGCACACTCGGTTGTTTCTCGACGGCTATACGAACGATGCCCACGACAAGAACGTTCTTTGGACAGCTCGCGAATTGCTCGCAAACATAAAGATTCAGAGATGGAGTGAGCGAACAAACTATGAGGTAATCGAGACCATCAGGCATTGCTTGCAAGGGCAGGAGGCAGCGGAGGTCACGAGCATGGTCGTCTCCGAGTTGAAGGCAGCGGTCGCCGAGTCGAGGCTTTATTGGTTGGAAACATCTTCGTTGCTAACCGCGCTGTTGCAAGCTCAACCAATAGCGGTGCTCGATACGCTTTTCGCTGTAGAGCCGGAAGTTAGACCCGAAGTCATCAATCACTGGGTTGAAGGGAATACATTGCCGTTCGACGCCGTGTCGACCGACGATATGCTCAATTGGTCCGAGAAGGACGCGGACCAGCGGTTCCCGATTGCGGCTGGACTCATCAAGTTTGACGAGCGTCTATCAGATGGCAGTCTTGGTTGGACCAGAACTGCGAAGGCGCTTTTGAGTCGTGCGAGCGATGTTCGGAAAGTCGTCGCTGTCTTTATCGAACGCTTTCGGCCGACGAGTTGGAGCGGATCCTACGCGGCCATCCTGGAGGCAAATTCCAAGCTTCTGGAATCAATAGATGATCTTGTTCCGACGGACCTTATTCCGTTCATCGTCGAGGCGAAAGCTGCACTAACACGTGAAATCGTCGATCGGAGAGCGTCTGAGACGAATGAGGAGCGCGCGCGCGACGAAAGATTCGAGTAATGCGAATCCGTTATCAGATGTCTCGTTCGTAACAGCGAGAGCTTTGGAAAGACGCTGCGATGTGATGCGCCGACGCCGACCTCGAAAGCCTCAAGCTCACATCAGTGGGCTAATCGGGGCGGTCTCGAGAGGACGGCTGCGGCCAAAGCCGAGAAACGCGCGTTGAACAGGCAGGAGGTTTTACCCGTCACGATTGGGACCAAGACTTCAATGCGCAATGTTGTGGGGTGGGCTATCGGCAGGCTACCTGATGGGCAACGCTAATCGGGTAATTTCGCACCGATAGTCTATACTTCGCCCGCGCTGAGTTCCGCGCCAATTCTTGAGTTAAAAGCAGAATTGCAGTGATAGCCGCGGTGTTTCTCGCTTCGATCGCAGCTTGCACGCAGATTTCGAGAAAGGTATGGCGTCCCTTCTATGGAGGCTGCAATCTTAGTGGATGCCGCGCGATCTTTTTCGATGATGCCACTGCCAAGCTTGGGGCTAGTTGTCATGTGTCGGGAAATCAGATCTGTTGGGAATTCTGTTCGCGTCGAAATCCATGTGCTTGCGTATCGATGACCGCAGCCTGTTTGAGCTGCTAGGCGTCTGACAAAGTTGTGGACCGCCTGGTAAGCAATTACATCGTGGGTCGGCGTCGCCAGTTCATGAAGTCCTTCAGGCCCTCAGAGGACGAGATGACAGCAAAAGAACAATTTTCTTCGACGCGGCTTTCGCGGGCAGCTGCGCTTTTGGAAGAAAGCCGCATGCTCATAAGTCTGCCATCTTCACAAATAGTGGCCGCCTTCAATGCTATTTATTTGTGCTGCCTGCACTGCGAAGAGTTGAGCCCACGCTCGGTGCTCAATCGCGGAAATGGAGACTCCGATATTGTCTTGGCGGTTGCAAACTTGATTGCGGATTCGAGACTACCCCCTCGGCGGTTTGATGACCACTTGGCCGCGTGACTGTTTCAAGGTAGGCGATTGTGCGGAGTGACGTGATGTTTCGCGGGAAAGCCGGGCCGCCAGCGCGCCGCTGACTTTGGCGTCCGCGGCTGCACGGAAACGGCCATACAATTCATGGCAGCTTCCGACGTAGCTCGCGACTCGCTATGTCGTCAATGTGGCGAAAAGCCGGGGCGACTGCGGCGATGTCCCTAGCCGAGAGCCTATACTGCTCGAAGCTCTGTCGCCATCCTCGGAGGACTTCCCAGATCTCGGAAACCAGCTCACACGCTGTAGCCTCCGAAATGTCGAACTCGCCGCACGCGCTGACCGCGTTGTCGAGGGTGGCGTGACGGCCGCTGGCACCTAGCGAGAGGTGAAGATATCGGTCGCTTGCGACACTTGGTCGTGGCATCAGGTCGAAGGCTGGGCTCAGCCGCCAGCCAGCTACCGAGGCATCCCAGATGAATCCCGTGTTGCGCAGATGTGCGTCGTCGTTGCTCACAAATACGTCGAAGACTGCTCGTTTAAATAACTCCTCTACGTCTGACTTCGTCACCTTTGCGCTGCAGAACGCATACATCGCTCTAACGATGTCACCGTAGCTACAATGCCGCGAGCTCATCTCGTCGCACCCCACGAGCGTCAGCGCGCTCGCATAGGGGATGCGGTAAACCTCCCATCCTGCCTGGGTCTTGGCTTCGGGGCACTCTGGATAATACATCCGCCGTCGGTCGAAGCGGCGGCTGAGCATCACGTGGCGCCGGTCAAGTACGTGCTGTAGCGGCCCGTGTCGGTCGCCGATTTCGAGAAGCATGACCAGAGCGGCGCTGAGTCCGGCCCGCGTAGCGAGCCGCTGGGTTGCCCATTCGATAGCGGGCACATTGAGCCGGTCGTTGACGCTCGGGAATTTTGCAATCCACTCCACCCCGTCCCTGTCGCGGACGGCCGCTTTCGGCCTAGCCCCGCCAAGGCTCGCACCGCAATCGAAAAGGCTCCGTAGGTCGCTCGGGACCCGCTGCCCGTGTTCTATCAGTGCGGCTGCTTCGGCTAACTCCGGCAGATAGCCCAGGTTAGCTGGCTCGGTCAGCTCCAGCGGGGCGATAGCAGGTCTGAAGTCCAAAGCGCCGGCGCGGTCGTGGCCCGAATGCAGAAGATATTCAGACTCTGAGAGCCCGTTGAGGGGCGCGTTAAGTTTGTTCTCGATGACTCGGCGCCCCCAAGCGTCCGGCATGGCATCTCGGATGCCGCCGAACTGCGGCAGGAAATTGGGTGGGTGGAGCACCCTTCCGGCGATGCTGGTAGCGTATCTGAGTGATAGGGCGACGGGGTCGACATCGAACGCATCTTCGCGTTCAAGATAGCGGCGCGCATATTTGAAGGCGGACCCAGTGAGTACCGTGGCCTGCTCAGTCATCGATAGCTGACCGCAAGGCTCCCATTCGCCACCAATGTGCGCGATAACCTCGAACTCGCTTGTTTGGGTATTCATTAGATGCCTCCACATCGGAACAGCGGTCACGCGCCGACTGCGCGTGCGTACTGACGCACGGCTCGATATCCGGCGTTGCGCCGCATGACTTGCGGCAGCGTTTTGTTGCCGAGACTCTAGAACGCGTAGACAAGCTCGAAGATTGTTGTCCTCAGGTCTTGTCGAGGATTCATCGTTTGGATCACACGCGCAATCCTTGCTGCCAATCTGTCTTGACGGAGAAAAAAGCGCGGGATAAAGCGCGCGGCACCCGATGTGCACTTTGACGACAGTCCCATCTCGCACTCGCTCGCGCAGCGCTCCGAATGACGCGTCTGCCTGCCTCTCGAATAGGAATGCCGTGAGCAGGTAGTGTGTGCGGACAAGACGGCGTCGCGCTCGCCTCACTGGACGCATCGCCTCTGGGTCGGGTGTATCTCCTAGCTCAGCGATGTGCTTGTGACGGTTCGTGGTCGGCGTCCTCTCCATGCTCTCAAGAATCCGGCAATGACTTCCGGGCTGCAAGGTTGCTGACCACAGCGTCTGCAACCTCGGCAATGATCATAGGTCTGTCTTGCAGTTCAGATGGCAGAGTCACACGGTGCTCCCTCTCACTCGCGACCGTGGCGCGGATTTGAGTGGCGTCTATCTCCACGTCGACGCATGCTTCTACCTCCGCCAGGCCGCGACCGGCCATGTGACGCTCAATGAGGATGAGTAGTGTCCGCCGCGCCCGGGGCGCCTGATGGGGGTAGCAATACTCCGGCGCACGGGGCGCTTCGAGCGCGCGACCCCATATGGGCCGTCTAGCGTCGCTTTCCATTGCCGTCATGAACAAAGGACAACTTTCGGGCGGCTACCAAATCTTGTCGGCGCTTCGAAGACTTTCAAGAATGTGCGGCATGCCTCCGCTGCCGTTGCCGCAGCAAGCTGACAGACTTTACGGTAGTGACTGTGCTGTTCGCCTTGACTGAGTATCTCGAGCAGCCAGCGCGCTTCGCGCACAGCCCGAATCCGCCTTTCGGTAACGGTGAGCAGGGAAGACCTCTTGATTGGTCGGACTGCCACTCGTAGCAAGCGCGATAAAACCGGCCCTCAATGCTCGGAGTGCAAGATGCCCTTTGGTCGTCAAACCAGCTGTGTCTTAGGGTAAGAGTCTTTATGCAAAGCGTGACCGACAATGGGCGTCGCAATCAACGACGAGAGCAAGAGGCGTCATCTAGGAGGAACAGCGGAGATGCATGCTTTCCGGAGGCCCGATGACGAATGCTGGGGAACCGAGCGTCTTTTGTTTGACTTTTTGGCCCGAGTTTGGCGTGAGTTAACTCACGCTGTGACAACACTATAGGCGAACCCGAAAAATACGCAAGCTGACCTGAAAAAAGCTCAACGCGACGCGGCTGCACCGGCTAGTTTGGCGTCGTTCACGGAAGAAGCATCAGGGAACGCCAGTGTGCTCAATTAAACGAACACCATAAACGAATCGAGGCGGCATCCAAAATGACTGCGCGAATTGCTCGTTAAATCGCACAAAACTCACCTAATGTTCGATTTCACGAGCATGTTTTGGGTTTGTTAATCGGCAATATTCTTTTGGGCAATTGGACTAAACGTTCACCGATGACGCAGCGCTCGCCGCCGCCATGCTCGATCGACTGTTGTGTCACGCTCATGTTGTAGCCATCGCAAGAACTATCGACCCTGCGACAAGCGGATCTGGTCGAAATAGACAACTACGATGAAGGAGAACAGCGCGAACACAGTGCGGTCGGCACCGCAGTAACACTACAACCTAATGTGTCAAAACTGAAGTGCCGATGCCGTTAGAAGGCGTATCAATTCCGGAGTGCCGCTAACAATAATTCAGTCCAAGAATTTAGTCGCACCCCTTCCGGTCACTTTTGAGCAGCGCTTACGTGTCCGTGGAAAAGTGCTTCCCCGATTCTTGTAACCAGCCCCACTACCAAGGCATTGCCCATTAACATAGCGCGAGCGACGTCGCTGACACCGGAGACGTCGGTGAACCCACGCGGGAACCCGTTGAGTTCTTCGAGCTCATCCGGAGTTAGTCGCCGGAGCCTTCCCGATTGGCTCGCCACGACATGCTTGGTCCGTGTTGCGCTGGTTCCCCCTTCGGATGTAATAATGGTTCTGGAAGGTCGGTTGAGTGGGTCCGGGAACGCCATTGCCCCTTCCGAGTATTCATACTCAAACCCATCCTTGACGCGGAGAGCCTTCTTCGCCGCTTTTGCTACCATCCACTTGGGTTTGTCAGCGTCAGATACGTAGAAATCTGTCGGAACAGGGCCGGTCTTACGAACGACATCTCCCAATGTCAATGCGTCAATACAGCCGGTGAACTCTGAAAAATCAGTAAGCACGGCAGGTTTAACCTGCGAAGTCCATACATAGCCATCGAGCATCAGGCCAGCATTTTCGAAACGCGTTTTGCCATTCGAAAGCGCTCGATACGACATCTGCTCCTGGAACGGGTCGTTGCGTACGCGAAAAGCGGGGGCCGTACTATCGTACTGATTTACAGGATTGGCCGGTAGGGCGCGAGTGAGGATAGACCGTGCAAACCAGTCAACCGGGTTCGCATTCATATCTCGCTTCGCTTTTTGAAAGACATCAGTACTTTCGTGATATGCAACGATGAAAGTACGGCGTCGACGTTGTGAAAATCCGTAGTCCGCGGCGTTCACTACACGCCATTCGGCCGCGTACCCAAGCTGGCACAACGTGGACAAAACCATGGAAAAGTCTCGGCCTCGGCAGAGAGCCGGAGACGAAATTAACCGGTCCACGTTTTCGAGAATGAGATATTTGACGGGCTTTCCGTCGGCAAGTCGCTGCTTGAGCAACTCTGCAATCGACCACCAGAGGACGCCTTTCTTACCCGCGATGCCTTCCGATTTCGAGAGCGGTTTGGCGACAGAGTAGTCTTGGCAGGGGAAGCCGCCGACCACGACATCTGGGTCCGCAACGCGGATGGCATCGCGTCCTGCGTCGGAACTCAAGACGGTCGCAATGTCCTCGTTCAGGTGGATGTCACCCGACCAGCGGGCTTTGTACACGTTGCTTGCGTGCTGTACCTTGCGGCTGGGTTCGAACTGATTGCTGAGATTGACGTGGAACGGGCATCCATGTACCCGCTCGAGACCGAGTCTAAAGCCGCCGACACCTGCAAAGAGTTCCATTGTATTGAGACGAATTGAAGAATTAACTGAAGACACCGTTTTTCCAAAGTTGGGGAGGTGTCCAGTTAAGGGAGCGGTGTTTAAACGCTCCAAGTCGTCAGCGCGCTGCTGGTTTTAGGTTTTCACTGGTGAGAATTGGAGAAACGCCGGCCGCGCAGCAGCTTTAGGCGCTGCGCATGCGGCTTCGACGTCGGGTGACGATGTGAACCGGCTCAATCGCGGTCGACTACGTCGAGGCGGCACTGATCCGTGAGCAGGTGGACGGCGCTCTTGCCGCTGTTTATGTGCTTTCAGATTTCGGTGCAACGGTAGGCTGCCGGTGGAATCCTTTGTTGCTCGACTCCCTCGAGGGACCGTTGGCAGCGGCGAAGTTCTTCGTATCTATCGTTACGGAGAGCACTACTTAGGTGACCGCACAAAGCTACTGTAGAACTGCAATTACCAGCGCGGGGTCTACGGGTCTAATAGCGCCGCTAACTCTGAGACGTTTAATCAAGACAGGCGGCACATCTCTGGACGGCTTCGCGTCCACCTAAAACGCGTTGCAAAGGTTTGAAGCGCTCGCGGCGCTGCTTCGTGGCATTCCAACCGTTTTAGATGAACATCCGTTTTCGTTTTAGAAAGGCGATTGCGACGTAGATCGCTATATGTCTCAGAAGCAACGTCGCTTACACGACAGCGACTGCTTCCCTAGGTGATTCCAGAACCGGTCAACGACCGGGTAGACAAGACAAACTTGAGGTGAGATATGAAATTTGAACGCGATAAAGACATGGGGTTGTTTGCATTAGGCGGAATCGCCGCAGCTTGGCCCTTCAGAGACGAATTCCCGCTAGCCCGTCCCTTGGACGCGGATTTCCCTGTTTTAACTGCGACGCTTGACCATCTCGACTACGTCGCTTTAGACGTCGCATTGAACGCAAACACTCCCGTATCGCTCACGTCTGAAGTGGTGCCGCATTCATCAGCCACATTGCATCATCTAACGTTCAAGACATCGGAGCTTCACGTTCACTGGTTGTCTGATGCGAATACCCCGGAACTTTGGGCCGCAATGCAGAGCTGGAGGAGCCGGGGAGAAAGTGCTTTCGCGCTTCTGCTGCCGGATACTGCGCCGTGCAACTGCATCTTCGGCATGCTGGACTTTAATATCCCGTCGCAAACAGCATCGTTGGAACCCCGTAAAGGCCATTCGGAACCGAACGTTTCGCAGGATTTGCTGGTGGCCATGGTCGCGGTTGGAAACCGTCTTAAACGCGCCGTCGCCCTAGGCGAAGACGCATCGAGTCATCGCCATTCAGTGAACTTGCTGCTGCCGGGCAGTATGGAAAAACACCTGGGCCTCACAAGCTCCGTTGCGAGCGGTTTGCAAGCAAGGCAAGGAACATTCACACGTCATTGAATGCGGTGGGGGTGATTTAGAGGGAGAGTCGCACGCCTAAAACCGTTTCGCTGCCTTCAGGCGACGCGACACCATTTTAGATTTTGTCGACTGTTCATGCACTCGCTTAATGTCACAGCAGCACTTTCAACGCTGCTGACAGCAGGGTCCCGATCTGAAAAACAGATTGGGAACCGCTGGCTGCACCTAACAGGACAAACGGAAAATTCAACCATGTCTAAAAATACGCATTTCGATACCATTTCTTCTGCGGTCGCTCTCAGTAGCCTTATCCCGAACGCCAGCTTCAAATCTGTGTTTCGCACGGCGAAGCAACTCCCGGGCAATCTGCCTGTGCTGAATGCAACGGTCGACTCTCAAAAATTAGCCGCGCTTCTGCAGCCACACCAAATCGGAAGCATCCCGACCTGTTTTGGCTTCGGAAGTATGGAAGCCCGCTCGAAAGTGGGCGACACGATGCAAATTATGACCATCCGTTTCCAGCTTGGCGGCGTGCAATTTTACTGGCTTGCAGATATGTCTGATGGGGAAGTGTGGCGCGCGATCGATGCTTGGAGAAAGCGCAAACAGGTCGCGCTAGTAGTCGGCCACGTTGACCAAAGGGCTTTTCTCGTCGCGCATTACAATCCGGAAAGGAGCTCGCTCGACCGTTTCAAAGGCGACATTCGACCGGAACCGTCGTCAGAATTCTTCGACTTAGTCTGTGATGTCGCAAGCAACGGATTTGTCGCTGCCCAAGCAACCACCGATATCCCCGGTACCGCTTTACAGCAAGTCGTCGTTAATGTACTTGTCAGCCCCCGTCAACAGCAATACTTGAACGGCAGCGCAAGGCGTGGCGAGTCTGCTATGGCAGAGGGGAGTATGTCGGTGCACTGAGGCTAAAACGTTTATAAGTCGCGGCTTTGATTAGTCGCGATTTTCTTGTGCTATTCCCTAAGCAATGCAATTTCGGTGCTGTTGTCATAAAAGGCGCCGGCATCATTGTCTTGACGCCAGTCCCGTTTTTCTGACTTGTGCAACGGCGTCGGCAAATCAAGCGAGTAGCCGCTCGATACCAGGACGTCGATAATGGGCAACTTGCCGCGCAGAATCAATTCGCGCGCGGCAGCTACTGCATATCCTAATCGTCTGCCGAGCCCGAAGACACGTTGGCCTGAACGCGCGGCGCGCGGATTCGACGGCGTCACCAAGCTGTGCGAGCGTGAGCCGCGCATGGTCCAGAAACGCCTTGCCGGATGCCGTGTGCGCGACTCCTCGTGAGCTGCGTCTGAAAAGTTCCGCACGCACTTCCTCTCTAAGATGACGAATCTGCCGACTTAGCAACGGGCATGCTTGCCCACGCGCGCCGACTATGAGGGCGCTTCCACGTCGAAGTCGACAAGCTCCGCAATCAAACTATGCGCGCTTGCGTGGACGCAGCCTTATTCTCGGGTTGTGCGTGAATAGAGCGGCGTGCCGGCCTGGCTCCAACGGGACTAACTCGTCTCCCCGCCGAAGACGGAGTAGCGATGCTTCAAATTCTTCCCATCGGCCGGCCTGTCGAAGACGTCGGTAAAAGGTACTAACTTTCGTTGCACTTCCTAACATCCCGTTCGCACTGCGCCACCCCATACCAGTCGCAAGTTTGATGAGTATCGCATCTACAATCTTTCGGTCATCCTTAGTAGCTTCTACGAAATACGGGCGGACTATATGTTTTAATTGCGACCATTCGGAGTTCGCGAGGCGCCAGCCATTTGGTCCTTCAATAAGGTCCGAGTTCTTCAGTACCGGATTCAGATGCGCGCCGAGGCGATCTGCAGCCGAAAGTATGAATTGAGTCGGTTGTTCTCCGGCCCAAGTGAAAGCGTGTTCGTTCGGTTCCAAGCGCTGCAGGGACATCGCTGACGCGACAAAAACTTGCCCATGAAGCGAGCCAGTGAGCGTTGCATCCGCGAGCAGCTTCGGCAATGTAAGGCCAATCGCTCCGCGCAAAGCGTTCGCGTAGACAGAAGCAAACGCCTCACGTGCCGACGGAAAACAGTACGTCCACTGCATTCGTGCTGGTCCGGACGCTGCCCCTATAAGGCGGCCAAAGTCACGACGTACCGGGGCGCCAACAAGGCCTGTTGCCTGCCGTACCGGCGCGACAAGTTGGTCGACGCTTGACGGACGATAAAGATGACTGAAAAAGATAGCATTCGGCGTAAATAGCGCTTTAGTTAAAGCCAAAGCAGGAATCAGCAGGCGCAAGCCTAGATGGTGAGCAACGTAGATTTCGTGAGAGTCACCCGGGGCCCAGTAATGCGCGCCTGAAAAGGCTAGGTATTCCGCCGAGTCTGAGACCTCCCAATCGTCGAGATTTGTCGTGAGCGTGAGCTTGGTTTTACCAGACTCTCGCATTTTGACCCGCCACAACGAAGATGCCTCTACCCAATCTACGCTACCTTCGTTGTCAATTACTTTCCCTTTTAATCGCCCGTTCTTGCGTTCAATCGATTGCAGCCACATGCTGTCGCTCCTCAGTTCATGGAGCGTATAGTGACCGCCTGACCTAACAGGCTGTTGAAATACCCTCGCCGCGAGTCATCCTTGCAAGAGAGAGAAACGTTGAATCAAAGAATCGAACACCACTGAGACCGAGACGATGCGCGGAGCGGACGGCTACACCGAATCGATGTTCACGATGTCCAAGCTGGATGACTTCGTTCCAGCCAACCATCCTTTGCGACCGATTCGGCTGTGGTTGAACGAAGCGCTCAGTCGCATGGACGCGGTCTTTTCGCGCATGTACGAGAGCGAGGCAAAGGGCGGGCGCCCGAGCATCGCGCCGGAGAAGCTGATTCGCGCACTACTGTTGCAAGTGCTGTATTCGATTCGAAGCGAACGCATGCTGATGGAGCAAATCTCCTACAACATGCTGTTTCGATGGTTTGTCGGACTGGCGATGGACGACGCGGTTTGGGACCACTCCACCTTCAGTAAGAACCGCGACCGGCTGATGGTTCATGATGTCATCGTCAGTCTGTTCAATGAGACTGTTGAAACAGCGCGAGCGCGTGGTCACCTGTCGGGTGAGCACTTCAGCGTCGACGGCACGCTCATTCAGGCTTGGGCCGGGCACAAGAGCTTTGTGCCCAGGCAGAAGCCCGATGATGACTCGCCGTCTGACGGCGGTGCCGGCTCTCAGGAGAACTGGCGCGGTGAGAAGCGTAGCAACGACACACATGAATCCAGCACGGACTCTCAGGCGCGACTGTTTCGCAAGAGTCGTGGCACGGGCGCGATGCTTTGCTACATGGGTCATGTGCTGACCGATAACCGGCATGGCCTCGTGGTGAATGCACAGGTGACGCAGGCCAACGGCACTGCTGAGCGGGATGCGGCAGCAGCGATGCTTGCAGATGCTGCGCGATTTGCCGGTTCGTCCATTACGGTCGGTGCGGACAAGAACTACGACACGGCCGGCTTCGTGGCCATGTGCCGCGCGAACAATGTGACACCGCATGTGGCGCAAAACGATGCACGCGCGGGCGGTTCCGCGATTGACGCTCGAACGACGCGATGGCCCGGCTACGCAATCAGTCAATGCAAACGCAAGCGCATCGAACAGGTATTTGGATGGGGCAAGACCGTCGGCAGGATTCGCCAGGCGATGTACCGAGGTCTGAAGCGAGTCGACCAGCTCTTCTTGCTGACCCAGGCAGCGTACAACTTAACCCGTATGCGAACTCTTGCCGCTCGGGCAGCTTGACAGAGTACGCAAGAAGCAAAGCGGCATCGGCAGCACCTGATAAAGAACAATCGCAGTCAATTCACTCTTAACAATGCAACGCGCGAACTTCTCGGAGAGACGAGCGCGCGTTCGAAGAGGGATATTTCAACAGCCTGCTAAAATGACTGTATCCATATGGCTGGATGACTTAACAAAAAATTGAGCGGATGACGGCGCAGTCGAACGATCGAATGACTCCGCTAATGTCCACGCGATCGTAAGCTAAAAAGTGAAGCGAAATTACCGCGGGAGGGCCTATGGCAGCCAAACACCTACCCAACCGACGTAGCCTCGGTTTGGACGTTTGGCCCCCCCGCGAACGGGCGGGCCGACGTTTGTGCTAATTTGCGAGTGAGAAGGTTGTATCAAGAATGCGCTGAAGTCAGGGGGCAAGGAGGAGAAATGACATCGAATTTGGACGACGCAGGGGACGGTACAATTTCCGTCGCTCAAGTCGCAGGTCTGCTTTTCGTGTCGCGGCCTCATGTGATAAAGCTGATTGAGCAGGGAATGCTTCGGCTGCATCACCGCGACGGAGCTGAGATGTTTGTGCGAACCGAGGATGTCCTAGCCTACCGAAAGCAGCAGCTCACCAAAGCGAAGGAGTGGCTTGGTTCTCAGAAAGAGGAGGACGAGCCGCCCGGCCTCTGATGCGCGACGAGGTCTTCGCACCGTCGACCAGCGCACGACCGGCCGGAGCTTCGCCTCGATCGCGCTGCGTCCTAGGTTCGCGACTAGCCTGTTCGCCGGCCGCTCAGACACGGTGAAAAAATCTCGCCGTTCAACGACAGTCCCCCTGGGCGCGTGCGCGACCAGCCGCTTCAGGCATCGGTTGACCTCGCTTTCAGCCGACCCGCGGCACGCTCTCGCACTCGCGGTATCGCTTCGACATGTTTGGCCAGATGCCGCGCTTTGAAAGGTAGCGGTTTAGACGGGCGGAGCGACCGTTTAGTTTTTCAGTCTAGAGTCTCACTGCTGGCTGATCCGGTCGGTCTGGTCCGTTGTAAAGAGGTTGTTCAGACCCAGACCGTTCGGCATTGTCTCGCGACGCAGCCGGTAAGCGGCCCGGGACGCACAAGGGATAAATCAATTAACGTCGAGCGAGCCGTATCGGACATTGTCCGGTAGCATCGACTCTAACTGGCTGAACGATTTGCAGTCGATATCCCCAAATGTCCCAAACAGGGCTGCGAGCAATCGCAGCCGGTCACCGTCCGCGACATCGAACCGAGCGACCGTCCATCCGACCGCATGCACGAAGAGAACTGAAAAGCATTGCCGAGCGAGCAGGCTGACTTCGAGTGCGTCAAAATCCAGCGCGATTGGCGAGTTTCCCAACAGGAGCACGACATTCCGGTTCGGCTCTTCAGGGGGGCCATAGCACTTGATTACAAAATAACTTGCGACATTAGCGATGTCTGATGGCTCTGCGAGAACGGCGACGTAGGGCGAACTGTCGTCCTGCCGACCTGCGCCAACCGGAAGGTCTCGGGCCGTAAGTGTGAAAGTTCGACGTCTTCCTGACTCGCCGGTCGCTCGAATGAGCTCAATAGCATTGGTCGTCGTAAAGCCGCTTTCCAAGTCGCCCGGAAGAACGGTTTTTCCGCTGCTTCGCTGATGTGATTGCATTGATGCCGTCCTTTCTTTGAAACGCACTCGCGTGTAGTGAGCGGCGGGCTTTCGTCGCTGACGTGACACTCTATGCGGTTGACTGAGCGGTCCTTTGGCGGTGTGCCGCGAAGAAACGACCGCCGAGCTCGTGGCGCGACGGTCGCGAAATAAGAGTTCAGCGAAGGCCTTCGTGCGCGACCGAGCTTCGTACACTGGCAACGCTTAATCGTTCCACGAACAAGCGTCAGGGCACTGCGCCGCGAAAAAGTCTGGTCTCGACCGAATGCGTGCCGAAGCGAAGTACTGAGACAGCCGCCCATCGCTTTCAATTTCAAAGTACGCGGCCGGTACAATAGCGATGTTATCGGCCGCGCCGCTGACGGGTGACCCAAGGACTATGATGCTTCGTGCCGCTCTTTCGTCGTCGTGTTGATAGTTCTCTCCGGCTGACGCATCCAGGGCTTCCCACGTATTGAGGAAACGCTCGCTATAGCTGTAGCGAACCAAATACGTGGTGGCTCGATGCAGGAAAAATACGAAGAGCGAGCCGTCGGAGCCGAAGAGAGGTTGAAACCCGTACTTCGGCTCAAAGGCGACGGGGCCGTTCCCGAGAAGAAACAAGGATGTTGCCTGGCGGTGCTCGAAGTCAATTTCGTTATGCGGGACGAGCATGTCCGCGGCTTGTGCGTCCCAGTCAATCTCTTCATTGGAAGGAACGGCAAAAGCCAAAACGTGCGTCTCTGGAATCGCTTGGTGCAACTCTTTCGGGAGAGACACCTTGGCTACGGCAGCGCACGCGGTCAAACCGGCATGCTCCGCACAAGTTGCGAGCTCGTCGAACAACGCAACGTTGTCGACAATAACGATGCGGTCGCTCTTACGGCTTGCATTTTGGTTGATGGCTTGGTTCATTTTCTGTGTCCTTGCAGTGTGGTTAGGCTCGGCGTGTAAGGGATCCGTTTTAGCCTTTTCCCACATCTTTCGATACTGTTGCTAGCCTGTTAGCGGGCCGCCTCGTCTGGCCCCGCAAAGCTGC
This sequence comes from Caballeronia sp. PC1, assembly GCF_021353155.1. Taxonomy (NCBI): domain Bacteria; kingdom Pseudomonadati; phylum Pseudomonadota; class Betaproteobacteria; order Burkholderiales; family Burkholderiaceae; genus Caballeronia; species Caballeronia sp. PC1. The sequence continues at coordinate 862,133 of NZ_JAJUBH010000003.1, forward strand.
TCAACTGAGAAAGCCGATGTGAACCCTCAGAGGCCCAAAACCTCGTCCAGCTGGCACGCCGCCCCCATCGTTACCAGATGACTGAAAGCAGTCGTACCGCTCGCCTTTGCTTGCAGAATCGCGTGACGGTAGTCGTCGGGGGCGAGCGTTATGAGCGCCTCGGCCGTTTTCTTCTTGCTGCTTTTCGCGGGTGGGCGTGGCTTTGTCAACGCTAACGCCGCTTCTGCTCCAGCCGCGACGCCTGTGACCTTCCCAGCGGTATCGACCTTCTTCGCGGCCCAAGCTGCTCGCTGGTCGTCGATGCCTGCTTGCTGAAGCACTCTTGCAACGGCCGGGATGAACTCGTTATCTCCAGGTCGAACGCTCGCGCCACGTTGACGCGAACCCTCGAAGCTTGCGAGGCTGTCTTCTAGAAGCGAGCTCAAATGAAGCGGTGGGATGTCTTCATACGCGCGCAACACCTGCGTGTCGCCCGTGCGCATCGCATCTAGCATGCGTTTGACTGGCTCTAGCTCGGCGCCGAAGATTGATGTAATTGTCGCTGCCGTGAACGTCTCGCTTCGATCGAGCATAGCCCGCCATTGAGCACAGGCGAAAAGCTTGATTGCGATGTCCGGCACTGCCTGCGAGCACGCCAGCATCGTCTTTGACAGGCCCTGGGTTAAAGTCACGGGCGTCTTAATCCATTGGTATTCGAACAACTCGAGCAGGAAGTCCTCCCATTCGCCAGGGTTGGACAGGTCGCCGCTGGACTGAAAGGTTGACCAAGTCGGGAAGCCATGCCCCGCGCTGCGGCGGCCTTGCCTGAAATCAAGCCCGAGCAGTTCGGACGCTTTATGCGTGCCGACGAAGACAATAGGGACGCCGAGTTCATTGGAGGCGGTGACCAGGGCAGACATGAGCGTCTGCTTCGATGTGCCCGCGTTGCGCAAATTTTGAATTTCGTCGACAACGAGCACCCCGACGAAATGGTCATGCATGGCGCGAGCCGCGTGATTCAGCAGCAATTCGCCGCTACTGCGATGGTTGTTGACGTGCATCCCAAAATAGTCCGCATCCGGAACTAGCTGATCGATTTTGCGGAGGATGGAGGCGGCGAGCCCCTTCGTCGACAAGCCGTCGTGAGGAGCCTCGATATGCAAGTACGGTATCTGGTAACAGTGCCACTTTTCGTGGTGAATCACCGGCGGATACCACGAGAAAATCCGGCGAATTGCCGTGGTCTTCCCCGTGCCCGACATTCCGATAACTCTTGACGACAATTGTTCTTCGGTAGGAGGAAGGTAAGGAGCGTGGAAGGCTCGACCGGCTTGCATCGCTTGGTACAGGTTTTGGAAGACGTGGACATGCTCCACGGATGACGGACGCCTTCCCACGTATCCGGAGCGGATAAGGGTGTCAAAGGCACGTGCCAGCTGCACATGACGTTCCATGGGCCGCAGGAACGACGACAGTCCGGCGACCATTTGTAGTCTCTCGTGGGTCTCCCAATCCCGCTGTTCCGCGTCGAAGTCCGGGGCGACCATAATTCTGTCAATAAGCGTGTCGTCATCGACAGAGGGCGGCAGTGCTTCTATGAGGGGGTTTCCACGGTAACGCGGGATACGCTGCGGCGTGTACTGTGCCTCTACAACGACCTTATTTCGAGTCACGTGCATTAAGCTTCTCCTGTGCCTTCCGGCGTAACATGTCTCGCAACGGTGATGAGGTTGTCGGTGCAGCAGGAGCTGCGGGGACGTTCGGTTCTACGTCATGGACCGATTGCGCATCAACGTTTTCGCCGAAGGCTGTACGTATCGGGTTTACTGCTTGAAGCGGGATGACATTGGCGGGAAGGGGAAGAGACGTTGCCGGCATCGCTGAGTCCTCACGTCTTCGAGCAGCAAGTTCGGCTGCGCGCGCGAATGCGGTATCGGCTCGTCTTCCTGAACGCGACTTACCTTTGCTTGCAAGCTTGCGCTCTGCGACCGCAGCCTCGCTTAGACCTCGGATGTGCTGCCGCAGCTCGGCCTTTGCCTGATCGGCATTAGCCTTATTCTCAAAATTGTTCAGCTCGGCTCGACGGAAGATGTACTCGACTTCGGCGAACGAATAGCCGGCGAACTCTTTGCTTGCGGGTGCAAGCCTACACTCAAACGTCTGTCGACGGTCCGCAGGGTTGTAGACGATGACAGAGTCGGCCGAGCGTGGGTCATACGATACTTCGACAGCAAAGTTGCCTCGCCTTCCCGCTTGTACGTACCACCCAAGCTCGTTTGCCGATGGGCAATCGAATACAAGCCGCTTGAATTTGATTCCGTCCTGCGTCACGGTCGCCTTGTCTTTAGGCAGCAGTTGGAGGCGTAGAAAATCGTAGTCATAGCGCGCGAGTGCACCACTGCGACGTGTGACGTCGTCATTCCACAAATCAAGCGGCACCGCAGGAGTACCAGACAGCACGTGCCGAGGCTCCAATCGATAACCCTTCATGACCTTTCGATTGTGCGCAATGGCATGCTTGATGACGATTGACGTGAATTCGTCCAAGGTCAGCGATGCATCCTGATAGTAGCGTCGCTGCCGGCGCTTGATAGCGTTCATTGGCGGCTCGTACCCAGGCGTCACATCTGCTATTGATGCATGAAGCAGCTTAAACCCGCATTCGACAGTGCCTTTTCGATGCGGCAAAAGGGACTGAGTATTCACGACAATTGACTGCATTCCGTCGCAAATCCGATAGCTGTTGTTGCTGTTCATTTCTCCGCGGTCGCCAATCCACTTTTCCGGAAACGTAGCGTCGGCAGGCCAATCCTCTGGATTGTATGTAACACCGTACTGTGCGCACAACGCTTGCTTGTCTGCCGCGACGCTCAGAATCGCAAGCATTGCCCCTGTCCAAGAGGCGTTTTCTAAGCCAACGTAAAAACCAACAACGAGTCGGCTCCAACGGTCGTAGATTAGATAGAGAGTCGGCTTTCCAATAATTTTCGAGCGGTCTTCCAGCGCAACAAGGAACACGTCACCGATGGTTGCATCGATTTCGTAGATGTGGCCAACCCCGACAGCCTCTTCGAGCGCGCTGCCGAGGTGAGCGCCATGTTCACGGTCAAATTCTTTCGACCCACGCTTTTTCCGGAGGATTTCCGTGAGGGTGAACTTCGTTCGGGCAATGTGCCGGAATTGATGTACCGAAGGACACTCTCCGTCCGGACGCAAATATCGTGCGCCGTTGCCATCAACGAAAGAGTAAAACTGCTCTCGCATGCGGAAGTGTGCGCCTGTGAGAGTCGATATCTCGCCGTCAAGGTAGTATTTTTTGATTGCTGTCTGAACGTTCTCGACGTCTTCTGGCGTCATCTGGAACGTGCGGTACTTGCCATCCTTCGGGCGACGTCCGCGGCCTGCAGTCAATTTCTCGTTCGAGCGCCCGATCTTGTCGAAGTCAGGAATCAGTGCAAGCCGCGTTTGCCCGTTATGCCAATACAGTCGGAGATATCGATAGAGTGTAGTCTTAGATATGCCCAATTCCTTCGCGCGCGCCTCGACTAAGGCTCCTCGAGCAGAGGATACGAAAATCTGAGAATGGTTGATGAGGGGCTCGATAGCGTCATAGGCCTTGTACGCTCGCTTTCGCGCTGTCTCTGAATAAAACGCGAGGTCAGGTTGGTGGTTGCCGTCCGACCCGCGAAGCGCCTTGATGGAAACATGACCGGTCAAAACGCCGAAGTCTCGATACTCAGGCCACCGACCAAGGCCACTCACGGGTATGACCCACCCGCGATGGCCCTCAGGGTCAATGGAGAGAACGCGATAACGCGTGTGATCGGCAGCATCGAAAATATCGTTCTTGAGCAACATGAGGGTAACGGCAGTGCCGGAGGTTGGAGGGTTTTTCAGGCGTTTGAAACGCGGTTGAACGCAGTCTGCTCACCACCGCAGACAGAGAAGCTGCTGACAGGCGCTTGATCGAGATGAGGGACGTTCAAGTCACAGCGGAGGGTTTGTTCCCAGAGAAGGATGCGAGCAGCCCGTAGTCCAAGACCAGACTCCACTCCGTGGCGGCGGTCAAACCCATTGCAGTATTGGGCTAACGAGTCGAGCCGCGACGAGTTCGAGAATTCATGCTTCATGAGGCTGCACAGCTCTTGCAGCTGTTCGAGGGACGGTGAAGTCTGACCGGGTTTCCATATCGCACCTCGAGCCCATTCGATGTTGCGCACTTTTTGCATCGGAAGAGACGAGTGAAATACAAGGTGATGCTTCACGTCGCATCCGGCAAAATATGCATGAGTGATTTGCAACTTCTCTATTGCCCGCTCGTTCTCGGCGTCTTCCGTGCGTTTGCAGTCAAAGGCCGCGAGCCGAGTACCGCGCTGGTCCTCAAGGGTTGCAAGAAAATCTACAGTCATGACCGTGGGAACAGATGTACCTGGGTAATAGGGATGCTTGATTCCGAGGGCTGCCGCAAGCTCCAACGTCGTTTCTCGGGGAAGAGGAAAGCCTTCATACACTGCCGTGACGTTCCTTGCGTACTCGAGCAACACGAACGTGTTCCACTCGACGTCGGAAACCATTTCGATCGTCCGGCCGAATCGTTGACTGTAGGCTCGATGGGTTCGCCCCAACGATGAGAAGTCGGCCGTGCCGACCCACGGCTTATACTGGGCGCCCTCGCCATCGCCGAAACCTTCGCGAATTCGACGAGCGACGAGTTCTTCAGTCCAAATCTTGATTCCCCGCGGCATGCCTTCTCCTTGAATTGATGGAACGCTACGACCCGCGTTCCTGAGGCATATAGCACCGTGTTTTTATGGCAATGGTCGAGCCATGCGCTTTAGATTGATGCACACGACTCAGGCTTTAGACGACGGTGGTTTACGTGTTTTAGTGAGGCTGAGCAGCCTCAACGACCGCGAGGAATCTGTCATAGTTGAGGCGACAAACACCGTGACCCCGCGGTCAGCTAAAATCGGACAGCCTATTGCCTGACACTGCCGTGGCGGCAACACTGTGCTCGTTTTAGGGTCGGATTTGCGCGGGAAGCGAATATGGGACGATCATCACTCGCTGTTCAGGTCTCGGGCGCCGGGTGGTTCGTCGAGTGGACTTTCAGTAAATGTGTGAGCTTGGTCGTAATTTCGGTAACTGGCGCTGAGCCTGTGCAGTCTAGTATCACGGCCTGCGAGGCGTATTCGAATGGGACCGCACTGGCGAAGGCGTCTACGATCGCCAGACGCTCAGGCTGGCGCCGACTGATATCAGCTCGGAGCATGTCGACACGGGGTCGTCTGTCGTTCGGGTTTCGATGCTTGCGATTGCCGGGTAGCGTGGCGCCGATGGTTCGTGTAGCTAGCTCGTGCGGCAGCATGCTGAGCACTGTGCGGAAGCCGATGTCGGCTACCGCCCATGAATTCAACACCACATCGACATCGGGCAGGGCCTGGACGATATCGACAATGCCATTCAGCAGCTCGGTGTTCTGAGAGGCGAACGCAGCAGAAGATTGTTTTTGAAAGGCTACACCGGAGCGCCGTTTGAAGAATAGGCCTTCCACGCCAAGGTAGAGGACAGTGCTCATGAGAAGCAGCGCTCAGGTTTGCTGCCAAGCGACGCGCATTCCCCGCGGCGGCCGAAGGGCCGTCTCGTGCGAAGGGCGCGAAAGCCGGTTCTCTCTTATGGGTCTTTGACTTTTACAGAGAGTGCGCGTGCGTTTCTACACATCACGATAGTACATGTCGACGCAAAATCAAACGAGAAGTGTGGAGAAACTAGATGCGGCGTGGGCCAAGCTGGTGTCACGTGCCGTCCGTGTCGCGCTCGCGAGACAGGACGTCAGCTACGCACAACTCGCAGTAGAGTTAACTCGGATGGGAGTTACCGAGTCGGCGCGATCGGTGGAGGGGAAGATACAGCGCGGAACCTTTCGTTTCGCTTTCTTTCTTCAGGCGCTTTCCGCTTCTCGAGTCGACGTCCCACCCAGCTGGGCAAGCGTTCTCCAGGATGAAGGGACTTGGGAGGCATACGCTTGTTCGATTATGAAGGACGCACTTGCGCAGCAGCCTTGGCTTGATTGGCAGCAACTCGCACGTCGCCTTGGCGAGATTGGAGTCGACGTCCAGCCCGATGTGCTGTGTGCTCAAGTAGAGGACGGCTCATTTCCCGCGACCTTATTTTTCCAGTGTGCAGCTGTGTGCCGCTTTGAAGGTGTTCACCTGTTCTTGGACGTTTCAGCACTCAATGGTGCGGCGCTCGCAGGGAAGCAGAGCGCGTGAGCCGATGTGTCCGCCCTTTGCGAATACGTAAAGTTAGCCTATACTCGAATCGCGTGTAGAATCACACGCAAAGTCGCGAGCTAAAAGCAAAATAAGATGCTCTCGATGTCTCGATCGCTTCGCTTGCAACTTCTCTAGCCCTAATTTTGGCGATGGAGGCTTGGCGTCGCGTTCCGTGGGGGCTTTGATGCCTGCTCTGGGCTGTTTACCCGTATCAATCGAGCCAGAAACCTGTCTTGTCCAGTGGCAAGTCATGGCGATAGTCCCCGACGGTACATGTCATTTCATCGGTCGGAATATCGCTACAACCAACGGGCGCGTTAGCTCAGCGATCGAGGAATTCGATTCGCGAACTGGGCTGGGACGTACCTTTTCCGGTCGCCGCTACCGGTTAGTTGGTGACTGCGATTCCACCGGCGTCGCACAGTACCTATGGACCGAATGGTGCACAAAAAATCACATTGCGGAATCCATTGACCTTACCCTTATGTACGAACCGGAGTCGGGCCATGACTACTCCATGTGAACGGACATATGCTGTACTGGAAACACGCGAATTCTTGCAGACGTTGGCGAGCGGCAATGAAGTCACGATTCCGGGGCTGCTGGCGACCTACGCGCTGCTTTTACTCAGACATTTCCCGTCTGAGTGTGAGTTGGCAGAGTCGGCATCCATTGCTCCAGAAATCTGGTCGCGGCCGGCGGAGAGGCAACTTCAGCCATTACGACAGACTGCAAGCTTAATGCGCTGTCAACGTCGTTCAGAGAGACGGTGAAGCCGGTCAATGAGCGATAGCTACCGGGACGACCCGTGCCCTTTTCCACTGACCACGACCCTGGCGATTTACCTCGGCCATGGCTGCTCCTTAAGTTTCACGCTTGTCTGCGAGGGCGTATCACAGGAAGAACGTGGGTCGCTAAGGCAACGGGCCTTCCGTGCCTTTGAGCAGCGCCGTCCGCGTGGGCCCTATCCTGTTTCCAATCGGTTCACGATATACGTACACGAGTTAGTTGAGAGTGCGCCCGCCGGTGAGAGAGTGCTTAGGATGGTCTACATCGATGTCACCTGCGATACGCATCGGACCCGCGCAGTCGTATCTACGAAACAATCGAACCGTTCCATCGAAGGTATGTTCTACGTGATTGGAGATGACGTTGTGACCGTAGCTCGGCGAGTTTTAGACGCTGCATTCGACGAATAGGTTTGGATGCTCGGGTTCATCGTGCGGCACTGTATTACCGTTGTACCTTGGCACGGCACCAATTCCTCAGCCTTCGCGCGCATTGATTGAACTTCCTATGCTGTCTACGTCGGCACCAGCCAAGGCCGGTTAGGGAGCACCAACAGTGTCGAACGTCCTTTTGGAAAGCCAGCCCAAGTTGAACACTCTTGCGTCAGATTGCATGACCCTTCTTTCGCGTGATGCCTTTTGCGTGCGCGTCGGTATCACTGGGCAATGCCTGGATGCTCTTGTCGCGAAAGGGAGTTTGTTTGCGTTAGAAGAGGACGGGCACGAACGCTATCCCCTAATCTTAGCCGACCCTTCACTTGGCAGGCGTCGGCTGCATTTACTCTGTCGAATTTTGGTTCCCTCGCCAGCAGCCGCCAGACTTGTTTTTCTGGTGTCTGGTCTCGCAAGTCTAGGAGGCTTATCACCGCTTGAGATGCTCCGAGAAAGAAGTCGATTCCGGCTGCTTCGTGAAGCCGCTGCCGCGTGGGCCGCAGAATGGACTCGAACCGCGGTCAAGATATTCGCCGGGCACCATTCTGCGCCACCAGCGCGATTGCCAACGGTCTATGTTGCCATTGATGAAGTGGACCCAAGGCGCGATGTGTGGAAACGAGTCGAAGGAGCGATGCAGGCGGGCGGGTATATTGAACCGGATGGCCCTTATCCGTTCCTGACCAATGCAACTGTGTTTGTTGCGCGTCAACCCGCCGGCTCCCCAGACAGCACGATTGACGCTCGGATGGAGGTGACCGTTGATGGTTTCACTAGTCGCACTCTGATCGAGCTTCCCGGTCAACGGAGCTACGTTCGGTTTGTACAGTTGGACCGAGAAGGTCTTGACATCACGGAGGTTGTTAGCGCGATTGTGAGCACATTGAGGAAGCGTAGGACCTAGGGAGCGGGCTCCGGGCCAGGGATGGATGGAGGTGCGGGTTGTCGGGCAATCTCCCTACGCTATGTTGTCGATTGCGAGAAAGTTGCGCAGTAGAACATGCGCCAGTACTGCCTGTCGTCGTAATTGTTTCCCCTGAATTAGCTTTACAACCCAGCTCTGTGCTAGTGGAGTCGACAACGGAAGCTCAAGTCGCTCAAGAAGAGGTTTTCCATAGGTTGTCTCGCAGTCGTGCATCAGCTGAAGTCGAACGTCACGGCGATCGATGGCGTCATAGCCGCGGAAGCGCAGAGCTGCTGCGTACTCGTCGCTGCAGTCGACCCATGAACTGGAGCCGTGAGCCATTGCGTCGGTAGCTACGTTTGAAAGATGTCGAAGTAACAGGCGCGGCGGATAGTGCTCGAGCCTCACACCATGTGCAGTGTCGGGCAGGGCGCTCGACTTGTTGGTGATGCTCGATAAGAGAAACGTGGACGTCGCTGTAAGCCTGGAAAGATGCTCGGGACAGGTGAGAACGCCGGGTAGGTTATGGGTGCGATGCCAGTACGTTTCGCCGAATTGGACCGCATCATTAGCAGCGCATGCAACGCAGAAGCGTAATTCCGAAACGTGCCCGGGGTGCCGCGGGAATTGAGCGCGATACGCAGCGAAGCAGCACAGCCAATCTTTTTCTAGCGACGCGGCTCTGAGGCGCTTGACCTCTACGCTGTCAGAGGTCAAAGCGATCAGAGGAAAGACAGTGTGCTTGATCAAGAGCTCTTCCGCCGACACCCCGGCCAAGTCGCTCAAGCGTGCTAAGTAGCCTGGAACAACGAATGAAGGTTTCTCTGGGGGTGCAATTCCGGCCAACCGAGTCAATTGGGTGATTGTTACACCCAGCCGACGAGAAGACCGAACCAGCAGGCTTCCTATCAGCTCGTCTGGATAGGGTCGAGGTAGAAGCATTGACGCACCTTCATCAAAGTGAGCCCCAATAGGAACACGCTGATGCGCGCGAGGCTTTCAACGAACCGGTTACGTAACCGCCGCTGACTCATGGCTCACACATTTTGACCGGTGCATGGGCGCGAACGTGGTAAGGCGCGAGTCATGTTTCATATTAGGTCCTTTACTTCAATGTGCGAGTTCTTCAATGCTGGAAAACTACGTAATACTAACGACTGAACGAAGTTTATCGACGATCTTACGCACAATTCGAGATGCGAAATCGATGACGGGGGCGAATGCACCGCGCCGCTTGAGGTACCAAACCGCGGCACGGCGACGTCGTGCGAATTCCGACGAGCGACAGCATTCCGCCTCGCAGCTAGGGAAGGTATAAAACCGCTTCCCTAAGCTGATTGCTGGAGGAGGGGGCTAAACACACCGCGACCAGCGCAGCGCACTAAGCGGGAGTTCTGGGTGCACCCCGGGGGCAAGGTTAGAGGGGGAACGGCGGGGCGCGCATGGCCTCGGAAAGTCTGACCAAGTCACGGCGATGCGCTGGCCGGGGCCCCAGGGTGAGAGGTCGGCTCGGCAGTCCAAGTCAACCGCTTCTGGGCAAAGCTCTTGATAGGACTAAGGTCCTAGGGGGAGCCTTGCCCAAAGCTCAAAAGTCTCTCAAACAATCCAAGAATGTTGTGTTAACAACGGATCCGGCCTGCCTGGACGACAGGCTTGGCTTTTCGCGAAGGCCCGCGAAGCTTAACCGACGGTTTCCATTTGTAGTAGGAGCTCGCGGCGGAATGTCAGTAAGCGTTACGATCCTGTCGGCTCGGGACGTCGTCGACAGGTCAATCACCCGATCCCGGAGAGGAGTCGGACGATTCGACGCGAATCTAAATGCTCAACGTAGGCAGGTCTCTAAGCTGAAACAGTCTAGAGTCTAGGTCAGCGTTTGTCTGAAATTGACCGGAGGTACAGTTCCGCAGCAGTCGGCGCGGAATAATCGGGTTCCAAACCTCGACTCTCCATGAGACGATGAACTCCACGAGCATGTTCCTTCGGAACGAGGATCCACTCCGCATCTGCGCCCTCTGCAAGCGCGTCTAACGTTCTCGCTGACATGTCATCTGGTCCTGTCGAAGTCAAATCAGACGATGACACGCCTAGGCGTTTACTGAGCTGATCCAACGTCAGGCCACGTTGAATTAGCAACGACTCGATCTGGGTCAAAAAAGACATTTTCGTCTCTCGCGTTGAGGAAGGACGGCGAGCCGCCTAACACATCATTGAGGTCGCAACGGAAATGAGGGCGACACGCTCAGCACGTTGGGACGACCTTGACGACCATCATACTGCGCTCGATTGATTGTTGTGCCTCGTTCGAGGCAACTGACAACGATGGCGTGTTTTGACAGTGCTGGGCACCAGGAGCGCTGCTCTCGTATCCTGAATCTGCGAACTGCAAAGAGGATGGGATGACGACTAGTCGCGCGTCGCCAACAAATCTCGTGGCTATTCGGATCATCGGGTGGAGGGCTGCAAGATAGACGTGAATGGACGGTATAAACATGCGTCGTTAGACGATGCATGGCTTCGAAGCCCCGGAAACTCTACCGTTGTGATGTCCTCGCCTCGCCGATGAACCGCGGCAATTTTCGTGCGTGTTGGCGCTGCTGCACGCGTGGCGTCGGGTCGCGGTGCTGCATGGGCGTGAGCAGTGTCGCGGGTTCTACGAACACGGGGCGTTCGAAGCACGACTCAAAACTCGGACAAGACCAGATTGGCACGGCCATCGTTCAGATGATCCGGCAACAGGTCGTGGGCGCGCTGGACTCTTTCCTGTCGAACCGACAGAACAACTTCAGCGAGATGGTCAACTGCTCGTCGCTGGACAAGAGAACTCGTCATCAACTCGACTTCCTCAACCGCTGGCGCGCGTGGCAAACCTTGTCCGTGCCGTTCGTCATGCGTGACGGCTCGACCATACGCACGCTTTGCCGAAAACATCTGGCTGAAAATTTATGCGTTTTCCTAACATTAAAGCTTCGACGACGCTTTCCAACGATATCGTACATGCAGCGCTTGCTTGGCATCGAACACCTAATGGAACGACAAAACGGGCCCTTCGAGCAGCAGTTGATGCGTTGGTGAGCGAACGAAGCCATAAGGTAGCGGTGTATCTCGCAAATGAGCAATGTGCGCTGGAGACCAGCACGCCAATTGTTCGCTCCGTTGGTTTCTCCGGAGAAATCAGTACAAAGTGTTTCGCGGTCTATTCCGACGGTTCAACCATCCGAAATCCGGGACCATCTGGGTGCGGTTGGGTCGTTATGAACGAAGGTGAGGTGGTGCACGAAGGCTTCAAAGCTATTGGATACGCAACCAATCAGATTGCCGAAATTAGGGCCGCCGCTTATGGACTTAATGACCTACCGGAGGGAGCAACGGTCGAAGTTTTCACAGACTCGCTTTATGTCGTAAAGACTATGCGTGGCCAATACCGGAAAAAGACAAACCTTGAACATTGGCAGTGTCTTGCCGATGCTGTAGGCCGCCACGCATCCGTCACCTTCCATCATGTCCGCGGGCACGCTGGACATCAAGTCAATGAACGGGCAGATCGTCTAGCCCGGAAAGCGTCGTCTGAAGCTGAACAAGATGCTAGAGATGCGATGAGTTAAACACTTCGGCTATTCAGACTATCGTGTGGACGGCTGTAAGATAGACGCGAATGGCCGGTATAAACATGCGTCGTTAGACGATGCATGTCTTCGAAACCCCGCACACTCTATCGTTGTGATGTCCTCGCCTCGCCGATGAACCGCGGCAAGCATGCGCGCGTGTCGGCGTTGCTGCACGCGTGGCGTCGGGTCGCCGTGCTGCACGGGCGTGAGCAGTGGCGCAGATTCTATCAACACGGGGTGTTCGATGCACGACTCAAAACCCGCACAGGACAGGACCAGATCGGAGCCGCCTTCGTTCAGATGATCCGGCATCAGGTGGTGGGTGCCCTGGAGTCGTATATGTCGAACCGACAGAACGACTTCAGCGAGATGGTCAACCGCTCGTCGCTGGACGAGAGAACCCGGCATCAACTCCACTTCATCAACCGCTGGCGCGCGTGGCAGACCTTGTCCGTGCCGCTAGTGATGCGTGACGGCTCGACCATCCCCGAGGCGGTGCGGCGGCTCGCGAGAAACCTGTTTCGCGCGGTGATGAAGCGGCACCGACTGCCGGCCCTTCACCGGGTGAATATGGTTATCGACCAGCGCGCGGTGAGCATCACCCCGTCACGGAATGCCTCCCACTTCAGGCTGTGGGCCCGGCTGTCCACGCTCGACAAGGGTAAGCGGGTTGACTTGCCGCTGCAGACGTATTCGCACTTCACCACCCGCGCGGGCAACCGCGCACTGACTGTGCAAGTCAACCAGCGACAGGATGGCTCATTCGGCGTCGGCATTCTGACCGACGTAACTGATGCATTTGCGGCGTCACGCGCAGCCTACCGGCCGCGCTGCGAAGCGCTCGCGCTTGATCTCGGACTGAACACGCTGTTGGCGACCGACCAGGGCGACCTCGTCGGCCGTCAGTGGCGCTCCAAACTCGATTATCACGACCGCCGTATCACGGAGCTCGCCGCGTATCTGCAGAAGCGGGGTTTGAAGCCCAATCATTCTTCCCGATATCGCGCACGTGTCAGCGCGCTGCGTGGTTGGCTCAAAAGCGAAGTCAACCGCTGTCTGAACCGGCTCGTTGCTGTGCGGGCGCCGGCGGAGGTCATCGTGGAGCGGCTGGATTTCCAAGCACCCGGTCTGAGCCGCCGCTTAAACCGGCTGATCTCCAACATGGGTCGCGGTTTCATCGAAGCGAAGCTCAAAGACCTTGAGGAACGCTTTGGCATCCGCTGCACCAAGGTCATCGCCGCGTACTCATCTCAGACTGATTCAGCCTGCGGATACGTGGACAAAAATAATCGCACCGCACAGGCAAGGTTTAAGTGTCGGTGGTGCGGACATCGTCAGCACGCCGACGTCAATGCCGCACGGAATCTGGTCCGGAGACGTTCTCCGGGCTTAACAGATACCGGGCGGGCGTCACGCGATGCACTCCTCAGCGCGTTGGTACGCCAGCACGTTGAGCGATTCACCAGGCCTCGGGGTAGGCCTGCCGACCCGAGACTTTCCAATCCGTACTTTAGTGCGTGGGCAGCCTCGGTGAGGTGAAAGGAAGCTTACGTGTGGAGCGGTTTCCACACGAAAATCCGGAAACCCAACACTTCGCGGTTGTGGTTGTCGCTAGGCCGCGACCAGAGATGGAAAGTCGCAGTCGCTAACGGTACGCATAGTTGCCGACTCCATCATTCCCGAGTCGGTTCGGTGCCTCGCGAGAAGCCTGTTTCGCGCGGCGACGAAGTGGCACCGACTTCCGCCTTTAATCGGCTAAACATGGTCGTCGACCAGCGCTCGGTGAGCATCTCCGTCAAAGAAGGACTCGCTCCCAAATGTGGGCGCGGTTGTCCACGCTCGAAAAGGGTAAGCCGGTGAGTCCGCCGCTGCGCGCGTATCCGCATTTCACCGCCCGCGCGGGTAACCGCGCGCTGACTGTTCAGGTCAACCTGCGACAGGGCGGTTCCTTCGGCGTCGGCATCCTGACCGACGTAACGGATGCGTTCGCGGCGTTACACGCAGCCTATCAGCCGCGTTGCGAAGCGCTCGCACTCGATCTCGGGCTGAACATACTGTTCGCGATCGTCCCAGCGACCACGTCGACTGCCAGTGGTGCTCGAAACTCTAAATATCACGACCGATGCATCAAAGAACTTGCCGCCTAACTGCAAGAGCGCGGTCTGAAGCCCAATAGCTCTTCGCGCTATCGCGCGCTTGTCAACGCTCTGCGTGGCTGGCGCGAACGCGAAGTCAGCTTCGCCGACGTGAAAGGAAGCCGGCGTGTAAAGCGGTCCGCACACGAAAATCGGATATCTGAAAACAGGGAAGGCATCGCGGAAGACGCCATCCTTCCCGATACCCGACGTCCGAGTCCGTTCGTGTACGAAAGCATCTGCAACTACTTCGAAAAAACGACAATCAAACCCGCGAACTTACGGAAACTTCTCGCCGACTAACTCTTCGCTCTTGCGCCACAGAGCTTCGGCTCTGGCTGGGTCCAACGCGTATCGCCGAACACCTTCGCTGATGGGGTTGATCACGGCGTCGTCAGCCACGACATTGCTAACGTGACAATTCTCGCAGTATTGGCCTCCTATAGCGTCGGCCTCTCCCACTACTGCGCACCAAACAGACGTAGCCGCCCCTTGAGGCACGGTCTTGAACTCGAACGGCGGCTTCCCTTCGGAAGCAAGTTGGTTGTTTATTGTGGTTAAGAGACCTTCCATTTGTCCTTGCTCCATATGGCGACCCAATTCTGTTTGGATTCCCCCTGGATGCACGGCTGTTCCCCGCACACCGCGTGCTCGGTAGCGCTTGTCAAATGCAACCGCAAACAGGATGTTCGCGGTCTTTGAACGCCCATAGGCGACGAAAGGATCATAGGCCGTGCGCTCAAATCCGGGATCGTCGAGATCGACGTCCGAAAACCGATGACCTGAAGATGCGAGCATCACCACGCGCCCTCCGCTCGAAAGCAGCGGCACGAGTCTATTCACAAAAACGAAATGCCCTAGGTGGTTGGTCCCAAACTGCGTCTCGAAGCCGTCAGCGGTTTTCCCGAAAGGTGTGGCCATAACGCCAGCGTTGGCGATTACCACGTCGAACGATTTCCCGTCTGCAACGAGTTGGTCTGCACATGCTCGTATGCTCGCGAGGCTGGCGAGGTCTAGTTCGACCAGATCGATACTCCCATGTCCCGCAGCGGCCTCTTCCCTTGCCGCACTGACTGCCTTTTCTGCCTTCACCAAGTCCCGCGCAGTACCTACTACGGTCGCTCCGTGCGCCGCCAGAGCTCGAGCAGTTTCAACACCAAGGCCGGCCGACGCTCCAGTCATCAGAATCCGCTTTCCATGTAGATCCACGCCTGAAAGCACGTCTTCAGTCGTCGACGTCGCTCCAAATTGTTCGGTCATTCAAGACACTCCATCACAGTAAAATTGAGGCCACGATCACGCCGCATAAACGGAGGATGTCTCCGTTTATTTATAATAAGCGGAGACATCCTCCGTTTGCAAGCTACAGATTCGTTTATGACTGACCCAGCCCCGAAGGAACGAAAACTGAGAGCGGATGCGCTCCGAAATCGAGAGCGCATTCTCGACATTGCCAAAGATGTGTTTACGCGAGCGGGCGGGGAAATTAGCTTGGAGGAGGTCGCCCGTCAGGCAGGCGTTGGTGCGGGAACGCTGTATCGGCACTTCCCAACCCGAGAGGCACTTTTGGAGAGCGTGTATCGGGCTGAAGTCGAGAAGCTGGCAGCAGAGGAGCATCGACTGGCTGAATCGCTCCCTGCGGCTGACGCGTTGCGTGCTTGGATGTTGCTGTTCATCGACTACATCGAGACCAAGAAAATCATCGCGCCGGCGCTCAACTCGATAGTCGGAGGAACGCCGACCGAACTTTTTGAGTATTCAGGCAACTTGATTAAAGGAGCAATACGGACGCTCGTCACCCGCGCAGTGGAGAGCGGAGACATTCGTCCTGACTTGGAACCGCTCGATTTGCTTCGCGCGTTGGTTGGCGTGTCCAACGTCGCAGAAGCTCCTGATTGGCCGCAAAGCGCTCGAAGGCTAGTCGACATATTATTGCTTGGTTCGAAGCCGACGGCATGATTTGACGCCTCGCCTAAGACCAATGGCTAGTTCGTAACCAAGTGGTTGCTCACGGGGCGTTGGCTTTGCTCCGACCTACCTCTGCGCGCTACTTCGTCGCCCATCTACTCTTCCACCGCCATTAGAGAAAGCAAATGAATAGTGATTTCAGGATTCGACGTGTTGGACCGAATGAAGCTTCCACATGTGTCGATGAACTGACCAATGTGTTGCTCGACTGCGTAGAGGGCGGTGCGTCGGTGAGCTTCATGCTGCCCTTGTCCCGTGAGAAAGCAACTGCTTTTTGGCGGGGCGTGACCGATGGAGTGAGCCGAGAAGAGCGGGCGTTACTGATCGCAGAGAATGAGGCCGGCCGTATCGTTGGCACCGTGCAGTTAGTGCTATTGCAGCCGGAGAACCAGCCGCATCGAGCGGATGTTGCCAAGTTGCTGGTGCACAGCGATGCCCGCAAACGAGGTGTCGCACAAGGTCTGATGCAGATGGTGGACGAGGTGGCTCGGGCTGAAGGCAAGACAGTGTTGGTCCTCGACACAGTCACCGGTGGCGTGGCTGAGAGCTTATATGATAGGTGCGGTTGGCAACGCGTTGGTTGTGTACCGAATTATGCATTGATGCCAGATGGCGCACTCTGTGGAACGACATTTTTTCATAAGCAGCTTGCAATCTCTGGCCTATGCGGAGCCGGTGTCGGCGCCTGATCAGTTACTCTTTTGAGTTCTTTGTATTCGTAAAATCCAAAATCACCTCGCGAGCGCAAACCACGTCCACGTCACGCGCCTCCACTTTATGCATCAATAAGCCGGATGAACGATATCGCGCGCTTTGCTTACCTCGCGCGGATGAGCGGAGGTAGTTGGAGTCACTTCGCGTTGGCGCGCATGCTTGCCTCGCGCGACCGCAACGTCGCCAACTCTCTCGTGAGTCGCGCACTGACTTCTCCGCTGTAAGAAAACTTTTCAGAGAGTTGCTGCAACAACAGTGCATCGAGTTTTTCTGCAGGTGCGAATGCACCGCTTGTGGGCCGCTGCCTCCTTAGCAAGTCCCCGATTTTTGCGCGCAAACTCACGACGTCTTCTAGTCGTCCGCTTTTCGCGCGCTGGAATAGCCGTGAGATGTCTTTAGCGACGGGCTTTTCCCGTGGCACCGAACCCCTTTTCGGCTTGTCCACAAGATTCAACAGCTCAGGTGATGGTTCTTCGCCTCGGAAGCAAGCTCGATAGGCTTCGATAACCTCTGGCTTATTCAAGTGCGCGACATGTCGCAGTCCCGTTCTATGGCGCAACGTCGCGGGCTCGCGTGCCTCCAGAAACAACGAACTCCGACGGTGCGACATGCCGAACAGGGTACAAAATTGGGATGTCGCGAGCGAGGGCTGCAACCAGAGCTTAGCGGCAAAGATTTTTTGGATGTGGTCACGTGCGGTCGTTGCCATGGGAACATGTTTCCTGATGATTGGAAGCATGTGTAGTTAGCCTTTTTAAACGCGTGATTGAGTTCGTTGGCAGCATTCCACGTCTGGACGCACTTCTGAGGCTTTTGATGCCAGCACCATTGCGAAGTTCACTACATGTTTTAGGTGGCGTTGTGGCCCGATCGGCATGCGCTGCAATCACTCGCTTGGATGCACTCGTCCTATTTCGTTCTCCGCTCCGGAAACGTCATAAGGTGAAACGTGCTGCGACAGTCAGGCATGCCGCAGACGAGGCTCGTGGATTCTCAGTAGATTGGTGTGCCTCCGCACATAACCATCGTTGTGGCCCTATGAAACTGCGGTTTGCGACCGGAGCATGAAGAGGTTCTCACGCACTCATTTCGGACTCTCCAAACCCGATCCTGATTTTCTCTCAAGCCTGAATAGGAGTGCGAAGGCAAATATCATATCTTTACTCTTCTCTATTTAACGTTCGGGATGGAAATTGTCGAGCATTGCGCAGACTCAGTAGGATGCCTGTTGCTTCGTCTAAACATGAATTTAATTTCCCTTTAAACTTGAGAAAAAGCTATGCGAAGAGATAAGCTGAGGAAAGTGATTGAGTTTGTAGGCGTGGCTTTTCTCGGGTTGGCACTTGCGTCATGTGCAATCGGAGCAACGATCGAGTGGCAGCTGGACAATCGCTTCAGAGCGTTTGACTTCGAATCGTCCCAGGAGTCGACAGCCCAACAATCCGCCGAGCGTTATGAGAAACTGTCGTATCGAGATGGCGATACACCTTCCGGTTGGATAGACCGAATCGAGGCATCTGGTGGGTCACCGTATGTGAGCTCCACTGGGCCCTGGATTGAAGACGTCAATAACATCAACCCTCGCTATGCCGATAACTACGTGAGTTTGCCAAGTCAGATCTCAATAAGCGCAAAATTGTCCGGCCTTAAAGCAAACGCGTCGCATGATGTATGTGAATGGAGCATTGATGGGCTTGTTGTTCACACGGGACAATGTGGAGAAGGCATAAATCACGTAATTTTGCAAAAAAAGTCCGGGCTACTCGTGGTGCGCGCGTCTGGAAGTAAGATAGCCGAGGAACTCGTTAGGCCGACGAGTTTCATAATCGTTGGGCTGGGGGATTCTTACGGTGCGGGAGAGGGCTCACCAGACGCACCAACGATTTGGAAAGCTGAAATACCTTTCGATGAGTGGCCACTTGGTGATTCGAAGCATATCAATCAATTTGTTGAAAGTCCTGCAAAGTGGCAATCTACCCGTTGCAATCGGTCGTTTTATTCCTACCAAAATCTGGTCGCGTTAAGAGTCGCAGCGCGCCATCCCCATGAATCCACAGTTTTAGTGCAGTTCTCTTGCGCCGGAGCAGAGATCATAGACGGCTTACTTGCGCCGCAGAGATTGCCATCGGGCCACCCCGCGAGAAGTTGCAAACCGGTATTCCAGCGCTCCTCAGTCGACGAATTAGATCCGGAGTGTGACGTGCCGATCTCTCAGTTGAGCGCAACTGTCAAGGCATTGTGTGCCGGAAGTCCCAGCCCGATCGAAAGTGGTTTTAAGCGAAGCCTTATTGGGAGATTTACGGGCACTAGATACGCGACTCATGAGCCGCCTTGGATTAAGGATCTCGTCGAGTGTCCTGCCACTCAATTTCGCCGCCCTGACCTAGTCTTACTTTCGATTGGCGGTAATGATATGGGATTTAGCGGCGTGATCGCGTGGGGTTTGCTGCCGTCCGGTCGTAAATTCGGGATTCCTCCACAGGTGGTTTGGAGCAACTTCATTACAGGCGTCGCTAGAAAAGGAGGCGGGGTAGTTTGTCCATACGCTGGAGCCTCCGATGACTGTAGCTCTCCAAAAAAACTCACTGCAATTCAGCGAATCGCAGAATTGCGGACACGACTTTTCGCGCTGGATATGGCGTTGACGAAGTTGTTGCAGGTCGAGCCTGAGAAGATCGTGGCAAACGAATACCCAAACTCGCTTCACGACACGGGTGGGAATTTGTGTGGCAATCCGCCTCACAAAAATTATAATAACGCGTGGTATGCGGCCCGAACTCTCATTCCACGAGCATTGGTTCCTGTTGAATGGGAAATTAACCTTACCGAGGATGAGGCGAAGACTGTGAACCGCGCAGTTATACCTGCTTTGAACAAAGCGATTGAAGATAGTGCGGCGGAGCTTCGCTGGACAGCCGCCTCAATGGACGGAGTTATGAACCGAAAAGGGTGGTGTACAGGCGATGCGCAAACATTGCTATCGCCAAAGGATGCCCATTCATGGCACCCTTACGCCAACAACACGAGGGCAATTCGTACCGGAAACGATTCGTTCCTGACGCAGTGGCCAGGTGATACGGGGCGTCAAGATGGCATCGATGGCACGTTCCATCCGAATGGACAAGGCTATGCGGGTATGGCGGATGCAGTCTTGAAGGTATTGCACTGATCTAAAGGCAGTCTCCGTCAAAGAGTGGGGCACAGGCGGACGGCTTGCGCCGATAAACATGGTTTGTGCATTCGGGAGCTCTTTGAGACAGATCCGTCGTGATCTCAGGCGTCTAATGCGTTTGTCTGAATCATCCTAAGATGACGAATGCCTCGGTTATGAGGCGCAGGCGTTCGTCGTCGAGATACAGTGACTTGCGATGTTCGAAGTGATCTCTCGCGCGTTCCATGACCGCAACAGTGTGTGCAGGCGGCGCTAACGCTCTTGTAAGCGCGTCGGCGAGTGCTTTTGCCCATTGCATGTAGATTTCGACTTCCTGTTCGAGACTGTTCGCCCATTCACCGCCGCGGAGACACTTGCGTGTCGCGTCAAGGGCAAGTCGGAGGTCCCCACATTGTTTCCACGAGCGATGTAGCAGAAGCACGAACAAAGAACACAGTACATCGTCGACGGGGAAAAGTGCGCCCAAGACAACATCAGCGTGGCCGTGCAATACAACAGACCAGCCTCCGGCCTCGCCAAAAGCGTTAGTCCCTGCCTGCGCGCTGGCGCAGGCAATGGTGATTAGCGCTTCAATTCGCCCGCTTTCAGGCCGAGTTGCGATAACTCTCGCAAGCTCATATGCACTAGTCGAAGCATCCTCAAGCCCCGTGAAGGCTGTCCGCGCAGTCCCGTGGCACGACAGTTGGACCAATGTCGGCGTGCGTTGAAGCAATGCTTCTTTGCCGAGAAGTATTTCACTTGAATTGCGCCACTGTTCTCTGGTGACAAGCAAGTCTGCGTAGACGCCCGGAATTGCTTCCATCGCAGTATCCCGATGGACATTGTCGCGCTGCGCACCAGCGTGACGCGGTGAATGAGCCAACACTCCGAGCAATCGGCCGGGGCTCGGAGGACGAATCACGCGCGTCTCTTCCAGACGCTCGGCGGCTTGCGTCGCCAACTGAATGCCGTGAAAGACCCGCATGGGTGCGCGGTCATTCAGGATTTGCCAAGGAAGATGTCCGAGTTCGTGATGCGTCGCGAAGAAAATGTTCTCTACAGAGGGGGCAAGGTAAGGCTGAATCGTCGCCCAGCCTGCTTCCACGGCCTTGCGAAGAAACTCACCGTCGGCAATCACAGGGTGCGAGTCGACATGTGCTCCATTTAGCGACGGCGTCCCCGTCAGAAAGCCGGCACTCAACCCTCTTAATGTCACGTCTGACCATGCCCGCGTTGCTCTTCCGTGCAATGCCACATCCAGCACGAGTGGTGGCAGAGTTACCACTTGGACTTCGGGAGCAACCGACTGAACGATGAGCGCGCCGGCTGCTGGACGCAGGATTGTGCGACCATCTCCACCAGATGCCTCAGTCATCAGAAATCGGAAAATGACTACAAATGCGCGATGGTGGTCGATGCTAGGCGAGGCTGTTGCCCTCATTAAACGGTCAATGCTAATTCCGTCCGTTTGCTTATCTCCTGCACGGGTAGCCCTCAAGGCGGTACGCAACTCTGAAATGGTGCGTTCTCGACGTGCACGCAAATCGAATATACGGATCTCTGCTTCACGTAGCGTAGAGCTTGGCGTACTGAGGTCCTGAGCTCGGGCTTCGAGTGATTGAAGCTCTCCACCGATTTGTCGAATTGCTCGCCGAAGCACTCGTACCGAGCTTGCCACACCCGCTCCATTCTCTGAAGGCAAGTTTGAACTTTCTCGAAGAGCTGCCGCGAAGCGTCCGAATTGATTCGACAGCAATGCCGGTACAAGTTTGACTTCGTGTTGGCACAACCATCCCAACGCGAGTCCGAGGACGGTGGCCATCTGTCCAGCTCCAGCGGGCTTCTCATCGAGTGGGTCATTGACGATATCGAGCCAATCGAGTGACCAGTCGCATAGCATCATGGCGCGCTCGGCGCATTCGCTAACACCGATTGCAGAAGCATCACTAAGCTCAATCAATGCCTGCATTAGCGAGGTTGCGACTTCCGGCAACTGAGCGTCTGCGTTACCTTGAAGTGACTGCAAGAGTTCGAAACATCTTGGCCACATGGTCACAACGTAAGCCACGTCGGAGGCGGCCAAAGCGTTGGAGATGAGATTGAGTCGCACTACGATTCGATGCGAAAATGCACGATCAGATTCGGGAAGCTGGTCTGCGATTCTAAGGGCGTGGCTGAGATGTTCGCGTGCTTCAGTATGTTTTCGAGCAAGCATCGCAGTAACGCCCTGATTCACAAGGACGTCGACATATTCAAAAGGGAATTCTGCTTCCTGCCCAAACTCCCCAAGGACAGCAGCGGCACGGTCAAGTTCATTTGCTGCTGCATTGAGCTGCTTCAAGTGCAGGAAATTTCTGGCCCGATTCAGTCGCAGCAAGAATCGCATTTCTCTAACTTCGGCTAGTTGCGGAAGCGGTGCAATCCGAGCATCGACGAGGCAGAACGCGTGCTCAGCGTCATCGAATCTCCCCTGTGCGTTGAGCGTCATCGCATAGTTAATGCGCGCGCTAATGCCACCTAATTCCGCACCAAGTCCTGACAGTTGGTCATAGAAGGCATTGGATTGTTGGTGGCAGTACTGGGCTTCGTCGTAGCGACCCATCGCGTCAAGATTCTCGCCACGATTTAGGGATATCAATGCCTGCTGTTCCAGCTTAGGCGGCCCATCGGGAAGTTGATCTGCCAGTGCCTGCAACGACTTGAACTGGTCTTCGGCATCCTTTAGTTGGCCACGTCTCCGCAAAATGAGTGCACGGTTCTGGCGGATGCCAACTAGCTTGTAGGTCCTCTCTGGGCCTTCAGGCAACTGCTCGTAGTACCTTTCAGTCTGTTGCGCAAGTTGCTCCGCTTCATCAAGGCGGCCTTGATCAAGAGCGCTATTCGTCCGCCCTAGGCTAATGCTTGCCAAATCGGATTGTGCGGCATCTCTTTCTCCTGAAGGCAATGCATTTAGCAGATATAACGCTTGCACATACAGTGTATCCGCCTCTAGTGAACGGCCGGCTTGCCGGTAGGACTTGGCTCGATTGATTCTGACGGTCACTGCGTTTCGACGCGAATCCGCCGAGTACGGTGCAAAGTGATCAAAAATCCCTTGTGCTTCCTGCGCAAACGCGTCTGATCGGGCTGTGTCCCCTGAAGAGGAGAGCGTCACGGCGTAGTTCATCAGCACAAAAGCGCGGCATTCTTGGGTCACGTCATCGTCGGGAAGTCGGCTGATGAGTAAGAGAGCGTCGTTGAAGCATTCTTCGGCTTCGGCGCTACGCGACATTGAATCGAGAAGAATGCATCTATTTATGAGGACACTGATTTGTTCAACGATATGATCTCTTGACTCCGGAAACCGCTGCAGCGACTTCAACAACTCTGTATATGTCGCGTCAACAAGCTGTAAATTACCCTCACTCGAAGCCTGCTGCGCTCGGTGATAAAGGTTTTGTCGCGCTAGAAACTCGGAAGTGTCATCTGAAAGTTGCGGCTCTTGTGCCAAAGGCTCGGGTGTTCGCAGCACCTCGTCCAACGCAGCGAGGCCCGTTTGTCTAGCGACCGCCGATTTCCTAAGCGCCGACAGTGCCGTCAAGAGTCCAACCGTGGCAAACATATGCTCCGAAGAAGCGCCGAGGTTAAGTGCTCGTTCGCTTCCTGCGGAAAACCCAATCTCGGCAACCTTCCATTGCGCATGCTTGAGCGCTTCCATGCTCTGTATCAGAAGTGCCTGGAGCTCAGTCACCTCGGAATCGGCATTTTCGAGTTCAGGATCGTTGCCTGCGCTCACTTCCGCCACCATGCTGTCAATCATGCTGCCGAGCGCTTGGACAGCCTGAACAGATTCTTCAATCAAGATCGGGTCACCGGCGTCTTCAGCGGCTTCCCGGCAATGTTGAAGTAGGACGCGAGCAAGCGTGATGTCCCCCCCACCAGCGATATCTATTGCCGTTTCAGGTAGGGTTAGGAGAAAGTTGTCAGTTACTCTCGTCATTGATTAGCCCGGCGTCGCGATCGTTGATGACATCCACAGTTGCTCCGGGCTCGGCAAACACGGTGTACGCCAGGTAGCTCGGATCCCCGGTCGCTTTGACAGCAGCGCGCGCCAACTGCGTTGACTCGCTGATTGACAGTCCATCGAAAAGACCTTGGTAGAACGTACGCGAAAACAGCGCAGCACCATCGTCGAAGACTGACCAATATGTGCCGACGAAAGCGCCTGCGCCAGCTCGAAGAAATTGTGCCGACCAGCCACCAACATTGGTCAAAGATAAACCTGCGCGTCCTGACTGACACGAATTGAGGAAGATAAGCGGTTTCCGTTTTCCAAGATTGCGAGCGGATCCTGAGATATCTGTGCTGCGCAAACACAATCCTGCGTCCAGCTCAATCTCTGAGCGCCCCGCGCTTCCACCAAACGCGCCATGACCCGCAAAATGAAACCCATCATATTGAGCATTTGCGAACGCGCCGATGATGCTCGCGTAATCCGCGTTTAGGCCTTCGACTCTGCGCTGCTTGCCGTTCTGCGACCGCAGAAACTCTGTTTCCTCTTCGGTGGCTCGAAGCCCCGAATCGACGGGCGCTACAACCGCCATGCAATCAAGCGTGAGATTCGAGCGGCGCGGAACGCCGGGCATCCATCGAGTGAGCTGGAAAGCCTCACAGAAAAATGGACCCTCTACAATCGTGCCATCCTCAAGGCCTTGAAGCTTACATAGCTCCCAAGGGATATAGGGTTCGTCAGATTGGATCAAAACCGTCTTGATGCGAGTCCTAAGGGTCCAAACGAGTTCGCGTAGGTCGCGGGGAAAGACCGTCTCAAGGGGCCAGCTCCCTCGTTGTGCCAAGTGCAGTTCAATGTGCGAGGACGTCCGGGTTGAAGCGTCCGCGAGGGCCTCAAAATCAGCGAAAAAATCGTCGAATAGTTGTTGAGGATTCTGTTCGACAGGGATCGGCCCGAACTTCATAAAGTTTACTTTATGGCTGGCATCTGCTGCATTCAGGAAGATGGTGTACGACGGGGGTGTCTTTTGCTCAAGTACGAGCATCGTCAAATCATTTCCATGCCCGAATTCGCGCTCTGTCTGAGCTTGCAGCGCTACCTGTGTGCGTGTCGACGACGTTGGGCCGTCGTTAGTTACTTGGGCGGCCACGGTCAACTGTGCAACCGCTTCTCCCCCTCGGAACACAAATACTCTTATTCGGGCAGTTCCGGCATTCTTTGCTAACGTCAAAAAGCGAATGGGCGGTGAGTTGTCGCTTGTTGCGACGCGCATCTGTAGCTCGCATGAGCCGACGATTTCTACGTTTGCAATTGGCTGCACAACAACGTCAAACGTGTCATTGCTCGCCGACCCGAAGCTCGAGTCTTCGACCGTCGATTGAACCAGCCTTACAAGCATTGACCGTTGTTCGCCAACCGCGAGCCGTGAGGGAAAGTCGACACTGAGCACGCACGCTCCTGACTGTACGTCAGCGAAGGGAACGTTAATCGGTTCCCCGCGCACATGTCGGCTACCGGCAGTTACATCACCGGCGCGCCGGCGAGCCGCAAAGGCCGGGTCGTCTGCGTCCCAGATACCCGCGATGACATCGCCGTCGATCGCGATACATTGCGCTGGGACAGCGTCAATGGGAAGGTCACCATCTACCAACGGAACGAGCACATGCAAGGACGACGCGGTCAGCTCCTCCACATCCTCTTGGGTTTCAGACGCGCTGGCTTCATTCGGCGCTCCCGTCGACAGACGCTTGAGGGCATGAAGTAGAGGAGAGTTTGCTCCCGAAAAAAGTAGTTCGGAAAGCTCATCTGCTCGCCACCAAAGGCCTTGTTCTTGATTCACGCGAGCGACCACATTTGTGGCGCCGCTTGCTCGAAGTAACTCGTTGACTTGTAAGCCTGTATGTCGTTCGTCGATTAGCAAAAAATCGGTGGTCGCGCCGTCCAGGAGTCTCATTGTCGTGTGCTTAGGAGTGAGAGAAAGGCAGTATATACAGCGATGGTAGGCAGCATTAACCTCGTCCCGCTCGGCGATACCAATTTCCCGCAGAATGAGGTTCGCTAGGCATAATTCGTATGAAGATTTAGTTCGCCGTCTGGGTAGATAGCGACAATAGCTGTTGGGCACGAGCCAGAAGCTGCGGAGAGAGCCCACTCGTTTTGCTGATAAGTTCTCAGCGCGCGACATAGTGGTGGCGGAAGCTGCTGGCAAGAGAGGCGATCGGTGTGTCTTGGCGATGGCCGTCAAGAGGAGCCATCGAGCGTGATGAGCTATGTCATCTCACGGTGATGGAAGGCTGTCGAATGACCTCCGTAAAATCGTATCTATCAGTGTTCGGCATTTCGTGAGGTCAAGATAACGGCTTCGGAATTTTGACTTTTGTAGATGGCTCACTGCCATCGACGAATCGCCGTGGCAAACAGGTCGAGTTCGCGGCATTCCGAGAATCGTGGGACGACACGGCATGAATTCGTCGCGTAGTTGGTCGAGGACAGATCGGCACGCGGATGGTCTACGGCGGAGTGCCTAAATTCCGCGGCGCATACGCTGGCGATTCAGTGAGCCTGTGCGTTATCCACGGATCAACTACGTTCTGCTTTCAACAACGGCTCTATCTGCGAGCCAACGCCGCTGCGCTTGAGTGCGCTCGGTCCGGGCTATTCGCGTCGAATCCGACATGCCAGTGAGAAGGAAAGGCATCTGGCAGTCTTTGGCGGATCGCGAAGAAAAGTCTGATTCTAAAATTTAGAAAATACACGTTGTGCAAGCATCGCTATATGTGACAGGTAAGCATGGGGTAATCGCAATTGGACGCCCGTGCTGCTGCGAACAAATCGAAGGTCGCTATCCAAAGCGATGTTCACACTTACATAGGGCATGTCGACATGATGTTTGGCAACAACAAAGATAGCGGCTTTTTTCCGGTGGGCGAGCTTGCTGAGGCGAAGCAGTTCCGGAGCGGGTTCGCAATGGCGCAGACGGTAGCGCCCACGTTCCCAGTGTTGACGGCAGCGCTCAGTCATTTTGAGTACCGTGCAATTGAATCCGAAAGCGAAGGGGGAGGGTCTCTCGCGTTTGAGGCCGTGTCGCACGAGTCAGCTAACTTGTTGCAAATCTCTCTTCAAGTGGGCGCACTCAACGTGCACTGGCTGGCGGACGCGAGCGCGCGGGAACTTCGCTTGGCGATGGATGAATGGAACCGAGCAGGTAAGGCAGCGTTCGCCCTGTGGCTACCGGACGGTGCGCCATCTAATTGTCTTTTTGGAACGCTCGAGCTACAAAGCTCGTTCGAGCCAAAGTCGGTGCTGCCTGGAAGTCGCGAAGGCAAGTCTCCGGATACCTGGGACGTCCTGAAGGCCATCATCGCGATTGGCAATGCGTTGCAAGATGCGGGCGTTGAACAGCTAGGTATTTCGAACAATCGAGAGGCTGTCAACATCTTGATAACAAACCGCATCAAGAAGGTCGTTCACCATATGTCCGTGTCAATGTCCTCCGATTTTCTAGCTGAACGTGCGTCTGGAACAGTTCATTGAAGACATTGAACCTTTAGGGCTATGGTTGTGTCGGGGCGCGTTAGCAACTTTTTGTGCTCGCTGAACTAGATATTCTCGCAAGCGCACCGGCCGTTTTTGCCCGTGCGCTTGCGTTCGTTGTGACGTCCAAAAAACAGATCACATCAAATGCGTCCTCGAGCACCGTGTCCGCGAGTTTGTCAAGCTATCATGTCGAGTTGAGCTTCTCGTTATAACGAGGAGGACCTCGACGAGACCACGGGAAAAAGAATGACAAAGCAATGGGCTCCATCCATGCTAGGCCGGAAAATGACGGGATCGGTCGACTGGCAGTTGGAGCTTTCGGGGCTTCAATTGTCACTAGCGCTAAATGGACAGACTCATCGAGTCAACGTGGAGGAAGAGACTGCGTACCGCATTAATCAGGGTCTGCTGTGGACGGATGTGACGTTCTATCCGGGGCATCGACTGGAGATTAAGGCTGATGGTCTTCCCAATGCTCAGGCAGCCTCTCTGTCCGAAGCTCTCGAAACTGCATTGTTCGATAAGCGAACGCGGGAAGACGTCGCTCATATACAAGGCGCTCAACAGGCCATAAGCCAGTGGCTTGATAGCAAAGCCGCGCAGGAGTTGAGCGCCAAATCCAATCGACGGTGGTTCACGAGTGAAATGCAGACGGCCCTTATACAGGCGCGGCCCACAATCGACGCGGCGGACGTGCGAGCGCGCATGGAGAAGCCGGCTGTCAAAGCATTCCTGGCCGAAGCCGCGGGAGGCATTGAGCGCTCCCTTGATCAATGGGCTGCCGACCATCGCACATTTTGGGCTTCTCTCAACGCTGCGCATACAGAGCGCGAACTGGTTGACTGCAAAAATTTGTTTGATAAAGTCGAAAGCAAGCCTCTGACCGAGGAACAATCCCGGGCAGTGATTTGTTTTGATAATAGAGTTCAGGTTGTTGCGTCTGCCGGCTCAGGCAAAACATCCACAATGGTTGCGAAGGCAGCATACGCAATCGACCGCGGTATTGTTGCACCAGAATGAATCGTCCTTTTGGCCTTCAACAAAAGCGCGGCCGACGAGTTGGAGGAGCGAACGACAAAGTCCTTCGAACGGCTGGGCATGACTCATGTCTCGGTCAGGGCGTCCACCTTTCACGCTCTTGGTCTTGGCATCATCGGCAAGGCCACCGGCCAAAAGCCAGACATTCCCGATTGGGCGACTGACACGACCGCGGGATTCCGAAAGCTCACTCAGATTATCGACGAGCTCAAAGACGCCTCCCCGAGCTTTCGGACCAACTGGGACATGTTCCGATGCGTCACTCCGCGGGATTTGCAAACGTCGACGTTTAACGGCAACGATCGCTGGGACACAATTGACGGAAAGCGGGTGCGCAGCCAAGAGGAGCTTTTCCTCGCGAACTGGCTTTTCTTCAATGGCGTCAACTACAGATATGAAGAGCAGTACCGTCTCCCAACCGCCGACGAGGACCACCGTCAATATCGACCGGATTTCTATTACCCGGATGTCGACCTCTACCATGAGCACTTTGCGTTGGACGCCGATGGAAAGGCCCCGGCTCACTTCAAAAACTATGTTGAGGGCGTGGAGTGGAAGCGCCAACTGCACAAAGAGAGTGGGACCGAACTAATCGAGACGACTTCGCACCAAATGCTTATCGACGAGGCATTCGATCATCTGGCAGCCGAGTTGAGTAGCCGAGGTATCCAGCTCGATTTCAATCCCGATCGTCCGGTTCCTTTTGGCGGCCAGAATCCGATGGCGTCCGCTGAGCTAGTCGGACTCATGCGAACGTTCACCAGTCATGTCAAAAGCAACTGTTTAACATTCTCCGCGATGCGGGCGCGATTGAAATCGCTGCCCGTAGATACCTTCATTTATCGCCACGACAAGTTCCTTTCTCTCGCGGAGCCAGTGCTTGACGCGTGGAATGCTGCTTTGGCGGCTGAGAAAGGCATCGATTTTGAGGACATGCTCAACCAGGCCGCCGAGCTTCTGGAGAGCGGGCGCCACGAGACGCCATTCGAGCTGGTCATGGCCGATGAGTTTCAGGATGCCTCTCGAGCCCGTGCTCGTTTGTGTCGTGCCCTGGTTCAGAAGCCTGGCCGATATTTTTTTGCAGTCGGTGATGACTGGCAATCCATCAATCGCTTCGCAGGAGCCGACGTTTCAGTCATGACCCTCGAACAAACATTTCGTTGCCCCCAAGGGCTTTGTGACGTGTCGAGTCGGTTTATTTCGAAGAATCCAGCTCAGATTCGCAAGCAGGTGAAATCAGTAACGCCGGCTGTCGGAGACGTGCTTCAGGGGTTTCAGGTGACGCATAAAGACAAACTAACCGATGCGATTGACCGGTTTGTCATGCGTCTGGCAGCGGGAGTAAAAGACGGGAGCATCCCGCCAGGGCGTGAAGGGAAGGTGTCAGTTTATGTGCTGGGCCGCTACAACGTTGACCGCTATTACGTGCCGTCACGCAAGGCTCGATTCGAGCGTTGGGTAGACCTTTCCTTCCTCACAATTCACCGGTCCAAGGGCAGCGAAGCAGACTACGTCATTTTGCCTGAGATGATAAGCGTGGCGAGGGGTCGAAGTTTTCCTAACACTCGCGCTGACGATCCGGTTTTGACGCTTGCCATGCCCACAGGCGACGAGTACGACCAAGGGGAAGAGCGGCGCCTGTTTTACGTCGCGTTGACTCGAGCCCGGCGAAGCGTCGCGATGTTCACGGTCAGCGGTTCTCGCTCCAGCTTCTTGCAGGAGTTGGTTGATGACGGCCTCGTGTCGATCACAGACTCGGATGGCAATGCTATTAACGAACAGCATTGTCCTTGGTGCAAGCAAGGAGTGCTGGTCATGCGAACAGGGCCGTACGGCGAGTTTCGGTCCTGTTCCAACTTCCCTACCTGTACCTACAAGCCAGGAAAGCGGGCGTCAATTTCGAAGACTCTCACTGATCGGGGCACGGCGCCCACTTCCTCCCTGTCGATAAACGCGACTTCGGCGCTAAAGTCTGAGACATCCTCGGCCCTTCCGAGAAGCCTGTCTTCAACAAGTTCGGCGAGACAGTCAAACTCGACTCTCGCAGAGGAGGTGACCGGTATGCCGAACAAGCAGCGCTTTTCGGTTAGATCATTCTTCAAAGCTATCAATGATGGTGTATCACAATTGAATGACTACGTTACTCCGGCACAAGCTCTTCAAGTTTCGACGTCCGAGCTTGAGAAAGACTTGTTTGCTGAGCGGACCATCATCAAAGCTGCGTTTGATTTCGCCAAATCGACCAAAGAGATTGAAATTAAAAAACAAGACCCTCGTTTTAGAGAGCTATATGAGCAAAACGTCGAGAGACTGGGCCGGTTGCTGGAAGAGTCCGGATCTGAACGTGAAGAGTCGCGGCGGATAGAGCGCCCTCTGCCAAGCTTTGCTCGGACCGAACGCCATAATGACCCGGAAATTGAGGCGGCTATTGAGCGCAAAATAGCGGGAATGCGCGTTGATCGAGAGGACTTCCTGTCGCGCATTCACGCACAATTGGCTAGCGACCAAGTACTTTTACGTCATTTCCTAAGCAACCTACATGATTTTCATGGAGACCGCTATCTGCGCAGTATCGACCCCCGGTCCTCGTTGAAGTTGCAACAATAGCCGTCTGGACCTAAAGGTGAGACGTCGTGTATGTTAGGTTCGCCCTGCATTGCCAATAGGCACTGCATCTGCTCAACGTACCTCGAGTTTGCCGTGAAGCGCGAGCATCACGACAAGAACACCCTTAAGAAGTGCATAAGCGACCGCGCCAAATGCGACCGCGCCCAAAAGAACAAAAGCGAAGCTTGCCAGATAGTAGCTAAACTTTGTTTTCATCTTTTCGCTTCTCCACTAGCAACTCAGGTATGTGTAAAGCAATCGCACGCTGGTAGCTTAGGCGGCATCATTGAGGATCCAACTATTCGGCGCGGCTTCTTGTAGTTCACCGTCGCTCGTGCTGTATCTAGTAATCATACGCGCTGGACCTTGACAATATACTGTGACATGACCGTGACGTAATCGCCTTGAGTCTCACAAAAGATCTTCAGATAGTCTCGCGGCGTTGAGATGGTAGGCTTGATTGACTCCGGCCGTTAAGGCCTTGCCCTGTTCGGTAGTCGTAGACAGGGCTTTTTTGTTTTCTTTCGAGCGCCAGTTATCGATAGCAGCGCGGATGTCTGTTCAAAGGCACAAAAGCCTGATTGGTATCAGCAAACTAGTGGCGGCTGTGTGGCTCCCCACACGTTGGCGCTCCCCGCCTCAATACTTGTGAACTCAGGCTTGCGCGCCACCGTATGCTGATAGAGACATGCTGGCGTCCATGTGTATTCTTTGAGAGGAGAGCCAGCGCACTAGCTTGGGGTTTTGGCCGCATCCGCACGTCATACAGCCTCATTTTTCGATCAGTATTACGGAAGCGTACGACACGAATTTTCTGCGCTTTCCATTGCTGGACAATGCCATGTTCGTGACGCGCTACCTTGAGGTCCTGCCCAACATGGGAAAAATTGCAGTCACGTGCGAGAATCGTTGAACTTTCGCAATCGTCAGCATGACCGACCGTACGGGTCCCGTAGGCACGACGCTCACATCAATATCGACAATAGAATGACTATGAAGGTCGCATCGCTTCCGCAAAAAACACAGTATATGCAGTCGGACTTTGGGGAGTGCGATGAGGGAGCGGACGCTGAACTGGCTGCAACAGCAGCCGTCCCCACCCGATATGGAACGTTCCAATCCTACGTCTATCGGGTGAAACATACGGAAGTTGAGCATATCGCGTTTGTGAGGGGTGTAGTTGACAGCGGACACTCCGTGCTGACGCGGCTGCACTCGGAGTGTGTAACTGGTGACGTATTCGGTTCGTATCGGTGTGACTGTGGGGAGCAGTTGGATCTGGCGTTGCGATATATTGCAGCCGAGAATTGTGGTGTCCTCCTTTACCTAAGAGGGCACGAGGGGCGGGGTATCGGATTAGCGAACAAGATTCGCGCGTATGCGCTCCAAGAACAAGGTCTCGATACGGTGGACGCAAATCTTCACCTAGGCTTGCCTGAAGACTCTCGTGAATACAGTTCCGCGGCGGCCATCCTGCGAACCTTGAACGTAAGATCGGTGCGGTTGATGAGCAACAACCCCACAAAGTTCGAGAGCCTACGCAAGCATGGTATCCCCGTTTGTGAACGCGTCGCGCTAGCGATCCCGACGCGTGAAGAAAATGAGCGTTATGTTAAGACCAAGCAAGTGCGGTTTGGGCACTATTTCGACGAGAACGAATAGTCGCCAGTCATCGGCCTTGCACGGAGCTCACAGCGGCGACGCAGAGAATCGGTGGAGACTTAGATGGTTTGGGTGACGTATCAAGGAGAGCACCCGGTTCCAGTTGATTTTCATGCAATTGTAAGTTGCACAAAATTCATGACGTCGGATTGGCATTGATGCGTGCAAGTAAGATGTGCCTCGACGGTTTTTGCGTTCTAAGCGGTTCCCGCCGAAGGCGCAAACGTTGTGAC
Source organism: Caballeronia sp. PC1 (assembly GCF_021353155.1). NCBI lineage: Bacteria > Pseudomonadati > Pseudomonadota > Betaproteobacteria > Burkholderiales > Burkholderiaceae > Caballeronia > Caballeronia sp. PC1. Next base: position 895,152 of record NZ_JAJUBH010000003.1, read on the forward strand.
CAATTAGTCGCGGATGCGTCGGCAAGCGCCTTTGACAGGCATTGCTAGGAGCGTCTTTTTTGTTGTTACGCCGGAAATCGTGACGCGCGCGACTTATGTGCGAACTACGACTTAGTAGTAGCTTGAGGATGCTCGCGATTGGACACATGGATCCTGTAGGTCAGACGATGCGTTTGCACTGGAGTGTCGTCAGGACACAGGCGTTTGCTTCTGTATCAACTGATAGGTGAGGGTCGACATGAGAATTAAATCAACGATTATCAGTCTTTCGCTGTCTATCGCGGTGCTAGGCACAATTGCCGGGCCCCTGACGTATGCACAGGATACAGGCTCGACTGCGACGAACCCTGAGCAGTCTGCGCCAATGACGAAGGAGCAGAAAAAAGCTGCGCGAAAACAGGCGCGGGCCAAGAAAAACGCAGAGCTCAAGAAGCTGGAGGACGCTGGCTACAATCCTGCCTCGCGAGACAATGCTACTTATCCGCAAAATCTTCAGAACGCGCAGAAGAAAATCGACGCCAACGCTGCCAAGGGTCAGTGAGGCCGGTAGGAGCCTTTCGTTTGTTAAAGAAAGGCTCCCATAGGACGCGCAGCGGTGTAAGCGGTACCTCATCGTCGGACAACGTACTGGAGAAACTTTTATCCCTCGGCAGACAACAGTCCTTTGTGCATTTGCTGGTTAACCCTGAAGACAGTTTTGCTTACACTGGGCTCACTCGAACGCAAACAGAGGTGTTTGCGGAAAACAATGCCCGGAGGTAGGTCATGAAACTCGCAACCATTCTCGTCGCCGCTGCACTCGCAATTCCCGCTGTTTCTTTCGCAGAAACCAGCCAACCGCTGACCCGTGCAGAAGTGAAGGCGCAACTGATTCAAGCTGAAAAAGCTGGCTACAAACCCGCCGCTGACCACGCACTTTATCCCGCTGACATCCAAGCCGCCAATGCAAAGGTAGCAGCACAGAACGACCAGGGCTATGGCGGAGTCGCTAACTAAGCCCCCACCTGTGTCGATGTGTTTCATTGCGATAGCGTCACACGGGTCCGCGTAGGCTCTGTCGACTGACGAGAGGCTCGGACCTCAAACGCAATGTCTGGCCGCTGTCGAAATCGATAGGCGGCCAGTTTGCTTTTCGGCTCCTCCGCCACCGGCTAGGCCGATGGTTTGCCCAGTGCAGCAGCGCTGGGTTTTTTTCTTTGTCAGTGACGAGCGAAAAAGTACGTCCTGAACTGAACCAAGTAAAGGGAAGCGAGGGAGACGCTAATTGACAACTCAGTCTCTTACTCGAAGACAGTCTTCGGATTGATGTCAAAAAAACCTGCGACCGCTAGACAACTGCATCAATGTCAATCCGGTCGCGCTTAAATAGGTAGCATGGCTATGACAAGATGCACGGCACCGGTACGTGGACACAACTCGGCAGCGGCTGCAGCGGCATGTCCTGCATGCAGCAGCCGTAGCTACCGCTACGGCGGTGGTTATTCGCCTTATTCCGCATCAAGCAGCAGCGGAAGCGGCTACAGCGGGGGCAGCAGTCGGTCCAGTGGCGGAGCAAGGCCACGCTGGTCGCGACCAAGTTCTTCCGTGTCGTACACTCCATCGCAAGTGCAGTCGCTCACGCCGATTCGCGAATCCGTCGAGAGATCGGCGGCGGCGCAACCTGATCTTCGCGATTGCTTTTTGTGTCACGCGTGGGACGACCGTCAGGGGGCAGCTAAAGAACTATACGAATCTCTTGTAGCTGCTGGTGTGAAGGTCTGGTTCAGCGAGAGGGATCTTGGACTGGGCGTGCCGATGATGCGTGCGATTGACAAGGGGTTGGCAAATTCGCGGATTGGGCTTGTTCTCGTTACTCCGAATCTGTTGCGCCGCCTCCCGCAAGAGGGTGTTGCCGACAAGGAGCTTTCCGCGCTGCTGGCGGGCAACCGACTCGTGCCTATCGTGCATCAGACAACGTATTCGGATCTCCGCAATGTTAGCCCGATGCTTGCTTCCAGAACTGGCCTAGACACCACTGAAGATTCGATGGCGATGGTGGCGACGAAGATTGCCGAACTGGTCGAAATCTGGGGCTAGCGGACAGTCTTTCGGGACGCACGAGTCGGAAGACTGTTTGACTTCAACGCTTGTGCGCTTCTGGACTCCGGCCTCGAGGCATTGCCAGTTTGGGCTTGCAACACGAGCGCTCAAGTTGGTGATCGCTACTTCACAGCGACGAAGAAAGAATGCTGGAGTTCCTGAGGACAATGAACCAACAATCCTAGTCAAGAACCCCGCCAAGTAGTGCTCTTGCGACCAAGCGTCCTCGCGTCATAGGTTGTACACAACGATCTGCGAGCTCTACTAGGCGTGCCATGCGGACATCCGCTCTTAAACGTAGATGCAACCACCCCGATACAGGCTACCGACACGGAGCATGAAGTACCGCTTGGTCTTCGCGGTTGACTTCGCCGGTTGCGATAGCTGCTTCGTGCTCTATTCAGGTTTGGCTCCAGTGGCCGGCGTGCCTTAGTGCAGTGATTTCGTCATGTATACACCGAGGCGTACGGGATCCTGATCTCAACTATGAGAGTCCGAGACGCGGTACGGGATGTAAGCTACCAGACGTCGGGCCACACCAGCGCTTTATCACTGAACGCTCGGATCTCCGCTTTGAGCAATTCTTTGCATCACACCTTCTTGATAGCTAAACCACTCTTGTAAGCACGCCTTATCGCGACAATGTCGTTCGCGGTAGTTCCACTGTTTTTTGATTCGCGCCACAAACAGCGCTTTATCAGTTGCGGCATCCCTTGCCTGCTGAACCGACGTCGCCAGTTGTCGGTCGGAACTTGCCAAGTCCGCATCGTGACAGATTAGATACTCTGGGATGGACTTTGCAGCATTGCAGTCGAAACTGGTTTCAAAGGTGTTGGCGTTCACATTTACTTGTGAATCGGGCGCAGGCGACGCCTGAGAATTCGTTGTTTCGTCACTGGCGGCTATGGTTGTCGATGAATCGGTCGTTGTAGACTGACTTTCGGCCGACGGTTCACGCACGATGGAGGCCCGGTCTACCTCGAGATACTGCCCGTTTTGCAAATCGACAGACTTGCTCCCGTTGAAGTTATCGTTCCAGACAATGTCAGCTTTCCCAAGAGGACCGGTATTCACAGACACATAAGCGCTACCTGCGCTTTGAAGGACGTAGCGGCCTGCAGGAAGGTCAACACCACCTTTATAAACACCGGAAAAGTTGTACTGACTCTGCCGCGTCATTGCGCGATAAAGATCTAAAGCGCTCGTTACACCTAGTTCTTTGACTGCACTCGTCGCGATGAGATACCCGTCCGTTTTGATATCTCCGAGTCCATGAACATAGGCGTAGCCGAACGATGCAAAATTTTGATTGTCAAGAATTTGACCATTAAGCTCTTCAGAAAAGTAGCCGCCGTTTTTGCTCACGAAGACGTAATCGCCCGAACGTATTTGTCCTTTTGCATAGGAGCCTGGCTCGTAGGCCAAGCCGCTTCTTACCAAAGACCGAAGACCTGTGACGTAGCGAGGCTCTTGCACTGCAGTTGTTGGCGGTGGCACTGGCTGAGCCTGTTGTGCTGATTGTTCGCTGCTAGCTGTGTCCGTGTTTGCCGCGTCGCCCGAGCTATCATGGCAGGCGTAGCAAACGAAAGTAAGCATACTGCAAAGTGAAACGCTGAAAACCTGCTTTTTCCACGATTCGATGACCCGCATAGACGCCTCGACGTTGTTGTATTTTCTGATCGTAAACATCACGCAGCGACGCTTTCTATGTTTGGCCAGTACGCGCCTCCGCAAACATGAAGTTTATCTGAGCGGTCGAAGCTAGCCCACATCGAATAGTGGTTTTCCCCACAATTCGCGACAGCGTCTGTCCTCTCAGCTTTTTTCTGTCGCCGACCAAATGTGGCATCGCTCAAGCCGAGTTTGTCTGTCGCGCCAACAACGGAATATTGTTGCAAAGTCGCCGTATGCTTTTACCGTAAGCTTCGCTGGCGTACCGCACAGATGCCGGTCTTCCCAGCTCGAGGACGCCTTGCGATACGATTCCGTAAAGCAGCCATCGCCTTCAACGGATCGCTTAATGAATTAGCCGGTCCCAGTGCGTTAATTCAATTTTGGCGGTCAGTGCGTATTCACACGCCTCGGCCGAACTCGGCTGCATACTGACGTTGTTGACACCGAACTCATGCCATTCGACGAAGAAGTCAGTCGTTTCGTGCGAATCGCGCCTCGTAACTTTAACGCGCAGAGTCTTTTCGAACAACGCTGTCAAGACGAACTATTTTCCGTCGCTCTATTTCGCAGGTAAGTTTGAATTAGAAGGCACGACAGCCACCCACAAATGTCGAGATAGGAAACCTCGATTTCGACTTTAGTTGCATCTGTTTGTTACGTGCTCCAACTGAATCGCCGTCGGGGATGAACGGTCTTATACGCAATAAATGAGGTCATAAACAGCTTCATCGAAGCTAGAGTTATCCTAACTCTTTGTTCATTTCTCGACGATTCGAATTACCTCATGGAGTCTGTAAGCAGACTGATAGCCGGTTTGATCGTCGATCCAGAGCGCGCAATTGTTTAGATTTCTTCGGTCATTCTTCCGACGGTTCGCATTGTGCGTGATACGCACTATTTTACGTAAAGAATTATCAGCGTCGCGCTAGTCGTCGCGCCTGCTTTCAGCATCACCTATCCCACGGATTGCGAGCAAAGTATGCGTCGATTACTTTCGAGCATTCTCTGATGCAGAAGGTCAATCCAACGGTCGGAACCGAATGCGCGGGTTATACCGCAGATACGTCATCCCTGATGATAGAACGGCATAGCGCTGCAATATCTGCATCGCGTCAGTGTAGCCGTTTCCGCGCTCTGCGCGGGGCCTCAGGTAACACGCCAAAAACTCGCTGGCTTCAAAACGCCGGCGCTCAAACGTCTAGCGTCTCGAGGCAAGACTACTTCGGATACTTCAACAGCCTCACTGCTGTCCGTCAGCTACCGCATCCGGCTTGCAATGTGCTCAGGGAGGTTTTCGGGAGTTACAACCACTACGGAAGACGGTTGCGAAATCGCCGCAGGAGGCAATAGCTTGTGAAAGTGAAGTACATGTTGGCATGCAGACCGCATGTCTTGTCGAAGGTCGTGATAAATCACAGCGTGTATTTTTCGTTTGCGAAGCAAATGTACGTTGTCACGGTCCAAATCGTGACCGATAAAGCAACAGATTACTTGATTTGCTGCTTCCAACGCGCGCAGGATTGCCATATTTCCACCGCCCATCGAATATACAGCAGCAATCTTGGCATTGCGCGAGAGAGCTTCTTCGATTTTCGCTTCGGTCGGTATGTCCAATCCGTGGCCCCCGCTCGCGTCAAGTAAATCCAGATTGGGATAGTGCATGCGGATGGCCCGACGAAAGCTTATTTCACGTTCTTCCTCGCCGCGAAATCGTTCGTCACTCATCGTTATCAGCACCGTGCTTGGTGATCTTCTGAGCCATTGTCCGATGAGATACGCGGCCGTTGCTCCAGCGACCCGATTGTCTAGCCCAGCGTAAGCGATTCGGCCGGACAGCGGAACGTCAGTGAACGTGGTGACAACAGGAATGTGCTCACGCTGGAGCGCACCGATTGCATGTGAAATTTCCGGCACGTCGCGTGCCTTCAGGAAGACGCCGTGGCTTCCACGCTTCGCAATCGATTGAAGTGCATCTACAACCTCCGCAGTCGTCATCGTCTCCCGAAGGTGGAAGCGTGGCCTGAATATGGCCGGATGAAAACTCGGGAGTTCGGATTCGAGCGCCTCCTGAATCTCGCTAGCGAAGCGGTCCGGTGCCTCAACCAAAACGTCAATGACAAGCTTTCGGCCGGATGTCGCCAATTGCAGTTCTTGCTTCTCAAGCTCTTTGATTGCCTGCTCGATTCTCCTTCGCGTACCTTCCCTGACGTTAGCGCGGCCGTTTAAGACTCGGTCGACAGTGGCTATACCGACGCCGGCCTGGAGCGCTATCTCCTTGATAAGAAAGCGATGAGCCATGTTCACACTTTTCCAATTGATAGATTTTTGATGTGTTTATGTTAACTCGTGTGCTCGCTTTTAGCCTATGCTGTGACTCAATAACAAACGAAATCAGTCGACTGTAGCGCCGGGCGTGGCACCATTGAGCCCGAATCTGATAGATTTCTGAGGTGATTTGTCGACGCACGTGGCAACCGGGAACGGGTACCCTCCGGTCCAGGCCTCAGCCTGCTTCCTTTCGCAAGGAGACAAATTGCTAAAAAAAACCGTACCGTTGCCGTGTCATGGATCAGTTCAAAGAAGTTCAGCTTTTCGTCGAGGTCGCCGAATCGGGCAGCATCAGCAAAGCCGCAGAATCAGTAGATCTATCGATTTCTGCAGCAAGCCGCTACCTAATTTCCCTCGAGTCGCGGCTTGGCGTGCAACTGGTTCGGCGTACGACTAGAAACCTTGCTCTCACCGAAGCAGGCGTAGAGTTTTACCGGCGTTGCAAGAGCATCCTCGCCGACCTCATAGAGGCCGAGTCGGTAGTCAAAGACTCCACCGTGCGCCCTAGCGGAACACTGCGAGTGACGGCGTCGCTCTCATTTTGCACTCAGCACATTGCACCGTTACTACTTGATTTCACAGCGCGCTACCCGGAGATATCCGTCGAGGTTATTGCAGCAAACCGCTACTACGACATCATCGAAAATGGTATCGATGTTGCTGTCCGTACGAAAGTGCTGGAAGCTGACAGCAACATCACGATAAAGCGGCTTGCATCCACGAGACGAATTCTTGCAGCCGCGCCGTCTTACATAAAGGCACACGGGGCGCCGCGGTTCCCAGCGGAACTAGGAAGACACCGCCTGCTGAACTATGGACTTGCGGATAACCCTCGTGAGCTTTCGTTTCAACGTGATGGCCAGACCATCGTCGTGAATGTCAAACCCCTTCTTGAGTCCAATGACGGACAAGTCCTTCGAGTCGCGGCAATGGAAGGCATGGGCATTCTTGTTCAGCCGAAGTACATCGTGTACGACGACTTGTTAGCAGGCCGCCTTGTTCCAGTGCTTGACGAGTGGGATTTGCCCCGCCTGACCATGAACATCGCTTTCCAGACTCGTGCCCACATGCCGGTCAAGGTGCGACTCTTCATCGACGCTCTCGTCGACCGTTTCGCGAAAAACGAATTCGAACGGCTCTGGACGCACTGACGGACCGATGCAAGGGTGCTGGTGCCGCGCCGACTACCGCGTGGCGCCGGCACATGGGCACTATGTTCGCCCGCCGTACGACTTTCCCAGTCATCGCGAAAGACATTCCCTTTTCAGCTCTGTTTTGCCAGAAACCACAAATATAGACTTGTATCCAAGCTGCACAAGAAAATTGATGGAGACACGTAATGCCCAAGACAACGCAATCTGTTCATGCGCCTTCTCCGTATTTCGATGAGGCTAAATCGGCCGAAGTCGTTAACGCACGCATGACCTCCGACGCCAATCCTCGGCTGCGCGAAGTGATGGCCGTCTTGGTCAAACACCTGCACGCGGCCGTCAAGGAAGTCGAGCCGACCCACGAAGAGTGGCTCAGCGCGATTCGTTTCCTGACACAGACCGGTCAGATGTGTACAGATTGGCGCCAGGAATACATCCTCTTGTCGGACATTCTTGGCGTCTCCATGCTTGTCGACGCCATCAATCACCGAAGGCCCAGCGCTGCCACTCCGAACACGATTTTGGGGCCGTTCTATGTTGAGGGCGCACCCGAGTACGAGAACGGAGCAAATATTTGCCTCGACGCGAAAGGCGAGCCAATGGTCGTTCAGGGTCGTGTCACCGACGTTGAAGGCAATCCTATCGTGAACGCGAAGCTCGAGGTCTGGCAAACTAACGACGACGGCTACTATGATGTTCAGCAAAAAGGTATTCAACCCGACCACAATCTGCGCGGAGTGTTCCACTCCGATTCCGATGGCCGTTACTGGTTCAAGTCGGTCAAGCCTCGTCACTATCCCATTCCGTCGGACGGCCCCGTGGGCAAGCTTCTCGGCGCGCTGGGCCGTCATCCCAATCGCGCCGCTCACTTGCATTTCATCGTAACCGCACCAGATTACGACGCAGTCATCACGCACATTTTCACTCCCGATTGTCCCTACTTGGGCGAGGACGCTGTGTTTGGAGTAAAGCGCGAACTCATCGCCGACTTCCAAAGAATCGAAGACGAGGCAGCTGCAATGCGCTTGGGGTTTGCTTCAACGTTTTGGTCCGTGGACTGGAACTTTACCCTCGCGACCACTACACAGCGCGAGCAATCCTCTGTCTGAGTAATTCCCCTACGCCCCTTCATGCAAGGGAGTCAGGGTTGCCCGATTGCTTCAACAACCTTCGAAACCCGAGAGAATTATGAGCGCCCAGAACATTGAACTGCTGGCAGCGTACTGGACTATTGCCGGCGATGTGTACCCCTGTGCTCCGAATGAGGTAAGCCCATTTCCATTAAGAGACCGCGCTGAAGCCGCATCCCGCGCCGGATGGAGAGGCATCGGTCTCATCCTTGACGATTTGAAACACAGCGTTCAAACGTACGGCGTCGATGGCGTGAAAAAAATCCTTGAAGACACTGGGATGAAGTATTTCGAGCTAGAAATTCTTGTGGACTGGTATAGAAAGGACGAGACGCGCGCGATATCGGACCGTAACCGTCGAGATTTTATCGAAGTGGGCTCTCAACTCGGAATGCGCAACCTGAAAATTGGTGCAAGTCATCTCGACGAAGCCACCCCCAACTTAGAACTCGTGGCTGAAGAATTTGGCCGACTCTGTGATGACGTAGCTCAGGTGGGCGCGAACGTCTCGTTAGAATTCATGCCTTTCTCCAGCATCAGCACGCTGCAGCAAGCGCGGACCATCGTCGAAAGTGCAAACCGGCCCAATGGTGGCCTGATGCTTGATATCTGGCATGTGGCGCGCAGCGGTGCACCATTTAGCGATATCGAATCCATTCCCGCACGATTCATCACGGGTGTCGAACTGGACGACGCCAATACGCAAGTGGTCGGTACGCTGTTCGAAGACACACGGTTCCAGCGTCAGCTCTGTGGTGAGGGCGACCTCGATTGTCCCGCTTTCATTGATTCGATTCAGAAAGCTGGTTTCGCCGTTCCGTACTACGGCGTCGAACTCATCTCCGAAACGTTCCGCAAGTTGCCGCTCGAAGAAATGGCTACGCGTGCGTATGAAACGACTATGGCGCAGTTCACGACAACTGCGAGCGTTTAAGCGACCGATTTCAATAAAAGGAGACGATGATGACTCGCATTGCAGTTCTCGGAGCAGGCCGTATCGGAAAGATTCACGCAGCGAACGTTGCATCGAACTCGGACGCGAAGCTCGTCGTGGTTGCAGACCCGTTCGAAGGCGCAGCCAACTCTTTGGCGGAGAAGCTCGGTTGCGAAGCGTCCACCGACTGTCTCTCTGTTATCGAGAGGGACGACGTCGATGCTGTCGTCATTGGCACGCCGACCGATACCCACATCCAGTTCATGCTTCATGCGGTTTCAAAAGGGAAGGCAGTTCTCTGCGAGAAACCCATCGACCTGGATATGAAAAAGTCGCTCGCGGCAGCCAAGGAGGTCGAACGGCACGATGGACGCGTGATGCTGGCATTCAATCGTCGATTCGACCCGACGTCGCAGGCCTTCCGGAAAGCCATCGATGATGGGGAAGTCGGTGATGTCCGACAGGTTGTCATTACCAGTCGCGACCCCGGTATGCCCCCGCGAGAGTATGTGACGCACTCCGGCGGCATCTTCCGCGACATGGTTATTCACGACCTTGACCTCGCACGATGGTTTCTTGGAGAAGAGCCCATTGAAGTGATGGCCACTGGTAGCCGGCTCGTGGAACCAAGCCTCGCGGAAGTTCCGGACTTCGATACGGTCATGCTGCAACTGCGTACCGAAAGCGGAAAGCAATGCCACATCAATTGCTGTCGCGAGGCCGTCTACGGTTACGACCAACGCCTCGAAGTGTTCGGCTCCCGCGGCATGCTCCTTCAGGAAAATCTGCGACCCTCCACGATTCGCCGCTGGAGCGCGAGTGCAACCGATGCCCGTGAGCCGCTCCTTAACTTTTTCCTGGAGCGCTATGAAGCGGCATATAAGACGGAGCTCACCGCCTTTGTAGAGGCATTGCGAACGAACACTACGTTCCCGACTTCTGTTGCGGACGGGCTTAAAGCGTTGCGGCTTGCTGACTGCGCTCTTGAATCTGCGATGTCGTGTAGGTCAGTTAAAGTCTAACCAATAACTGGAGGAGCACAGAAATGGCTCAGAAAATTGCAGCTGGCCAGACCCTTGGCGTCGCTTGCCTCGGCATCACGCACCCGCATACCTCGGGCCGTGTGAAGGCTATTCAACGTCGCTCCGACGCGAAGATGCTCGGTGCGTGGGATAGCAGTCCATTGCTTGCCCCGTTTGTGGATGCGCTTGGACTCGAGACTCGTTCGAAGGAAGACATCCTAGCCGACGACAACGTGCACGTCGTGCTGGTCCATTCCAAGAGCGAAAAGATGGCGGACCTTACCATCGAAGCGCTGGAGGCTGGAAAGGCAGTCCTGTGCGAAAAGCCGGCTGGCCGCAGCGCGGTTGATGCAAAGCGCATCGTTGACGCCGTCGAGCGCACGGGCGGACTGGTTCAAGTCGGATATTGCTGGCGGTTCGCACCGTCAATCGACGCAATGCAAGAGGCGATTCACAGCGGCCGTCTCGGCCGCGTGGTTCAGGTACGAGCGCACGCGGGATGTTCACATAACGAGGCTGGGACGGCTCATATGACGCAGCCTGGTGACATCGGCGGTGCTGTCTTCGTCATCGGATGCCACACCATTGACCGCATTCTTCTTCATTTCGGCATGCCTAAGTCGGTGAACGCTCGAATTACCAAGTTTCCGGACTTTCACGGTGACGAGTCGCGCGAAGACGCAGCCGGCGCAGTTCTAAACTATGAAGACAAAATCGTCACCCTTGATTTCATGTCATGGGATGTCTTGCCTTGGACGGAAACTTGGGATTTTACAGTCTACGGAACCGATGGCGTGATGTCGGCGCGCTCGCTCCCGTCCAGCTACAAGCTTTACGATGCAGGAAATGGCGCTCACCCGAAGGGGTGGACGGAATGGAGCGAGACGAGCTTCCCCGAAATCTGGGCAACGAAGAAGACCGTGTATTCGCCCGAAATCGCTGAAATCGGAAATCCGATTTACTTCGACCGTGAAGGAAACGCGTTCTTCGATGCGCTTCGCAACGGCACCCCGTCGGTCGTGTCTGCAACTCAGGCATACAACATTAACCGCCTTCTTGAAGCGATGTTCGAATCCTCAAAGAAGGCAGGCACGGAAATCTTCCTCGAATAACAACAAAGTCGTTGATGCCAGAATCGGCATCAACGACCAATTCAAGGTCGGAAGAAAGCCGGCCATTCAGTATGTAATCCTAATCAGGAGACAGAGATGAATATTTTCAAGAGCTTCGCATTGACCATTGCAGCCTCAGTTGTGATGTCGACGTTTGCCGTCACCGTGCATGCGGAAGACAAAGGCGTAGTCGGCATCACTCTTCCGAACAAGACTCAATCCCGCTGGATTACGGACGGAAACAGCATGGTTGCCGCTCTTAAGGAGAAGGGTTACACCGCTGACCTTCAATATGCCAACGATGACGTTCCGACTCAGGTTAATCAACTTGAGAACATGGTATCCAAGGGCGTTAAGGCGCTGGTCATCGCGCCCATCGACGGCAAAACACTCTCTGACGTGCTGAGCCTGGCCGCACAGCGACACATCAAGGTCATCTCGTATGACCGACTTATCCGCGACACCAAAAATGTCGACTACAACGCTACGTTCGACAACTTCCAAGTCGGCGCGCTGCAAGCACAAAGCATCGTCGACATCTGGAAGCAAAAGGGTAGCAAGACACCCTTCAACGTCGAGATTTTTGCAGGCTCCATCGACGACAACAACGCGCACATGGTCTACGACGGCGGCATGTCTGTTTTGAAGCCCTATATTGACAGTGGAAAGTTCGTTGTTCGCAGCAAGCAGGTTTCTATCGACAAGGTGGCAACCCACAATTGGGACGGCGCGACAGCTCAGGCACGCATGGACAACCTGCTCAGCGCGAATTACGGCAATGCACGCGTAGACGCAGTTCTCTGCCCGAACGATGGCATTTCCATCGGCATCATCTCCTCATTGAAAGGCGTGGGCTACGGAACGCCTCAGCAGCCGATGCCGGTCATTACTGGACAGGATGCCGAAATGCAGAACGTCAAGGCAATTATCCGTGGTGACCAAACGACCACGGTGTACAAGGACACTCGCCAACTGGCAACTATCGCGGCCACGATGGTCGATGACGCCTTGACCGGAAAACCGGTCCCGGTCAACGACACAAAAAGCTACAACAACGGAGCGAAGGTTGTTCCCACGTATCTCGTGAAGCCTGTCCTGGTCGACGCCAGCAACTGGAAGAACACGTTGGTCACCCAAGGCCACTACTACACCGAAGCGCAATTGAAGTAATGCATCAAGGAAGCGGCGTTGAACGTTGTGAACCATCAACGTTGCTCTGACGTGCGCTTAGTGACCCTACGAAGGAACCAAGATGGATACGATTCTGGAGATGCGCGGTATTCAGAAGAGCTTCGGCGCGGTAAAAGCATTGACCAACGTCGACCTCTCAGTCAAGCAAGGTGAAATACACGCGATTTGTGGAGAAAACGGCGCTGGAAAGTCGACGCTGATGAAGATTCTGAGCGGCGTATATCCGCATGGGTCGTTCAACGGTTCGGTCGTCTACGACGGAATCGAGCGGGAGTTCGATGGGATTCACGAAAGCGAGGCGGTAGGCATCATCATCATCCATCAGGAACTCGCGCTCGTTCCCATGCTGTCGATAACCGAGAACATCTTCCTCGGGAATGAGCAGGCAAAAGGCGGAGTCATCGATTGGCAAGGGTCCTTCGCGAAAGCTAAGCAACTGCTTGGGCGAGTTGGCCTGACGGACGCTCCGGACACGTTAATCGGAACGCTCGGCATCGGAAAACAGCAACTGGTCGAGATTGCGAAAGCTCTCTCAAAGGAGGTCCGCCTTCTTATTCTTGATGAGCCGACCGCGAGTCTGAACGATAAGGATAGCGACACTTTGCTGACTCTGCTGCTGGAGCTCAAATCGCGGGGCGTCACATCCATCATTATCTCGCACAAGCTGAACGAAATCTCACGGGTCGCAGACGCCATCACGGTGATTCGGGATGGGTCAACGGTCGACGCGCTTGACTGCAAAGCCGAATCGGTGAGTGAAGACCGAATCATCAAGGCGATGGTTGGACGGGAGATGTCGGACCGGTACCCTAAGCGGACTCCTGATATCGGGGAGGTTGTATTTGAAATCCGTGACTGGCGAGTGCAGCACCCAACGCAACGAGAACGCACCGTCATCAAAGGCGTCAACCTACAAGCCAGGCGAGGTGAAATTGTCGGGATTGCGGGATTGATGGGCTCAGGCCGCACGGAACTCGCAATGAGCGTTTTCGGGGGTACTTACGGCCGCGATATCTCCGGAACGGTTCTGATGAAGGGGAAGCAGGTTGACACGTCGTCCGTGCAAAGAGCAATCAATTGTGGGATCGCTTATGTCACGGAAGACCGGAAGGGAAACGGTTTGCTGTTGGACGACAACATCCAGCGCAACATCAGCCTCGCGAACTTGGGCGGCGTTTCGAAAGCGGGCGTCGTGAACGAGCATGAGGAAATCACCGTCGCGTCTGACTTCCTCAAGAAGCTTCGGATTCGAGCACAAGGTGTGAACCATGTCGTGGGTAATCTGTCGGGCGGCAATCAGCAGAAGGTCGTCTTAAGCAAGTGGCTCTTCTCGGAGCCGGACGTGCTAATTCTGGACGAGCCGACCCGTGGAATCGATGTTGGCGCGAAATACGAGATTTACAACATCATCAATCAAGTCGTTGCCGCAGGCAAATGTGTGGTCATGATTTCGTCTGAAATGCCCGAGCTCCTCGGCATGTGCGACCGCGTCTATGTAATGAACGAGGGACGCTTCGTCGGCGAATTTACTGCGGAAGAAGTTTCGCAGGAAAAAATCATGCGGGCAATCATGCGCAATGGAGGAAACTGAAATGAGAAAAGCTCTTTCACCGGCTGTGTCGCCGGACACTGAAGCAAAACGCAATGACTCGCTGAAGGCAATCAAGCGAGGCCTGAGTGAGTACGGGCTCCTGATTTCGCTTGTGGTCATCATGGCTTTCTTCCAGGTTGCTACCAGCGGCGTATTGATGCAGTCGCTCAACCTGACCAACCTCGTACTTCAGAACAGCTACATCGTCATCATGGCGCTGGGCATGTTGATGGTGATTGTGTGCGGTCACATCGACCTTTCCGTAGGCTCGACAGCGGGATTTATCGGTGCTCTCGCGGCAGTATTGATGGTGCAAATGAACGTCAATTACGTGCTTGCTACCGTCCTCTGCATCTTAGCCGGCGCCGTTATTGGGGCGGCACAAGGATACTGGATTGCTTTCTGGCGCATGCCTTCGTTCATCGTGACGCTGGCAGGTATGTTGGTTTTTCGCGGCTTGACCAACCTTGTGCTGCAAGGTCAATCAATTGGACCTTTTCCGAGTGACTTTGCAAAAGTCAGCTCCGGTTTCATTCCGGACGTGTTCCATGGCCAAGGTTTGCACATCACGTCAATTCTGCTTGGAGTAGTCGTCGGCGCGCTTTTCTTCTTTATCGAGCTGCGTCATCGCTCAAGCGCTGCGAAGCATGGCGTTGAAAGCGGCTCGGTTTCGATGTTCGTTATTAAGAATGTCGTACTTACGGGGTTGCTCGTGTTTTTCTGCTACCTCCTTGCTTGCTACCGCGGCATGCCGACCGTGCTGGTCATCATGGGTGTTCTGATTGGTGCGTACACCTTCATCATGAACCGTACAACCATCGGACGACGTATCTACGCAGTCGGCGGCAACGTTAAAGCAGCGAAGCTTTCTGGGGTGAATACGCAAGGCGTCAGTTTCCTGACGTTCGTCAACATGGGGATACTTGCTGCGCTTGCTGGCCTCATATTCGCGGCACGTTTGAACAGCGGCACGCCGAAGGCTGGTACCGGCTTCGAACTCGACGTGATTGCCGCCTGCTTTATTGGGGGAGCTTCGGCCTCCGGTGGCGTCGGCAAAGTTCTCGGTGCGGTTGTAGGCGCGTTCATCATGGGCGTGATGAACAACGGCATGTCGATTATGGGAATTGGCGTAGATTATCAACAAGTCATCAAGGGGCTTGTGCTTCTCGCGGCGGTCTTCGTCGACGTCTATAACAAAAACAAAGCCTGACCAAACGAGTGCTGTAGATGCGTAGTGAACGACGCATCTACAGCGCGCCCGACCGATTCCCAACTTTCGGTGGCCCAGCAGTCATCGGTATATGAACGTAGAAAGAGTCACGGCGCTTCGTCGCTTCGCGTTCAGTTTTTAACACATGGACTCAACATGATTAAGCACATCGTGATGTGGAATGTTCGCGGCGAGACGCCTGAACAAAAGCAGCAGACTGCGGAGATGGTCAAGAACGCTTTCGAGAGCTTGGGCGGAAAAATTCCTGGGATGACCAGGCTTGAGGTCGGCATGGATGTTAGCCGGGTCGATTACGCGTGCGACGTAGTTCTTTACACGGAATTCGAGAATGAGGAATTTCTGCAAGCTTACGCCAGCCACCCGGAACACCTTCGAGTGCGACAAGCGCTCGGAGACGTTCGAGTCGCGCGTTACCAAGTCGATTATGTTTGAGCATGCCTCCAATCCCTTTCATGAGGACCATCCCCATGTATGACTTCATCTATACCACCCAGTCTTCGCGAGTAGTGTTCGGCGCTGGAAGTTTGAAGCTGGTCCAAAGGGAAGTCGAAGCACTGGGCGCGAGACGTGCGATTGTTCTGTGCACGCCCGAGCAGCGGGAGCAAGCTGAAATTGTCTCAGGGCTTCTTGGTCCTTCTAGCGCAGGAGTCTTCGACGGCGCAGTCATGCATGTGCCGATTGAGCACGCACGGCAAGCCAGGGAGTTTGCTAACTCAGTTAGCGCTGATTGCGCGGTGGCCATTGGAGGCGGGTCTACCATTGGACTTGGCAAGGCCATAGCGCTCGAATCGGCACTACCCATCCTTGCTATTCCGACAACCTACGCCGGTTCGGAGATGACCCCGATATTCGGAATCACCGAGGGAAATCTCAAACGGACTGGAAAGGACCCGCGCGTGCTTCCTCGCACGGTCTTGTACGACCCGGAGTTATCGGTGAGTTTGCCGGTCAAGATGTCTTTTGTGAGTGGCCTGAACGCTATCGCTCACGCTGCGGAGGGCATCTACGCGCAGGACGGGAATCCGGTAGTGTCCTTGATGGCGGAGGAAGGGATTCGCTCCCTCGCGCAGGGTCTGAGTGGATTACAGAGCAATGCACGGGCAATGCAAGCGCGCAGCGAATGTCTTTACGGAGCCTGGCTTTGCGGAATGGTGCTCGGCAACGTCGGCATGGCCCTGCATCACAAGCTTTGCCACACTCTTGGCGGGACATTTAATTTGCCTCATGCGGAGACTCACGCGATTGTGCTCTCTCACGCGCTCGCGTATAACAGTGTGGCCGTCCCTGATGCCATGGCACGGATTGCTCGTGCGCTTGAGTCAGAGTCGGCCGCCGATGGCATCTACGATTTAGCCCGAGCGTTGAATGTTCCGATGGGATTGCGCGAGATTGGCATGAAGGAAGATGACCTCGACCGCGCGTGCGATGTAGCGCTATCAAACCCTTACTGGAACCCTCGTTCAATCGAAGCCGTGCCCCTGCGTGGACTACTACAACGGGCGTGGGAAGGGAGTCGGCCTCAGTCTTAGGAAATATGGAAAAACGAAATCAAATATGCCCTGGGAACACAAGCGGTAACGATGCCGGCGGAAATCTCGTGCTCAAAAATGGACTGTCGGACAAAGACAAGAGACTCATCAGAGAAGGCCTAGAGGCGCTTCTTCGAGAGCGCTCGGTGGCGTTCCGATTTGCGCAAGATACCGCTCTTGTTAAAGGTAATCGACAACTTGATGTCCATGATTTTGAGCTTCCTGACATCCTCCGGCTGAGTCGGATTCTGTGCGGATAAAAGCCACCAATACTTTCGAAAAAAGTCGATGAGCTAAGGCGGGGTCTCCGTCAGCGGCTAGGTTGTTTTTTGCTGATGTATAGAATGGGTTCGACTTGGTTTTCCTACGCGATGATGGGTCAGTTTTGCACGCGTATCAAAAAATACCTCTAATTCTGTTATCCATATCTTTGATATGAGCGCACTCATTCGGCTGCAGCCAAGGCTCGTCGCGAGTTCGGCAGCCGATCGGGCCAACTGAGCGGCAATTGTGCTTGCTCGGCCTCAGCTGCCAGCATGTCGTGCATTGCACCGGAGCGTGCGCCTACAAACATGCGCTCGACAGGAATCTCGGGATGCACCTGAAATGGAAGTTCGTCAAGCGATACGCCGCGAGCTAGTAGGACGGCATTGCGCGACTGAGCGATGTAACAGAACGGACAAGTCAGGTCGTACCAATGTGTGATCGTAGCCATGGCGTGACTGTGGACCAAATTGCAAAGTAAATCACAGTGTAGCCGCAGTGACCGGCACACGCATTTTAACGATCCTGCCGCAGTCTGTTGGCGTGCGGATGTCCGAGGGCTATTTCAAAAGTGTTTCGACGAAATCTGCCGCCACTCCAATGTCCGAGAATACGCGGCAGCCATTGATACTCTCTAGATTCGTGTGGGGCTGCGTAACCAGCGTGTGCAAGGGACCCTCGGTCAGGAAGGCATCGCAGTAGCTTAGTGCGGCGACTGCATGCTGAAAATCGTAGTAGTCGTTTGGTTTGAACTTCCGGCTCTTGTCCCAGCGCATCGCTGCGTGGAGGGACGCACCGATATGAATAGACCGAAGGATACGTCTGGTCTCGGGTCTTTCAAACGCGAGATACAAAGCGTTACGGCACATATTGACCGATGTCGCACGCTCTTCTGGTGTGCGCGGCAGCGAACGGGCGGCCTGCTTCTCAGCAAGCTCATGCATGATGTCGGCGGTCACCTCTCCCGCGAGCTCGATGCTCCCCATAAGTTCAATATCGTACGTTTGAGCGAAGGATCCAAGCTCGCGTTTATGCAGCGCGTTCATATCGTTGGTCTGAGCCGCCAACTCCACGAAATCGTTCGGTCCGAAAGGTTTATCGCCAAAAATTTCGACCATCTCGTTGAGAGAGAGATTCCACAGGTAGTCGTGAAACGCTTTTTGGATAGCAAGTTCCTCGTCAAGTGGACGTGCCGCTAGTGTCGGGATGGATGGGCCGAGGATGTTTGCGACTTTCGTCCACATCAGCTCTTCGATTGGGAAAAGCTCAATGCATCCTTGGCCTTTGAGCAAAAACGTGTAGATTTCCGTCCCCAGGACCGTATGTGGCTCAATCAAGCCGATACCCATACTGAGTTCATCGATAACGCGCGCAGTGCCAACCCGACGTCCAGGGCTGTAAGGTTGCTTCATTAGCTCCAGGAACATGGCGGAACTGATTGGACACAGGAGGCTTCCCTCGGTGACGCCGCGGCGGAGATAGGCAAGCAAAGCCTGTGATGCAGTGTCGCATCGAACGCCGAGCGCGGCGTCACGCATGAAGATCCAGAAGCGAGCATCCAGATATATTTTCCTGCGAGGGCAGATCTTTCGACCGAGTTCGATTTGGCGGGAGCGGATGTGCTGTTCGATGCTCATGCTTAAAGGGAAATAAAGACTCAGAGGATGTCTCCGATGGACGCGAGCTTAAAAAGTCTCAGCGACTGCTCGTAGATTCCTTCAATCAACGAACAGCCGCTCTAGCTTCGCTCAGTCTTGTTTTAAGTTGCGGGACGATACAACACAAATCGAACAGGAAACCCTCCGTAACGCGTGTTCGATCGGAGCTGCCAATCGGGAGTTGTTGCTCCGACTCTTTGATGTCAGGCTAGAACGTCAAGGCAGCATGAATGCTATCTACCGCCGCTTGATTGAACAGGATGCGGTAATTTTGCGAGTAATTAAGCACATATCCGCTCGTTGCGGTAGACGACGCCACCGGATAGGAGTTGCCACCGACATCCGTATTTGCTTTGATCAACGAGCCATCGTAAACATTGCCATTCAGCTCGAAATAGATCCGATACTCAGTGGTCGTCAAGTTCGGACGGGCTGCGCTAGCAACAAACATGTTGACTCCATTCACAACTCCAACCACGCCGTCGGTGGACTTGTAGGTTTTGGCGTCAGCGCTAGAATAAATGCCGCCTTTCAGCATGAGTACCGCGATCGTTGTGTTTGACGCAACAGGGGTGGGGAGGCTTCCGGTCGTGGCTGCGGCATAGTCGATGACCGTATAGCAGTCTCCCATCTCTAGCTGCTGATAACGAAGGTAGGCCGCGCCACTCTTCCAAGTTGCGGTTGCACTCAAGAGCGCAGGATTGAAATACAAGGAGTTCAGATTTTGCGCTAGTTCAGTCGGAGCAGAAGCGACCGCGCCGGAAAGTGGGACCTTTACGATGCCGTGACGCATGCGCTTCTCAACGGTCGTGTTTCCGTCTTCTGAAAGCGTGTCCACTTCAATCGCGTCACCAAGATAGCCTACGCGCTTCAGGCTGTTCGATCCAACGACAATTTTCCCGTTTATTAAGAATCGGGTAACAGACGCAACCGCTGGTGCGGGCAGCGTAGCAGCAATGGAGCTAGGAGCACTGGCGTTCATTGACTGACTACTTCCATTTGAGGGCGAGACTGCGAGAGAAGCGTGCGTTTCCGTCAGATAGTGCGTGCCCGGTTGCGGCACACCAGTGTATGGAAGTTCCCAATCGAGCACATAGGATGCCGATGGAGACAAAGCGAAGGTCTCGAAGTCTTTCTGCGCTGCGCTCACGTAAGGCGTCGGCGCTGAACTTCCTCCTCCGCATCCTTGAATAGTCACCATTACCGAAAGCGCAAAGAACATCGTCGCGCATTTTTCAAGACTGTTCATACTCTCTTCCTTGTGTTTCTTTTAGTGTGTTTCGTGGAACAACCTACGGCTTGATCCCAAGAATTGGTTGGAGCCCGGGTTGAAACGCGCGACGAGCGACGGCAACTTTTGACCAATAGGCTAATGGCGCCTTGGTACCGCACGATATCCGCTACGAGTGCGAGAAGCGCGCATCGTTATTGTCGGCAGGATTCGTGGGAGCTTTAAAGCCCCGGCTACATTAAAGCCTTATTTTTAAGGATTTTTAAGGCTGGAATGGTCTGCTTCACCCAACTCCAAGGCGCGATGCGGCCGCGCCAGCCGTTGCTGCCACTGCCACAGCACCGATTAGCATCGCAATCCCGTATCGAAACATGAAGGGAATCGGATTCGTTTTTAGCTGCGACTCAACTTCCTTTGACTCCAGTTCCCATCCTCGATGACAGACATCGCAGGCGATGCTGTACCGCTTGTCGGTCACCGCCCCAAACAAGAAGTAGAGGTGAAAATACCGGTAGGTGATACCAAGGCTAAAGGAACGCTCTCTCTCGCAGGTTTGGCAGTGCTGTGTGGCCATTTGCCCCAAGCCTTGCGCTTTTCCACGGCTTCCGAAAATCAGCATCGCTGTCTCCTCACTTAATCACGCGAGTTAACGGCTTCGATTTGGAATGACTCAGTTTGAATAGGCGAACGGTCTGTTCTGTCTGTGAAATGTCGGGCGAGCTTGACAAACGTTCGTGGCTACGAGTCGACGCTGGCGTCGCGGCAGAACGAGAATCTGCGGACTGCTTCTACGTCTCGTGCGCGTCAATTCAGCTGAACTGCATGCCGCGAATTCGAGACATGTCGTACGTTAGCGGACAACCTTTCACGGCTTACAAGCCGTTTGGATGAAATCGGCATCCTGAATCCACCGACTAACATTCCGCTGTCAATCGTGAATGATTCTCGTTTATACTCGCGTCCGTTTCATTACAAGTTATTCCAGCCTTGGTGGCTTGACCTGCTAAACAATGACATTCGACCAAACATCGCGCGTCGATACCCGCGCAACTAGCTTCACTGCAAGACCCGATCACTTGGCTTTGGCGATTGCAGTTTTATTCCTCGCGCAGCCGAGTGTAAGTTCGGCGCAAGAGGCAGAAGCCGCGGGTACAAAAGCGGCAGAGGACAAGAACACCACAACGCTTGACGCAATTAAGGTTTCGGCCGATTGGCTTGGCAGCGGGTTACAGAACAGCGTGAAGACCTTTGCCGGTGCTCGGTCGGTCGTTGATAAAACAGAAATCAATCAGTCGGGGGCGGCGAGCATCGGCGATGTGATGCGCCGCATTCCTGGCGTGCAGTCGACGGACAATTCCGGTACGGCAGGGAGCACGATCTCATTAAACATCGGTGTGCGCGGGCTCACCGGGCGTTACACTCCACGCTCCACCGTGCTCCTCGACGGCATTCCGCTTGCCGTCGCGCCCTATGGACAGCCACAACTTTCGTTCGCGCCGATCAGTCTTGGCAACATCGAGACAATCGATGTGGTGCGCAGCGGTGGCTCGGTGCGTTACGGCCCACAAAACGTCGGCGGAGTGATCAATTTCCGAACCCGAGAGATTCCGACCAAGTCAGGGCTCACGGCCGATGCGTCCGTGCGTGAAAATTTCTATACCACAGGTGGTGGCACCAACACGCAATATTCGACATTCCTTGGCACACAGATGGACAACGGCCTCGGCGTCGCCTTGCTCTATTCAGGTATGCATGGTCAGGACTGGCGCGCCGGAAGCAAGGAGCATGTCAACGATCTGCAATTAAAGTGGCGCTTCGAGCTGACTCCTAGCTCTGAGCTCTACGGCAAGTTCTCATACTACGACGTGACCTCGCGCACGCCCGGCGGTTTGACCGTCGCGCAATACAACCAAGACCCTTTTCAAAACACGCGTCCAACGGATTATTGGACCGGCGAGCGGAAAGCGGTCGACGTTGGCTACCTGAACACAATCTCTGCCAACTCGGAATTTGAAGTCCGCGCGTTCTATAACGAGAGCTATCGAAGCAGCGTGCTCATCAATAACCCGCGCACGCAACTTGCCTATCAGCCAAGGAACTACAACACGACCGGCGTAGAGCCACACTATACCCAACGCTTCACCATCGGGCCTGTCCAACAGGACGTGACGATCGGATATCGTTACGTCCGTGAGCGGGGCGACGACAACAGCTATAACCAGACGATCGCAACCGGTCTTATTGGACCCACTAGCACCTTCGACAATTCGACGGACGCGCATGCCGTTTATCTTGACGACAAGATTGCGTGGGGGCGTTGGCGCCTGACACCTGGCATCCGGTTCGAACATATTTCGTCTGAGCGCAACAACGTTTCGCTCAATCAGTTGTATGAGTCGACCAATAATAAGCCGCTGCCTGCGGTGAGTCTGTCCTATCTAGTCAGTCCTACGCTAACTCTGTTTACTGACTACAGTACGTCCTTCGGCCCGGTTCAGAACATTCAGCTTAACTCGCAATCGGCAACCAATCCGCTCCAGTCCGAAGTTGCAAAGACGTTCGAATTTGGCGCGCGATGGACGAGCCAACAAGTTCACGCTGAGGTCACAGCGTTCAATATGCGCTTCGACAATCAAATCTTGCAGGTGCCGGGTATAGCGCCGCCAACGTTCCAAAACATTGGCGCGACCAAGCATCAAGGCGTAGAGACGGCTATCGACTACGCCTTTGCAAGCGATTCTGTACTTAGCGGGCTTGATGCGTATGCCAACTTTACGTACACGAAGGCGATTCAGAAATCAGGCACAACGGCAGGCCTTGATGTTCCGTTCTATTCGCGCATCACCGACACGATGGGACTGCGATATCAGAAGGCTGAATGGACGTTCAATTTTTCGACCACTCACCAGAGCTCTCAATACTCTGACCTACAGAACACTGTCGCTGAGCCCGCTGATGGCAGTAACGGCCGCGTTCCCGGGTTTCGGGTGTGGGATATTCAAGCGGACTGGAAGATTCCCGGTTGGAAGGGCAGCGACTTGACGCTGGGAGTCAACAACTTATTTGACAAGCGGTACTACACTCGAAACGTTGACAGCAACGCAGGCCGGATGGTTGGCGCTCCACGCATGGTCTACGTGCAGGGACACTTTGTCTACTGAACGCTCGCGTAGTGGTGCACCTGCAACCAGCCTAATGAGGTTGCGTCGCTACTGGCTTGTTGGGCATCGATGGCTCGCGCTGTCAGTAGGGTGGCTTCTTGCCCTTGCCGCCCTAACGGGCATCCTGCTGATGGTCGGCGTTCCAGTCGATGAAAGGCTCAATCGTAATCTTTTCGAGGTTCCGCAACCCACATCGCAGGAACGGGTCGGTCTCGAAGCTGTGCGTCTTCATATAGAGGCAGAGTTTGGCGCCCATGCGATAACGTCTCTCAGGCTGCCGCGCGTGTCGACCGAAACGCTCGCAGTGAATATAAAGAGCGGCTGGAAGGGCACAGCCTATGTCAATCCCTACACCGGCGTCGAGGTCGGAAGACGATCGCAAAACGAAGGTTTCGTCAATTTCATCTTCAACATTCACAGTTCGCTTGCCTGGGGAGCTACGGGTAAAGCGATCCTTGCATGGGTTGCGCTGAGCTACCTTTTACTGCTGCTGTCCGGCGTCGTCTTATGGTGGCCAAGGCGAGGTCTTCCAGTATTCAGACTCGAGATGAGTCGAGGCAGGGCCATTGCACTTTACGATTTACATCGTGTCGGGGGCTCGGTCTTCGGTCTTTTGATAGCAATATCGGTTGCGACAGGTGCATTCATGGCCTATCGCCCGCTTGGCGGGTGGATCAATTCGATAGCTGGCGTCAAAGCTGCGTCAGCGCCCAAGGCCCGGACGACTCAAGCCGGGGCAACATGCTCCCTAGACGAATTGTTGGCTCGTGCGCAGGAACAATTTCCGGATGCTCGGCCAAGCCTTCTGCAACTTCCTTCGAAGCCAGGTGAACCTGCACGCGTTCGCCTGCATTCTCCAGATGACCCGCACCCGAACGGGTTGACTTCCGTATGGCTCAACCCAGCCACCGGGGAAGTTCTCATGGCACGCCGGTGGAACGAGCTTGATCCTGGCGCGCGCGCCGCCTCTGTAATTTACCCGCTGCATACGGGAGAAATTGGCGGGTTGCTTCTAAAAATTCTCCTGACCGTTGGTGCGTTGACGCTCGTTTTGCTTTGGGTGACCGGCCTATGGCACTGGGCACGCCGCGGGTGTCAAAGGCGAAGGTGACGCGTTGGTGTGTGGGTGGCGTTTTCTGTCTAATCGGCGACATGGCGACAGTTTCGCGTTTCGTTTCGTGCCGGATGTCGAGATTCGCTTAACTCTGAACTTTGTTCGCTCAAGTCTGAACTCCGTCCGAGGAGCGGCGACCTTGATCGAGCGTCGTGGAGCAGCGGGAGTATTTGCCGCGGGCGCCTCGTTGGTTTTGGGACCGGTTCTAGAAGGCGCGGGGTACGGGGAGGTGCATCCGGCTGAAGCCGGCCACAACCGGTCGCTGACGACAGCGTCTAAATCGTTGAAAATCTCGCACCGTAGGTCCGAGTGCAGGTCACCTTACAAGGCGTTGTCAGCACAAATGGCAATCCCAGCAAATCCCGGCAGTTCAGAAACGCCCGCTCATCGGCTCGTTATCATCGAGGGCATCATGGGTTCGGGCAAGTCAACGACGATGCGATTCGTTGCCAAGAATCTGCAAGACTCGGGGCAGCTGGCATCGCCGTTACATGAAAGGACGGACCCCCACCCGGTGCGAGCGACGGACGAACTTGAACACTGGTTCGAGCCGTGGAGGGACGCGACACCGCAGCATCTCGCCGACCGCGCACTCGGTAGATGGGCCGCTTTTGTCGAGGCAACACAGAGGGATTCACCAATCCCGGTGATGGATGGTCAACTGTTTCATGGAGACCTAACTCACCTGCTGCTGATGGACGCCGAATCAGCACTGATTTTTAACTACGTAAGCGCGTTGGCCGCAATCATTGCGCCGCTTAATCCATTCGTTCTCTACCTTTGGCAGGAAGATGTGGAACAAGCTGTTCGAACCGTCTGTACTGAACGCGGCTCCGAGTGGATCGATTATCAGGTGAACTGGAAGCTCGCAAGCCCGTACTGTGTTCGAAAAGGTTACCAAGGGTTCGAAGGGTTGACCTCCTTATATCGGGATTATCGGCGAATCACCGACGATCTGTTTGACCATCTACCGCTGGCCAAGCTCGCGATCGAGAATTCCAGAAGAGACTGGCCAGCCTACGAGAGCCAAATTTTGAACGCTTTGCAGTTATCGGTTCGGCCGTGAACGGCGAAGCGCGTTTTTTCTTCACGGATGCTCTTCAACGGAGATATGAGCAATGGACTCAAAAAGCATCCGCCGGGCAACGAGAGAAGATGCCCCGGTCCTCACACAGATTCGAAATGAAGCACGTGCATGGAAGATAGCGCACCGCGATTACGCATGGGGCAACGAAGGAGATGGCGTTTCTGAGGGATGGATGCGCACCACTATCGATCAAAAGGAAGTGTATGTCGCTGAGCTGGATGGCACTCCAGTGGGCATGTTTTTCCTTGATCTGGAAGATGACGAACGCTGGAGGCCCCAAGAGCCGGTCGCGGCTTATGTGCATGGGCTCAGTGTGCGCGAAGGTTTCAACGGGCGAGGACTCGGCGGCTTCATGCTTGACTGCTGTGCGAGTGAAGTACGCAGCTTGAAACGGCGCTATGTCCGTCTCGACTGCCCAGCTCACAACAAAAACTATGCGCGTTGTACGAGTCGGTTGGTTTTGTTCGCGCAGGATTGTGGAAGGAACCCGGTCCCGGCGGCTATGTCTGGTCACTGTACGAAAAATTCGCCTACTAGCGTTCAACTACAGGACCATAAAAATCTCCGTCACTGATGCGCGGAACCGTTGAAGGTCCGCTTTTCCGAGGAAGCGAATGGCGGAAACGGGTCGATGACGGCCGGATCGTGCTTTTCTGACGGTGGAAACGTAGCTGGAAAGAGAACCAAAAGCCGAATAGTTCAACCTTAAGTGAACCGGCGGTTCGGACTTAGATGAGCGCGGGCGTTGGAAAGCACGGCGCGCCCTGATACGAGAGTTCAGAGTTAAGTGAATCTCGACACCGGATGCACGTGCACGGCTCGTCTATTCTTAAGGGACTAAGTCCTGCCCTTAGAAGAGTCCGTTATCCCGCGAGCCGGCCGCTTCAGCAGGAATGCGTCTCAGAAAAACAACAAGCGAAGCGAACGAACCGTTCTGAATTTCCGGACAAAGGATGCCAGCGTTTTGCCGATACACAGGCTCATTGATTTCAGAAGGTAAGCTGAATGAGCAACGTACTTGGCAGGCTGCGCCTGTGGGCAAA
The DNA here is from genome assembly GCF_021353155.1 of Caballeronia sp. PC1. Classification (NCBI taxonomy): domain Bacteria; kingdom Pseudomonadati; phylum Pseudomonadota; class Betaproteobacteria; order Burkholderiales; family Burkholderiaceae; genus Caballeronia; species Caballeronia sp. PC1. The sequence goes on from NZ_JAJUBH010000003.1 coordinate 921,682, forward strand.
ATTCTCGATCTTGGGTGCAATCGCAGGCGTATTGGTCACCGTGCCAACAGTGTTTTACCTGTACGAAGCGAACAAGTCTGTGTCGCAGATTCGGCACGAGCTGGATGGCCTTGCGCCTGCCCAGGCGTGGCTCTCCGTGCTGCAAGGCATGCAACAACATCGTGCATTGGCCATTGACCCGTCCGCCGGGGCAGCCCGAGACGCGAAAGCATCGCAGGTCGACGATTCCTTGGCTGCACTTCAGAAATCGATTGCTGGGACGAACAATCAGGATCTCAATGCGGCATTTCAAGACGTTAAGAGCGGTTGGGATGCGGTCAAATCTAGCGTGGCCAATAACCATCCGACGGCGCTCGAGGTGTACACGCTTCACAGCGCCTTGATATCGAGGCTTTTCACGGTCAACGAACTGCTCTTGGACAACTACGAGCTCAGCGTGGACTCCAATCTCAACACCTATCAACTCATCGCTGGCGTGCTCGTTGGACTGCCGGCCGCCTCTGAAGAGCTCGGCAAGCTTCGCGCACGCGGTGTCGGAGCGCTATCAACCGCCACGCTGACCCCGGCTGACCGAGAGGTAATTCGGAATTTATCCGAGCGCAGCCGCGAACGGCAGCAGGAAATATCGGGCGCTATTCAGAAAGCTTTCAAAGCTGACCCGCGTCTTCGAGAGCGCCTGTCGTCGTCGTTCAAGGTCGCCTCGGATGCCGCGACGAATGCAATCAAGATGACCGACGAGAGTGTTGTCAACGCTGAGACAGCCAAAGTAACCGCGAGCGAGTATCGGCAGGCGATGACCTCAGCAATCGATGCACAGTTCGCCTTCAATGCAACGGGCGTCGAATCCTTGCAGGGGTTGCTCGATGAGCAACACAGTGATCTACGTCGAACGGAAATCACGTTGATGATGGCGATACTCGTGCTCGCGTGCATTGCTGGCCTGCTTGCGCGAACCATTGTCCTTTCAATCACTCGGCCGTTGAATCAAGCAGTAGACGTTGCGAGACGTGTCGCATCGGGCGACCTTCGCTCTGTAGTCAAGGTATCGAGCACCGACGAGATCGGGATGTTGCTCGCTGCATTGCGTGACATGAACTCGAATCTTGTCAACATCGTCGCCAACGTGCGCCATAACGCTGAAACCATTGGTTTGGCGAGCCGAGAAATTGCCTCCGGCAACCAAGACCTCTCAAGCCGCACCGAGCAACAGGCTGCGTCGCTTGAAGAGACTGCAGCGTCTATGGGTGAACTGGCGAACGCGGTAAAGCAAAATTCGGAGAGTGCAACGGAAGCGAGTCATTTGGCACAGACCGTCAGCCAATCGGCAACAGAGGGTGGCGCTGCGGTCAATCAGGTCGTAGAAACCATGCAATTCTTGGCCAACACGTCCACGGAAGTTACTCAAATCATCGGCGTTATCGAGAGCATTGCATTCCAGACGAACATCTTGGCTCTAAACGCGGCGGTAGAGGCGGCGAGAGCCGGCGACCAAGGACGAGGATTCGCGGTTGTGGCGGCAGAGGTACGCGCGCTTGCTCAGCGTAGTGCAGGTGCAGCCAAGGAAATCAAAGTACTGGTCACCGATAGCGTCAAGCAAGTAGTCGAGGGCTCGTCAGTGGCGGAGAACGCTGGATCGGCGATTCAAGAACTCGTTTCATCGATTGGCCGCGTTTCTGCAGTCGTATCGGGAATCGCTGGTGCGAGCCTGGAGCAGGGTGTCGGCGTCGAGCAGGTGAACCAGGCCGTTAGCCAAATGGACACTGTGACACAGCAGAACGCAGCGCTTGTCGAACAGGCAGCAGCAGCAGCGGCGAGCATGGAGCAGCAAGCACTGGCACTCGTTGAAGCGGTGGCGAAATTCGAATTGCCTCCGACGCACTTGCTACCAACTGAACTGTCGCTCACGTGATGTATTAGGGGGCTAAACTCCATCACATTCAACGTGGCGCGATCACCGGGCGAGGATGCTCCACGTCGTGAATCACTTGCGCCGCTGTAACGGGCGATACCGTTCGCCCGCCTTGAACCGCTCGAGTCGGTCGTTTGCCTCGGTTAATGCACCGAGGCTGGCTGATTGAAGCTGTCGATCGTGCATCGAGACTATTTCGGACAGCAGGCAAAAGACGGCCTTCGAGGAAATACGCCAAACTCCGGTCTTTTGCCCACTGTGAAATAGTTCGGCCATTGCCCGATTCGCAGCCAGCAACGACGCTTGATCGAGTTGCCCATGCCCTGATTCGACCAGAAGATTCGTGAGTAGAATTACGTGCGCAACGTGCTGCGCAGGGACAATTTGATCTGCGCCCGCGCGTATCGCCTCTAACGATAGGTGCGCGCGGAGCGCGAGTTCGCCTACCATCGCGCGAGGAACCGGTAGCAACTGCGCTTTGGCCAGTCGCGCACGGGCCGCCTGCGAAGAGTGGGTGAAGGGGACTGTTGGGGACATCGAAATGAAGCTGAGGTAAAGAGGCCTTCGCGCTCGCAAGCCCCGAATATATCAAGTCTCCTTATAAGCCGCTCGTTACCCCTGAGTGCCAATATCGCGACTTCGGACATGATCTCGATAGGGGCCATTGACGCGCTGGCGATTTTATGTTGTTCACTCATTGTCACGTCAAGACGTTGTAGACATGAAATCGACGGAATCTGAGGGCAAATTTTCTGTCTACTCGTGTACGCTGCATATGAAGACTTGTTTGCGCGAGCACGATGTTACGCATCCTGCTCGCCTCATGCGCCTGACCACTCACATTGGGGATAAAAGTGGCTAACTACGACGTTGAATTTGCGCACAGCACAACTGCAACGCCAGATGTGGTCGACATATTCGTCGTTATGCATTCGGTTTTGGGCGTACCTGACAATTTAGCCGGCGAAGACCTGCGCGACTATATCGAAAGCTATCTAAGGAACGAGATCTCGGGAATCGCAAAGATCGAAGACTTGGTCATTCATTACGCTTGAGAAACGCTGCGGCGGATTCGTCGGTTTGCGCTTGGTCTGCGTGCATCACGGCAGGACAAAAATTGATGGCGTACTATCAAAAAAAACACTGCCCCAACGGTTTTATAACTCTCGAACGGCCTATCGCGTTCAACAAGTAACGGGCGACATTCATGTCGGAATTCTTGAGCAGCGTAATGGGTGCAGCGGCGGCCGACCTGGCTTCCTTAGTTTCAGTTCCAGGTGCGAGCAGCATCGGAGCGGTCGCAACAAGCGTGCTTGATGGTCTGAAGAAGAAGCGGATTGAGCGCGCAAGAGAGATTATGATTGCCGAGTTGAAGGCTGGGCACGTAACGCTCGACTCGTCGAATGTTCAAGAGTTAGAAGAATCGGTGGCCATCCTTCAGCGTTACCTTCGTGCAGCAGAGGAGGGCGCCGCTCGGCCAAACCTTCGATTGTTAGCAGCGGTCTTCGCTGGCCAAATTCATGAACGATCGTTCGCCGCAGATGATTTTCTGTACTTTGCCGACATGCTTGCGTCCCTTCGACGAGACGAAGTGATTTTGCTTGCCACGATATTGCGCACATCGGCTCGCCATCCAGACAAGCCGGGTGCTGATTCTTCGACGAGGCTGGCTGCAAACACCGTGGCGCGCTCAGAGCTGGTGCCACGAATATTCGAAGATAACGACCATTTCAACGCAGTCGGGAATTCTCTACAACGCACTGGCCTGATCTTGGCTACGAGCGTAAGCATAACTTCGCCGGCCCCTCAGTGCAGTACAAACCGACGGTGATGCTCATCCGCCTCAACCGTCTGGCGGAGATTGAAGGCGTGCTTGCGCGCGATGACACGGGCAAATGACGCCTGCTCTCTTGCTCTTCCATTTGCGATGTAGGCTCGTAAAGGCAAAGTTTAGAACCTTGCTTCGTGGGCTGTCCCTTCGGAGATGCAAATTTAAGTGGTGCGCGGTTATGACCGGGGACGGCCGACGCGTGCTTCTAGATAGTCCATGTGGATTACGTCACTCTACAGTGAAGTTGGGAACGGCTTTGCCGTCCCCGTCCCTTGCTCAAAGCGTTTTGCGATCAACTGTTACGGATTTTGATCGCTTCTTCAACCCAATCGTCCAGATTCGCGGCGATGTCACCGTAGGCGTCGGAGCTTTTTGGATTGTATGTTTTAGGCTTCACAATCCGTTCGCCGATCCTAAATGTGTATTGCGCGAACGGGTCGACGCCTTGTAGGCACTTCCCATTATTGGGGCAAGTCAAGTTGTGAACATGGATGCCAAGCAGGCCTTTCCCATCCTTCCACGCTTTCTCAATTTCGTACTTTACCCACGGTCGTTCAGCGGTCTTTGTGCCAATGAGAACAACTACGCAAGACTTCCCATGCATGTTGTCTTCGATCCACTGTTCAATATTGGACTTACCTTTGCGCTTTACTTCCTCCCATTCGTTGGGAGACACGGGGGTATTCCCGTCGAGCACGCCCATGTTTCGCACTTGCTGCACACGCATCACGTCATTGTCGAAGTGGAAACTGTAGAACACTTTTCGCTTAATTTTGGTCATTTTATTTTCCTAATCGGTTAAGTATTGCAACGAGCTTGTCAATGATGAGTGTCCGGTCAACACCTACATCGCAAATTTCCTTTATGAGCGGGATAGCCCACTCGACGCCGTGGTAGATTTCCGTAACGTGAGGGGAAATCTGGTTCCAGATTTCCTGTGCGGCATAACCCGTCGAAGCGACCGGAATTGGAATGCGGTTCAGTTCTCGGGAAATTTCGAACTCGCGGATCATCCCGCTCGCAATGACGATCTCTCCGGCATCGTTTCGCTTGTTTCCGAAGAGAAAAATACAAATACCCGCGAGCCCAATCATACGTTGGCGATAATCCTCCCAGAGCGTCGCTAGATCCTGGTCATTGCTAGCGAACTGAGGAAACGGGCGCATGACCAACTGGTCCTCGGAATACTTCCCGGGATTCGAGTAGATGGCGTCAAGCGCTCCGTTGATAATTGCACTGCCGACACCCCACCCGAAACCATTGACGACACGATAGTTCTTTTTGACCAAGCTGCTCGACAACGAGTGTATAAAGTCAAGCGCTTCCTTCTTGTCCCAGGTGCCAAATTCTTCGGCGCTACCGCCAACGAAGATCGTTCGCTTGAGAAAGCGAGATTCGATTGCTGCAAGAATTTGCGGAACCTCTTTGTAGTCGTCAATCAACAACGTCTGGATACCAAACCGCTTCAGATCATCGACCCGAAGTTCCTGTTTCCGACGCTTGTACTTCTTGACGTCTTCGTCATCGCCAGCATGGACTTGCTCACGTCTCATGAAACAGTAGTGATGTCTCTTCGTCGTGGTGTGTAGCCTGCTCAACACGTAGTCTAGGTTCGGATCCGTAAAACTGAACCCAATAAAAAGGAAGGTTTTCGATACGAGATCCCCGCTGAGGGCGGTCACGAACGGCGCGTGCGTTTGATGATAGCGCTCGTATTGTTCCTTGTAGAGCACAGCACTATTAGGGTGGGTGACATCGCCATGCATTTTATGAACGACCGCGTCCCGCTTCGGTCGTGTGGTATTTAGCTGCTCGATGCTGTGCTTGACGTCAGGGACTTTGTATGCGTTCTTAAGCGCGTCCTCAATGAGCGTGTCGTAGTTCGTGGTCCAATAGGTGCGAATCGGCAATCGGGCAAGCACAGCATGGGTTTCAGAAGGCTCGGCTTGTTCGGAAAACTCCTCAATGATCTTGCGCGAAAGCTTTGCGTATCCCTTGTGCTCATTCACATGAAACTGAGCAAGCGCGATAAGGTCGTGCTCAATTTCCACTTTCAGCCCAATCTCGTCCGCGATGTCACGCAGAAGCTCTGCCCAATCGACATATCCGGAGCTTTTTGACATGCCCGCTCCGGCGAAGATGGCCGCATTGTCTTCCGCGATGTCCTTCACATATTCGCGGATGAACGCCTCGATTTCTTTGCTGAACGCCATTGCTCGCCTTCTGAATGCATAGCATTCAATTCGATAATGAATAAACGTCAACTTCCGATGCCAACGCGAACGAATCCCGCAAGGTGATCGCTCGCGCTGGCGAACGCCTTGAAGTTTCGAATTGGCTTGGGACCCGCGTGCGATGTCGGCGCGAATAGTGCGCTATGTGACACCGACGAGAACAGCAATTGTCGCATTGTCTTGACAGCGCAATCAAGCCCGTGCGCCTATTGAAACGAAAGTTTTGAAAATAAAAAGAGCTCTAACTTGTAGCCCGGACCGACTGTACCTCGGTCAACCCACGCGGAGCCATGGCAATGCCCAACGCCTTATCACATTCATTCAGCGTCAGAGATTCTGGCGGAATCTTCTTGGGCGTGGCTTTTAAGTGCGCCTGCGCCGCCTATCAGCCGAACATCCCGGAGTGAGGAACAACATCTAAGGATTCGACGGGTATTAGTTTACGAGCCGAAATAAGAGGGTGCCCGACCTCTCATGCCCACGGGCGAAGTACATTCATTGGGTTTCGATACGGGCGTTCTCCCGCGCTGCCCGCGCGGGAGAACGCCGGCCTGGCACAGCATTTTAATCCATGTGTGGAACATCGGCAGTCATGCTCGATTTATCTTTCGCGTTACTACATAGGTAAATAATTGAGGAGTACATTTAGCTTTTGAAATTGAATTGACTTTGCTATGTTCGGTGCCTATAACGAAGAGAATTAGACGATAACGCACTGCCGCAAACCATTTTGCATGATGATTAGAATGTCGCGCGAATGGCGCGTCGGATGTTTTATGCTTGTCTTTAGATAAGCTAGATAGTAAATACAACTAAGTTATTCTATTGTTCGGTTAGACTTCGTCGAATTGAGAGGAAGTTTAAGTCGGAGAAAATTGATGACCTCGACTGTTGCTTTTCTTCGTTGGTGCTGTGAAGTCGCTATTAGCGTAGGAGGCTGTACGCTGTTTCTCACAGTACCTTCCCAAGTCTTTGCCCAGCAGGCGGCTTCTACCAAGACAGACGCATCCTCTACAAGTTCTTTCCAAGCAGAAGCCGCAGAGCGAGAAGCTTGGAGAAAATCGATGGCAGTGGCACCCAAACCAAAGAATGGCTGCTACACCGCGACATACCCTGACAGGACGTGGCACGCTGCGCCTTGCAAGCCGTCAACACCTCACAAGCTATTTCTTCCTCAGATAGAGGGGGCTAGCAAGGCTGATGTTGTTGGGGGCAGTGGTCCGGACTTCTCTGCCACTGTAACGGGACAGATTTCCCAAGCAGAGGGATCCTTTGACAGCGTAACTGGCGTGACTAGCAATGGCGCCTATTCATTGCAGTTAAACACCGCGCCATTCTCAACTTCTGCGTGCAACGGATCAACAACCTGTCAAGGCTGGGAGCAGTTTGTCTATGAGTCGAGTGGCGTCGGATTTATGCAGTACTGGTTGTTGAGTTTAGGGCCGGCGGGTACGCAATGCCCAGTACCTAGGCATGCAAACTGCCAAGCTGGCCTCTCATATTCTGACGGATGGTGTCCGTTTCAATTCAGCTCCACTGGGCCTGTCTACTGCGTTGTGAATGCCGCAAACGAGGCACCGGCTCCGGCGACGGCCATGACATCTTTAGGCCAATTAAGGGTTGCAGGAGCAGCCGGAACCGGCGGTGCCCATGACTCGATAACTGTTTCGGTCGCTGGTACCCCATATGGCGCAACCGGTAGTAACTATTTTCCTGATTTGGCCAATCAATGGAAGGAAGCTGAGTTCAACGTGTTTGGTGATGGCAATGCGGGCCAAGCAGTCTTCAATAGCGGGGCGACTCTTGTTGTACGCACAGAAGTGACGAGCGGCACTCGTGATGGCCCTGGCTGTGATCTGAGAACCTTCACAGGCGAGTCGACCAATCTGACGCTGGTAAATTCAGCCCCTTCGGGTCCTTCCCCGGCACCAGGCCCAGCGCTAGTCTTCTCGGAGACAAACCCGGCACCCGCCGGCCCGCTGGCAACGTGCAAGGATGCGGCGAGCCTTGGTGACACCCATTTGACAACTTTCGCGGGACTTCTCTACGATTTTCAGGCTGCGGGGGATTTTGTGCTTGTTAGTACCAGCCGAGACTTTCAAGTCCAGACCCGACAAGTCTCAGGAGCACCAACCTGGCCAAATGCGACCGTGAACAAGGCGGTCGGAGTCAAATCTCGCAGCAACCGCGTGGCGATCTGCCTTCCTGAAAGAGTTATCATTGACGGTAGGCCAGTGCAATTGGCCGACGGCGATCAACATAAGCTCGCCGACGGTGGAAGTGTCATGAGAAAGGGCAACGTTTATGTAGTTTTGGCGCCAAGCGGAGACAGTCTTCGAGCTACGCTTAATCCTGCCTACATTGACGTGTCGGTAGGCCTTGGTCGATGGCCAGATTCGAAACTTGGTGGCTTGCTCGCAAACGTTCCCGGAAAAATCAATTCACTCTCAGCGCGCGATGGCGAGGTAATAACTAGCCCATTCCCCTTCGACAAACTTTACGGGCATTACGCAGCCAGTTGGAGGGTGCCCGCGAAAGACTCGGCTTTGTCTTTGTGCGGCGAAGGAGTGCGGGCGGTGGTTCCAACGAAACCGTTTTTTGCTTCTGATCTCAGCGCACAGATAGCGAAACGCAACCAAGCTGTTTGCATGGAAGCTGGCGTTAGGGACAAGACTTACTTGGATGCGTGCATGATTGACGTTGCAATGATTGGTCCCCAGGCAGCCAGCATCTTCGTGGGAAGGGTTCCCCCTGTAGCAGTGGGAGACGCGCGAAAGAGATGAATCTTGGTGGGGGTTACGGGTAAAAGATTTCACATGTTACTGGCTTCAATTGCTCACTAAATCGTGCGGCTGCGCGTCAACGTGTCACTCTCCGAAAGAGGGTTCTGTCGATCGCGTGGAAACTGCTTCAAGGTCGGGTTTTCTTGAATTTCGTCAAGGCTTCTTCGGTGCGAAGTGCGCATCTGGCCGCCTCAAACCCGCTTGACGCTCGACAAATCGCTCAAGGTGTTCTTACCTCGGGGACATCGGCAAGTGCTTTCCTCGACACTTAGCCGCAGCCTTAAGTTGTCAAGGAGCGGCTAGGAACGGAGAGCCGCTCGACTGAAAATAAATGTTCCCAAAGTTTAGGAGATTTTCACTTCCAAAATCACAATCTCTCGGACGCGGTTTTCTAGCCTGAAGTCGCGTGGTGACCGATGTGAGCATGAAAAAGTGCGCTTCCAATACGTGTTATCAACCTCACGTCTTGCGCATTTCGCATCAACATTGACCTCGTCACGTCGTTGACGCCAGCTACGTCAGTGAAACCGCGTTGGAAACCGCTGAGCTCTTCAAGTTCTTCTGGGATGAGTCTACGCAGTCGACCAGATGGTCCGGTCACGGCGTGCTCCGTAGGCGTGAGCGATGTATCACCTTGTAACGTAGTGATGGTTCTTGACGAGTCGTCGAGCCGGTCAGGGAAGGCCGTGGTAGCTATTGGTGAGATGCCCGGGGAAAGCGCGAGAAAGGATTGAGCGTAAGCGCTAATTTGAGCGCATCGGCGCGCGCATGAATTTCGCCGAGCGCCGCAAATCTGTTTGCGTGGAAGCGTGACGATTGCGTGTGATTTTCTTTGCTCAGCCGGCGTCGATCGGAACCCGAGACTGCATGAACCGAAATGGCAGTAGGTCGCTTATGTCGGCGTCTTGTGCTCGTTGAGGCAGTTGGGTCAGTACGTGAAGCAGGTACGCGTATGGCTCGACGTTGCACGCGCGGCATGTAAGCACGAGACTGTAGATGACGGCGCTGGCTTTTGCTCCGGCGACCGTGTCGCTGAAGAGCCAAACCTTTCTGCTGGTGGCAAACGGGCGAATGTCCCGTTCCGCGATGTTGTTGTCCACTGGGGCTTGCCCGTCGCCGACGTAACGGCTGAGATACTCCCATTGGTTAAGCGTGTAGTTGATCGCATCGCCCAGCGCGCTTTCGGGTGGCACTTGAGGTGCTTGCTCATCCAGCCAAGCTTTGAATGCCTCAAGCAGCGCAACGCTGTGCTGCTGTCGCAGTCGTAAGGTATAGCTAGCAGGCGTTTCCCCGCTCGGAGGTTTCTCTCGCGCGAGTGCTTCGACGCGGTAAAGTCGCTGGAAGAATTCGAGTGCTTGCTGCGCGCGTTTGCCTAATTTCTTCTGCGTCTTCAGAGCATCTACGAATCCGCGTCGCGCATGAGCAAGGCAGCCGAAGTGGGTCACACCTTTGACTGTTCGCCAGGCGCTATAACCGTCGGACATCACCGCGCCTTTGTAGTCCGCGAGAAACGCCTGAGGGTATTGCTTGCCGCGTCCAGGTTGATAGTCGAACAACACTACAGGCTCTTCGCTATCCTGCCCGCTGCGGTACAGCCACATGTAAGACTGGCTTTGTGCGGCCTTACCCGGTTCCTTCAGCACCTGAACGGTCGTCTCGTCGCCATGAATCAGCGGCTGCGACAGCAACGTCTTGCGTAACTCCCGGTACAGGCGGTCGAGATGCAATTGCGTTGGCTTAATGACCCAGTGCCCCAGCGTGCCTCGGCCCACCGGAATGTTCGCACGCCCGAGCGCCTCTTCCATCCGGTATAGCGGCGTGCCGTCGACGTATTTACCCGTCATCACCGTGGCGATCAAGGCCGCGCTCGCCCGACTGCCTGGCAATGGTTGGGCCGGCATCGGCGCGGTAAGAATCGGCGTACGTTCAGCGACACGCTCGCAATGACGGCACGCATATTTGAACCGAACATGCTGCAGGACTGAAGCCTTCACTTCGATATGCAGTTGTTCGCTGATTTCCTCGCCCATACGATGCATCGCGTTGCTGCAGCAGGGGCAGATCTTCTGCTCCACGGGCAAGTCGTACTCGATTCGCTGACGCGGAAGATCTGCAGGCAGAGGCTTGCGTCCTCGTTTGCGGCGAGCAGGCTCGGCCGCCTCCGGCAGACCTGTGTCTGGTAAGTCGAGTTCGTCTACGTCCTCATCAAGGTCCTCAATGGCGATCTGCTCGGCCTCGTCGAACACCCGATCTTGGAGCTTCTCGCTGCTTGGCGCGAAGCGCTTGTGTTGCGCGAGCCGGAATTGTTCCTCGAGATGGCGAACGCGTTCGCCCAACTGGCGGTTGCTGGCCTCGAGCTCGCGTATGTAAGCCTGCGCGGCAGGAGGCAATTGGGAGAATTCGCGTTCATCCATGGTACCCACAGTAGCGAATGGCAACGCTCGATGGGTTTACGGAAATTTGTAACAGCTATTGGGACCGTCGCTTGCACGAGGCGCGCCGCATCAGCTCGTATGATGGTACTGCCGGGCCGGATGACGTCGGACAGCGTCGATGTCGATGCCGTCTAAAAGCCAATGCAGCTGCTCGGTCGTCAACTCGATCACAGGCTGCTTCCGGGATGGCCACACGAAATGGTCTGCCTCGAGGCGTTTCAACATCAGCCAGAAGCCCGAACGCTCGTACAACAAGAGCTTGACGCGGTTGCGCTTGCGATTATGGAACGCGAACACGGCGCGAGCGAAGGGGTCGAGCTGCATCGACTGCTCAACCAACGCCGTGAGGCTGTTGATTCCCGCCCTAAAGTCAATCGGTTCGCGATGCAAATAAACGCGGAGGTCGGAATCAAGGCGGAACATCAACGCTCTCCCAGCGCGGCGATCAAGGCCGTGACGAGCGGCGCATCGTGCCGTGAGCACTCAAGTTCGACTGTTACCCCGTTCGGGAGGTGCGCTGACAGGCGCGCCGTTGGTCGCGACGCAGTCGCAGGTTGCGTGGGACTCGATGACGCCGGCAACTTCGCGAGCTCGAGGGCGGGCTGCGTAGAGCTCGGTTCGATAGCAAGGACCGGGATGAAGGCCGCCGCTGACGGCTCAACCGTGTTTCGTGCTGCACGAGCAGAGTTGGCCTTCTCATGTAGCCTTATCCACTTGTGAAGCTGGTTTGCGTTTACCTGTGCCCTGAGTGCGAGTCCGGCAATTGACGCCCCCGGTCGCAAGCACGCCTGAATCAGTCGGCGCTTGCCTTCAGGGTCGTACCTTCGTTTGCCGTTGGAGCATTCTCGGATGACTCGGAGTGGCAGAAAGTCAAACTCATCGTCGCTCATGGTCTGCGTCCGCAATGTGGGTTGCGGACGCAATCGTCGCTCTTAACGCCCCTCGAAGAAAGGTGTGCTCGTTTTAGCGCTTACGATTGAGCGGTCGAACCAGACCGATGACCCATCACTGAGTTCCTCCTTTGCACGTCGATGCACACCAGTGCTTTCGTGGTACCCGACGACGAACGTGCGACGCCGCCGCGGGGGAAATCCATAGTCTGCTGCATTGACGACGCGCCAATCTGCTGCATAGCCCAACTGATAGAGCGTTGAAAGGACCATGGCGAAATCGCGCCCGCAGCACATCGCTGGCGAAGATATTAGACGCTCGACACTTTCTAAAATGAGGTACTTGACTGGCTCACCATCAGACAACCGTTGTCTAAGCAGTTCCGCAATCGACCACCAGAGCACGCCTTTCTTGCCAACGACGCCCTGCGCCTGCAAAGGTGGTTTGACGACAGAGTAGTCCTGACACGGAAAACCGCCGACAATCACGTCGGGACGGGCCAGTCGGATGACTTCTTGGCCGGCCTTGGAATTCAAGACGGCGGCGATGTCCTGCTTGAGATGCCCGTCGCCTCCCCACCGAGTCCGGTAGATGTTGCTTGCGTGCTGCACATTTCGGCTAGGGTCAAACTGATTGCTCACGGTGACCTGGAAAGGCTTTCCGTGAACACCTTCAAGACCAAGTCTGAAGCCGCCAACACCTGCGAACAGCTCAATCGTGTTGAGTTGTTCCTCTGATTCGACTAAATGCACCGTCGCTCCAAAAGCAAAGAAAGGTGCTCAGTCAAGCGATCAGCATTTATTCGTACGTCGTGTAAATTTTTTAAGAAATTGCACGTTGTTGGCTTGTCGGTCAGGGAAGTCGAAGATTGGTTGCAGGCAAAACAAAGGCTGCGAACAGGTGCGCGAACGGCGAAACCTGGTGCCGTCGTCAAAAAAGCTAGTTCGTTCGGGTCGGGTTTTGCTGGGTATGGGCGGCGCGCTTGGACACCACCGAGAGGAACTGTTCTAGGCTGCAGTTTGGTCTACGTTGGAGGCGTGACACCGAGCCGATCCAGATAGGCCGGTTACGATCGGAGTGACAGGCAGTTAGTTTGCTGGCGGGGTGCTGAAACTTAGCGAATCTCTTCGGTTCTTCTTTACCAATAGTTAGGTGGGGACACCTTTTCGAAGCGGCTGTATTCCCGTTTCTGGCGGGTGCAGACTTCCGCCTGACTTGAAACCAACCGCTTTTCTGCATACTTGACAGGAGCAAACGACGGAAGCGGCCGGTGTAAAGGTGTGGAATTCGATAATCTAGTCGCGTCTGCACATGCATGTGTGGCATAGTGCGTTCACAACCACTATGGGGAAAGATTATGGTTACTCTCAAGAGTTTGAAGAACAAGATTGCGCATCTGCAAGCACAGGCAAAAGTCATTGCGCAGAAAGAATCCGCGAGCATCATCGCGAAGATTCACGCTCTAATGGATGATCACGAAATTACGATGGAGGATCTTGCCTCCTACAAACGTGTAACTACGGACCAGGCGCACTCGTCGGTCTCACCAAGCGACGCGACTCGCAAGGGCTCGGTCGCGCGCTACCGCGACCCTAAAAGTGGTGCGACGTGGAGCGGACATGGTCGCGCTCCTGGGTGGATTGCAAACGCCAAGAATCGCGATAAATTTCTCTTTGATGGCGATTCATCGGCGGTGGCTCCAGCCAAAAAGGCAGTCAGAGCGGGTAATTACCCGCGCGGACCGCAACCGTCAAAATATCGCGATCCGGCCTCAGGCGCCGAATGGAGCGGTCGCGGAAAAGCTCCAAGCTGGCTTGCCTCCGCAAAGGATCGTACTGCGTTTTTGATTGACGCTCCTGGTCAACCCGCCTCACAACAGAAGTCGGATAAGCACCCAGGGTCGACAACAAGGAGTGTCTCGGCGAAGAAAATTGCAACGAAGAAGGTCGCTGCAAAGAAAGCACCGTCAGCGGTGAAGAGCACATCTGCGAGTAAAACAGCTGCGAAAACGGCCGCAAAGAAAACAGCGGCTGGAAAGACGGCGACAAAGAAATCTGCCGCGAAAACAGTGACGGCTAAAGCTCCGGCCAAGAAGTCAGCCTCTAAGAAAGCCGCTTCGAAGAACGCGGTGGCAAAAAAGACGTCGGCTAGTACACCTCCGACGGTAGACGTAGCTCCTCAGGCCAGCGGCTCGACTGTTGAGAACATCACCTCCTAACGCTATTGGACAACAACAGCACCTGCAGATCAACTCGATTAGAAAGTTGACTAGCTGACTCAGTGAATTCGTATTTGGGGAAAGTTGGTTCTACACCAGCAGGTCTGACGGAAAAGAATAGCTCCTGATCGCGCATGGTCAGGAACTATTCTCTTTCTGGTTTAATAGCTGCATCCAAACACGGCTAAGCTCCCGATACTCGGGCGCTAACCGTTGCTGGAGTACATCCAGTTCACCGGCAATTTGCTCGATCAGAGCGTCCGATGTACAGCCCACAGCTCTCTTTCGGCGTCAGTGCCGTATTTTTCTGAAGTCCTCGATGAGATCATTCAGATCGAAATACTCCCAGCTAGTCAAGTGCGCGAGGAGATTTGCCAAGACATTCGATCTGACGTGTCCTTTTAATTTGAGACGCCCTCTCGTCAAACCGTCAAAGAAAACATCAAGGGGTCTGCGTTCGCGCTCTGACAGGGGAGATATCCTTGTGTGCAGCGAAAAGTACTTGACCAGAAACGGTCTGTCGAATTCTGTCCGAAGAATTGAAAGGAGGTGATCCGAGACGGACATCGATATCTGAATATCGCATTATGCAGCCGAGCGTGCATGCGAGGGAAGAGTCTAGTCAAATCACGGCAATGCACCCGGCCGTGGTGCCTAAGGTGATGGGTCGGCTCCGCTGTCCAGTTTTTATCCCCGGGCAATACTCTTTCTAGCTACCTTCGGGTCGCTTAGGGGGAGTCTTGCCCTTCAACTCAAGGTCCCATCTCTATCCAGTTTTTAACGTACCTTCCTTCGTTTTACGTAGGTGAGCCTATTTCCACCTAAAAGATGAGTTGGTTGCTGAAGGAAAGCTAGGCTTACCAAAAACCGTAACTTGCGCAAATGAAAATTTTTGGTCTAACTCCGAGTGCTATCGTGACGGGCAAGTAGTCTCTGGAGAGTTGACAGTAAGGTCCGCTGCGCTAGTCTGGATTGCTCGTCAATGTCGGAAGTCGAGGGAACGCTTTGCGTTCGGTGACGCGCATGTACCTCCGGCAATCAGAGCCAGTTGCCACGCCTTCGAGCTAGCAGCGAGGAGCAGTCGAGCTTCACGCACAGCCCTCAAGACGCCGCGGTAGCACGGCGTGTTGAGATGCAATGCGTGAGCGTTTCAACGCGACACATGTGCAGGCATCTATCTATCCGTATGGGTCGATCGTCGTGAACTGGCATCGGCGTAATCACAGGCAGTTTGCGGTCCTGGTCGGACACGTCGTGGTCATGGCCGCCCTTTGTACCTAGGAGATATGGTAAGGCTGTCGAGCTCAATGTCCGCGAAAACTGCTAGGGGGTAAGCGGCTAGCCAACTTTTGCGACCTCGCCGGCAGCGGAGCGGAAGAGCGTGCTCAATCATTCTAGAGGGTGAGAACGGCAAGCTGATGCGTGGTCTTTACCACGGCTATGAGGTGTTATTCCTTCAGAGCGTCACCGAACTCAGCTATGCGGCTCGCGTGGGGCGCAAGTTTCTTCAAACTGCACGCAATCACAGCAGCGAGCTCGCTGAGCAAGCGCTACCGTTCTTCACCGAGCTCTATGACATCGAGCGCTAGGCCGCAATTCTGGATTCCGATGTCTGTCACCTGCTTCGACATAGCCGAGCCAAGCGATAAGTACGGCCTGTCGTCGCCAAAAAGCGTCAGCATTTGCCAGCGCTTCAGGCTGTAGTCTAAGTATAACAACTAGGTCAAATCAGTTACGGTCATGCGCAATAGGCAGGGTCGACTGGTATTCGTGAGGTCATTGATGGCGAGGAAGCGTGGTGCTGCGATCATGAGCTCGATCCGCATGGCGCATGCTTAACGCGCGTGATCCGAACAGGAAGCTAAGAGATGGGTTAGCGCGATTGCTCACCCGTCGCGCCAACGACAGCTCGCAATTACTTCCGCATAATTGTGCGCCGACCCTTGGCTAAAGGTTGGTACCGAAAAGCGCGCAGAGAAGGAGTTAACGGCATACATCTACGACCTTAAGCCCGAGGGAGGAAGCCAGCGCTGTCGCCTCTCCAGGTGTCGCGCAGCAATCAACCCAGAAAGCGGTACCCGCAACCGCTATTGCATAGGGCAGGACATCGTTGCCGCATTCGTCCTGCTTGTAAATCACGACTTCCGCACCTGTCTCAAGGAACTCAATCATCTCAGCACGGCACTCCGGGAAAACCTTCGCAACGTGGTTAGCTTGGGCAACGGTAAGAGGCATGGGTAGCTCACAGGAATCAGACGATTCGGAAGGCGAATTTGGGTAGTCGACACGCTATCACAACGCGTCAGTTTGGCAAGCTCAAGGGTCCAATGACGACAGGCTGTCTAGATGCGTTGCCTAGGCGCTCACGCTAGGTAGCAACTAAACCTCGAAATTTGGTTACGCGAGGCCGCGTGGGAGTCTCGCGCGTCAAAGTAGTCATCCCCAATAGCGCTGTTGCCCGAATTCACGCAGACGGTGTAATGTCTCAATGCCATCGATTTGGGCATATTCGAACGGCTGCCCGTGCAAGTTCGTTAGATCAGCGGTTATGCGTGCGCCGTTTTCAAAGCGGTCGACGAGATACGGGCGCCGACGACCGTCGCCCCGAATCTCCCAGCGTGGTTCCGAAATGTCGTGCGCAAAAGCGTTTCTAATTTGGTAGACGAGTTCTGCGAAGTGCTCATCTTCGGTTGTTGGTGGGTTTCCATTCCGCGCGAGCAACTGGATATTACGTGCTGCTTCGAATTCCTCCCTGCATCGGTTAAGCGTAATCGCAGCAGCACCAAAGGCGACCGACAGTTGGTTGGCGCAGGCAATGTGTAGGTCATTGTCCGAATGGAAGAGCCGGTCAGGCAGAACCCAGATGCTTGATCCATCTACGATCGTCAGAGGCTGGTCAAGGTCGTCAAGAAGAAGCTTTCCCTGCTCGACATATTCGAGAAGCTTGGCGGCAAAGGCGAGTTGGGAGAACGCCGAATCTAGGAAGTTCATGACAGAGAAGGCAAGATAGGTGTGTAACCGACACCCCTTCAGGTTTTGTACAGTCCGCTACCTTGGACGCAGAAAATAAAAAGGCGGAGATCGCAATCTCCGCCTCATGAATAAGCCAAAACGCCTTTTGGGGTCAAGCGACAAGCGCTTCTAGCTCTTGGGTGACCTGCGGTTCGATTTCACGAGCTTCCTTCGCCAAGTTCACTTGCTTAGCGGACTTCGCAACCTCCAACAAGTCGCCGTCGATGCGGTAATCGCCTCGGTTATTCAGCCATCCGAGGATGTCAGACAGATGCCATACGGACGGGTTTCCTTCGTGCACCGGTGCTGGAAAATTTGTTGGGTTTGCGAGCATCAGCTTTCGCATATTTTGACGCGACATTCCTGCCACGTCTGCAACATCTGTGAGGCCTACAAAGTCTGGCGCAGCTTCGACCAGTCGGGCAGAGGGAATCGCCTGCTTGACGTTCTGAAGCGCCGAGAGAATCGCGCCCCATGCATTAGTCTCTTCTCTCGAAAACGCGAGCGCAATACGTCCGGGCTGTCCAATGCCAATGGTCGCATCGTCGCAACCGGCCTCGGCCAGACGCTCCACGAGCTGCTCGTGGTCGCAATCGTCTGGCGCCAGCTGGTATTTGAGTGTGAACACGTATTCCATGGTTACTCCAGCTTCTCTGAGTCGTCGCCACTACTGGCGTCATTTTTTCGATGAGATGTACAGTTGTCGACTACTCGTTTGAGTAGGTTCGCATGATTTCCAGCGCTGCGAGGCGTGCACCATACGCTTGTGATGCAGAACTCTCCACACCGACACTCTTTGTCATTGAAAGGGCAGTAGATGCGACCCCAAGCATGGCCATTTCCCTTTGCCGGTTCGACGCGCCAACCATTTTCCGTAACGTAGTCTAGGGCTTCCTCAATCTCTTTTTTGGGATGCTGTTGTTCATCAACGTTTGCAGTTTCGTATAGCAGACTCAGTTGTCAAGTGACAACCCAAGGTGTGCATCTGCAAGGCGCCAGTTCAGAGTTTGTGTAGCACCGGTTAATCACCTAAATATTACGGGTTTTTGCTGAAAATCTTCGGTTGATATGCGATAGATGGGTAATAATTACCTAATTGCGATGTTGACCTTCGCTGTTGGCAGTCGCCCGGGGTCGCATCACCGTTTCGTGGATCGCGTGCTCGTAAGCAGATGCG
The DNA here is from genome assembly GCF_021353155.1 of Caballeronia sp. PC1. Lineage (NCBI taxonomy): Bacteria > Pseudomonadati > Pseudomonadota > Betaproteobacteria > Burkholderiales > Burkholderiaceae > Caballeronia > Caballeronia sp. PC1. The sequence continues at coordinate 940,172 of NZ_JAJUBH010000003.1, forward strand.
CAATAACGCTGATGCTGCTGAACTTGAACAGCAGTCGATCAAGCTCGGCGAGCGTGACGCACTCTCGCTTGCAGAACCGTTCTAACGCTTCTTCGACGGAGCGATAGGCTTGCGGATTTGACTGCAACTGCGAAGCCTTAAGGTTGTAGCCAAAGTGCTTGCTGAAAACACTCACGAGCCGAGTATCTAGCGCAACGACATCATCCGCTAAGCCGCATTCAATCATGAAATCAGACGCACTCTTCATCCCGAACAAGGTACAGCGACGCATGAGTTCATTCCTGATGTCCTGCGCTCCGTAGAATGCGTCGATACCATCCAACAAGACGACGCGCCGTCCGCGTACTACTTGCTTATTGCTTCGCAGCGCGAGTAGTGTGCTTGCAGCCTTAGCGGGAAAGCGCGTTGCACCATAACTGCGTAGAACGTACTCAAGGGAGTCGACCTCGTACTTATGTCTCTCGACCGCTCTAAGTGACGTGTCAGCCTGAAAGGCGGCGAGGCTTTTAGGGTTTTCCTGAAGCGATTCCATCCCGCGTGCAGAACCCATCACGCATACCTGTGACACAAGGCGTGCCCAAAGCGCATCACTGGTCATGTCCTGCCAAGCCCCAATCTTTGGCACCTTCGCGTGACGACTGAGTGAGCGGATGATGGTGGCGAGGCCGTCTCGTGCGATTGGGGATAGAGTCGTATGTACAACACCGTTTTTTATGACTGTTCGCATAGCGCTGTTGTCAGCAAGTCTTGGTCGAGCTATCGGCAGCGTCGAGAAAAGCTTTAGTCGCTGATCAAGCCTGCTATTTGCGGCGTCGCAGCTTGAGCCCCACGATCGTTGGCGCTTGTGGCGCAATGAATACAGCCGTAGTTTCGAAGAGCCTTTTAGCTTCTGCGATACGCTAGAGTCCTTATAATCAAACTGTTAAAGCTTGTAGGACACACTCCATGTGGCAAGGCCAGTTGCAAAACGTAGCGGTTCTACTGAAAGATGCAAATTGGCCCAATTGGCTTGCGATAGTCGGAACATCAAGTGCAATCAGTTCGGTGGTCGTATTGCTGATGCAGGGATTGAAGAACCGAGTTGACGCGAAGCGCAAGCGTCGAGATGCGGCCCTGGATGTTGCCGTTGCACTCGAGGGCTACGGACGCCTGTGTCGCGCCACTATGCATCGCGCTAACTGGGCGAAAGCTGAAGCGGAGCGTGCTGGAACGCTGCAGCCGACGCACACGGTTATGTTGCCAGAGTTCGTGTTCCCGGAGCGTGTGCAATGGTCTAGCCTGAGCCACAAAGTGGTTTCTCATCTTCGAGATTTTCCTGCGCGAATCCATGCCGCCCGCGAGGACCTGAGCCCGTTCTCTACCTACGCGTCACCAATATCGCTATGCGAAGAGGTCGAATTCGAAAGCGCTACGGCTGCACGGGACGCCTTGGAGTTGGCCAGAGAGACGCGACGGAAGCACGCGTGCGTCGCTTGGCGCCCCGGCGCGAAGGATGCAGATCTGAGCCGGGATTTGCAGGCAATCATCGCCGAATTACAAGAACGAGATAGTCGAACTCGGACGCATTCGCATCGCAGTAAGTCTTCATCGACTTTTCCAGTGACAACAAGTGGCGCTTCTGTTATCAGCCAGTAGCCCGCAATCGCAAGAAAAGGCTCCAATACCATGCCATATCAAAGTCCTGAAATCGCTGAACTTCTTACCCGACAACAACAAGTCGAACAACAGCTGATTGAGGCCAAAGAGCTCGAAACTCGACATGTATTGCGCGAAATTGTTCAAAAAATGCGTGAGTACGGCATCAGCTTAAATGAGCTGATGGGGCGAAAAGCGGATAGTCAGCCTGTGGGGGCCGTGGCTCAATATCGAGACCCACTCTGCGGCGCAACGTGGAGCGGTAGGGGACGCGCGCCTCATTGGATTGCAGGCAAAGACCGGGACATATTCCGGGTGGAGAAGCGCTAGAAGTCGCTACTCGCTGCCGGCAACAGTTCGCTTGGAACGTAACAAAGCCAAGAGCACGACCGAAGTGCTCAGTCGTTGATTGTGATTCCCGAACAGGTCGTTCGGAAATTACGAACAAGAACGTGCGCCCACGCCGAAATTCTTGGCGAGACTCTGACGCAACAGGCCGGCTCAATGATGTCTGGATTGCGGAGCAGACGCCCGTAACCCTTTGTGGGCGGGGGGTGCATCAGTCGACCCTTGCCTTAATCTTCGCGCCAGACATCCAAACGATGCGACAACTTTTAGATAATTCCCTCAAGGTGAAAAGGGTTTAAAGGCTGATTTCTGCAACGCTTTCTCAATCAAGTCACAAGATGATGTTTGCTATCCTTGCCGCTCCTATCGACCTAAGGAGCTGTCGTGCTACGTCACATCGTCATGTGGAAGCTGAAAGAGTTTGCCGAGGGCGCGACGCGCGCTGAGAATGCTGAGCGATTCAAAGCGAAGCTCGAAACCTGCCGCAGCATCGTCAACGGGCAGGGGCTCTTCGAAGTCGGAACCGCAAAGCCTGGTTTTAATTGCACCTACGACGTGGTGTTGGTCTCTGACTTCGATGACGTAGCTGCCTTGGAATCCTATCTTGCGCACCCCAAGCATCAAGCGCTTGCGGACTTTGCTGCTCCGATTCGTGAAGATCGACAAGTTCTCGACTACGAAGCTTAAAAGCTTCGCCTTATCGAAGAATCGCGCCGTGTTATCGGGAAGCTGACGACTTGAATTCGATTGTCACTCCACGAGTATTTTCGATACAATACGGCGCCCGTTCGGTTGTTTTTCTGTGATGCATTCGTCACGGTTCTTGAACTTTATCCCAAGACTGCTCCGATTGAGCTCCAAAAGTGAGCCGAGAGACCGAGCAGCCGGATCGCCGAGTAGCGGGATTGTCGGCAACGATCGGTAGGTTGAACCGGATGGGCACCACAAATCAAACGACGCTCTTCGGCTCGTTCCTCGAAGTTGGCTCCAAGCAGGACCTCTGCGCGTTCCTTGGTCTTTCTGAGAGCAAGCTGAACTTCCTTCTCTACAAGCTCACGTCTGCGGAGCGTTATAAGACCGAAGTCATCAAGAAGCGGAATGGCTCACCGCGGACGCTACGCATCCCAATCGCGCCACTTAAGAAGATTCAGAAAGTGATTGCGGGGGAGTTGTCGAATCTGTATCGGCCGCGACAGCACGTCTATGGATATGTGAAAGGCAAAAGCATCATCCAGAATGCTCAAGTGCATTTAGCGCAGAGATGGGTGGCCCGCATCGATCTCAAAGATTTTTTCCCGTCGATCAACTTCGGACGAACGCATGGAGTGTTCAAGGGCCACCCATTTCACTTCAATGACGAAGTCGCGACTCTGCTTGCCCAGATTGCTACGGACCAGAACGAACTGCCGCAAGGTGCGCCTACGTCGCCCATCATCTCGAACTTCATTTGCCGAAGTTTAGATTTGGAGCTCAAACAGATGGCAAAGGAGCATCGCTGTTTCTACACGCGATACGCCGACGACCTTATTTTCTCGACCAATCTAAAGCGTCTCAGCCCTCAGATTTGTGTGCCTGCGGCGCCGGAAGGCGTATCCGTCCAAGCTCACGTGGGTGACGGTCTCCGAGCAATCATTGAAAAGCAAGGCTTTTCAGTCAACGACATCAAGACGCGGATCTTCGATCGAAGTGGCCGGCAGCAAGTCACAGGTATCACAGTTAACGAGAAGCTCAATGTGAGTCGGGAATACATCCGCGGTCTCCGCAGTGTCTTGCACGTGTGGAGCAAGCATGGCGAGCCGCATGCTGCGGCTTGGTTCTTCTCGAACGAGTACCATCGCAATCGTCCGGGCTGGAGGCCTGACCCTCCAGACTTTCGTGAGGTCATACGTGGAAAGCTCGGCTTTGTTCGTTCTGTAAAGGGCGCCGAAGACACTACGTATTTGACCCTGGCAAGGAAACTGTCATTGCTTGATGACAATTTCAAACTGAGTCAAGCCGAGCAGCAACAGGCGGAGTCACCTCGTCTGATGGTCTACACGGAAGGCGTGACTGACGCCATGCATCTGCGCCATGCCCTGCATCAGTTCAAAGCGGACGGCCTGTTCACCGATTTAAACATCGATTGGGCTGACCATACTGACCGTGCGACCGGAGAAGGAAAGCTATGGCAGACCTGTCTGAGCGATGCGAAACGAGAAGAATTCCGACACCAGACCCAGATTTTCCTGTTCGACCGCGACAGCGACTTCGCGAAGAAGGCGGAAAGTAAGCCAGGAAAGCTGAAGCATCATGGGAACAACGTTTATTCTTTCTGTCTGCCTGTGCCGGCGCACAGGGTTGATCGGACACAGATATGCATCGAACATCTGTACCACGATGAGTTCCTTTTTCAGAAAGACACTCAAGGAAGAAGGTTGTTTGCGCGAGAAGAGTTTGAACAGGACGGAAATCATGTGCGCCATGAAGACGTTTTCTGTCGATACTCGAAAGCGACGCTCATAGTCGACTCGAACGTGTCAGGAATCGGCTCATTGCGCGGGAAGCCCGTCGTCTTGAGTAAAAAGCAGTTCGCGGACTATGTTGAACAGGCAGTAGCACCATTTCAGTCGCCTTCACTGGATGGATTCCAAGGAGTGTTCGAAGTCCTGCAGCAGTTCGTGCATAATCAAATCCAAGGTGATGCATAGTACTGGACGTTATCACTCGAGCGACTTGCTTGATTGCATCCAAAAACGTCGATTAGAGCCCAGCAAATCTCTGGTGATCGTTCGAGCCGCCCTTTATTTCTTACAGCGTTTTCTGCGCTGCTATCGCATCGCGCGATGCCCATAAAGGCGTTAAGCGATAGTACGGTCTAATACGACATTACTGCTTTTCAATAATCTCTATCTTTAACTCACATTAATGTGACGGCGACTTGTCAAATCAGAAATCGTCGCGCAAGAGTTATTGTCCACCTCGCAACAGTGCGTTGTCGCATTAAGAGTACAGTAGCGCCGTGCTAAGCCGTTAAGAAGTATTAGCCGCGTGAGGCTTAGCCCTTGTGCAAACAGTCATGCTTCTCGACGCACCGAGCGGATCGACTCGAAGCGTTGCGCGTGATGTTCTAAGCCAAGGCATCAAGAAAACAATAAGAGTGTTGACCATGAAATTTCTGCAAAAGATGAGAGTTTGGACCCAACTGATGTTTGGGTTCTCAATAGTTATCGCCATGCTCGTCAGTCTTGGGGTCTTTAGTCTTATAGAGGTCCATGCTGAGAATGATCACGTTGCTCAGATGCGGGATAGATGGCTGCCTGCAGTGCGCAGTACTCTGCAGATTCAAGCCGGAATGCGCGACATCCGTCTTGGTGAGTTTCGGATTGTCACGGCTCAAACACCAGATGAGGTCGCAGAGGGCGACCGACGGATTGACATCGGTATTGCAAACTATGACAAGGCACGCGTCGAATATGAGAAGTTGATGTCGACTGTTGACGAGAAGGCCCAGTACGCCGACTTGCAGGCGCTCATGTCGAAATATTTGGCGACCGACCGAGACGTGCGCGCGATGGCCAGAGGCGGTAAGTCCGCTGAAGCGATGACCTTGGTACGGAGTCAAGTGACGCTTCGCGATGAATTAGATAAAAACATTGCATCTATCGTCGCTCTTAACACCTCGGGAGCGACGGCAGTTGGGATCGCGGCGGAGGCGTCCTACTCTAGATCCATTGTCATGTCCATTTTGTTGATTTTGGCGGCAACCATGGTCGCAATGATTGTAGCCTCAGTCATCGCACGCGGGCTGGGAGCGCAGCTTGGAGGTGAACCCACCGATGCTGCGAGGATTGCGCATGCTATAGCGATTGGTGAGCTGGGTACCGCGGTAAGCCTCAAAGGTGGGGATCAGAGCAGTCTGATGTATTCCCTCAGCGCTATGAAAGAGCAACTGACGATAATTGTTCGCGGTATTCAGACGTCCAGTGAATCCATCTCGGTCGCAGCAGGTCAACTGGCGCAAGGGAATACAGATTTGTCGCAGCGGACCGAAGAGCAGGCAGCCTCGCTCGAAGAGACTGCGTCGAGTATGGAAGAGTTAACGAGCACCGTTCGCCACAATGCGGACAACGCGAAGCAAGCATCGACCCTTGCAGGGACTGCTACGGCAATCGCTGAGCGTGGAGGCGAGGTTGTGGGACGCGTGGTTGACACGATGCAAGGAATCTCAAGCAGTTCGGCCAAAATGGCTGAAATTATCAGTGTGATCGAGGGCATCGCATTTCAGACCAACATACTTGCACTGAACGCTGCAGTTGAGGCCGCTCGTGCTGGCGAGCAGGGCCGCGGTTTCGCAGTCGTCGCGGGAGAGGTTCGAACGCTCGCTCAACGAAGCGCCTCCGCCGCGCGTGAGATCAAAGATCTCATCAGTGAATCGGTCAGTCGCGTGCAAACCGGGTCCGAACTTGTTCAGGAAGCCGGAAGCACGATGCACGAAATCGTAGATTCGGTGAAGCGCGTGATGGATATCGTAGGCGAGATCTCCTCGGCATCCGAAGAACAGAGCACTGGAATCGAGCAAGTCAACACTGCTGTCAGTCAGATGGATGAAGTGACTCAACAGAATGCTGCCTTGGTAGAAGAGGCCGCCGCTGCCACGCAGGCGATGGCTCAACAAGCCCGCGACCTGCAAGACGCGGTAGCGATCTTCAAAGTGGCCGATTCCGCGCGTCCGGCATCTGTGCCGATGCCTGCGCGAAGCGCGGTCCGTTCAGTACATTTGAAAAAAATTTCCGCTACAGCTAAAGGTCAAAGTCCGTCCGCAACAAATTTCATTCATCGAAGCGAGCGAGTTGCGGCGGCAGCAGATGCGGATGCATGGCAATCATTCTGAGTCAAACTATTAAATGAACGAAGCTGACAAGGTTTTGAGTGAGATGGCGATGGTTGTTTCCTCCAACACTAAATCGCTTAGCAGACTTGGCGCACGGAGCGTGGTGCTGGAGAAATTCGTCGAAGCAGTTCTTCCTCAACTAACGTGGTTGCAGCGCTCTGAAGTCACCCACAAGTTCCGTGAAGGGGTCGAAGACGTTCTCTCGTTTATGGACGACGTAACCCTACCTGGTGAGTACCATTCAGCGCTCTTGCAACTGGTAAATGAACTGCTCGAAAAGCTCGAGCGGGGCTGCGACGTGCAGGGATAGTCGGTAAACGAGCGGGGGCCAATGCTGGTGTGCAATCGCGGTGCCTTCAAGGTCAACGCTCAAGCACAAACTTGCCCGTGATAGGCGCTGCGTCCAAGGCTTTTTGATCAGACGAAGAGTGTTGGACCGCAAGCGCCTTTCGATTTTTGGAAGCCCTTATGTCCACTCAGAACGCCGAGTTCGTCGCTCGGTCTAGTCCTATTTACGTCTCAGCGCTCCGGCGCTTGCTGAACGATCCCACAGGAAACTTTTGGGAAGGCGTTCGCTCTGCACTATCGGTGTTAGCAATCCTAGCCGCAATTGGGACAAGCACCTTCCTTGCTCTGAAGCAGACCGCTGAGCAAGATATCGCCATGACTGCGCTCCAATCGTCGAGTCGGCTGAAACGCGATCTCGATCGGTTCCAACAGTTGATGCTGGAAGAGCACGGAGACCTTTATACGCTGATTGGCACCAAGCCGTTCTATCACAGGCAAGATTATAGGTTCCATCTGGACGAGTTACTTGCGTTGTTAAAGGACGCACGCGCCGCATGTAGTGGTCGAATCGGGTGTCAGCCACAACTGGCTGATTTGGAGGGAATGCTGCACCTTAACGCTCAGCGAAGCAACGAGTTGGGCGAGGTGATCCGAGACCATCCTGATGGTGTCAGGCTTGGCGACTCCTCGCTGAGCGAGATAGACGCATGCTTCTACAGCATGATGCAGCATGTCGTTGCGGCCCGTGTTCAGGCAGATATATCAGTGGACTTTGTCATAGCTGAGTCCGCTAACAGTGTCAAATGGGTGTCGGCGGTTCTTCTCGCTTGCGGTTTCATTGCGGCTGTACTGCTTCTCATCGTCATGCGTCGCAGTGCTCGGTTCGCACAGGACCTCAGAGTAGCGTTGGCGTCGGCGGATTTAGCAAAGAACGAGCTTTACCAATCGAAGCAAACGCTCGAATTCGTGCTCGACCACGTTCCGCAAGGCATCGCCTGGAAGGACGTGGGTCATCGTTACGTCGGTGGGAATCAGATTTTTGCAGCAGACGCCGGGTTACCAGACAAGCAAAAGCTTGTTGGGCTCACTGATTTCGATTTGCGATGGGGCGATGATCCGAGCGCGGCGCAGGAAGAGGATAGGCGCGTGATGGCAGGTGAACTCTCTTGCGCGTACGTAGAGCGTCGAGCTTTCGGTGCCGACGGTCAGGAAGTGTGGATTTCAGAGACAAAAGTACCTCTGGAGGACCAAAGCGGCGAGATTGTCGGAGTTCTTAGAGCCTACGAACACATCACTCAGCGGCGCAAGGTAGAGATCGCGCTGCGATTGCAAGGTCGAGCCTTAGAAGCGAGCATTAACGGAATTATTATCTCGGAGGTCCGTGGTGACCGGCATATTGTCATTTTCGCGAATCAAGCCTTTGAGCAAATGACGGGATATAGCGAAAACGATGTGCTCGATGCTGATTGTGAGCAGTTGTTCGCGCTTGATGGTCAACCAGATAACTGGGAAGTAGTTCGGAACGCACTTGCCACCAAAAGTGAAGCGAACACGACCCTGCGAAGCAAACGAAAAGACGGCCAACTTTACTGGAACCACGTATTTGTAGCGCCCGTTCGTGACGAGAACAATTGTGTCACACACCACGTTGGCGTCATGACGGACGTGACTGCGCTCGTCGACTACCGGGAGCGCTTAGAGCACCAGGCAAAGTACGACTCGCTGACGGGTCTACCCAATCGCACAAGTTTGGATGAGTCGCTGGAAAGCGCCATCTTGCGGGCAAAAACCACTGGTAAGCAGGTGTGGCTATTTTTCCTTGATCTTGACAGATTCAAGGAAGTGAACGATTCACTGGGGCATCGCGTGGGCGATGCGCTGCTAAAACTCGTTGCAAACAGACTGCGTGGCCTTGTTCGACCTTCGGATCTTGTCGCTCGATACGGCGGCGACGAGTTCATCATGGTCATTGAGCGCTCCGGCGCGCATGAAGTGGTCTCATTGCTCGAGCAAATCGTTGCCGCGATGGAAGAGCCTTTTGATCTAGAGGAGCGAGAACTTTATGTCGAAGCAAGCATTGGCATCAGCTCTTATCCGAAAGACGGACTTGACTCCGACACGCTTCTCCGAAATGCAGATGCTGCGATGTATTCTGCCAAAGCAAGCGGCCGTAACGGGTACCAGTTCTATCGACCTGAGTTCAATATCGCTGCCGCGGAGCGTTTGCGGATGTCTACCAATCTCCGCCGCGCGGTGAAGGCTCAAGGATTACGCGTGGTTTATCAGCCGCAGGTCGACATGCTCACCGGACTGGTAATTGGCGCGGAAGCGCTGGTGCGCTGGGATGACGAAGAGCTGGGAAGTGTGTCGCCGGCGGTGTTCATCCCTGTAGCTGAAGAAACGGGCTTGATTGAAAGCATCGGAGAATGGGTTCTCCGCACAGCGTGCTACCAAGCCAAAAGCTGGTTAGACGAAGGGCTGCGAGCAATAAGGATCTCGGTGAACGTGTCTCCCCGGCAGCTCGAGCGTTCGAACATCGTCGATGTTGTGCGAAATGCGTTGCATGATGCCTGTTTGCCTGCCAGCAGTCTTGAGCTTGAAGTTACGGAGGGAGCGCTCATGCGCAACGTTGAAGATGTAGCGAAAACGCTTTGCGAGCTCCGGTCATTGGGTGTGAGGATCGCCATCGACGATTTTGGCACCGGCTATTCGAGCTTGAGCTATCTCAAAAAATTTAGTGTTGACCGCATCAAGATTGACCGGGCCTTTGTGCGAGAAGTGGGCATGGACGAGGGGTCTGAGGCCCTAGCCCTTGCGGTCATTGGAATCGCCAACGCGCTTAAGTTCGAGGTTCTCGCAGAAGGGGTCGAGCAGGATGTTCACAGAAGCTTCTTGGTCAGCCATGGTTGTACTGCGGCACAAGGGTTTTTGTTCAGCGCGCCAACCTCTCCTCTGAAAGTGGCCGAAATGTTGGGAGGCCGGAAGGGAGAAAAGGTCTGCGAGCAGAAACTGATAGACGCGGCAGCACGATAGAAAAAAGGGGCAGTGACCTGTCTCACCGCTTCCGCTGGCTTTTGCGCTGAGCCGAGAGTATCCGCTTGCAAATTATTGCGGCCGGAGTCGGCCATGGGACTAAACCGCTCGCGCGGTATGTGCTCCGTTCAAAGTAATTGGTTGGGAAAGGGTAAAGCCGTCCGGTTTCCTATGTTGAGTGATGAGGCGATCCGCCTCGTTACCCAGGAGGAACCTGGCCATGACATCTCCCACCCAAATTACCAGTCCGTTGCGTCAGCGCATGATGGACGACATGCGCATGCGCCGCCTCGCACCAACCACGCACGCCAATTATCTTCGTGTGGTACGAGCGTTCACCGTCTTCCTCGGACGTTCGCCCGACACTGCCACCGTAGAAGACTTGCGTCACTATCAACTGCTTCTGGTTGATCACAGCGTGTCGCCAGTTTCTTTGAACGCCGCGATCACCGGCCTGAAGTTCTTCTTCGGTACGATGCTCGCTCAAGAAGCGTCGATGGCGAAGATGCGTCCGATTTATCGTAAGCGGTCAGTGAAGCACGTCCTGCCCGCCAACTTGACCTATCGATTTTTTTCTAAAAGGACCTTGCCCAGTCTCCAAGGAAGTAGAGCTTCGTAATCCTCTGCGGTCTTCGCGAGCGGCAGAGCCTTGAACAGGTCGACAAGATACGCGTAGATATCGATGCGATTCGCGACGCAGGTCTGGACGAGTGAATACAGGTTTGCCGAGGCCTTTGCACCTCCTACGGTGTCCGAAAAAAGCCATGCCTTTCTCCCCAGGACAAACGGGCGGATCATGTTCTCACATAAATTATTGTCAACGGGCCATGCCGGATTCTCGACGTAACGGATCAGCTTGGGCCACTGTCCCGCCGTGTAGTTCAAGGCCTTGCCCAGCAGCCCTGTGGGCGCGGTTGTTTCCAGGTACTCATCGAGCAGGGTCCTGATCTTCGTGAGCACCGCACGGCTATAGCGGCGGCGCAGGCGCGCTCGCCAGTGCGGTTTCTTGTTGGCATGCGATTCGGCCGCATAGAGCTTGCCGATCAGGTAGATAAACTGGGTGGACGGCTGATGGCGGCCACGGGCATCTTTGGGCAATGCCGCCTCGGCTTCCACAAAATACCTCCTGCAGTGCGCCCAGCAACCAAGATGCACGAGTGCATTAGCCTTCGCGATCGTGTCATACGGTTTGTACCCGTCGGTCATCAGCACGGCGCCATGGCGCATGCCGGCCCACACGTCCGCACCAAGCTGTTGGGAGCGCCCCGGCGCATAGGTAAACAGGCGCACGGGTGGACCACTGCCGTTCATCTGGACCCAGACGTAACTCTTTGTCTGCGGTGCGCGCCCTGGCTCCTTGAGAACCTGCACGGTGGTTTCGTCGCCGAACCCGATCTCGCTGTCGAGCATCACATCACGCATCAGGTTGATGACGGGCTGTACCGAATGTCCCAGGCGCACTACGCTTGCAGCCAGCGTGTTTCGCGAGATGTCGCCGCCAAAGCGGCGCAGCAGCGCAGCGATCCGGTACAGCGGCAGGCCGTCGATATACTTCGAGACGACGAACCACGCCAGCGCCGCTTCGGTGAACAGGCCCCTGGGGATGATGCGTGCTCGCGCCGGCGTCACCTTCATGCCCTGGTCGCACTGCTGGCATGCGTACTTCACGCGCTCGTGACGGATCACCTGAACCTGCTGCGGGATGATGTCCAGCTGTTCGCTGACCTCGACGCCGATCTCCACGAGCACACTGCCGTCGTTCTGGCACACCCGTTCTTCTTCAGTGAGCTCGTAACGGATCACCTTGCGTGGCAATGCCGGGTCCAGCGGCTTGCGCCCGGGCTTGCCGCGCTTGTGGCCTGCCACCGACGTACTGTCTGTGTCGTCTTCCTGGGCGGGTAACGTGGCGGTCGTCGGAGCCAGCGCTTCCGCTTCATTGAGGAACAGGTCCCGCTGGGCCTCGCTGCGTGCTTCGCTCTTCGCCCCGAACAGCCGTCGCTCGAATGCCTTCAGCTGTTCCTTGAGCAAATCACGCTCGACCTTCGTGACCCGCAGTTCGCCACGCAGCGCGTCGCGCTCGGCGAGCATCGCATCGCGTTCGGCGATGAGGGCAGCGAGTTCTGCGGCGGTGATCAAAATGCGGTTCATGCCACAACCATACCGGCTTGCGCTGCGAAATGGGTTTACGTCACCGCGCAAATTGTTGTGCGCGCGCCGCGCTCGCGCGACAGCGATACATCCTCCTCAGCTCACGCGTGCATAGTATCGCGCCGGGTGCTTGCGCATCGCTGTCAGATCAATGCCCTCCAGCAGCCAATGCAGTTGCTCGACGCTCAGTTCCAGTACTGGTTCGCTGCGCGGCCAGGCAAAGCGGTCAGCCTCCAGGCGGCGCAGCATCAACCAGAACCCGTTACGCTCCCATAGCAGAAGCTTCAGGCGATCGGCACGCCGGTTGCGGAACACGTAGACCGCCCGTGCGAACGGATCGAGTCCCAGTGCCTGCTCCACGATCGTCGAAAGGCCCGTAATGCCCTTGCGGAAATCGACGGCATCGCGGTGAACGTAAACCTTCAGATCAGCGTCGAACCGGAACATGGCACCTTCCCAGCGTCTCGATCATCGTCATCACCAGGCTTGAATCGTCGCCGGCACATTCAAGGATGAGCTTGACACCGTTAGGCAGTTCGGCAATCAGTTGCGACGGCAGCGTGACGCGTTGCGCCTGCCGTGCGAGCGCAACCGGTGCCGCATGAGCCTCGCATGCCGTAACATCGGCATGTCCCGGCTGAACAACCGGGATGAACGTCGGCATTGCCTTGGCCACGCCGTTCGGCGCCCCCTCACTGGTAGCATCGCTTTGATACTGACGAATCCATTTACGCAACAGGTTGGCGTTCAGGCCGTATTCCAGCGCCATCCCGGCGACGGACACCCCTGGTCGCAGACAGGCCAGCACCAGCTCACGCTTGGCCTGTTCGTCAAAGCAACGGCGCTTGCCATCACGCTCAAAGCCCCTTACCAGCCGCTCCTTCAGATTCCTGTCCTCTGCCATGGGTAGTGTCCACTTGAAAGTTGAAGTGGACACCAGCATCGCCTATCACTCATCGCGCGGGAAGGACGCCGACAACGGACCGCTTACGATTTATCTACCGCGTACCTTGCCGGTAATACTCAGCCGCGAAGAAGTTGGGCGGCTGATCGCGGCGGCAACCAACCTGAAGCATCAACGGCGCTGGCGCTCGCCTACGGAACGGGATTACGCGCCGGCGAGGTAACAGCCCTGAAGGTCGGTGACATCGATAGCGAGCGTATGACGCTGCGCGTTGAAAGGGAGCTCATAGGGGACGCTTGCGCCTACGACTCCCGGCAGGCAGTCCGGTGCTAGTCGGCCCGGCATATAGCAACGCGCAGCAGCGTCGCTGATGCGATCGCGGTTGCCGAAGCTCTGATTTGCCCGCGTTTATATCCGCCGTGCCGTCAATGAGACTGAACGAATCGCCATAGCGGTGAAAGGTTCAGACCAGTTCGGGGCACTCCGCGGTTTCCTCCCTTGGGGCTTGTAGGACGCCCTGCCCGCTGGGGTTTGGGAGAGTTGACGTGCCGATGGATCAGGGCAGGCGTCCTACAACCCTAAAAAGAAACGGCCGTTCATCTGTTTCGCCGGTCGGACACTTGGGTGTCCGCTTTGCATCCGGAACGGCCATCGGATTTTCAAAAGACGAAACGTTTTCATCGCTCGAAGTGAAACCCTGCTTGCAGTCCATCAAGTAGGTTCGGCAACAAGGGCTTTGATCGCAGACATCGCTGCGGAAGTGGTAATCTTTGCCCCTTGCACAGTCAACAAAGTCCGGGGAAAAATTGAGAAACGTGCTTCCGTCGTCTATTCAGATATACACCGATCGCATTCAAGCTGCCATTCAAAGTTGGCCAGTCGAGGTCGCCATGGATCACGCCATTAAGTGGGTCCTACAGTTTGACGTTGCCGATTACCCGTTAGCTGTCAGAATCATAGAGAATTTGGATGTGCTCGGCTCTCCGCAGATTAGATCCGCCTTAGAAGTGGCTCACGCAAAGCTACAGAGGCGAATTTCGGAGAAGGGGGTAGCTGTCAAAGGAAATAATACACTCTACGCTGGAATTGGAAATGCAGCGAAAAGCGGAGCGCTGATTTCATACCACTATAGGGTTACGGCTGACATCCCCGAAGATGACTTTTATTTTGGTGACGACGAGGACAAACTAGATCTTTCGAATATTGACAACATCGTACTAGTCGATGACGTCATTGGAACCGGAAAAACCATTGGCAAAGAGGTAAAAAAGGTGGCGGAGGAGGTGCATTCGTTGGTGAAACCGCGCCAGATATTTGTGCTGACAGTGGCGGGATACGAAGACGGCATCCAGCATGTCACGGAGGACTCGGGAGCATCTGTCGTGACAGCGTTGGAATATAGTTCTAGAGATACAGTCACCAATATGGATGCCGCAATCTATGCGGGGCTTCCAATGTCGGAGCGTGAAGCTATGCTAGAACGAATTCGACGGTACTGTCGCAGCATATCGACATCGGAACTTGGTTTCGGCGGTGTAGGCGGCCTACTGGTATTTGATCATAATACTCCAAATACCACGCTACCGATTATCTGGCATCGGGGCAGGGGTTGGCTTCCCCTGTTCCCTCGGTCAACGCGCATACCTGGATCGGCAAAGATACTAAAAAGTGCTGAAGCGGAGCGGGGTAAGGATGATAATGAGCGGCCCGCTGCGGGAGGTAACATTGGACGAGACGAAGTCGAGATTACGTTGTTCGTAGAGGGGAAGGTCGATGAATTGTTTATCGATTTCATGCGTCAAGATCGAGGTTTAGCGAGCAAGCTTGAGGTCAAGGATGTTCGGTCCGTAGCGTTGGGCGGACTGTATCAATCAGACCGACTGCTAGCGCTTCTACGCGCGAGCAAAAAGGAGGCAATATTCGTTCTTGATGATGATGATCCTTCACGACGAGCCTCGGCTCGACTAGCAGCGCTTGAGGGCGTCCAGGTGATGTATTTGAAGCCGACGTTTGTCGGGATGCTGAATATCAGCAAAATTTATGAAAATCGCGACCGATTTCCGGGTCTGCCCGAACAAACCGGCTTCGTCGACGATTCCCGCTGGCTACACCAAGTCGAAATGGCTCTACTAAAGCGTGGGCCAATCGGAGCAAACGCAGAGCGAATTTTCCAGATTATTTCCGAATTCCTTGACGTCACGAAGTATGACGATTTTGTTAACGACCTGAAAAAGAATGTGGATATGGTGCTTGGAGTGACCTAGGATCGAGAAGCATTGCCGACCTTACAACTAAGGCCTCCGCGAAAGGTCGCACCGGTGAAAAGGTAGTCGCATGCTTCGAGTGCATTGCACGCGAGCGACAACTAGACGTTTCCGCTCGCAGGCAGGTAGTAAAGCCGCTTGCGAGCCCTTCCAAACGTGGAAAGTTCGACGATTGTCTCAATTTCTGTAGATACAAATGTCGCTTATGGCGACACGATCAGATGCTAAAAATCCACGTCAGCAGCATGATCCCAAGCCGATTGTTCATGCTCTCCGAAGGCATTCATGTCCTCGGTTGATGTCATCGCTGCCGCGTAGGTCCCATCGGCTGCATAGGTCAGGATCACCGGCAATTCGGTATCGTGTAGATACGCTCGCGCAGGTTCGCGCCCATCAGACCAAACATGATCAATGAACAAATCGATGAGGATGAGGGCGTCCTCTTACCGGAATGCAATTCCCGCCCCTAATCGGTATTTTTAGCTTCCTGCCTTGTGAGGTGAAAATACAGGCACTGCTCCAGCGCCTGAGTAAAATCGATACGCTTCACCCCGCTTGCCAAAAGCACCATGTGCCGTAAAGTTGCGCAGCTCGTGTCGGATTTCGCTTAATTTATCGAAATGGCGGCGATATCGACTACATGGGCCAGTCGATCAAGGGCGTGCCGACGCATGAACTGCTTAAGCGCGGTCTCGCGATGGTGCCGGAAGGCCGCGGCATCTTCGCGCGCATGTCGATGCTCGAAAACATGCAGACAGGCGCGTATCTGCGCAACGATACCGACGGCATCCAGAAGAACACGGAGCGCATGTTCGGCTTCTTCCCGCGTCTGAAGGAGCGGGCCTCGCAGTACGCGGGCACGTTGTCGGGCGGTAAGCAGCAGATGCTGGCGATGGCGCGCGCGCTGTTGTCGCGTCCGAAGCTGCTGCTGCTCAACGAACCGTCGATGGGTCTCTCGCCGATCATGGTCGAGAAGATCTTCGAGGTGGTGCGGGAGATTTCGAAGGAAGGGCTGACGGTGCTGCTGGTGGAGCAGAACGCGCGTCTGGCGTTGCAGGCGGCCAATCGCGGTTATGTGATGGATTCGGGCACGGTCACCATGACCGGCGACGCGAAGACCATGCTGGATGATCCGAAGGTGAGAGCGGCGTATCTGGACGAATAGAGAGTCGCTTCGGGCGCGCAGCGCAATGTGCGGATGCAACGTTTGCGAGGTCGCGTCTGCCGACCTGCTGAAGGACCCGTACCGCCGATTAAGGATGGGTGACCAAGTTGCCCGCAGATTGCTCGTGCGTCTTCGTACGATTCGTGCCGACCAGCATACCTGTGGATCGCGGCTCTGAGCCACTGTTGACGCGAAAAGTGCATGTGGCGCGATGTCGTGAGCATTGATGCGCCACCGTAGGATTTATTCCTTGCAATGTGTCACCGTGCTCATGACCTGGGTTTCCGGTCGCCTATGGCATAGTCGATTGAAAGCAAGCCCGGACCCCATGCGACGATTCCGAGTGCCATTGCAGCCCATGTGATGTGGATTGGCCAACCTTCCGGCACTGTCAGCTCAATTATGCACGTCATCAAGAGAATGCCAAGAGCAGCGAAGCGAGTGCCAACCCCCAAAACCAGCAAAACAGGAAATCCGACTTCACCGCATGCAGAGAGAAACGCGAAGAGGGCTGGTACGGGAAACGGATAAGGACCTCCAGGCAAATGAATCTTGAATTCATCGGTGAAGAGATCTATTGCAGTGTCGTTTAATTGCAAGAAGCCATGCCATTTAAGCATTCCCGATTTCCAGAACGGGACTGCTAACGCGACTCGCAGTATGAATTGAACCAACCACGGCTGTGCGAGCGAGGCCACCGCGTGGGTCGCTCTGCCATAAATTCTCACAAGCGGAGTTGTTGGCAGGGAGCCATTGGCTGAGTGTTCGTGTGTCATGTGTGATCTCCAATTCGCATCGCGGTGAAAGCGCCTGCCGAAATGACGCCGTTGAGATTCGCAGGAAGGTCGAAGGCGGGTGAGTCGTTAAGTGCGGCGGCAACAGAGTCGCCAAGCGACTCACCATTGAAAAGCTGCGATATGAACGTCGCCCCCCCAGGCGGCAGTCGCGTTACGGTGACATCGAAGTCTGGACGAGTAATGAGCGCGTCTTCAGGCTCGCTTGCGTCTAGGTGCGTTATGGGTTCATCGCTGCGGTTCATCGCGAAGATTGAAACCGCGGAAAAAGAGGAGCGGACAATATGTGATGCTGGATGTCGGATGAAGCGAAGGGACGTCAACGCTGCCGCTTCGACGCTAGCGAACGCGTGCGTCTCGAGTACAGGGAGGTCTTCCGCGTGGTACGCGTCGAGCCATGCTCGTTCGATCCGCGCAACATCAGCAAGCCACGGCATGAAGCGAGCATATTCGTAAGATTCGATGAAGTCCGGAAAATCTTGTCCATATTCGAACAGCAATGGAGACTTGGGCGGCGTTGCGCGGAGGTGGAAGCGTGCCATTGCACGGAAGAACTCATTTCCAGTAATTCGCTGCACAGCAGGGAATACGGCAGCAAGCGCCTCAATTAAACTAACCGCGACATTATTGCGATAGATGTTATATCGCATATCTACGTCATTGCCGAACGGTACGACGAGCCCCTCAGGCGTTTCAAACGCAGGATTAATGAGTCCGCGAGCAAATTGCTGAGCGTACGGCTGTGCGGATTGCGGTTCGAAATTCACGAGAACGCAACTCCCTCAGTGCGGGCCTGTGGGGTCTGGGCCATGACGCTTCGGGCGCGCCGTGCCTCTTTAACAAGAACCGGCCAATCTGGCAAGTGGCTATCCCATTCAATGAGTGTTGGTACGGCTCCGATTCGCAAGAGCGTCTTTGCGTAGAGATCCCAAACAGGATCGGAAACCTTGCGATCGTGGCTATCAATGAGACGAAGGGTATTCTCGTGGTCACGTTGCTCAGCATGTCCCGCCAAGTGAATCTCTCCGACATAGTCAATCGGGAACTCAGAGAGATATTCAGTTGCTGAATACCCTTGATTGACCGCGGATACGAAAGCGTTGTTGATATCAAGTAGCATGCCGCATCCGGTGCGTTGCGCGACTGCTCGAAGAAAGTCAGTCTCACTCATCGTGGATGAAGCGAAGCACAGGTAGGTTGACGGATTCTCAAGGAGGATTTGACGCTTCAACACCTGTTGAACGTGGTCAACGTGGTCGCACACGGTGTTTAATGTGGCTACCGAATACGGTAACGGCAGAAGGTCGTTAAAGTAGGTGCCCGCATGCGTAGACCAAGCGAGATGTTCGGAAACAAGTGCGGGTTCGTACCGTTCGACCACTCCCGCAAGTCTTTCGAGATGACTCGCGCAAAGAGGCTCTGCGCCGCCAATGGACATGCACACGCCATGAATCGAGATCGGATGGTCTCGTCGAATGCTTGACAGCATCTGATGGCTCGGACCACCTGCACCCATGTAATTCTCGGCATGGACTTCAAAGAAAAGTCTATGCGGTCGACTTTCCGTGATCGCAGCGAAGTGCTCGTGCTTAAAGCTGACGCCAGACATTGAAGACAAAGTAAGCATGGCCGATTTCGATGAAAGCCTCCGCACGCGCCACAACGGCGCGGAGGCATCATCCTCTCCTGCTGACGTTTTAGGTTAGGACTTCACGGGGGAAAGCGAGCCGTGACCGCCGCTTGGGGTTTGGATACTCGCGCACGTACCACCCTGCACGAACTTCCACGAATTGCCTTGGAAATCAACCGTTGAAGTTCCTTGGCACGTAGTTCCCGGGCCCGCGGCGCAGTCGTTCATTCCCTTGAGGGCCACGCCATAGCATTTCTCTTTGTGAGCAGCAGTGGCAGCGCTTACCTCCGCCTTTGTCAGAGGCGCAGCATGAGCGACCGATGCCATTAGGCTCGCAACGGCGCCTGCCAAGAGAGCGGTCGTGACAGAAGTCTTCGAAGACATTGGGATTCTCCAGTGGGTTATCTAGACGGTACCTGTTGGAGGTACGCTAGTTAATTCGCACTGGACGGTGGCACGGTTACACCTCATCGAAAATATTTTGGTCAAGCTGTCTCGCGGTCCTAAATCCGCGGCTGCGCCCAGCGTATGATCGCTGACGGGTTGTTATGTGCTGCATCAGGCTCAACTTCGATATGCAACTCCTTCACCGTGCTAGCTCGTAAAATTGCGTGTCGAGCGTGTAGAGTCCTGACGGTTTGGGAAGATCGACGGGATTACATCCATTGAGCGATTACAAATGGAATGTCGTACGGTCACGTAGTACAGCGCTGCGCCTGTGTGCGCGGGATGTCTGCGGAATTTTTCGCTTTTTTGAACTGTCACATTTGACGCAAGAGCGTGCATGCGCGAGGATCGGCGCTGTCCTTTGCTTCTTGAGCACATTCGCTAGGGTTATTTCGATTGTTTAAAGAGGACCGAGGATACTCTTAAAGCGGACCTCGGATTCCTCTAGAGATTTGAGCCATTAGGCGTCAACATTACAGCAGAATACTCGTGGACGAAATCGGGAAAGAAGGGTACGCATGAGCGCATTAGACCTCGAGGTTGTCTCTTGGATGATTCAAGACTCCTTAAAGACAGCCTCAAGTCGATTTAAGTTGGCGGTGAGCGTCGCGGTTTGTGATCGTCGAGGGTTTCTAATCGGTTTCGCACGAGATCGTGAAGCAAAAATCAGCACGATCGATTCGGCGCAGAGAAAGGCTTTCACCGCGGTTCAACTGGGGAGCAGTACGTTAGACCGTATAGAAGCCTGGAAGCGTAATGACGCTCGAAACCTTGGTTACTACGATTTCTTGTTAAGTTCTATCCCGGGCGGCGCGCCTGTGCGGGACAGCGGCGGGGCCATCATCGGCGGCATAGGGGTAAGCAGCGACCTTTCTGCGTCGGATGATCAAAAAATTGCGGATCTATCCGCAGAGGTTCTCTCAAATATCGTCTCCGGTACTCAACAGCTCGATGTCCAAGTGCGGTTTGACAGCAAAGGTGGGGCGCAAGTTTAGTAGCTGGGGTCTATCGGAGTACGCAAAGAATCTACTCTCAGGTTCGTCAGCTAGCATTGGCGACCTTTAACGCTGACTCCCCGGTCAGCGTTTTTTTTTGTCCGCTTCGCTGTTCATTGGCAGTCGAGTAGCGAAGCCAGCGTCTAACAGCGAAAGATGGTGCATGCTCCGGAGCGGCATACCCCGCAGGAAGCGACGCATCGGAGTGCTTTCAGCAAGTTCTTGTCGTGGTCTGTCGTGGTCTGTCGTGGCAATACAGGCAATCAGTGCCACGACTTTGGCAGTGGGCAGGTGATGAGTTGTTAGCGCTCGCGCTGCGGTTCTAGATGTCCAGTTGCCAAGACATTTAGGAACGTGACTACCCGTCGGTCTCGTCTATCGATAGGAAACGCGTAGCACTCGTCTTTTTTGAAAAAAAACAGGCCCGGCCGTGATGTCAACAAGGGTAAACCGCCGCGTCGGCGTATTCGAGGGCATAAATCGCCGATCGAACTGTTCGTGATATGCAAACCTCATTGCATTGCCTTCGGAAATTCAGTTGGTTACGCTTACTTCCATTATTCGGCCCCACAGTGAAGTCTGAGCGAAGGCCGGTTTTTTGAAAACGCGTTGTGACAGGAGACTGAAAAATGGAAACGCTTGAAGGAGTGGTCGTTGTTGGTGGAGGTCCCGTTGGCCTGCTCACCGCGCTCAAACTGGGTCGCGCTGGCGTCAAGGTCATTGTGCTCGAATCGGAGGCTTGCGTTTCGCCGTCGCCCCGCGCTGTCGCGTATATGCCCCCAACCATCGCTGCGATGCAGCGGTTTGGCGTGCTTGAGGATATTCGCAAGCGTGCAGTGTATTGCCCGAGCATCAACTATCGTCACGGCGACGGCACGCTTTTCAGTACGCTGGAATGGAGTGCTGTTGCTGAGGACACCGAGTTCCCGTACATGTTGCTGCTGGGCCAGAACCATGTATCCAACGTCATTAAGCAGCACCTTCAAACGTTGCCCAACGTAGATATTCGCTGGAATCACCGCGTTGAGAGTATCGATCAAGACGCCAACTACGTGACGATTGAAACGCGTTGTCCGGGTGGCATTTCGCGACTGCGCGCTCGCTGGGTGGCGGCGACCGATGGGGCACGCAGCACGGTGCGCGAGAAGATTGGCCTGAGCTTTGACGGTATCACTTGGGCAGAGCGACTCGTCGCAACGAATGTCTTCTATGACTTCACCGTCCATGGCTATTCGCGTGCCAATTTCGTGCATGACCCGCTTGACTGGGCAGTGGTGGTGCAGCTTGACCAAAGCGGCTTGTGGCGCGTCTGTTACGGCGAAGATCCGTCGATCTCGATGGAGGAAGTGCGTCGTCGTATGCCCGAGCGTTTCAAACGTCTCTTGCCGGGAGCCCCGACACCTGACCGTTATCGCGTCGACCACCTGAATCCGTACCGCGTACATCAGCGCTGTGCTGCCGAGTTTCGCCGAGGCCGTGTGATTCTCGCGGGTGACGCCGCGCACGCAACAAATCCGATGGGTGGCCTGGGTCTGTCCGGTGGTGTGCTTGATGCAGAACATCTGGCTCGTGCGCTGATCTCGGTCGTCAACGACTCCGCACCGGTCAAGGTGCTCGACGACTACTCGGTTGATCGTCGAAAGGTCTTCCTTGAGTTCACGTCGCCGACGGCAACGCAGAACTTCAACTGGATGAAGGAAAGCGACCCTGCGCAACGCGCCCGTGATACCGAACTGCTTACACACGCAGGCACGGACCGCGCTGTGATGCGCGAGGTTCTTCTGAGCTTCGAGAAGCTCAACGGCAGCAGCCGCCCGGCCCCGCCTCTTAAGCTTGCAGCGTAAATTTTGACCGCAATTTGGGACGGCATGAAGGTCTGCCGTTCCGTGCGACTTTCGGTCCGACGCACCTCGCGCTACGAAGGGGCGAGAAAATTGGCCTCTTCTGACTTAGACAGTGTGGTTGAGGTAGCGACCAGCGCGATTGAGTCGCTTAAAGATTGTGTCGACTCATATTAGGTTGATAGGCCACTACTGTCATGCTGGGTGTTGCGTCGTGCGTAATGCTGTTCGTGTTTGGCGATCGACTCGTTTGCGAAACCGGAACGAACCAGGAATGCATTTCCTCTATGATTTTCAGGTTTCGCGATTATGCGAACAGGAAGGGGTCTACCTGCATTTGTCTTTCGCGCAACCGTCAAACGCGTGTTTAGTCACCACAGCGTACAAAGTCAGTC
Organism: Caballeronia sp. PC1; assembly: GCF_021353155.1. Taxonomy (NCBI): domain Bacteria; kingdom Pseudomonadati; phylum Pseudomonadota; class Betaproteobacteria; order Burkholderiales; family Burkholderiaceae; genus Caballeronia; species Caballeronia sp. PC1. The sequence goes on from NZ_JAJUBH010000003.1 coordinate 962,929, forward strand.
GCCGCTACACATGAAGTTCGTCTGAACTTGAGTTTTGTCTCTTAAGAGAACCAACCCGGAGAAACGATATGGCAACTAAGATTCAGATTGTGTTTTACAGCGGCTACGGCCACATCTACAAGATGGCCGAAGCTATCGCGGCAGGCGTCAGAGAAGTTGAAGACGTTGAAGTGAAGTTGCTCCAGGTTCCGGAACTCGTGCCCGAAGAAGTCCTGGTTAAGAGCGGAATGAAGGGCTATCGCGCTGCATTCGAAAGTGTTCAGGTTGCTACGCCGGAGATTCTCGCGGAAGCCGACGGCATCATCTTCGGTACGCCGACGCGATTCGGCAACATGTGCGCTCAAATGCGCAACTTCCTGGACCAAACGGGTGGTCTGTGGATGAACGGTGGCCTGATTGGCAAGGTCGGTAGCGTCTTCACGAGCACCGCTTCGCAACACGGTGGTCAAGAAACGACCATCAGCAGCTTCCATACGACCTTGCTTCACCACGGTATGGTCATCGTTGGTGTGCCGTATTCGGAGCAGCGACTGGTCAACATGAGCGAGATTTCCGGTGGCACGCCCTACGGTGCGTCGACGCTTGCGGGTGCAGATGGTTCGCGTCAACCGAGCGAAAACGAACTGGCAATCGCTCGCTTCCAAGGTCAGCATGTTGCCACGATCACCAAGAAGCTGGTCGCGCAGTCCAAGTAAGTAGGCTGGCCGGTAGCCAATGATTTGCGTGCCGGCCGAAAAAGGGTGCTTCGCGCATAGGCCGTCGATATGCCCGAATGCACTCTTGCACGAATCACCAAAGGTAGGCGGAATGAGTAAAACGGCCTCGCCGCGGTAAGCATGCTGCAGTTGTCCTCCTAACGCAAAACAATAATAGGGCACATGGGCAGTGAAGGACGGTAGCGTCAAGCCGTTCATTAATCGCATGAGTACCTATATCGATCTGCTAAAGCCGCTTTCGCGGTTTGACATCCGGCATCTAGACGCATGGATCGATAGCCGTGTCGCGCTCAAACGCTCGGCACTTTGCAGAAGGAGACACTGTAGGTTATTTGGTTTGAACACGCGCGACATAGCCCATTCAGAGGCTATTTTCCTTGAGAAACGCGAGTTGAAAGGAGACACATGATGGAGACGCTAGAAGGCGTGGTCGTAGTTGGCGGAGGTCCCGTCGGCTTGCTCACCGCCCTGAAACTTGGCCGTGCCGGGGTAAAAGTGGTGGTGTTGGAATCGGAGCCTAGCGTCTCGCCGTCTCCGCGAGCAGTAGCCTACATGCCGCCCACCGTCGCCGCTTTAGAGCGCTTTGGGCTGCTAGACGATGTGCGAAAACGTGCTGTTTGGTCCCAGGAGATTAACTATCGCCACGGCGACGGTACGTTGTTTTCCACTTTGGATTGGGGTGTGCTCGACGAGGATACGGAGCACCCGTATATGCTCTTGTTGGGACAGAATCACGTCTCCAACGTGATTGTCCAACACCTTCAGGCGCTACCTAACGTTGATATCCGTTGGAATCATCGCGTCGAAAGCATCAAGCAAGATACTGCCTATGTGACGATTGAAACCCGCATGCCTGGCGGGCTATCCCGCATTCGAACACGGTGGGTCGCGGCAACCGATGGTGCGCGCAGCACGGTGCGTGAGCAGCTGGGGTTAACTTTTGATGGCACCACCTGGGATGAAAGGCTGGTGGCAACGAACATCTTCTACGATTTCTCTTTCCATGGGTATTCTCGTGCGAATTTTGTGCATGATCCTGTGGATTGGGCCGTAGTGGTGCAGCTTGATCAGAGCGGATTGTGGAGAGTCTGCTACGGTGAGGATCCAGATATCTCGATGGACGAAGTGCGCCGCCGCATGCCCGAGCGATTTAGGAAGATCTTGCCGGGTGCGCCGAATCCCGACCAATATCGCGTTGACCACATTAATCCATACCGGGTACATCAACGTTGCGCGTCTGAGTTCCGTCGCGGTCGCGTGCTCTTAGCGGGTGATGCAGCGCACATCACGAATCCGATTGGAGGGCTCGGGCTTTCTGGCGGAGTGCTCGATGCGGAACACTTGGCAACTGCTCTAATCGCAGTCATCAAAGAGTCGGCATCGAAGAGAGTACTGGACAAGTACGCGGCAGAACGCAGAAGAGTCTTCTTAGACTTCACATCGCCCACGGCGACAGCGAATTTCAACTGGATGAAGGAAAGTGACCCCGCTAAGCGGGCGCAGGACACAGCGATGCTGCAATCCGCCATTGCAGATCGAGCTGTCATGCGGGAGATGCTCCTTAACTTTGACAAGCTCAACGGCGTGCCACGACCGTCGCGGCTGTGCGCGCCGGAAGTCGGATCGAATATTCGTAAGTTCGTTGAATCGATGTCAGTCAGAGTAATGACGTCGCTTCGTCGTCTTAAACCGAATTTTCGGAAAACATTCAGAGCAGAGTCTTTGAATACGCAAGTCGTCCTGAAGTGAGCGTTTGCCTTCGGAACGAATGCCCTTTCGTATTCAGTCCACTCGCAGGCAACTCAGAGTGCTGTCGATGTCAGGCCAGAACTGGTGATTGCCATACTCGTGTGGGCAACGCTTAGAAATCGCGTCCGTCAGCGGCGAGCGCAGCGCTGCAAGGCAATCTCGATGCCCTTAGGCGGGCAGCAGGTGTAAGTAGGGAGCAGGACTGGAGGTTTTTTACGGACATTCGGTTCGCGATTCCAGAACAGCTTGAACATTGATATGGCGGCCTTCACGACTTACCCTGTATTTACGCATCTCATAACTTAACTGGAGGCACATCATGCAAGAAACGGTGTTCGGAAGTCTGAACGGTTACTCGAAAGGCTCGATCGAAATCATCACAGGCAAGGCAGAGCACTACGCGAAGTCGAACGTGTTTGCCGTGGCCGCTGGCGCACTGCCTTATGAGAAGGTGGTAGTCGCGAAGAACCTGAAGTACGTCATCGAAACGCTTCGTGCGGAAGGTACGTCGCCGTGGTTCAGCGCAGCGCATGATGAGTTCGCTGTGGTCATGGACGGCGAGGTCGACGTTCAGTTCATCGATCCGACGGATGGCCCGCTTGTCGACAGTGCTAAAGAGGGAACCGTACGTCTTGATGGTGAGCCGAAGGGAAAGCCGATGGGGCGTGTTCACCTGCAACGCGGCCATCAAGTGTTGCTTCCCGCTGGCGCGGCCTATCGATTCACTGCCGTCAAGATGGGCGTACTTCTCCTGCAAACCATCCTTGGCGAGAATTCGGTGGAACGCTGGGCCGATATCTGCGATCGCTAAGCTCACCACTCACTAGCACATTACGGAGTTCATAATGGTACAGAAAAGCATTCAAGTAGATGTCGTTGCGAGCGAACCGCATGAAGTCACTGGCTATCGCGCTTTCAAACTCGGCGAGTTTGAATTCAGCCGTGATTCGTACTTTGCCACTATCAAGTGGCCGTCGAATGGACAAATTCGGACGCACCAGATTTACGTTGATGAGTTCCTTCGTGCGATGATGCGCGACGTCGCTTGGGGCTTCTTTTACGGTTGGGTCAACTTCGACCCGGTGATTGGTACCCGCAACCACTATGGTAAGGTCGATTTGTACGCTGGCTCGTACAACGCCAGCTTCAAGGCGGCCGGCATCGACTACACCGAGCAATTCGAAACGCCGCTGATCATGGCGACGTTCAAGGCGATTCTGGCTGATTGGGTCAATGAAGGCTTCGATCCGTTCGCAGCACCTGGCGAAACCGGCTCGGCTTACGGTAGCAAGCATGGCGACAACTTCGAAGCAATCGAGCGCTTCCGGATTGCGACCAAGCGCATGCCTGGCCTCGAAGGCGATTCGCCGCTGCGCGAAGACCTGCCGGTAAATCGTCACTTCGCCGACGTGTCGCAGTCGGAGCCGGAGATTTACGCTGAGCCGGGTTACGAGAAGTCGCTCCACGCATTCAGCCTCTTCAAGTATCTGTCGCGCTCGGACGTTACGTGGAATCCGTCGGTGACGTCTGTTTGCCAGCAGAGCCTGTTCTGCCCGACCACCGAAGAGTTCGTGCTCCCGGTCTTCCATGGCAATGACCGTGTTGAATGGTTCCTGCAACTCTCCGACCAAATCATCTGGGACATCGCCGACAAGGATACGGGCGAGCCGCGTGCGCGCATTACGATGAATCCGGGTGACGTCGCTGCAATGCCGGCAGATATCCGCCACAAGGGCTTCTCCCAAAAGCGCTCGATGTTGCTGGTTTGGGAAAACGCAACGCCTGACCTGCCGAAGCGTTACGAAAGCGGTGAACTGCCTGCCAATCCGATCCAGTTCTAAGGATCCGGTTCTACTTCCTCCGCTGCCCCAGTCTTTAACCAACGGCGCCACAAGTTTGTGGCGCCGCGGGGCAATTGCGTCTCGGCAATATAACAAGTAGGACTGTCATGCAAACCCAACTCTTCATTGACGGCAATTTCGTTCCGTCGCTCTCAGGCGAAACGCTTGCAACGTTGAATCCGCACGACAACACGGTAATCGCGGATATCGCGATGGCGAATCACGCCGACATCGACCGTGCCGTAACTGCGGCAAAAGCCGCTTACCCCGCATGGAAGAATATGGCGGCGGCGGATCGCGGCCGCTTGCTGCTTAAACTCGCCGACGCAATCGAGGCAAATGCGGACCGTCTCGCGCAACTCGAGTCGATCGATACTGGTCATCCGATTCGTGACACGCGCTTTCTTGACGTCCCACGTACTGCCGCAACTTTCCGCTATTTTGGCGGTATGGCTGATAAGTTCGAAGGGTCAGTCATCCCGGTTGACACGGGTTTTCTGAACTACTTGACACGTGAACCGGTTGGCATCGTCGGTCAAGTCGTGCCTTGGAATTTCCCGTTGATGTTCACAAGCTGGAAGATGGCACCGGCACTCGCCGCAGGCAACTGCGTGGTCATGAAGCCAGCAGAGCTCACGCCGCTTTCAAGCTTGGCAATTGCTGAACTAATGGCAGAGGTCGGCTTCCCGAAGGGCGTGGTCAATATTTTGCCGGGGCTCGGTCATATTGCTGGCCAGTACATCGCAGAGCATCCGGAAATTAGCAAGGTCGCATTTACAGGTTCGACGGCTGTGGGTCGTAAAGTGGTCCAAGCCTCGAGCGGCAATCTGAAAAAAGTGCAGCTCGAACTTGGAGGGAAGGGCGCGAATATCGTGTTCGCTGATGCGAACATCGCTGCTGTCGTCCAAGGTTCGGCCTTTGGTATCTTCCATAACCAAGGTCAGGCGTGCATTGCTGCGTCCCGAATGATTGTCCACGAGTCGGTGGCTGACGAGGTGCTCGAGAAGTTCGTGGCGCTCACCCGCTCCATCAAGCTGGGCAATCCGCTCGATCCCAAGACCGAAATGGGTCCTCTTACGTCTCTCCAACATCGCGACCGCGTGTTGTCCTATGTTGACATCGCTCGCGAACAGGGCGGTGACGTGTTGACTGGAGGCAAGGCACCCGATGGTGAGGGATTCGCGAAAGGCTGCTACGTCGAACCGACGATCGTCCACGCCAAACCGACCGATCGCGTCTCGCAAGAAGAGGTGTTCGGGCCGTTCATGACCGTGACGACCTTCCGCACCGATGAAGAAGCGCTTGCTATTGCGAACGGTACGGAATATGGACTTGGGGCAGGACTGTGGACGCGAGATCTTCAACGAGCCCATCAAATGGCACGTGAAATCCGAAGCGGCATGGTGTGGATCAACTGCTACAAGCGAGTCAGCCCTGGTTCGCCTTTTGGCGGAGTGGGTGCGAGCGGATACGGCCGGGAGATGGGTTTCGAAGTAATGCGCGAATACACCCAGGCGAAGTCGGTTTGGGTGAACGTCGACGCAAAGATCCCCCCGTACTTCCCCCGCTGATAGATCACGGAGCGCTAGTTCTATGGAACCTTTCGTATATCAAAGCCTAAGCTCACGCGTGGTGTTCGGTGTTGGCAGTCTGGACCACCTTAGCCGTGAGATTGATCTGCTTGGCGCGAGGCGAGCGATTGTGCTTTCGACGCCGGAGCAGCGTGCACAAGCAGAGCAGCTTGCCGAACGACTCGGCAAGGGAGCCGCCGGAGTGTTTGCCGAAGCCGTCATGCATGTTCCCATCGAGACTGCGCGCAAGGCGCGCGAATTCGCGGCGAGCGTCAAGGCAGATTGTGCCATTGCCATCGGTGGAGGATCGACAACAGGCCTTGGTAAAGCGATTGCCCTTGAGACGGCGCTCCCTATCATTGCGATCCCGACCACGTACGCCGGTTCGGAGATGACCCCCATCTACGGACTGACGGAAAACGGAATCAAGAAGACGGGGCGCGATGCTCGTGTTTTGCCGAAGACAGTGATTTATGACCCGGCGCTAACGGTATCGCTGCCCAAAGGTCTTTCAGTCACAAGCGGCATCAACGCAATCGCGCACGCAGCGGAAGGCCTGTACTCGCAAGACGCGAATCCCATCATGAACCTCATTGCTGAAGAGGGAATTCGTGCGTTGGGAGAGGGTCTGCCAGGGGTGGTGGATCAGCCGAACGATCTTGACGCACGTGGTGCTTGCTTGTACGGCGCGTGGTTGTGTGGTGCGGTCTTGGGTAGTGTTGGCATGTCATTGCATCACAAGCTATGTCATACGCTAGGAGGCAGCTTTAACTTGCCTCACGCTGAGACCCATACGATCGTGCTGCCTCACGCATTGGCATACAACCGCGAGGCCGCCCCGGAGGCGATGTCGCGGATTGCTCGCGCGCTTCATGCCGAAGATGGTCCGCAGGCTGTTTTCGAACTGGCGCGCAAAAACGGAGCGCCCACTGCATTGAAAGACATCGGGATGAAAGAGTCCGATATAGATATCGCATTGAACATCGCACTGGACAAGCCTTATTGGAATCCTCGTGCGATTGAGCGTGAGCCGCTGCGTGCGCTGCTTGTTGACGCTTACGAAGGGCGGGCACCGAGGTAGTCGCGGCAAACGCATGAGCAAGGCGGGTAGGCGGGATTGTTGTGCCAGCATCGGATGCATTGAGGCGGTAGGGTTCGTCGCGCTCAGTGAGTAAATCATCAATCGGCGCCGCTTTCCGAGGTGCCGGTTGAAAGTAACAACATGTTGGGTAGGGTTAGACGATCGTGTCATCGAAGGACGTTTAGTTCTCATCGGTTGGCATGCGTCTAAAGCAGGACGGAAACGATTCACAAATACACAAACGCGTCGATCGCGTGAGGACATCATGAATACGACAACTGAGCGCCCTATGGCCGGGCAAGCAGTGCACCCCATTACCGACACTGTGCTGGCGACACTGTCAAGTTGTACCGATGCCCGCGTGCGGCAGTTGATGACAGCTCTCATTCGACATCTGCATGCTTTTGCCCAAGAGGTGCAGTTGACAGGCGAAGAATGGCGCAAAGGTATTGAATTCCTGACCGCAACTGGGAAGAAGTGCGACGGCATTCGGCAGGAATTCATTCTGCTGTCAGACACGCTCGGCTTGTCCATCATGCTCGATGAAATCAATCAACGGGACGGCGTTGCGGATTCAGCGACAACCGAAAGCAGTCTCTTGGGGCCGTTCTATCGAGAGGGCGCATTCGACGAAGAATATGGTGCGAACATCGCGCGTACCGAAGGCGAGCCGACGCTGTTTCATGGTCGTGTGGTGGACGACGGCGGTGAGCCGGTCGCCGACGCTCTCATCGAAGTGTGGGAAACCGCTAACAACGGAATGTACGAAGGGCAGGACCCGGACCAACCGGAGAGTAACCTCCGCGGCCGCTTCCGGTCCGGGCCGGAAGGCGAGTTCGCGTTTCGCGCAATCAAGCCTACGGCTTACCCAATTCCGACCGACGGGCCAGTTGGGCAAATGCTGTTGGCAGTAGGTCGTCATCCGATGCGACCGGGACACGTGCATTTTCTTATTCAAGCACCTGGATACGAGACTCTGACTACTGCGCTGTACAGCGCAGACGACCCGTATGTCCGTTCGGATGCAGTCTTCGGCGTGAAATCGTCGTTGGTGGTCGATTACGTACGGAATGTTAACCGGGAAGAGGCGAAGAAATGGGATTTGCCGAGTCCCTTTTTCGACGTCAAGCGGGATTTCGTGCTCAGTCGAGCAAACGCTTAAAGAGACGAAGAGATGAGCTCTATTAGCGGCGAACAACAAGTGCTTCTTTGTGCTCTTGACGACGTACCGGACAACGGTGCCATTGAAATCAAGGCGACTGATCCCGCAACGACAGACGTCGTCATCATTCGCCGCGGCGATGAAGTCTGGGCATATCAGAACCTATGTCCACATTTCTCGGTTCCTTTGAACTACGAGCCAAATACTTTCTGGACCTACGACAGCGAAGTCATCATGTGCGCACATCACAGCGCCATGTTTCGGTTCGAAGACGGATTGTGCGTCGATGGACCTTGTAAAGGGGCGACTCTCCGGCCAGTTCAAATCGTCATCGAGGATCGAAAGATCTATGGCGAGATGCCTCGTCGCGCTAGCACCATGAATCCGCTCAAACGTTGAGACTATCTCGCATCGAGCGTTGAGCTAGATAGTCGACGCCCGGCTGCTTCGGAGGCGTGGCTTGCGGTTAATTGGAGAAAATACTCGCCATGGCTCGTGTCTTGCTGCTTAATGTTGGAGTGCATCGCTTGATGCAGTCCTGTCGCTAAGGCGACCTCATCATGTCCATCCTATTAGGGAGAAGCCCATGTCGGAGCATGTCTACAAGCAGGTTGAACTCACCGGTTCGTCGCCGCAGTCGAGCGATGAGGCTGTCCGTATCGCGTTGGCGAAGGCGGCAAAGACCCTCCATAACATCCACTGGTTCGAAGTTGTGGAAACGCGAGGTCATGTAGAGGATGGAAAGATTCTGCACTGGCAAGTGACCATCAAGGCCGGCTTGCGTATCGACGACTGATTGCTAACGAAACTGAGTGTATGGTTCTCCGCCACACGTTGTGGTGTCCTGCCTCTAAGAGTTCTCAGCGCCACCGAACCACAGCGTCCTGCTGATGTTCCGGTGGCGATTTTCTTGCGGTAAGACAGTTTGATTGACTGACGCAACCGGAGAATTTAGAACATATGGCGGATGCCCAGGGTTACGCCGTTAGTGCTACCTGCAGGTGCGTACAGCGCGCCGTTGGTCGACAGCCCAATATGTTCTGCGCCCTTGTTATTGACAAACCCGTACTGCCCGTACAGTGCGGTCGCTTTAGACAACGAGTAGACGACGCCGGCGGCGGCCATAATCGACCGGTTGTTGGAATCATTCCCGTCTCGGATAAACCAACCACCAGCATTAACGTTCAGGGAAGGGGTGATGTTGTAGTTGAAGCCGGCACCGAAGACCCGATTGTCAAACGAGCCCTGCAGCTTATAGTTGACGAACACTGCTCTGACGCCCCAACTTCCCCAGTCGTAACCAGCGCCGATGGTACGTCCAATGAACGGAACCGTGCTCGGGATGGGAGTCGTTGCGGCTGAGCCTCCTGCGTTTCCGTCATAGTACGAGGCGGTGAGCAAAACGCCACTATTGGCATAAGTAAGGCTTCCTGCGTACTGTCTACCAGCTTGAAAGTTTCCCGCCGTGCCGCCCAGAGCCAGCATCGCTCGCCCCTGCAAACCAAAGAACGAAGGGCTTGTATAACCGATTGCGTTGGGATTGTAGGCGCCGGTAGCGAAAAGCTGTCCGACGTAAATCGGAACTTCACTGCCGAAGAAGGAAATGTTGCGCGGATCGGAAGCAATCAGTGACAGCACGAACGGGGAATATTGAACGCCGACCTGTACCCGTCCGAAGCCGCCTTCCAAGCCAACCCAAGCCTGACGTCCGAATAGGTTTCCGGTGGAGTCTGCGAAGCCGCCATTCGAGATATCGATACCGCTTTCCAAGTTGAAGATTGCGTGAAGGCCTCCACCCAAGTCTTCAGTTCCCAATAAACCGAACGTGGACGGCTGCAGATTCCCGTTTGTGAAAGAAAACTGTTTTCCACCATTCTGCCCTGTCTTTTCATTGAGCGTTTTGCTGACGTACATAACGCCACCATCGACGACACCGTAGAGCGTGACTGAGCTTTGTGCCTTGGCAATCGTTGCAATACCTGAGCCAAGTAAAAGTGCGACAAGGAGGCGGAGTTTAGGTTTGAACGTCATTTAGAAAGTCTCCAATAAAACTTATTGTGCATATCCGCCTCAAGCAATATGACATGCTCCCGTGCATTCAACCGAGCAATGCCAGTGCTCAACTTTGGAAAGCAGCGTTTCTAGAAAATCCAGTGCGTTGCTGGCGCGCTGGTGTGAGTCAAAGATGACGACCGTCGATGGATACTGGTATCAATGGGCGTAATTAATCCTCCTAAGCCTCACGAAAGGCATCAGGACAACAACTCGGTACGGCTTGACGGCTTTTCGGGTATGCGATTCGCCTACGCGCCAGATGGCTGAGATTCAAGACAAGAGCGCGCGGTTATACGAGTAGGTCGCCAAATATCCCTCTGACCCTGACGAACTACCCCTGCAGAGAGCGGGATTGGTTCATGGTCTAGATTGACATAGGGAACGTAGACGCGACTTTTAGTTTCGCTGACGATGGTTCTCGCGGTGCGTTCGAAAATTTGACGAATGACGCGACCGATATTTGGGCGTAATTCGATACTTTCGTTTTAAGCTGAACATGATCTTGTCTCCATTCAAAATCATTCGGCACCGGAAGTTTTGTATTCGTTTGTTGCCCACCAACGCCGAACATAGGGCATCTAGTTCAATTTCGACTGCCCTAAGCCGAGTCTAGACGGGCGACGAACTAAGCTAAAAGTTGACTTAATTCGTCGACGCATCTGATTGCTCACTCTTGTTGGGGAAGCTCAACAGCAGGAAATGTTTGCTTGATTTGACGGGCGCGTTTGGGTGCCGTCTCAACTAGGAAAAGGCAGACCAGGAAGCCGAGCAGGACTCCGTAAATCGGAAGCCAAACGATGTTGTGAATTCCGAAATGAGTCGCTACAAATCCGGCTAACGCTGGCGCGACGCCCCCACCAAAAATTTCACCGGCACCTACAACCAGGCCGATTGACGTCGAAACCATTCCGGCAGGTGCCGCTTCCGTAGCAATCGGGCCAGACAGCAATGCGACGAGACCCAGAGTGAAGAAAGAAATCACGAAGAGAACAGCGAAGAGGAGCACAGGCTGCGCGCCGATTCCTCGGAAGAAGAAAAGCATGAACGCCGTGGCGACGAACCCTATGATACCTGCCGTGCGACGACCGATGATGTCCGAAATTCCCGGAAGACCGAATTGACCAAAGAAGCCGCCAAAACCAATCGCAGACGCGACGAAGCCCATGCTCCGCATGTCCAACATCAGGTATTGCGTTAGATAGAGCGGCAACATTGCTCCAAGCACGAAGACAGCAGTCATCGCACAGAAAAGTGCGATCATCGCGAGCATGACGTTGCGGCTTTTGATGACATCTTTCCAGCTTCCAGCGCGAGTCGGAAACTCGCTTTCAGTCACCTGCTGCGTTTTCGGCTCACGGATGACGACATACATTAATAAGCCAAGAATGAGTCCCGGAAGGGCAACAAGCGCAAAGACCCATCGCCACGACATTACGCCTAGAAGTTGCGTGGCAATGATAGGTGCGAGTGCAAGTCCAAAGAGGGCAAAGCCACTCTGTTGCAAGCCCAGATTGAATCCGCGTCGCTTTGCATGCGACGCGTCAGCCGTCGCCGCGAAGCTTGTTGGGCAGAACGATCCCTCTGCAACGCCCATCAGCGCGCGAATTGCAAGCAACGAAGCCAGTCCACCGGAGACGCCCGAGAACCCGGACAACAGCGAAAAGGCGATGATCGAAGGGATCAGTACTTTGCGTCGGCCGATCTTGTCGGATAAGCCACCCATGATGATTGCGAACACACCCCAAGACAAGCCGAGGATGCCAATACAGTTCCCGACATCCTGAGCGGTCAGCCCCAAATCCTTCATAATTGAGGGGAACAATGGTGCAATGAGCCACCGATCGAGACCGACGAGGCCAAATCCAAGCGCCAGCAGTGTCACTGCTTTCCATTCATAGGATGTGTCCCACTCTTTTCCTTGCATGTCTCCTCCCAAATCTACATCGTTGCGTAAATTGCATTAGTCCTTTGCTAACGAGCCTAGAATAGTGGGAAGCGCTTATCGGAAATAATCAGATTGCGCGAACGGGTCATTCGCAAAAACCAAACGATCAGGCTCGCGAACATTCGATTGTGTGAGGGAGACCTCCCGTGGGACATGATCTTTCGTCGGCGCTGTCAATCGTTCGTGTTATGTCGCAGGAGCAGAACGAAGCAACAACGGTTGGAAGAACCGACGAAACGGAGAGGTATAGAGGGGCACGACTGCACTTCGAGCAAAATGTGGTTAGCAAGTGGTGGTGCGTACAGCGTCGGTGCGATGAACACATTCGCTCATTGATCCGCTCGCTACGTGATGTCGTCTGAGTGCGTAGGACAGTTTGCGCGGAAGGCGATTTCGTAGACTTTTCTTCGAATACGCTCGCGACAGCGATTTCAGACGCTTCGCTTGGGGGATTTACTTAGGAAAGGCAAACAACACTGCCAGAGACACTGATTGACTTCCAGGTACTCTGTTCGCTGTACGCCAACAATAACGTTCGAAGATGCTTGCTCAGGCGCCGATCGAACTGCGTCCAATCTCCGCCTGTAGGATTTCCTTTAAGCGAAGTGCCCGGTCTGCGTAAAGTTCTCGCTGCTCGACGGCGCGCGCTGTTGGCGCGACTATGCAGATAGCATAAGGTCCAAGGACCGTGTCGATCGCAATTGCCACCGAGGACACACCTTCGATGGACTCATTCGACTCCCAGGCGTAGCCCTGAGCGCGGATCCGAGCCAATGCGCGCAGAAGTCCGCTCGCGGAATGGACCGTGCTTTGGGTGACTTGCTTGTAGTCGTCGCCGAGCAGAGCTTTTACATCGAGGTCAGTATGCAGAGCCAACAAGGCTCGGCCGCCGCTTGTGCTGTGGAGCGGAAGATCGCCACCTACGCGAGGCATCACGCGCAGAACGTGTTCGGCGACCACAATATGAATGAAGGCCATATCGCGCCCACTCATGCGCGCCAAAACGGTTGTCTCGTTTATCTCCGCCGATAGCTGTTCCAAATGCGGCCGCACGATCGAGATGACGTCCGTATGAACGCGACCGACCAGCCGAAGTAGCGCTGGTCCGAGACGTACTCCGTCACTTCGATCTGCACGCACAAGGTTTTCTTGGCCAAGAGCCGCGACAATCCGCTGGACCGTCGATCGAGGCAACTCTACCTCCTTGGCAATCTCGGCGAGGCTCATGCCGCCGGGCCTCTCGCTAAGAGCATTGAGAATCTTTGCGGTTCGGGCAATCACCTGAATACCGCCCGTCTTGTCCTCGCCCGTTGCGTCGCTCACGGTTTCCCCATTGATAAATTAAGGACCCTCCCGGCGCATCTCGCTTAGAAGGCACCCAATGTTGTTTCTTACCACGATGTGGAATTTTATCGCACCGTGCGACATGTATTCCAAAACCCGCAATGCAGTACATTGAATCGCGTTGTAGAATCCAGTCTACTGCATCGCATGGTGGTTTGGGTGTCTGCCATGCGGGTGATGTGCCAATTTCTCTTAGGTGGGTGGATGAGTACGCTAGCGGAACCGACGACAGTGAGTGCCCCCGCGCCTGCGAGCAGTCCGAAGCCCGCTGCTGCGCCGACGCATGTGTTCAATGCCCGGTTGATGGTCGGACTGCTTGGCATCCTTATCGCATCCCTGGCTTCAGGACTGAATGATCGGGTGACCGACATCGCCTCCGTTGATTGGCGCGGCCAGATTGGGATGGGTCACGACGAAGGGACGTGGATCGCTGCGGTCTATGAGGCAGGCGAGGTTGCGGGGATGATGATTTCGGCCTGGTTTGCCGTCACGCTGTCGTTCAGGCGCTTTGCAGTTGGGGTGTCGGTCGCCTTTGCGGCCTTGGCCGTCGTCTTTCCTTTTGTTAGCGACTACGGGACATTGCTGGCTTTGAGAGTGGTGCAGGGGGTGGTCGGTGGACTACTCCCTCCGTTGCTGATGACTGCGGCACTTCGGTTCTTGCCGCCGAAAATCAAGCTTTACGGCATGAGCGCCTACGCGCTGACGGCGACCTTCGGCCCAAATCTCGCAACTCCCTTGGCTGCCCTTTGGACCGACACGGTCGGTTGGCAGTTTGTGTACTGGCAGGTGATTCCCCCGTGTCTGCTTGCTGCCTTGCTGATGGGGTGGGGCCTGCAGCAGGACCCTGTTCGCCTCGAGCGATTCCGTCAATTTGATTGGCGCGGCGTGCTCACCGGATGTGGTGGCGTGGCGATGCTCGTGCTTGCACTTGAGCAAGGCGAGCGCCTCGACTGGCTTGCTTCGCCTCTGATATGCACGTTACTCATTTGCGGTACGGCCTCGCTGGTTCTCTTCTTCATCAACGAATGGAACCATCCGCTGCCTTTGTTCAAGCTACAGATGCTTGGTCGACGCAATTTCGCTCATGGATTGCTCACGCTTGCGGGCATCTTGATCATTTTCTTGTCTGCATCGATGCTACCGGCCACTTATCTGGCCGAGGTGCGCGGTTATCGTCCGCTTGAGATCGGGCCTCTCGCCTTGACGATCGCGATTCCGCAGCTGGTGGCGTCCCCGTTCGCAGCGATGCTTTGCAATATCAGATGGCTGGATAGTCGCATTGTGCTGGCTACAGGCCTAGCGTTGCTCCTGGCCGCTTGCATCGGCGGCTCATTCCTAACCGATGATTGGGTACGCGACAACTTCTATCTGCTTCAGGCGATGCATGCGCTCGGGCAGCCGATGACCGTGCTGCCAGTGCTCATGGGCGCCACCGGCGCGGTGCAGCCTCCAGAGGGGCCATTTGCCTCGGCGATGTTCAACACGACCCGTGGGATGGCAACCGTGATTGGGGCAGCGTTTGTCGAATCGCTTCTTACACATCGGGAGCATTTTCATTCGAACGTGCTCCTCGACCAGATTGGCCGCAGGGTTCATCTGCTTGCCCGCTCGGACATCTTGAGTCGACCTAATGTCTTGCATCTTGAACCTGGTCGCCCGATGTCCGGAGAAGGACTCGGTGCGCTGGCTGAGCAAATCAGAAGTCAGGCCCTCCTCATGGGCGTTGCCGACGTGTACCTCGTCCTTGGGGCAATGGCAGTTGTGCTCGCACTGGTGCTTGTCTTACTGCCTCAACGTACATATCCGCCGGGTACAGATCCTCGGCTCACCAAGTGAACGCAATTATGAAGAAATGGATAGTTATCGGCGTGGTTGCCGTCGTTGTCGTAATCGGAACGGTTGCCATGTTCCGCGTGGCCGGGTTGTTCGAGCGAGGCATGCAGTCGACCGACGACGCTTACATCACCGCAGACTTCACGCTCGTCGCCCCGAAAGTGTCAGGGTTGATTTCAAAGGTGGCGGTCGAAGACAACCAGCATGTGCGAGCGGGTGACCTTCTTGCGTCGATTGATGACCGCGACTACCGGGTGGCGCTCGAAACGGCGCAGAGTCAGCTGAGTGCGGCGCAAGCACGACTCAAGAATGCTCAGGCCCGCGAGGCGAGACAGCACGCGACCATCGATCAGGCACGAGCAGCCGTTCGCGCCGATGACGCTGCCGTCGTGTTCGCAGGTCAGAACGCCCAGCGCTATGCAGACCTTTCGCGACAAGGCGCCGGCACGCAGGAGCAACAGCAACAGACGAGCTTCGCTCAGCGTCAGCAAGCGGCTATCCGCGATCGCGACGCCGCAGCACTTACCGCTGCCGAAAAGGAACTTGGCGTGTTGGCTAGCGAAGACGCAGAGGCGCAAGCGGCGGTAACGCTGGCAGGCGCGGCGGTACATCAGGCTGAACTCAACCTCTCGTACACCAAGATTTTGGCGCCGTTTGACGGCGTGATTGGACAACGTTCGGTGCGTGTCGGTGCGTACGTTGGCCCGAATACCACCCTGCTCGCGGTCGTACCTCTATCCGAAGCTTACGTCGTCGCCAACTTTCGCGAGGTTCAGCTCACGCATATGCGACCGGGTCAATTGGCTCGCGTGAAGATCGACGCGTTGCCGGGTGTGGAACTGACTGGACACGTCGACAGCGTGTCGCCAGCAACGGGTCTGACGTTCGCGCCCGTGGCTCCCGATAATGCGACGGGCAACTTCACAAAGGTAGTGCAGCGTCTGCCAGTGAAGATCGTGCTTGACGCGAATCAACCGGCAGCAGGTCTGCTGAAGGTCGGTATGTCCGTCGTGCCGAAGGTCGATGTCAGCGCGCGTAGTGGAGCTGCGAGATGATGAACTTCAAGCCGCTGTGCGCGACCATCATAGCAGTCCAGATTGCCACGCTGCTCGGCGGATGCATGGTGGGTCCGGACTTCGTCAAACCCGACCCGAAGCCGCCTGAAGCATGGCGCGATCACGTGGTGGACAGTAGCGAGAGCCACCCAACGAACGCCGCCGCTCTGACAACCTGGTGGAAGATCTTCGATGACCCAATCCTCAACGGTTTGGTAGACCGAGCGGCAGCCCAAAACCTCGATATTCAAGTCGCAGCGAGCCGGCTGCAACAGAGTCGATGGCAGAGGCGAATCGTGAGCTCCGCGGGGCTGCCGTCGCTTGGAGCAAACGCAAGTGCGCAACGGATGGGTGCCAGTGAAAACGGTCTGATGAGCTTGACCGGTGTGGGTTCGCAGCCCCCGGCGTCAAGCCTTGCCAATGGCGTTGGAAATGGCAATGCGGGCATCAGCGGAGCGGACATCAGTGCTCCCATGAATCTATATCAATACGGATTCGATGCTTCGTGGGAGTTAGATATTTGGGGGAAGACGCGTCGCTCGGTTGAGGCCGCCGATGCATTGACCTCGGCGTCAGACGAAACACGTCACGGAGTGATACTCGCGGTGCTTAGCGAAACCGCGTCCAACTATGTTCAATTGCGGACTGTTCAGGCAACACTGAAAAATACGACCGAGACCCTTGGGTTGGTTAAGCATAGTCTCGAGCTCACGCAAGCGCGTCAGAAAGCCGGAGCAACCACGTCGCTTGAGGTCTCCGAGGCTGCCGCACAGGTGCAAGCAGTATCGGCGCGTATCCCTGACCTCGAGTCGCAGGAAGATAAGCTGATCAATGCCTTGAGCCTGCTCGTCGCTGCTGAGCCGGGCGCCTTGGCGGACGAGCTCAAAACAGCCAAGCCTATACCCCCTGTGCCCTCAGAGGTGCCGATGGGCCTGCCGTCTGAGCTGGCCAAGCGCCGCCCAGATATACGGGAGGCTGAAGCGCGTCTTCACGCGGCAACTGCTGGGATTGGCGCCGCGAAGGCCGACTTTTATCCGTCCGTCACCTTGAGTGGAAGCTTTGGCATGCAGTCGCTGAACTTCGCAACCTTGGGTACATGGGCTGCCCGACAGTTTGCGATTGGCCCCACGCTAAATCTGCCGATCTTCCAAGGCGGTCGTCTCACAGGGATGTTGCACCTGCGTGAGGCGCAGCAACAAGAGGCTGCGCTCGAGTATCAAAAGACTGTCTTAGGCGCGTGGCATGAAATCGATGATGCGTTAATCGATTTCGATGCGCGTCAACGCAAGCGCAAGAATCTGGCCTCAGCTCTCGACCACAGTCGTGCTGCTTATGACGCGGCGATCTACCGATACAAGGCGGGTGCGAGCACCTTCCTCGATGTCCTTGTGTTACAGCAGGCTCTTCTCGACGCACAGACGCGCTGGGTCAGCGCGAATGGTGATGTGTCGTTGACAGCGATACGGCTTTTCAATGCGTTGGGCGGCGGCTGGGAAACCGACTCAGCCGTTAGTACGGTGAGCAGCACTAGTGAAGGTAATAGACAAACGGACGTCACAAGTCCGAAATAGGAGCGGGGAATGAGTGGTTGGTGCTGTAGTGAAGAGGCAGATTTTCCGTCGTGGATACGAGAGCTTGATCCTAATTTGCACTCGATGGCCCATCGACGCGCCTGCGTTTGGCAGGACGAGTTGACAGGTGAATGGTGCTGGGAGATCGAGTCGTTTCACGGCAGCGGGAATGTCGCCAGTGGAAGAGCGCTATCGCGCGAAGAGGCGATGGCAGCAGCAGATGCAGTCGTTGCTACCGCGGTAAAGACCGGCGAACGCTCGTAGCAGCGGAATTGAATTTGGACTTGGTGAGAGTGTCAGCGCGTCAAGGACACCCTCTGGTCTTAGTTGGGCGCTTTAATGCGAATGCGACGAAGCCCTACAACGTTCGGCAACTACCGCAAACACGTGAAGCTTACTGCTTTCAGCGGACGTGACGTAGCGACCTGTCGAACCTAGAGACACATCAGATATCGGCGAGGATTTATGTCCGTATCCACTCTGAACATGTCGCATCCCAAACAGGGAACCTCTGCGTTGGCATTTGGTGCCATCGGAGTCGTTTTCGGAGATATCGGTACGAGCCCGCTTTACACGCTGCGGGAGTGTTTAAAGGCCGCAGGAGGGGTTTCTCAGACGAACGTGTTCGGAGTGGTATCGCTGATCCTTTGGTCGATACTCGTCGTCGTCACATTCAAATATGTTTGTTTCGTGATGCGCGCCGATAGTGGCGGGGAGGGGGGCATACTTACGTTGGCCACCTTGTCTTCGCGAGCAGCCCCTCGGCATCTACGAAGCGTGCTCCTCGTCCTTGGAGTCTTCGGTGCGGCGATGTTCTACGGAGACTCGATGATCACGCCCGCCGTGTCAGTGGTCTCGGCCGTGGAGGGGCTTTCGCTTGTAAGCAGGTCGCTGACGCATTGGATTGTTCCGGTATCCCTTGCGATTCTCATCTGTCTGTTTGCTATTCAAAGGTTTGGAACGGGGTTGGTAGGCAAGTTGTTTGCCCCAGTGATGGTCACGTGGTTCCTGATCCTCGCTGCGCTTGGCGTGTTACACGTGGTTCAGCATCCCACGGTGCTTGAGGCCGCTTTGCCCAGTTACGCTTTCGATTTCGTAGCGGACAACCCGAAGACGGCGTTTGTCGTTTTGGGATCGGTGTTCCTCGCGCTGACTGGTGGCGAAGCGCTCTATGCTGACATGGGGCATTTCGGGAAGAAGCCAATCCGCCTAGTGTGGCTTGCGCTGGTCCTTCCTAGTCTTGTCATCAATTACTTCGGCCAGGCAGCATTGGTGTTAAGCGAACCATCTGTCGCTCAGCAGCCCTTCTTCATGTCGGCGCCTGGTTGGGCTCTGATACCGCTCGTAGCTTTAGCGGCTGGTGCCACAGTCATCGCTTCGCAAGCGGTCATCTCCGGTGCGTTCTCCATGACCAATCAAGCGGTGCAACTCGGTCTGCTTCCTCGATTGTCGGTGGTACACACTTCTACGCAAGCCTTGGGGCAGGTTTTCGTTCCATTCGTGAATCGCTCGCTGTGTTTGGCTGTGATCTTATTGGTGTTGTTGTTCCGCTCGTCGGGCAGTCTTGCCTCGGCCTACGGCATCGCCGTGGCTTCGACAATGCTTCTCACCACTGTTCTCATGTTCGTCATCGCGCGAACCTCATGGTGCTGGAGTCGCCGCAAGGCTTTAGGAATCATCGGCCCCTTGGCAATGGTTGACGTGCTTTTTGTCTCGAGCAACGCGAGGAAAGTGGTCGAAGGGGGCTGGTTCCCGCTGCTCGCTGGGACCGTGTTGTTCACAGTCCTCATGACATGGCATCACGGGCGTGCGATCCTTATTGCACACATCAAAAAAGAGAACCCGCCGCTGCGAGTAGTCCTGCGCTCGCTGCTTCATGGCAGTGATAGACCGACGCGGGTGGAGGGTACCGCTGTATTTCCGACCAGCGTCGTCGGCGTAACCCCAACCGCGTTCATGCATAACCTGAAACATAACCGTGTCCTTCATGATACGAACATCTTCATCGCAGGAACAACCGAGGCGATGCCATTCGTTGACGGACCAGACAAGGCCATCGTTGAAAGTCTCGGCCGAGGATGCTTTGAGGTCAGAGTTCGCCACGGTTGGATGGAAGTTCCGGATCTACCAGCCGCGCTGCGCCTCGTGGAAGGACGTATCCCGTGTTGGCATTACAACGTCGCAGAAACATCGTTCTTCCTCGCACGAGATTCAATTCGGGCTCAAGGCGGAACCTCGGTGGTGACCTCGTTGCGAGAAAAGCTTTTCGCATTTCTCGCCCGGAACACTGCTCATGCCGCCGAGTACTACAGTTTGCCTGCAAGCCGGGTAGTGGAGCTCGGTGGCCAAATCAATCTCTCGCTGCGGAAAGCATCTGAGCCGCGGTGACCGCGCTGTACGACATATATACGAAAAATCGAGGGCTCCAGCAGAGTGAACTCGAACAGAAGGAAAAAATGAGACAGCAAAGAGTCAAGAGGGACCCTAAGGGGACACGAAAGCGCATCCTTGACGCGGCTATAAACCAATTTGCGATGTTTGGTTTAGCTGGTTCACGGGTTGACGGCATTGCAGAAGCAGCAGAAGTTAACGAGCGGATGCTCTACTACTACTTCGGAAACAAAGAAGGACTCTACATCGCCGTCCTCGACGCGATGTACACCGAATTTTCTGCAAGAGAAGCAATGTTGGATCTTCAGGATGTCTCACCTGCGATCGCTATTCGTAAGCTTGCGCTGTCGATGTGGGCGCATCTTCGAGACAATCCGCACTGGACAAGTCTGATAAACAACGAGAATCTGCACGAAGGGCAATATTTAAAGAAATCGACGCAGGTTCGCGAAGCAATATCGCCGCTGGTGCGAACCATTCGTGTGACCATCGCTCGTGGTGTGGCGATGGGTGTATTCCGGGCAAAAGTTGATGCGCTGGACTTCGCTGTGACGATGATTGGAATGGGGTATTTCACTGTATCGAACAGATCCAGTCTGCTTGCTTTGGTAGGTCGAGACTACTCGGACAAGGCCAGACATGAGAAAGTTTCGACAATGCACGTGGAGATGTTGTTGTCATATCTGCAACCACATGCAGATTGTTCAAGCGGTGCCGATTTGACCTCTTAGTAACGTGAGCTACGCACTTTCCCCTCTTCGGCAAGCATGTTGGAATGACTTGCTTGTAGCGGCAGTAGCAACCTCGAGGCGCGTACGAAAAGCGCGCCTGCAATCTCTCGACTAACCTCCGTGCACAGCCTACGGACTACATGACGAGCATCTCTCGGAGCTGAAAATCGTGCCGTTATTTCGATTTACGCCGCTGGTTGCGAGGGTTCATCCCCGCCCCGGTTACTCTTCGGTGGACCGAACGTTTGCGCGCCGGAGTTGGTGCGCTCGTCGGCATCGCTCTTACAGGTGGTATCGCTCACCTGCTGGTCCGCGATGCGTCGGTCATCCCATTCTTGATCGCGCCGATGGGTGCTTCTGCCGTGCTCTTATTCGCGGTACCTGCAAGCCCACTTGCGCAGCCTTGGTCCATCATCGGAGGAAATCTTGTTTCGGCGACGGTGGGCGTCACCTGTGCGATGTTGATTCATGATCCCGTCGATGCCGCGGCGCTTGCGATAGGAATGGCTATCTGCGCAATGTTCGCATTGCGCTGTGTGCATCCGCCCTCTGGCGCTGTCGCGCTGACTGCGGTGCTGGGCGGACCGTCAATACACACCCTCGGCTATGGTTTCGTAGTTGCTCCGGTGGGCGTTCAATCAGTTGTTCTCTTGTTGAGTGCAATCGCGTTTCATGCGTTGACGGGGCATCGTTACCCGCATGGCCACGCAGTGCCCAAGACCGATGCGGGTTCTAACCTAGTACAAGGCAACGTGCCAGACGCAGCTGCATTTCTAAGAGCAGATCTGGAAGCCGTGCTCGCACGTCAAAAGGACTGGTTAGACGTCGACCCCGACGACCTGGAGACATTGCTGCGAGAGACGCAACTTCAGGCTTACGCACGTCGCTTCAAAGAGTTCACGTGTGCGGACATTATGACCCGCCAGGTGGTCTCTGTAGGTCTCGACACAAGTGCCCGCAGCGCGCTGCGCTTATTGGTGCGCCATCGAGTGAAAGCTCTCCCTGTGGTAGATGCCTCGAATCGTTTGCGAGGGATCGTAACTCGACCAGATCTTGTGGTTGTCCCGCGAAGCAGAGGAGCGAGAATTGTTGAGCGCCTTTTCGGTCGCTCCTCGAGAACCGACGCAGTCGTTAGTTCGCTCATGACCACGGAGGTCCGTTCTGTCGATACGAATACTGCGATCGCAGAGTTGGTACCTATGTTCGCTCACTTCGGGCACCACCATGTGCCCGTGGTTGATCCGGAGGAGCACTTGGTCGGAATGATCACTGAGACGGACCTCATCTCAGGTCTGTATCGCCAAACTCTCACGGCTGAACAACAGTCCGCTTGATGAAGCGAAAACTTGTTCATCAGCTGTGTCGAACAATTTTGGTGGGTTAGCCTACGTCACCGCTTCCGCAATGACGACAACGATCTCGACGCAAAGATCCGTCGCGTCAGAAATTCTGGCTTGCTTGCCTTTCGAGGCTGATACGCGTGAGTTTTTGCGCGAGTGATGAGTGTTGTCCCTGTCGATCGGCGTTGTCGTAGCTGGAACAGTCCTTCTCAACTGGCACTTAGAGACTATGTAGACGCCTATTGCGGCGGCCGTTTGCAAGGCGTTTTTACCTCAAAGGCGCCCCTAACGCGGGACATCGAGCATAGCGAGCGATATGCCGACGTGATAAGGTTTTCATTTAATCGTCACGAAGCTTACGACGGTCGACGCGCTGAATTCGGCGCTATCGTAGCGCAACGAGTACTGACGAACACAACAATAGCAGGAGACTACGGTGGACCTATATTTAAGCATTGAAGCGTTCGTGAGGGTTACCGAATCCGGTAGTTTCGGATCGGCAGCGCAGCAGCTCAATGTAGCAAAGTCCGTCATCAGCACGCGCGTGAAACAGCTTGAAGAACATCTTGGCGTGTCGCTGTTTCACCGCTCGAGCAGAGCTGTTAAGTTATCAGAGATTGGCCTGTCATACTACGGAGACTGCCATGATTTGATGGAGCGCATGCAAGCGCTTTCTCAGCGATCAAAGAATATTACCGCAGCACTTACTGGCACGCTACGCGTCGCTGCGCTCAATGGATTCGCGCTACAGCACCTACCTGCTGTGATTGAAACATTCCGAAAAAGTCATCCGCATGTCGAGTTTGACATCTTCGCAAACGATCAAGTTGTCGATCCGGTGCAGGAAGGTTTCGACCTTGTGCTACAGATTTTTCCGCCAGCGTCCGAGTCGTTGATAGAACGCCGACTTTTCAGAATGCGAGGTGTATTTGTCGCCTCACCGGAATATCTAAGGAACATCGCACCTATTTCGAGCCCGGATGATCTTTGTGTGCATGACTTCGCTTGTTATCGTTACTATCCTTGGCGAAATAGATGGATCCTGCACAATGGCTCTCAGCACGAGGAGGTGACGTTGACCCCCGCGCTTCGTTCCAATAGCGTTCACTTAGTCAACCAGTTTGCTCATCGCGCGATGGGAATCGCATATCTTCCAACGATGATAGTCTGGAAAGACTTACTGGACGGGACTCTCGTGAGAGTTTTGCCCGAGTATCGGACTGAGGTTCCCTACTTCTCGGCGGTGTACCCAACGTCGCATCGCGCGACAGCGAAGGTCAAGTTATTTTTGGATCTTTTGTCAGCTACATTCGCCATGGAGCCCGAATGGGACCGTGCGCTGGGACTGTCCGAAGATGTAGCGTGACAGCACCAGAAGTAGGCCGGAGCGACGCATGCAATTCGTGGAGCGTTTGGCATACGCAACTAAGTGTTCCATGGACCCGTCCTGTCGTAACACCCAACACAGATGCGGTTTTAGTCGTTCGCAACAATAATACACAAAAAATATAATTAAAACAAAGATATACACCCAAGTGCTCTCTGAAAAATACGGGTGTGCGCGACACTCTATGACGCGACGCTTACGATTAAGCGGCTGAATAATCGAGGTCATTTCAGTCACGAGAACGGCGCACTTGCGGCACCTTGATTCAGAACACTCCAAGACAAACGGTCGTGACACCGTTTGGCAGACGTCTCTTGGATTTTTGATCTCCGTGGTTGTGCAGGGGCTAGCGATGCAGCTATGCAACGCAAGATCTCGCGACTTCTTAGAGAGGAAGAAATTATGTATGACAATGGCGCGGAGGGTGACAACCTGCTGTCCTCAGCATCTCAGCATTGCGTCTTAAGAGGAGAAAAGTGGCCGGACAAGCCGATCCGTCTTTATTCGATGACTTACTCAGGGCATGGGCATCGCGTCGAGTTGTTTCTGTCGCTTCTAGGTCTTCCATATGAAAAGATAAATGTGGACCCGAAAAGTGGTTTTCTAAAACAGATCGAATATCGTCGACTTAATCCACACTCCCTCGTGCCGGTATTAGTTGACGGAGACGTTACACTGCATGAGTCCACAGCCATTCTTGTTTACCTCGCTCGGACCTATGGCAACAACTGGTTGCCTGATGACCCGGTGCGCGAAGCATTAGTTCAGCAATGGTTCTCCTACTGCTCTGGGCCAATAGCGCACGGACCCTGCGCTGCACGGCGCCTGGTGGTCTACGATGAAGAGTTGGTCCCGTTCGTCACTGCTATCGATATCGCGACAAAATTCTTTTTGGTTGCTGAGGAGCATTTTTCAAATCACGCTTATGCCATCGGAGACGTGTTGACAGTAGCCGACATCGCTGCCTACACATACATCGCTCACGCACCCGAAGGCGGCATTTCGTTGGAACCATATCCGAATCTAACGGATTGGCTTGGTCGCATTGAAGATTTGCCGGGATTTGTCCGGATGCCTCGAGCACCAGAGCCGTCGCTTGAAGAGGCATGAAGAGGCCGATTGTCTGTCTGCACGGGCCAAAATTCACCGCGTCAAGACTTACGCGGTGTTGTCTAAGATCCGCATACTGGTTAGGTAGGTAAATTTTTGTGACACCTCTGCGGTATGCCACTCTGTCAGTGGATCGATAGAATTGCTCGTCGAGAACCATCGTCACGCGGGCGGACAATCGAAGACTAGCACTACGGCAGGCTCCTGAGGCTCAATTCGCTGCGTTCTTCATCGGGCGAGCTAGAAGCCCAGAGAATCTCAAAGAAATTCGTTTGAAACGCACAGAGTTCCGCGCTCTGGATCGATAGAGCGTAATGTTCGGCTTTTGACGAGATAAAAGCAACCGTATCGTCATAGAGATAGGTAGTGACGCCGGCATCAAAGGATTCAGGGGCGAATCTCAACGTCCGGCGTTCTCGCTGCGAACTACGCCAGAGGTCACGATTGTCAGGCGGGCCGCAGCGAATAATCCGAAGCGGGATCCCGGACTTGACGCGCTTGGCAACAACGCTCGCGATGGTCTCGTAACCCGGCATTCTGAACAGTTCGCTATTCGACATGATTGCACGAAGCTCTTGAGTTCCGGACTCGACCATTTCGTCGAGGACAGTCTTGATACCTTCGACACCGACAAAGAAGCGAACTTGAGGTTTCCCTCCGGAGGAATTATGCAAAGCACGCAACTGTGGCAACACGTCTTGCACAACTTGGCGCTGGCATTCAACGCGTCGAAGAAGCGCTATCGGATCTTGTGGAATGACATAGCTGCGAGCACCTTTTTGAACAGTTGCAACAAGGCCTGTTGCGAGAAGACGATCGAGCACTTCATAAGCATTTGTGCGACCGATCCCCGCCTTTTGCGCGATGGTGGCAACGGTCGCTTCCCCGAGCTCCAGCGATGCGAGATAAAAATCAGCCTTGTGACCATCTACGCCTGCCGCCTGTAGCATTTCCACTAGATTCATCGCAAGTTCCTACGTATATAAGAGCGAAATCTTTCAATATTTGTCAATCCAAAAACGACGAACGGGTCGTTCTGATTTTTCGAACACGAGCGAATTTATTGGCTTGTCACTTCGTTGTCCGATGGCTTTATAACATGCTTATTCGCCCGGCAGCATTGGGCATTGTTCTCAGGCGAACTGTGGAGAAGCCGGTAACGCATCCGATGACGTACATGCCTTGAAGGATAAGCCGCGAGCGTGGAGGGATGAAGGGCCGACTCGGCGGTGTAACAGAAAAGCCTGCAATCAATTGGCGCGTCAGCGAGCGTTCGACATGCGCCTAGATGCACTTGCTGTGTTAAGCTGCGTTCGCCTTACAGACCGAAGTTCTATCGGCTCAAAAGGCTTAGTTTCTTGATACTGGATGCAGAGATGGACCTCGATTTCCTTCCTGAGCATATCGTTCATCATTACCATTTGCTCAATTTTGATCTGGCGCGTTTGCACGCCAGACTTTTCGAGGGAACACCAATCGAACGGCGCAACGCTAAGTTGACCACACTCGTTGTCGCTTCCCTCAATCCTGGTGTGACTCTGTCCGTTTTTGCAAAGCTAATTGGGCAAGACAGCTCTGCAATGACGCGGATCGTGGATGACCTTGTCAGCGAGGGGTTACTGGTGCGGGCACCTTCTCCGCACGGTCGTCGCGCAATTGCCCTCGACATTACTGTGGAAGGTCGTGCGGCATTGGCTGAGTACAGACGGATCGCGAAGCAGTGCGAGCAGGAATTCACTGCGCCGCTCACGGCGGAAGAGAAGAAACAGGCGTTGCATATTCTGCGCAAGCTTCGTCGATATCACTCTCCCTGTACTGACGCGATCGGACAAGACGGCACTTAGGCTCAAAGCACCGCATCTTGCAGTTAAAGGTTGAGTCGACACGTTCTCCACTGCCGCGCCGATTGTGCATTCGTTTGACGAGCGCGAGTAAAGCGAAAGGCGCTTATGGCGGTTTGTTCCTCCCCGGATCCGTTTTGTACGGCTTTTTACGCGATGCGAAAGCGGCCAACAGCATCCGTCAACTCGGTCGCTTGCGATTGCAGAGCGGAAGCGGCTGCCGCAGATTGCTCAACAAGCGCTGCGTTCTGCTGAACCATTTCGTCGAGCTGAGCGACAGCACGGTTCACCTCGTCGATACCTCGGGTCTGTTCGTCCGCAGCGTTAGTAATCTCGCTCATCATTGTAGTGACATTCGTTACGCGGCCGACGATCTCGTTCATGGTTTCGCCAGCCTGCTGTACCAGCGATGCGCCCGCCGTGACGCTAACGACGCTCGAATCAATCAACTCCTTGATCTCCTTGGCAGCTTGGGCGCTTCGCTGAGCAAGCGTACGTACTTCACCTGCAACGACGGCGAAGCCGCGGCCATCTTCGCCTGCACGTGCCGCCTCAACCGCGGCGTTCAGCGCAAGAATATTGGTCTGAAAGGCAATACCTTCGATTACACCGATGATGTCGCTGATTTTCCCCGATGCGCCTTCAATGGTGCGCATGGTTGAAACGACGTCCGCGACTACCGAACCGCCCCGAGACGCTGCAGTTGCAGCAGTCGCTGCGGTTTGGTCTGCCTGGCGCGCTGCACTTGCGGACTGCTTCACAGTGGACGTGATTTCTTCCATGGACGCAGCAGTTTCCTCAAGACTTGCAGCGGCCGACTCAGTGCGCCGAGACAAGTCGTGATTTCCAGATGCAATCTCATCCGCCGCATGGCGTACAGCGTCGCTGGTGTCTCTGATTTGCACCATGACTTCATTAATCTTGCCTACAAAGGCGTTAAACGAGCGGGCAATTTGAGCGACTTCGTCGTCACCAGCAGCAGGTAAGCGCTGCGTCAAGTCGCCCGAGCCTGAGCCAATAGCCTGCATCGCGTCGCGAATCCGAGCGAGGCCCTTGAAGGCTGCGCCCGTTACGGCGCCGATGATTGCTGCCGTAAGGAGGGTCATCAGTGCCAACGAGCCGAACGATGCAAGCAAGGTGGAGTGCATGCCCGCATTGGCTTCCGCTTTATCAAGCGCTACTAGGGTTACCCAGTCGCTTCCTGGTACCGCACGTGCACGCACCAGTTTGGGCGCACCCGCGACGGTAGCTTCAAGGGTCGGGGCATTTGCGTCCGCGGCGGCAGATGCAAGTGCATTCGCCGATAGTTCGGGCGCAACGTCAGTCGTAGGCTTAAGCGTAAGTTTGGCGTCGGCGGCCGCAATGATGGTACCGGTGCGGTCGACCAAGAGGCCAAAGCTCGCTGGTGTCGGTTGAATCGATTTGACGCTTGCAACCACGCTGTCCATAGCAACGTCGCCCGACACGACTCCTTTGACCGCACCGTTGCGCACAATCGGCGCAGCGAACGTCACAACCAGTTTGCCAGTTGCGACGTCTACATAGGGCGGCGTAATGACCGGCCTATTTGCTTCGACCGCCTGCCGATACCATGGTCGTCCGGTCGGATCATAGTCCCCTGGGATACCGGTTGCGTCTGCAAATTTCGCCGTTTTGTCCGCATACCCGGCGTACACGTTCGTAAAGCCGCCCGACGCCGCCAATTGCTTGAACGCAGGTACAGGATCTGCGCTCAACGCAGCGTCTTCCACTGACACGATCATTTTCGTCTTTGATGCAACCCATTCCTCGATGCCAACTTCATGTCCGGTGAGTACGGCACCTAGCGCGTCATTAATGGTTTGGGTGTTGTACCGTTGAGCAACCAGGTAGTTGACCCCCGTATTGACCGACAGAGCGCCGACAACGATAGACACCGATGCGGCGAGGATTCGATTGCGGATGGAGGAGAACATGGCACCTTACGTATTAAGAGAGAATCTCTCCGTTAACGACAGGTCGCGACTGCTCTTTACGGTAGAGTTTCGGCACACATGCACGGGCTTTCTCAAACGGACGCACGAAAACTGTTCAAGTGCCTTTTCCCCGCGTTGCCACGCACCGTTGACCCTCTGGATGAGCCTCGCACAAATACAAATGCTTCAAAGAGTTACCGATGAACTAGTCTTTGTGTATGTCGTGACAGTAATACACCTCAAGGTCTTAAATTATTTTGGACGATTAGGCCAAATTTTTTTGCAGACGGACGCTGCTGGCAAGAAATGTCGCCCACTCGAACATCGAGAAAGTCCCTCTGAAATGAAGAAACTCTCATTTGTCAGAAAGTGGGTGGACAGCCGAAGAAACCTAAATGTGAATGCCGAACACTATCGGATGAAAACTGCGCGCGTGACGACACTTTTAGCGCGAGCGAGGTCGCGTCCGTCGTCTTTGGTTCACCACTTAGACTGGAGCTCGTGAGAGCGAGCGCATGTCCGGCGGCGATCGGTGGATCCCCAAATGAGCGGTGACGAAAAAAAAACTGCAAAGCGAGCAATTTGCTTTGCAGTTTGAGCGCATGGGTCGGCCGACCATCCTCGTGGGCCACTCGTTCCTCGTCAACTCGTGATTGCCTCAAGCGAGATCGAACAGTAGCACTTCCGCGCTCTCTCCTTTATCAAGAGTCACCTTAGTCGTGGGCAATGTCCCGGGCGTAGTTGAAGGTTGAAGGCGGCGGTTCCCCGTTGGAAATCCGAGAGAATCGGGTTTCGACGACCAACTTCCCGGACAGGGAACCAAGGAGAACCGCCAAATGAAGCGTACCAAGAAGAAGCCCCAAAGCGCCAGCGCGCCGTTGCACGTGGTGCCCAAGCAGGACCCGGAAGGACTGCGTGCCTGTTTTGCCGAGAACAGTCAGCTCCTGTTGCCCATGCTCGATCTGATTCAGAACACCCGCGCGAGCATCGACGAGTTGATGCACGAAGCCGGCCGTAGCCTTGTCGAGCAACTGCTGGTGATCTCGGCGACGGAAGTCGCCGGCGAGAAGCATCCGGGCCGCAGAGGCGGCGAGATCCGCTGGCACGGCTCGCAGCAAGGCCAGATTGTGATGGACGAACGCAAGTTGAACGTGAAGCGGCCGCGCCTTCGGCGTCGTGGCGGCGGCGAAGTGCCGGTCCCCGCCTACGAGCAATTGAACGAGAATCCGCGGCTCGCCGAGCGCGTGCACGAGATCATGGTCACGGGCGTGTCGACGCGCAAATATGCCAAGGTCCTGCCCGAGATGGCCGGCACCGTTGGCATCTCCAAGAGCAGCGTCTCGCGCGAGTTCATCAAGGCCAGCCAGACGGCGCTCACCGAGCTGATGGGGCGGCGCTTCGATGACAAGGACTTTCTGGCGATCTACCTTGACGGCATCATCGTCGACTCACGTCACATCATCGCCGCTATCGGCGTGGACAGCCCCGGCGAGAAACACCTCCTGGGTCTCGCGAGCGGGTCGAGTGAGAACGCCCAGGTCGTCAAGGATCTGTTGCGCGGACTGATCGAGCGCGGCGTGCCTGCGGATCGCGAATACCTGTTCGTGATCGATGGTTCCAAAGCGCTGCGCTCGGCCATCGAGGAGTTCTTCGGCGAACGCGCCCACGTGCAGCGCTGCCGTGTGCACAAGCAGCGCAACGTCCTCGAGCGCCTGCCCAAGGAGAGCGTTTCGCAAACCGCCGCGATCATGAAGGCCGCCTACAAGTTGTCGACCGACGATGGCATCGCCAAGCTCAAGACGCACGCGGCGTGGCTCAAGGCCGACTATCCGGACGCCTCGGCCGCACTGCTCGAGGGGCTGGAGGAAACTTTCACGGTGAACAAGCTGGGCCTGACGCCGGCGCTCATGCGCGGGCTGTCGACGACCAACATCATCGAGAATCCCAACGGCGCGGTGCGCCGTGTCGCGGGGCGCGTGAAGCGCTATCGCGACGCCGACATGGCGTTGCGCTGGACAGCCGCGGGCTTCCTGGAAGCTGAGAAGCACTTCCGAAAAATCCTCGGCGTGAATGAACTCTGGATTCTCGCTGCGGCCTTGAAACGGTCACGCTCGAAATCAATTGACCATGATCGGAAGGTTGCCTAACCTATGCCGCACCCGCCGTCCCAACCTTCAACTGTCTTCGGGACATCGCCTTAGTCGTGTCTTCGATCTTGGCAGCGTCGCCGGCCTTCAATGACTTGCCATTGACGTTCACGTTTCCTCGCGCCACATGGACATACACTCGGCGGCCGGCCGGCACATCGAATTCTGCTCGCTCGCTGCCATTGAAAAGTCCTGCGAAGATGCGCGTGTCAGCGCCAATCTTTACCGAACCGTCGTCGCCAGCAGGAGACGCAATCAGGCGGAGCAGGCCACGCTTTTCCTCTTCAGTAAATCGCTTCTCTTCATAGCCGGGTGCGCTCCCGGGAACATCCGGAAGGATCCAAATTTGCAGAAAGTGTGCAGTTTCCGTCTCGGACCCATTGAATTCGCTATGCTGCACGCCCGTACCCGCACTCATACGCTGAACGTCACCAGGGCGAATCGTAGAACCATTGCCCATACTGTCACGATGTGCAAGCGCGCCGTCGAGCACGTAACTCACGATTTCCATGTCACGGTGTCCGTGCGTGCCAAAACCTTGTCCACCAGCTACGCGGTCTTCGTTGATAACTCGCAACGCGCCGAACTGCATGTGCTCAGGATCAAAGTAGCCGGCAAACGAAAAGCTGTGATACGAATCGAGCCATCCGTGATTGGCGTGACCTCGTTCGTTACTACGGCGAATTTCAAACATGTTTGTCCCTCTTGCTCAAGGCGTTGATATCCACTACCAAGAATTTAAACGTCCCTGATAAGGGGAACAACGCGCACAGATGCACTACACCATCCCGCCAATCGGTGTAATCGAGGGGGCAACTATCCTTGCCAAAAAGCCGGTTCGTTATGCGAACCTAAACTCAAACGGCGACCTACTTATTATTTCGGGAGCGAACGACACATGACAACTTCACGGGCATATCCACATTGCGGACTGGCGAGGCCAGCACCAAAGCCTTGCACTGAATTAGATTTTTGTCTGCGGATGGGGAAAATAGGTAAGCTCCACGTCCAAATTTTCGTCGCGACCCGAACGATCGAAACCAGCAAGAGTTTTGAAGGCCAAAAGCGGGAAGCCTCTTCCTCACGTTAGCCAAACATTCAAGCGTCTTAAGGAGGCCAACCGTTAACCTCTGAAAATGTTGCGATGCGAAAGACTTCACGCCGATTTCGTTCGCTCGAATGGTACATAAAAAATGCAATGTTTTCAGCGATCTATCTTCAATTATACAAAGAATGTCCGGTTTTTGTGACTGCAGGTTTCCTGTCGCCTAGCATTTCTACTTCGAACAAGAGCTTGAGCTCGAGGAGGAGGCGATGGAGATGCGAAGTGTCGTGTCAGATCGACGTGAAGTATCTGAAGAGAGAATGGTCATTATCGGGTCTACGCTCGGGACACTGTTCGAGTGGTACGACTTCTTTCTATATGGCGCGATTGCGTCCGTATTTTCGAGGCAGTTCTTTTCGGCGCTGTCACCAACGAGTGCCTACCTGTTCGCTTTGATAGCTTTCGGCATCGGCTTCGCTGTGCGGCCGCTTGGGGCGCTCTTGTTTGGTCGGCTTGGCGACACGATTGGGCGAAAACACACCTTCCTGATGACGATCATCTTGATGGGCGGATCCACTTTCTGCGTAGGCCTACTCCCGACCTACGCGCAAGCCGGTGTGCTTGCCCCAATTCTCCTTCTGTCTCTTCGTGTGCTTCAAGGGCTCGGACTCGGCGGCGAGTACGGCGGCGCGGCAATCTACGTTGCTGAACACGCGCCGAAGGGGAGAGAAGGACGTAACACCAGTTGGATCCAAATGACGGGCGCAGGGGGAACCATTCTGTCATTAGTGGTGGTCTTTGCTTGCCGAAGCATCTTCGGCGATCAATTTGAAGTATGGGGATGGCGCGTTCCGTTTCTTTTGTCGGCTGTGATGTTGGCCGTTTCTATCTACATTCGCACCACTCTTCACGAATCTCCAGTGTATGAGCGCCTGAAGGCTGAAGGCAAGACTGCTAAACAACCGATTCGCGAGACCTTTGGGAGCTGGCAAAACATTAAGGCAATGCTTGTCGCGCTCTTCGGTTTGGTAATGGGCGTGACAACCGTGTTGTACACAGGTCAGACATATTCGTTCTTCTTTCTCACGCAGACGCTGCACCTCGACATTGGAACGGCGAGTTTCTTAAGTGGGACTGCGTTCTTGCTGTGTCTCCCCATCATGTGGACGGCCGCGGCGATCTCAGACCGGATCGGTCGCAAGAAAGTGATCTTAACTGGCTGTCTCCTGGCCGCACTGACATCGTTTCCAATATTTCATGGCATCACGCACTTTGCCAATCCAGCGCTCGAGTCGGCGACGGTCCGTAATCCGGTGAGAGTCCGTGCCGCCGCTGGTGAGTGCAGGTTTCAGATTAATCTTTTAGGTAACACACCTCCGGTTGGCGAATGCGACAAGATCAAAGAGGCGCTTGCTCGTGCCGGCGTACCCTACTTAAATATCACGGATGAGTCGACTTCGGTGCCGAGCGTCCAAATAGGTCAAAAGTTCTTACAAGGCTACGATGCGCAGGCGCTCCAAAGTGCGATCCGTGGCGCTGGTTACGGTCAGAAGGCGGACCCCGCACAAGTCAATAAGCCGATGGTTGTAGTAATGCTGTTGATACTCTGCACCTATTTCGCAATGGTCTATTCGCCGCTGGCTGCAGCATTGGTTTCGATGTTTCCTGTCAGAGTCCGCTATACCGCTCTCTCGTTTCCGTATCACCTAGGAAACGGGATTTTTGGTGGGTTTTTCCCTGCTGTGGCATTTGCGATGGTCACTGCAACCGGCGACATCTATTTCGGAATCTGGTACCCAGTGGTTTTCGCAGCATTGACATGCGTAGTCGGTGCTCTTTTTCTCCGGGAACATGCGCAGCAGGAAGAGAGCCCGACAACTTCGACACGTGCAGCAGTAAAAAATTGAAGCAAGGAGAAACTCATGCCGAAAAATCGTCGCGTTGCAGTCGTTCAAGCCGCACCTGTTTCCTTCAACCTTCCGGAAAGTCTTGCTAAAGTACGAGATCTAACTGAAAACGCAGCGCGACAGGGCGCCCAATTGGTCGTCTTTCCGGAAGCGTTTTTGTCGGCCTATCCGCGAGGCATAACGTTCAACACGGTCGTCGGCCACCGTGACCCTGAAGGCCGCGAATGGTACCGCCGATATTGGGACAGTTCCGTCGACATCCCTGGACCCGCAGTAAAAACGCTGTGCGATATCGCGAAGGAGAATCGCGTGCATCTCGTGATCGGGGTGATTGAGCGCGACGGAGGAACGCTATATTGCACCGCGCTTTTCCTTGGCCCGGATGGCGCTTATCTTGGAAAGCATCGAAAACTCGGACCTACGGGGGCAGAGCGTCTGGTATGGGGGCGTGGCGATGGCTCCACCATGCCCGTGTTTTCCACTGACGTGGGAAAAATCGGCGCATCGATATGCTGGGAAAACTATATGCCGCTTTTTCGTGCCGCGATGTACCAAAAGGGAGTCGAAGTTTTGTGTGTTCCCACGGCCGACGGTCGCGAGACATGGCTTCCTACAATGCGACATATCGCGCTCGAAGGGCGTTGTTTCGTTCTGTCCAGTAACCAATTCGCTCGACGTTCGGATTATCCGGAGGACTACCCGGCGTTCCAGAATCAAGCGAGTGATAGCATCGTGACCGTGGGCGGTAGCTGCATCATCGATCCCTTGGGAAACGTGCTAGCCGGTCCAAACTTCGATGGAGAAGCTGTCTTGATCGCAGACATCGATCTTGACGACATTACACGAGCAAAATTTGATCTCGATGCAGTCGGTCACTATTCTCGACCGGATGTATTCCGGCTGCTAGTCAACGAATCGAGCCAAAACCTCGGCACGCCTGGTTGGCCTCAATCTCCGACGACGGAGAGTGAAGAATGAGCTTTCACTTTGAGTATCCACGAGTCATTGACCCGAGGCGTCCGGGAGACTTCAAACCAGCTACGCCAAAATATCAAGTTCGCTGGCGCACTCCGGTGACCACCATCGTTTGCGACTACTTCGCGATTCAGAGGAAGTCAGACGATGTCGCTGCCGAGCAAGCCTTCTTTGAGCGGATGCGTGCCGCCTACGGGAGCGTATACGGACCCGATTGTTTTGAAGAGATGCGCGAAGTCGACGCAGAAGGAGTGGTCAACTCAATCGCTGTCGCATACTGGACTGAACTGACGCGTTTCGCACTTTGGAAGAACTCAAACCCGGTCAATGCATGGTTCAAGTCGGCCGATCGTGAGACGGAAGGGTGTGGCTATTGGCGAGAAACACTCGCTATTCCCTATGACAGAATGGAAACTATCTTCTCTGAGCCGTACTATTTCGGTGGTGTTGCTCGTACGAACGATTGCGAACTGGAGGCGATGTATGTCGCGGGGTACTTCGGTGCAATGCGCGACCGACTTCCGATTTCAGCGATCGACGAGTTGAATTCGCCTTACGGCGACAACGTGCCTGTGGGCAACTTTAGGGACGGCGCACGCAAACGAGTTCGCGTGGATGTACCACCTAACCTCGTGAGCATTCGGTCGGGACAGTTTTGGGCACAAGCTAAGGGAGAGCAGCTTGACGACTACTATGAAAACATGCGCCCAAAACTCGAGACTGGAATGTCGTATCTCTCCGAACACCCGGAGGAGACTGGATGTTTGTCGATGCGTCATATCACTCATCTGAACGAGAAGGGCGACGAACTCAGGGAGACATGCAAGCACGTCTACATCCTCTCGCTCAAGCATCTCGAGGACTGGACTGAGAGTCACAAAAGCCATCTTGATATTTGGAAACATGCGTTGGCCATGCGTCGTAAATATGGCGCGGAAAGAGATTTTGTGTCGTGGCATGAGGTCTTCGTCATTGGGACGACCCCATCTTTCGAATACGTGAACTGTCACGCCGGAACCGGCCTCCTCCGCTTCGCAGACATCTGGGGCACCGTCTAGAGAGCGCTTAATTCATTTGGCTTGGGCGCAGGGCGAGGGTGTCACGTCCACAAGCCGCCGTGCCTGTAGGATCTTCAGCTTTTTGATGCCCGCTGCCATTGCGTCTTCCCCTCGTCCTAACAACGACCATCCTGCTGCTCATTAATGTACAAAACCCTGTCCAGTTAAACCGGACAGGGTAAGTACTTTAAGAGCCAAAGGGCCTCTCACTTAAACAGGATAGTTGTATAGTTTTTCTAAACAATAATTAGCGCGGACCCGTCGTCGGGGGGCAGCGTCGCCCTAAAACATATGCGGATTCGGCAACGGGTTAGCACCTGCTGGTGGGAGCTTTCGCAGGCTCCACGAAGGCGCTGACCGCTTCTCTGCACCAATGCGTTGTTCCCTGCAGGTCCCTACAAGAGGCCATATACTCGGGACAATCAATTCGCAACGAGCAGAGCCATGCGTTGGGCTTTTCTAATTTTTTTTCTAACGTGTGCTACCTACACGCACTTTCGAGGCAGGGCGCGGCACGGCAGTTTCTTCAGGCAAATTTTTGACCATTCCACATTTACTGCGCCGATAAACTGTTTCGCTTATTTGTTCTCGAAGGTACCGAACACACCTTATGTTTCACCGGCGGCGTTCACCGAGTTGGCCATCCTGAGAGCTAACTGGCGTGTGTTTCGTGAAGAAGCACTGGCTCTCGAAGACGCGAAACGCATTCAAGCCGCGGAAAAATACAACGATATCGGCTTCAACTCATTCTTTCGGACGGGATGGAAGCGCTTCTATCTGAAGTGGTATGACGAACCTCATCCGTCTGCCTCGGCATTGTGCCCACGTTCGGTGGAGATACTGCAGAACATTCCCTCGGTCAAGGCGGCTATGTTCGCTATGCTTCCCGCCGGGGGGAAGCTTAATCCGCACCGAGATCCCTTTGCAGGTTCGCTGCGATACCATCTTGGTCTGGTTACACCGAACGATGAGGGCTGCGCGATTGTGGTCGACGGGATTCCCTACTCGTGGCGTGACGGCGAGGATGTGGTGTTCGACGAAACCTACATGCACCACGCGGCAAACACCACTAACGACGATCGCATTATCCTTTTCTGCGATATTGCACGCCCAATGAGGTACTACTGGACGCAGAGTGTCATCAATGTTGTCGGCAGCTTTCTAATGCGCTCCGCGGCGTCACCAAATGAAATTGGTGACCGCACGGGTGGCTTGAATCGTGCGTTCCGTTACATCTATGCCGTACGACGTGCGAGCAATCGTCAATACTGGTGTATGCGGGCGGGACGGCATGATCAGGCGGCCAGCGCTTGAGGAGCCGGTGTGCTGTCAATCACCGGGGTTCCGTCTTTGAAGAGAACACCCTTCAGAAGCTGATGAATTTTCTCGGCACCGCGAATCCTCCTCCAGGTCTGCTCGGCCGCTTCAATCAGCTTGAACGCCATCGCGAGGAAGGTCGAGCGCGACAGACAGTTGCGCGTGCGGCTCGTGCGATGGCGTACCGTCGCAAACGTCGATTCGATCGGATTCGTGGTCCGCACATGCTGCCAGTGCTCCGCAGGAACGTCGTAGAACGCCAGCAGTGCGTCTCGATCCTTCGTGAGTTTCTCGACCGCCTTCGGGTACTTGGCCACGTACACGTCGACGAACTGATTGAACGCAACAATCGCATCGGCGCGTGTCGCGGCATTCCAGATCTCTGCGAGCGCTGCCTTGGCCTTGCCGTGCTGCGACTTGGGCATCGCGTTGAGGATATTTCCGACCTTATGGAACCAGCAGCGCTGATGTCGCGTCTGCGGGAACACCTCGTCGAGTGCCGCCCATAGTCCCATCGCGCCGTCACCTACCGCGAGCAGCGGCGGCGCCTGCAGGCCGCGCGCTTTCAGATCGAGCAGCAGTTCAATCCATGATTGCTTCGACTCGCGGTAACCGTCGCACAGCGCAACGCGCTCCTTCTCGCCGTCCGGCTTCACGCCGATGATAACCAGCAGGCATTGACCGTCGGAATCCTCCGTTCGTGCCTGCGTGTGGATGCCATCGGCCCACCAGTAGACCCAGCGCGAGCTCGACAGGTCCCGCTTGTTCCATCGTTCAAACTCGTCTGCCCAGGCGGCCTTCAGGCGGCTCACAACGCTCGCTGACAACCCTTTGGCCTGTTCGCCCAATAGCTCCGACAGGGCGTCGCCCATGTCGCCCGTCGACACCCCACGCAGGTACAGCCACGGCAACGACGACGACACGCGCGGTGACTTGCGCACATAGGGTGGCACGATCGATGAATTGAACTTGATGCCCGAGCCCGAGCGGTCGCGAACCTTCGGAACCTTGACCGGTACCGGGCCCACCGCCGTAACGATCTCGCGCTCTGGCAGGTAGCCGTTGCGCACGACCGCACGCCGGCCGTCCATCGTCTTCACATTCGAATACTGCTCAAGCATCGCCGCCAGTTCCGCCTCAATTGCCTGCTGGATGATTCGCCGCGCCCCTTGCTGGATCAGATCGTCCAGGCCGGGCACGCCCTCAATTTGCGTTTCTGCTGTTTGACTGGTGCTCGTTTCCTGCGTATGTTTCGCCATGGTGGTGGAGTTCGATTGAGGAAGTGTTACCGTGAGAAGCAACATTCTCCTTCAATCGCCACCGCCTTCTCCTGCCTCTTCCCTACGCCGCATACACCACTTCCGACGATAACTCACGACGTGCCGGGAAGTCATTGAAAGCGTGGAACCGCACAGTCTATTATGTGATGAAATGGTGCTTGTTCGGCGGCGTCGCTTTAGCCATTTTCTGGCATTGAGACGACAAGCATGGACGGGCATAAAAGGAGGCTCGGCGTAGGGCACGGTTCGGGATGACTTTGCGTTCCGGTGGAGATACCGACCGCTTTCTCCGTGTCGACGTCTATGCGCCGTTGCTCTCTCCTTCGGCAAGCTCAAACCAGGTGGTGAGTCTGTCAACCGTCCTCTCGTGAGCGAAGTAGTTGCAATGATGAACCGCGTGCTCGCGCTGAAATTCGAAACGGTCGTCCTTCAGAACTTGAAGCCCGGTTGGGGTGACGAGGCTGCTGCTAGGCACATACATCGAACTGGTGTCAACCACCATGTCATTCGATCCGGGGAAAAGCTTCTCCGATACGTTGTGGGCGACTTGCCATGGCATTTTTCGAATGCGCTCCCAGAGCGTAAGAGCTTCCGTGCCGACTGCTGGAGCATAATCCGATGTGATTACGAAGGTTTTGACGGATGCTAAGGAACGGGAGGGCGTATTCCAGAGTCTGTTCAACTCTCCGTTGTTGCTCACTCTTGACATGCTATTGAGACCCGGCACGAGTCCGATAGCAGCGTCGGCAAAAGGTGTGGCGGAGAACGCTCCGGTCACTCCACCCAACACGCCTGCGAGTCCGCTTGCTCCCATCATCAGGCTGCTAGCGAATGAAGGCACCGCCGCTGCCGATGCCAACCCCATGCTGATTACCTTCGAGAAATTCGCGAAATAGTCGAGCAAGTAGCGGATTCGATACGGTGAGGCTAGACTCGTGCCTTGTAGGGGCGACGCCACTGCTACCATGCGCTCCACCTTGAACTTGGTAGTGCGCAACCACCAACTTGCCACCAATCCTCCGCGGCTGTGACAAATAACGTCTATTGGCGTTGACGAATCAAGCTCTGCTTGGCTCAATGCAAACTCCAAGTCGATTGCGTTGAGAACCGGGCTAACATGCAGTGTTGGATGATCGAAAGAAACAACGTGACTGTACTTCTTCTCGATAGCCTTTAGAAAGTCGAGTCCGTGCGTCGTTGCCGCAAATTCTTCAAAATACATATCTCCCTTGCTAAACGTTCCATGAATGAACAGGAGTATCCGGGACGCCAGTTTCAGCCCCTGCTGCGCAACATAGTCTTCGCGAAGGATTCCGTCCGCGTACTGACGTAGCCCTTGACGGGGCGTCAGCAACCGATCAAGCCCTTCAAGCGCAGCGTTTACTTTGTTGACGCCGATCTCGGCTACGGTGGTGCTGGCTACTACGGACCCCGCCTTCTGACTCGCGCGATATTGACCCCTGGCAGAACTTCCTCGGATACCAGTGGTTGTCAGACCACGTTCCGCATGGGTGGACTCATAGTCCCAATGCAGGAGCCCCTGACTGTCTTCTACCAACCGAACTTGGGCAGTGGGTGCCCCCAAGTTTGCGGAACCCCGACGCCGTAGCTTTTGAGGCGACTGGATCGTCTGATTGCTAGCAGGGGTTGCAGCGATGGCGTAAGTGACGGTCGCGCTTTGCGCGAGCGACACGTTCGCCATGTTTTGAAAGAGAGCGGCACTCGCAGCTGAATTCTCTTCTGCAGATGTAGTCATCGTTTTCAGACCGCATGTAGCGGTAGGGGAGTGATCTGGGCCGCTCTTGCACTCAGAAGATCTATCATGTAGTCAAAATCTACTGCGTCAGTGACATTTCGCGCACCCGTTAGCATAGCTCGTTCGAAGCCTTCCGAGGCCGTAAGAAGAGTTGTCTCCAATGCAATTAGCTCGCCGCTTTCGAGATAGCTAAGTATTTCCTCGGACGACGATGAAAGAAACATCCCGCTCGTATCTGCGTGAGAATTTACTTCCCAGTCGGTTGGATCGGTATCGCCTCGACGATCC
The DNA here is from genome assembly GCF_021353155.1 of Caballeronia sp. PC1. Lineage (NCBI taxonomy): Bacteria > Pseudomonadati > Pseudomonadota > Betaproteobacteria > Burkholderiales > Burkholderiaceae > Caballeronia > Caballeronia sp. PC1. Next base: position 1,003,380 of record NZ_JAJUBH010000003.1, read on the forward strand.
ATTCGAATAAAACTGTCGTGTGCTTCGGGACTGCGCCAGTAACCCACCAATGCATGAGCTTCGAAGACGAAGATGACGGGGTAAATGTCGACTAATTCCAACGCTGCCGCGAACAACAGCGCTAGATCTACACACGTGCCCCATCCGCCTGTAAGGACCATAGTAGGAGTGCGCAACCGTTGGCTATCGGACTGCTGGCTGTATGCGGGAGGTGGGTTGATATAGCCGAGACGATATTCGTGCAACAGCGCAGACCAAATGGCTCGCACTTGTAGATCGACTCCAGCGACGTCAGAGGCCTGGTACCCGTCAAACCCGGCCATCGGATCGTCACGCAGAACACGAACATACTTCTGCGCGTTTAGGATCAATCGCTCTGTCTCCGCGTCACGAGGAAATACAAAAGATGCAAGGGTGTACGCGCTTCCCTCAGCGAAGCGCCATTGGTCGGCGGGGAGCAGTCGCGTAGGATACGTATCGCTGTGCAGAACGCGGTCGCCTTTTGCAACCGTTACGGAAAGAGTGGTCGCCACGCTCTCGCGGCATGAGCGTGAGAGCGGTGCCGTCAAAGGAAACTCAATCTTCTCTCGAAGATCTTCGAACGGCGCGGTGATACTGAGGGTAGTTCGATAACACAACTCGCGGTCTTCGCCGTTCAGCTTCACCTCGAGGTCGACGTCAGAGAGTTTCTGCCCTTTACCTAAATAAATTCGAAATCGGCTAAAGGGGTACTGCTTTTGGTGGAGCTGTGCATAGTTCAAACCACCTTCTGGCACCTTAACATCAATGGAGAAGCCATCAGGCTTGTTCGGCGATGCCGGCAGGCATTCAATCTCGGTCGTCTTTGTCGGCTCTGCCAGAGCGCGCGCGTTGGCCCGCTCCAGATCCTCAACGTTTGACTGTGACGTCCAAAACACGATGCCGGAACCATTGAGGCTGAACTTCATTCGCAACACGGCTTGCCAGCCTCGTACGTGTGCGAGCGCCACGGCTCCCTTCGTTGCCACCAAGCCGCGATAGAATTCGTCGAAATATTCTTCTGCAAGTCCGTCATCGATGCTGTCTTGAAATCCAACTGATGTACACACTTTGCCTAGGCCAACCGCTGACGCCGCAATCTGTCCGGAATGGTACAAATTCCAGCAAACCAGAAAGGGCTTATGCTGATCGAAGAGCTTCCATAGTCGATCCTGAGAGACTAGGTCGATTTGGGCCTGACCTCCCTGCAGAACAGGCGAGTCTTTATGTAGAAGGGCATACCCGTCAAGTTCGACGACTGCGCGTGGCCTAAGAACGTCGGGGTTATCAGCGAATCGCATCTGGTTGATTCGCATCTCGTGTTCCCGGGTGTACGGAGTTGCCGTCAGCTCGATAGCTTGGCGAATGTCGCAGCCTGCAAAGTGGACAATGTCGGGTTCAAACGCCACGAGTTCTTCGACAATTTCGTCGAATGTCGGTGTCCACAGCGTCTTAAAGCAATCGGTGTCTGGAGACGAGGTGTCTGACTTTGTCTCGGATGAAGTCTCGGAACAAAAGATCTCGTAGAGAAAGTCGCGCTCAGATTTGAGGTGGTATTCTGAACTAATGAAGCCTGGGGCTGAGAGTACGACAAGTATCTTCCAGTCGCGCGGATTTTCTGGAAGTGATGTCCGTCGCTGTGCACCGGGTTTGCTCCAATGACGGAGCACGGGTACTCGATGCTCTCTTTCGGATTCAGCCGGCCGATAGGCTTGGATAACCGAGTCGACGACAAATTCCCATGGCATCACACGCAGATGCGTGTTGTCGTGCTCAGAAGTCGAATGCAGGTCGACCTCGATTGCAATCGGCAGCGGTCGATTAAGGGTGAAAGCATTAGACGTTTCGAAATACTCGCTCCAAAGCTTCATGGCACGAGACTGCTGTGCTTCCTTTAGATACTTTGTTCCAGACCAACGTCCTCGATTCAGGAGAGCGTATTTCCACCATGCCGCTTGCTGTTCAACATCCGGTTTCTTCGAGAACAGTTCTGAATTCGATTTGATCGAACACGGCCCCGTGTGGCAATCGTAGGGAAGCTGAATGACGACAGGCGTCAGGGCACTGCTCCGCTCACGGACAATTGAGCAGGCGTCGTCATCGGACTTTTCCATATGTTCATACCATTTGCGTTAACTTGGATGGATCGAGCGATCGTCGAAGCGACTCGGCGAGTATTCCACACTAAGCGACACGAGGACAACCGGCGGCGGTATGGCAAAGAGTTGGTGAGCGGGATTCTTTCACTCGGGCAATTGGCGACGGACTGCAGCAGCTAAGCGGCTAGCGGACGGCGCGACACTCGCTTGAACGTTTGTTTTGTGGCAAAAGTCCGAATGTCGCTTTGTTACGAGAATTCGAATTGGCGCAATATCTGCGTATTCGACACGAAAGCAGCTGTGTCACTTTTGCACTCGGTCAGCTTTTTGCGACTTGTTCCAGCGTCTTAAACTGAGCACTGTTACCAGTTCGCACGCGTTCAACAAAGCGCTCAAGCATGAGCAACGGCTCGAGATGGCGAAGTACCGATAGCTTGACCCAGAACGTTATGTTTGCTTCGCTCCCACTATCGCCGAGGTATGCAATCTGAGATTGCCAGACCTTGATGATGTCTGCTATGTCACGCGTGCCATGGTGGTCGCCACTGTGCTTGAACTCGTGCGCGCTGGAAAGCTCGTCGAGACACCAATTGGCGGGAATTGTCATGACTGCTGTCTCTAGGTTTCGGTGAACATCGCGTCGCCACGGATGCCCAGCTTTTGCGTCAACGAGGTGCCAGCGCTCACTCGACCGGATTTCAGCGCAGGAGTAGTAGCCATACCGCCTCGAAAAAGAGTACATGAAGGGATATGTACGCCAAGCGCCGCGCGCCGTCGGTGTTGTCGCGATCGTGGGCTCGGTGAACCCCACGGGCGCACGCCCACTTAGGCGGATAACGCTCGCGATATTTTCGCTCATCCAATCGGCTGCGAGAGAGGCTTCAGAGGCGTCTGGGATTCGGACGGCGATTTCATGTCCGCGGATGACAACCTCATGAATTGGCAGCAATTCGATGGAACGCGTATTAACGAACCACGTAGACCTGATGGCATACCTATGAAAAAGGTCAAGTATGGCGAGCACGTTCGTCTGTGATTCGGACGATTGCAGCAGGTCTGCGCCTGAAAGCGCTCCTGATGCCGTCGATTTGTCATGCGCACGGACTATTTCCGTGTCAATGCCAAAGGAAATCGAAACACGTGCTTTCATGATGTTGGTTCTAGTGTCCTTACCTAACCCGTGACGGTGCTGGCGATGCGTAAGCTGTCTCAAATCAACTATTTCTCGATTGACAGAAGCTCCGACACCAACGCCTAGCTACTCTCGATGTGGCTAGCGGCGTAGCAAGGCCGCGAGTATTTCAGGCCCTCGCCTTAGTACCCGGTCGGTTCGAGAAGCGGCACTGCGAGGACGAGTCGCTGATTCGGCGCCTACTTCTGGCGTAAGGATGCTTGCGCGGCCGTGAAGACAAATCCAGTCCATTGACATACCGTTACCGTCATCGACTTCTTGTATCCAATGTGCCTTGCAGTGTTTGCATTCAAAGTGTCGTACTATGATGACGGGCCTGCCGAGCGAGCGCAGCCGCGAGCCTTTCCAAACGGAACCAGTCCTTCGTGTTGTAAAGGGGGTATCTGATGATACATATCACTGCATTGATCGCAGAGATCCACGTTATGCATCACCTTCATTGAGAACATTCAACCTAGCATTTGACAACCTGGCTGGTAGGCAAATCGCACGTTGTGCAAGATACCACTGCACAATATTCAATTCAGCTTAGCGCATCATATGACAGTTACGAGCGGTGCGACAACGCTCGGTGCAGGTCATCGACTATATTCGTCGATAGGCGGAGAGTAAGAACTCCGAGTGACTTCACGCCTTGAGATTGGCGGCGCAGATGTATCGATCCCTGCTTGCTGAACCGGCGAAATTTGGATTGACGAGCTTCCGGCCGAGGTCGCAGAAGCAGCGGGCGGGTTCGTTGCCTCTAGATGCTGGCCTGCGTTCATAGTGGGTTCGGTCGCGTGTGCAGGGACGGATGAGTTTGGCGCGAACGCTGCAATAGCAAGCATGAGCATTGAGCAACTGATAAGGCGGTTCATTTCCTTGTACCTCGACGTGGAAAGTCGACATCGCATGATTCACATCGTCAAGACGACATCGTCTTGCTTGGTTGTTTCGAATCGTTAAGCACTAGCGTCGGCGGCTTGGCGCAGTCGCGCTCACTGGCGCTAAAGCAACGGTTTCGGTGTTCTCCCGAAAAGTGTATAAGCCCCTATATGACCAAGAAATCTGTCAAACGAGCTCGTACTCGCCGTTTGATAAAGATCCCTGCGACACTACGCTTTTGTAAAGATTATCCGTTAGTCATCGAAATTTCGCGGAACGTTCGACGTTTGAAGAGAATCGTCGATAACTCGATGATTTATGGAGGGCTTCTGTGTACTACGGTAGCGAACGAATGTCGGGTTCTCATAGATGTGTCAAGATGCGAAGCGGTTCGTATGTCGACAATCTCCTGATGATCTGGATGTCTGGAAGGGAAAAACAATGGCGAATGAAGAGTCTATCCGTGGCTATGTTCAGCGTTACCTTGACGAGGTGCCCGCGTTTACTCAAGACAGGGACAAGGCCATTCATGCTGGTTGCGCGGTCCACGATTATGTATCGGTCAACGTAAAGGACGCTGGTGGCCATCCCACTGCGTCGTTGACCCGGAACTACGCTCACCCGCGCGAGAATTGGCGCCCTTTGCGCAGTTCGTTCGATGTTTTGTTTGTTAGAGGACACTGGAAGGTTCGCTGCTCCTCAGGCTTGCCTGGCGGAGGCTTGGATTGAAGCTGGCTATTCCTAGTTTCAACATGTCGCACCGGTGTTGGAAATAACGTGGACGCGCTTTCAGACTTACTCTCGACGATAGTGACACGTAACGCCCATTACGCTGGTCTGCAAGCGGGAGTGGAGTGGGCTGTCGACTTTCCCGCACCGAGTGGATTGAAGTTTGTCGCCGTGGTGACCGGTGAATGTTTGCTTCGAGTGGTTGGAGAAGTTCCGGTGCTGTTGTCGGCAGGAGATTGCTTTTTGCTCGCAGAGCGTAAGCCGTTTCGACTTGCAAGCGATATGTTGGCACCGACCGTGGACGCGGCAAGCCTGTTTGCTCAAAATCCGGACGGCGTGGCGCGGCTTTGCGGAGCGGATGTTTTTCTTATCGGTGGCGAGTTCGACTTCTGTGAAGAAATCGAGCGAGCCGTTGGAGAACTCGAACCTGCGACGGTTGTGCGCGATGGAACGAGTGAAGCCCCAGTGATCCGATGGGCGTTAGATCAACTCTCTCGTGAGCTTGCATTTCCATCGCTTGGAACCGTTTTGATGCGTCAGCACCTAGGTCAAATTCTCCTGCTACAAGTCTTACGCGTTACCGTAAGTAGAGACGGAGACCGACCACCGGGCTGGCTGGGCGCGCTCCGGGATGAGAAGTGTCGTAAGGCGATTGAGGCCATTCATGACCGCCCACACGCAGCTTGGAGCGTAGAGTCTCTAGCTGCGGCGGCTGGCGTGTCACGATCGACATTCGCATTCCAATTTAAGAAAAATGTAGGAATGGCCCCTCTCGAATACGTTATTGAGCATCGCATGCGCCTAGCGCGACGACACCTTCGTCAGAGCGAACGACCAATATCCTGGATCGCTGAAAAGCTCGGCTATGTATCGGATAGCGCCTTTAGCAGTGCGTTCAAGCGGAGTGCATCTTGTTCGCCAACAGACTACAGAAAGCGTGCGAGGAATGATCCTGGCTCCGAGGTCACGATGAACGTGATGCGTTGATCGATTTGCTTTTGGACGATCGCGACAAAATCTCGGACGGTAGTGCATTCCGCTGATCGCTCGGAGCAGCGAAACTCGTGATGTCATACAACCAAGTGCACATCATGAGCGAATTTTCGAAACAAGTACCACTGCAATCTGGGTTCGGGGAAGCGACGACCGCTCGGGAGGTCGTGGCGGGGCTCGATTTAGCAGGCAAAACTGCCATCGTTACTGGCGGATCCTCGGGCTTGGGGTTTGAAATTGGGAGCACCCTCGCTTCGGCAGGGGCGAACGTTGTCGTGCCGGCTCGCAATACGGCCAATGCTGAGCGAGCACTTCTCGGCATAAAAAATGTGAGCGTTGCCGCATTGGATCTCCTCAATCCAAGCTCAATCCAGTCTTTTGCGCGCAGCTTTCTGTCGAAGGGATCCTCACTTGCCTGGTTGATCAACAATGCTGGCGTGATGGCTGCACCTCTCCACCGCGATAATCGCGGCGTTGAGCAGCAATTTAGTGCGAATCATCTTGGGCATTTTCAGCTTTCTCAGCTTCTCATGCCGGCTTTGCGAAAAGCAGAAGGCGCAAGGGTAATCAGCGTCTCGTCACGAGCCCATCAACTTTGTGGCGTAGACCTTGAGGATCTGCACTTCAGCCGACGTAGTTACGACAAGTGGACAGCGTATGCGCAATCGAAGACTGCAAACGTTTTGTTTGCTCTTCACCTTGATCAGATTGCAAAACAAGAGGGGATAAGGGCTTTCTCTCTGCACCCAGGTTCAATATTTACGCCATTGGCGCGGCATATGACCATCGATGACTACCGTCTGATGGGGGCGGTCAAAGAAGACGGGACTTTGAAAACTGCCGAGGACCCGGGCTTCAAGACGGTTGAGCAGGGCGCCGCTACGACCTTGTGGTGCGCAGTCAGCTCACAGCTTGACGGATTGGGAGGCCTTTACTGCGAAGATTGTGACGTCGCGTCGTTGGCAGCTGAAGATGGAATTGGACCGGGTGTGTAAGCGTGGCCCCAGCACCGTGTAGATTTCGACGTTGAGTTTGGCTAATTTGGTGCCCACCAAATAAATGGTGGACGCAATAGTGGACAACGCCGCGCAATCCAAACGATGCAAGCGACCAAACTTTTCAGTTGAGTTCAAGCGGCAGATCGTTGAGGAAACGCTCAGGCCAGGGGCATCGGCCGCACTCATCGCTCGCGAACACGACATCAACGCCAATTTGCTTTTCAAGTGGCGTCGGCATTATCTGGCTGGCGATTTCGGCTTACCCGACGTTTCTACGACTGAGGCGCGCGAACTAAACTGGCTGCCTGTGGCAGTCGCGCCGCCTGCTTCGGACGCTGGGGCGTGCTCATCGTCGGGCAGCGTTAGTATGTACGAGATTGAATGCGGAGAAGTCCGGCTACGCCTGAACATCGACACGCCAATCGCAACACTGGTTAAGATCGTGCGAGGCCTTGCCCGATGAGCTATTTGATGTTGCCGTCGGCCGTTGGCCTACCGTTCGGCTCTCGCATTTGGTTAGCTGCAGGCGTCACCGACATGCGAGCGGGCTTCAACAGTCTTGCGGCCAAGGTGCAGACCGTTCTTGAGCGCGATCCTTTTAACGGGCACGTGTTCGTGTTTCGAGGTAAGCGCGGTGATTTGCTCAAGGTCCTGTGGTGGAGTGGTGATGGACTGTGCCTGCTGATGAAGCGACTTGAGAAGGGACGCTTCGTATGGCCTCAGGCCGACGGTGGCGTCATTTGTTTGAGTCCGGCGCAACTATCGATGCTGTTGGAGGGCATAGACTGGCGGCACCCGGCGAGAACGGCGCGACCAAGCTCAGCGTTGTAAACGTCGCTCGTGGGGCGTAGACTGACTGCATGACGCGCGCGAACCCACTTCCCGACGATGTCGAAACGCTGAAGGCGATGCTGCTCAGTCTGCAAGAGACGGTCAACTCGCAACAAGCCGCGCTGGCGTCGCGCGCAGCAGAAATCGAACATCTAAAGCTGCTTGTTGCCAAGCTGCGTCGTATGCAGTTTGGTCGCAAGTCGGAGAAACTGGACCGACAGATCGAGCAACTCGAATTGCGTCTTGAAGAGCTTGAGACCGACGAAGGTGCGGCACCGATTCAACTCCCGAAGACGCCGCGCACGGCCGCACAACGAGCACCGCGTAACTCACTGCCCGAACATCTACCGCGCGAGATTCAAACACACTTGCCCGAATCTGCCGCGAAATGCACCGAATGCGGTGGTCAGATGAAGTCCTTGGGCGAAGACGTCGCCGAACAAATCGAGTACGTTCCAGCGAGCTTCAGGGTGATTCGTCATGTGCGTCCGAAATTTGCCTGCGCGTATTGCGACCGCATCGTCCAAGCCTCTGCACCGAGCCGTCCCATCGAACGGGGCCTCGCCGGGCCTGGGCTACTGGCACACGTGCTGGTCTCGAAGTTCGCTGATCACGTGCCGCTTTACAGGCAGTCAGTTATCTACGCACGAGAAGGCGTCGAACTTGATCGGTCGCTGCTTGCGAAGTGGGTCGGTCACGTAGCGACGCTGCTGCGTCCGCTCGTAGATTCGCTGCGTAATCACGTCATGTCGGCCACAAAACTGCATGCCGATGACACGCCGGTTCCAGTACTAGCACCGGGTAACGGCAAGACAAAGACCGGTCGCTTGTGGGTGTACGTGCGCGATGATCGCGGATCGGCCGACATGACCCCGCCGGCGGTATGGTTCGCGTATACGCCGGATCGCAAGGGCATCCATCCGCAGCAGCATCTCAATGCGTTCAAGGGTACGCTGCAGGCTGACGCGTACGGCGGCTACCAGGCCATCTATGAAACAGGGCGCGTCACGGAGGCCGCCTGTTGGGCGCACGCTCGCCGACAATTCTACGAACTGCACGCGGCGCGCCCCAATGCGTTGAACACCGAGGCGCTCGAACGCATCGGCGCGTTATACAAAATTGAGGAGGCGATCCGGGGTAAACCGCCAGACGAGCGCTGCGCATATCGCCAGAAGCATGCGTGGCCATTACTCGATCAATTCCATACGTGGCTCATAGAAACGCTGGAAACGCTCTCGCGCAAATCCGATACGAGCCGGGCGATTCTCTATGCGTTGAACCGGTGGAGAGCGCTCACCCGATACTGCGAGGATGGCCGGCTCGAAATCGACAATCTGCCAGTCGAGCGCGCATTGCGTGGGGTGGCCATCGGTCGACGCAACTATTTGTTTGCTGGAGCCGACTCCGGCGGCGAACGTGCTGCCGCAATTTATAGCCTCGTTGGCACCGCAAAACTCAACGGCATCGATCCTGAAGGGTATTTGCGTTTCGTGCTTGCTCGCATCGCTGACCACGCAGTCAATCGCATCGACGAACTCACACCGTGGGTCGTTGCCGACAGGATGCGGACAGCAACTGCCTGACGCCGTCAACCTATAAAACCTGTTGCGAGGCGTCATTCACGCAAATCTATCGATGCTCAGTCAGCAACGTTTCTACACGAGCCAATGCCCGCAATGGTTGACCCAGCACTGCGTGTGAGCGCGCAACGTTCAGGGCGGATTGAACTATAAGCGAGGGGGACTTCCGCGCATCGATTACCTCGATCAGAAACAGGATCTCGTTACGAATCTTGAAGCGATCCGTTATCTCGCCCTTCATGATTGACGATCGCAGTCGATCGGCTGCCATGAGATATCCTGTCTCTTGGAAACGCAACTGTATCGGATTCATCTTCAACCTCTTATTACACGCCCGCTGAACCGCAGGTATCCTGCCGACTTGTATTGGCTCACAACGTCAGATTAACGAATTGCCAGCGATTCGTGGACACTAGCGGGCAGTTCGAAAGGAGACGGAAATGGACAACGAAAATCACCAGGCTGCTCGCCTTGCGCTGACCGAGCGACATATCGCCGAGGGGCGTCGCCGAATCGCCATTCAGACTGAGCGAGTCGAAAAGCTTCGTGAGAGAGGAGCCGATACAGCATCCGCCGAACAGCTGCTGCAAATCATGGAAGAAACTCTCGAAAACTCCCTTGAGCTTCAACGGCTGATTGAAAAATCGCTGCGGTTACGGACACGCGGACCGGTAAACATCGTGCCAACGTGATGCCTCAAGATGTGCAATCGGACGGCCTTGCAGACACGCTTACCCGGGTGTAAAAAGCTGGGCGATTGATCCCGACATTGCAGCACGTCTTTGGACCGCAAGCGAGCGTCTGACTGGGATGGTGTCTTGAAAGACTCGGGCGGAAAAAATCATCGAGACATTCCGCCTTCGTAGCTACGAAAACGGCCCTAGCATGGCTGCTCGGGCCGTTGTGGAGCACTACTGTGCATCGCTCGGCAGTTCGACACTAGACTGTAGCTGTATGAAGTTTGCTTGTGAGACCAACAAGCGACTCGCCGACCGCGCGCAAGAGTTTCTCCACGTTTGTGTCCTTTAGCTTTCCCTGTTCATTGAACGCAGATGCAGCGAGACCCAACGAGAACGATTGTGGTATCAAGATAAGTCCCAGTCTCTCAAGAACAATTTTGATACCAATTTGCGATTTAGCGCCACCAAGTGGGCCTGGCGAAGCGCTGACGACTGCAACTGGTTTGTTAGCGAAGAGGGTAAGCCCGGGCGTGCCGGCTCGCGTCGCTCTGCTGCACCAATCAAGCGCGTTCTTGAGAATTGGGGTGTAACCACCGTTACACTCAGGTGAAGCGATGAGGATGGCGTCGCTCTCCGCGAGCATATCCTGAATGCGCAAAGCGTTCTCAGGTACGCCGCTTGTGCCCTCGGACTCGGCATCGGCATTGGGTAATCTGCAAGACGAACATCGAGAACTCGAGCTCCGAGTGCAGAAGCTCCGCTCGCAGCTACATCAAGAACTTTCTGATTAAACGAATCGCGCCGAGTGCTGCCGGCAATCGCAAGAATTGTCGTGCTCATTTTGGCTGTCTACCCTTAGCGTTGAGGTGGGATCTCAACGGACGTGGGATTCCGTTGAGGGTTGCAATCGTCACCAGGTTAGGCGAAAGAAGGACCAAACGTTGCGTCGGGGAAGGACGACGACGGTGACGGTGGGAGGTGCCCATCGATTATGGTTGTCGTACTAACTCAGACAAAGGGAATCACGTGCAATATCCTATTGCACGTGATTCAATCTACCGATTGCCTTACGTCGCAGCAGCAGTATTAAAAAGTGTCTGCGTTTAACGCTGCAGGCGGATGAGAGAGCGGGTAGAAGTGCGGAAAGAGAACATGAACTCGATTCACTTCGCAGGTGAACATGTTTCACTGCGATGCTTTTTGGGTCCATGTCATGATGTAGAAATCCTTCCAGTGATTTCATCCATGAAGATTAATCGAGACACGCATCCAACTGCCAGCGTCATTGACGCCATCATTCGCTCCCGTCGCGCTGTGAGAAGATTCAAATCTGATCAAGTGCCACGTAAGGTCATCGAAGAGATTTTAGATGTGGCGAGATACGCTCCGAGCAACTCCAATATCCAACCGTGGCATGTGTATGTGCTAAGCGGAGAAAAAAAAGCGGCGTTGAGCGAAGAGTTGGGTCGGGCTCACGCTGCCAATCTTCACCCGCCGTTGCGTCATATGCCAGATCCGCTTCCTGAAGTCATGCGACTTCGGCAAGAGGCATTTGGGAGCGTTTATTATGGTGCGCTGGGTGTTTCGAAGAGCGACGTGAAACAGCGTGCAGCGGTTACAGCAAAAAATTTTGATTTCTTCGGTGCACCCGTAGGATTGATTTTTGCAATTAACCCGTCGCTGACCGAGTTCAGTTGGCTCGACTATGGGCTGTTCTTGCAGTCGCTTATGCTAGCAGCGCGAGCGGTCGGATTGGCGACATGTCCGCAGGTATCCTTCGCGCGATACGAAGACATCATCTCGAGACAACTCGGATTCCCTCAAGGCTATCGATTGGTGTGCGGTATGAGTCTAGGGTTCGCTGAGGAGGACTCGCACATTAACAGCCTTGCGATGGCTCGGGAGCCGGTTGAGGGATTTACGACCTTCTTCGGGTTCGATGCCGAGTGATTCGTAAAAAGGAGGGCGCCGGTGACCGGCGCCCTGCGGTTATTGTGCGTCCGGCGCTTTCACGTTGTATGCAATCCGTCCTGCAGGCAGGAAGAACAGCGCGATTACGGCTCCGCCTTTTGCCTCCGGATAGTGGTGGCTTCCCGGCGCAGGTGCCGTCCATCCCCCGTAACACCATCCGTTCGGTCCGGCAAGCGCTGCGTTATCATTGAGCGAGAAGACCATATTGAACTCGCCGTAGGGATGAGAGTGGTAGTCTCCGCGGAAGGATTGTTCAGGGTTGCTTTGAGTATTTTCGGTGCTATCCATGTACACCGTGGTGATGCTAAAGCCAAACGTTTCTTCAGACGGGTCCACTAGTCGGGCGCGGCGGTAGCGCCGACCTGCAATCTCGACGTTGGCGGCCCAACCCTCCTCAAGCACCCCGAGCTTAATCAGCCGCGCGGTCTCACGATAGAAGTCGCTGTCAACGCCATATTTCTCGTTTAGCCAGCGCTCGACTTCGGTACCGGTAGTCAGATCCTTGACTTCTTCCAGAAACGGAATAACGTGCGCTACCAGTTGGTCTTTGTGCGAGACCGCTACTGTTGCTTCCATAATGTAAATCTCCTGATATAGCTGAGCTTTCAACGTCTCGGCCCGTTGCCAACGTGATTAAGGCGAGAAAACCGTACCGAACACATTGACATACGCAGAAACTAATCAGAAGGGATGTCTTTTCAACTTGCCGATGAATAACATTCATGGGCAACTATTGGTCCGTCTGACGCAGTGAAGAGTACGCTTGACATCCGAAGCTCTTGCTCGCCGCATCCAGCCGTGCCAAGAAAAATCAGTAGTTTCCCTAGCGATTAATCGGCTTGAGGACTTGACTATGTTTCATCCAGATAGGTCCGGCGGTGGGCGGATTGAGATCAAAGGACAACTCGCGCTGTCGGAGCTAAGGACATATCTAACGTTGAGCCACGGCTTAGGCTGCAAACCCGATAAATTTCGACCCTATAACGCTGAAGTCCGAGCCATTGAATTGGGTGAAACAGCGTTTTCCACCGTCAGGATGACGGCGCTGACTCTGTTTCCCGACAACTCTACGCAGGAGCACAGTCAACACATCTACGTCAAGCTCGTGTCCCAAGGGAAGTTGCTCTTTGAGCAGGATGGTGACCGGAAAATTGTTGCGGCAGGCGAATTGGTCATCGTTGATCCGTCGATGCCGTTCACGGAGACATTTCAAGACGAAACAAGCTTGATCGTTCTGAGATGCAAAAAGTCCTCTCTGCAGGAGCGAGGCTTTCGTTGCCAGCTGAGCCACTGTATTGAACCGGATATGAGTTCTGCTGACGTAAGCGTGGTTTTTGACATGATCCGAGCAGTCGCTTCAAATTTTGCTGAAATGAGATACACGACCCAGGCTTTGCTCGGGTCGCATCTCATTGACTGGCTCGGCGTGCTTCTCGAGTCGAGTGGCGCTGCTGGCTCTCGTTCTACGACAGCGGCCTATCACAGAGCTAAGCGCCACATCGCCAACCATTTGGGAGAGGAGAGCCTTGATGCACACGCTATCGCAAGTGCGGCGGGAGTGTCAGTGAGCTACCTAAACCGACTTTTCCACGACGAGGGCACCTCATTGATGCGCTACCTTTGGGGTCAGCGCCTGGAGCGTGCAAGGCAACTGATCGAGGGGATTTGCAAGGATGGGATTCGGATCGAGGAGGTAGCGTGGCGTTGTGGATTTGCGAGTGCCGCGCACTTCAGCCGAAGGTTTCGCCAACACTTTGGCCATAGTCCAACGGAGTGGCGCGAGCGCGCAGGAAGTTTCGTCTCCGCCTCATCCTGAGACGGTCGGGACCAAAGTGCTCCACGGTCACAGATAGAATCGTTCCAGTCAAGAAGTTGGAGAAAGCCGGACAAGGTAAATATTTTTAGCGGGTCGATCATCTTCCAAGCCAGACGTCAGCGGAAGGACGGCGAGGCGATTCTTCAAATTAACTGGAGGAGCGATGATGGACCAACAATCGAGAGAACCTTGGGCCGAGAAGATCTACCTTGGCGAATGGGTAGATGGTCAGCGAGGTATCGCGACAGTAGTTGAGCCGGCAACGGGCGACGAGCTTGCTCGTATTGGCGTATCCGGGCCGTCTGACGTTGATGCAGCAGTTCAAAGTGCGCGGCTTGCGCAGCGTCGATGGGCCGACACTCCTTTCGATAAACGCGCGGCAGTGTTTTATGATGCAGCGCGCCTCATCGGAGAACGATCGAAATTATTCAACTATTGGAACGTTCGCGAGTGTGGTTCGATCGAGCCCAAGGCCTCCTGGGAACTCAATGCGAGCAGGGAGCATTTGATTACAGCGGCGAGTCTCCCGCTACAGTCAAACGGAATGCTGTTTCCTAGTTCCGTGCCGGGTCGTGTGAATGCGTGGCATCGTATCCCAGTCGGGATCGTTGGCGTCATTACGCCTTGGAACTTTCCGTTGGTACTTGCGATTCGTACGATTGCGCCAGCGCTTGCATTGGGCAATGCGGTAATTCTCAAGCCGGATCCCCACAGCGCAGTGACAGGGGGCGCGCTGGTCGCCCAACTGTTCGAGGACGCAGGTCTTCCAAGAGGACTGTTGCATGTCTTGCCAGGTGGCGTTGAGGCCGGGGAAGCGTTGGTTCAACATCCAGTGGTTAAGATGATCTCGTTCACTGGATCGACAGTTGTGGGTCGCCAGATTGGTGAGATTTGCGGCCGAATGCTGAAGAAGACGTCACTGGAACTCGGCGGGAATAATCCATTTATCGTCCTGCCAGACGCCGATGTCAATAAGGCCGCCTCATGCGGTGCATGGGGAGCTTTCCTTCACCAAGGCCAAATCTGCATGCAAGCCGGGCGACACCTTGTCCACCGAAGCGTCGCTGATGAGTACATCTCGAAGCTCGCCGCGCGTGCCGGACGCCTGTCAGTGGGGAACCCAGCAAAAGGTCAGGTACATCTGGGACCGCTCATCAACGAGCGGCAGGCCGCACGAGTTGAAACTATCGTCAGAGAGTCTGTCGATATTGGAGCAGTGCTTGTCACAGGCGGAAAGCGAACGGGAAACTTCTTCGAACCTACGGTTCTGATGGAGGTTACTGCGGACATGCCGGCCTTCACGGATGAGCTGTTTGGACCGGTTGCGCCTGTGACGGTCTATGACTCGATAGACGAAGCCATTGAGCTTGTGCATGCGAGTGACTATGGTCTGGCGGCGGCAATTCATTCGAAGTCAGTGTCAGCTGCGATCGCACTGGCTAAGCGCTTACGTTGCGGAATGGTTCACGTCAACGATCAGCCCGTGAACACAGAATCGCAGGTGCCCTTCGGTGGGATGGGCGCTTCTGGCAACAGTAGCCGCTTTGGCGGACCGGCAAACATCGAAGAATTCACGACGTCTCAGTGGATCAGTTCAGTTGAAACGCCGTCCGAATATCCCTTCTGATTTCAGTCTGAGCAACTCGAGTCTAGCGCCTCCAGACTGGAGGAGACACGTCAATTAGGCGGGAATTTCCCCTGAACAAGAACATGGCGATTGATCAATTCTCATTGGATATGTTGGCTCTCGCGGAAGAAAATGTGATGCGAGGAAAAATCACGCGCCGCGAATTCATTCGTGTCGCTATTGCCGGCGGACTTTCATTTGCAAGTGCAAGTAGCTTTGCTGCGAACGCCGCAAATGCAGTGGCGAATCAGTCTCGCAACGTCAAAGCATTGTCGCGGCGGTACGACTACGTTATCGTCGGGGCAGGAACTGCAGGAATAGTTGTCGCGTCGAGACTCTCTGAAAACCCTGCGGCAAAGGTGCTTCTCATCGAAGCTGGTGGTTGGAACGAGGTCAAATCAGTCGAGGATCCCGCACTCTGGCCGACGAACATCGGTACCGCCGCGAGCTATGTATATCCGTACGTTAAGGCCTCTCACTGCAACGGCCGCACGATACCTTTGGCGATGGGGCGCGGGATTGGCGGCGGAAGCGCAATTAACGCGATGGTCTGGGCCCGCGGCCACAGAGAGAACTTTGAACAATGGGCGGAGCTGACGGGTGACTCGTCTTGGGGATACGACTCGGTGCTCGCCATCTACCGGAAGATTGAGAATTGGCAGGGCGACCCTAACCGGTGGCGCGGGGAGCGTGGAGAGATTTTCGTTGATAAGGATCGACATAACAATCCCATCGTCCCCGCAATGATGCGGGCTGCGGCCAGCGTCGGAATTCCTTCTACTGATGATCTGAATGGAAAAACCATGGAGGAGGACGGAGGTTGTGGGGTCGCGCAAACGCTGATCAAGGACGGGCGAAGATACTCCATTGCGAACGCCTATCTGTATCCAGCACTGAGTCGCCCCAATCTCACCGTCCTGACAGATTCCACAGTCATCGGCATCGAACTGACGGGCGACCGTGCGACCGCCGTTCGATTGCTGCATGCTGGAGCGGAAAAGCGGATCGAAGCAAGTACCGAGCTGGTGCTTTCGGCGGGCTCAGTCGCAACTCCAAAACTGCTCATGCTGTCAGGCATTGGCGACAGTGAGGACTTGCGCAAGCTCGATATTCATGTCGCCGTACATTCGCCGAACGTCGGCAGGAATCTAAGGGACCACATCCTGATGGGTGGCTGCATCTACGAATATAAAGAAGCGCTGCCTCCGAGGAACAATCTTGGAGAATGCACGCTCTTCTGGAAGAGCGATTCGGCTCTTCCCGTACCTGACTTGCAACCATTCCAGATTCAGGTGCCGTATGCGACCGACGAGGTCGCAAAACAGTATGCGATTCCGGTGGCAGGTTGGTCGCTCCTCCCTGGCCTGGTGCAGCCTAAGAGCCACGGCCAGATTACGCTCCGGTCAAAGGACGTTCGGCAAATGGCAATCGTGGACCCAAACTACCTTGCTGAGCCTGATGACATGAAGGCGCTGGTCCGCTGCGTTGAGATTTGTCGCGCGATTGGCAGTTCGCCTGAACTGTCGGAGTACGTGAAGCGCGAAGTGGCACCTGGTCGGCTCGATCGTCAAGCTACGGAGAACTTCATTCGGAACGCCGCAGGAACGTATTTCCACCTTTCCGGAAGTTGTGCGATGGGGCGCGAGGCAAGTTCGGTGGTCGACCCACAGCTCCGCGTGAGAGGAATTCGAAATCTTCGTGTCGCCGATGCATCTGTGATGCCGAATCTGACCACGGGAAACACCATGGCGCCGAGTGTCATCATCGGCGAGCGGCTCGCGGCGTTGTTAACTAGCTAGGCTCGAAGCAGGGCAGTACGACACCTTCGCACTGCCCTGCGAAGCTCGTCATAGAACAGCTTCAGTGACGAGATGTAGAGCGGGGGCGAGTTTGCGGAACACTTCCGGTCGTTCCAAGGCGAAGGTCAAGTTGCTCTGCGCAATTTGGACGTGCTCTGTTGCAATCGCCTGCGCGCGCGTCCCTTCTCCCTTCAGCATCGCTTTCACGAGGCTGTGATGCTGCTGGTGCGCTAGAAACAGCCATTGGCGTCCCTCTTCGAGGGCGGACTGCATGGGCAACATGGCGCTCGCCGCAGCAAAGGGCAAGCGATTATTGACTTCGATTGCTCTAATCAACGCGGCGTTACCTGAACCTTCGACGAGCAACTTATGAAAGCGGTTGTTCATATCGGTGTAGGCCGCGTAATCGTCGATGCCGAGCGCCGGTTTTTCGAAGAGCCTGTCCCCTGCACGCAAACACTCCTGGAGCGCATTTGCTAGCTGTCTCGGCACGCCATGCTCGGCGATGAGCCGGGCAGCCATCCCCTCCAGGTGCCCGCGGACGGCGATTGCGTCGGAAATCTCGTTAGCGGTGATGCGCCGCATCACGTATCCGCCTCCCGGCGACTGCTCGACGAGTCCTTCCTGCTCCAACGTAGTCAACGCAAGCCTAACGGGTGTACGGGACGCTGAAAGCCGCTCTGCAAGCGCCACTTCTGCGAGCCGTTCGCCAGGGACAAACTCCCCTTTGAGGATCAGATCGCGAAGGTACACAAGCACGCGCTCTTGCTGGGATTCCATTGCTTCTCTCCGATTCTCGTGACGCGACGACAACTAACTCCCACAGTCATTCTAGCAATAGTGCATGCATCAAGGTAAGCGAGGAAGTTGAAGAGTATGCATTTATACATTAAACGGTATTCATTAATGAGAGAGTTGCATACCAAACGTTAATTTTGCCGACAGCGGGTTTACGCTTACATACAAATAAAACAATATTAAAATCAATGGTATGTATGGTATTTGCCGCTTGGCGTTTTCATCGAGGCGACGTCGATTTGCATGCAGATATTGAACATCAGCGATTTGTTGGCTAGTCTCTCGTCATGTTGATGGCTTCTGCTGAATGCATAAGTCATCTTTCTGTGTACAGGAGGAAATTCGCCATGATGAGTCAGCAGCAGAACGACGTGATTACCCGCGTGGGCAAAGGGACGCCGGCCGGTCAGCTTTTAAGGAACTATTGGCAACCGGTTGCATTGGCTGAGGAACTGCCGAGTGAGCGGCCCGTGAAGGCGGTTCGCCTGATGGGGGAGGATTTCGTTCTCTTCAGAGATGAGCAAGGCCGTCTAGGGATGCTCGATAGAGACTGCCCACATCGTGGCGCCGACTTGGCCGCGGGACGTCTTGAGGACGGCGGGCTTCGCTGCGCTTTTCATGGTTGGCTTTTCGACGTCAACGGCCAATGCACGTCCACGCCGGGTGAGCCGGCGGGAAGCACCCTGTGCAAGCGCATTAAACAGCGCAGCTATGAAGTCATCGAGCGTGCCGGGGTGATCTTTGCCTACATCGGAAGCGGTACGCCACCTGCCTTTCCTCACTTCGACTGCTTTGCCGCTCCGGACGAGTATACGTTCGCCTTTAAGGGGCTTTTCGAGTGCAACTGGCTTCAGGCACTCGAGGTCGGCATTGACCCGGCCCATGCCTCTTTCTTGCATCGCTTCTTTGAGGACGAAGACGTAAGCGACAGTTACGGCAAACAGTTCCGCGGAGCGTCGGCGAACTCGGAGATGCCAATTACGAAGGTTCTGCGTGAGTTCGAGTCGCCCGAGATCCTGGTTAATCCTGCGGACTACGGGTTGCGTCTTATTGCAAAGCGCGCTGTCGACGACACCCACATGCATGTTCGCGTGACGAACGTGGTGTTCCCTCAGGCATTCGTTATTCCGATGAGTTCGGAGATGACGATCACGCAATGGCATGTGCCCGTCGACGACGAAAATTGCTACTGGTTCGCCATTTTCACCAGTTTCAATAAGCCAACGAACAAGCAGCAAATGCGCGAGCAGCGGTTGGAGCTCTACGAGCTTCCGGAGTACACCTCGCGTAAAAACAAGAGGAACAACTACGGATTCAACCTGGCCGAGCAACAGAGCCAGACCTATACCGGAATGGGTTTTGACATCAACGTCCATGACCAATGGGCGGTTGAGTCGCAAGGCGCTATTCAGGACAGAACCAAAGAGCATCTCGGTACGACCGACAAGGGAATCATTGCGTACCGCAAGCTTCTGATCGCCGCGATCGAGAAGGCTCAGGCCGGCGAGAAGACATTCATGCTCATCGACGAAGCGGAGGCTTCCAAGATGACTGGGCCCGCATCAATCGACGGTATCGCTCCTATCGACCGGTGGGACGAGTACTGGAAAGAGTCGGACCTCGAGCGTCGCAACGCCGCACCCTGGCCCGCAGCTGCCCAGTCCTAAGCAGGAATCCAATATCAGAAATGGAGCGCCGGGCTTCCCGCCCGGCGGATGAGACATGTCTTTCGTCGATACACACGGCCTCTGGACGAGTTCGCAGTCGGACGCGTACCTGCAGGTGCTTGAACGGTTAAAAAAAGGGGACATCGAGGTCGTACGATTCTCGTTTCCTGACCAGCACGGTTTGCTGCGAGGCAAGACGTTGGTCGTTGACGAGGCGATAAAGGCGCTTAAAAGCGGTGTGACGCTCACGACGACGCTTTTTGCAAAAGATACATCGCACCGCACCGTCTTTCCGGTGTATGAAAATGGCGGTGGCTTCGATATGCCCGAGATGCAGGGGGCGTGCGATACCTTGATGGTCGCAGACCCGGAGACATTTCGAACCCTTCCGTGGGCGCCACACACAGGATGGATTCTCTGTGACGTCTACTTTACTAACGGGAATGCGGTGCCATTTGGCACGCGACATCTGTTCCGACGCGCGCTCGAGCAGTTGAGCGGCGAAGGCTACGACTTCGTCTCAGGTCTGGAAGTCGAATTCCATGTTTTCAAAATTACGAACGAGAACCTGGGCCTTGAACACTCAGGGCAGCCGGGTATCGCACCCGACATTGAGCTGCTCTCGCGGGGATATCAATACTTGACTGAGTTGCGCTACGACGCCGCGGATGAAATGCTTGAAAAGATTCGCAAAGATGTCTTGGCATTGGGCCTACCTTTGCGGTCGCTGGAAGTCGAATATGGACCGAGTCAGTTCGAGTTTACGTTTGCGCCCACGAAGGGAATTCAAGCGGCAGATGACATGGTGCTTTTCCGAAGCGCGGTCAAACAAATCTGCCAGCGCAACGGATACCACGCGACGTTCATGTGTCGTCCCCGCATTCCCAACGTTGTCTCAAGCGGTTGGCACCTGCATCAATCGCTTACTGGCAAGTCTGACGGAGCCAATGCGTTTGTGCCAGAGACTGTTGACTCACCGCTCTCAGTCGTCGGGCAGCGATATCTCGCCGGGCTACTTGCTCACGCGCAAGGCGCGACGGCCCTTGCCACGCCGACGATCAACGGATATCGACGCTACCGCCCCTATTCCAATGCGCCTGACCGCGCCATTTGGGGTCGCGATAACCGCGGAGTGATGCTTCGCGTGCTTGGAGCTCCGGGTGACCCCGCGAGTCGTATCGAGAATCGCATCGGGGAGCCGACTGCGAATCCGTATCTCTATTTTGCTTCGCAGGTCTTTTCTGGATTGGACGGCATGCGCCGGGCATTACAGTTGCCGCCGTCGGCCGACACGCCCTATGAGACGCAAGCTGCAGCTTTGCCTCGAACCCTCGACGTCGCAATCGACGCGCTGCGGACCGACGAGTGCTTGCGGGAGGGATTCGGCGGCGCGTTCGTCGACTACTTCTGCAAGCTGAAAGAGGCAGAGGTGGCTCGCTTCAATCTCGAGGTGACGGAGTGGGAGCACCGAGAATATTTCGAGATGTTCTAAGCGGACCCACAAAGGAGAAACAAATGCCAATCGTCACATACATCCTGCGCGACGGTACGCCACGCGAAGTCGACGTCAAACCTGGCACCAGTGTGATGGAGGCGGCGATCCAGAACGACGTGCGCGGCATTGACGCAGAGTGCGGCGGTTGCCTGTCGTGCGCGACCTGTCACGTCTATGTCGAGCCGACCTCGACTGCGCAGTTGCCTCCTCCCGATGACTTGGAGGTGGAATTGCTCGATGGGGTCGCTGCTCAGCGTCGTCCCGAGAGCAGGCTGAGCTGCCAGATTATTGTCGAGCCAGCCACCGCCGGCCTGGTCGTCCGTATTCCAGACAAGCAAGGTTGATCCTATGAACGAACAACTTCTGATCATCGGAGCCTCCTATGCGGGGCTGCAACTTGCAGCGTCAGCGCGCGAATTGGGATTCGAAGGGAGGATCGACTTGCTCGGAGACGAGTCCTACGCTCCTTATCAACGACCGCCTCTGTCGAAGGGCTATTTGAGCGGCGCGTTCACCAGTGAGCGGCTCCCGCTTAAGTCGAACGCCTTTTTCGAAGATCAAAGAATCGACTTGACGCGCGGCGCACGCGTGACGGCTATCGACCGGGGCTCAAAGACGGTCGAACTCAACGACGGCTCGCGCCGAGGCTACGATTTCCTAGGCATAGCGACCGGCGCGCGGCCACGCATGCTCAACTGTCCCGGAGCGGCTCACGAGGCGGTTTTGTATCTCCGTAACCTGGACGACGCGTCTCGGCTCGTGGCCCGTATGCAAGATACCCAGTCAGCAGTCGTTGTCGGCGGTGGATACATCGGTCTCGAAGTCGCCGCGTCGCTTCGTCAGAAGGGCATTGACGTCACGGTAATAGAGGCCCAGAAAAATCTGCTTGCACGAGTCGCCTCTGCATCACTTGCTTCTTTCGTCGAAGGTTTGCACTCTGAAAAGGGCGTCTCGATTCAGCTTGGTCGCACTATTTCCGAGATCAGGGACGACCACGGCCGCGCACGGGTCACCCTGAACGACGGTACGACGCTCACCGCTGATCTCGTAGTCGTCGGCATCGGTGTCGAGCCGAATACCGAGCTGGCGCAGGGGTGTGGACTCGAGGTCCAGGGTGGAATTCTGGTCGACTCATTCACCCGTACGAGTGATTCGTCGATTGTTGCAGTGGGTGATTGTGCCGCATTCGTTCCGTACTGGGATCTGCAAGAAGGACGTCCTTGTCGCATCGAATCGGTACAGAACGCAAACGATATGGCGAAGGCCGCCGCTGCATTTATCGTCGGGAAGCCCCATCCCTACCATTCGGTGCCCTGGTTTTGGTCCGACCAGTACGACGTGAAGCTGCAGATGGCTGGAATCAGTAGCGGCCACACTGATTTTGCAATCTCCGGCTCAGTATCGGACGCCAAGTTCTCGCTGTTCTACTTCCGCGATGGCAAACTCTGCGCCGTAGACAGCGTCAACAGTCCTCAAGACCATATGATGGCTCGTAAGATGCTCGCACAGGGGGCCGAGCTTGGAGTGAAACATGTCGAGCATCCGGGCTTCAGTCTGAAGGAGTATGCGAAGAGCCATCCGCATGACGGCGCAGGGGCAATCTGATGCGAGAAGTTGTTAAAAGAAGACCGATTGTCGGGGTTGTCTGCGATCGTTTCATGGCGGACAGTCATGATGTCCACGGTTCGAAGCATAGCTACCTGAGAGCATTGATTTCGATATCAGCAGTCGACCCCGTTCTTGTCCCTGCAACGGAGCTAATGGTTTCAACCGACGGGTATCTCGATATTTTGGATGGGCTCTTGTTTCCCGGTGGCGCTTCCGATGTCGATCCGGCGCGTTACGGCGGTCTTTCCGCTAGCCAATCGCTCATTGATCGAGACCGAGATCATGTCGCCTTGCACCTTTTTCAAGGAGCAGCACGGCGCTCCATGCCGTTTCTTGCGATCTGCCGTGGTTGTCAGGAGATGAACGTTGCCTTCGGTGGCACCCTGTTCGAAGACATTCGACTATATGGCTACTCGGAGGTCCATCTCGAGAAAGCCGACGAAGACATCCCGACCCGGTACCGGTACAAACACGACGTCTCCCTGGCAACCGGAGGCATTCTCAGTCGTTTGGCAGGAAGTGACCATGCGCACGTGAATTCGCTTCATCGTCAGGGGATTGCGAAAATTGCCCCGCCGTTATTCGTTGAGGCTATGTCGCCTGACGGATTGGTGGAAGCCTGCAGTCTGCCGGGTAATCACTTTGCGCTCGGCGTGCAGTGGCACCCCGAAGTTTTGACAGGAACTGACCGAGTCTCAAAGGCACTTTTTGAAGCACTCGGCGATAGTTGCCGACACTACTCTCATGAGAAAAAGCAAGGTTCGGTTGGAGGGGACAAGGAATGAGTCTCGACCGAATGGACCTCAATCTGCTTCGTGTGTTCGATGCTGTCTATGAGGATAGGAACCTTGTTCTCGCTGGAAAGCGATTGAATCTTAGCCAATCTGCGATAAGCCACGCGCTAGGGAGGATGCGACAGGTCGTAGGTGACGATCTGTTTGTTCGCACAGGGCAAGGCATGGTGCCGACCGTGCGCGCAACAAAAATGGCAGGTCAAGTTCGAGGAGCGCTGGCGCAAATCCGCGCAGCACTTGGCGTTGACCTGTTTGTTCCCGCCGAAGCACGTCGAAAGTTTGTTGTCGCAGCGAACGATTACATCACCTCCCTGCTTGTGGGGCGACTAAGCCAGCGACTAAGCGCCGAAGCACCGATGGTCGACCTAGTTGTGCGTCCATCAACCCGCCTGGACTTGGCTGGCCAAATTGATGTTGGTCGGATCGATATCGCCATCGGGATCTTCTCGGACATTCCTTCACGATTTCAATCGATGAAGCTCTGGCAACAGACTGATGTCCTTTTGTTGCACCGAAATCATCCCGCTGCGGACCGCGAGCTTAGCAAAGAGGACCTTCTACGGTATCCGCTTGTCGTGGTCTCGCTGGGTGGGGAGGAAGAGGGCGCGGTAGGCGGCTTCATTCTTGAACGTGGCTTGGCTCGACAATCTGAGATGTTCGATAGGCGAGCGCTTGAAAGAGGCTACTCAGGCGAAGATGAGGTACCGCGCGTCCGTGTGTCGGTTGCCCATTCCCTCGCGATGCCAGCGCTTCTCTCGTACAGCGAAATGATCGCGGTTTTGCCATCCTCGTTAGCCCGAGAACTTGAACGTTTTGGCGAGTTGAAGATTCATCAGATGCCGTACGACTGTCCCGACGTTGATGTTACTGCCGTTTGGCACGAGCGTAACGACTCTGACCCAGGAATGGTCTGGTTAAGGCAACAGCTCACGGATGTAGCTCGTCAGGTTCGAGGTCGATAGCGTTGCACATTACCTAATATTGCGACGCAATGGGCCGTGCGATGACGAGGTCTGATCGAACTGCCCAGGCGATGTCCATCAGCGCCTTGTAGAGTGTGCCATCGGCAGAATGGAGTGTCGCCAAGTCGCTAGCTAAAATCAATTGCCCCAAGCGGTACAGTGGTTCAATGCGGCTCCAATGCTATCTGCCTTTTCGCTTGACCACGACCAATTGACGCAATTTTCGACTCCCAAGAAGCATATAAAGGGGAAGCGTTCAACTGCGCCATCCCGATTGAGGAAGCCCGTCGCTTCACCAATACCGCCTGTCGCCTGAGCTTCGGTGGTAAGTTAGTAAGCTGCTTCATAAAACTCGAAGTCTGTGTGGCAATGCATAAGCAAGATGCTCAAATTTCAACTGTCTCCTTAAAGGCAGGGGTGAAGTGCAATTGAAGTCAACGTCGCGCAAAATTGGAGTTCTTCGTTGATATTGCACGCAATTCGTTGGTCCTCGAAGAGTGTCGAGATACGCCCCTGCAATTGAGCAGTGCTTCACCCGGTTGTTGCAAAGAATAGCCAACTCTAAGCTCTGCGCATCAAAAGACCTTTGATGCAAAAGGGCGAATCAAACTAAGCGAATTTAGCGAATGAAGGTTTTCGCAGCACCGCTGCGTTGATCTGCATACCTGAATGTGAGGATCATATGGAAGAGACGAGCACAATGGATGTTCAAGACTTGCTTAATAGCAGCCGTTTTTCACCGTTTCAATGGCTAATCTTTGCGATGTGTTTTCTCATCGTGTTGATGGACGGGTTCGACACGGCAGCGATCGGTTTTATCGCTCCGTCGCTTGTGACAGAGTGGCATTTGAGTAAGGCTGCTTTGGCTCCCGTTTTAAGCGCTGCACTTTTCGGTTTGGCAGCAGGCGCGCTGATTTCAGGACCTGTCGCCGATGCTTGGGGGCGCCGCATGGTCCTTGTTATTGCTGTACTTCTGTTTGGCGGGGCAGCTTTGGCGTCAGCGTTTGCCAATAATCTAAGTGAGCTCACCGCTCTTCGCTTCGTGACGGGCGTGGGGCTCGGCGCGGCAATGCCAAATGCTTGCACGGTGATGAGCGAGTTTTGTCCGGAACGCAGGCGCGCTACGATCGTAAATTTGATGTTTTGCGGTTTTCCGCTCGGAGCGGCGTTTGGAGGCTTCCTGGCGGCATGGATGATTCCATTGTTTGGCTGGCGAGGTGTCTTGATCTTCGGTGGTGCAGTTCCTCTCGTCCTCGCTGTTGCGCTGCTCGCTTTTATGCCTGAGTCAATCCGATTTCTAGTGTCAAAGAGAGTTTCAGCCGAACGTATTCGATCGATCCTGGTACGTATCAATTCCAACGCGGCAAGCGCTACATCTTTCACCATGGCCGAGGCTGCAAAGTCAGACCAAAAGGGAGGGGTCGCCACGGTCCTGTCTAAGAAGCATATCTTTGGTTCCGTAATGCTTTGGGTTTGTTATTTCATGGGACTGGTCATTTTCTATGGACTCGTCAACTGGATGCCGCTCCTCTTCAGAGATGCGGGCCTCAATCCGCATCAGGCAGCGATGATCTCGGCGCTTTTTCCGCTTGGTGGTGTAGGAACTGTTTTGTGCGGAATGTTGATGGACCGCTTCGACGCCGACCGCGTCGTCGCGACTTGTTTTGCTTTGGGTGCGATTAGCGTGTATGCGGTAGGTCACGCATTAGGGGGGCAGACAGCGATGTTGATGCTCGCGGTACTTGTGGCGGGGTTGTTGGTGAACACTAGCCTTGCATCCATGCCATCGCTCGCGGCAGCGTTCTACCCGACTTCCGGGCGCGGCACCGGTGTCGCCTGGATGCTGGGCGTCGGGCGATTTGGCGGCATTGCCGGCTCGTTTCTTGTTGCTGAACTATCGCGCCACCAATTTACTCTTGCAGGCATTTTTACAGTCGTTGCCATTGCGGGTTTAATCGCATCTGGCGCGCTTGTAGCGAAACGTGCGATCTCGGGACGGCTTGGTGCGAACGATGATACGTCGAACGAGGGCAAGTATCTTGCGCACTGAATGCCACGAGCATTGCTGAATTGGTGATCTATAGCCATGCCGTAGCTTCATTCGGAGCGAGGGATTCTCGAAACTAAGCATTCCGCTCTCTCGGAAAGAAGTTTAGGAGTTTTTTGCGCATTGGACTGAAACGTCCGGCGCCGCTAGGACCCTTCGCTGTCTGCATCCTGCGCGCGCATCTTTTCCTCGATTCGCTCTCAAAAATCCTCTTTGGAGAAGGCTCTGCGCGCCTCGGTTGCGCGATGGGGGTGGTGTCCGATCTCGGCCCGCTTTCCCTGTTCTTTTATATATAAATCAAACAAGTCGGTTTAGGAGATAGTATGAAGAAGGCTTTAATTTCATTCTTGGCACTTGAAGTCTTCAGTGTCTCTGCATTTGCGCAGAGCAGTGTCACTCTATATGGCATTGTGGATACCGGTGTGGAGTTTGTTTCACATGCTAATCCCGCGGGTAACTATGTGGTTCGAATGCCCGGTATTTCTGGGGAATACCCGTCACGTTGGGGTATTCAAGGCAAGGAGGAGCTAGGTGGCGGCCTATCTACCATCTTCACGCTTGAGAGTGGATTCAACTTGCGTGGAGGGGATATGGGTCAAGGCGGCAGGTTGTTTGGACGGCAGGCTTTCGTCGGCTTGCAGGGAAACTGGGGGGCGCTAACCTTTGGCCGCCAGTACACCATGACTTACTGGGTGCTCACCGACGCCGATATGCTTGGTCCCGACATTCATGGGATAGGAGCGCTTGATTCGTATCTTCCTAACGCGCGGAGTGACAACACCGTCGCATATCGCGGAACCTTTTACGGCTTGACTGTTGGCGCAACCTATTCGTTCGGGCGCGACAGTGCTGGCACAGGCAATTCCCCCGGGCAAGGTACTTGTGCCGGCGAGGTACCAGGAGACGTGAATCAATGTAGACAGTGGAGCGCGATGCTCAAGTATGACAGCGCGAACTTCGGTCTAGCAACAGCGTACGATGAGCAAAGGGGCGGCACAAACGCCGCCGCAAACTTTTTCGACGGTCTTACACCTTTCCCAATTGCGACGAGCAACGCCAAGGACAGTCGGATTCAGGCAAATGGCTACGTTCGCTTATGGGGCGTCAAACTTGGCGGTGGTTGGATTGGTCGACGCGTCGAGCCTGACACAACAATTGCAAGCGTTCGGTCGAATCTCTTTTATTTAGGTGCGCAGTATGCCGTCACCCCTTCGCTCATCATTGACGGGGAGGCTTATCGGGACATCGTGCAACAGCAAGACGCGCGGGCAACGATGACGACAATCCGCGCGACTTATCTGCTGTCTAAGCGGACTGCTGTGTATGCGAAGGCCGCATATCTGTGGAACAGCGAACGCGCGCGCTTTTCAGTAAGCGCCGGAGGTGGCGGTACGACCCCGGCCCCTGGTATTGGTCAGCTTGGCGCTATGGTGGGCATTCGGCAGAGTTTTGAGCGATCCCACATTCTGTGCGTCTAGCGACGATTCGCGGGACGCGGTTTCATCTGGGGGAACGTCTCAGCGCAACAGCTGTTGCTGGCCATTCGTGACGTAGAGAGGGGAACCAGCCCTGTTCGGCGCCGACGCAACCTGATTTTCGGGTTGCGTCGGACGTACATGAATTCGCTTCGGACCAAGTTTTCGGTTGAATGAAGATCTGATGATCAAGTTGCGTCTGCACAAATCTCAAGCCAATCTCCTCTCGAACTGAGCAGACGGCGAAGCGCACGGGCCTGTCAGTGCTTGACTCGACTCAGTCGACGCCATCCTTACGCTTTTCCGGTCGTGTTGCTTGCCCGATACGATGTCCCTCCCGATGGGTGTATTGGACTCCCTTCTAACGGGGGTTTTAGCGACTCGAGGAAAGTCCTAAGGTTTGAGCACGCGCCGAAATTTCCGATGCATCGTCCGACTCTTGCGAGCACCCATCGGAGTCAAATTGTCGAGCGCACTCGCGCATCGCTCAAAGCATCGCGCGTCCTCGCTACTCTGCGAAGAAGCCGTTTGACTAACGTCAAGTTTGTCTGACGCGGCCCTGCGTTTGGATGCATGCAAACCGATGTCGCAATTGATTTTCGCCCGCCGTGAAGGCTTGGCAGTCGGCATGCATCAGTCTCGCCAACCTCATTATCGAGCGAGCCCTACCATGTCCAAACATCTCCTAACTGCCGTGGTCGCATCAGGCTCCGCTGGCGCGACGTTCTGCCAACGATCGTACACCTTCATTTCGAGCGCATCGCCCTCTTGAAGCGCCGATAGGCATTTCGCCATCGCCGGGCGGATCTGCAGGGACATCCGCGTAAGGGACAAGGCCCTCATTTATGTTTTGGGCAGAACGAGCCTGCGTCGATCCTTTTTCAGCTTTCGAATCCATGAATAGCTCTATTCCGGAATGGTAGTCGCTTCACATAACTGCATAGGCCCAGTCGAAAAAAATCCAACTCTTCCGGAGAGATCGTTAACACGAGGAAAACCATGAAGCCGACCTGGATAGTGAGACTTTTCGCAGTGGTAATGCCGTGGCTCTTTCTGGGACTTAAACGGTCGATGATTCCCAGCACGTCTTGCGTGGTACTAGCTGTGTTTTTTTATGCTGTGCCGCAGAGCCGGGAAGTTCTTCACGGCTTGATTGAGGCTGACTTCAATACCCATCAAGAGGTGCATCGCTCATTGCTGAGCATCGTGAATGCAACGGCTTTGCTGTCCTATTTCCTAACGTCGATACTACTTGCTCTTTCAATATGGTATTCGGCGCGACTCTTATGTACGGTGCAGTTTAGATTGATTTCACCGGCCGCGTGGACAAGACCTGGTGGCAGGTATGCGGGCCGTCAGATCAGGTACGCCGTGACGTGGCTGCCGCGTGCTCTGGGCGTCGCCTCGCTGGCCGCGTCAATGGGTGCGCTAATCTTTGCTAACTACGTGCATCTAAACCACTATCCGGGCAGAGTTGTCATTGCAATCGTCGGACTGGGACTCATAGCTCCGATGCTGGTTGCAGCGGTTACCCTTAAACGCTTTCTGGATGGGCCGTCATCTTGGCAGGTATACGCCGTGACGCCCGCTGTGCTGCTTTACTTAGTGTCGGTAATTTGTTTTGCTGCGGCTGATGGCCCGCGTAAAGTCTTTGTGGTCAGTGTGATCGCAGCGCTTCTCCCAGCCTGCTTGCTGGCAGTGTTAGTTCTCAGACGCGTCGCAATCAATGGACGTGGCAAGGGCACCCTTGTCAAAACTCGCGACGTGCCTCTGCGTCGAGTACTTGGACGCGTCGGCGTGCTCACGCTCGCCGGGTTCATTGCGCTAGGCTTCCTTGCGCTTTCGCCAAGCGGGATAGCGCGCAGCATCGGTTCGGCATCCGCTATCATCGGTTCCCTCGCTGCGCTCGTGATGTTCCTGACGGGCCTGCAACTCGCGCTGAGTTGGGCCACGCAATGCGTCCCTGGCTTTACGACAGCTGTTGTTTTACTCCTGATCGTTCCCATCGGCATGGTAGCCAAGCGGAACATCGGCAGAGAAGCGTTCGAGCAGCAAGCGCTTCGCCGAATGCCACATGAAAGTACGCGTGGCCCGGCGAGCGAAGTTCCAGTATGGGGGTCGAAGGCTACGGCGGCCGGCCGAGAATCCAACGGAAAGAGCTTGGACGCTCGCGATAATCCGCGCGTTTTCCCATCATTGCCGTTGCGCCAAGCGGCCATCGAGATCCATCCTCGCTTGTACATTACAGCGTCCGGCGGCGGCGTGCGAGCTGCAATCTTTACCGCTCAGTTGCTCGCATTGGCTGACGACGCGTCCTGTGGAATGTTCGGGGAGCACATTGCTGCGACCAGCAGTGTGTCCGGCGGTAGTCTCGGCATAGCGGCTTATCTCGTGACACGGCAGGAACTCGTGCAGCATGCCTGGCAAACCAATCGAAAAATGTGGGACCACTGTACGCCTGGTGCCATGCCCACGGAAACGCCCCTGCTTGACGCGGTCAACCGTGCGCTGGTACAGGATCACTTGTCGGCGACAATCGTGCGAGGTGTCACGCTTGATCTCGTACCATTCGTGAAACCGGGGCGAGGCATGGCGCTACTCGACAGTTGGAACGATGCACTAAAAGTTTCAATCGTCCAGTCAGATCTTTATCGGCAAGAGAAGGAACCGACGATCGCGCGTGCCATCCTTCCATTTTTCAAGGACGACAAACCCGAAGCGCTCAACATGCCGTTGCGAGATTTAACCGGTAGCATGCAGATCCAGCCCACTGTCTATTTCAACGCAACCGATTCGGAACACGGCGGGATAGTTTGGTTCTCAAACAAGGTTGCGGACATGCCTGACTGCGAATATGGCTCCGTTCCGAATGCTTACAAGGATGATCCGACTTTGTGTGGTGCGCTTACTGTGGGGCAAGCAGTTCTACATAGTGCTCGTTTTCCGCTCATCACGCCGCCCGGAGCCTTCCCAGCAGAGGAAGAATTGGCGGTGTTAGTTGATGGCGGCTACGCAGATGATTCAGGTGGTCAAACGCTGCGCTATCAGGTCGGCGAAGACAAACTCCGGGACTCCGATTCGAGGCTATTGGAAATCGACGGGAACCCGCCCGAACACGGCAAATTCTGCGGACTGAGTTCTCATGAATCCGTCATTCCTGTCGCGGTCGAGGCGCTGCTGTTATCGCGCTCGGCACGCGCGAGCTTAGCCTCTCAGCAACTCATCGATATCGTTCCTCCTTGCAGTGCCGACGCCCAGAATTCAGGGCGATGCTCTCTCCAAGCTACATTGGATCTAGAGCAGGTTTTTAAGGTGACCAAACACGACAAGACTCAATGTGCACGCGTGCATCAAGCTCAGGTACCACCGCTTGGATGGTACACAGGGTCTCGCGCCGCTGCGCTAATCATGAAATCTGTGACGATGCAGGTTCCATCAATATGCCGTCTGGTCAATCTTGAATGCAGAAATCCTCCGCGCCTGGACTTGAACGAGGACGGCGACTCGGATGAGCCAGCTCTGCCTGTGCCTGTGGTATCGGTAAAACCTCCGGTGCCAATCGATCCAAACTGATGGAGAGTGAGAACGACGATCTTCGTGCGCGACCTGACTCGAAATTAGGTATCCGGATTTTCGTGCGGGAACAGCGTCACACGTAAGATTCCTTTCACCTTACCGAAACTGCCCACGCACAGAAGTACGAATTGGACTGTCTCGGGTCGGCAGTCCTACCCCAAGGCCTGCCGAATCGCTCAATGTGCCGGCGAACCAACGCAATAAGGAGTGCATCGCGCGTCGCCCGCCCGGTGCGCGCCGTCATGTAGTTCCCTCGTGAACATCCGCGCAGTATTTCGTGACATCTTAGCGTCGCTTACCGCAAAGCTTGATGTTCATACGGCACGCCGCACCATCAATTCCTTGATCTTGCCGATCGCCTTGGTCGGGTTGAGGCCCTTCGGGCATACGTCGACGCAATTCATGATCGTATGGCAACGGAACAGACGATATGGGTCTTCCAGGTTGTCCAGACGCTCGCCGGTCGCCTCATCACGGCTGTCCGCGATAAAGCGATAGGCTTGCAACAGGCCAGCCGGACCGACGAACTTGTCCGGATTCCACCAGAAGCTCGGGCACGACGTCGAGCAGCTCGCGCACAGAATGCACTCGTACAGGCCGTCGAGTTCGTCACGTTCCACCGGCGACTGAAGACGTTCCTTCTCCGGCGGCGGCGTTTCGTTGATCAGGTACGGTTTGATCGAGTGATACTGGTTGAAGAACTGCGTCATGTCGACGATCAGATCGCGCACGACCGGCAAACCCGGCAGCGGACGCAGCACGATCTTGTTCGGCAGCTCGTTCAGGTTCGTCAGGCACGCAAGGCCGTTCTTGCCGTTGATGTTCATTGCGTCCGAACCGCATACGCCTTCGCGGCACGAGCGGCGGAACGACAGCGTTTCATCGACTTCCTTCAGCTTGACGAGCGCGTCGAGCAGCATGCGCTCATGCGTCAGGTCGAGTTCGTACGACTGCATGCGGGGCGCTGCGTCCTTGTCCGGGTCGTAGCGATAGACTTCAAAGATTCTCTTTGCCATTTCGATATTCCTTGTGCCTTAGAAGGTACGCGCCTTCGGCGGCACCGATTCAACCGTCAGCGGCTTCATTTGCACCGGCTTGTATTCGAGGCGGTTGCCTTCGCTGAACCACAGCGTGTGGCGCATCCAGTTCTCGTCATCGCGATGCTCGTAGTCGCTCTGCGCATGCGCGCCGCGGCTTTCCTTGCGCGCCTCTGCCGAAACCATCGTCGCGCGCGCGACTTCGATCAGGTTCGCCAGTTCGAGCGCTTCCACCTTGGCGGTGTTGAACACCTTCGACTTGTCCTTCAGATGCACGTGCTTCGCGCGCTCCGCCAGTTCCGCGATCTGCCCGACGCCTTCTTCCAGCAGCGCCGAGGTGCGGAACACGCCGGCGTGCTTCTGCATGGTTCCACGGATGTCGTTCGCGATGTTCTGCGTGTACTCGCCCGACGTGGACTTTTCCAGCACTGCGAGACGTTCCATGGCGAAGTCGGCGGCATCGGCCGGCAGCGGCTTGTGCTCTTTCAGTTCCTTCGCATGCTTGATGATGTGGTTGCCGGCCGCACGGCCGAACACCACGAGGTCGAGCAGCGAGTTCGTGCCGAGACGGTTCGCACCGTGCACCGACACGCACGAGCATTCGCCCACGGCATAGAAACCATTGACCGGATCGTTGTAGCCCTTCGCCGTGCCGACCACCTGGCCGTGCATGTTCGTCGGGATACCGCCCATCTGATAGTGGATGGTCGGCACGACCGGAATCGGCTCTTTGATGCAGTCCACGTTGGCGAACTTCAGCGCGATTTCGCGGATCGACGGCAGACGCTTCATGATCGTCTCGGCGCCGATATGCGACAGGTCCAGCAAGACGTGATCCTTGTTCGGACCCACGCCACGGCCTTCCTTGATTTCCTGGTCCATCGAACGCGAAACGAAGTCGCGCGGCGCCAGATCCTTCAGCGTCGGCGCATACCGTTCCATGAAGCGGTCGCCGTTGGAGTTACGCAGAATGCCGCCTTCGCCGCGCACGCCTTCGGTAATCAGCACGCCCGCGCCGGCCACGCCGGTCGGGTGGAACTGCCAGAACTCCATGTCCTGCAGCGCGATACCTGAGCGTGCCGCCATGCCCAGACCGTCGCCCGTGTTGATGAACGCATTGGTCGATGCCGCGAAGATCCGGCCCGCGCCGCCCGTGGCGAACAGCGTGGTCTTGCCTTCAAGGATATAGACGTCGCCGGTTTCCATTTCCAGCGCGGTCACGCCGAGCACATCGCCGTCGGCGTCGCGGATCAGATCCAGCGCCATCCATTCGACGAAGAAGTGCGTCTTCGCTGCGACGTTCTGCTGATACAGCGTGTGCAGCAGCGCGTGGCCGGTACGGTCGGCGGCAGCGCAGGCGCGCTGAACCGGCTTCTCGCCGTAGTTGGCCGTGTGGCCGCCGAACGGACGCTGATAAATGGTGCCGTCAGGATTACGGTCGAACGGCATGCCCATGTGTTCGAGTTCGTAGACGGCGTTCGGCGCTTCACGGCACATGAATTCGATCGCGTCCTGGTCGCCGAGCCAGTCGGAACCCTTGATCGTGTCGTAGAAGTGATAGTGCCAGTTGTCTTCGCTCATATTGCCGAGCGATGCGCCGATACCGCCTTGCGCCGCGACCGTGTGCGAACGCGTCGGGAACACCTTCGACAGCACCGCGACGGACAGACCCGCACGCGCGAGCTGCAGCGACGCGCGCATGCCCGATCCGCCCGCACCGACGATAACCACGTCGAAACGGCGACGCGGCAGGGAAGTCTTGATTGCAGCCATGTTCTTTAAACTCTCCAGAGAATCTGTGCAGCGTAGCCGGCGCATCCGACGAGCCAGAGGATGGTCAATACCTGAAGCAACAGGCGGATGCCCATCGGCTTCACGTAGTCCATCCAGATGTCGCGAATGCCGACCCACGCGTGATAGAAGAGCGAGAGCAGGGCGACAAAGGTGGCGAGCTTCATCCACTGGGTCGCGAAGATGCCAGCCCAGCCTTCGTAGGAGAAGTTGTGCGCGGCGAAGAACCAGAAGAGAAGAACGAGCGTGTACACGGCCATCACGACTGCGGTGATGCGCTGGCCGAGCCAGTCTTTCAGGCCGTAGTGCGCGCCGACGACATGACGCTTCGGGCCGACTTTATTGTGGGTTGCCATGTTTTTAGAACACTCCGAAAAGCTTGAGGGCCATCGCGAGCGTCAGCAACAGCGAGACGACCAGCACGATGAGAGCGGTCTGCTTGCCGCCTTCCTTGTTCACTGCGACGTGCGTATCGAGCAAGAGAAAACGAATGCCCGCGCAGAAGTGATGCAGATACGCCCACGACAGCACGAGCGTAATGATTTTTACGATGGGGTTGGCCAGGAAGCCTTTGAAGGCGTCGAAACTAATTTCCGACGTGAGACTCTGATCGAGGAGATACAAAATGAACGGCAGCGAGACGAACAGCAGCAAACCGCTGATGCGATGCAGGATGGAGACCTTCCCTGCTAGCGGCAAGCGATAGTGCATTAACTGACCGATCTGAATATTTCGAAACTCCCGCTTCCTCTCCGTCACTGGGCTCTGCATTCGATTCTCCTTTCGTTAGCGTCGTTCATAGCCACATCGATCATACGAGTGGAGCAAGAAGTCTTACCTGACAAATTAGTAATTCTTATCAAGAAAAGTCGGGGTGGCATCGACGATCGTATCCGCTTCGTCAGTGCACATGGTTCATATTGCAAATGATCTGCTGCACGGCCCTGGCCGTGTATACTACGAAGAGTGAAAAATCAAAGGGCTGGTCTGATTCGAGTACAGCAATGACTCATTGAATCAGACGATCAGGAAGAGAGGAAGGCACTGACCAGCGATCGATTGATAGGCATCCGCAGCACGCAATATTCGCATTGTTTATCAGTGGCTGATGCGCATAGTTCTCGTCGAACATTGGGGGCATGACGGGCGAAACAGTCTGCATACCTTTGTCTCACTGTATTTTTCTCTCGGAGCGTTGCCGGTAGCCCGCACATAGCATCCATGCGCTATCTGTTATTTTTGTCCAACCCTTGCGTCAGGCACCACATAATTCTGAAGTCGCAATGCAAAAATTCGCGATTCTGTCACATTGAATATAAGCGAGTTCGGAGAGCAAAGATAGACATGTGCGTTCGGAAAAACAGAACGTTAAGTTCGTGATACGAGAAACCAATGCTCATCGGGCCGGCCGAGCCAAATCTATCGTGAGACATCTCGGCCAACGGCGTCATGTGTTTTCCGTCAGAAATCGCTGAATAGGGCATGCATGCGTGGTGTCCGGAAATTATGTCGGTTAACCAAGAAATCCCGGCGTGTCCCTAGACAGTTACGAGACGATCTCAATACAATTTGTGTCTGCACCTTGTCCAACCTCCCGTTCGATTCGTATCCGGCGCGACGCAGTGACTCAGAGCGCTGATGGACACATCGCGCTCAACGCCTTGAATTTGCACAGGCAGCGTAGGGCCCACCGGTCATCGTGATGCACTACATCAGTCACGGGACGCGTTCAGTAAAACAGAAAAGTCTTTGATGGCGCAAAGAGTTAAGAGGATCAACTGTTCTCCAGGCGTTTGTGATAATCAACCTAAAGGTTCTGCTTGAGCATGAGTCAACTCTGGCGATTTGTCCCGCTTCTACACGCTATTTTTTTTGTGATATTCGCCGTCGCAATGCGACTATTTTTCGCTGCAAAACGAGGTGGACGCATTCTGTCCTTCGCGCGAAGCCAATCACCCGAGGGCTATGTCGCAAGATGCTTTTATCTGTGGTTGCCACTTGTCGATGCGGCGTATTTAGTTCTGCACGTGCTTGCAAATGACGCATACGGAAGTTTTGAATTTAACAGCGGAGTTATATCGGTCCTAAGAAAAGTGGGCGCCGTTGCCCTTGTCATTTCGCTTTGTTGGGTGTTGAGCGCGCAGTCAGCAATGGGAGATTCGTGGCGAATGGGTATTGACGATACTCCTCAAAGAGAATTAATTTCTAGCGGCTTATTTAGGTTCTCGAGAAATCCGGTTTATCTCGGCATACGGTTTT
The DNA here is from genome assembly GCF_021353155.1 of Caballeronia sp. PC1. NCBI lineage: Bacteria > Pseudomonadati > Pseudomonadota > Betaproteobacteria > Burkholderiales > Burkholderiaceae > Caballeronia > Caballeronia sp. PC1. The sequence continues at coordinate 1,040,086 of NZ_JAJUBH010000003.1, forward strand.
CTCTGGTCGCTCAGGTACTTGTAATTCAGACTTGGCCAGTTGCTCTTATTGCGGTTTGCTGTGACTTACTTGCCCAAATTCAAGTCCGGTTCGAAGAAGACTACTTGAAGCGATGTTTTTCAAAAGAATTTGCCGATTATAGCTCTCGCGTGCGTCGTTGGCTTTAGACGTTGAAATGTTTCGGTGGGAGCCAGTACCTGTGGGACGACGTCGCGGCGTCGTACAGGCGTTTCCCGATATCGCCACGTATTTGCGACGATCTCTGTCTGTCAGAAGTCGTTGATTCGCTTCAAATCGTGATGCGACGGCGTACGCCACGCAGGTTTCGATAAACAGCGCTTGCCGTCATCAGCTGCAACACGATTCGTCAGAAAAAGGGCTATTGGAATATTCGAATCTGACGGAAATGCCATGTAGAAAACAACTTGAATTTGATTCAATTCAATTATGCAGAAACTACATTTGGCATCAAAACCCTTACTGCCTCTTACATAAAGCCTATAAGATCAAGCTCCTGTATCATTCCGTGGGAGTACACGATAGATTCACACCAACAAATGCAACAGAATGAGCGAATTATACTTTCGCTTTGATCTGTTCGACGATAAGTCCAACTTCCGACTGGCACAGCCTTTGGCTTGCCGAAAGAAACAAGAACCCTTAACTTGGTCTGGCAGTAGCGATTGGTGTTAAGTCTTCGGGGGAGAAAACTTCGGCATATTGAGCGGTCGTACTTAGTCTCTTATTTTTGTGGAAAGGTTAAAATACTTTTAGCAACGTTAATTGTCCCATTGATACTGTATCAACACCGCAAAAGGCTCTTTCATCGCTGTTAGACAGCTTAAAAGTAAATTCCGAGGTTTCGTCTAACGTTAGGAATTGAGAACATGAAACTGCAAACAAGCGAAGCATGGCAACATACCTTATTTGCAATCAGTGGAAAGACACTAGACAAGAACCGCTATCTTGAGGCGTGTGGTCGTAGAGGCCTATTAAGCCCGTCAAAGTTTCAAGATTGCCGCCCCGTAGTGACGATTCTTGATGCTCCTTCGCAAAAAACTTTGACTGTGTCTTGGCGCGACGCTTGCAGCGGAAACTTCGGCTATCAGACGTGGCGTCTCAAGATTGCACGCGCATCCGGAAGATGCGTGCTAACGGGGCAGTTGATAATGGCTGGAGAATTAATCTATGCGCCAAAATGTGGAAAGACGCCGCCGGCTAACGCTAGAGCCATGCTTTTAGCAAAACACGTTCATGAATTTATGCACTAGGGCAGTGATTTATGTAGCAGCCGGCATTTCAAATCAGTGGCGCTCATACTCGACTTTTTAATTAACATTACACGGTAGAACTTGGGATGCCAAGCGAGCGATTTGATTTTCTCGGAGCAGACGGGCAAAAATTGGCTGGACGCCTAGACCTGCCCACCGATGAGCCTCGCGCATATGCACTCTTTGCACATTGCTTCACGTGCGGAAAGGACGTATTCGCTGCGAGTCGAATAGCGCAAGCCTTAACTGATCATGGTATCGCAGTTTTACGCTTTGACTTCACGGGACTCGGGGCGAGTGAGGGAGAGTTTGCCAATACGAATTTCTCGTCAAATTGCAACGACCTCGTGTCAGCGGCAGGCCACCTTGAGGAGGTGGGGCGCGCGCCATCAATCCTCATTGGTCACAGTCTTGGAGGCGCTGCAGTTCTCGCTTCTGCTGGCTATATCGGAGTTGTCAGAGCTGTTGTGACGATAGCTGCGCCCAGCGATCCGTCGCATGTGATCGGGCTGTTTAAGTCGGACGTGCCGCGCATTGAGGCTGAAGGCGAAGCCGACGTCCAAATTGCAGGTCGTTCGTTTCGCATTGGAAAGCAGTTTCTGCAAGACGCTGCTGAGCACAATCTGTCGAAGAAAGTCGCGGGACTTAAGCGGCCCCTACTTGTCATGCATTCACCGCAGGACACGACAGTAGAGACTCGGAACGCTGCAACTATCTTTTCTGCAGCGAAACATCCGAAGAGCTTTGTGTCATTAGATGGATCGGATCATCTTCTGAGCAAACGACGTGATGCCGTTTATGCGGCAAGCATCATTTCAGCATGGAGCGCGCGATACATAGAGTAAGTTCAATAACCAACCCTAAAAATTTAGATAAACGATTTATTTTTTAATAGAAGCTACCATCCGCGTCGATGAAAGAACACGAAGCTTAGGCTCATCGGTGTTGAGTGGGCGTTTAATGCTAGTGCTGACGCCAAAGCTCGTCCGACCACGATACTGTAGAGAAAAAAAATGTCTCTTTCCTCTATTGTGCGGTCCATCGCCTTTGCGCGTGAGTTTTTTAGCGCGACTTTGGAAACAGAGGCACGGGTGTGGGTCCACATACTTAAGACCGTCGGTGCGGCATTGATTGCAATGGGCCTTTAGATGCGCTTAGAGCTCTCGTCACCTCGGACAGCCATGGTCACGGTTTTCATTGTGATGCAGCCCCAAACCGGAATGGTAATTGCCAAGAGCTTCTATCGCTTCATTGGGACGATCGTAGGTGCGATGGTTACTGTCGGATTGACGGCACTTTTTGGCCAATTTCCCGAGCTATTTCTCCTGTCCATCACACTGTGGATCTGTCTCTGCACTATCGGAGCGTCACTGAATCGAAGTTTTCGCGCCTATGGCTTCGTGTTATCGGGTTATACGACTGCGCTCATTGGCATACCAGCGCTAGCAAACCCTGACGGAGTGTTCATTTCGGCGATGACGCGCCTTTCCGAACTATCGATGGGAATCTTCTGTGCTGCAACAGTTAGCGCCTTGATTTTTCCTCAGCATGTCGCTGACACGCTGAAAGAAGTTGTACGTACCCGCTTTATACGTTTCTCGAAGCTTGTCGGTGACGTGTTAGGCGCTCAGGCAGTGCACGGTGCGCCAACAGAACTTCACGCGTTGTTTGCAGCGGATGTTGTTGGGCTCGAAGCGCTGAGTAGTGTCGCGGTGTTCGAGGATTTTGAGACAAAGTGGCGTGCGCGCCGGCTGTCGCAACTGAACACGGAATTCATGAATGTCACAACTCGAGTGCGCGCTCTACATCAGTGGCTGCTCAGATTGCGAGCGACCGAAGGGGGTGTCGTGGTGGATCTCATTGAGAGCTGCCTTCAAGAGATTCCGTCGCTACTGGTGACAGCAGAAGGTCAGCCCGTACGCAACGCCGCAGAAGCCAAATATGCCGCAGAGCAGTTGCTTGCGTTCAACGCGGCATTGCCCAGTCGGTTGGCCAACACTCGGTCAGCTATTGAAGAGTCGTCACTGACGATGCTCCCTGACTTCGATATTTCGGTTGAGTTGCTAGAGAGGCTCGTCGACGAGATGCACCGATACACCGAGGCCTACGCTTCACTAGCGGAAGACGCGTACGATGGGCCCGCTGCAACTGCACGGTTCGCGACCAAAACCAACCTATTGGCCGCGAGTGCGTCGGGGCTTCGCGCTGCCGCTGCACTATGTCTGAGTGCGATGATTTGGTACGTGACGGCCTGGCCTTCAGGCGCTGGAGCAGTAGTTAACACGGCAGTAAATAGTGCGCTCACTGGAACGATGCCCAATCCTGCCATGGCCTCTAGACAGATGTTATGGGGGACCGTTACAGCATGCGTATTGGCGCCTGCTGTTCTATTTTTTGTGTATCCGCTTATAGACGGTTACGCTCTGCTTTGCGCGGTTCTAATCCCTCCTTTGGCTCTTGGTGTGTATATCAGCACACGTCCCGGGGGAATGGGCTTTGGATTGGGGTACTGCATTTCTTTCTGTTTGCTCGCTGGCCCCGACAATCCAATGGTCTACGACGTCGAACGCACTTTGAACGACGCTCTAGCAGGCTGCTGAAGTACACCCGAGTTAAAGAGGCCCCGCTCCAATTACGCGACTCTCGTCGCAAGATTTTTCGCATTGTGCCGATTCAATGCGAATTTAACGTCCCTTCAAGCGTTTTGAGGCCAGTTCCTGGCCTCATTTCCGCGTTTTCCGTCACTACGGACGGACTTGAGCCAAGGATCGCAGGCGCACGAGGTTGTATGCGGCCATGTTCAACACGAACATCTGATCCACCTTCTTTAACCCGCGCACCATTGCCTGGCGCATACGTCCCACGGTCTTCGCCCATCCAAAGCCTTGTTCGATCAGCTTGCGCTTTTGCTGGGAAATGGCGTAGCCCGCGCTCGAGGCAATCGTATCGGCCACCGCCGAACGCCGCCCTGAGGTGTTTTGCGCTACGTGCGGTGTGACCTTCATCTCGTGGCAGGCCTCGATGAATTCCCGTGCGTCGTAACCCTTGTCCGCGCCCAACGTGATCTCTGCGCCCGCATCCTGTAGTGCTTGCCGCGCGTCGTTGATCATGATCTTGGCCGCTTCACGCTCAGCATGCCCGTCAGCGCGTGTCACGCGCGCGTTGACCACCAGACCGTGACGGTTATCGGTCAGCGTATGGCCCATGTATCGCAATTCGCTGCCCGTCTTGCCTTTCCGGTAGAGCCGAGCATCAGGATCGGTACTGGACTGATGCGTCTCGTTGCTGCGCTTGCTACCTTTAAAGTCGCCCGCGCTGCTGCCTTCGTCATCCTGATCGTCATCGTCCTTGCGAACGAAGCTCTTGTGTCCCGCCCACGCCTGGATCAGCGTGCCGTCTACGCTGAAGTGCTCGCCCGAAAGCAGATCCTTCTTCTGAGCGATGGCCACCACTTCGTTGAAGAATTCGATCACGGCATCGTGCTTGATCAACCGCTCGCGGTTCTTCGTGAAGACCGTGGGCACCCACACCATGTCATCCATTGCCAGGCCGATGAACCAACGAAACAGGAGGTTGTATTGCACCTGCTCCATCAATTGCCGCTCCGAGCGGAGGCTGTAGAGCACCTGGATCAGCATCGCCCGCAACAGCTTCTCCGGCGCGATGCTCGGCCGCCCGCCCTTTATGTCGGCTTCGTACATGCCGGCGAACAGCCGATCCATCTTCGCGAGTGCTTCGTTCGCCATGACGCGAATCGCACGCAGCGGATGTGACGGCGGAATGAAGTCGTCCAGCTTGCGCATGGAAAACAGACTCTCGGTGAATGTGTCGGCGCCGCGCATAATCTTCATCGGGTAGTTGGGCTCCTTCTATCAACGCTTCACGAACCCTGCGCGATGACGCGTTTCAGCGGTACTTCCGCAGCCTGCTAGGGCTTGTGATATCAATGGTGATAGTGCTTCTTGCGAGCACGATTATTTTTCCTTCTGCTAGGCCGTGGTTGCGGAACATGCTTCTGCGCGATCTTCTTAGGCAAGCATCGCTTGCGTGTTCTACAAAGCTGTCACTTGCCCGCCTATATCTCGAAAGCCACACGAGAGATCTCGGCCATCAACTAAACGTAGCTTCCGCAGGAGAGTTGAAAGCTCAAGCATCGGCTGCAGCTTGGATGTTCACAATATTGGACTTTGGGCACTCGATCGTCGAGTTGCGTGTCGAGTTGCAGAAGTTATCGGATCTGCGAGACGATACGCGTGTCTCGGTACAGCGTCTACTGGACTGTATTTTCTCGACGTTCGAGACACCATCGGCCGATCAAGTAATTGTTGTTCGGCGCGGGTCACGTGACGCCATCCTCGCCCTTCGTGCGGAATTTGACGCGCGAGCGGATCGCATACAAGTTCGCGAACTGAGAAGACTGTCGGCGTACCTGCATTTTATCGACTTCAAGCTTGGTCAGCTACCAAGCACAAGCGTGGTTGATCGCAAAGAATGGCTAAGGCGATTCCTTGCGTGGGACGCTGACGGTGCTGCAAGTTGATGGCGGTTGTGACGCGTTGGAGCGGATTGTGAATACAGGACTGGTTGTTGGTTTCTCTGTCATTGCCATAGAAGTGCTGATATGGCGTATGCGTGTGCCTCAACGTGACTTGGCTCGGCTTGTTGTCAGAGTGGTTCTGTTCATGACGCTCAGTTGGGGGATTCTTTCATCCGGATTGAATCCATTCACACAAGCGCCGTTCCTGGAAACGCCGGACCTCCACTGGTTGTGGCAATTTCTTGAAGTCGCGTGGTGGTTCCTCGGTGCGCGATTGCTCACTTTGTTCATCGACTCCCTGCTGCTGCCTGGTGCTTGGAGAAAGCAACGACTGTTCTCCGACATCTTTGGTGCAGTAGTATTTCTTGCGGCGACGGTTGCAGCTCTCGGATTTGTATTGGAACTCCCGGTTCGTGGACTTGTAGCTACATCGGGCGCGCTCGCGATTGTGCTTGGCCTCGCTATTCAGAGCACGCTGAGCGATGTGTTTGCTGGCATTGTTCTGAACGTGACTGAGCCATATTCAGTCGGTGACTGGATTGCATTCGACGACGTCGAGGGCAAAGTTATCGAAATGAATTGGCGTGCGACCCATTTACTGACAGGTCAAGGCAATTCTGTCATCGTACCGAACGCAGTTGCATCAAAATCTAGGATTGTGAATAACAGTCGACCGTCTCTAGTTCACGGCATTTCCATCGTCCTTGAGATCGATCCTGAAGCTAGGCCCAAAGCGGTGCTGGACGCAATGAATCTTGCGCTGACCGGCTGCAGCGAAATTCTGTCGGCACCCACACCATATTCGAGAGTGAAAAGTGCAACCCTAAATTCAATACATTACGAGCTCGTAGGGTATGTCGATGATTTGGGGAAGAAAATGCGCGTATCGAACGAACTATTCGACTTGTGCTACCGCCATTTGGCTTCATCCGGGGTGCGCTTGCGCGCACTCGGCGTACCGGCACCTAGTGCGACTACACGGGATGAACGCGAGTCGTTGTTGAAGCAAGTTCCGTTGTTCAGCAGCCTTTCTGGCGATGAAATATCACGGTTAGCTCAGCGGCTTTCGCGACACGAATATCAATCGGGCCATCGAATATTCGCACCGGAGACGATTCCAGAGAGTCTGTCCATTATCTACTCTGGTGTGCTGTCTGTGAAGTTTGATAGTGGAACTGGGGAACGCGAAATAAATAGAGTAGGGCCAGGTGAGGCGTTTGGTGAGTCTGGGCTGCTCGCCGGGCTGCCGATGAACGTGACTATCACAACGCTCACCCCTTGTGTTCTTTTTCAGCTCAGTAAAGAGGATATGACGTCGTTCTTAAAAGAGTTTCCCGACGTCGCGACGCAAATGTGTTTGCTATTGGCCTTCCGTCAAGACAAGCTTGGGAAGCTCGCGATGCCACCGTCGGCTGCGCGGGAAGAGGGGCACTCACTGTTCCATTGGCTCGTCGAAAAAGTGCGGCATTTGCACTCACTACATGATGGTGGTTGAGTCGGGATCACGGCATAATGTTGAAATCGCAAGATCTACTTAAGAGATACGATGGACACGCTTCAGAACATGCGAATTTTCGCCCGCGTCGTCGAGGCCGGAGGATTTACTGCAGCCGCGCAGCTGCTAAAGACGACGACGGGGAACGCATCGCGGGCCGTTTCGGATCTTGAAGCGCATTTGCAGACAAGGTTGCTTCACAGAACGACTAGGCGCATCGCGCTAACTGACGCCGGCCAACGATATTTGCAACGCGTCCAAGAGATTCTTTCTAGTATTGAGCAAGCCGAAGCGGAGGCGGGAAATTCGACCGCTCGGGCGATGGGGAAGCTAAGAGTGCACTCGATGACAAGTTTCGGGCAGCATCATATCGTCCCGATGATCTCGCAGTATCAAGAGCAGCAACCCAGCGTTCAGTTCGAATTGACGCTCGCGCAACGGATACCCGACTTGCTTGAGGAAGGTTATGACATGTCGGTCATCCTTGCGTCCAACCTGCCTGACTCCGCGCTGGTGTCGGCAAAACTCGGTTCGATTTTCAGCATTGCCTGCGCATCACCGGCCTACATCGAACGATTCGGAGCTCCAAAAGTACTTGCGGACCTGCTGCATCACAAGTGTTTGTACTTGATGAACCCCAAATTCACTTCTGATTTGTGGGTATTCGAAGGGCCGCGAGGACAGGAAAGCGTGGCTATCGGTCCTTCAAGTTTAACGGTCAATAACGCGGGAGCAATCGAGAACGCGATTCGACAAGGTATGGGAGTGGGCGTGCTTCCAACGTATTCAGCATTGGCGGGATTGCGTACCGGGGCGCTGGTCCGCGTTCTGACGGAGTACACGACGCTCGAAATGAATGTCTACGCTCTTTACCCCTCCCGTCAATATCTAGATGCGAAAGTTCGTACTTGGTTGGATTTCCTAAGAGGGGTGCTACCTGAGACGCTCAAAGCGGACGTCGAGTTGCTCAACGAAAGTGAACGCGCGTCGCAGCTTATTGATCGCGCAACATCGGTTTGAGAGGAATCTTGCGCTAAAGCGTAAAGCTAATAGCGCAAGTGGTCTAGGCTACTTCAAGGTCGTGATGGAAACTGAGAACGCGCTTTGAGATTTCTGAAGGAACGTCGTAGGTAGCGAAATGTCCCGCTTCCAATACGTTGATGATCGCCTTAGGCTGCTCCCGCTGCATCGCCCAGGCACCTTTCACTGAAAATAGGGGGTCATGCTGCCCCCACAGAACGAGAAGTGGTGGACGCTTGGTTCGCAGGTACGACTGCCATTCCGGATAGCGCTTAAGATTGTTTTGGTAATCGAAGCTCAGATTCAATTGGATTCGATCAATCCCGGGCCTTCGCAGCGAGAGTATTTCGTCCATCCAAAGATCGGGATTGTAACGCTCGAGATGCGGCCGATCTCCGACGTGACGCGCAATGCCGGCAGGCACAGAGAACATACCTTCACGGATCGCGGCTTCATGAGCATCGCGATTCGTCCAGTATGCCTTTCTTGCGTCCCACATCCCTGTCAAACCTTCCTCGTGAATGACTGCATTCTGTACGACGAGGGAATGGATGCGCTCGGGACGAGCGGTTGCCATTCCGAAGCCGACAGGGCCACCATAGTCCTGCATGTACAGAGAATAGCGCTCTAGCTTTAAGAGGTCTGAAAAATCCAGTATTGTCTGTGACAAATTCTCGAACGTATATGCATACGCTGATGGATCTGGCGCGTCGGACCAACCAAATCCGGGGTAGTCAGGCGCTATGACTCGGAACCACCCAGAAAGCTTTGACATGATTGGTTCGAACATCCGCGATGATGACGGGTAGCCATGTAAGAGCAGCAATACCGGTCCGTTTTCCGGCCCTGCTTCGCGGTAAAATATTTTTACGCCCTTGACGTCTACTGTTCGATACGAGACGAAGTCTTTTGCGTCGGGTTGGCTCGGACGGAAACTTTCCCGTTCCGCCGGAGCCGCTATCGCGCCCCCAGCAAGAGGAAGCGCCGCGATAGCGCGCAGCACGTCTCGGCGCATATTCAAAGATTCGTTCCCGCGCTTTGATGCTTGCGAAGTTAGGCTGCTTTCGTTTTTGCGTTTTTGCATAAACAATTTTCTGAAAAGCGCAGCACGCCAATCGGACAATCACGTCTATTCGCTGCGCCTCGCTCGTACGGGTGAGATTACTCTGACTCGGACAGGGTAAGGAAACACGCGCTCAACAGACCGATAATATTAATGGAGGCAGCATCGAAATTCTGGTTTTGTCATCGTTCCGCGTGATATGTGTCGCAAACGCTTGATTGACAAGGGGGCGTGTGTACTATGGAGGCGAACGAAACGAGGAATTTCGATGCGCCAACCCTAGATACACTTTGGTAACGCTCATTGCTGAGGCGGGAAATTTCTCGCGATATCTGCCATAGACGATGCGCAGTTACCGTCAAGGCGATGGCCTGCGAACGCGCTGGCGACAAAGCGCGTCGAATCGACAAGCGAGCCATTGACAGTCTCGGAATGGTTGAGAGCAGGGTAGAAATGCCATTCGATCCGGTCTCCAGCTTTGCAGGCATTGGTCACCAGCGCGACCTGGCTTGGAACGAACACGTCGCGGTCCTTGCCGCCTGTACCAATGAAAACGGGAATGTCCGAGTTTAAGGTCGGGTAGGCTGCCATCCGTTCGATGTTGTTAAACACCGCTGACGGAGAGCGCACAAAACTATCGTTATACGTAAGTTTCTTCTCCACAATGTCGCGTTCGATTTCGTGGAGACAGGCACGTTGGCTCAAATGAAACGTCTCTATCGCCCGACTGCTCAGATAGTCGGCCGGAGTGAACGATGAGTCCAGGCGCTCAGCTGTGGTGAGGCGAAGTACGTTGTAGGCAAATGTCGGAACAACCGACCGATGTGCCTCCACATGCTCTGCTGCTGCTAAATCCTGGCCGGTCGAGTACGGGGTTCCCGTTGCGACCACGCCGACGATATCGAGATCGGGCGCGTAAGATTTCGCGTAGACGGCTGTTGCGAATGCGGCACGACCGCCCTGAGATTGTCCAAAAACGACAACACGCTTCGAAAGTGGGAAGCTCCCGTTTTGCACTGCGCGGATGCTATCAAGTACGTCGTATGCAAGCGGGCGGGTCAGTCCGTAGGGGTGAATTCCCGGCGTGCCAAGCCCTTGATAGTCGGTGGCGACAATTGCGTAGCCCCGCGCCAGCCAGTAGTTCAGATAGCGGATATCGCGGTCGCTGCGACCTGCGAACGACGGCGCGCAAATGTCCGCGCTTCCAACAGTGCCATGGGCCCAGGCCATTAGCGGCCAGCCTCCGCGTGGCGGCGTTCCCTTCGGCAAAAACAGGGCGCCGGACACGACAACGGGGGTTTGATTATCGATGCCATCTGTTGAAACGTATAGGAGCCGAATGTTCTCCTGAGCGGACGCCAATTCCTGTTGTCCCGTCAACGGCTCTGTGCGCAGAAGCTGACCTGTCTTGGAGGGTATTGCTTTCGTCCAGTTGTAAAAAGCTGGCACGCCCCCGTCGCCGGGTGCCGACAATGAGTCGGCCGACGCGATGGACAGACCCGCTGAGGCAAGCGTCAACAATACGGTGGCCAAGTGCTTTCGGATGATGACCATACTCGTTTCCTTTTCTCTGTATAGCGGTGGCGTGAACGCCTGATCTCGCGACAACAGTGTTAGTAACAGTGCGCAACCTCGAATGATGCTGCAGGAAGCCCGTTGCTCTGCTCAGGCCCTGCGTTCAGCGCAGCGATTTGTTCCCAGTTTCCTTGAGCAACGAGACCGCGAGCAGTGACACTGCCACGCATGCTGTTGCATACCAGGCCGGCGCGACAGGATCGCCACTGATTCGGACGAGCCATACGCTAACGAACTGCGCGGTGCCACCGAAGACGCAAACGCTGACGGCGTAGGCAATCGAAATTCCGGTTGCCCGCACGGCACGGGGCAACGATTCACACATCAAGGTGAACGAGGTTGCCGAACCGAATGCGTAGAAGAAAGTCAGGCAAGCAGTGATTGGGAGAATCACGCTCACGGAGGGTGTGCGATTGATAAACAGAAATGCGGGAAGCAGCCCCACGAGAAGCGCACCGCGCCCGATGAAGATTAGCGTCTTTCGGCTCCTCAAACGATCGGACGTTGCGCCCGCCAGAGGACCCGCAAACATCGTAACCATGCCCGTTGACACCCCGACCAACATGGACGTCGCCATTGGCAGACCGAAAGTCTTGATCGCATAGATCGGCATGAAATTGAGAAGGTACACCGTGACGGTTCCGCCCATCCCCGTGAGAGTGATCAATATCAGTGTGCGAAGGTGCGTGGTGAAAAGCTCCCTCAGGATTCCTGTGGCTGACCCTTCGGTGGCGGAGGCTACCCAGTCTTCGTGGAGATTTCGCCGTAGGTAGATGCCCACGGGCGCTATGAGAACGCCAAATACGAACGGCAGGCGCCAGCCCCAAGCGTCCAAGGCCTCTCTCGAGAGCGTCGCCGAAAGCAGCGCTGCTAGGCCTGCACCCAAGATCGTGCCAGTGCCTTGCGTCGCAAGCTGCCAACTCACGCGAAGGCCACGGGCTTTCTGGTCACCGGCCTCAAGCAAGGTGGATGTAGCCGTTCCAAATTCGCCGCCCTGCGAGAATCCCTGTAAGAGACGTGCAAGCACGATGAGAATCGGCGCTGCGACACCGATTTGGTCGTAGGTCGGCGTGATGGCGATGAGACCGGTGCCGAATGCCATTAGCAAGATTGTGAGGCTGAGAGCGGCCTTTCGACCTCGCCGGTCGGCATAGAGACCGAGGAGCAGGCTGCCTAGCGGACGAGTAATGAACCCCGCCGCGAAGGTTGCAACTGAGGACATCAAAGACACCGTCGGGTCTTGAGAGGGGAAATACAATTTCCCAATAACGACGGCAAAGTAGGTGTAGACCGTGAAGTCGTAGAACTCGAGACAGTTGCCGATGACGGTTCCGGCAATCATCATCTTTCTCGAACCGCTGCGCACAGTAACCGTAGCTGCAGCATCCGTGTTGTTCGTGGTAGGCATCAATTGTCGATCCTTGACATCTGTTAGGTAGGGTCGTTCGTCGTCAGTGGGCGAGGTATCGCTCGACGAGCCGAGCCCAGAAGGCAGCACCGATCGGTAAATTTTCGTCGTTGAAGTCGTAGAGCGGATTGTGTACGGAGCAACCCCGTTTTCCGGTACCGTTGCCTAATCTAAGGTAGGTTCCGGGGCGCTGTTGCAGCATGAACGAGAAATCCTCGCTCGCCATCACGAGGTCCGCATGAGTATTAACGTGTTCGTCGCCAACGAGCTCCTTCGCGACTGCGATGGCGAAATCCGTTTCTTCAATGGTGTTCACGACTACGTCTGGCCCATGCACATAGTCGACCGATGCCTTCGCGCCAAAGCTTTCGGCTTGCGATTGAATGAGTTCTCGGATCCGTCTCTCCATGACTGAGCGAATCTCGTCATTGAACGAGCGCACGCTTAACTGCATCTTGGCAAAAGAAGGTATGACGTTGTGGGTCTCGCCAACTTGCAAAGCGCCGACCGTTACGACCGCAGGTTGGGACGGGTCGACGTTTCGAGACACAATTGTTTGCAGCGCCATGGTGATGCTGGCCGCAACCACGACGGGGTCGACGCACAAGTGCGGGCGCGCTGCATGGCCACCGACGCCATCGATATGGACGTAAACCTTATCGCTGGCGGCCATGAACGGGCCCCTGCGAAACAAGAACGTACCGGTTGTCACACCGGGATGGTTGTGCATCCCGAAGACTGCGTCGCACGGGAAGCGCTCGAATAGGCCGTCAGCAATCATGCTTCGCGCGCCTCCTGCTTTTCCCAGTTCCTCCGCGGGCTGGAAGTACAAATGCGCCGTGCCGTTGAATCGGCGAGTAGCCGCCAGATGGCGAGCGGCGCCGAGCAACATGGTTGTGTGTCCGTCATGGCCGCAGGCGTGCATTTTTCCCGGTTCGACGCTGGCGTACGGTAGACCAGTTTTTTCCAAGATGGGCAGAGCGTCCATATCAGCCCGAATTCCAATCTTCCGATGACTGTTCCCTATCTTGAGCGTCCCCACGACCCCTGTTTTTCCAACACCTCTGGTCACGTCCCACCCCCACTGCTTGAGCTTGCTAGCAACCAGATCTGACGTCTGCAATTCTTGGAACCCGAGTTCAGGGTGCTGATGAAGATGTTGGCGGATGTGAGACAGCTCGCCAGAGTGAGGCGCGAGCTCGTCTATAGAGGTAAATCCAAGGTGCGACATACGATCAGTCCTTTTTCGAGGAGAGCCTTGACGGCAATCCCTCTTAGATAGGTGGTGTATCAAGAAGCGTTTGGGCCTTCAACATTTGAGTGTTCGCGGCAACACGAGCAGATCCAATTTGTGATTCGGAACACCACACATCAAGGCGCGCGGAGCGGATTGCTGACGTGATCGCTGCGATGACCGCAATCATGGCGACCTCTTGCGACGGCTTATTGCGCAGTGGTTCATCTATAATTTCCGGCCGACGCTGAGCGTTCGCGAATACGTACCGATCCTGTTTTTCCGTCCTTAACCTCATGGGTTCGCCTGCAGTTAGGCATGGAGCACGCAGTGAAACAGCAGCAATTGCTTGCATTTGTGTATGCCGCGAGGTTGGGTAGTCTTCGTGCAGCGGCACGACAGCTAGGGCTTACGCAACCGGCAGTGACGCACACGATTCGCGAGCTCGAAAGTTCTCTTGATGTCGAACTGGTTACCCGAACAAACCGCGGCATCGAGCTCACGGAGGCGGGTGATGCGTTGTTACCGCGCGCCGAACAGCTTCTTGCTGACATGAGGCGTGTTAGGGAAACGATAGAGCAAGTTAAAAATCGACCCGTCGGCAATGTCTCAGTGGGCACGCTTTCGACGATTGCGCTAACGATCCTTCCGGACGCGGTGCTCAAGTTTCGCGAGATGATGCCCTTGGTGAAGCTGCGCATCCATGAGCTCTCGGTCGTCGAGACTCTTGCCCGCTTGCGCAACGGGGATCTGGACATTGCGGTAACGCACCGCGCGCCAGAGCTGGACAGCGACTTCGAACACGATTTGTTATTTACTTGCCGGTTCGCGATCGCGATGCGGGCCGGGCACCCTCTTGCTAAATCCACTCGGCTCACTGAATTGCTGGATGCAGAGTGGATTGCAACCCTGACGTCAGAGGGTTTGTCCCAAAGCGTGATGAAGGCGATGTTTGAAGCGCAGGGACTTCCTTTTCCGAGACGCATGCTTGACGCACCTTCTTCATTTGCCGTGAGGGCCGGTTTGCTTGCAAAAACCGACGTGATTGGCTGCTATACCCGACCCTTGGTCCGTTCGATGATTCCGCTCGGAATCACGATGGCACCGATCCAAGATGAACTTCCTGAACTTGATTTCGCAATCATCTCTCGACGAGACCTTGCGCCGACACCGGCGGTTCTGCGTAAGCACCTCGCGGCGGCCGTCGTAGACGCCGGCGCGGCACGAGATCAAAGTAGTGCCCATCATTTTCGATTTGATGGACACCACTGTGACAGAGTCGGAAGCCAAGCCGGGTAGCCGCAAGGGACGCCCGAACCATGATCCGGAATTTCGACGCCGGCTTGCGGCCGCGGCATGTGAGCCTGGCGTGTCGGTCGCAAAGCTGGCCCGGGAGAGTGGCATTAATGCAAACATGCTGTTCACATGGCGGCGTCGGTATCGCGAGCAATTGCAGGCCGAAACGACTTCCATGATTCCAGTGGCGGTGGTCCATGATACGCTGCCCGCGCACGTGGCGATGACGCCGGAAGCACGGGACGTTGGCAATCGGACGCCACTCGCCGGGACGATCGAGATTCGAATCGGCAGCGTAGTCGTCAAGGTTGACGGCGTCGTCGATGCCGATACGCTACGGGTCGTACTAGCGAGCGTGCGATCGTGATTGCGCTGCCTACGGGTACACGCGTCTGGCTGGTGGCAGGCGTCACCGACATGCGCTGCGGATTCCAGGGACTGGCGGCGAAGGTACAAACGGCGCTCGAGGAGAATCCGCTGGGCGGCAACGTGTTCATCTTCCGCGGTCGTCGCGGCGATCTCGTGAAGGTCCTGTGGGCGACCGAGGACGGGCTCTGGCTCCTCGCAAAACGGCTTGAGCGAGGCCGTTTCGTCTGGCCCCAGACCGATGGCGGCAAGGTCTATCTGACGGCGGCGCAACTGTCGATGTTGCTCGAAGGCATCGATTGGCGGCAGCCGCGTCGGACCGCTGCAATGTCGATGTTGTAAACCGCCCGGAAGGCTCGTAAACTGCGCCGCATGTCGAACGGCGCCGAACTCCCTGACGATGTCGAAACCCTGCGGGCCTTGCTGGCCGAGGCCCGTGCCCAGCTTGCCGAGCGCGATCTCGAGATCGAGCAACTCAAGGCGCAGATCGACAAGCTCAAGCGCATGCAGTTCGGACGCAAGTCCGAGCAGTTGGACCGCGAGGTCGCGCGGCTCGAGACCGCCCTTGAGGATCTGACCGGTGAGCGTGGCGTCGCTGATGTGCGACGTGCTCGCCAATCGAGTGCGAGCACGCCTGTCGGTGACGCGTCGCCGAAAGAAGCGCTGCCGCCGCATCTGCCACGCGAAGAGCGCGTGCTGGAAGCCGACGCGACCTGCCCGAAGTGCGGCAGCGCCATGCAGCCGCTCGGAGAAGATGTGTCCGAGCAACTCGCTCGCGTCTCGGCGATGTTCAAGGTGATTCGCACGATCCGACACAAGACGGTCTGTCCGTGCGGCCACCACTTCTCGCAGCCGCCTATGCCTGGCCTGCCGATCACGCGCAGTATCGCCCATCCAAGCCTGCTGGCCGACATCCTCGTCTCGAAGTACGCGGACCACACTCCGTTGTACCGGCAGTCGCAGATTGCCGCGCGCGATGGCGTGAAGCTCGACCCGGCCAGCATGGGACGCTGGGTCGGCCAGTGCGAGGCGCTTTGCGGGCCGCTGACCGAGGCGCTGCGCCGCTACACGATGGCAACGTCGAAGCTGCACGCGGACGACACGCCGATCCCGGTGCTCGCGCCGGGCAACAAGAAGACGAAGACCGGGCGACTCTGGGTGTACGTGCGCGACGACAGCCGTTCGGGCTCGACGGAGCCGGCTGCGGTGTGGTTTGCCTACTCGCCCGACCGCAAGGGCATCCATCCACAGACCCATCTCGCCGGATTCGAGGGCATCCTGCAGGCCGACGCCTACGGCGGCTTCAACGAGCTGTACGAGAGCGGGAAGGTCCGTGAGGTTGCATGTTGGGATCATGCGAGACGGTACATATACGACGTTCACGCCCGCACGCCCACCGAAGCGACTCGGCAGGTGCTCGGATTGATCGGCGAGCTCTACGGCATCGAGGCTCACATCCGTGGCAAACCGGTCGCTGAACGGCTGCGACTAAGACAGGAGAAAAGCGTGCCGCTGCTGGCGGCGATCAAGGCGTGGATGACGGACAAGCTCACGACGCTGTCGAAGAAATCCGAGCTGGCCAAAGCGATCCGTTACTCGCTCAACCAGTGGGATGCCCTCGTGCTGTACGGCGAAGAGGGCCGCGCCGAGATCAGCAACGCCTTGGCCGAAAACGCGCTGCGTTGCGTGAGTCTGGGCCGGAAGAACTTCTTGTTCGCGGGCTCCGACAGCGGGGGCGAGCGAGCCGCCGCTATTTACGGTCTGATCGGAACTTGCAAGCTCAATGGGATCAACCCGCGCGCCTACCTCGAATACGTCCTGACTCATATCGCGGACCATCCCATCAACCGCGTCGATGAACTGCTGCCCTGGAACATGGCCAGCAAGCTGCCCCCGCACCCTGACTTACCCGCGTCTACTGCCTGATTGCCGGCCAGTGAGAAGCACGTAGCCTGATTCCCCGATCATGCCTCACGCGAACGTCCCGTTGCCAACGGCCGTCGCGAGGTGCTTACGGTTCTGCGATTCAGCGAGTGTTTGCGTCAGGCGGCGCGCGAGCAGGCGGATTCGTTGCAATAGGCTCAAAAACAAGTTCGGGAATTGCGCTTCCAGCGGTTCGTATGTCGCGCGTTAGAAGCGCTGAATGATGCCGGCATTCACCGCAACCTGATTCGGTGTTGAGGAGGCGGTGAGTGTGTTGATACTCGCGACCGCCGGTTTATTGACCGAATTCGTTCCAGAAGCGCGTTGATAGATACCGATGGCGTACAGCTCAGTTCGCTTTGAAAGCGTGTAGTGGGGGCCGAACATCGCTTGACTGTAATGCGCCGTGCTTGTACTCAAATAGTCGAACGCTGCACCCAGCAACGTGCTCGTGCTGACTCGGTAAGCGAGGTTGGCCTGGACGTCTTGAAACGTGTGACTTCCAGCAAGTGGAGTTGAGGCAGTCCGAATGACGTCTCTGAACTGTGTGTTGGTGTAGACGGCGCCAACGGTCAATTGGCCGAATTGATACGTTGCGCCTGCGCCAATCACCCGCATGTCCGATGCCGACTCATATCCGCTGAAGATGGGGTTGCTCGCGGGACTGACAAACGTGGGAGTAACCACAGTGCCGTCGTAGAGCGACGTCGCGGGATTGTGCACGTTTTCATAGGCTGCGGCCATTTGCAAGCCTCCGCGCACATATGATGCGCCGAGGCCAAAGATTTCGTTTGTCCCAATGTTTCCCGGCGTGCCACCGACACGGTAGAGCGCACTTACACGCAACCCCGCTAAGTCGGGTGTCTCGTAGCGAAGCGTGTTGTCGACCCGATTTGTCGCGCCGACATTGTCTACGTCACCAATGTGACTTCCGATGTACCCGGCCCACAAGCCCGAGGCACTGATTTTTCCCAAAAACGCGGTCGTTTCCTCGTATTGCCGGCCAGCGGTAACCTTGCCCCATGGTGAGGCGATTCCGACCCACGCAGAGCGGCCGAACATTCTCCCATTCTGCCCAAGCGTCCCGGAATAGGCGTCAAAACCGTTCTCTAGCAGGAAAATACTTGAGATGCCGCCGCCGAGATCCTCGGACCCTTGGATGCCCCAACGACTACCGCCCCACGCGCCGCTCTGAGCCTTGAATAATGGCGACCCCTTTGCGTTGTTCTGATAAGTGAGGCCAGAATTGATAAGTCCGTAGAGCGTTACGTTTGATTGCGAGTATGCGTTCATAGCTAAGCCGGAACACAGTGCACCGGTTAGCAGGGCGATTTTTGCCGTCATCATGTCTCCGCTTGTATTCACCGAGCAGCGTTTTGCCTGCTGGTGCCTGCGGTTGTAGGCGAGGATTTTGCCTACACGCAAATTAAGAATGAGCGGAGTTTAGTCGCGGACGGTGACTCGAAAAAGATGCTATTTTTTTTACCGTGATAAGAATATTTTATCGCGCATGAATCGATGACGGGGGAGTCTCCATGTTCCGTTGCGTTGCCAATCTCTAAGCCGAGAGCGGGAAAGCAAGGAGTTATCGAGATCCAGCATACTCAACGAAGAACGGCTACCAGCACGGTTGCGCTGAGAAATCGGAGAAATGTCCTGCTCAAGATCGTGGCTGCCGCATGCCCGTGTAGGTGTCATCCTGTTGCGCGAACATAGCGGCCGCCGTTACCGTCGGTATGGTGCCCAATGACCATCGCCAATTATCAGGAGCGCCTTTGAGCGTCCAGAGCCGTCGCCGCCATTGAACCAGTTTCACGAACGTTTTCAGAAGTCGGTTGGCAAGGACGTTCGGTGCCGCGGAAGAGTCGACCCATATCAAGGCGCGACTATCTTGCCGGTTGCGTCAGCTTCTCGATCTTCAACTGGTTTCTATGCTAGGACTGCGTCAGGCGGCGACACTGAACCGCCCGGTATGATAATGCTTGGATGACGTTTCTCTTACCAGGTACAACATGAAGAAGATCGACGTTAGAAAACTTAAGAAGGGCGACATCATTCTTTCGACATCGACCGGAAAGATTAGTGCGGCCATTCGCTTCTTTACCAACAGCGATATATCGCACGCGATGCTGTATGTCGCCAACTCGTCCGTGATGGACTCCACGTCCGAAGGTGTGCAAGCGAGAAACATCGACAAGATGCACTACCATGAGAGCTGTGCGATATACGCCTATCGTCCCGTTGTCGAGCTGCCGGAAGCGACTCTTGATATGGTGGTTGGCTACGTACGGTCTGAAACGGGCGCGCCCTATTCGTTAGCAGAAGCGACCGTATCGCCTGTCGCGGCGTATGTGCGAGGGGGAACTAGGCAGTTTTGTTCTCGGCTGATCGGTCGGGCATATGCGAGAGTCGGGCTGAGGATTGGTAGTAACCCGGATTTCTTGACACCTGCGGAGATTCAGAAATCAACTCAGCTGATCAAGCTAGAGGATGTGACCGTCTCGCTCAGTGCCGAAGACGTTGCGGCGTTGGCGCAGGAGCTTGACACGACAGAAGGGATGCGTGCAGTTACGAGCGCTCTGCTGAAGCGCGTACGGGAACTTAGTAAGTCAATTCGGACTTTAACCGACATTGAGCCTTTCCTGTTGAAAAATCCGCAGTATGACGGTCAGTTCGCGTCCGCCTTGGTCGAGTCTGGATACACAACGTTCTGGCAAGTGGAGGTTGCGCGATTTCCGTGGAGATATGATTCAGTCGCTCTCGCCCAGCTTTATCATGCTGTCGAAAACAAGGAAGAGGTTCTCCAGTATTGCAGAGACACTCTTCGACATGATGCTGAAGGCGATTTCGAACACTGGAACGACAACCTCAGAAAGCTTGGGAAGCTCATGAAGACGGTGCCGCTTGAGACATTCAAGCTTCAGACGGATCTGTATCTGAAGCTTTGCTTTTATCATCAACAGCGGGTGGAATCGGCGAAAATGCTGCTGAAAGTCTACGACCGTTGATACGTTGACGTTAGCGCTGACGCGCGCTCTCTGTCAGTTCTCGTCCTTCTTGTTGTCCACCGAAATCATGTTTCTGCAATCAATTTATTCATTGTCTCTGTAACCGCGGGACAGGCTGAGCCGAACTAGATCAAGACTATCCACAACGCAGGAATATCATGCGCGTCTTGATCTCGTCTGTTCCTCTCATGGGCCATCTGAACCCCATTCTGTCTATTGGCCGAGGCCTCGTGAACCGCGGGCATGAAGTAATAGGCCTGTCAGCCCGAAGCTTCCAACATCGAGTGGAGGCTATCGGCGCGACCTTTCGAGCCTTTGAAGGAAATGCGAACAGGGACCTCAGCAACTTTGTGCAATACTTCCCTGAGATATCGTCTATCCCGCCTGGCGTTGAGACCAACAAATTTTACTTTGAGCGGGTGTTCGCGGATCCTATGTTGGCGCAATACGCAAGCGTCTGTAAAGTCCTCGATGAGTTCCCTGTCGACCTGATTGTGTCGGACAATCTCTTCTTCGGCCTGCTTCCTTTGCTCTTAGGTGCACGCAAGAAGCGCCCGCCAATCGCATACTTCGGCATAACGTTTCTGTTGTGGCACCGAGCAGACGAAGCGCCTTGTAACATGGCGCTTCCGCTGGCAGCGCCGGGGCACTATAACGAGCTGGCAGCCGAAGTCAAGGCGACGTTCGATGATCCATATCGGACGTATCTTAACGACATATTGGCGAAAACATGTAGTTCGCCTCTGAACGACAGCATATTCGACTCGGTCGTGCATCTGCCGGACCTGCACCTGCAAACGACAGTGCCTCAGTTTGAGTATCCTAGAAGTGACATGCCTGACTCTGTCCGCTTCATTGGCGCAATCCCCATTGTTC
The DNA here is from genome assembly GCF_021353155.1 of Caballeronia sp. PC1. Classification (NCBI taxonomy): domain Bacteria; kingdom Pseudomonadati; phylum Pseudomonadota; class Betaproteobacteria; order Burkholderiales; family Burkholderiaceae; genus Caballeronia; species Caballeronia sp. PC1. Next base: position 1,061,158 of record NZ_JAJUBH010000003.1, read on the forward strand.
CCAAGCAAGCCCCGTTGCCGGACTGGGCTGGCGATTTGGATGGCTCAAAGAAGGTCGTCTTGGTGAGTCAGGGAACGCTGTCAAACTTTGACTTCACGCAACTAGTTCGGCCAACTCTTGACGCATTGGCAGACGACCCCTCCTTGCTTGTTGTTGTCACCGCTGGCGGACGATCTGTTGACGACGTACCTGGCTCGATTCCTTCGAACGCTCGAATCGCGTCATACCTGCCGTTCGAATGGCTTCTGCCTCGTGTCGATGTGTTCGTGACAAATGGTGGTTATGGGAGCGTAAACCAAGCACTTAGCTACGGGGTGCCAATAGTTGGCGCAGGCAACTCCGAAGATAAGGCAGAGGTGAACGCACGGGTCGCTTGGGCCGGAGTAGGGATTGATTTGCAGACCAACACTCCCACAGTGATGGCATTGCGAGATGCCGTCCGGAAGATCCTTTCGGATGCGAGATATAGAGCTAACGCCCGTGAACTCGCTTTAGAGTACCGGCGACACGCATCGAATGGTGACGTCGTTCAGATTCTCGAATCAATGATTTGATAAGAAAGTTGATAAGACCTTTCGATACGCATTTATTTTGAAAGGTCTTCCGGTCTGAGACGACAAATGCTTTTTTGGGATTTTTTGGGATCTTGGTACTTTGTTAAGTCGAGCCTTAAAGAACGAAGATCACCAACTACCGGCATGGGATCAAGAGCGTAACGGAGATAGGATGAGATGAACGATGAGGGCGCTGTTGCAGCGCGCTATAGGTTGGGCTATTCTGCTGCGATTTATTCGCCATCGCGTTCGACGACACTGTCGGCATGCTGCTTCGTAAGCTCTAAAAATCCCATGTCGAATGACGCAGAAACACGCTTAAGGGCGCTTCTTGTTGACGGCCTGGACGGAGACGAGAGCGCGTATCGTGGATTTCTTCAAGCCCTAACTCAACACCTTCGAGCATTTCTTAGGAAACGTATTCCGCAACATCAAGATGACGTTGAAGATCTAACTCAAGAGATTCTGCTTGCAGTCCACAATGCTCGTCACACATACCGGCTGAACGAACCGTTGACGGCTTGGTTGCACGCCATTGCGCGCTACAAGCTGATGGATTTCTTTCGCTCGCGAGCACGGCGTGAATCGCTCCATGTCGTAATTGGCGACCCGGAAGAGCTCTTCGGAAGTTTGGACAACGAGCCAGAACAGGCTCGCCGCGACATCAGCAAACTCCTCGAGTTTTTGCCAGATAAGCAGCGCTTGCCGATCGTTCACGTAAAGATTGAAGGTCTATCGGTAAGCGAAACAGCTCAGATGACCGGACTTTCGGAGTCAGCCGTGAAGGTTGGAGTGCATCGCGGATTAAAAGCCCTCGCCGCGAAAATTCGAGGTCTCCGATGAAAACTGACGATCTCATCAATGTTCTTGCCAGCGGTGTGGTTGAAGTTGACCGTACTATGGTTAGGCGGCGCTTCGCGAAGGCGTTGCTGTGCGGTGTCGCGGGCTCTCTGCTCGTGATGAGCATTGTATTTGGCTTTCGTCATGACCTTGCCAGCGTTGCTCGCACAGGCGTGTTTTGGGCGAAACTCGCGTTTCCGTCAGCAATATCATTGGGCGCATTGCTAACCATTGAGCGCGTGGGGCGTCCAGGGGCCCGTATAGGGCTCACCTGGTGCTTTCTCGTCCTGCCATTTTTGGTCGTGTCAGTTGCCGGCTGGATGACGCTCGATACCACAACCCCAAGCGCTCGTTGGCCGCTTGTGCTTGGCCATACATGGCGGAGTTGTCCTTTTAACATTCTCCTTTTGTCCTTGCCACTTTTTCCTGCAGTCATCTGGGCGATGCATTCTCTAGCGCCCACACGTTTGAGAACGGCCGGCGCGGCGAGCGGCGTGCTGGCAAGTTCAATGGCTACTGTGGTGTATTGTTTGCACTGCCCTGAAATGAGCCCGGCTTTTTGGAGCGTTTGGTATGCAATGGGCATGCTCTTGCCAGCACTGATTGGTGCGTGGCTGGGTCCAAAGCTCTTGCATTGGTAGAAAACGCTGACATAGCAAATATCGAAGACGCACGATCCCGGCCGTTGCAGCAAGCTAACGCTCTTCGCGCTTCGTGTCTGGCTCAAGGCTGATTATGAATTACATAGTTTTATTGAACAATCCGTTTCTTCATTCAAAGATTCGAAGCACGTAAATTTCTGTAGAATAAGTCCTAACGATGCTTCGGGATCGGAGTTCTCTCAGGTTCGTCGCCACCCCTCGGAAAGACGGACTTTTCACGCCGGCAACACGCCGGCGTTTTTTTGTTGGCAGCAAAGTCACATGCCGATGCGGTGGCTTTAGTCGTCTCTTCGAGGGCACCCAATTACTTTTTGGGCGCTTGAGAGTCGATGTATTTGCCAAGAGCGGTGGCTAACGCTTTGTCTGTGTTTTCGAGCTCTGTCTTTGCCGCTCCAAAGTCCGGCGCTCCTGTTCCAGATTCAGTGACGCTGACGGTGATGGTCCCTGGAACGCAATCCCCTTTACATTGTTGAGCACCGGCTTTGTCGGTCTCGGGAATGATGAACCATGGCGTAGCGTTGTAGACACCAAGAGGGAGCTTGGTGTTGTCATCGTGCCATTGTCCCTCACTGTTTTGGGCGCAGTCCTTCGCACTACCGCCGGGAAGGCAGAGTCCCTTCAACGCGATAGAAGTGTTAGCTACGGATTGGTTTCCTTTTTCCGTCACACCTGAAATTGCGATACCAACTGTAACGTCGACAAGACCCGACCGATCGGTTCGAGCCGAACTCTTTGTAAGTTTGAAATAAGTTGGGACCCACTGCCAAGCTATAGGCTGTGTCGCGCCGCTCATCTTCAAAGTGGCCGCGAAAGTCAAGTCGGCTTCCGCAGGTTTATCTTTGTTTAGCAAGCGAATCACCAAGCAATTGAAGGTCGGGCGGCCTTCTCTCACAAGTGCAGCTACGTTTCCTGCATGTTCTGTGTTGAACGAGAACGCCTGCTTTTTCTTGTCTGCGTACCTAGCGAACGAGGTTTCCGCTTCCGTTGTTGCTACCGAGAACGCTGCGACCAGTGCGATGCCGACAAGTATCGGTACCACAAATACTTCGTCCGGTCCCTTGCTGTGGACGGGCTGCGTCCGCGATTGAAGCGATGCCTTGCAGAATCTATTGAAGTCTGTTAGCGGATCCTCGTTGCCGAGCCTTTCGCCGCGCAGGTCCGTGCTACCCATGAGCTCGACTTTGAGTTGTCCCTGTCCAGTCTCGCTGGAGGGATGTTTCTCGTCACCTACGACATGCAGGAACTGACAGCCGCTCAGCAATGATGCTGAAACGATGCTCGCCGTCAATTTGTTTAACGCTGGTTGCCGTGGCATGACGACCCCCTGAGATTAGCTCTCGGGATACTGAGGAGTTATTTTTGGCCGGTATGTTGTGCAGCTCACATTCGGACATCGACGTGATCAGAAATTGGATGCCTGTGAACGACTGATGAATGCAACCTTGATGATAAGGTAGCGACAGGAGCACTGAAGCCACGTGAGGTCGACTATCAAGATCGCTGACGTCGAAAATCTTGGAAGCCGCTGTGAAGGCGGTGATTGGCCCTGACCAATTCGAAAGTGCCGGCGTTCGTGGGATGGGACGATACCGTCCGATCCCTGATAGCGGAGCATGCGCTGGCCAGCTTCCGAGGTCTTTTTAGGTACGCTTTTTTGCGCGTAAGCGGACTCTGCCGTCCAAGTCAGGTCTCGAATCGACTTGACCTCGCGCTCGACAGATCGAGTTGCGAAATGGCGTCCTGTGCTTTTGGCGACTCTGTTCACGATGGGCTAAATCTCTGGCCGAGGCGTGTTATGCATATCTCAGTCGGAGTGAGAGTCGAGAACCCATCAGCCGATATTAAAAACTTGTGATGGGTCGTGACCGCACTTTCGATCATGACTGAAGTGGCGCTTCCGGCTGCCACTGCGGCGAGAAGTCCCTCGTGATTTAGGCTTGTGTACGCAAATCGCCAATCCGTTTTCTGCTTGTCCAAACGCCGCAATGCCTGCTTTGCGATCCAGGCAGGCTTCGGGAAATACCGCTAGCGGGAGGGGAGTTTGCCGAAAGACTTGGCTGCTCTCCTGACACATCCGAGCGAGCCCCTCTTGCAAGGAGCCGCCGTCGCTCGTGCGCAGAAATTTCGTGGCGACGACGAGGTTGATGTTGTGGGAATCCGCTGATTTCAGCAGCTTCCAGCTATGTCTTCAACGAATTTCCACCTCAATATTTAGAAATGTTGTTCTGATGGTGCGCAGGATGGGCGGCATGAGACACGACGCGAAGATCTCACGTGGCAAGCTTGGGGCTGCCGGCTGCGAGTCCGTGCTGAAGTGCAAGGGACGCGTCTTCGTGAGCCTCGATTAGGCGCTGTGCCACGCTCACAATAATCTCTCGCCGACAGAAGTTAGTCGCACGATTGTAGTGTCGCGTGCAAACAGGCGTTGACCGATAAGCTCTTCGAGACGCTCGATCCTCATGCTCACTGCTGTTACGTTTGGTGAAGACGGGCCGCAGCTTGCGTGAAATTGCGGATGTCCGATACTGCAACGAATGCTCGCCCGAGAAGTAGAGCGAAGTCTTGAGGCATCACCTAGCGCTCTCCTTAAACAATTCGCAGCTCGTACCGATCTGTACCGCTAGACGCATACTTCATGCTGGAATCTCGTTTTAATGCGAAAGAGCAACATGAGGGCAACGATGTTTCACGAAGCTCGCATAATTGCACATCGCAGTTAGGCTATATTTAGCTTAAATCGCCCAATATATTAGCTCCGACTATCTCTGCGTGTCTTGAGTGAAAACTTCAATCTCGACCTGTGCGATTTTTCCTCAATCGGGATCGTCCGTATCAGGCGGGAGTTGGCAACGGCGAGATGAACGCCTTAAAGACATGTGCATCGAGGCTCGAACCACGGTGGGGGTTAAGACAGCTGCGCGAAGGTCCGTACGAGTGCGACCGGACGAAGAAATGTTGATAGGTGAGAATCTTCGGGAGACGGCCGATGGTAGTCGCTGCGCTTTTCGGCCAATTCAAAAGCGCGATCAGGGGTACGCGACCTCGGTAACTCCAGTTCCTGCAACCGGCGTCACCGTTTCGGCCCGTGCCCAGCAGCACGTTCGAGTACGGCAAAGAGGTCGTCGGATCCCGCCCACGTTTGTATCAACGCTTGTCTCTCAGCCTTTATGTCTTTGTTGAGAAGATCGTGGGTGTGCATATCGAGACAGAACGCACAGTTATTGATCTGCGACACCCGAAGGTACTACAGATCGATTAGAACATGCAATGGGGCCATCTTTGCGACGTCGCTGTAGATCCCGCCGAGAGCTTTAACACCGCCTACAGCGACTTGCGCGTAGGCAGGTCGATTACTCATTCGCTTCTCCCTTCGTTCGATAGGTTGTTGCTACGGGTGTGTCTGGAAGATATCGTTGGCATTATTTCAGGACGCTAGACACCCCCTATCTTCAAACTTCAGCGACGAAAGGTAAATGACGACCCGCGTCGTTGTTTTTTGCGCGCCGAACGCGTTGTTCTGAGTTTCAGAACGCGTGATGGATGTAGGGTGTTCTGAACAGCGGATCTGACCATGTATCCAAAGCTGAACGAAGGGTAAACGCGTTCTAGGTCTTAGCGAATCGCGCATGAGTCAAGCTTCATTTTCTTACAGTCTGTTCAGAGCCGGAAGTCTTCCATGGACGCGATAGAAGTCGAGCATAAGTGCCCTCTCATAAAAAGCGATGGTCACTGACAGTAGACCTAAGGGCGGTCTGCCCTGATGGTTCCATTCGGATTGCCAGGTCGCAGAGTGAAGACGTTCACATCTCCCCGCGATATTGCAGGCGGTATGCTTTGACCGGGTGATGTGCTTCCTTTAGACGCCGATCGACGTGTTGCGACATGCCGATGTAGATGACTTTGGGGCAAAGATGCCGCCCGGTGCTTGGACGTTTGCAGGAGCTGTCTCCGTGCCCGTCCGCCAGTAGACACAAACCAAAAATGCCGAATTCACGGGGAACGTCGAAGTCGGCTGATGGCCGATCGCGCAGATTCCACGCACGCCATGGTGAGAACGGCAAATCAGGTATCTCAAGTTTCATTTGCTCGTACCTCGGAGGCGTCAACTGCTGTTTATTTGCAAGGTCGAATGGCAGTGAATCTCCCTGCGCGAAGTCTTCAGTTTGACCGTGTTTTTTCCTTTGGGGGCACCAAGGGAGCGGACTATCGCTGCAAAGGATCGTTAGCTTTTCGCAGCTTTCGACTCGGTACCTCTCGATTGCTGCGCCTTCGCGAGTGGGCAACCTAAAGTAGAATGCATCAGTGCCGACAACTAATAGATCGCGCCGTCAATAACGGCGTAGCGTTAAGATGTTATCCGGTCCCGTAGTACACCTTCTGTGGCGGCATGGGCAAGCGCGCGTCGTTAGCTCTTCGATATGCAGTGCCGCCACAAGCGGGACGCTTCTCGGGATTGCGTCATTCATCAGTTTTACCGTTTAGATGTCCAATGGAAGTCACCCTCCTGCAATTGCCTTCAAGTAAGGCGCACCGCGTGATGGCTGCCGTCGTTGTTCTTGTCGTTCTGATTGAGACAACGATCGTCTGGCACTTCTCCTCGCAGCGAACGACTGTTATTGTTCAGTTTCTGCCCATATTCGGAACTTGGGTGGCACTTACCGGATCGCTGACTGCGTATCTTTTATGGACTGAGTACAAGGTTACTGGGCGGTTGATGTTTGCCTCGCTGAGCGGCGCTTATGCGTTTGCTAGCTTAACAGCTGTTCTGCAGCTGGCTTCCTTTCCTGGTGTGTTTGCCCCAAATGGGCTACTTGGAGCTGGCTCTCAAAGTTCGCTTTGGATCTGGGTTTTTTGGCACTGCGGCTTCCCGGCCCTTGTTACGACTGCCCTCGCATTTCGGATGCGTCGAGTGAGCGAAAGCCAGGTTGGCGTCGGACGGTATTCCGTCGTCGGCGCGCTTGCACTTGCTGCGGGCTTCGGAGTCGTAGCGATAGCAGGTAAAACTCATCTCCCAGAAATTGTCTCGGCGACCGGATCGTACGCGCGTCTCCAGATGAGTCCGGCTTCCGTGTTGGTTCTGTCTATCTCGCTCGTGGCGTTATGGGCCCAAATCATGTTCACTCGGCTGCGCTCGATGTTGGATTTGTGGCTCGCTGTTGTGTTGTTTGCTGATCTCGGTGATGTAATACTTACCCTCATCGGCGGCGCGCGGTTTTCTGTTGGCTGGTATGCAGCTAAGGCAGCTTCCATGGTGTCGTCGAGTGTGGTTCTTGGGATGCTGATGCACGAGACGAACAGGTTGTATCGCGCGTTGAACGAGTCACATCAGGAACTCATGGCAAGCTCGCAACGCGACGGCTTGACGGGCGTTTTCAATCGTTCTTATCTCGATGCGGAATTGGATAAGCTCATAGCTATTGCCGATGGACGAAGACGACCGTTCTCGGTGTTGCTGATTGATGTCGATCATTTCAAGAGTTATAACGACACCTGTGGACACCTTGCAGGCGACGAGGCACTGAAGCAAGTAGCACACACGTTGAGCATCGCGACCGACAAATATGGGGGCTTCGCTGCACGATTCGGTGGCGAAGAGTTTGTCGTCGTGCTTCCTGGACATTCTTCCAAGGCGGCAATGAGTGTCGCGGAGGACATCCGCGAAAGGGTCGCCTCGCTCCCGTCCACATCCCAATGCTCTGCGCCAATTACAGTTTCGATCGGTCATGCCGCTTGGACGTCAATATTCGATAAATCGCCCAAGGGTATTCTTGGCGCGGCGGATGCCGGCCTGTACCGAGCGAAGGCATCCGGGCGAAACCGGGTTATCGACATAGAGGCAGACATGAGAGGCATCTCAGAGAAATATATGCCGCCTGCTCAGACACACTAATACGCCTAGCATGGTCGTGCAAATAGCAGTGTTATATAAGGTTCGCCGCGGATTCGTGCCAACGACCTTTCAATCAGCGCCATCCGGGTCCGTACTTGAATCAATGTCGCCGTAAGTCTTCCCGTGTAGGAATTGAGACAGGATCCGCAGATCCTCTCCAAGCAATGGGCGGCCCATGGCAACGACTCGTAGTTTGTATTCTCCGCATTGCCGACAGCGGCGTGCAATTTCGTCAATTTCTTTTACACCGCACTCGGACACAGGGGTGTACCTGTCGAGCCTGTGAAACACGAAGCTGACCATCAAAATTCCCGCGAGCACGAACACCGTAGCGATGGCTGCAAAGGCGGGCGCCTGAGAGTCAGTCTTGACCGCAGCAATCGCTACTGCTGAGGTGAAAGCAAGGTAGGCGATGATGGCGGCCACGACCTCAAACATGCTTCGTCGCTTTCCATCGGCTATCTCGGAGTGTGTTAGGGGAGGTCGAATTGAGGACGACGCTTTGGATTTCATTGCCATGGCCGATTTCCGGTTCAGTGCCGTCGACTGCCAACGGGCGCTTTCCGCTTTGATAGTTTTTGAAGCCACTAATCGATGCCGACCTTAACGTGTACGGCGCTCAAATACGACATTACAGAACCACTCGCGTAAATTGAGATGAGCGGCGTAGGGAGTTTAGTAAGTTTGTTTCTCCATAGCAACTAAACAAATAGCGAAGACTCCGTCAGCAGAAGTTCGATTTGGCTACTCGCACGTCTCAGTGGGCGGCGGGAGCATCCTTGCGCATCACTACCACCTCGATCCTATTTGGATAGACGGGATTGGATATGGTAATGGTAGGTTGAGGAATGGCGATCCATGCAACGTTAGCTGGGTAGCACTACAATCGCTCGACATTTCTTCGGCTAAGGCCGCCGCTAACGTCCTCAGTACGCTCATGCAAACTAAAACATTCTGGCGTGACAAAATCTTCCGTAGCGCTCTCGCAGTCGCACTCAGCCTCGGCACGACGTCAGCATATGCCGATCGTTGGGGTTTGCAGATCGCAGGTGGCGTAGCCAATCACGACTTCAAGAAGGCTGATGTTGGGGTTGTGTGGGATCCGAACCTGACTTGGTGGGAAGTTAGTGGATTTCATTTCACGCTCGTCGGTGAAGGGCACATCGGCTACTGGCATACGACCGAGAGCAACGCTGTGAATTCGAACGTGTGGGAGTTTGGCCTTACTCCAGTTCTGAGGTTCATAAAGAGTTCCGGCTACTTCCGACCATTCGTTGAGGCCGGAGTCGGCGTGAGAGTGCTGTCGCATGCTCGAATAACGCAAGACTACACGCTATCGACTGGTTTCCAGTTTGCCGATATGGTTGGCGTCGGCATGATCTTCGGGCAGAAGCAGAGCTACCAGGCCGGGTTCCGCTTTCAGCATCTATCGAACGCGAGCATCAAAGAGCCGAACCCTGGCATCAATTTTGAACAGATTTATCTGCAATACAATTTCTGATCAGAAAACACGAACGCATCGTTCTGAATATGCGAACAGGAAGTCGCGAGGTGTCGTCCACGTGCCGTCTCCTCGAGCGAAGCGGTGCCAATAATTGGTTTGGAAGATAAGTTGCGCTCTTTGCGCCATTCCGCCCCAAGCCTTCCTGCTGTTGGGCCGAGACGTTACACGCGGTTATCGCAGTCGGTCTGGCAATCGTTTTCTCATTGCTTATGCAAATCATGCTTTGTCGCACGAGTGAGAACGGTGTGCGTGGAACGAATGCGTCATTCTCTCTCTTTCACTCACCAGGCGTGAGAATTGGGGCGCGTTTTTTATTGTAGATTCGTGGTACCGTACACCTCGTTCTTCATGTCATGAAGAGCATGTTCTCGGGGCGGGGTGAGATTCCCCACCGGCGGTAATCATCCAGCAATTGCCAAGGGATGTAGCCCGCGAGCGCTTATCGAATGATCGCTTGTTCGATAGGGTCAGCAGACTCGGTTAGATCCCGGGGCCGACGGTATAGTCCGGATGAAAGAGAACAGGATAGCTAGTTAGATTAGGCGCGCTCGCGCATGTGTGCGCATGTTCGCGCCTAGTTTTCATTCGCTGTCCTTCGCCCTGTTCACACTAACAGGCATAGGCTCATGAATAGCTCCAACCCTATCGAAGCAGACGTAGTCTCTTCCGCTGGTTCTCAGCGTCCCCGTATCGCATTTGTCCAAGCCTGCTGGCATCGAGACATCGTCGATCAATGCAAGGCCTCATTTGTCGAGTCGTTGGTCAAGAAGGGCTTTGATCTGGAAGACATTGAACTCTTTGAGGTGCCGGGCGCATTTGAAATCCCGCTCCATGCCAAGCGGTTGGCGCAAAGTGGGCGTTACGCGGGCATCGTCGCGGCAGGGCTTGTTGTCGACGGTGGTATCTATCGGCATGATTTTGTTGCGACGGCAGTTATCAACGGGCTGATGCAAGTGCAACTCGAAACGGGCACGCCGGTGTTCTCTGCGGTTCTGACGCCCCATCATTTCCACGGCGGCGTAGAACATATCAGCTTTTTTGCAGAACATTTTGTGGTCAAGGGCGCCGAGGCCGCGCATGCGTGCGCAGATACGGTGGTCAAACTGAGCGCCTTGCCAGTTTGACGTCGGTCAGTTGAAGAACACGCGATTTAAAGTGGCCCGGCGTTGGGCCACTTTCCCAAGGGCGAGGCTCGCACATCTCGCGAAATAATTTCGCGGTTGGCGCGGGTCTCGTCTAAAGCACGGCGAAATCAAGTACCGGTAAGACCTTGGAGGCTGATCTTCGACACTGTGTTGGCAGGTTGCTCAACGAGCTTCGTCAGTGTGCCGTTGGGTCCGATCGCGTATGACACGATTTTGTCGTCGCCGGCATAGTCCTGATATAGGTATTTGCCGTCCGGACTAATCCAAGAGTCGTTAGCGAATGCGGAAGCTTGACCTGCAACTGCCGTTTCTGTCGCAACCGCTGCGTTGACGAGTGTCAGCTTACCGGTAGTGTCGAGAGAGAAAAGCGACACCGCGCCACTACCGTTGCCAACGTAGGCAAACTTGTTGTCCGGCGTCAGAGCAATCCAGCACGGCGCTTGTTGGCCGGTGACAGCGATAGGTCCACTTAGCGTCGAAAAGCTTCCCGATGAGGAAAGCGAATATGAACTGGCCGTGCCTCCGGCTGCCTCTGTGACGATGTAGGCGGCTGCCAGCGCGCCGGAACCGAATCGGCCACCGAACGGCCCGACCCCCGCTGACTTACTACTGACCGGCTGTCCCAGCGTTCCATCATTGTTGATCGGATAGGCGAGAAGCATGTTCAATGGCGTGACAGGAGTGACGGTCTTCAGGAACCCATTGACGACAACAAACTTCCCGTCGGGGCTGACGGCGACTTGGGTTGGAAGGGCATCTTGCACAGCGACGGTGTACTGGGCGAGTGATGTGAGTTTCCCATCGGACCCGACGCGATAGGCGCCAAGCTCCTGAGCACCCTGTTGATGGGTCACATAGAGCACGCCGTTCGAAAACGCCAGTGATGTTGGACGTACGCCTCCGGTCGGTGAGACCGCCAACAGCGACAAGTCGCCTGAACTGGTGATTGAGAACGTGCTTACGGTATTGTCGCCCGCGTTGGCGACAAAGAGGCGTGTGCCATCGGGCGAGACGATGAGACTGTTGTTACTGGTCAAAGCGTCCGGCGCCACGATGTTGCCCATGAAGTAGTTGACGCCGTTTGTCCCTCTGCCTCCTGTCGCGACCGTTCCCTTCGGCGTAAGCGTGCCATCTGCGTTGCGCACGAAGCGCACAACCGTGTTCGATGAGTCGTTAGTTTGTGCAAACAGTTGGTGCACGGGTGCCGGATTGTCGTCGGAGCCGCCGCCGCACGCAGCAAGCATGGCGGACATAGTTGCTGCCAGCAGAATATGTTGCTTCATTCCTCGTTACCTCTCGCAGTTGGAAATGTTGCTCATGACCGTTGTCTGAATTTGTGTAAGCGGCTCGGCAACTCACCTTGAATGTAGCTGAAACAGTTGGGAGTATCGTGTCCACTAAAGCGAATAAGCGGACACGTGAACACTATCGAAGAAGAGGCGTTGCCGACGCGTCGCCGTCGTCGGCGCTACACCGAAGAATTCAAGGCGCGCGTTGTCGCCGCTTGCCAAGGCACCGGCGTGTCAGTGTCGGCCGTGGCGCTGGAACATCGGCTCAACGCGAATCTATTGCGCCGCTGGCTTGATCAGGCAGAAGGCAAACTTCCAAAGCGTTTGTCTGAAGGCCCGGCAGAAGCTCAATCGACACCCCTACCAGCGTTCGTCCCTGTTGCTATGGGAGTAAAGGAGGTAGCCTCGACGGAGATCCGTGTCGAAGTTCGCCGGGGCAGTCAGTCGATAACCGTGAGCTGGCCGGTCTCCGAAGCCGCGCAATGCGCGACGTGGCTGCGCGAGTGGCTGCGGTGATTCGTGTCGACGAGATCTGGCTAGCAGTCGATCCGCTGGACATGCGGGCCGGCTTCGACACGGCGTTGGGGCGCGTGGTGAAGGTGTTCGGCGCCGCGCATCCGCACCACGCCTATCTGTTCACCAACCGCCGCGCCAACCGACTGAAGGTTCTCGTCCACGATGGCATCGGCATCTGGTTGGCAGCGCGCCGGCTGAACGAGGGGCGGTTCGTCTGGCCGCACGCTGGCAGCGAACCCAAGCAGCAGTTGCTCACGCACGAGCAACTGGCGGGCTTGGTGCTCGGGCTGCCGTGGCAGCGCATCGGCCAAGATGGCGTGATACGCATAATCTGACGCGTTAAGGGCGACGTATACAGTTCTGCTTCTCGCGTTTGCGGGGTTCTGGCAGACTGGTCTGCATGAACCCGCCGGCCGACCTCGACGACCTCAATCCAGAGCAGTTGCGCGCCCTCGCAGCGCAACTGCTCGCCGAGGTCCACGCCAAGGATCTGGAGGTAACGGAGAAACGGCGAGAGCTCGGTGAGCTAGAACGGGAGCTGCATTACCGACAAACTCGCATCGACCAACTGACTCACGAGATCTCCGTGCTCAGGCGCCAGCAGTTTGGCCGGCGCAGCGAACAGCTCAACAGCGAGCAAATGAGCCTGCTTGACGAGGCGATTGATGGCGACCTGGCTGCCATTGAGATAGAGCTCGAAGAGCTCGAGCCTTCACGCAAGCGCCAACACGAACCGTCCAAGCGCGCACCCTTGCCGCCGCAGTTGCCGCGTGTCGACATCCGTCACGAACCGGACAACACGGTGTGCCAATGCGGATGCGAACGTGTTCGTATCGGCGAAGACATCAGCGAGAAGTTAGATTACGCGCCGGGCGTGTTCAAGGTGGAGCGACACATTCGCGGTAAATGGGTATGTCGCCACTGTGAGACGCTAATCCAGGCACCCGTGCCCGCGCACGTCATCGACAAGGGCATCCCAACCACCGGACTTCTAGCGTCGGTACTGGTCAACAAATTCGCAGATCACTTGCCGCTGTACCGTCAGGAGCAGATCTTTGCTCGGGCGGGCCTGGCGATACCGAGATCCACGCTGGGAGCGTGGGTGGGCACATGTGGCGCGCAGTTGCAGCCACTGGTCGACGCCCTTCGTCGAGAGATCTTGCAGCAAGGCGTGTTGCACGCCGACGAAACGCCGGTGCAGATGCTCAGCCCCGGCAAGGGGAAGACGCATCGGGCTTATCTGTGGGCATATACGTCCACGCAATTCAGTCACCTTCGCGCGGTGGTGTACGACTTCGCGGGCAGCCGAGCTGGAGAGCATGCCCGTACGTTCTTAGACGGCTGGCGTGGCAAGCTGGTGTGTGATGACTACGGCGGTTACAAGGCCTCATTTCTTCAGGGCATCACCGAAATCGGCTGCGCAGCTCACGCGAGGCGCAAATTCTTCGAACTGCACGCCAATCACAGCAGCCAGCTTGCTGAGCAGGCGCTACCGTTCTTCACCGAGCTCTATGACATCGAGCGCGATGCCGCGACCTTGGATGTCGAAGCTCGACGCCAACTTCGTAAAAGCCGAGCCAAGCCCGTGTGCGACGCGCTCTATGAATGGCTTGTCACACAGCGGAAACTCGTTTCTGACGGATCGGCCATTGCGAAGGCTTTGGATTACAGCCTGAAGCGCTGGGAGGCGCTGACGCGCTACCTCGATGACGGGCACGTACCAATCGACAACAATTGGGTCGAAAATCAAATACGCCCATGGGCCATCGGCAGGACCAATTGGTTGTTTGCGGGGTCGCTTCGCGCAGGCCAACGTGGGGCTGTGATCATGAGCCTCATTCGCTCAGCGCAACTGAACGGGCACGAACCCCACGCGTATCTGAAAGACATCCTGACACGCTTGCCGACCCACAAAGCGTGCGATATCGCATCTTTGCTGCCTCATAACTGGCAGCCTCTCACGTCTGTCGCGTAGCCCTTCGCCCGTCAAGACGGGTTCGCTGGCCGCTTACGAATTTGTCAGGCCACACGCTCTAGTTCGTCGACGAGCGCGAGATGGTTACAAAAGCGGACAAAAACTTTTCGATCAAAGCTGCGAGACTTGGCGGTCTAAAGCGTGGGAGTTAATCGCTTTGGATTTGATGCGAGTTCATGAAAATGAAAGGATAACGAGGAACACAGGAAGCCCCCGAGCTTTTCGCCAAATCGATGGGAGGGAGTAGGCGCCGGATTACAGAGCAACATCTGCGTTCTAGTCGTCCTCGTCGAGATCATCGGCCCTTCGTTGATGAGCAATGGAGTGGCGAGCGTATTTGAGCAGCCCGTCGTATAACTCGAACGTAGGCTCCACGCGACTTAACGTGGCTAACATATTGATGCAATGCTTCTCTAGGCGAATATCCTCGGGAAACGGCTCGCCAGGGGTACCCATTCGTCCTCCAGAGAGTGCAGCCATCGATATTGAGGTTCGGACGTTGTTCATGACGGGTTCACTGATCAGCTCGGTCGCATCGAGAAATCTCCGTATCAGCGTCGGAAATTCATAGATGATTGTGGGCTGGCTTTCGGCCAAGATGAATGCTGCAAGCGTCCCGTGGCTTGACGTTCCACCCGACGTCCATGCAAGAAGGGTCTCCAATACAGGCTCACTAAAGTCACCGCAAAGTCCGGAGATTGCTTCACCGACGAGTTGGAGGCTTCGCCCTTCAAACGCATTGATTTGCGCCCAGTCTAAAAGGTCTCGGAGCAAATAAGGACCTGTTTCAATCTCCGATAATTCCAAGCCTTTGCCGTTGAAGTCCTTTTGAAGTGGAGTATATGTCCAGTCGTTTCTGCGCAGAGCCTCGACAATTCTCGCCTTAACCATTTCAACGACACTTGAGGGCGACTGCTTCATCGATGAAAGCAGGAACTCTCGAATCCAATGATCGTCCAGATCGTCTAATGCAACCAGTTTCCTCAAGAGCTCGGCCCGCCTGATATTGACTTCCCCAGCGGGAATGAGCTTGTCGTCTGCCATCCACATGAACATGTCGTGTACAGCTCTGGCATCCACAAGGAAATCTACTAGGCAGACGAGCTCAAGCGCTAATGCTGGTGAACGCTCAGCTAGCTGGCGTAGCAGCCTTGAGGCACAAAACAATACCTGCGAGTCTGTCGTTGAGAAGATCCGCTTAAACAGGTAAATTTCAAAAGGCGTGTAAGGTCGAGTTGTCGAAAATGTCCCATAGGCTTCTGCAACCTTGGCTAGAGCTTCCGATGAATTTTCTCCGTTCGCGATGTAATCGTTTATGAGGCTTGTATTACCGTTGGACAGGATTACCGACAACGCATGGCCTACGTATGGACTCAGGTGGCCAGCTCGACGCTCGAGGCTTCTTAACACCAGCTCGCCGGCAAGCTCGGGTTGGGAATCCATGAGCTGGTTTATGAACAGAAAGGGCGCTCCATGTGCACCGCGAGTCACCTTCGAAATATCCAAGAGGCATTCATCCAATTCGTTGAGGAGGTCATGGGAGTTGGAGAAGGTCGCCCTTAACTCTTCAGCCAACAATCGCTTGTCACTGTGATGCTCCTCACGCTCGAGTGAACTATGGAGCTTCCATGTGTCCGTTCCCCAACCGTCAACGAGCGCTCTGGTCAAGCGTGTTCTCAAATCCCGGTTCAGCAGCGCCAAAATTGCATTTGCTTCCGATGACGTGTCTTTCCAACCATGAAAAGCGTGCCAGGCTACGGATTTTGCGACCTGCACGAGGACGACCGGGTCTAGATAGAATTCTTGTAGAGTGAGATAAAGCTCGTGCAGCAGCTTATAGTGAGCCTTTTGCCAAGCGTGATCAGACGTATCGCCGTGCATTGGACCGCGTAATGCCTGCGCCAAGGTTTGTGCTGCCAAAAAGGCTTTGCGGGACGCCCTTTCTTGCAAGCAACCGAGCAGTGCGTCAGTTATCTCGTCGCGGATAGCTTGAACTTGACTCAGCGGAAGCTGGTAGCGCGTAAATGTGAAGGTCGCCTTTGCATAGTTGGTCGTTTCGATTTCAGTGCCTAGCGCCCCTTCCAAAACAGAGAATGGTGCGTGCTCAAAATTGAGAGATATAGGTCGCTCCAAAAGCGACAACGCGAATCTGACGACTTGTTGGACATACTCGAGCGGTTTGTTCATCTGCACTGTCGCCAACTCTTTCAGCACGCGTATCCCGTGACTTGTGTCTTGGTTTATAGGGCGAGAATCGTTTCGTCCCGCGATCCAAAGAAGGTGGCATGCTTCGCTCAAGTGGTTGTACGTGTACGAGGCATTTCGAATCATATTGCATACGACAGCGGTGTTTCCGTGGCCTTCATCGATGAGCCTTTTTGCAAAGTCTAGAGCCAAGCGAGGTTGGTAATAAGCTACTGCCTCGACAGCTTCCGCGTGCGGGTTGTCATACTTCGTGCCCCATTGCAGTTTTGTCTTGAGACTGTTGAGCAATAAGCTGTCGTCAGTTCTGCCTTCGCGTAGGCGCCAGTCCAATCTGCCGAGATTGATGAACAAGTTCTTTAAGAGATGCGCGCAGGAGAGGTCGAAGACTTTCGAGACGTCCTGATTCGCTTCGCCGTTGGCTCCCAGGTAGTTCTCGCGTATGACTTCGTCTGCCAAGAGGTCAGGAGCAAGGCGATGTCGAGCGCCGCGCTTAAAAAGAACGCCTGCCTCGCTGAGAAGACGAATTAACCGGGTAGCATCTGCCTGTCCAACACCCTCGACCTGTGCGAGGATGTTAAGAAAACTGGGGTCGTCAGGGATAATGGGCTGAAGCAACGCGATGATTCGAAGCACAGCGCGAAGTCTTTGAACGTCCTGACCTGCTACTAGAGTGAGGGCAACTACGTCTTGAAGCCGAGAAAGCACGTGAGTCCGAAAATCTTCCGCGTTCCCAAGTAGCTGTAGAGAAATTTTGTCGCGAGCGACCAATTGTGCCGCCAGTACGGTCGCAAGTGGAGTGGTGTAAGTTGCACCAGCTATGTCAGACGCCGAAGTTGGAGGTGCACCGCACGCCGCGAGGATAGATTCTGCGAGGGCACGTGCCTGTTCGCGGGTCTGCTGCTGGACATCCACAAAGCGGACAAGTGGACCTGACAAGCTCACATCCGCAGCCTGGAGTCGAAGCGCTTCTCTTCCATAGGGGCGTAACGCTAGGAGCAAACGAGTATTGTTCTCGGGCACCGAGGCATAACGCAAAAGTGTTCCCAAATCCTCGCGCTCGTGTGCATCGTCAATGATAAGAATGGTTTTTCCACCATTGGAATCACGCAGGTTTTCCAAGTGGTGAGCTTTTATCTCCTCTGTCGGAGAAATACATCCAATCAGGAAGGAGGTTTCGTCAGCGAGTCTCTGCGTTATCTCGTACAGAATTCGGCTTTTTCCAGATCCGGCGGCACCGACAAGTCCAGTCACTAGGATTGAATCGTCGCGCAACGAAGCAAAAACTTTTTCAACCTCAGAGCCGTGTCCAATAAGCTCCCACGAATGATTAAAAAATCGGCCAGGGACTAAGAACGGCTTGAAGAAGGCTTCCGCCGTCTGTATTGGGCCGGCTTCTCGCTCTCCAAGCAGGTCGAGGCGTTGTCCGTTGAAAAAGCGGTCAACTAGGTCCAAACGATCAAATGCGGACAACTGGTGAAATTTTCGCGTTATGTCCTCTCGATCCCACAACTCCCATTCGGAATGGAGAGCGATTGCATCTCGTGCCTTTGGGCTAGCAACGCTGGAGAGAAGCAAAACTTTGTGATCAGAAACGAACGTTTGCTGGGCAACAGCCGCGTGCACCTTTTGGGCGCCGAATTCGCTAACTCGCTTGCATTGGAATGTATGTATTCCAAACGGGCCGGTGGCGACAATATCAATTCCGTGCTGCTTGTGACCAGTACCGCCGTATCGACACACCTTGCCATCGCGAGTTCTGTACAGACCATCGAGCAGAGAGGCGCAGAAACTCTCAAAAGTCTCAGGCGTTAGAGCAGGGAGTGGAAGAGGCCGGTCAAGCGATGTCGAGGTCTCGAAGGAGACCTCTTGCGGCGCAGTTTGGTATCCCGCAGCGATCATGAGCTCACCATCTTTCGCCCCGAGCAGCTTTTCAAGCGCGCGGATGTCGCTCACGCGTGGGCGAGCAGCACCGCTCTCCCAACGGCTGACCGATTGTTGGGTCCTTCCTAATGCTGTGGCTAGCTCTTGCTGCTTGATGAAGCCAGCGCCGAGCCGCAAGCGCCCGAGTAATTCCCCAAAGTTGGCGTAGGCAAAATGTAATGAATTCATCTGAATAAAAATCCCCGAGTGCCACTTCTCACACACAGTTTACCGTGTATTATCATCGTAAAGCAGTCCGGCGTCACGCTCAAGCGTAGATGGGCCCGTAAAGCAAGACAACGTCGCGCAAGTACTGCGTGTGCTATCGAGACTTAGTTTTCATTGGGTGCCGCTATAGCATCACAAAATCGGGACTAGGGAGACTTATGGTTAACATTTTCTTCTCGTACAGCCACAAGGACGAAGTTGTCCGCAACGAGCTGGAGGCTCACTTGGCGTCTCTTCGACACCAAGGGCTCATCGAATCGTGGCATGACCGCCGAATCACTGCGGGCGACGAAGTCGACAACGCAATCTTTGCGAAACTTGAGTCTGCAAACATTATTTTGCTTCTAGTCAGTTCTGACTTCATCAACTCTTCCTATTGTTACTCGAAGGAAATGGAGCGGGCGATGGAACGGCACCGTGCTGGCACGGCTCGGGTCATTCCGATTATCGTGCGGCACTGCGATTGGATGCGTACACCTTTTGGCAAGTTGCTTGCTGCTCCTCGGGACGGTAAGCCCATATTGTGTTGGCCTGATCGCGACGAAGCGTTGGCCGACGTCGCTCGTCAGATTCGGGAAGCAGTGGAAGCGCTTGGAGGCACCGGTACGAATACTTTTTCAACGTCAGTCACGACCCCGACAAAGCTAGCATCTGACCTTCCGCGATCAAGCAATCTGCGGCTACCAGAGGAGTTCACGGAGAAGGATTTCGACGATTTCATCCGTACTACCTTCAGCTACATTTGCCGATTTTTTCAAGGCTCCGTTGAAGCTGTCGGTGAGCGTAATCCTGGCGTCACGGGGACGTTTGAACAAATTGACTCCAGGCGGATGATTACAATCCTTTATCGAGGCGGTAAGAAAATCGCTGAGGGTTCCGTTCGTCTGGGCTCGATGGGCCGGACCGGTGGGATTGCGTTTTCGCAGGATGCGTCAGCTTCGGAGAACTCTTTCAATGAGATGTTGACGCCGCATGCAGGCGAGCATTCGCTATATTTTCAAGCCATGGGTATGTCGTACGGTAGTACCCGGGACAAGCATCTTTCGCAAGAGGGTGCTGCGGAGTTTCTTTGGGAACTATTGATCGCTCAAGCACGGCGATGATAGGTTAGTCAGGCGTTACAGGGCGCTGATCCGCTTCCCGGAAAACAAGGTCGCAATTGTGAATGCTTGTGCGCGTTGAAAATTCCGGTCACGCACCTTGACGATCATCAGATGTCGGGACCACTGGTGAGGCGCCGAAAGGCGTAAAACGTCGCGTTCTCCCCACCTTATCGCGGAGACAGTCCTGATTCGCTGTTTTCCGCATTCTCACCGGACTTCACATAGCCCATGTCTGTATTGCCTGCAACGCAAGAAGAATTCGTTCGCGAGATGGAACGAATTGATGCTCGGTTGCGAGAGGCCCAGGTCGCGATACATGCGCGCTCGTTCACCGCAGTCTTTGAGTATGCGAAGACCTTCGGACTATCGATCCCACTGGATTTGCCGGCACGTCCTGGCCGAGATGGCGTGTATGTTGGAGTTGACGCCGCTGCACACATCAAAAGTTGGTACGACGAGCGATACGGAGCTCGGCAAAATATTCTTATGGGACTAGGCTCAACGATGCTTGTTTTGAAGGGAGATCCTTGGGAACTTCGCTTGCCTCGGATCTTCGGTGAGATCCGGTGCGTCGTCGAGCGAGATCTGACTCAATACGAGAACAATCAGTCGATGAGGGCTGGCGGGCCGCCTCCGACTATGAATATTCTTCCTTTGATTAGTGACTTGCCTGCAGGCTTGGCCGCAAAGCTCACGGCGAGCGAGTGTGACATGATAGGGAAGACCTTTCGAAGAACACTGAACTGCATGCAAGCGATCGAATCGATGTCGCAAAATGCGTATGTGCCTGAGGCCCTTTCGGACATTCACGCAGCGGTCAAACACGTTTTTTCGGTCCCCCCGCACTATGGGCAGTCGAAATGGTCGTCCGCACAGGCAGCGGAAAAAATACTCAAATCTTTTTTAAAGATGAAGCTGATCGACTTTCCGCGCAACCACAACATTCGGACGCTAGCGGGGCTTGCAGAAACTGGTGGTATGCGGCCGCTTGAAGAACTCGCTATCAGGTGTTTGCAAACACCTGCAGACGTACGCTACGGTGAAACGTCGGTTTCTCTCGAAGAAGCCGTTGAAGCCCATTACGGGTCTTTGCTTCTCGGCCAGCGGATTTTCGAAGCCATGATTGACGTCTGAAATGCACCATCGCCTTGAAATATCCATTGATGGATGCACGACATATCGCAAGATGTTCGCCGGCGACAGAAGTTCATCGCGCAACTTTGCTCTCTTGTCAGTCAACATCGGGTGAGTTTTAACATGGGACCGTCACAAAAATACAGACGCCTGCTTATTTGCAGATGCCGTCGTTTGGACACAGGCGACTTGCAAGCCGTTATTATGGAACATGACTGGCTCGACCGCTCTGACGAGGAGTCAATTCGGTGACGTCTTCTAATGATGCTAATTTGAAGCAACACGCGGACTGCAAAATCATTAGGGCCCACACACCGCCGTATAAATCTAACGGGATTGCCTTAGCGTGCGCGCTTCAGACGGCGGTGTGGTTGGTTCGAAAGAAAGAAAAACCTATCATTGTGCTGTGGATGGGCAATGACCTGCCGGCGCGCGATGTTCTCGAAAGCGCGATGTCAGTCGACTTGGTTGACCATTTGCTTGGAGAAGGGCACTGCGCCGCGGATGGTGTCCAGTTCAACTTGATCGACACGACGAAACTTGTCACATACGAGCATGAGACCATCGTCGCGCTCGGTACGAGTGTGCTCGAGCTTGAGGCGTCTCAAGTACTAGATACAGCTGGCGCGTTGATTTTCGTGCCCCTTGGAGAACGCGATCTTAAAGCTTATATGCGCTTGGCGCCGGACTCGAACCGGATAAGTTGGAAGGAGGAAGAGCAGTCGCGAGAATTAGGTTTTGCTCGTACATCGGTGTTGCAGCAAAAGCTATCTTGGTACAGACAGTTTTATAAAGTCGTCGCGTCCGATACGTTTGGAGGAGAAAACTCGAGCCGATATGTGCCGCACGATGGCACAGGGAGATGCCGCTATTGTGGCAATTCGCCGCCGGATGCTACGTTCCGTTGGAAGTCTCACGCATTTCCAGAACAGATCGGGAACAAGATGCTTGTCGACCTGGCGGAGTGCGATGCGTGTAATCGCCATTTTGGAGACATGCTTGACGACGACTTTGCGAAGTGGACGCAGCCTTGGCGCTCAGTCTTTCGCGTAGCAGGGCGCAAAGGTATTCCGACATCCAAGTCAGGTGACGGAAAGATGCGTGTTCAAGCGGACGATGTGACTCATCTGAAGCTGTATGTTTCGTCGATCGGCGAAAGTGGCCTCATCGAGTCTGGTGAAAATCGCATCCATTTGAGGGTAGAGCGTCAGGCGTACGTTCCTATGGCGGCCTATAAATGCATTGTCAAGATGGCGCTGGCCGTGATGCCCGCGGACTACGCGTCTGAATGTGAGCATCTTAAAAAGTGGATTCTCGAAAAAAGCCATACGTTTGAAAGTTATAAGTTCAAGCCCCTGTCCGTGTGGCTACAGTTTGTTCCAGTACAAACCTTAAATGGGTCAATTACATACGCCGTGCTTCGCAGAACAGATTCTGCGACCAGAGTTCCGTATTTGATGTTCGTGCTTCAATTTTCCCACCTCCATCTGCAGATCGCGTTGCCGATGCACGAACAGGATAAGGCTCTCTGCGATGGGAAACTCTTTGAGATCATGCCATTCCCTCATATTGGGGGCTTAGCTGAGGTCGAGGCAAAGTTCGGCCGGAGCGAAGTGCGAACTGTAGACCTGAGCGGAGTCGAGCGAGTGAAAGGCGAGATCGAAACGATTCCATTCAAGTACGAGCAGCGGGTTGAACTGCTAGGTAACACCGACTCGTAGCTTCTTGACTCTGAGCGGCGTGGCCGCGCTTCCAGCGCGACCGCCAGTGCGAAGCTCGGAATCAGCGTAGAATTTGTCTTTACATCCAAAGCTCACTGAGCGCGAGAGCTATAGCAAATGCGCCTTGGCCACCGCGACTAAACCCTGATTCCAGTCCAAGGACGCAATCATGTTTTCGAGCAGTTCTTGGCCGATTTCGTTTTTTTTGTAATAGTCTGGGCCTCGCTCGACAAGCCACTGTAGCGTGCGAGAGCAGTCGTGGCTCGACGCCAGCATCCATTCCTTCCGCTCTTCGTAGTGCCGCTGTCTAGCGGCCTCGTACTCGTCTTCGCTACCTCCAAGGAACGCGAGGTCTTCACGCGCGTCCTTCTTTCGAATCATTATGTTGTCAATACGCCACTTTTGCAGGGCCTCGGTAATTCCTTGATTGCCGACGACTGCGAAGTTGAAGCCTAAGCTTTCGATTGCGCCAGAGCGTTCAGCGTCGTTATTTTCAATCCCGTCTGAAATGAATTTGCCAAATCTTGCCTCATATCCTTTCATTCCTCCTTCAAAGCGGCTTAGCCCGGTAAGGACAGCGGCAGCAACACGTGCGGTTCGAGCGTCCGCGACCCAAATGTCATCCAAAACATCGCATAGAAATTCACGGAGCATTTCTCGACGTCCTTCGTCTTTGCCTCGGCGAATTATTTCAGCTAAGCGTGCCGTGTTGGCGCGCTTGAAGTCCATTTCTTCCAAGATCAGGCGCAAGTCTGCTTTTTCCTTCACGAGAGGTAGCTTTTCGCTTAAAGGGATCGCCCGAAACACTTCTTGATTGAGGGAAGTTCGATAGAGACGAGAGCGAAAATAGTTCTCGACGAAATCGGAAACGCCTTCAACCGCTTGGTTGGCAACAGGAGTCGCGAACGCCACAACCCAGCCAAGTTCGGGGTTCTTCGCTGCCAAACCTAGTAAGCCGTTTGAAAGTGACTGGCCCGCAACCTTGGTGACAGTTTTAAGGCGTTTCGGCTCAAGCTTCACGGCATCACCTCCGAGCTGATGTTCTCTCAATCCTACCGTGAAGTCGTGTGCCCGTTAAAATGTTTCTGTGGGGAGCACACCTATGGAAAGCAGCGGGTTTGAGGGCTAGCGTGAAGGCTTGGACCACACTGGTTTAGCCATCTGTCGGGGATCGGATGTGGTCCAGCTGGCTTTCGCTTACGTCTTGGACCAATAGAAAACTTTTCATCAACCTCCCATAGGACGATTTCGCACGAGCAAGGGATGCAGAGAACGTGCTCGATCTCCGCGAATGTCTTTCGTCAGCGAAGCACCTCCTTCGCTTATGAGGTGCGCTACCTAGCCAAGAATACATACAAGTCGTAACGTGCCAGCGCGGGAAAACATTGCGCGCTGGCGTTCGTTAAAACAGAACGCGCCGTTCTTAAGTCTCGAAGATGCGTTGCACGAGTGTTGATATTTGCCCCTTCACGGACCCTGCGAAACCGCCCATAGACGCGTCTACAGTCGAACAATCTTGTGAGTATTTCGGGACTTGCAACAAACCCCATGTGTCGTCGGTGTCACACTCAAGAAACAGGCTCACTTGGAGCGCTGCGATATGGACGGTCAGCGACTGCGTCCAAAAGACTGCGCGTTATCGGGCGCGTTCGAAGCGCCGGCTGTACCATGTTCAAACAGGGTCGACCGAAGAAAAACGAAGGGAAGTCTGCCGCAGTGCTTTCCGTCACTATCCGCGCGCGCGCCCACGACCTCCATACACAATCTGTCGAGAAGAGACATGAACAAGCCCTGTATTATTTCGGTTGCCATCACAGGATCACTGCCGCGCAAAAAAGACAACCCGGCAGTTCCCGTTACGGTGAGTGAGCAGGTCGAATCGACTCAAGCGGCGTTCGAGGCTGGTGCGACGCTTGTACACCTCCATGTGCGCAACGATGACGAGACGCCCACGTCGAATTCAGATCGATTCGCGCTGGTTCTGGAGGGAATCCGTAAGCACGCGCCAGGCATGATTACACAGGTGTCCACCGGCGGTCGTTCCGGTGCAGGCAATGAGAGAGGAGCCATGCTTTCGTTGCGACCTGACATGGCGTCACTGGCGACGGGTTCCGTCAATTTCCCGACACGGGTCTACGACAATCCGCCGGACTTGATCGATTGGCTTGCCTCGGAGATGAAAGCCTACGGAATCAAGCCAGAAGTGGAGGCATTCGACCTATCGATGATCTTCCACGCAGCTGCGATGCAGGCGGCAGGCGCCATCGTTGGTCCGTTGCACATCCAGTTCGTGATGGGCATTAAGAACGCAATGCCAGTTGATCGCGAGGTGCTTGAGTTTTACGTGCGAACCCTACAGCGCCTCTCACCCGATTCAACTTGGACTGGCGCCGGCATCGGACGGCACCAAGTGACGATGGCTCGGTGGTCTCTGGAGCTTGGAGGGCACTGTCGAACTGGGCTGGAGGACAATGTGCGAATGGACAAGAACACACTTGCGCCGTCGAATGCAGCGCTCGTTCGTCAGGTCGCTGAGCTCTGCCAAGAGCTTGGCCGTCCAGTTGCGACTGTGGCTCAAGCACGAAAAATTTTAAGCCTAAATTGAGTGACTTCCGAAACAGAAAAAGAGTCGGGCGGAAGGGGCGTGCGGTTCGGCGACGCATTTGAGCGTTGCCGCCTTCTCTACATAGTTGCGCCCAGGGGGGCCCTGCTCAACCGCGGGCAATTCTAGCGATTGTTCGCGCACTGCAACCGAATTGGGTGAAAGAGACAAACGGGTGAAGCAGCCTTGACGCAAAGCGATGATGGCGGAGGCTTGGGTGTTGCAGCTCCTGGCCATGAAGGAGCGTTGCAACTGGGTTTCCCTGTTGCGAGAGAACGGTTGTTTCGGCAGAAGCAATGGGCTGTTCTATGACGTCCCCCAAAGATAGTTACCTCGGTCTGCTTGTCGGTATGTTGACAGTGGTCTCCACAGTGCCAGGAGGCTATTTTCGGCAAAGGGTTAGGACGGCTATGGCCTGTCTGGCAGTTGCAGCTAAGTGGCCTGTCCGAGGTCAGCTTGAGGAAATGCAGATCTTTAGGATCACCTGAGAACAAGGTTCGGAACCGTTGCTTTGAGAGGATTGCTATACACCGCGTGTAGCTCGCTTGGACTGGAAGCGGCCCGGCAGGGCACGAAGGAGCTACCTTCCTAACACGAGGTCAAAAATGAAACGGTTTGTACTGTTGTTCATCGGAGACGGCGAGAAGCCGGCGGGCGATGTAAAACGCATCATGGCGCTCCCGGACATCAAGGTAATTGATGCAGGGAATGCCAGCATGATGGTGGTTGAAGGGCCAGTTGATGTCCAAAGAAAGGTTAATAGAATGGCGAACTGGATAGCGAGTGAGCAGACGGTCATTCCTAGCCCACAACCACATCGTTATTTCTGAACTAATCGACATGATTGAAGAGGCCGCGTGTGCGGCCTTCTTTCATGCATCAAACAACATGCGGTAACCCATGATTGATCTCTAGGCGTGTCGCCGATACCGTACACCAACGAGTTTTGAGGTTGGTTGGCGCCCACCATATAAATGGCGAACACCATCACGGATAGGGCAACGTAAGCCACGCGAATCAAACGCCAAAGTTCTCGGTGGATTTCAAGCGGCAGATCGTGAGGGCGGCGCTCGGTCCGGAGGCATCTGCCGTGCTCATCGGACTTGCGCACGCCGGCAATGCCAACCTGCTGTTCAAATGGTGGGCTCCGCGATCGGGCAGACGACTGCGGTGTCCTGGCTTGTCATCAATTGAACATGGTCAACGACCAGCGCGGTGAGCATCACCTCGTCAGAGGGCGCCATCGTTCAGGCTGTGGGCGGGGTGTGCAGCAGCAAACGCTAAAGCCGCACAAATCTGACACGGCGCTTAAAAGAGGTTCTACACCCGATATCGGACTGGAGATATCGGATGCAACTCTTATCAATTGGCAAAGCCGCCGCGCATCTCGGCGTGGCCGTCGG
Source organism: Caballeronia sp. PC1 (assembly GCF_021353155.1). Taxonomy (NCBI): domain Bacteria; kingdom Pseudomonadati; phylum Pseudomonadota; class Betaproteobacteria; order Burkholderiales; family Burkholderiaceae; genus Caballeronia; species Caballeronia sp. PC1. Next base: position 1,087,849 of record NZ_JAJUBH010000003.1, read on the forward strand.
GACACTGCGTCGCTGGCATCGGCGGGGGCAGCTTGCGCCTGCCGGGCGCACGCCTGGTGGACATCGGCGCTATGAGCGCGGGTCGATCCTGTCCAGTATTGGGCATACACCGGAGTCGACCGGCAAGACCGTCTGCTATGCCAGGGTCTCCTCCCATGACCAGGCCGAGCAGCTGAAAACGCAGGCTGCCCGCCTGGAACAGCATTGTGCCGACGCCGGCTTTGCTGAAGTTGGAGTTATTACCGACCTGGGCAGTGGCCTGAATTACCGGAAGAAGGGGATGCAGCGACTTTTGTTTGAGATCCTGCGGGGCCGCGTCTCCCGGCTGGTAGTCGTAACGAAGGACCGGTTGCTACGTTTCGGTAGTGAGCTGCTGTATCGTATCTGTGAATTCTTCGGCGTCAACGTCATCATTCTTGATGCCGCGCCAGATGTGAGCCGGGAGCAGCAGCTCACCGAAGATCTGGTTGAGATCCTGACCGTCTTCTCTTCGCGCCTGTATGGCTCGCGGAGCCGCAAGAACCTGCGGGCGCTGGCCAGTTGATGCAGTCGACCACGCAGACCCGACTCGCGCTGGCCAAAGCTGATGCGGAATTACTTGATCAGGTGGCTGCGCTGTACGGCACGATGAAACGCAAGCTCTACGCGCGCATGGCCGCGCGCGGCGGCAACGCGAAGTCCCATAAGACAGCGTTCTGCCGGGAGCACGGCATCTCCTCGCGCATGTTCAACGCCATCGCCATCGAGCTTCAGGGGCTCATCGACGCCACGCGCGAACTGCTCAAGGAGGAACGTCGAAGTCTGCAAGGCGGCATCGGGCGGCTCGAGCGGCAATATCGCACGCGCAGAACCCAGCTTGACGAGATAGCCGCCGACCGCCTGCGCCTGAAGCCGCAGCGCGAAGCAAAGCTGCGCCGCACGGTCCATCAGAATTGCTGTCGGCTCGAACGGTTAAACGCGCGGTTGATGACGGTCGAGCAGCGGCTCGAGGCCAACGTGCCGGGGATCTGCTTCGGCACGCGCAAGCTGTTCCAGCAGCAGCACCACCTCAAACTTGCGGACTTTGACAGCCGCGAAGCGTGGCTGCGCGAGTGGCAGTCGAGCCGCTCGCATCAGGTGTTCTTTGTTGGCTCAAAGGATGAAACCGCCGGCAACCAGCTCTGCCAGCTTCAGAAAGCGACCGATGACACGTATACGCTGAAGATCCGTTTGCCGGACCGGCTGCTTGCCGTTGGCGAGGCGAAGTATCTTGTCATTGAGAGTGTTACGTTCGGCTACGACCGGGAGGCACTGGATGCGGCGCTTCAATCAGGTATTGCCCTAAGCTGGCGCCTGCACCGCGATGAGCGTGGCTGGCGTGCCTTTGTGTCCTTCAACCATCAGCCTGCGCAAACCGTCTCGCTGGATGCGAAGTACGGCGCCGTTGGTATCGACTTCAATGTCGACCACCTGGCGGTGACCGAAACCGATGCATTCGGCAACCTGCTGCATACGAAGCGGCTGCCGCTGCTGCGAGAGGATGCCAGCTCGGGGCAGCGCAATGCGGTGCTTTCGGACGCGCTGAGTGCGGCGGTCGCTTGGGCGAAGGAAGCCCGCAAGCCCGTCGTCGCCGAAGACCTGGACTTCACGGCGAAGAAGAAGGCGATGGCCCAGCTCAGCCCGAAAGGCGCGCGGATGCTCTCCGGGCTGCTCTACGCAAAATATCGGCAACTGCTCGAAGCGAAATGCTGTCGGGCGGGTGTCGAGTTGATCAAAATTAATCCAGCCTACACGTCGACCATCGGTGCAGTGAAGTACGCATTACGACGGGGCTGGAGTGTGCATGCTGCTGCGGCGGGCGTCATCGCCCGTCGCGGGCAGAAGTTGACTGAACGAGCGCCGCGTGCCGGCACGGTGATCCGTGTTCCGGTGCGAGGTGGTCATCACCCCCTCGAGCTACCTGCAAGGAAAAGCCGGGATTCGCGTGAGGCTGTCTGGCGCAACGTTCACGCAGCGTACAGAGGTGTGGTGCGTGAGCGCTGGCTCGCCACCCGGGACGGCTTGCCGTCCCGGAGTGCGAAAGGCATCCATGGTAGCGGCGTACGCGCCGCGCCCCTCAGCAGGGACAACCGTCTGCCCTGCGAAATCAAATTGCGTGAGCAGATTTATGCACGTTAAAACAAACGGTAAGCCTGTGAATCTGCCGCTGCGGACATATCCGCACTTCACCTGCTTCGGTGAGGTTAAAGGACGTTCCCGTGTAAAGCCGTTTTCACATCAAAATCCCGATACTCACACAAACGGTCGATCTCTAGCTAGCGAAATGCTGGCTCCGCCGACACGCGGTCGGAGTTTAAAAACATCGCTATACGTTTCATCTTTAACTGCCAGACCTCGATATCATGACCCACACGCCAATGCTGGCTTGCGAACAAGGCCACTATCAATACTGGACCACTAGCGATGTTTATACCTTTGCTGTGTTCAACACGCGGTCGGGATGTGAGGAGCAGCATATTGAACTGCGTGCAACCCCGAATTTTGAGCGCTGGGAGCGCTTCGTTACAGGATTCCTTAAGGCGCTGAACGAAGCTGGCGACTCCTTTGTTGCAATGCCCATATGTCGCCCCGTTGACCATGCGTTTTTACGACAGCGGCTCGCAGCTGGTTTCCTGAGAGACTACGTTGAAGAAAAATCTAGGCGTCACCAAGCGCTGGACGTGCTGCAAAAAAGTGGACTCACCTTCGATGAGGCATGGGCAATGATAAATGGTGTACGCTAGTGACCGCTTGCTTTGCTTGGTGCTGTTTGTCAGCGACGGGCTATCCGGACTTTCATGTGGAAACCGCTTCGCACGCAGCTCCATTTCACTGAAGCTGCTCATGCACTGAAATACGAATCGGACACGCTTGAGTCGGCGGGACTACTTGCGGCTTGGCGAATCGTTCAGCATGCTCGCATACCAGCCCAAAAGGAGTTAATCACGCGACGCCCTCCGGATATCTGTTGGGCCGGAGAACGTCTCCGGCCCCGACTCCGAGCTGCATTGACGTCGGCGTGCTGAAGATGCCCGGCCTGCCGGCACTTGAACGTGACTGAGCGCTGCGGTTTTCGTCCACGTTTCCGCAGGCTGAATTCGGCTCGGATGGTTACACGGCGATGACCTTGGTGCAGCGAAACCCGAGACGCGATGAAAGTTTCCTAAGCTTTGCTTCTATGGATGTAAGTTTGCGACTGGCGGCTGTTGAAAAAATTTCGTGGAACACTTAAAAAATCATTAGACCAGCCGTTAACCTCTATAAATCAAACTCCATAGAAGGGATTCATGGCGAAAATCTACTTGGTCGTCGTCAAAACCGATCACGTTGCATCTAGCGTTGTCGACACCGATCATCTTCCGGCAGGTGTAAATTCAGATTTTGTTGAACATCCGTGGCAACAGGGTGCAGATATCATGACCTATCTCCAAGAGGATCTCGGCCGCACGGCGTCCTGCCTGGATGAATTGGCAAGTAACAACTTGAGCTTGGAAGCGAAGGAATTTTTCTCGAGTATCGCAAGCCTTTGGGAAAATCTCCCGCCACCTGCCGATGGAGGAGCCAAAGACGGTATTTTTGCATGTATCGATACCGGAGAAAAGGAGAGTCACTTTCTCCGGACCTCACCAGAGGTGGCTTTAAAAATGTACCGGGATCTTCGCCAAATTCATCGACGAAACAAATAGTTATGTCTATCGTGCACCCACGGTGATTGCGCACGATCAATACATGAGTTTGAAAGTCCGAGAACTTCGGGTCGCTTGCGGCGACGCTTCATAGATTCGTGTCGCCGCAATGTTTGTAACCCTAACCGATCCTGTATTTTTGTAATGTCTTCCCATGTTCAAGCGAGTTTGTTGCCGCTGTTGCCCATAGCCTGTGAACGCCTAATCTCTGCACTTTAATATGTACGCTTACGATGAACCTGCGACCGGAATTGGACATCAGCGTTTTTGACCGCCGGCTCAAACAAAATGCACGGAAATCCAACCGCTCCACCATAATCGCTGCCGGCCTCGCATAGCAACGCCAGTTCAGGCAGCGATTTACTTCGCTTTTGAGCCGGCCACGCAACCCGCTGACGTCGCTTGTCGCTGATCACTTGGTCGGACCGGCAGGAACGGAAAGACGACCAGCTATGCGATGCACTTTACTTCTTGGAGTTTTAAAAGCTGTTCCCGTCTCGGCGGACGAGATCAACGGTTTACTCGACGCCGAACTCGAAACAGCTTGCGCCTGTGCACGAGACGAGGCGCAGGAGACCAACCATCCCGAGATCAGTACAAGAGCGGCTGCCACTCCGATCACGCTCTCAATCACAAGCCGTCTACGTTGTTTTTTTCGATATGCCGCGAGTTCTGCCACGGACTTTGCGGTTAGTTCGTTTGCCCGCGCAGCATCGACCTTTGCTGACATAAGCTGAAGTTTCAGAGCGTGCACGAAATTGCGCAATTCCTTCAACTCACCGCGGATAGTTTGCGAGGAGGTTGCGAGTTGGTCTGCTCGTTCCTGCTGGGCTGTATTGGCCATTCTCAGTCCCGCCGCTTCCTGCTCCGCCTTATCGAGGAGTTTACGGGCGTGTTCACGCTCTGCCCGGAGGTCTGCATTTGCCGTGAGTAGCTTCTGTTCCAATCCCTGGACCAACACTTCAAGATAGGGTTTCGAGCGCCTGTCGCTGATCACGGTTCCTGCCAGAAAGTTGCCGCCCTTCTGAAGAGTGCTACATACCCAGGCAATATGCTTCTCCTCTCGATCCTTTGTGCTCTCATCTTCATATTGATATTTCGCGAAGTCAGGTAATTTGACTTCAACGACAGGCAACTCCAGCTCCCTTAAGCGCTTTTCCTTCTCTGCCGGCACGAAGTGCTGATGATAGACCTCAACATATACTTCACCGGCCCACCGCATTGCCAGATCTGTCGGTGAAGTGAACCGTAGGTATGCATCAGCGAAGTAAGCGTTGCCATCACGCTCGATTTTCTTCTCTATTTCACCGTGTTCAACACTGACTTTGTGACGGCCGAGGTCACCAAGCCTGAGCTCAGTTTCTGTCAGTCTCGCGATCGCTTTCTTGAATAGTAGATGTGACAGTGATTCACCCGGCCCACCTTTGGACTCGTCAGCTTTGTTTCGATATTTAAAAAATGTCGTGCCGCTCTTCAGAACCACGTGGTCCATTGGCAATCTCGCTCCCGACCTGTGCGGACTCCAATATGTTTTGCCAAGCGGCTTGCCCCCATGCGGAATTCGCGCAATGCGTTCCTGACAAGCGCTCACATGCTCTGATCCAATGGCATTTACATACGCCCAAGGGTGCTCTACATTAGCCATCTTCTTATTCCGTACGTTCTGGCGCTTCACGCATTTATTTAGTTCACTCGACCTGAGGTCAATCGGATTGCTGACCACGCGATTTGCGCTTTGCAGGCGTTCGCGCTTCAATCCATTTTAAAAAACGGAACGAAGCTCGCGGACGTATTTCGACGCGGTTCGTCGTAGACTGAGTTCGGTTCGATAGGTCAGCGCCACCTACATTACATTAGTATGCTTATCGAATTGAGTGTTTATTATTCCCGTGCAGACAAGATTCTTTCTTCTTAAAAAGAAGACTGAGGAGCTCAATATGGCGTTAGGCATATCGAATGCCCATGGTTCGTCAGTAGGCGGTTAGCGCTTGAGTAGTCCCGTGGGCAAGCACGGGACCACGCCATCCGCCGGGTTGTAAGGCGTTACGCTCTGCGCTCTGGGCATTTTGAGCAGTCCTGGAGCGCACCAGACGAGGATCGTCCCAAAAACAAGGCACGACGAGAAGTCGTGCCTTATCAAACCAGTAGAAGAGTTCTCTTCGCGAGTCGTCAGTGGATACTGCTTGCGCCTGCAGAAGCTGCCGTTGTCAGAACCGTCCCTCGGCGTACTAGTTTGGCTTGAGCGGAGCCTTTATACTGCTCTGTTACCAAGATGTGGACGAGTACCTGACTAAGAGGAATTCCAGGAATGTCTGTGGTTGCCTGCAACTGGACAATACCGCTTGCAGCTAAATCAATCATTTTGTCCCATCCCTCTTCGAGGGTGTTGGTGCTAGTCCGCCCTCTGAGCAAGTTGGTCTTCGGCGCTTCGCTCGAAATGTGAGCTTTCCCGAAAGCAACCGTCTTGCTGCGACCAAGACCATTCACCACCTCAAAAGCCTACGGAACAACCTGACGCTTGAGCCATTTGTCGAGCGCCTGCCACACCTCTGCATCGGTCACATCTGCAAGCCAATAAATCTGGGTGCCGCCAAGTTGAAGACGAAGTGTAAGGATGTCGAGGTCGTCGATCGCCATTTTTCCGAAGCCGAAACAGGTCGACTCGTGTTCCGTGCCAATCGCTTTGAAGGTTTTGGCATTCGTGGGCGACGTGAGAATCGGCAGGTCCGAGGGTAGTCGGCCTTTGAGGCCGTTTGCGATGCCTATGTGACGGGCAAGGCGGAGTTCGCTGAAGGCAAACAGCGTGTCACTTGCGTGCTGCATTTGAGAATGTCCTGTCTAGTTGAGCTGTTGGCTGCATCTGCTACTGCGACGTGATTTACCCGCGTACGTCGCGCTCGGCACCATGGGCATGGTGCGCGAGTACGTCCAGTCACGCTGCATATGCGCTTAGCTCAACCGTAACCAGGATTCGTCAATTTCCGACGCAAGTTCATCAGATTTAGGTTACGACGCGTGCAACTAGAAGGGAATGTCAACAAGGTCTATCATCTCAGCGGCGCTCTCGGCGCGGCTTGACTGGCCGCTTTCAAGGAACGTTTGACGCCAAGCGTCAAGCCGTGCCATCACGGCTGTATCGAAGGTTCCGGTAGTGCGCACAAACTCTTCGCCGAATTGTTCTTTCGCGCGAGCTTTCAAACCGCTGTGGGTCTCAGCGGATGTGATGGTGCGGACATAAGGATCGACCCATATTTCGGCCTCGTTCGGGGTCAGAAAGGAAACGATTCCCTTTAGGACGCGCAGTGTTCCAAAAGTATGGACGCGGGTAGGTCGCCCAAGGAGGAACTCCGTGACAAGCGGTTGGTGTTGTTTTGCCACATATTCGATATCTGACGCGACGAAAAACGCCTCGCAGTAGCGGGCGACGAAATCGCCATCCTCCTCACGGAGGATTCTGACAAACTCCGCCGCGACTCGGGTTTGGACTTCGTGTGATACCTGCTCCAGCGCGACTCGGAACGCGCCACGGAGCCGCTCCGGCTCGTCATCGAAGAAATCTGATTCGTAGTTTCCCGTCATGTATGCGTCCGGAATCAGACTCAGAACCAGCCGCTCCCGCTGACTTTCGTTTGCCTCGAGAATGAGGTGTTTAACAATGGTCGTTGAGTTCGCATCACGTCGCACCTTCGACACAATTTGTTCAGCGGTCAGCCCGACCGATTTCCTCCTGCTTCGAGCCAATTCCTCGACAATCATCTCGATAAGTGTTTTCGCGATTGTGGCACTGCTCTGGTCCGGCGCTGGCTCCTCTAGGCGTACCACGCGGCCTGGATGAATTAGATTCCTGTACGATCGGATCACACTACACAGGTCTGCGGTCCGATCCGACAAAACTTTCTCTTGGCGACAAATCGTGATGGCTTCGGCAAGGTCCATTCGAAGGGGGTCTTTTGGAGACCGCGACGGATGGCTGCTTGAAAGCAAATAATCGATCAACAAAGACTCTACAACACTGCCTGCGAGTACTTGGACGCTCTTCCACGCTCCTACCTCTAGACATCGCTTCATTTCGGAAAAATCGCGCTCAAGAGAAAGTCTAAATCCTTTGAGTGATATGAAATCGAAGCTTGCCAAAGGAGTTCCCCGGTTTTGCGGATCGGTTGCGAATCTGGTGTCAGTGCGAAGCATATTGTAGCCAGACGCGGCAGGTCTTCTGTTCTTGGCCTCCGAGGCGCGGCTAGCGTAATTCTAAATCATGCATCGAAAGCGAGAGTAGGGTACGTGCTATACAGATTCAACGCCAAACTGTTGATTTGTTTGCAAATTCTGTATCGCGCGCAAGGAGGTACTTATGACGCTTCAAGAGGTCTACCGCCGCAAGATGGGCGCAGCAAGCGAAGCAACGGAAGCGGTTGGCGCCGCTGAAAGCCTTAAGCACCAGTTCGCCCTTAGCGCCATTGCAAACTTCGCGCATGCGGATGCGACCGTGGTAGCACATTGCCTTGCCCTAATTTGCGATTGTGAGATTGATTCCTTGAGAGCGGCATTGACGGACCAGCCGATTCTCAGCTGTTGGCGAAATCGAAAACCTTGGCGTCTAGGTCTTGAGATTTGGGAGCAAGAGACTACGTCTCACAAAGAGGGGATTGCCGTGATTAGCCCATCCAGCGTTGACAATATCAAGATGCTGAAAGAACAATGCGTAATCGTAGTCGGCGCAACAATCAGGGAGTGGCTGCTAGCCGAGCCTGCGGCGACTGAGGATGAACGCAGTTTGCGCAAGCACGATGCGAATCAAATGCGCCTAGCCGCCGATAGCCTTGCTCACAGCATTGCACTTTTGAGGTCTATACACTGATGTCGGTGGGCTTGCTCCAACTGAACACGCGAAACCGTCTTTATCAGATCTTCGGGCATCTGCGCGCTTGGGAGTCTGCATCAAGATGGCGATGAAAAAGCGCCCGCATTTCTTAGGCATGCTGGGATCAAGTCCGTCATGCGAGCACCACTTGGCGAACAAAACGGAATGCCTGCACCAGAAAAGGAACATCCTTCAACGACAGGTTTTCCGATTGGACAATCCGTATATCGTAGATGCCGCAGCGTAACTCATCAACGAGCTCTACGCTGAGCACTTATCAAGGACCGCGTGCGAGTCGCAGGCTGAAGGTTCTCCTGACCTAAACGCCGCGTTGTTGCGTGCAAGCGTTCGTCCCGACGGAGCATCCGCAATATTCGACGTGCTCCATGCGAGAAGACCTTTCTATCTAACAGAGGGGCGATACCTAACGTCGCTGCCATCACGACACGGGGTAATGTCGGGTTAAACGACTTTCAGGGCTGAGTGCATCGCTGCAACCTCTGTAGTCAAGATTTCTTTTGCAAACACGAACTACGGGTTCAGTTTTGTTTGCACCGTTTTTGCTAAGTCGCTGATTTCAAAGAGTACGAAAGCGATGGTTTAACCGGCGGCAACAGTCAGGTGTCGTGCAAGCGAAGACGGGCGTGTGATTGACGAGGGCACAGAGGTCAGCGTAGCGGGGGTGTGGGAAGAAAAAATAACGTAGATTCAACGGTTTAGGAAGCTGAAATCAGGTTTGTTTGCAAATGCGGGTCTGAGGGAATTGGTGGCAGGACAGTTTCAATTGCATCAAAACGCAAGAACAGGTCTATTTGCTCCGAAACAGTTTTTCTTTGCAAACAACCACCGGACCGGACGATTTTGCGTCCCGTTTCACGCGCCATCAGTTTTATTTATCGGGCTATCGGCTGAACGGGCGCCGGCTAGTGCCCGCTCTGCCTTTTCCCATCTGGCTTTCATCAAACCAGAAGCCCATACAGAAAGCAAAAACTCTGGTTTACGCGTAGTACCCGCCACAGCGCGTTCCTCCTACGCTTCGGCTTCAGTTTCCCTGAAGCAAGGAGCAGCGCACATGGCACGGATCATCGGCGGCATCGCCGCATCGCACACGCCGACTATCGGTTTCGCATTCGACAAGAACAAGCGCGACGATCCGGTCTGGGCGCCGATCTTCGATAACTTCGCGCCGCTCGCGAACTGGCTGGCGGAAAAGCAACCCGATGTAATCGTCACGATCTACAACGACCACGTCACATCGTTCTTCTTCGATCATTACTCCGCCTTCGCGTTGGGCGTCGGTCCCGAATGGCGTGTCGCGGACGAAGGCGGCGGAGCGCGCGATCTGCCGCCGATCAAAGGTCATCCCGCCCTCGCCGCGCACATCGGCACCTCGCTGATGACCGATGAATTCGACATGTCGTTCTTCCAGAACAAGGCACTGGATCACGGCTGCTTTTCGCCGCTTTCCATGCTGTGCCCGCACAAGCCCGAGTGGCCGGTCAGGCTCGTGCCGTTGCAGATGGGCGTGCTGCAATTGCCCGTGCCGAGCGCGCGCCGCTTCTACAAGCTCGGTCAGGCGCTGCGCCGCGCGATCGAAAGTTATCCGGAAGATATCAAGGTTGCGATTCTCGCGACGGGCGGTCTTTCGCATCAGGTGCATGGCGAACGTTCGGGCTTCAACAACACGGAATGGGATGCGCGCTTTCTCGATCTCTTCGAGCGCGATCCCGAGCAGCTCGCGGACATGACCATCGCCGAATATGCGGCGCTCGGCGGTTACGAAGGCGCGGAAGTGATCATGTGGCTCACGATGCGCGGCGCTTTGTCTGGCAATGTCGTCTGCAAGCATCGCAGCTATTACCTGCCGTCGATGGCGGGTATCGCAACTGCCATCTATGAAGGCGAGGACAGCGAGACGAAGCCCGCGATCGTCGAGCGGCATCGTCAGAAGATGGCCGTGCAGCTTGCCGATGTCGACAAGCTCGAAGGCACCTATCCGTTTTCGATCGAAACGGCCGTGCGTGCGTATCGCATCAACGATTATCTGCATCGCATGGTCGAGCCCGCGCATCGCGAAGCCTTCAAAGCCGATGAAGAGGCGAGCTACGAAGCCTTCGGGCTCTCCGAGCAGGAGCGCGATCTCATTCGCCGGCGCGACTGGCGCTGCCTGCTTCATTACGGCGTGATCTTTTTCATGCTCGAAAAGCTCGGCGCGGTGACGGGCGTATCGAATCTGCATATCTATGCCGCGATGCGCGGCGAAACGCTCGAAGCATTCCAGAAGACGCGCAACGCGCCCGGCGCGCTGTATTCGGTTGCCGGCAAGGGCGGCGGCAAGCTCGACTGGGACAAGGCGGACGAAGGCAAGAAATAACGCAAGACATTGCACGGGGACAGGAGACGACATATGAAAAGCGGTAAAACCATCGATATCAAGGCCTTCATCGACGAGCGGCCCATTTCCGCCTACCAGTGGTTGCTGGTGGCGCTGTGTTTTCTGATCGTGATGGCCGACGGCATGGACGTTGCGATCATGGGCTTCGTTGCGCCATCGATCATTGCGGACTGGCATATCTCGCGCCCCGCATTCGGTCTCGTGATGAGCGCGGCGCCTATCGGTCTCGTGATCGGCGCGCTCGCGGCGGGGCCGGCATCGGATCGCGTCGGACGCAAGTGGGTGCTGATTACATCCGTGTTTCTCTTCGGCGTCTTCACCATTGCGACCGCGTTCACGAATTCGCCTGCGAGCATGGCGGCGCTGCGTCTCCTGACGGGGATCGGCCTTGGCGCGGCGATGCCGAACACGACCACGCTGCTTTCCGAATACGCGCCGCAACGCAAGCGCGCGCTGCTTATCACGGTCATGTTCACCGGCTTCAATCTCGGCTCGGCGTTGATCGGTTTCGTCGCGGGCTGGCTGATTCCGGCGCATGGCTGGCGTTCGGTGCTGATCTTCGGCGGCGCATTGCCGCTCGTGCTGATTCCGCTGCAAATCTGGCTGCTGCCCGAATCGGCGCGTCTGCTTGCGGTGCGCGGCGCGACGCCGGCGCGCATCGGCAAGGTGCTCGGCCGCGTGTGCGGCGCGCGCTTCGACGGCACGCATACGTTCGTATCGAACGAACCGCCACTGCCGACCAAGAAGCCTATCGGCGTCTTGTTTTCGCAGGGTTATGGCCTGATGACGGCGGCGCTGTGGGTCACGTATTTCATGGGCTTGCTCGTGATCTATCTGCTGACGGGCTGGCTGCCGACGTTGATGAAGGACGCGGGCCTCACCGTGACCGCGGCGGCGAACGTCACCGCAATGTTCCAGATCGGCGGCACGATCGGCGCGATCATCGTCGGCTGGGTGATGGACAAGCAGCGTCCCGCGCCGGTTATCAGCGCGGCGTATCTCGGCGGCGCGGTGTGCGTGCTCGGGCTCGCGTGGATTGGCGCGTTGTCGTCGTCGCTGGCGGTGCTTGTGTTTGCGGCGGGGTTTTGCATGAGCGGGGCGCAGACTGGCCTCAATGCGTTTGCGCCGGGACGGTATCCGACTGTTGCGCGTGCTACTGGGGTGAGTTGGATGCTCGGCATGGGGCGGTTTGGCAGTATTTTCGGTTCGGCATTCGGTGGCGCGTTGCTTGGGCTTGGGTGGGAGTTTGGTGCGATTCTCGCGATGCTTGCGGTGCCGGCTACGTTGGCTGCGGTTGCTATTCTGGTTGCGCAGCGGACGCAGGGGGATGATGAGGCCCAGGCGCGGGCTCGTATTGCGGGTTGAGGGTTTTTTGGTTTTTTTGGTTTTTGGTTTTCGTGGAACTTGCTTTGGTGTTGGTCTATTAGCACTGCCCCTCCCCGGGGCGGGGGTAACTTTCTTTGCTGCTGCAAAGAAAGTCACCAAAGAAAGCAGCTTTGTCACCGCCCGCGGTCACACGCACGTTGGCCATTTTTCTCCTCCGGGAATGGCCCTCGCCTAAAGAGTGCCCTCGAAGGACTAATCGGGCGTGGATCGCGCACGGTCTGACCAACCATAACTTCGAGCGCGCTGGTTCAGCGCGAAATGGCTCCGGCACAGCGCTACGCGCTGCCGCTGGGGATGCAAGGGAAACCCATCGGCCGCGAAGCGGGCCGGAACTTGAAATGGCTGTACCAATACATTAAGTGGCGCGATGTGACGGATCGTGCGCGATCCAAGCCCGATTGGGCATATGAGGGCACTCTTTAGGCGAGGGCCGTTCCCCGAGCAGAAAAATGGCCAACGTGCGTGTGACCGCGGGCGGTGAGAAAGCTGCTTTCTTTGGTGACTTTCTTTGCAGCAGCAAAGAAAGTTACCCCCGCCCCGGGGAGGGGCATCGCCAATAAACCGACACAAACTCAGGATTCCATAGAAGCGCCAAAGAAAGTAAAACCAAAGCAAAGCAGAGGAAACAGAAAACATGATCATCGACATTCACGGCCACTACACGACTGCCCCCAAGGCGCTCGAATCATGGCGCAACCGCCAGATCACCGCCATCAACAGCCCATCGGAAAAACCCGCGATCTCAGAGCTAAAAATCACCGACGATGAACTCCGCGAATCGATCGAAAGCAATCAGCTTCGCCTGATGCGCGACCGCGGCCTCGATCTCACCATCTTCAGCCCACGCGCGAGTTTCATGGCGCATCACATCGGCGACTTCGAAGTGTCGAGCACATGGGCCGCGATCTGCAACGAGCTGTGCTATCGCGTGAGCCAATTGTTCCCCGATAGTTTCGTCCCAGCAGCGATGCTGCCGCAAAGCCCAGGCGTCGATGTCGCGACCTGCATTCCAGAACTCATAAAGTGCGTCGAGCAATACGGCAATGTCGCGATCAACGTGAACCCGGACCCATCGGGCGGACACTGGACGAGCCCGCCGTTATCGGACCGCTATTGGTATCCGATCTACGAGAAGATGGTCGAGTACGACATCCCCGCGATGATCCACGTGAGCACGAGCTGCAACGCGTGTTTTCATACGACGGGCGCGCATTACCTGAACGCCGACACGACCGCGTTCATGCAATGCCTCACGTCCGATCTGTTCCGCGATTTTCCGACGCTCAAGTTCGTGATTCCGCACGGCGGCGGCGCGGTGCCGTATCACTGGGGACGTTTCCGCGGCCTCGCGCAGGAGCTGAAAAAGCCTTTGCTCAAGGATCATCTGCTGCAGAACATATTCTTCGATACCTGCGTGTATCACCAGCCCGGTATCGATCTGCTGACGCGCGTGATTCCCGTCGACAACATTCTGTTCGCGAGCGAGACGATCGGCGCGGTGCGCGGCATCGATCCCGAAACGGGCCACTATTTCGACGACACGAAGCGCTATGTCGAGGCGGCGAAAATCGAGCCCGAAGCGCGCTACAAGATTTACGAAGGCAATGCGCGCCGCGTGTATCCGCGACTGGATGCGGCGCTCAAGGCAAAGGGACGCTGATATGTACGAACTCGGAGTGGTATATCGCAACATCGATCGCGCGGATGCGCAAGCTGCCGAGAAGCTCGGCGCGCTCGGCTCGGCCACGGTGCATGAAGCAATGGGCCGTGTCGGCCTGATGAAGACCTACATGCGGCCCATCTACACCGGCGCGCAGGCGAGCGGCACCGCGGTCACGGTGCTGCTGCAGCCGGGCGACAACTGGATGCTGCACGTCGCGGCCGAACAGATCAGACCAGGCGATATTGTCGTCGCGGCATGCACGACGGATAACACCGACGGTTTCTTCGGCGACCTGCTCGCGACGAGCTTCAAGGCGCGCGGCGCGCGGGCGCTCATCATCGATGGCGGCGTGCGCGACGTGCGCGTGCTGACGGAGATGAACTTCCCGGTCTGGAGCAAGGCCATCTCCGCGAAAGGCACGGTGAAGGCCACGCTCGGCTCGGTGAACATTCCCGTCGTGTGCGCGGGCGCGTGGGTGACGCCGGGCGATGTGATCGTCGCGGACGACGATGGAGTCGTCGTCGTGCCTTCGGCAGCCGCGCAGCACGTGCTCGACAAGGCGATCGCGCGCGAGGCGCTCGAAGAAGAGAAGCGCGCGAAGCTCGCGAGCGGTGTGCTGGGCCTCGATATGTACAAGATGCGCGAGCCGCTCGAAAAGGCCGGCCTGCGCTATATCGACTGATGCCGATGACTATCAACGGCATCTCCTCGATGGCCACGCGCCAGGTGCTCAACGATCTCGCTTCCGCTTACGAAGCGCGATCGGGGCAGCGCGTGGCGTTCGAATCGACGGGCGGCGTCGCGGCGTTCAAGCGTGTCGAAGAAGGCGAGGCCTTCGATATCGTCGTGCTGGCCTCCGATGCGATCGCGCGTCTCGCGGCAAGCGGGCGCGTCGATGCGCATAGCCGCGTGCGCATCGCGCGCTCGGGTATCGCGATCGCGGTGGCGTGCGGCGCGCCGCATCCTTCCATCGACGACGAAGCCGCCGTGCGCGAAGCGGTACTCGCGGCGCGCAGCATCGGCTATTCGACGGGGCCGAGCGGCGCGCATCTCATGCGTCTGTTCGAGCGCTGGGGCATTGGAGCGCGCGTTGCGTCGCGCATCGTGCAGGCGCCGCCGGGCGTCGCGGTGGGCACGCTGATCGCGCAAGGCGAGGTCGAGCTGGGCTTTCAGCAGATGAGCGAGATGACCGGCGTTGCGGGCATCGACGTGCTCGGCATGTTGCCGTCCGCGATTCAGGCGCTGACGGTGTTCGAAGGTGCGGTATGCGCGAACGCGAGCGCGGCGGGACTTGCGCGCGACTTTCTCAAGTTCGCAACTTCATCCGACGCGGACGCTACCAAAACGCGCCACGGCATGGAATCGGTACGATAAGGAAAGCGCTCGCCGAGCGCTTTCCTGCATCAGAACATCACTCCGCCACGGCGTACCGTTCGAGCCAGTGCGCATACGGCGCGGGCAACGCCCACGACGGCCGCTCGACCTTCAACTGCTTCGCCGCCTGATACGGCCAATGCGGATTCGACAGGTGCGCGCGCCCGACCATCACGAGATCGAGTTGCCCCGACTGGACCGCATGCTCGGCGTTGGGCGGCGAATCGAATCCCCATGCCGACGCAACGGGAATCTCCGCTTCGCGGCGCACGCGCTCCGCGATCGGGCCAAGGAACGCCGGCCCCCACGGAATGCGCGCATCGGGCGTCGAAAAGCCGACGCTCACGCTCATCAAATCGAGGCCTCTGCGACGCAGCGTCTTCGTGAGTTCGATCGATTCCTTCAGCGTGGCTTCATCGCGGCCATCGTATTCGATGACACCGAAGCGCGCCGTCAGCGGCAGGTTCCGCGGCCACACTTCACGCACCGCATCGAAGGTCTCGACGAGGAAGCGGCTGCGCCCCGCGAGATCGCCGCCGTATTGATCGTCGCGCTGGTTCGCTTCGACCGAGAAAAAGCTCTGCGCGAGATAGCCGTGCGCGAAGTGCAGTTCGAGCCATTCGAAGCCCGCTTCAAGCGCACGGCGCGCAGCCGCCGCGAAGTCCGCCTTCACGCGCTCGATTTCTTCCAGCGTCATGGCCTTGGGCACTTTCGGCAGACCGCCGCCGAACGCGACCGCCGAAGGCGCGAGCGTGTCCCAGCCGCGCGCGTCGGCGTCGGCGATGTGGTCGTCGCCTTCCCACGGACGGTTCGCGCTCGCCTTGCGCCCCGCATGCGCGATCTGGATACCGGGTACCGCGCCCGCCGCCTTGATCGCCGTGGCGATGTTTTTCATGCCTTCGATCTGCGCATCGTTCCAGAGGCCCGTGCAGCCCGGCGTGATGCGGCCTTCCGGCGACACGCCCGTCGCCTCGACGATCACGAGGCCCGCGCCGCCGCGCGCAAGGCTCGTGTAATGGCTCAGGTGCCAGTCGTTGACGAAGCCATCGATAGCGCTGTACTGACACATCGGCGGAATGGCGATGCGGTTGCGCAGCGTGACGTCCTTCAGTTTGAACGGAGTGAAGAGTGCAGACATCTGGGAATCTCTGTTGAATTGAGGCTTCGAGATTAACCGTTCAGTGTCATAATGAAAACTATCTGCCCGTTATCGTTTCGATAAAATTCTGTGATACTCAATCCGCAATGGCTGCGCACCTTTCTCGCGCTCGTCGATCTCGGCAACTTCACGCGTGCGGCCGAGCGGCTCGATCTGACGCAGGCCGCCGTGAGCCAGCATCTGCGCCATCTTGAAGACGAACTCGGGCTGCTCGTGATTCGCCGTTCGCGCGGCATCGAACTGACGCCTGCGGGCCGCGCGCTGATCGACTATTGCGAAGAGATGGAGCTTGCCGGCAAGCGCCTCACTTCGCGTTTGTCGGACAGCGAAGACGAAGCGGGTGAGATCGGATTGATCACGCCGGGCAGCATCGGGCTCGTGCTGTTTCCGCTGTTGCTCGACCTGCAGCAGCAGCGTCCCGAATGGAAGATGCGTCATCGTTTCGCGCCGGATTCGGAAGTGCTCGAAGCCGTATTGGAGAGCCGCTACGATCTGGGCATCGTTGCGCTGAAGCCCGACGATCCGCGTCTTGCCGCGAGCAAGTTCATCGAAGAGCCGCTCGAACTCGTCGTGCCCGCGAACGCGGATGTGCATGACTGGAGCGATCTGGAGCGGCTCGGTTTCATCGACTATCCGGAAGCGCACGTCACCGCGAGCCGTTTGCTGAGCCGCCGGTTTCCGGGCAATCCGGGCGTGGGCAGCCTGCGGCGGCAGGGCTTCAGCAACCAGATCAGCCTCATTCCGGAATTCGTCGCGCGCGGGCTCGGTTTCACCGTGATTCCGCGCTATGCGCGCATCGCGTTCGGCAAGTCGGATGCGGTGGGCGTCGTCGAATGCGGTGTGCCCGTGATCGATACGCTGTGGCTCATTCGCCGCGCGGAATGGCCGCTGCCCGCGCGTTGCGCGCGGACCGTGGAGTATCTGCGGGAACGGGTGAGCGCTCCCCCCGTCATCAAGGCCGAGGCGAAAAAGAAGCGGCCGGTCAGGACGAAACGCTAGTCAATGCCCCCAGCGCAGCACCAGCGGATCGAGCTTGCGCGCGACCTTCAACAGCCCTTCGCGCACGGCGGGCAGCATCGGCGCGAGCGGATGACGCACCGCGTCCGAACGAATCACGCCGCCTTCCTTCATCAGCGTCTTGCACGCCGCGAGACCGCACTGACGGTTCTCGTAGTTGATGAGCGGAAGCCATTGCTGATAAAGGTCCGCGGCCTTGTCGGTATCGCCGGCGAAATACGCGTCGACGATCTTGCGGATGCCGTCCGGATAGCCGCCGCCCGTCATCGCGCCGTTCGCGCCCGCATCGAAGTCCGGAATCAGCGTGATGGCTTCCTCGCCATCCCACGGACCGACGATCGCCTCGCCGCCGAGTTCGATCAGCTCGCGCAGCTTCGACGCCGCCTGCGCCGTTTCGATCTTGAAGTACGAGACGTGTTCGATATCGCGCGCGAGCTTCGCGAGAAAAGACGCGGACAGCGGCGTTCCCGCGACGGGCGCGTCCTGAATCATGATAGGGATGTCGATGGCATCCGATACTTCGCGATAGAACTCGTGAATGCCGCGCTCGCCCACACGAATGGTCGCACCGTGATAGGGCGGCATGATCATGACCATCGCCGCGCCCGCGTCCTGCGCGGCACGGCTGCGCTCGGCGCAGACACGCGAGCTGAAGTGCGTCGTGGTGACGATCACGGGCACGCGGCCCGCGACATGCTCCAGCACGGTGCGCTGAACGGTATCGCGCTCGGCGTCGGACAGCGCGAACTGCTCGGAGAAATTCGCGAGTATGCACACGCCGTTCGAACCGGCGTCGATCATGAAATCGATCGCACGCTTCTGGCCTTCGAGATCGAGCTTGCCTTGCTCGTCGAAGATGGTCGGCGCAACGGGAAATACGCCGCGATAAGTCGGTGCAGCCATCGATGTATGTCTCCTTCGATCGGTTTATAGGCGATAGCGCTGGCGCGCGTCGTGAAGTGTGCGAGACTCCGCGACAACTGACCATTGAATTATTTGCATCACCCTATTTCCTGCGGTTATCGCTCGCATGATAGCGCCGCCGGCGCATTCGCGATTCGACTCGAACCCGATGCCCGTCACGAAAGCAAAACGGCTCGCGTCCCGAAGGCACGCGAGCCGCGCATCATCCTGCAACCGTTCAGCTTTACGCCACCGCGCGCATGCCCTCGTCATGAAGACGGAACGTCTCCACCGCCGTGCGCAGCGCGCCCGCCTGATCTTCGAGCGATTGCGCCGCCGCCGCCGCTTCCTCGACGAGCGCCGCGTTCTGCTGCGTGACTTCGTCCATCTGCGTGACGGCGCGCGCCACCTGGTCGATGCCGCTGCTCTGCTCTTCCGATGCCGCCGCGATCTCGCCCATGATGTCGGTCACGCGCTGCACCGCCGTGCTGATTTCCGTCATCGTGCGGCCCGCTTCGTCGACGAGCGCCGTGCCCGATTGCACGCGTTCCACCGAGTTGTCGATCAGTTCCTTGATTTCCTTCGCCGCCGCCGACGAGCGCTGCGCCAGCGAGCGCACTTCGCCCGCCACGACCGCGAAGCCGCGACCTTCCTCGCCGGCGCGCGCCGCTTCCACCGCCGCATTCAAGGCGAGAATGTTCGTCTGAAACGCAATGCCCTCGATGATCGTGATGATGTCGGCGATCTTCGACGAGCTATGGTTGATCTCGCCCATCGTCGTCACGACTTGCGACACGACCTGGCTGCCCTTGCCCGCGATCTCCGAAGCATTGGCGGCAAGCACGCTCGCCTGACGCGCGTTGTCGGCGTTCTGCTTGACGGTGCCCGTGAGCTCGTCCATGCTCGACGCGGTTTCCTGCAAGGCCGACGCCTGCTGCTCCGTGCGCGACGAAAGATCCACGTTGCCCGCCGCGATCTGCTTGGTCGCCGAGGCAATCGATTCGCTGCCGCTGCGAACGGTGCGCACCGTATCGATGAGGCTGGCCTGCATCGTCGACAGCCCGCGCAACAATTGGCCCATTTCATCGTTCGACGTGACCTTCACGTTGCTGCGCAGATCGCCGGCCGCGATGGCGTCGAACTGGGCGAGCGCCGCATCGAGCGGGCGCGCAATACGGCTGCGCAGCGAAATCCACGTGTAGAACGCGGCCGCCACGCCGACCAGGATCGCAACGATGCTGCCGGTGCGGAACAGGGCGAAGCTCGCCTGGCCTTCGTCGTAGGCCGTTTGGGCCGATTCGAACTGCAGCTTGCGCACTGCGGCGCCCGATTTCGCGAACTCGTTGAAGGCCGCCTGCATCGCGCCCGCATCGGCGACGATCTTCGCCTGATCCTGCGCGCGCACGTCGGCATAGCCTTGATCGATCAGCTTTTGCAAGGCGAGACGCTGCTCGTTGAACTTGTCGGCGATCTGCTTTTCGCCGGGGCCTTGCGGCAGGGCGTTGTACTTCGCCCATGCGTCGTCGGAGGTTTTGCGCATCAGCGCGCCGCGGCCGATCGCGTCTTCGGCGGCGGACGGCGTGCCCACGTTGAGCGCCGCGCGGTCGAAGCTCAGACGCTCGCGCGCCATGAACATTTCCGCATTGCCGATCGACACCGCGCTCGGCATTTCATTCGTAAACAGGTCGTAAGTGACCGAGTTGGACCGGCTCATGCCGATCAGTCCGACCAGGCCGATGGCGATCAGAAGCGCGCTCAGCAGCATCATGGCCAAGGCCAGTCGGCCTTTGATTGTCGAAAACATAGCTCTCTCAAGGTGGCTGCATCGCAAGTGCGCGTGCGCGCCGGCGACGATGCACCGCCTGCGCGCCTCCGGCGAATCCCGTCGGGTGGCCTGTATAACGACCGTGCGGCGATGGCCTTTAGGGGCGGCCCAAAACTTGGGAATCGCGCGCCGAAAACCGTCCTACACTTCATCCGTCTCACGAGAAAGGGTTTCCGCGCATGTCCGCTGACGCGCCGCAGCAATTTCGTCTGACGAGCGAAATCAAGGTCTGGCCGCTTTCGCGCGCGCTTGCGGCGCTGTCGCCGTTCGTCGTGCTCGCGCTCGTGACCGGCAATGCGCTGTGGATGAAGGCGTCGCTGCTGGCGATTTCCACCGTGATCGCGGAAGACCGGCTCGCGTTGCGGCCGGTGGGCGTGGCGGCGCACGGACTTGCGATCATCGCGGGAACGTATTTGCTGCTGCTTGCCGAGCTGGTGCCGGCGTTTTTCATCATTGCGTGCATGCTGCTGGCGGCGGGCGTGATTCTGCTCGCGTCGCGCGGCGAGCGATTGCGTACGATCGGCACCTGGACCTTCGTTCCGGTGCTCATTCTCGCGAACGAACTGCATGGCGGGCGCACGGTCGAGGCGTTGTTGCGCGCGACGCCCGCATATCTGCCTTATCTGCTCGTGGCGCTCATGCCTGGGGTGATATCGGCGTATCTGCGCTCGCGCGGCAAGCCCGCGGCGCGCTGGTCCAATCTCGACGATTTCGGGGCGCGCACGCCGTTAGGCGAAGATCTCGCGGCGATGCTCGCGAGCGTCGGCATCGCCGGGGTGATGGTCGTCTACTGGCGCATGGAGAATGCGCAATGGGTGATCTGGGGCGCGGCCAGCATCGTGACCGGCGCGGTGGATACGGCACGCGCCAAGTTGCAGAACCGCGCGATCGGCGTGATGGCGGGGGTGCCGATCGGCATTGTGCTCGGGCGATACCTTCTGCCGCATTCGGGCATGGCCGTCACGCTCGCGACGCTCGCCGGGTTCCTCACGCTCGTCGCGTTTCAGCGCTATGTCGTCGGCTATTTCTTCCGCTGCCTGTTCGTGGCGCTCGCGATCATGCTGGCGAATCAGTCCGTCGCCGAAGCGTTCGAGCGGCTCACGCATGTGCTCGCGGGCGGGGTGATCGGGATTGCGTGCGTGTTGGGGATGCATGCGGTGGTGGGGCGGGTGGGGAGGTGAGGGGGCGCCTACCGAAGCAAGCAACGCCGACGTAGTCAAAATTTGTCGACCCCGCCGCTTCTCTGTCATTGACTGCTTGCGCGTTCCTGCTGCGCTCGTATCCTTGCTGGCTCGTTCCAACTAAGGAGTTGTGTTATATGCCAAAAAGCAAGCATAACGAAATTAATGACCGGGGTCGCTTGTGATGCGTCGAATTGCGGTTGTCGGCGACAAGCTCAGTAACGACGGCGAAGTCTGCCATTACACAGGGATGATGTTCACGATCGGCAGTGCAGGGCGTCAGGTTGCGCTCATCGACGCCGCTGCTTACTGTCCGGTCTGCAAGACGACGGGCTACATCGCCAAGGACGGCGGGCCGCGTCGCATGACGCTTGGCAGTAGCGAAATTGCATTGGATCAGGACTTGATGGTCTGCGGGTGCCCCGAACATCCGCGCGTTGTCGCCACTCTCGCGGGCGAAGCCTGGTATGACGATCTAGCTGAGACACTCGGAACAGTCAGCCTTCGCGAGACGATGAGCCGCAGTGCTGCGACGGCGGCGTCGCTTGGCTGCGAATTCGATGAAACATACGTGCTGCGCGACCGGGCAACCGGCAAGCTGCTCGAGAACGTTGCTTATCGCTTAGTGAGCACCAGGGGAACAGTAGTGGAAGGTGTGACCGATCGATCAGGGAAGACCCAGCGCATCAAGACAAGCGCGGCCGAGAGGATCACCGTGAGGATAGGGGAAGCCGAATAAATGGCAAGAGAGCTTTTTGAAGTTCATTCGTCGATGACCAATGCGATCGAAGGTTCATCGGTGATCGTCGACGTGAACATGGAACGCATATGTCCAAATATGACTAATGCAAAGTTCAGGGAGGTGGTCCTCAGTTGCCGGGACGAAGCCGCTCGATTGATCGATGTGAGGCTAACAGACCTCATGCGTTGGTCGCAAGTCGACAAGGTGCGGGTTGAGGTCTGGTTCGGCCGAAGTGACGAGTTTACGCGCGGAAAGCTGATTAAAGGGCTGACGGCGATCGCCCGCGTTCTTCGAGGTTTGAATGCCCATAACTTCGTAAGATGGGATCCGACGCGCGCAACGCACATTTCATGCACGCCGAACACGCGCAACGCAGTCGGCGCTGTAGCCGAGGTCTGCGCCCCTGATACGGAGACGCACACGATCGCGATACGTGAGGCCTTTTGCGATATGCGTCCGATGTCATATGCTAAAGATTCGATGGTTTCGACACTGATCCATGAAGCAAGTCACTTCGAAGACACCATGGCGACAAAAGACTGGAAGTACTTCATGCGCGAGTGCCTTCCGCTTGCCGAAGAAAACCCGGAACAAGCAATTGATAACGCGGACAGCGTCGCGGGCTATGTCATCTACAGTATGTAAGTTCATTTCGGGCCTTTTCGTGTTGCTATCGGCCGGTGCGGTCGCGTGCGTTCCCAGCGAGAATTTCGATATCTACTTTAAGAGCAACAGCGCCGAGATTCCCGTGGACGAAGTTATCCGCCTCGCGAATTGGGTAGCAAAACAACAGGCCGCTTATGCAAATCACGTCACAAAGGAGATAACGGAGGTAAGCGGGCATGCGGAAACAACCGAACATGATCCACAAAAGCTGGCGGAAGCTCGCTTAGTCGCTGGCAAAAGGTTGCTGGAGCAACTCGGGTTTCTGAGAGGGGAAGTGGAAAGCGATATACACATATACGAGCATACAAAACTGGTAGACGGAAAGCGCGTGGAGATATCGTTTTTGCCCGCGTGTCCGAACGTATGCTGCCCTGCTAATTCGAATCCTCTCGAAGAGACGAAGTAGCGCTCCGATGCGTTCGCATCGAGTGACATACTCGGCCCGCCGGTGCGGGCCTTTTCATTCAAGGAAAATTGGGAGTCGAAAGTGTGGGTTCGCGTCGAATGAGCGTACGCCAAAAAATCACCAAGACCACATAATTCGAAGACAACCCGAGCTGACGATCCGCTCTGCCAGAAAGCGATGACCACGCCCCAATGGACTCCCTGATCACCGCCGCAGCCCACGCCCTCGCCGCCGGCGATCCCCTCGGCGCGCTGAACCGCATCGCCTTGCGCGAGGACGCGAGCGCGCTCGCATTGCGCGGCATCGCGATGGCGCAACTCGGCGACTTCCCACGCGCCCGCGCGCTCCTCAAAGCCGCGACGCGCGCGTTCGGCGCGAAAGCCACACTGGCCCGCTCGCGCTGCATCGTCGCGGAAGCGGAGATCGCGCTGGCGTCGCGCGATCTCGCCTGGCCCGCCAAGGCGCTCGATCACGCGCGCGCCACACTCGAAGCGCATGGCGATCGCGTGAACGCCGCGCATGCGCGCTATCTGGATGTGCGCCGCGCGCTCCTCATCGGACGGCTCGACGCCGCCGATCGCATGCTCGCCGAACTCGATCCGGACACGTTGCCCGCCACACTACGCACCGCGCACGAACTCATGTCGGCAGGCATCGCGATGCGGCGTCTTCACACGAGGACAGCGCGCGCCGCGCTCGAACGCGCGACCCACGCCGCCCGCGAGGCGCGCATTCCCCCATTGGCCGCCGAGGTCGATAACGCATGGCGCATCCTTCACGCGCCCGCAGCGCGTCTCATCGCGGATGGAAGAGAGCGCACCCTTCTGCTCGACGAAGTGGAAGCGCTGCTCGCATCGCATGCATTCGTCGTGGATGCGTGCCGTCTATGCGTGCGTGAAAACGGCGCGACGATCGCGCTCGCCACACGGCCCGTGCTTTTCACGCTCGCGCGCCTGCTCGCGCAGGCATGGCCCGGCGATGCGCCACGCGATGCGCTGATCCTGCGCGCGTTTCGCCTACGGGAAGCGGACGAGACGCATCGGGCGCGATTGCGCGTCGAAATCGGCCGGTTGCGCACGATGTTGAGCGCCCACGCGCGCATCGATGCGACGCCGCGCGGCTTCAGGCTGGCGCCGCACCATGCACGCGAGGTCGCCGTGCTCACGCCGCCCGTCGAGGACGAATACGCGCCGCTGCTCGCGTGTCTCGCCGATGGCGAATCGTGGTCGAGCTCCGCGCTCGCGATCGCGCTCGGCGCGAGCCAGCGCACCGTGCAGCGTTCGCTCGATGCGCTCGCGCAAAGCGGCAAGGTGCAATCGTTCGGGCGCGGCCGCGCGCGCCGCTGGACCACGCCGCCGATGCCGGGTTTCACGACGGCCTTGTTACTCCCCGTCGAGTTCGCGGGCGACTAGCATGAAGGCACGGTCAACCACGGAGGACGGGAACATGAAACGCGCGAAGGCGGAAATCATCCGCGAATACGGGCCTTTTGCGGATATCGAAGGCGTGCATGGCGTGACTTTCGACGGAGAGCGCGTGTGGTTCGCCGCCGGCGACACGCTCAATGCGTTCGATCCGGAGAGCGGCGAGCAGGCGCGCTCGCTGAAGGTCGCCGCGCATGCGGGCACGGCGTTCGACGGCGAGCATCTGTTCCAGATCGCCGAGGACCGCATCCAGAAGATCGATCCGAAAACGGGCCGCGTGCTGTCGACGATTCCCGCGCCGGGCGGCGGCGCCGATTCCGGTCTCGCGTGGGCCGAAGGCACGCTCTGGGTCGGCCAGTACAACGAGCGCAAGATTCATCAGATCGATCCGGAGAACGGCGCGATCCTGCGCACCATCGAGTCGAATCGCTTCGTCACGGGCGTCACGTGGGTCGAGGGCGAACTGTGGCATGCCACGTGGGAAGGCGACGAAAGCGAGCTGCGCCGTATCGATCCGCAATCGGGCGAGGTGATCGAGCGGCTGGACATGCCCGAAGGCGTCGGCGTGTCGGGGCTCGAATCGGACGGACACGAGCGCTTTTTCTGCGGCGGCGGACGCACCGGCAAAGTGCGCGCCGTGCGCAAGCCCAAGCGCGGCTGAGCTTACTAAAGACTTTCCCCGTTCCGCCGATAAACACGCATTGAACCAAGCGGAACAGGGCGAAAGCAGTGCAGACGAGAGCGACCGATTTTCTCGGGACCATTGGCGAGAACGTCGCCAGGAACCTGCCAGCCATCGGACTTGCGCGCCGTTTCGATGCGCTCGGCCCGTTGTCGCTCGCCGTGCTCATCGCCGCATGCGGCACCTTTTTCGTGCCGCTGCCGTGGAACGTGGCGCTCGCCGCGCTGGTCATCTGCATGGCGCTCGCCGTGCATCGCATGCAGGTGGCCAAACGCGACGTCTTCGTCGCGCGTCAGGTCGCGCACGGCCTGCTGTCCATCGCGGAGGACTGCCTCAAGCTGATCTCGCTCGAAGGCCGCATCATGTGCATTTCGGAGGTCGGCCGGCGTCTCATCGAAGCGGATTGCGCCGATGATCTCGTCGGCGTCGACTGGCTCGCGCTCTGGGACGGCCCCGACGCGCGGCATGCGTTCGAGCGCGCGAAGGCGGGCGAATCGACTTCGTTTTCCGGCGCGTGCCGCACGCTGAACGGCAAGCTGAAATGGTGGACGTCGAACTTCGCGCCGGTCTATGGCGAGCACGGCCAGGTCACGGCCGTGCTGTGCAAGTCGCGCGACATCACCGCGGAAGTGAAGCTCATCGACGAACTGCGCGGCAACGCGCGCGTGCAAAAGGACATGGAAGATCACGTCGATGCCGTCTTCTGGACCGCGACGCACGATTTCCGCGAACTGCTGCACGTGAGCTCGGCCTTCGAGCGCATGTGGGAAATGCCGGTGTCCGCGCTCGAAGCCGATCAGACCGCGTGGTCGCAGCGCGTGCATGCCGACGATCTGCCCGCCTTGCGCGACGAAATGCGCACAGCCGTGAACACGGGCGCGGCGAGGCAGAGCTATTTCCGCCTGTGCCTGCCGCATGACCGCACGCGCTGGGTGCGCGCGGACATCTATCCGGTCACCGAAGACGGCGCGGTCTCGCGGGTCGTGAGCGTGTGCGTCGACGCCACCGACGAGCGTCAGCGCCTTCAGGAATTGCATCGGCTCGCGAATACCGACAGCCTCACGGGCCTCTCCAATCGCAACGCGATGATGGACGCGCTCGTGAAGCGCTGCGAATCGGAGACGCCGTTCGCGTATCTGTTCGTCGATATCGACCGCTTCAAGTCCATCAACGATACGGCGGGGCATATCGCGGGCGACGCCGTGTTGCGCACCATCGCGCGGCGCATCCAGGAGACGCTGCCCGACGGCGCCGTGGCCGCGCGTCCGGGCGGCGACGAGTTCACGGTGATCCTGCCCGGCGCGTTCGAGCAGGAGAGCATCGCGCGCGCGTGCCGCAGGCTGTCGCTCGCGTGCCATCGTCCGATCGCCATCGACTGCAAGAGCCTGACGATGACCTGCTCGATCGGCGTCGCGCTGTATCCGGAACATGGGCGCACGCCCGAAGCGCTTTTCATCGGCGCCGACATGGCGATGTACGCCGCGAAACGCGCGGGCCGCAACACCTTCCGCGTGTTCGGCGACCGCGAAAAGGACGATCTCGCGCGCGCGCATCTCGAAGCGGAATTGCACGGCGCGATTCGCGAGAATCAGTTCGTGCTGCACTATCAGCCGCAATATGTCGTGGAGTCGGGTGCGCTCGTCGGCGTGGAGGCCTTGCTGCGCTGGGATCATCCGCAGTTGGGGCTACTTGCGCCCGGCGCGTTCGTGCCGGTGCTGGAAGAGAGCACGCTGATTGTCGAGGCGGGGCATTGGGTGATCCGCGAGGCCGTGCTGGCGGCGGCGCGCCTCACGCTCGCGCTGCCCGAGGTGCGTTCGGTCGCGGTCAACGTGTCGCCGAAGCAGTTCCGCGACCCGCGTCTCGTGTCCGTGCTCAAGGCTGCGATCAAGCGCGGCTCCATCGCGTCGCACCGCATTACGCTGGAGATCACCGAGTCGGCGCTGATCGACAACGTCGACGACGCGCAGGAAGTGTTGTCGAACGTCCGGGCGATGGGCGTGCGTATCGCCATCGACGATTTCGGTACGGGGTATTCGAGCCTCAGCTATCTGGCGCGCTTCCGGCCGGACGTGCTGAAGCTCGACAAGACTTTCGTCGATAACATCGCGACCGACACGATGGCGCGCACGGTCGTGGAAGGCGTGATCGATCTCGCGCACAAGCTCGGCGTGACGGTGGTCGCGGAAGGCGTCGAGACGCGCGAGCAGCTCGACGCGCTGCGCGCGGTGCGTTGCGACAAGGTGCAGGGATTCCTGCTGAGCCGTCCCGTGCCGCTGGACAGGTTGATGACGCAGGCCGAGGAGCAGGACATCGCGCTCGCGCGCTGAAGCCGCGCGGCGTTATCATCGCCGCATTACGGAGAAAAGCGATGAAAACCGTATCGTTGCGTGTTGCGCTCGGATTGTCCGGCTTGATGGTCAGCGCGCTCGCGCTCGCGCAATCCGCGCCGCCGTGTACGGGCGCGAGCACGTCCGTTCAGGTGCGCGATTTCACCGCGGTTTCTTCGGGCAGTACGTCGCATTTCCCCGGCTCGCGGCTGCGCGCCGCGCGCAATACGATGCAGATCGAACAAAACGCATCGGCGCTGGCCGAAGGCATCGTCAGGGCGCTCAATGCGAAGGGCATCGCGGCGTGCCACCTGACGGCGCAAGCCGGATCGTCCGCGCCGCCCGCATCGGGCTGGCTCGTGACCGGCGAGTTCGACGAAACGCTGTCGTCGGGATTCGGCGGCGCCTTGCCGTCGATGGGTTCGTCGGACAAATCGCCCAACACGCACGTCACCGTGCAGCTCGCGAATCTCGCGGCGAGCCCCGACGCGCCGCTTTCGCAAATCGATACCAGCAGCCAGCTCAAAGGACAGAAATCGGCGGCGGCGCCCAAGCCCTACGGCGCGGCGGCGCGTTTCGTCATCCACAAGACCGAAGCCATTTCATCGCTCGATGCGCTCGCAAGCGCGATCGCGGACGAAATCGCGGCGCAAAAGACCAAGATGGAAAGCGGCGCGCAGTGACGCGCCGCTTCGTTCAAGCCTCCGAAGTGCTCGCGCTCCACGGCATCTGACGGCTCGCGGTTCATCACATAAGGCAGCAAGCGCCACCCCGCGCGCGAATCACAGCGCAAGAACTGGGGTGCGGGCGCACGGCGCATCCGTGACGATGAAGCCATCCGATCCCGCCACGGAGCACGCCCGATGCGCTTTCCCGCCGCTTTCCAACGCCTCGCCTGGTCGAACCTGCTCGCGCAATCGGCGGAGCAGATCGGCCTCGCCGCCGCGCCGCTCGCCGCCGTGTTCGCGCTCGGCGCGTCTGCCGCCGACATCGGCCTGCTGCAAAGCGCCCAGACGCTGCCGTTTCTGTTGCTCTCGATGCCCCTCGGCGTGCTCGCCGATCGCCGCTCGCGCCGCGCGCTGATGACCGCCGCCGAATGCGCCCGCGCGCTCGCCATGGCCTGCGTGCTGATGCTCGCGCTGTCGCACGCGTTGACGCTGCCGCTGCTCGCGCTGCTGGGCTTTATCGGCGCGACCGGCACCGTCGCCTACAACGTCGCCGCGCCCGCGCTCGTCCCGGCGCTGGTCGAACGCGCCGCGCTGCCCGCCGCGAACGGGCGCATCGAGCTCGCGCGCAGCGTCGCGTATTCGGCGGGGCCGGCCTTGGGCGGGCTCATCGTCGGATGGATCGGCGCAGGCTGGGCGTATGGCTGCGCGGCGGGCTTGTCGGCATCGGCGGCGATGCTGCTCGCGGGATTGCGCGAACCGCCGCGCCGTCCGGCCGTCGCGCGGCGCTTTCTGACGGAACTGCGCGAAGGCGCGCGTTTCGTCGCCGGCGATGCGCTGCTGCGCCCGATGCTCGCCACCGCCGTGTTCTTCAACATCGGCTTCTTCACCTTGCAGTCGATGTACGTGCCGTATGCGGTGCAGCGCCTGGGCCTGAGCGCATCGGCGGTCGGCGTGACGCTCGGCGCATACGGCGCCGGCATGGTGTGCGGCGCGCTCGCCGCGCCCGCGGTCGCGCGGCGCATGGCATTCGGCCGCATGCTGCTGGTCGGGCCGTTCTGCGGGCTGGCCGCATCGCTCGTGATGGTCGCGACGCTCGCTGTGCCGTCGTTCTGGCTCGCCGCATCGAGCTTCTTTCTGCTCGGCGCGGGGCCGATCCTGTGGACCGTCGGCTCGACGACGCTGCGCCAGGCCATCACGCCCGCGCACATGCTGGGCCGCGTATCGGCGCTCAACGGCACGGCGACCTACGGCGCGCGGCCGCTCGGCGCGCTCGCGGGCGCGGCGATCAGCGCGCGCTTCGGCATGGGGCCGTGCCTCGTCGCGGCGGCGCTCGCGTTCGCCGTGCAGGCGTGGATCATTTCGATGTCGCCGGCGGCGCGCCTCGCCGACGTGCCCGATTGCGCGGTGGTTTGACGGGCGCGCGCGCGAACATCGGCATTCGGCTCAGAATCCAGTCGAGCAATTCCTGCGGCCCGGCCGCGAGTGGACGCCCCGTCTTCACGAGCAGCTTCGCCTGCGCGCTTTCGAAAAGCGGATGCGCGATCGGCACCGTGGTCAGCTCGCCGCTCGCCAGCTCGCGATACGCGGCGAATTCGCCGATCAGCGTCATGAAGTTCTCCGCCGCGACGAAGCGTTTCAGCGCGCCGAGCGAATTCGTCGTGAGCGTCGGGCGGATCGCGAGGTTGTCGGTGGTTTCCAGCATCTTCACGACATGGCCGATGCCGAACGTAGGCGGCATCAGCGCGAGCGGATAGTCGAGCAGATCGCCGATCCGCGCGACGCCGCCGCGCGTCGCCAACGGATGATCGCGCCGCGCGAGCAGCACGACCGGCTGCGGCGAACTCGCGCGCACCTCGATACGCGCATGCGGCGGCGGATTGTACGCAAGCCCGATATGCGCGCGGCTTTGCGCGACTTCTTCGAGCAGATCGTCGACGGCGAGCATCTGCACGTCGATCTCCAGACGCGGGTAACGCGCGCAGAAGGGCGCGAGCACGTCATCGACGAGCGTATCGACATAGCCCTCGCTCACCGCGAGGCGAATCTCGCCCTGCTGCAATCCCTTCAGCGCGTGCAACTGGTCTTCGAGCTTTTCCTGCTGCGACCGATAGCCTCGCCAGAACTCCAGCAAATGAAACGCCGCTTCGGTCGGCCGCACGCCGCGCGCCTCGCGCTCGAAGAGCGTCGTGTCGAGTTCGTCCTCCAGCAGCCTGATTTGCCGCGCGATTACGGAAGGCGAGGTGTTCAGATGATCCGCGGCGCCGCGGATCGTGCCGTGCGCCAGCACTTCGTGAAAGTAACGCAGGCGTTGCTGATTGATTTCGCGCATGGTCGATGAATCCCGTGTGTTGCTCACAGAGCAACGATACGTGAACTTAGTTGCTCTTGCTCACATACTCGCACGCGCTCAACATGGTCTCACCCGAAAAACGGGGGAGACAATCAAGGAGACGCAGATGTCGACGATTCAGACCCTGCGAGGCGGCGATGCCGTTTCGGCGCTCTACAGCAGAATCAACTGGCGGCTCCTGCCGCTCCTGATCGCGTGTTACATGTTCGCTTATCTGGACCGCGTGAACGTGGGCTTCGCGAAGCTTCAGATGCAAAGCGATCTCGGCTTCTCCGACGCGGCGTACGGCGTCGGCGCGGGCATTTTCTTCATCGGTTACGTGCTCTTCGAGATTCCCAGCAATCTGATGCTGCCGAAGATCGGCGCGCGTCTCACCTTCAGCCGCATTCTCGTGCTGTGGGGCATCACGTCGGCGTGCATGCTCTTCGTGCACAACGTGCCCGCGTTCTACGCGATGCGCTTCCTGCTCGGCGTGTTCGAAGCGGGCTTCGCGCCGGGCATGATCTACTACCTCTCGAACTGGTACGGACCGAAGCGCATGGCGCGCGCGATCGCGCTCGTGTTCGTCGCGGGGCCGCTCGGCGGCGTGGTCGGCGGGCCGCTTTCGGCTTGGCTGATTTCGTCGCTCTCGGGAGTCGGCGGGCTGGCCGGCTGGCAATGGATGTTCCTCGTCGAAGGGCTGCCGTGCCTCGCGCTCGGCGCGCTCGTGTGGTTCAAGCTGGCGAACCGTCCCGCCGATGCACGCTGGCTCACGCAGGACGAAAAGCGTCTCGTCGAAGTGGAAGTCGGCGGTCATGGCAACGCGTCGCATCGCATCGAATCGTTCGCGGAAATCGCGAAGAATCCGCGCATCTATGTGCTGGCGCTTGCGTACTTCTGCATCATCTTCCCGATCTACGCGATCAGCTTCTGGCTGCCGACGCTCGTCAAGGAGCAGGGCGTGAGCGACACGCTGCGCCTCGGCTGGTATGTCGCGATTCCGTATGTCGCGGCCGCCGTCGCGATGTACGCCGCGGGCCGCCGTTCCGACCGCGTCGGCGAGCGCCGCTATCACAGCGCGCTGCCTGCGCTCGGCGCGGCCGTGCTGCTGACGCTGACGCCGTACGCATCCGGCAATCTCGCCGCCACGCTCACGCTGCTCACGCTCGCCACCGCCTGCATGTGGATGGCCTATACGGTCTTCTGGGCGATTCCCTCCGAGACCATCTCCGGTCCGGCTGCCGCGGGCGGCATTGCGCTCATCAACACGATCGGCCTGTCGGGCGGCTTCTGGGGTCCGGCCGTGTTCGGCTGGGTCAAGTCCGCAACGGGCAGCACGCACGGCGGATTGCTCGTGATGGCGTGCATGGCCGCGCTCTCGTGCGTGCTGATCCTCGCGAACAAGCGCAGGGGGGCTGCTGCGGAAACCCGCACGGCCTGACATCATTCAATCGAACCGGAAAACGACACTCACCATGAAGATCCTCATCGCAGGTTTCCAGCACGAGACGAACACCTTTGCGCCGACCAAGGCGAGCTATCAGAGCTTCATTCAGGGCGAAGGCTTCCCGCCGATGGCGCACGGCGACGATGTGCTCAAGCTGCGCGACGTGAACGTGCCGATCGGCGGCTTCATTCAATGGGCCGAAGCGCAAGGTCACGAACTCATTCCGGTGATCTGGGCGGGCGCGAGCGCCTCGGCGCATGTGACGGAAGACGCCTATGAACGCATCGCGGGCGCGATCGTGGAACGTGTGCGGGCGGGCGGCTTCGATGCGATCTATCTCGATCTGCACGGCGCGATGGTCGCCGAGCATCTCGACGACGGCGAAGGCGAGCTGCTCTCGCGTGTGCGCGGCATCGTCGGCGACGACATGCCGCTCGTCGTCTCGCTCGATCTTCACGCGAACGTCACCGCGCGCATGGTGGAACTGGCCGATGCGCTGGTCGCGTATCGCACGTATCCGCATGTGGATATGGCCGAGACGGGCTTGCGCGCCGCGCATCTGCTGGCGCAGCGGATCGAGCATGGCAAGCGCTTCGCGAGTGCGATGCGCCGCATTCCCTTCCTGATTCCGGTGAACGGCATGTGCACGCTCGTCGAGCCGGCGCGCGGCATGTACGGCATGCTCGAAGCGCTCGAAAAAGACGTGGTGTCGCTCTCGTTCGCGCCGGGTTTTCCGGCATCCGATTTCGATGAATGCGGCCCGGTGTTCTGGGGCTACGCGCTCGATCAGGATGCGGCGGAACGTGCGGTGGACGCGCTGTATACGCAACTCGTGGACAACGAAGCACGCTGGGACGTGCCGTTCCTCTCGCCCGACGAAGCCGCGCGCGAAGCCATCGAGGCGAGCCGCGCCGCGACGAAGCCCGTGATCATCGCGGACACGCAGGACAATCCCGGCGTCGGCGGCGATTCGAACACCATGGGCATGGTCCGCGCGCTCCTGCGCAACGGCGCGCGCGACGCGGCAGTCGGCGTGATCTGGGACGAGCGCGCGGCGCGGGCGGCGCATCGTGCGGGCGTCGGCGCGCGCATCGCGCTTGCGCTCGGCGGGGGCTCGAACGTGCCGGGCGACTCACCGCTCGAAGGCGAGTTCGAAGTCGAGTATCTGTCCGACGGGCACTTCCGCTTCGACGGCCCGATGCTCAACGGCATGTCGGGCGAGCTCGGGCCGACGGCGTGCCTGCGTATCGACGGCGTGCGCATCGCCGTGAGCAGCATCAAGATGCAGGTGTTCGACCGCAATCTCTTTCGCGTTGCGGGTATCGAGCCCGAGCGCATGAAGATTCTCGTCAACAAGAGCTCGGTGCATTTTCGCGCGGACTTCGAGCCGATCGCCGAGCGCATTCTCGTGGCGAAAGCGCCCGGCCCGATGGCCGCCGATCCGGCCGATCTGCCGTGGCGCAATCTCGATGCGCGCATGCGCGTGCGCCCGATGGGACCGACGCTCGCGGCGCTGCGGGCATCGGCTGCATAACGTGACGTGAGGTGACGTGCTTTCCCGCCAACTGAACAACATCAAAAAGGAGAAATGCGATATGACGGATCAGATCAACGCGTGGCGCCGCCGCTTCATCGGCACGACGATCGCGAGCGTCGGCGCGATGCAGCTCGGTTTCAGCGATCTCGTGCGCGCGCAGACCACGCGGCCCGCGAAGGCCGACTTCGCGCCGCTTCGCCAGATCGACGCGGGCACGCTGAACGTCGGCTATGCGGAAGCCGGGCCGGCGAACGGTCCCGCGGTGATCCTGCTGCACGGCTGGCCTTACGACATCTACAGCTTCGCCGAAGTCGCGCCGATGCTCGCGGCGCAGGGTTATCGCGTGATCGTGCCGTATCTGCGCGGCTACGGCACGACGCGCTTTCTCTCCGCCGACACGCCGCGCAACGGGCAGCAGGCGGTGGTCGCGGTCGATATCATCGCGCTCATGGATGCGCTGAAGATCCAGAAGGCCGCGTTCGGCGCGTTCGACTGGGGCGCGCGCACGGCGAACATCATCGCGGCCCTGTGGCCCGAGCGCGTCCGCTCGATGGTGTCGGTGAGCGGCTATCTGATCGGCAGCCAGCAGGCGAATCGCGCGCCCTTGCCGCCGAAGGCCGAGTTCGCGTGGTGGTATCAGTTCTACTTCGCGACCGAGCGCGGCCAGGCGGGTTACGAGGCGAATCGCCACGATTTCAACAAGCTGATCTGGCAACTCGCCTCGCCGAAATGGAACTTCGACGACGCGACCTATGACCGTTCGGCGAAGTCGTTCGAGAATCCGGATCATGTCGCCGTGGTGATTCACAACTATCGCTGGCGGCTCGGGCTCGCGCAGGGCGAAGCGCAATACGACGCGCTCGAGCAGCGTCTTGCGACCGCGCCGACAATCGGCGTGCCCACGATCACGATGGAAGGCGACGCCAACGGCGCGCCGCATCCCGATCCCGCGGCGTATGCGAAGAAGTTCACGGGGAAGTACATGCATCGGAACGTCGCGGGCGGGATCGGACACAACCTGCCGCAAGAAGCGCCCAAGGCATTCGCCGATGCGGTGATCGACGCGGACCGCATGTAAGCCAGCACAAAACGTCAGCCGAAGTGCGATTTTGTTCGCCTTCGGCTTGCGCGTCTTCGCGAACTGAAGACAGGGCAGCCGATGCGCAGCCCTTTCAGGCCATAAACAGAACTATTACGTCAGCCTGTCAAACGATTTTCACATTCATTTCCTACAGTAGCGCGTCAACCGGCACGTCGGGCCGCAACGGCCCGAAAGAAAGACGTTCATCGCCGGTACACAAACCACAATCAAGGAAATGAAACCACACATGGCGCAGTCACTCGACCTTTCCCGCCGCAAAGCCCTGAAGATTCTCGCCGGCGCGCCGATGCTGCCGCTCGGCGGCGCGGCCACCGCGGCGCTGCTCACGGCCGCGTGCGGCGGCAGCGACAGCAACGCCGCCACGCCCGCGCCCGTGTCGAACGCCGCGTTCACCACGGCCACGTTCACCGGCATGGCGGCACCTTCGCTGGCCGATCCCGCCGCGATGGCGAAAACCACGGTCGCCTCGACGATGACCGTGAACTTCAGCGACGGCAGCAACCGCGCGTACAAGCTCGCGTATCAGCCGTTCTTCATGACGGGCGATACCGTGCCGAACACGGCGGGCGGCACGATCGTCGCGGGCGGCTACTTCGATATCGCCAATCAGCCGATCATCGACCGCTCGGCGGCGGGCAAGGAGCGTCAGTTCTTCTCGGACTGCCCGGACGGCACCTCGCTCATCAAGATCGACAACGCGACGGTGAAAGGCGTGAAGGGCAACGCCGTGTTCGCGGTCGTGCAGTTCGAATACGCCACGCGCGACCAGAGCACG
Source organism: Caballeronia sp. PC1 (assembly GCF_021353155.1). Classification (NCBI taxonomy): domain Bacteria; kingdom Pseudomonadati; phylum Pseudomonadota; class Betaproteobacteria; order Burkholderiales; family Burkholderiaceae; genus Caballeronia; species Caballeronia sp. PC1. The sequence continues at coordinate 1,123,422 of NZ_JAJUBH010000003.1, forward strand.
GCCAGCATGTACGGCCGCCTGCCGTCGCCGATCGCCGTGCTCACGCTCGACCAGGATCCGTCGACGGGCAAGCTCACGCTCGTGAGCTACGCGAACGTCGACACGTCGAAGGCGCACGGCCTGTGGATCACGTGCGGCGCGAGCCTCTCGCCGTGGAACACGCATCTTTCGAGCGAAGAGTACGAGCCGGACGCCGCGCTCGCCTCGACCGATGCTCAGTTCAAGGCCTACAGCAAGAACCTCTATGGCGACGAAACCAAAGCGCGTCCGTATCACTATGGCCACGTGCCCGAAGTCACCGTGCATCCGGACGGCACGGGCACGATCAAGAAGCACTATTGTCTCGGGCGCATTTCGCACGAACTGATTCAGGTGATGCCCGACCAGCGCACCGTGATGATGGGCGACGACGCCACCAACGGCGGCGTCTTCATGTTCGTCGCGGACCGCCAAGCGGATCTTTCCGCGGGCACGCTTTACGTCGCGAAGTGCGCGCAGACCTCGTCGGCGGGCGCGGGCTCGGCCACGCTGACGTGGATGAACCTCGGTCACGCGACGAGCGACGAGATCGAGAATCTCGCCAACACGCTGACCATCGCCGATATCATGGATGTCGTCACCGACGAGAAAGTCGGCGCGACGCTGGATGCGAGCTACACGCGCATCCACTTCAGCGGCAAGTACAACTGGATTCGCATCAAACCGGGCATGGAGAAGGCGGCCGCGTTCCTGGAAACGCACCGCTACGCCGCGCTGCGCGGCGCGAGCATGAGCTTCACGAAGCTCGAAGGCACGACGGTCGATGCGAAGAGCAAGGTCGTCTACACGGCCATGTCGCAGATCGTTTCGTCGATGATCAAGGGCAACGCGCATTCGGTGGATATCGCGCTCGACAAGGCCATCAACGCGGGCGCCGTGTATGCGCTCAACCTGAAGGGCGGCCAGCGCGATCTCGCGGGCGCCGCGATCGACAGCGAATGGGTGCCGGTGGACATGGCCGCGCCCGCCGCGCTCGTCGGCGAGGATCTCGCTTCCGCCGATGCGCTCGGCAATCTGTCGAACCCGGAGCGCATCGCGAATCCCGACAACCTGAAGTTCTCGGAGAAGCTGCGCACGCTCTTCATCGGCGAGGACAGCGGCCGTCACGTCAACAACTTCCTGTGGGCGTACAACGTCGATACCAAGTCGCTGACGCGCATTCTGTCGACGCCGTCGGGCGCGGAATCGACGGGCCTGCACGCGGTCGACGAGATCAACGGCTGGACCTACATCATGAGCAACTTCCAGCACGCGGGCGACTGGGAAGCCGCGCTGCATGGCAAGGTGCAGGCGACGCTCGATCCGCTCATCCGCGCGAACTACAAGGATCGCTTTGGCGCGGCGGTGGGGTATCTGACGGCGGATTTGACGTCGATCAGGCTCGCCTGACGAGGCGGCGCAGCGGCAGCGAGGCATCGCGCCTCGCTTGGCCGATGCAGCCTCAATGCGTACTTTTCGATCGTCGCTGAAAAAAGAAACGCCGCGAACAGTAGTCGCGGCGTCGCCATTTAACCCGATCGAAACGCGCCCGGCGCGCTATGCGAAAGCCCGGCATCCCTGCTCGAAATCGATGAACTCGGTGCCCGCGGCAATCGCAAAGCGGATCGCTTCCTCGACGTTGGGGAAGTGGCCAGGCAGTCTCACGGACCGCTCCATTCCGTTCAAGTCCTGAATGCGCGCCGTCGCGGCGAAACTGTCGCCGTGACGAACCGCTGCGGGCGTGACCATCATGTCCCTGTAGCTGAAAACCATTGCTCTCTCTGTCGATTGTGACCGGCGCGCGCCGGGCGGCGCAAAACGCTTTCCCGGATGTCGATGAAGACCCGGACGATCGTCCGGCCCCTTCTGTTTCCGAGTTATCGGCATCGGCAAATGTTTCTTTACAGGGAACACTTACGCGGGTTTTCGTATGATTTTTGGCGCGGTTAGCCCAGATGAGTCGTGCGCGGCTTCGGCGCGATCGTTTCCATCGATGTCAGACCTTGCACGATGCCGCACTGCTCGACGGCCGCGCCGCCGCCGCATCGCTGCCTGAGCGACGTCAGTTGCTGGCGCAGATGCGTGAGCTCGGCGATCCGCTCATCCACGTGCACGATGTGATCGTCCACGAGCGCGTTCACGCTCTCGCAAGTGCCGGACGGGTCGTCGGATGCGACCAGCAGCGCCCGCACTTCGTCGTGCGTCATGTCGAGCGCGCGGCAATTCCGGATGAAACGAAGCCGGTCGACGTGGCTTGCGGTGTAACTGCGATAGTTCGCGCCGTTTCGCTCGGGCGGAGCCAGCAGCCCTTCCTTCTCGTAGAAACGGATGGTCTCGGTCGTGCAGTTCGCCAGTTTCGCGAGTTCCCCGATTCTCATGGTTGGCGTCCTTCCTTAAAAAGTCCTTGACCTTGAAGCAACTTCAAGGTGTGTACTGCGAGCATACAGCAGAATAAGGATACGGCCATGACACACGAAGACAAGACGATGGGGCAAGACGCGTGCGGCGAAACCGCGTGCTGCGGCGCGGCCGAACGGCACGAGCACGGCGCGCACGATCATCACGGCCACGATCATTCGCACGATTCGCATGGCCACGGTCACGACGATAAGTGCGGTGGCGCGGCGCCAGCCTCCTTCGAGGCGCTTGCCGGAACCGTTGCCGTCGGCGCTTCGGTTCGCACCCAGATGCGCATCCTGCAGATGGACTGCCCGACCGAGGAAGCGCTCATCCGCAAAAAGCTGGGCGGCATGCCGGAAGTCGCCGAGCTTGAGTTCAATCTGATGCAGCGGGTCTTGACGGTGGTGCACCAGCCCGACGGGCTGGATGCCATCGTCAAGGCGCTCGGCACGCTCGGGTTCAAGCCGGAGCTCGGCGACGCGCCGCAGGCCGCGCCGGAAGTCCGCAAGCCCTGGTGGCCGCTCGCGACGGCAGTCGTGGCCGCCGTCGGTTCCGAGGCCGCCAGTTGGGCGGGCGCGCCCGTCTGGGCCGTCGCGGCGCTCGCGCTCGCGGCCGTCGCCTGTTCGGGGCTCGGCACCTACAAGAAAGGCTGGATCGCCGTCCGGAACCGCAACCTCAACATCAATGCGCTGATGAGCATCGCCGTGACGGGCGCGCTGCTGCTCGGCCAATGGCCCGAGGCCGCGATGGTGATGGTGCTTTTCACCATCGCCGAACTCATCGAGGCGAAGTCGCTGGACCGTGCGCGCAATGCGATTCAGGGACTCATGCGCCTCGCCCCCGAAAAAGCCACCGTGAAACAGGCCGATGGCGCGTGGATCGAGGTCGAAGCGTCGACGATTGCGCCCGGTGCGCTCGTGCGCGTCAAGCCGGGCGAGCGGATCGGGCTTGACGGGGAGATCGTGAGCGGCCGCTCGACCGTGAATCAGGCGCCGATCACCGGCGAGAGCCTGCCCGTCGACAAGGCGGAGGGCGATGCCGTGTTCGCCGGCACCATCAACGAGGCAGGTTCGTTCGAATATCGAGTGACGGCGGCGGCCAACAACACGACGCTCGCGCGCATCATCCACGCGGTCGAGGAAGCGCAGGGCGCGAAGGCGCCGACGCAACGCTTCGTCGACCGGTTTGCGCGCGTCTATACGCCGATCGTTTTCATGCTGGCGGTGGGCGTTGCCGTCATTCCGCCGCTGTTCTTCGCGGGCGCGTGGTTCGACTGGATCTACAAGGCGCTGGTGCTGCTCGTGATCGCCTGCCCGTGCGCGCTGGTGATTTCCACGCCCGTCACCATTGTCAGCGGCCTTGCCGCCGCGGCGCGTCACGGCATTCTGGTAAAGGGCGGCACGTATCTCGAACAGGGCCGCAAGCTCGCCTGGCTGGCGCTCGACAAGACCGGCACGATCACGCACGGCAAGCCCGTGCAGACCGAATTCGAACTGCGCGCAACCGATATCGACAGCGCGACAGTACGCTCGATTGCGGCGAGTCTCGCGGGCCGCTCGGATCATCCGGTGTCGTCGGCAATCGCGCGGGCGGCGGCTGCGCAGGGCGTCGCCCGGCTGGAAGTCGATGCGTTCGAGGCCATTGCGGGCCGGGGCGTCGCGGGCGTCGTGAATGGACGGCGCTATGCGCTCGGCAATCATCGGCTCGTCGAAGAGTCCGGCCGTTGCTCGACCGAGCTCGAAGCCCGTCTGGATGCGCTGGAGCGCGAGGGCAAGACGGTCGTGATGCTGATCGACCAGACACGCGTGCTCGGTCTCTTCGCGGTGGCCGATACCGTGAAGGACAGCAGCAAGGACGCCATCGCCGGTCTGCACGCGCTCGGCGTTCGCACGGCGATGCTGACCGGCGACAATCCCCACACGGCGGCGGCGATCGCGGCGCAGGTCGGCATCGATCGCGCGGAAGGCAATCAGCTTCCCGAGGACAAGCTCGCCGTCGTGAAGACGCTATCGAACCGCGGCGCGATGGTGGGCATGGTCGGCGACGGCATCAACGATGCGCCGGCGCTTGCGCAAGCCGATATCGGCTTCGCGATGGGCGCGATGGGAACGGATACCGCCATCGAAACCGCCGACGTCGCGCTGATGGACGACGACCTGCGCAAGATACCGACGTTCATCCGGCTGTCGAGGGCGACACACGGCATTCTCGTGCAGAACATCACGCTGGCGCTGGGGATCAAGGCGGTGTTCCTCGCGTTGACCATCGCCGGTTTGGGCACCATGTGGATGGCCGTGTTCGCCGATGTCGGCGCGAGTCTGCTGGTCGTCGCCAATGGACTGCGATTGCTTCGGAAATAGAACGGCCTGCATTGATTTAATCGGATCGGTTGCCGCTTCCTGATCGAACTAGAATATCGATTCGAGCTTGCTCAAGGAACGCGCCAATGGCATCCCAACACACGCACGAGGACGGACACGACCATCGCCACGAGGGCCATGACCATGAGCACGGTCATGGTCATGGTCATGCCGGCCATAACCATCTGCATGGCGTGAGCGACCAGCGGCGCATCGGCTGGGCCTTCGTGATCATTGCGATATTCATGCTGGTCGAAGTTGCCGGCGGCGTGATTTCCGGTTCGCTGGCGCTGCTGGCGGATGCGGGTCACATGGTGAGCGACGCCGCGGCGCTGGGTTTTAGCTGGACCGCGATTCACTATGGGAAACGGCCCGCGACTGAACAACTTTCGTTCGGCTACAAACGCCTCGAGATTCTCGCGGCGTTCGTCAACGGTTGCGCGCTGTTCGTGATTGCCGCGTGGATCGTGATCGAAGCCGCTCAGCGTTTCGCTTCACCCGTGCCGGTCATCGGCAAGACGATGCTGATTGTTGCGATAGCCGGGCTGCTCGCCAATATCGCGGCATTCGCCGTGCTGCATGGCGGGAACCGGGAGAACCTGAATCTGCGTGGCGCGTGGCTTCATGTGCTCGGCGATATGCTGGGCTCCGTGGCGGCCATCGTCGCGGCGGTCGTGATTCTGTGGACAGGCTGGACGCCTATCGATCCGCTGCTGTCCATCTTCGTCGCCGTGATCATTCTCAAGAGCGCGTGGGGCATCGTTAAATCGTCCGCGCACATTCTGCTGGAAGGTACGCCGGAAGGCGTGAATCTGATCGACATCAAGACCGATCTGGAGAGCAACGTGCCCGAAGTGGAGAACGCTCACCACATCCACGCGTGGTCGATCACCGGAGAGCAGCACATGGTGACCTTGCACGTTCATCCGGCAGCGGGCACGAATGCGCGCGAAGTGGTGCTTTCGGTTCAGCGGAGACTGGCGGTGCAGTTCAACATTCAGCATGTCACGGTTCAGGTGGAACACGACGAATGCGTCGACGAACATTCGACGACGCGTCATGGCAACGATACGTCGAGGGTCGTCTGAGCGTTTAGGCCGACTGCGCTTAACGCCTCGCGCGAGGCGAGGCGTTAGAGGGCATGACTTACGAACCCGCGCGGCCGAGCCAGTCGGCCAGCGCGATCTTGCCACGGCGCGCAATGCCCGTCGGCACGAGCGACTCTTCCTCGACCGTGCCACCGAAGTAGGTCGCCTTCGGATCGGGAACGATCTCGCGCGTATCGCCCTGCGCCTTCAGATACCGGCCGACGATCTGATGCAGCGGCGCACGGTCCGGCCCGGCGATATCGACGATGCCGTTCAACGGCGCTTCGAGCGCGACATCCGCCACGATGGCCGCGACATCGTCCGCCGCGATCGGCTGGAACTGTCCCGTCGAGAGATGCACCTTGCCGTCCTGCATGCCCGCATCGGCAATGCCGCCGAGGAACTCCATGAACTGCGTCGCGCGGACAATGGAATACGGCACGCCCGATGTCTCGATGAGCTTTTCCTGCGCGACTTTCGCGACGAAGTAGCCGTTGTCCGGCATGCGGTCCGTGCCGACGATCGACAGCGCGACATGATGCGCGACGCCCGCTTCGGCTTCGGCCTTCACGAGATTCGTGGTCGAGGCGCGGAAGAACGCCAGCACGTCGTCCGGCGCCCACGAAGGCGCGTTCGCGACATCGACCACCACTTGCGCGCCGCGCAGCGCTTCGCCCAGTCCTTCGCCCGTCACCGAATTTACGCCGCTGCGCGGCGATGCGGCGATGGCCTCATGACCCTTCTCACGCAGAATCGCAACGACTTTAGCGCCGATCAAACCCGAACCGCCGATCACGACAACCTTCATGATGCACCTCGCTCAGAAAAGTGAAAGTGATGCCATTGTGCGAGAATCATGGCTTAGCAAGAAGGGACAAGAATCATCGATCGCACTAGTCCATGAACCGCGCCATGTCCAAAGCCGAAATCACGCTGACGATCGAAATCGACCGGCACGAGGCGTCGCCCATTTATCTGCAGATATGCGAACGCTTCAAAGCAGCGATCTCGGCCGGCCATCTGAAGCCGGGCGATCGGGTGCCCGCCTTGCGCGGCCTCGCGACGCAACTGAATACTGCGCGCGGCACAGTCGAAATGGCCTATAACATTCTCGTCGATGAGGGTTATTTGCAGATGCGCGGCGCGGCGGGCACGTTCGTGTCGTCGTCGCTGCCGGGCGCGGTTACGGCGGGTGCGGCGCGCAAGACTCGCGAGCGCACGCATGCGCCGCGCATCAGGCGGCCCGCGCCCACCGCCGATATCGGCAACGACGCGAAGCCGCTGCGGCCCGGATTGCCCGCGCTCGATGCCTTTCCGCGCAAGGTCTGGAGCCGGCTCGTTTCAGCTCGCGCAAAAAGCGGCGACCTCGCAACGCTCACGTATCCCGATCCATCCGGCTATCGCCCGCTGAGGGAGCGCATCGCGACGTATCTCGGCCTGTCGCGCGGCGTCGAGTGCGTGCCGGAGCAGGTCTTCGTGACGAACGGCTATCGCGCCTCGCTCGAACTCATCTTGCGCAGTCTCGCGAAGCCGGAGGATCGCGCGTGGTTCGAAGAGCCAGGCTATCTGCTCGCGCGTAACTTTCTCGCCGATGCGGCCATGCACCTCGCGCCGGTCCCTATCGATCACGAAGGGCTCGACGTCGATGCGGGCATCGCGCTCTGTAACGAAGCGCGTTTCGCGTTCGTCACGCCTTCGCATCAGAGTCCGCTCGGCGTGACGCTGTCGCTCGCGCGGCGCATGAAGCTGCTCGACTGGGCGAGCCGCGCGGGAAGCTGGATCGTCGAAGACGATTACGACAGCGAGTTCCGCTACGTGGGCCGGCCGCTGCCCGCGCTGAAGAGCCTCGACCGCGACGATCGCGTGATCTATTGCGGCACCTTCAGCAAAGTGCTGTTTCCGGGCCTGCGGCTTTCCTACGTGGTCGCGCCGGAGCGGGCCGCCGCGCGCTTCGACCAGCTCACGAAGAACATGAACGCGGGCTCCCCGCATCTCTATCAGGCGGCGGTAGCGGACTTCATCGCGCAAGGGCATTTCGCGCGGCATCTGAAGCGCATGCGCGCGCTCTATGCCGAGCGGCGCATGCTGCTCGCGGATGCAATCAGAAAGGCGTTCGGCGATAGAGTGAGCATCGACCTTCCGACCGGCGGCATGCATCTCGTCGCGATCTTCCGGGCGGGGCGCAACGGGCCTGTCGACGACATGGCGATGGCCGCGCGCGCACGCGAAGCAGGGCTCGCGGTGCTCGCGCTATCGGCGTGGTATCTGAATGCGCGCGCGCGGCACACGTTGCGCGGGATCGTCGTCGGCTTCGCGAATGTCGCCGATGCCGACGAAGCCGCGCGTCTTTCGCGCATGCTACGGCGCGCATACGACGGTTAGATCGCGAGGGCGTCCGATGCGAACAAGGCGTGACGCGCGATCTCGCCGCGCGCGGCGTCCAGCGCTTGCTCCGCCGCATCGTCGCCGCGAATCAGCCCTTGCAGCAGCAGAAAATGCAGGCTGTGCAAGCCGATGGAACCGAGCGCATAACGCAGATACGGCGTGAGGAAATCCCGCTGCCGCGCGTTCTCGCCGCAATGGAAACCGCCCGAGCCGACGATCACGAACGTGGGCCGGTCGCGCATGAGGCCGACCTTGCCTTCGGGCGTCGCCGCGAACGTGCGATGAATCCGCAGCACGTAGTCGATCCATAGCTTCAACGCGGCGGGCACGGTGAAGTTATGCATCGGCGTGTTGATGATGAGCGCATCGGTGGTTTCGATCTCGCGGATCAACTGCTCGGACACGTCGAACGAGCGCGTATCCGGTTCGCGCGAGATGACGGCACGCGCATAGTCCTGCGTGAGCGGCGGCAGCGGCATGGCGGCGAGATCGCGTTCGACGGTTTCCGCGCGCGCGCTCTTGCCCAGCGCACCGAGCATCTCGCGCGCGAGGCGATAACCGTGGCTGTTCTCGCCGTGCGGGCTGGCGTTGACGAAGAGCACTTTCATGACGCGTTCTCCCCGTGCTGAGCGAGGGGTTCGACGAAATGCATGCCTTTCGCGAGCAGGCCGTTGCGATAGTAGAAGCGCTGCGCAAGCGCCATGTGCAGGCCGGTGTCGAGCACGAAATGCGCGCAGCGCGAATGGCGCGCGATCTCGCGCACGCGGTCGAGCAGGCCCGCGCCGATACCCCCGCGCTGCAGCCGCGACGTGACGACGAGATCGTCGACATACACGAAACGTCCGTACAGCGTATTCGTTTGCGTGCGATAGCCGGCGAGGCCGAGAATCGCGCCGTCTTCGTCGCAGGCCGCGAGCAGACGATAACTCTCTTCGCGTTGACGGCGCATCTGCGCGCAGAACGCGTTCGCGTCCGTGAGGTGCGGGCGCAGCTCCTTCATGACGTCGAAGGCGCGCGTCCAGTCGTCGGGCGTGTCGAGATGCCGGTAGGTAATCGATGAGTCCATGCGTGTTCTCCGCGTTGCATATCACATACGATAGCGGCGCGATGACACAGGCTGAAGAGCCAAGAATCGAGCGTCGGACTGGGCCAAGATGCGGCTCGCGGTGGCGGACCTCGTCGTCATGAAAGAAGAAGGGCGGCTGCTCGAACCGATCGACGATTGACTTCGTAGCGCCAGCTCGTTTAGGGTCGATGCTATCTGCCCCGCAACCACGGAACTCGCATGAAAATTTCACGCACCATTTCCACCGTCGAAGTCCATACCGGAGGCGAGGCGTTCCGCATCGTGACGAGCGGGCTTCCGCGTTTGCCGGGCGACACGATCGTGAAGCGCCGCGCATGGCTCAAGGAGAACGCCGACGAGATCCGCAAAGCGTTGATGTTCGAGCCGCGCGGCCACGCCGATATGTACGGCGGCTATCTCACCGAGCCGGTCACGCCGGGCGCGGACTTTGGCATCATCTTCCTTCACAACGAAGGATATAGCGATCACTGTGGCCATGGCGTGATCGCACTGTCCACCGCGGCGGTCGAACTGGGCTGGGTTCAGCGGCAGATTCCCGAGACGCGCATCGGCATCGATGCGCCGTGCGGCTTTATCGAAGCGTTCGTGCAATGGGACGGCGAGCATGCGGGCAACGTGCGCTTCGTCAACGTGCCGTCGTTCATCTGGAAGCGGGATGTCGCCGTCGAAACGCCTTCCTTCGGCACGGTGAAAGGCGACATTGCGTTCGGCGGCGCGTTTTACTTCTATACCGATGGCGCACCGCACGGTCTGGAAGTTCGCGAGTCGTCCGTCGAAGCGCTCATCCGTTTCGGCGCCGAGGTCAAGGAAGCCGCCAACAAGGCCTATCCGGTCGAGCATCCCGACATTCCGGAGATCAACCACATCTACGGCACCATCATTGCCGGCGCGCCGCGGCATGAAGGGTCCACGCAGGCGAATTGCTGCGTGTTCGCCGACCGGGAAGTGGACCGCTCGCCGACAGGCTCGGGCACCGGCGGGCGCGTCGCGCAGCTTTATCTGCGCGGCGAACTGCGCAAGGGCGAGACGCTCGTGAACGAATCGATCATCGGCACGGTGTTCAAGGGACGGGTGCTCGGCGAGACGACGGTCGGCGACTTCGAGGCGGTGATTCCCGAAGTCGAAGGCAACGCCTATGTGTGCGGCTTCGCCAACTGGATCGTGGACGAGCGCGATCCGCTGACGTACGGTTTTCTCGTCCGATAGGCTTCATCGAGCGACCTTAGTCCGACGCGAAGAATTGGCCCGCTTCATCACGATTCGCGATCGACAATATCGGCGGGCGTTGTATTGCTGATGGAAAGTTGCCATGCATCGCGGAACCCTTTATCTTGCGCGAAGCGACTCGACGATCTCTTTCCGGAGCACATCGCATGAAAGGCTATTGGATCATTCTCGGCACCAGCGTCACGGATCAGGAGGCGCAGAAGACATACGGCGCGTTATGGGCGCCGATTGCGCAAAAGTATCAGGCGAAGCTCAAGACCGTCGATGCGTCTTCCGTGCTGAGAGAGGCGCGCGATGCGCAGCGCGTGCTCGTCGTCGAGTTTCCGTCTCACGAAGCGGCGGTCGCGTGTTACGAAGACCCCGCGTATCAGGAAGCGAAGCAGTTCGCTTTGCAGGCTTCGAAGCGCGAATTGCTCATCGTCGCGGGCGAGCTTGCATAGCCGTTGAGACGCCATGCCGCTCAATCCCGATTCGCCGCTTGCACGACTCATGAATGCGCCGGTAAAGCCGGGCCGTGTCATCTGGATCGGGTTGCGCGTGTCGCGGCGCGCGCCGTTGCAGGTGGTCGAATCGGCGCTGGCATTGGCGGGCGCGGGACTCGACGGCGATCACTACAGCCGCAAGGAGGGCAGCAGGCAGGTCACGTTGATTCAGGCGGAAAGCCTGCGCGCGATCGCCAGCCATCTCGGGCTCGACGAGGTATCGCCCGGCGGTCTGCGCCGCAATATCGTCACGTCGGGCATCAATCTGAACGCGCTGAAAGACCGGCGCTTTCGCATCGGCGATGCGGTGCTCGAAGCGAGCGGGGAGTGTCATCCCTGCTCGCGCATGGAAGAGACCTTCGGCGTGGGCGGCTATAACGCGGTGCGCGGTTTTGGCGGCATCACGGCGCGCGTCATCGAAGGCGGCACGATCGCGCTCGCGAACGCGATCGTGCCGTGCTGAGTGAGCTTATTTGCCTGACGCGATCTGCGGCGCGCCTTCCCATGCGGGCAATGTCGCGCCGTGATAAACGGTCAGAATCGCCGAGGCGACATTCGCCTGCTGATAGCTTTCGACGAGCGTCTTCACCCACGGCGCCTGCGCATCTTTCGCATTGACGGCAATGAAGTTGCGATACGGATTGCCCGGCACCTTCTCCTGCGCAATGCGTTCCTGCGGAATCTTGATGCCCGCCTTGATCGCCCAGTCCGTGTTGACCACGGCCGCGTCGAGATCGCCGATCGCGCGCCCGACGATGCCCGCATCGAGCTCCTTGATCTGCACATGCTTCGGGTTGCTCGCGATATCGCGCGCGGTCGGCAAGAGGCCGACGTTGTCGCGCAGCTTGATGATGCCGTTCGCCTGAAGCAGCAGGAGCGCGCGGCCTTCGTTGCTCGGATCGTTCGGCACGCCGATGGCCGCGTTCTGCGGCAGATCCGCCACGGATTTCACCTTGCGCGAGTACAGGCCGATAGGCTGCACATACGTATAGCCGACAGGCACGATGTCGTAATGGCGTGCCTGAATCTGCGCGTCGAGATAGGGTTTGTGCTGGAACGAATTGGCGTCGAGATCGTGTTGCGCGAGCGCTTCGTTGGGTTGCGTGTAGTCCGCGAAAGTCGTGACCTTGACCGTGATGCCGTGCTTCGCCGCGTTCGCCGCGACCGCGCGCCATACGTCTTCGTCTTCGCCCGACATGATGCCGACCCGAACCGTCTTGTCGGCGGCATTGGCGGGCAGCATGCTGGCGACACCGCATGCGAGCAGCATGGAAAGCAGTGCGGATTTGATTGGCGTGGAGAGCTTCATGATGCGGACTTCGGCAGTGGAAAGAGCCCCGATGCTAGAGGTCTGCGCGCGGCGCGCCAAATAATATCGAGCGCTATCGATATGAGCGTTCGACGAATGATCTTCCCGCGATCGGCTAAGATACGGCGCCCCGAATCATCACTCATAACATGGAGCTTTCCGTGATCCAGCCGAACGACGTATTCAAGGACAACCTGGCCCAGATGCCCGCCATCGAAGGCATCGAGCGCATCGATCTGGTCGATGGCAAAGGCGAAGTCGTCGCGAGCATCGAGAACAAGCCGGGCAAGCAAGGCTCGCTCGCGGTCTATCATTATCTGCAGCAGGCGTTCGGCACGCTCGACGCCAAAGCCGCCGCGCATGGTCTCGCCGTGTTCGCCGAACATACCGCCGATGCACGCAACCGGCCGGGCGCGCATCCGAACGTGGATCGCCTGCTCGACATCGCCAATGGCGGCGAGCCGCTGCGCATCGACGTGATTCGCGCGAGCTAAAGCCAAAAAGACAAAAAGGCAACCCGCAAAGGTTGCCTCTTCGATCAGAGAAAATGCGGCGCTCAGACCGGCCGCAGTTCCACGCGTTTGATTTCCTTCACGATCACGAGATAGCTGAACACCGTGATCAGCGCGTTGATGCCGACGAACGCCAGCGCGCCGTTGAACGAGCCCGACTGCGCGACGAGATAGCCGATCACGATCGGCGTCACGATGCCCGCCACGTTGCCGAACATGTTGAAGATCGAGCCCGACAGCCCGATGGCTTCTTTCGGCGACGTATCCGCGACCACGGCCCAGCCCAATGCGCCGATACCCTTGCCGAAGAACGCGAGCGACATCAGCGCGACCACGACCCAGTCCGTATCGACATAGTTGCAGCCGATGATGCACGACGAAAGCAGCATGCCGCCGACGATCGGCAGCTTGCGTGCGAAGGTCAGCGACTTGCCGCGGCGGATCAGGCCATCGGAAATCACGCCGCCGAGCACGCCGCCCGTGAAGCCGCAGATCGCGGGCAGCGAGGCGACGAATCCCGCCTGCAGGATCGTCATGTGACGCGCCTGCACGAGATAGATCGGGAACCACGTCAGGAAGAAGTACGTGAGCACGTTGATGCAGTATTGCGCGAGATACACGCCGAGCAGCATGCGGTTGGTGAGCAGTTGCTTCACGACCGGCCAGCCGACCGTGTTCGACTTCGCGCGCGCGCCCGTTCCCGCGCGCTGATGCCCGCGCACCAGGCCGCCGCCTTCCTCGATATGGTCGAGTTCCTGCTTGTTCACGCGCGGATGGTCCACCGGATTCTTCATCACGGAGAGCCACGTGAGCGCGAGCGCGAGACCCGCGACGCCCATCACGATATACACGTGATGCCAGCCGAACGCGTGTGTGAGCCACGCCATCAATGGCGTGAAGACGACAGCGGCGAAATACTGCGCGGAGTTGAAGATCGCCGATGCGGTGCCGCGTTCCTGCGTCGGGAACCAGCTTGCCACGACTTTCGCGTTGGCCGGAAACGCCGGCGCTTCGGCCGCGCCCATCGCGAAACGCAGCACGAAAAGCGCCGTCACCGCGGTCGCCGCGCTGCCGAGCAGGCCGATCGAGCTTTGCAGCAGCGTGAAGAGCGACCACAGGAAAATGCTCGCCGCATACACGCGCCGCGCGCCGAAGCGGTCGAGCAGCCAGCCCGCGGGCACTTGCGAGAGCACATACGCCCAGCTGAACGCCGAGAAGATGTAGCCCATGCGGATCGCGTCGAAACCGAATTCGGCGCGCATCGCGGAGCCGGTCACGGACAAGGTCGCGCGGTCCGCGTAGTTGAACGTCGTGATCACGAAGATCAGCAACAGAATGAGATAGCGCACGCGCGTGCGCTTCATGACCTCCGCGGGATTCGCGGCGCGGCTCATCGACATGGCCTTTCTCCTTGACTCTCGATACATCAAGGGCCGCATATGGCGGCCCTTTGTCCGAGAAGCGCCACAAAGCGCTTCCCGTGTCTCCGGCTGGTGACGCTTACTGCGCGCCGAGCTTCTTGATGAGCGCGTCGAGCTGTTCCATTTCTTCGCCGGTCAGATCGGTCAGCGGTGCGCGCACCGGGCCCGCGTCGTGGCCGACGAGCTTCGCGCCCGCCTTGACGATCGACACGGCGTAACCGGCCTTGCGGTTGCGGATCTTCAGGTACGGCAGGAAGAATTCGTCGATCAGGCGGCCCGTGGTCGCGTGATCTTCCGCGGCGATCGCGCGGTAGAACTCCATCGCCGTCTTCGGGATGAAGTTGAACACCGCCGACGAATACACCGGCACGCCCAGCGCCTTGTAGGCGGCGGCATAGACTTCCGCCGTCGGCAGGCCGCCGAGGTACGAGAAGCGATCGCCGAGACGGCGGCGGATCGTCACCATGTTCTCGATTTCGCCGACGCCGTCCTTGAAGCCGATCAGGTTCGGGCAGCTTTCCGCGAGCTGTTCCAGCATGTCGGCGTTGAGCTTCGAGTTCGCGCGGTTATAGATGATGACGCCCATGTTCGGCACGGCCTTGCACACTTCTTCCGCGTGATTGCGGATGCCGTCCTGGGAGGCTTCCGTCAGGTAATGCGGCATGAGCAGCACGCCTTGCGCGCCCTGGCGTTCGGCTTCCTGCGCGAAGGCGATCGCCGTGCGCGTCGGGCCGCCCGCGCCCGCGAGAATCGGCACCTTGCCGCGGCACACTTCGGTGGCCGTCTTCACGATCTGCGAATATTCGGGTTGCGTCAGCGAAAAGAACTCGCCCGTGCCGCCCGCGACGAACAACGCCGAAGCACCGTACGGAGCCAGCCATTCGAGGCGCTCGGCGTACGTGTCCGCGCGGAAGTTGCCCTGGCTGTCGAAATCCGTCACGGGGAAGGAAAGCAGGCCTTCGGAAACGATTTGCTTCAGTTCTTGCGGTGTCGTCATGGTGATGAAGTCTCGATGGTCGGCGACCGGCGATGGCCGATCTCGTAAGTCATCGTACAACATAGACCGTCGTCGGACAACCGATTTAACGCTTTGAAATCAATGAATCCGGGTAAATACTAACCAATTGTGACCATCTATGTTGTAGGATGACATAACTCCAGCCGCAGCCACGCGGTGTGTTTGCTCAAGGATTCGTCAGAATGAATCAGTCTCCCCTCTATATCCGTGTCCATCCGGACGACAACGTCGCGATCGTCGTGAACGACGGCGGTCTCGGCGAAGGCGCCACGTTCGCCGACGGCCTCGTGCTGCGCGAGCGCGTGCCGCAGGGCCACAAGGTCGCGCTGAAGGATCTCGCGGAAGGCGACGCGGTGATGCGCTACAACGTGGTGATCGGCTATGCGACGAAAGCGCTGCCGAAGGGAAGCTGGATCAACGAGCATGTCACCCGCATGCCGGCTTCGCCCGAACTGCACGATCTGCCGATGGCGACGATCAAGGCGCCGGACGAATCGCCGCTGGAAGGCTTCACGTTCGAGGGCTATCGCAACGCGGACGGGTCCGTCGGCACGCGCAACATCCTCGCGATCACGACGACCGTGCAGTGCGTCGCGGACGTCGTGCAGCACGCGGTCACGCGCATCAAGGCGGAACTGCTGCCGCGGTATCCGAACGTCGACGATGTCGTGAGCCTCGGCCATACCTACGGCTGCGGCGTCGCCATCGACGCGCCCGATGCGATGGTGCCGATCCGCACAGTGCGCAACATCGCGCTGAACCCGAACTTCGGCGGCGAAGTGATGATGGTGTCGCTCGGCTGCGAAAAGCTTCAGCCCGAGCGCCTGATGCCGCCGGGCACGATTCCGATCGCGGCGGCGTCGGCGCAAATCGAAGACGTCGCGGATATCGGCGACAACACGCACGACGACAACGGCGGCACGGTCGTGCTGCAGGACGAGGCGCATGTCGGCTTCGCCTCGATGATCGAGTCGATCATGCGCATGGCCGACACGCATCTGAAGCGCCTGAACAATCGCCGCCGCGAGACGTGTCCGGCGGCGGATCTGGTTGTCGGGGTGCAGTGCGGCGGCAGCGATGCGTTTTCCGGCCTGACGGCGAATCCGGCCGTGGGCTTCGCGACCGATCTGCTGGTGCGCGCGGGCGCGACCGTGATGTTCTCGGAAGTGACCGAAGTGCGCGATGGCGTCGCGCAACTGACGGCGCGCGCGGCAAACGGCGAAGTGGCGCAGGCGATCATCCGCGAAATGCAGTGGTACGACGACTATCTGAAGCGCGGCGGCGCGGACCGCAGCGCCAACACGACGCCGGGCAACAAGAAGGGCGGGCTGTCGAACATCGTCGAGAAGGCGATGGGGTCCATCGTCAAATCGGGCAGCTCGGCGATTTCCGGCGTGCTGTCGCCGGGCGAGAAGGTGAAGCAGAAGGGCCTGATCTACGCGTCGACGCCTGCGAGCGATTTCATCTGCGGCACGCTGCAACTGGCGGCGGGCATCAACCTGCATGTCTTCACGACGGGGCGCGGCACGCCGTACAGCCTCGCCGAAGTGCCGGTGCTCAAGGTCGCGACGCGCTCCGATCTGGCGCGCCGCTGGCACGATCTCATGGACGTGAACGCGGGCACCATCGCGACGGGCGAGGCGACCATCGCCGATGTGGGCTGGGAGCTGTTCCGGCTGATGCTCGATGTGGCGAGCGGCAGGAAGCAGACGAAGGCCGAGGCGCTCAAGCTGCATAACGCGCTCGTGCTGTTCAATCCGGCGCCGGTGACCTAATCCGCCGCTGGACGTCGCGCATGCAAAAAGGGCCGCTTCGCGCGGCCCTTTTCGTGTTCGCTTACCCCTCCGTGCCGTTTCCTTGTGGCACGTCATCCACCGCCGCGGCCCGCACGCCGCCGCCGCGCGTCTCGTTCACCACCATGCCGTTTTCCAGCTTGAGCACGCGATCCGCGATCGGGAAGTACCGGTCGTCGTGCGTCACGACGATCACCGTCTTGCCGCGCGCGCGCAACTCCGGCAGCAATTGCTCGTAAAACACCGCCTTGAACGCGGGGTCCTGGTCCGCCGCCCATTCATCGAAGAGATAGAGCGGGCGGTCTTCCAGATAAGCGACGACGAGCGCCAGCCGCTTGCGCTGCCCCGTGGAAAGCGAGCGCGTCGAGAACGCGCCGTCGATCACCTTCACCTTGTGATCCAGCGCGAGCCTGGCGACGAGCGCATTGGCGCGCGCATCCGCCGCCGCGCGCGACGCATCGTTCGGATCGACGATGCCGAGCAGCGCATCGAACAGATGGAAATCGTTGAACACCGCCGTGAAGCGCTCGCGATACGCCGCGCGCGCGTGTTCGGCCACCGGCTTGCCATCGACTTCGATCACGCCGGACTCCGGCTCGTAGAGGCCCGTCAGCACCTTGGCGAGCGTGGTCTTGCCGCTGCCGTTGCCGCCGACGATGAACACGAGCTCGCCCGGCCTGAACGTCAGATCGACGGGGCCAATACGGAACATGCGCTCGTCGCGCTCATGAAAATACGAATGCGTGACGCCGCGCATGCTGAGCGTTTCGAAGGCCGCGTCCTTCGCCGATGAAACCGGCGCGGCCTGCACGCGCACGCTGCCGAACTCCGCCATCACCTTCTCGATGCGCCCGAGCGACACGCGCGCAGCGTTCAGCGTCGGAATGTTGTTGAGCAGGCCGTCGAGCGGCACGAGCATGAAGAGAAACACGACGACATAGCCCGCGGTCGCGGCGGCATCGGCGCGCACGCCGAGCGATGGCCAGAACGCGGCCGCGCCGAGAAAGCCATAGAACAGAAAGATGATCCAGCCGACGCCGACCGCATACGCGCTGAACGCACGCCGGCGATGATCGCGCACTTCACCGATCGCCGCGCCAAGCTGCCCGTCGACGAACTGCTGCGAGCGCGCGCGATGCAGCTTCAGCTCCTTCGCGCCCGCAAAGAGCGAACCGAGATAGCCGAAGAGCTTGTCCTGCGATTGCCCCGCGGCTTCGAGCGACGCGATCGCGCGCCTGTCGCCCAGGTGATAGCCGAGCGAACCCGTGATGATTGCCGCGAGCGCGAGCAGGCACACCGGCCACGAGAGCCACGCGAGATAGCCGAGGCATCCGAACACGATCGAGCCGTGCATGACGATGTTCGGCAGCGCGAAGAATAGCATCGATACATTGGTGGCGTCGTCGGTCAGAACGGATTGCACGGGCGCCGCGCCGATACGCTCGACATCGCGCAATTCGGCTGCCGCCACGCGCCGCGCGACATGCTCGCGCAGTTGCGCCATCGTGTCCTGCGAGAGCCGCGCGAAGAGCACGCCCGAGATCACGCGCGTAATCAGCGCAACCACCGCGCACAACGCAAAGCGCCATGCGAGTGAGGCATCGGCGGATGCGGTCGTCGATAGCGCGCGATTGAGCGTCGCGACGAGCATCACGCTCGCGATGCCGTTCAGCACGCACGCGACGAGCGCGACTCCGAATGCGCCGCGCGAGCGCTTGAGCAGCGCGAGGATCAGGCGCGCGGCGGGCTTTTGCGTCGCGGAAGAACTTGAAGGCTCGTGTATGGCGGTCATTGGCAAGGCATCGCTGAAGTAAGAAAGGCGGCGCTGGAATGCGCCTCTACATAGAGACGTTTCAGCGCGGCGAATCTTTAGCGGATGGAGCGCATAAAAACTGCGCGGTAAAAATTCTTTCGCGCGATTCGTCATCCCGAGTGAAGCCGCATTTTGAGCGGCGCCCCGTTCATGCCGCAGCAATTGCCGATGCGGACAGAACCCAAGGAATTCATGCCGATGACGAGTTTCCCGACCGCGCTTCATCTTCGTATTCAAGCGCTCGCACGCGTTCAACCCGATGCGCCCGCGCTCGCGTTCAATGCCCACGACGACGCGCGTCTTTCGCGCGGCGAACTCGATGCCCGCGCGTCCCGTCTCGCGGCGCGGCTGCGTGCGTCGGGCGTCGGCGCTGAAGTGCGCGTGGGCGTGTGCGTCGAGCGTTCCTGCGAACTGTTCGTCGCGCTCCTCGCCGTGCTGAAGGCGGGCGGCGTGTTCGTGCCGCTCGATCCGCATCATCCCGCTGCGCGGCTCGACTGGATCGCGAAGGATGCGGGCCTCGTGCACGGTATCGTCGATGAACACGCCGGCGAGGCGATGCGCGCGCGGTTCGCGCGATGCTTCGACGTGCAGGACGACCGCGCCGATGCCCCCGCGCTCGATCGCGACACGCCCGTGCATCCGCGCGCGGCCGCGTACATGATCTACACGTCGGGATCGACCGGCACGCCGAAAGCCGTCGTGGTCGAGCACGGTCCGCTCGCCGCGCATTGCGATGCGCTCGCGCAGGCGCTCGGCATCGGCGAAGGCGATAGCCTGCTGCACTTCGCATCGGTCAATTTCGATGCCGCGCACGAATGCTGGCTCGCGCCGCTCGCGGTGGGCGCGCGCATCGTCATCACCGCGCCGCCGCCGTTCGCGCCCGATGCGGCGCACGCGCTGATCGAACGCGAGCGCGTGAACGTGGCCGCGTTTCCGCCTGCCTATCTGCGCGAATTCGCGGCCGTCGCCGAGCGCAAAGGCGTGCCGGCATCGCTGCGCGTGCTCGCGTTCGGCGGCGAGGCGCTGTCGCGCGAAGCGTTCGCGCGTGTGCGGCGCGTCTTTGCCGCGCAGCGTCTCATCAACGGCTATGGTCCGACCGAAGCCGTGATTTCGCCGATGCTGTGGCCGGTCGAGCCGCATGTCACACCCGATCTCGGCGATGCCGATGCTTACGCGGCGCTGCCTATCGGAGGCGTGATCGGTGAGCGTGTCGCGCGCATCGACGAAGGCGAGTTGCTGCTCGGCGGCGCGTGCATCGCGCGCGGCTATCACGGACGCGCCGCGCTGACCGCCGAGCGCTTCGTGCCGGACGCATCGGGCGCGCCGGGCGCGCGCATCTATCGCACGGGCGATCTCGCGCGCCAACGTCCCGACGGCGCCTACGATTATCTTGGCCGCATCGACGATCAGGTGCAGGTTCGCGGCGTGCGCGTGGAGCCCGCGGAAATCGCGGCCTGCCTGCGCGCGCATCCATCGATTCGCGATGCCGCCGTGCTCGCCGAATCGACGAATGGCCGCACGCAACTCATCGCCTGTTTCGTGCTCGCCCACGAAAGCGCGACCGATGCCGCGCTGAAAAGCTATCTCGCGGAACACTTGCCCGCGGCGTGGCAGCCGCATCGTTTCGTGCGGCTCGCGCGCTTGCCTTATACGCTCAACGGTAAGCTCGACCGCGATGCGTTGAAGGCACAGGCCGCGTCAGCATCGACCGCACGCGACATCGTTGCGCCGGAGGCCGATACCGAACGCCGTCTCGCGCAGATCTGGCAGCGCATTCTCGACGATGCCGCGCCTGTCGGCCGGGCCGATCGCTTTTTCGCGCGCGGCGGCGATTCGCTTGCGGCGATGCAATTGCAGGCCGCCATCCGTATCGAATGGCGCGTGAATCTGCGGCTCGATGCGATCTTCGACGATCCCACGCTGGAGAAGCTTGCCGCATCGATCGATGCGAGCGAGCGGGAAGCAGACGGCGTGGCGATCGTGCGAAGCGTTCGCACGGCGAACGCGCGTTTCATCGACAGGCCCGCTTCGTTCGCGCAGCAACGCTTCTGGGCGCTTGCGCAGACGAGAGACGCGGGCTCGGCGTATCACATCGCGGGCCACTGGACTATCAGCGGCAAGCTCGATGTCCGTGCATTGCAACGCGCGCTCGATCATCTGATCGATCGTCACGAGGCATGGCGCACGACGCTCGTCGAGAATGACGACGGCATTGTCATGCAGCGCATTCATGCGTCGCTGCCGGTGACGATCGAACAAGCAAGCCCCGAACTATCCGCTGACGCGCACGCGAGCGAAGCGTTCGATCTGTCCGGCGGCCCCTTGTTGCGCGCGACGCTCGTCACGTTCGACGAGGACTCGCATCGCCTGATGCTCACGGCTCATCACGCGATTACGGATGGCTACAGTTCGCGCATCGTCTTCGACGAGCTTGCGAAAGCGTATAGCGCGTATGTACAAGGCGATGAACCCGCGTTGCCCGCGCTGCCGGTTCAGTACGCGGATTACGCGCAATGGCAGCGCGATGTGGTCGCCAGCGAAGAGGGCGAGCGCCAGCTTTCGTACTGGCGTAAAGCGCTCGATGCCGCGCCCGAACCGCTCGCGCTGCCTTGCGACCGCGCCCGTCCCGCCACGCGCGATCATCGCGGCGCACGCGTGTCGTTGCGCTTGTCCGCGGATACATCGAACGCGTTGCGCGAACTCGCGCGGGAGACGCACACGTCGGCGTTCGTCGTGCTGCTCGCCGCGTTCGACGCGTGGCTTCACCGGCTCACCGGAGCAAACGATTTCGTCGTCGCGGCGCCCGTGGCGCATCGGCAGCGGCCGGAGACGGCGGGCCTCATCGGCTTGTGCCTGAATACGCTGGCGTTGCGTGCGCGCGTGGATTCGCGCCGCACATTCTCCGCATTGATCGATGACGTGCGCAGTCATGCGCTCGACGCATTCGCGCATCAGGACGTGCCCTTCGAGCGCGTGCTCGACGCGGTGAAACCGCCTGTCGCACGAGGCGACGCATGGCTGCGCGTGAAGTTCGCGCAGCAGTTCGATGCGCAACTGAAGGCGACGCTGCCGAATGCGACCGCGATCGCGACGCCCGGCCCCGATCTCGCCGCGCGCTTCGATTTCGCGCTCGATTTCACCGACGATGCGCACGGCATCGAACTCGTCGCGGCGCACGCGCTCGACTGCATCGATGAAACGACCGCGCAGGCCTGGCTCGCGAGCTTCGCGGCGCTCGTCGCGGATGCGGTGCGCGATCCGTCGCGTGCCATCGCATCGCTCGATTGCACGACGCCGGATGCGGAGCGGCAAGGCCGCGCGCTGAGCGTCGAGGCCAGCGATATCCTCGCGCTGATCGCGCAGCATGCGAGCGCGACGCCGCACCGCATCGCACTCGCGGACGCCTCCACGCAGATGACCTTCGCCGAACTCGACGATGCATCGAACCGCATCGCGCTTGCGTTGCGTCACCGCGGCGCGCGGGCGGAACATGCGGTCGCGGTATGCATCGAGCGTTCCGCGCGCTTCGTCGTCGCGTTGATCGGTGCGATGAAAGCGGGCGCATATGCCGCGCCGCTCGATCCGTCGATGCCGCAAGCGCGGCTCGATGCGGCCATCGAAGCATGCGGCGCGCGTCTCGCGCTCGTCGCGATGGCGGACGGCAACGCGCCGCGATCGCTCGGCAACGCGATGTTGCTCGATACCGATACGCTCGCGCACGATACATCGCTCGCCAACGCGGCGATGCCACGCGTGCAGCCCGCGCCGGAGCAAACCGCTTACGTCATCTTCACATCGGGCTCGACGGGTGCGCCCAAGGGCGTGGCCGTGCCGCATCGCGCGCTGGCCGACTACGTGCAGGGCATGCTCGATGAACTCGCTTTCGCGCCCGGCGCATCGATGGCGATGGTCTCGACCGTCGCCGCCGATCTCGGTCACACGACGCTCTTCGGCGCATTGTGCTCGGGCCGCACGCTGCATTTGCTGCCCGCCCGCTGCGCATTCGATCCGGATCTTTTCGCCGCCGAAATGCGCGCGCGCGAAGTGGGCGTCCTGAAGATCGTGCCGAGCCATCTGCATGCCTTGCTCGAAGCGCAGCAGAGCGCCGACGTGCTGCCTTCGCATGCGCTCGTCACGGGCGGCGAAACGCTGCCGTGGGCGCTCGTCGATCGCGTGAAGGCGTTGAAGCCCGCGTGCCGCGTGATCAACCACTATGGGCCGACGGAAGCGACGGTCGGCGCGATCGCCTGCGAGGCGAGCGCATTCGCGGGCATCGAACGCGATGCGCAGGGCGTGCCGATCGGACGTCCATTGCCGAACGCATGCGCTTACGTACTCGATGCGCTTGGCGCACGCGTGCCGCCGGGCGGCATCGGCGAACTGTATCTGGGCGGGCCGGGCGTGGCGCGCGGCTATCTCGGACGCGCGGCCGCCACGGCGGAACGCTTCGTGCCGCATCCGTTCGCGCATGGCGAGCGGCTGTATCGCACCGGCGACCGCGTGCGTCTTCTCGCGGATGGCCACATCGCGTTTCTCGGCCGTCTCGACGATCAGGTGAAGATTCGCGGCTATCGCGTCGAGCCGGGCGAAGTGAGCGCGGCGCTGCGTGCGATCGAAGGCGTGACGCAAGCGGAAACATTGCCCGTCGAGCGTGACGGCAGATTGCAACTCGCGACGTTCGCGACAGGCTCCGTCAAGGACGAAGCCGTGTTGCGCGATGCGCTCGCCGCGCGCTTGCCCGACTACATGATGCCCGCATCGATCCTCGTGCTCGACGCGCTCCCCGTGACGGCCAACGGCAAGATCGACCGCGCCGCGCTGCGCGAGATCGCGATGAAGCCAGCCGAAGCCACTGCATCGGGCGATGCGCCTCAAGGCGAGACCGAAGCAGCGATCGCTTCGGTGTGGATGGACGTCCTGAAGGCGAAGAAGATTGGCCGCGACGATAACTTCTTCGAACTCGGCGGCGATTCCATTCTCGTGCTGCAGGTCATCGCGCGTCTGCGCAAACGCGGCTTGCGTGCGACGCCCAAGCAGATCTTCGATAACGCGACCGTCGCGCAACTCGCACAGGTGGTCAAACCGATCGATGCAAAGGCACCCGCGCCGACAGTGAACGAAGCCGCAGACACGCTGACGCCCGCGCAACTGCGCTTCTTCGCGCTCGACATTCCGCAGCGCGGCCACTGGAACCAGTCGATCGAGTTCGATGCGCATGCCTCGTTCGATCTCGACGCGTTCGCGCGTGCGTTCGATGCGTTGCTCACGCATCACGAGATCTTCAGGCAGCGCTTCGAGAACGGGCGCATGGTGCTTGCGTCGAAGGCATTCGATGCGTTGCCGCTCGCCGCCGTCACCGCGAACGACGATGCCGATGCGCTCGCGCAGTTCGACGCGATCCAGCGCACGCTCGACCTTTCGCGTGGGCCGCTTGCCTGCGCGCTCGCGGCATCGCTGCCGGACGGGCGCACGAAGCTCTACCTCGCGATTCATCATCTGATCGTGGATGGCGTGTCGTGGCGCATCCTGCTCGACGATCTGCAAAGCGCCTATCGCGCGGCGCAAACGCGCGGCATCGCGAGCCTCACGCGCACCGGCGCGACAGCCGCACAATGGGCCGCGCGTCTTGTGAAAGCGGCGCGCGATCCGCACTCGGCGTTTGCCGGCGAAGCGAAGTACTGGGCTTCGACGGCGTCGTTGCTCGACGGTTTGCGTGTCGATCATCCGCACGCGAAGGCGACGAATGCCGACGCCGTTGTGATCGAACAGACGATCGATGCCACGCTCACCCGCGCCGCGCTCGCCGATGCGAACATCGCGTATCGCACGCAGACGGTCGAGGTGCTGATCGCGGCGCTCGCGCATGCGATCGGCGAGACGTGCCGGATCGAGTTGGAAGGACATGGCCGCGAAGCGCTACTCGACGATATCGACGCGAGCCGCACGCTCGGCTGGCTGACGAGCCACTATCCGGTATGCGTGCGCGCCGAGGCATCGCCCGTGGCCACGCTCGCCGCGACGAAGGACACCTTGCGCGCGGTGCCGCATAAAGGCCTCGGCTTCGGCGTGCTGCGTCATTACGGCGACGATGCGACACGCGCCGCGCTCGAAGCGTTGCCGCGCCCGCGCGTGACGTTCAATTATCTCGGCCAGTTCGAGTCGCACGACGCGCGCGATGCGGCCTTCACGCCGCGTTTCGGCGGTGCGGGCTGCGAGCGCGATCCGGCGGGGCCGCTTGGCAACGCGCTCGCGATTCACGCGTATATCGACGACCGCGGCGAGCGCACGCTCAGGCTGCATTGGGTGTATGGCTCGACGCAATTCGAGCGTGCGACGATCGACGGCCTCGCGCAACGCTTCGAAAAAGCGCTCGCCGATATCGTCGCCGCTTGCGCTGAACGCGTCGCGCAAAGGGGCGCGGGCGCGACGCCGGGCGACTTCCCGCTCGCGCGTGACGGCGGCCTGACGCAAGCGGCGCTCGATCGCCTGCCGGCCGATCTGCGCCGCGTCACCGATATCTATCCGCTGTCGCCGATGCAGCACGGCATCCTGTTTCATTCGCTGCTCGCGCCCGAGCAATCGACCTACGTGAACCAGCTCGTCGCGACGCTCGTTTCGCCCGACGTGGAACGCCTGCGCGCGGCGTTCGAGGCAGCGGAGCCGCGTCACGACATTCTGCGCACCGGCTTCACGCACGACGAAGCCGCGCCGATGCAGATCGTGCACCGCCAGGCGCGCATGCCGTTCGACGTATTGGACTGGCGTGAGCGCGCCGACGCGGCGTCGTCGTTCGAAACATGGCTCGCGCAGGACCGCGCACGCGGCTTCGATCTCGCATCGCCGCCACTGATGCGCGTCACGCTGATTCGCCTGAGCGGCGACGAATGGCGCATCGTGTGGACGCGGCATCATCTGCTGCTCGACGGCTGGAGCACCGCGCGCATGTTCGCGGACGTGCTGCGCGATTACATCGAACCGCCGCGCGCGCAGCCGTTCGCCACGCATGCGGTCAAGGCGCGTTATCGCGACTTCATCGCGTGGCTCTCCGCGCGCGACGTGCAGGCGGATGAAGCGTTCTGGCTCGAACGGCTCGCACGTCTGGACGAACCGACACGCATCGCGCAACGCGAGGCCAGCGCTACACCCTCGCTCGACGATCATCGCGCATGGCGCGGCACGTTCGATGCCGCGACGGCCGCGCGCTACGCCGACACCGCGCGCCGTCTGCGCGTGACGCTCAACACGCTCGTGCAAGGGGCGTGGGCGCTCGCATTGCAGCGCATGACGCATCGCACGAGCGTCGCGTTCGGCGCGACGGTCGCGGGCCGTCCCGATGCGCTGACCGATATCGACAGCGTGCTCGGTCTCTTCATCAACACCGTGCCGGTCATCACCGCGCCGCTGCCGCACCGTGCGGCGAGTGCGTGGCTGCGCGAATTGCAGGCGGATAACGCCGCGGCCCACGAACACGCGCATACGCCGCTGGCGGAGATTCAGCGCTGGGCGGGACAGGGCGGCGGCGCGTTGTTCGATACGCTCGTCGTGTTCGAGAACTATCCCGTCGACGAAGCCTGGGCGGGGGGCGATGCGCGCGCGCTGAAGATGCGCGATCTGCGCAACATCGAAGCGACCGATTTCGCGCTGACGCTCGTCATCGAGGCGGGCGAGTCGATCGTTATCGATTACGGCTACGACGCCGCGCGTCTCGACGAATCGCGTGTGATCGCCTTGCATCACGCGTTGTCGGCCTGTCTCGATGCGTTCGCCGCCGACGCGGACGCACCGCTCGGCGCGATCTCCCTCGCCGCCGAACATGCGCGGTTCAATGCGACGGCGCACACATGGAGCGATGTGCAAAACGCGCCGCTGCACCGGCAATTCGAACGCATGGCACAGCGCGCGCCGGATGCGATCGCGCTCGAAATGGCCGCTCACGATGGCGCCTTGCATCGCATGACGTATGCCGAACTGAACGCGCACGCGGATCGCGTCGCGGCGGCGCTCGTCGCGTCGGGCGTCGCGCCGGACACGGCGGTCGCGTTGTGCGTCGAGCGTTCGTTCGACATGGTCGTAGCGCTCTTCGGCGTGTTGAAGGCAGGCGCGGCGTATCTGCCGATCGATCCGGACTATCCGGCGGATCGCATCGCCTACCTGCTCGACGATGCGAAGCCCGCCGTCGTGCTGACGCAAGCGCACTTGCGCGAGCGGGTCGAAGCGGCGGCGGCGCACGCGCGCGTTGTCGATATCGGCGCGCTCATGCAGAACGATGCGTCGCTCGAAGCGCCCATCGACGTCACCGGCGCGCATCTCGCGTATCTCATCTATACGTCGGGCTCGACAGGCAAGCCGAAAGGCGCGGGCAATACGCATGGCGCGCTCGCGAACCGCATCGCGTGGATGCAGGACGCGTATCGGTTGAAGCATGACGATGTCGTGCTTCACAAAACGCCGTTCGGCTTCGATGTGTCCGTGTGGGAGTTCGTGTGGCCGCTCGCGACGGGCGCTACGCTCGCCATCGCCGCGCCCGGCGATCATCGCGATCCGGCGCGCCTTGTCGCGGCTATCGAAGCGCATCGCGTGAGCACACTGCATTTCGTGCCGTCGATGCTCGCGGCGTTCGTCGCGCATCTCGACGAGTTCGGTGAGGCGGCGCGTTGCACGAGCATCGAACGCATCGTCGCGAGCGGCGAGGCGCTGGCGCCCGAACTCGTCGCGCGCGTCGCAAGGCTCTTGCCGAATGCGCGCCTGTACAACCTCTATGGTCCGACCGAAGCGGCGATCGACGTGTCGCACTGGACGTGCGGCGCAAGCGATATCGATGCGCCTTCGGTGCCCATCGGTCATCCGATCGCGAACCTGCAACTGCATGTGCTCGATGCGGCCATGCATCCGGTTCCTGAAGGCGCAATCGGCGAGCTGTATCTCGGCGGCGCGGGTCTTGCGCGCGGCTATCTCGAACGCGCGGCGCTGACGGCCGAGCGCTTCGTGCCCGATCCGTTCGTCGCGGGCGCGCGTCTTTATCGCACGGGCGATCTTGCTCGCCGGCGCGATGACGGAGCGCTCGACTATCTCGGGCGCATCGATACGCAAGTGAAGCTGCGCGGACAGCGCATCGAGCCGGGCGAAATCGAAGCGCTCCTGCGCGCCGAGCCGAACGTGCGCGATGCCGTCGTTATCGTGCGCGACGAGCAATTGATCGGCTACATCGCGTGCGCCACGCCCGCATCGTTCGATGAAACCGCCGTGCTCGATTCGCTGCGTGCGCAACTGCCCGCGTATATGACGCCCGCCCATGTGATCGCGCTCGATGCGCTGCCCGTCACGCCGAACGGCAAGTGCGACCGCAACGCTTTGCCCGCGCCGGCACGCACGCAGCGCACCGTCGAGCCGCTGCGTACGCAGACCGAACGCGATCTGGCCGCGATCTGGCAGCGCGTGCTGCCTATCGAAGGCACGGAAAGCATCGGACGCGACGACGATTTCTTCGCGCTCGGCGGCCATTCGCTGCTCGCGACGCAGGCAAACGCGCAAGCCAATCTGCACTGGTCGCTCACGCTGCCGCTGCGCACGCTCTTCGACGAACGCACGCTCGCACGCTGCGCCGCCGCGATCGATGCGGCGCTGACTCAACGCAACGCCGCAGGCGGCGCGCATGACGCGGCGAGCGCCATCGACGCCCTGCTCGGTGAACTGGAGACCCAATGAGCATCACCCAACCCGATCTGCTTTCGCTCGCGACGCGCTTCGCGCAGTTGCC
Organism: Caballeronia sp. PC1; assembly: GCF_021353155.1. Classification (NCBI taxonomy): domain Bacteria; kingdom Pseudomonadati; phylum Pseudomonadota; class Betaproteobacteria; order Burkholderiales; family Burkholderiaceae; genus Caballeronia; species Caballeronia sp. PC1. Next base: position 1,152,092 of record NZ_JAJUBH010000003.1, read on the forward strand.
CGATGCGCAGCGCAAGGTGTTCGTCGCGCGGCTCGCCGACGCGGGCATCGACTTTCGCATGCTGCCGATTCCGCCGCGCGCGCGAGGTGACGCATGCGAATCGAGCGTGGCCGCATCGTTCGCGCAGACGCGTCTGTGGCTGCACGCGCGCATGATCGACGAGCCCGCTGCGTATCACATCACCGAACGGCTGCGGCTCGACGGCGCGCTCGATGCGAACGCGCTGCGTCTTTCATGCGATGCATTGATCGCGCGCCACGAAGCGCTGCGCACGACCTTCGCCGAAAGCGCGGACGGCGTGCTGCAAACGGTGCATGCGCCGATGCGCTGTCCGTGGCAAGCGGTGGATCTCACGCACACTCCTGTTGAACAACGTGAGACGCGCGCCGCAGCCCTTGCGCTTGCCGACGAATCGCGTCCCTTCGATCTCGCGCATGCGCCGCTCGTGCGCGCGCATCTCGTGAAGCTCGACGCGAACACGCACTGGCTCTCGCTGACGACGCATCACATCGTGTCCGATGGCTGGTCCGCCGATATCGCGCTGGCCGAGCTGGCCTCGTTCTATCGCGCCTATGCGCGGGGCGAGGCGGTCTCGGTCGCACCGTTGCCGATCCAGTACGCCGATTACGCGCTCTGGCAGCGCCGCTGGCTCGACGCGGGCGAGCGCGACCGTCAGCTCGATTTCTGGCGCGCGCGGCTCGATCCGTCGCGCGACGTGTTGATGCTGCCCGGTGCCGCGGCGCGTCCCGGCGAGCGCAGCGCACGCGGCGCGCGTCACGTCTTCGCGCTCGATGCCGCGCTCGCCGCGCGCTTGCGTTCGTTCGCCAACGCGCGCCGCGCAACGCCGTTCGCGGTGCTGCTCGCGGCGCTCGATGCGCTTTTCGCGCGGGCCTCGGGCGAAGCGCATATTCAGATCGGCGTGCCCGCCGCGAATCGCGAGCGCGCGGAGACGGCGGGGCTCATCGGCTTTTTCGTCAACACGCTGACACTTGCGGCGCGCGTCGAGCCGTCGCAGCCGTTCGCGGCCCTCGTCGACGCGGCGCAAGGCGCGCTCGTCGATGCGCAATCGCATCAGGACGTGCCCTTCGAGCAGGTCGTGGAAGCGCTCGGCGTCGCGCGCAGCGCGAGTCATCATCCGCTCTTTCAGGTGATGGCTGCCTACGGTGCGCGGCGCGCGCTGCCCGCCTTCGCCGATGTACGCGCGACCGAACTGCCCTCGGGCGCGCCGTTCGCCAAGTTCGATCTCACCGCAAACTTCGAAGAGCGCGCGGACGGCACGCTGGCCGCGGCGTTCATCTATGCGCTCGATCTCTTCGATGCCGACGCCATCGAGCGGCTCGCGCGGCGCTTCGTCGAACTGTTGCGCACTGCGCTGGATGCGCCGGACACGCGCGTCGGCGATCTGCAATGGCTGCCGCACGACGAACGCGCGCAACTCGACGCGTGGAATCGCAACGCGCCCGCAAACGTGCAAGCGTTCGTCTCCGTGCAGGAACGCATCGCGCGCCATGCGCGTGCAAAGCCCGATGCGCGCGGCGTCGCGGACATGGCGCGCGCCTTCACGCGCGGCGAAGTCGATGCGCGCGCGGCACGTATCGCGCAACGGCTCGTGGATGCGGGCGTGCGCGCGGAGACGCGCGTGGGCGTCGCGCTCGGGCGCTCGGTCGATCTGCTCGTCGGCCTGATCGGCGCGCTGAAGTCGGGCGGCGCGTTCGTGCCGCTCGATCCGAGCCATCCGCGCGAACGTCTCGCGCAGATTCTCGACGACGCGCACATCGAGCACATCGTGACCGAACGCGCGAGCCTGAAGGCGCTGCCCGTTCCCGCGAACGCGCGCATTCTGCTGCTCGACGACGAATCCCTCTACGCCGACGATGAAACGTCGCGCATCGTGTTGCCCGAAGTGGCACCCGAACAGGCGGCCTACGCGATCTATACATCGGGTTCGACGGGCAAGCCGAAGGGCGTGATCGTCGATCACGGTTCGTTCGCGCGGCACTGCGTGGCCATCGCCGAACGCTACGGCGCGACGCAGAACGACACCTTCATGCTGTTCCAGTCCGTCAACTTCGATGGCGCGCACGAGGGCTGGTTTTCGCAGTACATCTGCGGCGCAGCCGTCGCGATCACGGCCGATACGCTGTGGCCGCCCGCGCTCACCTGCAAGCTGATGAACAAGGAAGGCGTGACGATGACCTACGTGCCGCCCGGCTGCGCGACGCAGCTCGCGGAATGGGCGCTCGTGCACGGTGCGCCGCCCACGTTGAAGTCGATTACGGTCGGCGGCGAAGCGACCTCTCGCGAAGCCTTCGCGCTGATGCGCCGCGCGTTTCCGAATGCACGCATCGTCAATGGTTATGGTCCGACGGAAACCGTCATCACGCCGATGCTGTGGATGTTCAATCCCGGCGACGATCCCGCGAAGCTCGCGGATTGCGCGTATCTGCCGATCGGCACGCTCGTCGGCGCGCGCACGGCGCATGTGCTCGATGAGCGTTTGCATCGGCTGCCGGTCGGCGTGATCGGCGAGCTGTATCTCGGCGGTGAGGGCGTGGGTGTGGCGCGCGGCTATCTGGACCGGCCCGCGCTGACCGCCGAACGCTTCGTGCCCGATCCCTACGGCGCGCCGGGCGCGCGGCTCTATCGCACGGGCGATCTCGTGCGCCGCCGCGCGGATGGCGTGTTCGATTTCATCGGCCGCGTCGATCATCAGGTGAAGCTGCGCGGCTTGCGGATCGAACTCGGCGAGATCGAGGCGCAACTCGCCGCGCACGACGACGTGCGCGAGGCCTGCGCCGTGGTCCGCGGCAAGGGCGCGCAGGCGGCGCTCGTCGCCTATGTCGAACTGAAAGCGGATGCGCGCGAACGCGCCGCGCTGGGCCGCGCCGCGGATGCCGCCGAACTCGACGCGCACTTGCGCCGCACGCTGCCCGATTACATGGTGCCGGCGCATATCGTCGTGCTCGATGCGTTGCCGCGCAACGCGAACAGCAAGGTCGATCGCGCAGTGCTGCCCGAGCCGCCGAAAAAGGAACGCATCTACGAAGCGCCAGCGGCGGGCGTGGAAGCCGCACTCGCGAAGATATGGCGCGAGGTGCTGAATGCCGAACGCGTCGGGCGCGCGGATCATTTCTTCGAACTGGGCGGGCATTCGCTCGCGGCGGTGCGCGTCGTGACGCGGATTGCGGAGACGCTCGCCCGCGATGTGCCGGTGCGCGCGTTGTTCGAGACGCCGGTGTTGTCGCAGTATGCGAAGCGCGTGTTGCAGGCGAGCGTGTGCGAAGGCGCGGCGGACGCCGTGCAAACCGCATTCGCGCCCGATGAAAACGGCGTATGGCCGCTCTCCGCGGCGCAACTCGGCCTGTGGTTCCTGTGGCGCGCGCAGCCGCAAAGCGCCGCCTACAACATTCCGGTCGCGGTGCGCATGCGCGGCCCGCTCGATGCCGATGCGCTGCGCGAGGCGCTTGCCCAAGCCGCCGCGCGTCATCCGGCGTTGCGCACGCAACTGGTGGAACGCGAGGGCGCATTGCCCGGCCAGCGCATCGCGCCGATGTCGCGCCTCGAATTGCCGGCGATCGATCTGGCGGGCCGTATCGACGAAGCGAAGCGCATGACGGATGAAGACGCGCTCACGCCGTTCGATCTCGCCGCCGCGAAACAACTGTGGCGCGCGCGTTTGCTGCGCATTGCCGACGACGATCACGTGTTGTCGCTCGTCGTGCATCACATCGTGTCGGACGGGACATCGATCGATCTGTGGCTCGACGATATCCGCGCGACTTACGTTGCCTTGCAAAAGGGCGCGTCGGTGTCGGAGCGGGCCTCGCATGCACTCGTGCTGCCGTCGTCCGCAACGGGCGCGCGGCTCGCGTTCTGGCGCGATGCGCTGCGCGAATTGCCCGCGATCGCCTTGCCCGCGCCCGCCTCGGGGCGTGTGGACGATCCGCAATGGTTCGCGAGCCGTATCGCGTTCGATCTCGACGATGCGCTCGTCACCCGCGCCCGCGCGCTCGCGATGGAATGCCACGCCACGCTGCCGATGCTGCTGCACGCGGCATTGAACGCCGCGCTGCACGGTTTGACGGGCGCGGCCGATCAGCCTGTGGGCGTGCTCGCATCGACCCGTGAATCGACCGGCGACGCCGCACGCGACGCGCTCGGGCTCTTCATCAACGCGGTCGTCGTGCGCACGCGCATCGCCGGCGGCGACACGCCCGCGAGCTTGCTTGCCAGCGTGCGCGACGCCGCGCTCGCCGCTTATGCGCACGCCGACGTGCCATTCGCCGAGGTCGTCGCCGCGGCGAATGCGCAGCGGCCCGGCGCGGGCAATCCGCTCTTTCAGGTGATGTTCAACTACCTTCGCCCCGCCGCGATGGCCGCGCGCGATTGGGCGGGCCTTGCCATCGAAGGCTTCGACGACGTGCGTCATCGCGTGGTGTTCGATCTCGAACTGGACGTCACCGAGTATCCGGACGGCCGCGTGAGTTGCGCGTTTTCATACGCGAACGAACGTGTCGATGGCGCATTCGTCGATGCCCTCGCGAAGCGTTATCTCGCGACCGTCGAACGATTCGCGCACGCGCCGCACGATGCATTCGGCGCAATCGAAGTCGCATTCGCGCATGCCGGACACGCCGTTGTAGCGGCGGCACACGATGAGGACACGAGCGAAGCCCGCGCACTCGCCGGCATCTGGCGCGAACTGTTCGACGGCCAGACCGTCGCGCCGCACGACGATCTGTTCGCAGCGGGCGCGACCTCGTTCGCCGTCGTGCGCTTTGTCGATGCGGCGCGCCGAGCGGGCTTCGACATCGCCATTCAGGACGTTTTCGCCACGCCGCATTGCGCGGGCCTTGCCGCGACGCTCGCGCGCCGCGTGTCGCTCAGCATCGACCAATGACATTCGTGAGACACAGGGAAATGAAGAAAGAAACCGTATTCGATCTGATCGGCGTCGGCTTCGGGCCGTCGAATCTGTCGCTGGCCGTGCGGCTTGCCGAGGCGGGCGGGTCATCGCATTTGAAGCAATGCTATATCGAACGGCAGGCGGCGTTCGGCTGGCATCGCGACATGCTGCTCGACGATTGCCGCATGCAGATTTCGTTCTTGAAGGATCTCGTCACGCAACGTGATCCGACGAGCCGCTTCACGTTCATCAACTATCTGTTCGAGCGCGGCCGGCTGAACGAATTCGTGAACCTGAAGAACTTCTATCCGACGCGCGTCGAGTTTCACGATTATCTGAGCTGGGTTGCGCAGGCATTCGACGATCGCGTCCATTACGGGCAGAGCGTCGCGGCGATCGAGCCGGTGATCGATAGCAACGGCGATGTCAACGCGCTGCGCGTCGTCTCGCGCGATGAGGACGGCAGCGAATGGCGGCGCGTGACGACCGCGCTGTCGATCGGCGTCGGCGGCACGGCGCGCGTGCCGGAGCCGTTCGCGTCGCTCGGCCCGCATAACGTGATCCATTCGTCGGCGTATCTGAGTTCGATCGAGCGCGTCGCGGGCGATGACCGCAACGGCAAGAAGCGCATTGCCGTGATCGGCGCGGGACAAAGCGCGGCGGAAGTCTTCACCGACATCACGCGCCGTTTTCCGCACGTCGATGCGACGCTCGTGATGCGTGCAAGCGCGCTCAAGCCCGCCGACGACACGCCTTTCGTCAACGAGATCTTCAGTCCCGAGTTCACGGATGTCGTGTTCGCGCAATCGGAAGACGGACGCCGCTCGCTGATCGAGCGTTTTCGCGACACCAACTATGCGGTCGTGGATCGTCCGCTGATCGAGCAGATCTACGAGATGCTTTATCTGCAAAAGGTGGCGGATGACACGCGGCATCGCCTGATGGCGAATACGGTGATCGAGAACGCGGCGCGGCGCGCGAATGGCGAGATCGAGCTGACGATGCGCGACATCCTCAGCGGCCATGCGCATGCCGAGCGTTTCGACGCGCTCGTGCTCGCGACGGGTTATCGGCGCGACACGCATCTCGCGCTGCTCGACGGCCTCGCGCCGCATCTCGGCGATGCGCTCGCCGAGCAGAGCGTGGGCCGCGATTACCGGCTCGGGACGCCCTCGAATTTCAAGGCGCGCATCTATCTGCAAGGCTGCTGCGAAGACAGTCATGGCCTCTCGGACACGCTGCTTTCCGTGCTCGCCGTGCGCTCCGACGAGATCGCCGCATCGCTCGCGGATGCGGGAAAGAACCACGCCGCACAACACGCGGCGGATGAAAAAAGAACCGGGGTGAGCAACGGCCGCGTGGCCGTGGCTCTTTGACAAGTCCGCGGCGAACGAATAAGCCGCATTGCGATTGGAGATAAGAAGAATGACGTGGGGAAGAGGGCCGCGCCGCGCGATTGCCGCGGCGGTGGGCGCAACGTTTTATCTGGCGGCGGCCGATCACGCGCTGGCGCAGCAACAAGAAGCACAATCGCAGGACGCATCGCAGGCGAGCACGCTGCCTGCTGTTCGCGTGAATGCATCGGCGGATAACGACGATACGGTCGGGCTCGTCGCTCGCAAGAGCCGCACGGGCACGAAGACCGATACGCCCATCGACGAGATTCCGCAGACCATCAACGTGGTGACGGCGGCGCAGATCGAGGAAACGGGCGCGACGAGCATCAACGAAGCATTGCGCTACGTGCCGGGTTTTTCGTCGTATGGCGCGGACGTGCGTTCGGACTGGTATTCGGCGTTGCGCGGCTTCACGCCCACGGTCTTCGTCGACGGGCTTCAGGTGCCTAACACGCTGAATCTGTCGAGCTGGCGCGTGGACCCGTACATGATCGACAGCATCACGATTCTGCGCGGGCCGACCTCGGTGCTTTACGGGCAGGGCGATCCTGGCGCGATCGTGGATGTGCAGAGCAAGCTTGCCGATGGCGGGCGCTATCGCGAAGCAGGCGTGCAGATCGGCAACTATGCGCGCAAGCAGGTGATGTTCGATATCGGCGACAAGATCGATAAGGACGGGACGCTGTCGTATCGCGTGCTGGCCGTGGGGCGCGACGGCAATTCGCTGACCGGCCCGCATGACGAGCAGCGTTTCGCGATCTCGCCTTCGGTGCGCTGGCAGCCGAGCGCGAATACCTCGCTGACGATTGCGGCGAGTTATCTGCAGGACTGGGGCGACGCGTCGAATAACTTTCTGCCCGCGCAAGGCACGGTGCTGCCCAATCCGAACGGAAAGATATCGGAGAACCTTTATACGGGCGATCCGACGTACTCGTACTATCGCAAGAAGGAATGGTCGGTCGGTTATCAGTTCGAGCACAAGTTCAACGACATCTGGACATTCCGGCAGAACACGCGCTGGATGCATTTGTCGCTCGATAACGGCGCGGTGTGGGGCGCGGGCCTCGATACGAGCGATCCGAGCGAGCAGACGCTCGCGCGATTTGCCGGATTGTTCCAGCCGAACTACAGCCGCTTCGATATCGATAATCAGGCGCAGGCGCGCTTCGGCACGGGGCCGCTCGAACATACCGTGCTGCTCGGCTTCGAGTACAACCGTCAGAATTCGACCGATAGCGAATGGCTCGCGCTCGGTCCGAGCCTGAACATGTACAACCCGGTTTATACGCCGGTATCGACCGCGATTTTCAGCGGTCCCGATTCGTTCGGCCAGACGAACACGCGCACGACCCTGGATAGCTTCGGTCTTTATGCGCAGGATCAGGTGAAGTGGAATCGCTGGATGCTGACCATCGGCGGCCGCGAAGACTGGAGCAATACGAGGCAGGACGATATCGTCGGCGGCACGCAGCAGAAGCAGAACGATAGCGCGTTCACGGGCCGCGTCGGCCTTACGTATCTCGGCGACTATGGCTTGTCGCCTTACATCAGCTATTCGACATCGTTCAATCCGATCATCGGCGTGAAGATGGCCGATGGCGGACTGCCTTCGCCCACCCGAGGCCGGCAGATCGAAGCGGGCTTGCGCTGGCAGCCGCCCGGCAAGAATTTGATGCTCGGCGCGGCGGTCTATCAGATCAATCAGACCAACGTGCTCACGCCCGATCCGACCGACCCCACCGGCACGTTTTCCGTGCAGACGGGCGAGGTGCGCTCGCGCGGCATCGAGCTGTCGGCGGTGGGCAACGTGACGCGCAATCTGTCGGTGATCGCGGCGTATGTCTATCAGGATGTGAAGAACATCCAGGCGAACGACGTGACGCTCGGCAAGTGGCCGGTATCGATTCCGCTGCCGCGTCAGATGGCCTCGCTGTGGGCGGACTGGACGTGGCATTCGGGACCGCTCGACGGCCTGGGCTTTGGCGCGGGCATTCGCTATCAGAGCGGCCTGGCGGGCGCGGCGGATAACTCGCTGTATATCCCGAGCTATACGGTCTACGACGCGGCGATTCATTACGACATGCCGCATTGGCGTTTCGCGGTGAATGCGTCGAACATTTTCAATCGCACGTTCGTGAGCGGATGCCAGTCGGATTCGGCCTGTTTCTATGGCAATCCGCGCACGGTGATCGCGACCGCCCGTTATAACTGGTGATTCTTTCGAGCAGGATTCGATGACGAAGATAAAGCTGGCCTACATCATGTCCTTGCGCAACGCGGCTGCGGATCGCGCGGGACAGCATATCGAGTACAAGGGCGGAACGCGCTACATGAAGTCGCCGCTGGAGTATCTCGTCGAGCAACTGAACGCTTCTCCTTTGGGCGATCTGTATTCGCTGGAAGGCGTGATCTATGACGATGACGAGGGTTCGCCGCGGGACCGTGAAAAGCTCGGCGCTTATGGCTTTCGCTACGCGCCGGGCGGGCAGTGGATTCATCCTCCGGAACTCGCGGTGCAGGGCGTGCCGGTGACGAGTCTCTTTCATGCGATCCCGTCCAGTTACCGGCGCTTGCCGATGGATGCGGTCGCCGAGCGCGCGGTGCAAAAGCATGCGTTCGAGCGCCGTTTGCTCGACAAGCTTCGTGCGCTCGATGCGGATTTCGTCGTGCTCGATGGGCTGCTCGTGATCCTCGATGAACTCGTTCGGCCGGAGGCGGAGTTCTGCCGACGCATTGCGAATATTCATCCGGGGGTGACGCGGCTGGGCTCGCCGTTCGAGCGGCGCGGAGCGTATGCGACGCTCGATGCGCTGTATGGCGCGCGGGGCGAGCGCGTGGTCGACTGGAACACGATGCGGGTTCAACCCGCGCCGGTGATCGATCGGACAGGGGCTTCGTTTCATTTCGTGGATAACGGGATCGATTCGGGGGAAGTGATTTTCGATGTGCTCGGGACGAGTATTGATCCGGCGGATTCCATTCTGGAGTTGCGGTGGAATAACTTTCAGCGGAGTTTGTTTCCTGCGCTTGAAGGGGGGCTTTTGGCTATGGCTGAGAGTTTGGTTTGATTGTTTTTTCGCCGGATCCCGTATTGGGGGTGGTCTATTAGCTCTGCCCCTGTGCGGGGCGGCACCTACTTTCTTTGCTGCTGCAAAGAAAGTAGGCAAAGAAAGCAGCTTTGTCACCGCCCGCGGTCACACGCAGTTTGGCCACGTTTCTCCTCAGGGATCGGCACTCGCCTAAGTGTCGCCCTCGAAGGACTAACTAGGCTTGGATCGCGCACGGTCTGACAAGCTAGTGCGCGAAGCGCGCTGGTTCAGCACGAAATAGCTCCGGCACAGCGCTCCGCGCTGCCGCCGGGTATGCGAGGGAAAAACCCATCGGCCGCGAAGCGGGCTGGAGCTTGAAATGGCTGTACCAATGAATTAAGTGGTGCGACGTGACGGATCGTGCGCGATCCAAGCCCGATGGGTTTTGTGAGGGCACTCTTTAGGCGAGTGCCGCCATGGAGGAGAAAAGTGGCCAACGTGCGTGTGACCGCGGGCGGTGAGAAGCTGCTTTCTTTGGTGACTTTCTTTGCAGCAGCAAAGAAAGTTACCCCCGCCCCGGGGAGGGGCAGTGCAAATAGACCGACACGAATTCAGGATTCCACAAAAACAAAAACGGAATCCAACCAAACCTTCGCCGCGCAAGAATGCGCAAAAAAAGGAACCAACCAATGAACATCCGTTTCGACCCAACCCTAGCCGCGTTGCCTGCAACGCTAAACCCGGAAGCGTTACGCAAGGCCCTTTGCGACATCTACTGCAACGCCCCTGAGCGCCGCACGGCAACCCTCACATTGCCAAACACAAAAGAATCCGAACTCGTCATCCAGCAAGCAAAAGCGGAAAACATCATCGACAACGCAGAACATCGCGACGATGAAATCCTCCTGACCACATCGCGCCAGACCTTCTGGCAAAGCGCCCAACCGTGGCTAAAAGCACCGGCATCGAGCGAGACCCCGCTGCAATACATGGAAAGCAACGGCACACGTCACCCCGTGAGGCCAGCCAACCCCGAAGGCACCATCTACGAACGCCACTTCCCGCAGATCGACATGACCTTCAGCCTGCGCACCGCCGACCCCGACGCCGATTCGGAAGTCTTCAGCGCATGGATGAACCTCGACCGCGTCGCATACTTCTGGGACCAGCGCGGCACGCGCGCCGAACACGCCGCGTATCTCGCGGAACGTCGCAACGATCCGCACATGCATCCGATGATCGGTTATTTCGATGACCATCCCTTCGGCTACTTCGAATTCTATTGGGCGAAGGAAGACCGTCTCGGACCGTTCTACGATGCCGGCGACTTCGACCGCGGCCTGCATCTGCTCATCGGTGATGCGCAGTTTCAAAGCGCGGGCAAGCTCAAGGCATGGTGGAGCGGCGTGCTGCACTACATGTTCATCGACGATCCGCGCACGGAACGACTCGTCGGCGAACCGCGCGTGGATCACGTGCGGCATATCGCGTACATGCATCGCATGGGCTTCTACACGCTCAAGGAATTCGACTTTCCGCACAAACGCGCCGCGCTCACCGTGATAGAACGCAAGAAGTTCTTCGACGACTTCCGCTTCTGACGCGGCGATGCCAAGAGCGAGCCTGAGTTGAGTAAAAGTTATCACGCTATCGAAACTAATCAATATCGCGCGGGGGCAGCGGCTTTTATACTGACGGCTATAACTTCCCGTCAGTCACCATGCCCCTCATCAATTACATCACGCAGATTCAGTTCGATTTCGGCGCGGTGCGCCTGCTCGCGAGCGAGTGCGAGCGCATCGGCATTCGCCGTCCGCTCGTCGTGACCGATGCCGGCATTCGCGCAGCCGGCCTGCTCGACAAGGTGCTCGATGCGTTGGGCTCGTCGGCGCCCGTGGCCGTGTTCGACGGCACGCCGCCGAATCCCAACGAAGCGGCCGTGCGCGAAGCTGTCGCGATGTTCAAGGAGAATCACTGCGATGGCGTGATCGCGGCGGGCGGCGGCTCGTCCATCGATCTCGCGAAAGGCGTGGCGGTCTGCGCGACGCACGACGGCCCGCTGCAAAGCTTCGCGGTGATCGAAGGCGGCCTCGCGCGCATCACGGCGAAGACCGCGCCCGTCATCGCCATTCCGACCACCGCGGGCACCGGCAGCGAAGTGGGCCGCGGCGCGATCCTCATTCTCGACGATGGCCGCAAGGTCGGCGTCATCTCGCCGCATGTCGTGCCCAAAGTTGCGATCTGCGATCCGGAACTGACGCTCGGCCTGCCGCCGAAGCTCACCGCCGCGACCGGCATGGACGCGATCGCGCATTGCCTCGAAACTTTCATGGCCCCCGCGTTCAACGCGCCCGCCGACGGCATCGCACTAGACGGCCTGTGGCGCGCGTGGCGTCACATCGAACGTGCGACGCGCGACGGCTCGGATCGCGCCGCGCGCTGGAACATGATGAGCGCATCGATGCAGGGCGCGCTCGCCTTTCAGAAAGGCCTCGGCTGCGTGCACAGCCTGAGCCACTCGCTCGGCGGCATCGATCCGACACTGCATCACGGCACGCTCAACGCGATCTTTCTGCCGGCGGTCATCGCGTTCAACAGCAGCGCGCCGACGATGCACGAGGAGAGCAAGCTCGACCGCATCGCACAGGCAATGGGCCTGAAAGCGGGCGACGAAGTCGGCGACGCGGTGCGCGCGATGACCGCGACGCTCGGCCTGCCGCGCGGCCTCGGCGAACTCGGCGTCACGCGCGAACTGTTTCCACGCATCATCGCGGGTGCGCTGAAGGATCACAGTCATAAGACGAATCCGCGCGAGGCGTCGAGCGCGGATTACGAAGCGATGCTCGAAGCGTCGATGTAAACGAATCAAGTCGCTCCGGTCCGAAGAGGGGCCGGAGCGCACGCGCTTTGCCAGCGGGCGATTTGCGGCGATGCAACAGACCCTTAGGGGAAAACCCTTAAGGGTGTTACAATGTTGCAAAGTTTGAGGAAAAGATCATGCGCCGCCGCTACGAAGTGCTCGAAAAAGTCGCTTTTGCCTTGCTCACGCTGTCCGCCGTCATGGATGCGAGCTATATCACCTGGGAAAAACACCCCAACTTCCGCGAAAACGTCACGGAAATGGTCCGATTGAGTTCGGAACTGTCGCTGGCGAATCCGGGAGTCGGCGAGCCGACGCCGCTGGTTCCCCTGGCGTTCAACTAAGCCTTCCGCACTTCCGGCGCGACGTTCGCCGCGCCTTTCGCTTCAAGCCACATACAGGTTATTCGGCCCGCCGCCGCACGGCGCGCGCCGGCTGCTTTATGCTGGCGGCTTTGCATGCCGTCGCCGCCCAGCATGTCTTCCGCTCTCGATTCCTCCGCCGCCTTCGGCGACCAGCTCCGCAGCTTTGCCCGCGCGATCGGGCAAATCGTGCTTCAGCGCAATGCCGCGACCGGCGCGCTGCTGTTTCTCGCCGTCCTGTGCGCGAGCCCGCGCCTCGCCTGCGGGCTTCTGATCGGCACGCTGACGGGCAATGTCATCAGCGTGATCGTCGAAGATCGCGACACGCCCGCTTTCCGCGACGATCTCCACGGCTTCAACGGCGCGCTCGCCGCGCTCGCCGCCTTCACGTTCATCGGCGACGCATCGCAGGCCGCCGCCGTCGCGATCGTCGCGGCGATGTTCGCCACCTTTCTCGCCGCTAAACTCACCCGCGCGCTTTCGCGCTACCGGTTGCCGATCTTCTCCAGCCCGGCGATCATCGTGACCTGGTGCTGGCTGCCGCTTTTCGCCGATCGCGGCGACACCGGCGCGATTCCGCAGGTGGCCGCCGGTTTCATCCCGATGCTGCAGGCCGCATTCGCGGGTCTCGCGCCGATCACGTTCGCGACCGGCGCGCTTGCGGGCGCGCTGATCGCGGCGGGGCTGTTTGCCTCGCGGCCTTCGCAGGCGGGCTGGGCGATCGCGGGCAGTGCGCTCGGCGCGACGCTGCACGCGCTGGGCGGCGCGAACGACGCCGTCGTGCTGTCGGGCGCGTGCGGGTTCAACGCGGCGCTGGCGGCGCTCGCGGCCGCGCCGCTCGGCAAACGCTACGCGCTCGCCGCGATCGTGGCGGCGGTGCTGATCGAACGCGCGATCGATTGCGCCGGCATCGCCGCGCTCACCGCGCCGTTCGTGCTGGCGTCGTGGGCGACGATCGTGCTCGCGCGCCGTTCGTCGGGCACATCGAAACAAGGACCGGAAACAGGAGACTCGCATGTCGTTCACCCACACGCCTGAGCGCAGGATCGCGGAAAGCGGGCCGCGCTCGGCAGCCGAGCAAGCCGCGCGCGTGGATCTCGCCGCCGCGTACCGGCTCGTCGCGCTCAACGGCTGGGACGATGTCGTCTACACGCACATTTCCGCGAGCGTGCCGGGCGAGCCGGGGCGCTTTCTCATCAACCCGTTCGGGCTTTCGTTCGATGAAATCACGGCGGGCAATCTCGTCAAGATCGATATCGAAGGCAACGTGATCGGCGAAAGCGCGCATCCGGTGAACGCGACGGGCTTCGCGCTACACGGCGCGGTGCATGCCGCGCGCGCGGATGCGGTGTGCGTGATGCATCTGCATGTGCGTGAGGCGATCGCCGTGTCGACGCAGCCGCATGGCCTGCTGCCCGCATCGCAGCACGCGATGCGCTTTCATGGCCATCTCGCGTATCACGATTACGAAGGGCTCGCGTTTTCGCCGGCGGAAGGCGAACGTCTCGTGCAAAGTCTCGGCACGCATCGCGCGATGCTCTTGCGCAATCACGGGCCGCTCACGCTCGGACGCACGATCGCCGAGGCTTATGTGCTGATGGATATGCTCGTCAAGGCATGCGATATTCAGCTTCGCGCGCTCGCGGGTGTGGGCAAGATGATCGTGCCGACGCCCGAAGTCGTCACGCGCACCGCGGCGCAATTGCACGACGATGACGCTATCGAAGGCGCGCTCGAATGGCCGGCGCTATTGCGCAAGCTTGATCGCATCGATGCGTCGTATCGCAACTGAATTCAACTCAACGGAGATCGACGCCATGCCGACATTCAACATTCAGCTGTTCGAAGGCCGCACGCAGGAAGAAAAGCGCAAGTTCGTCGAAGCGATCACGCGCACGACATGCGAGACGCTCGGCTGCGAGCCGGGCTCCGTGGACATCATTCTGACCGACGTGAAACGCGAGAACTGGGCGACGGCGGGCAAGCTCTGGTCGGAGCAATAACCCGCCGCCGCGCGGCGTTTTACATCGATTGCTTCACGGCCTGACGGAACTTGTGCAGCAGCGGTTCCGTATAGCCGCTCGGCTGCGTGCGTCCTTCGAACACGAGCGCGCACGCGGCCTTGAAGGCGAATGAGCTGTCGAACGAAGGCGCCATCGGCGTATAGGTCGGATCGGCTTCGTTCTGCTTGTCGACCACGGCGGCCATGCGTTCGAGCGTTGCGCGAACCTGCTCTTCCGTGACGATGCCATGCCGCAGCCAGTTGGCGATGTGCTGGCTGGAAATGCGCAGCGTCGCGCGGTCTTCCATCAGGCCGACATCGTGAATGTCCGGCACCTTCGAGCAGCCGACGCCCTGATCGACCCAGCGCACCACGTAACCGAGAATGCCCTGCGCGTTGTTCTCGATTTCATTCCGGATGTCGTCTTCCGACCACGACGGTTTATCGACGACGGGAATCGTCAGCAAGCCATCCAGCAGCTCGTTTTTCTGGCTGTCGTAGTCGATGCTTTCGAGTTCCTGCTGGACCTGCTGCACATCGACCATGTGATAGTGCAGCGCGTGCAGCGTGGCCGCCGTGGGCGAGGGCACCCACGCGGTGTTCGCGCCCGCCCGCGGATGCGCGATCTTCTGTTCGAGCATCGCGTGCATGAGATCGGGCATGGCCCACATGCCCTTGCCGATCTGCGCGCGTCCGCGCAAGCCCGTGTTCAGGCCGACCAGCACGTTGCTGCGCTCGTACGAACCGATCCACTTCGACGACTTCATGTCGCCCTTGCGCATCATCGGGCCGGCTTCCATCGACGAATGCATTTCATCGCCGGTGCGATCCAGGAAGCCCGTGTTGATGAACGCGACGCGCGCGCCCGCCGCCGCGATGCACGCCTTGAGGTTGACGCTCGTGCGGCGTTCCTCGTCCATGATGCCCATCTTGATCGTGTGACGCGGCAGGCCGAGCAGGTCTTCGACGCGCGAGAAGAGTTCGTCCGCGAACGCGACTTCCGCCGGGCCGTGCATCTTCGGCTTCACTATGTAGATGGAACCCGTGCGCGAGTTCATCTTGTTCTTGAGATCGTGCATCGCGCCGAGCGTGGTCATCACGCCGTCGAGAATGCCCTCCGGAATTTCGTTGCCGTCGCGGTCGAGCACGGCGGGATTCGTCATCAGATGGCCGACGTTGCGGATAAACAAGAGCGAACGTCCGTGCAGCTTGATCGTGCCGCCATTGGGCGCGGCGTATTCGCGATCCGGGTTCATGCTGCGCGTGAAGCTCTTGCCGTTCTTCGTCACCTGTTCGGAGAGATGGCCTTGCATCAGGCCGAGCCAGTTGCGATAGAGCTGCGTTTTATCGGCGGCATCGACGGCCGCGACCGAGTCTTCGCAATCGATGATCGTGCTCACGGCCGCTTCCATCAGCACGTCTTTCACGTGCGCGGCGTCCGTTTTGCCGATGGAATGGCTCGCGTCGATCTGGATCTCGAAGTGCAGGTCGTTGTGCTTGAGCAGAATGGCGGACGGTTCCTTCGCATCGCCCTGATAGCCCGCGAACTGTTCGGCGTTCGCGAGACCGCCTTTCGCGCCGTCCTTCAGCGTGACGGCGAGCTTGCCCTGCTCGACGCTGTATTTCGTCGCATCGGCGTGCGAACCGTGGGCGAGGGGCGCGTTGTCGTCGAGGAAGGCGCGCGCGTAGGCGATCACTTTCGCGCCGCGCTTCGGATTGAATTGCGCGGTGCGCTCCGCGCCGCCGGATTCGTCGATGGCGTCGGTGCCGTAGAGCGCGTCGTAGAGGCTGCCCCAGCGCGCGTTGGCGGCGTTGAGCGCATAGCGGAGATTGGAGAGCGGCACGACGAGTTGCGGGCCGGCCTGCTCGGCGATTTCGCGATCGACATTGGCGGTGCTCGCCTGCACATGCGCGGGCGCGGACACGATATAGCCGATTTCCTCCAGAAACGTGCGATATGCGCGCGGATCGCGCACGGGACCGGGATTGCTGCGATGCCAGTCGTCGAGCGCGGTCTGAAGGCGGTCGCGCTCGGCGAGCAGGGCGCGGTTTTTCGGCGCGAGGTCGTGCACGATTGCATCGAAACCCTTCCAGAAGGACGCGCTGTCGACGCCCGTGCCGGGGATGGCTTCTTCATCGACGAACTTCGCGAGGCTCGCGTCGACCTGCAGGCCGTGTTGTTGGATCATGTCGTTCATGGGCACTCCGGCTGAGTTTGCTGAGTTGCTGCTACACAGGGGTTTTGGGGATGGGCTGATCCCTATGTTAGCGCGTCTTGGGGGAGGATCGAAGCGCGGGGGAGGTGCAAGCGGTGTGCCTGAGGGGGGATCTCGCCGTTAGGTAGACGCGGCCGAGTTATCGTCCGCTATCGCCGCCGTGAGCGCCTGAATCTGCCGTTTGAATGGCGGCAAGCTCTTGACGATGGTCTTCCAGACGATTTCCGGTTCTACCTGGTGATAGCCGTGCGCAAGTACGTTCCGCATTTCATAGGCGGATGAGAAATCGACATCCGGATGCGCCGCTGCGAACGCCGGATATCATACGGGCTGCGCGCCTCCGAGAATGGCGTCGCGCTTGCCAGCGGGAATCGCGCCCGAAGTCAGCACGTCCACCGGTACACCGAGCAGGACTCGCAGTTTGTGTCGAATGGCGCCGAGATCAAAGAGCGTCGTATCCGGGGATGGGTCGATAAGAAGGTCGAGATCGCTTTCGTCGGTATCTTCTCCGCGAGCGACGGAACCGAAGACGCGCGCATTCGACGCGTGATGCGCCTCGACCACGCGACGAATCTCCTCACGGTGAGCTTGCAGGGCGACGGATGGCTTCATGGCTTTTGCGCGTATGGGTCCAAGATATTGCCAACTCAGTCTAGCATAGCGTTTTCGACCGATCAGCCCGCTGCGGGCCGCTCAATGCGGCGCGGCAGAACTCGCCCCGCAGCACTGCTTGTACTTGCGCCCGCTGCCGCACGGGCATGGTTCGTTTCTACCCACCTTGGCACTTGAACGCCGCATGGGCTCAGGCACATCACGCAGTGCGTTCTCGTGCCGGCGTACTTCGAAGTATCGATAAATACGATTCAGGCAGGCGATCAAGTCCTGAATCACGCTGTCGCGATCCTCCAGCGCCTGGGGATCGGTGCGCAGCGCCGGGTCCGGGTCGTCCTCGTGATAAAGCATCAAAACCGGGATCAACGATCCTGCGTGATCTTCGTCGTCGAACAATTCCTGCCAGCTTTCACGGCGCATGTCGATGCCGGCCATGAATCCCTCTGCCCATTCGCTGGCGTAAGCGACGTCATCTTCCTCGTCCAGCGACAGCACCGGCAGATAAACCGTCTCTTCGGTCAGCGTGAGTTCAAGCGTGTCCGCAATGGTGTTCCAGTGACGAATCAGCAGTTGCACGATCTTCCCGGCTTCCTTTTCGTTCACCAGCGAAAAGTTTTTCCCGAGTACGCCGAGGAGCCATTCGTGCGGCGGCACCAACTCAGGGCCGCAGATCAACGCTGCAAAAAAGCCATCGACCATCTCGACGGTCATCGCTTCGTCACCGAGGGTATGGAGGAAGGCTTCCACGCGGTCGAGTTCGCGTTCAGTCAGTGGTTCCGCGTTGGGGTCTTTCAATGTATTTCCCGATGATTGCGCGATTCGACACCCGATTCGCTCCGTGCCTGATTATACGAACCCGTCGGACTGCACACCGTCACGTAAAACAGCCCGGTTGCCGCGCCAATGAACCGCACGACAACCGGGCCTCACGAAACGAACAAGCCGCCCAACGCTACGCCTTCAACAAATCCTCGATCATCACCGGCAGCTTTCTCACCCGCACGCCCGTTGCGTGATACACCGCGCCGGTAATCGCCGCCGCGATTCCCGCCAGCCCGATCTCCGCGATGCCCCGCGCGCCGAGTTCGTTGAAGACCGTATCGGGATGATCGAGGAAGGTGACGTCCATCTTCGGCGTATCCGCGTTCGTCGCGACGACGTAATCCGCGAGACTGCTGTTGACCGGCGCGCCGCTTCGCTCGTCGTAGACGGTGTGCTCGAAAAGCGCCATGCCGACGCCCATCACCACCGCGCCTTCGATCTGATTGCGGCCGGCCCGCGGATTCAGGATCTTGCCCGCATCGATCACCGTGACGACACGGCTCACGCGCAGACGCGCCGTCGCGGGTTCCCACGTCACTTCGGCGAAATGCGCGCCGTACGAATGGATCGACCACTTCTTCTTGAGCGGATCGTCGAAGCCGCCTTTCGCGCTGCCGCTGCCCGACGCGGCATGCAGCTTCGCCGCGTCGAGAATGCGCGCATACGGCACGCCGCTCTCCGGCCGCTCGTTCTTGCGATGCACGTATCCGCCGCTCATCGCGAGTTCTTCGGCCTTCGCGCCGGCAAACGGCATGTCTTCGACCTTCGACGCCCGCGCGAGCAGCGTCTTGATGGCCGCGCGCACCGCATCCGACACCGCCGGTATCACCGATGCCGTCGCCGCCGATCCGCCCGATACGGGGCCGAGCGGCAAGTCGGTGTCGCCGAGGCCGACTTCGATCCTGTCGAGCGGAATGCCCGTGTGCTCCGCGACGAGCTGCGCGAGGATCGTGTACGTGCCCGTGCCGATGTCCTGCGTGCCGCAGGCGACGCGCGCCGTGCCGTCCGCGCGCAGATCGACGGTCGCCTCCGCCGAGAAGCGCAAGCCCGGCCAGCTGCACGCGCCGACGCCCCAGCCGAGCGTGAGCCCGTCGCGCTTCATCGAGCCGACTTCCGGCGTGCGCTGGCTCCAGCCGAATTTCTCCGCGCCGGTCTTCAGGCATTCGACGAAATGACGCGACGAAAACGGCAGGCCGCTGCTTTCGTCGACTTTCGGCTCGTTACGCAGACGCAGTTCGACGGGATCGATCTTCAACGCGATAGCGAGCTCGTCCATCGCCGATTCGAGCGCGTACAGGCCGGGCACGGCGCCGGGACCGCGCATCGAAGTCGGCGAGCCGACATTGCGCTTGACCGTGCCGCCCGTCACGCGAAGATTGGGCGTGCTGTACATGGATGGCGTCGCTTCGCCGCAATCTTCCGCGTAGACATCGGCAATGGCCTCGTGATTCACGAAGTCGTGCCGCAGCGATACGAGCTTGCCGTCCGGCGTGGCGGCGAGCCGCACGCGCTGCTGCGTGGTCGGCCGGTGCCCGACGTTCTGGAACATCATCTTGCGCGACAGCACGAGCTTGACTGGCCGTTCGAGCTGACGCGTGGCAGCGGCGGCGAGCAGCGAATGCGGCCACATCCATAGCTTGCCGCCGAAGCCCGAGCCGAGATAACGCGAGATCACGCGCACTTTGTCTTTCGGCAGGCCCATCATCTGCATGAGCGTGCCCTGATGATTCGCGACGGCTTGGCTCGTTTCGTAGAACGTATAACTTTCGCCGTTCCAGTGCGCGATGGTCGCGTGCAGTTCGATCGGGTTATGCGTCTCGACCGGCGTCACATAGGTCTCGTCGATCTTCACGGGCGCGTCGTCGAACGCCTTGTCGGCGTCGCCGCGCTCGCTGTGCGTATCGAGCTTCCTGTCGAGATCGAACGTCGCGCTCACGTCGTGCGGCGTCTTGTCGTAGCCGACCTTGATCGCGGCGGCCGCGGCGCTCGCCTGCTCGAACGTATCGGCGACGACGAGCGCGACATACTGCCCGTAATAGCGAATGACGTCGTCTTCGAAGGGCGGACGGTTTTCATCGACGAAACCCGTGTCGATGGAATTGCCCGAGATGCGGTAGAAGCGGCCGATATTGCCGCGATGCAGAATCAGCTTCACGCCGGGCATGGCTTGCGCGGCGGCGAATTCGAGCGACGTGATCTTGCCGCTCGCGATGGTGGCGCCAACCGGCACGGCAGTCAGCATGCCGGGCAAGTCGACGTCGGATGTGTAAGTCGCGCGGCCGCAGACCTTCAGCGGTCCGTCGATGCGCGACTGGGGCCGTCCGATGAAGGACTGCGTGATGTCGGGCGCGGTGGACATGTTCGGTTCCTCGGTCGTGGTCAGGACGTTTGCGTCGCCATCTTCAGCGCATGCACGATGCAGCGCGTCGATAGCTCTACTTTGAAGCCGTTCTCGCTTTGCGGCTTCGCATTGGCGAGTGCGGCCTCGGCGGCGCGCCTGAAGGTCGCTTCATCGGGCGCTGCGTCTTGCAGTTCCTTCTCCGCCTCGCGCGCTCGCCACGGTTTCGTGCCGACGCCGCCAAGACCCACGCGCGCATGCGCGATGCGTCCCTCTTCGACCTTGATCACCACGCCCGCCGACGCCAGCGCGAACTCATACGACGCGCGATCGCGCAGCTTCAGATAGAACGAGCGCGCGCCCTCGACCGCCGGCGGCAACGTGACGTGCGTGACGAGATCGCCCGCATCGAGCACGTTCTCGCGATCGGGCGTCGTGCCCGGCAGCAGGAAAAACTCATCGATAGGAATTGCGCGCTTGCCGCCGGTGCCTTCCACATGCACCGTCGCTTCGAGCGCCTGCAGCGCGACGCACATATCCGATGGATTGCTCGCGATGCACGATTCGCTCGTGCCGAGAATCGCCATCATGCGATTGACGCCCTGAATGGCGGAGCAGCCGCTGCCCGGTTCGCGCTTGTTGCACGGCGATGTCGTATCGCGGAAATAGACGCAACGCGTGCGCTGCAAGATGTTGCCGCCGGTCGTCGCCATGTTGCGCAACTGCACGGACGCGCCCGCGAGCACCGCTTGCGACAGCACCGCATAACGCTCGCGAATCAGCGGATGATGCGCGAGATCCGAGTTGCGCGAGGTCGCGCCGATGCGTACGCCGCCGTCCTGCGTCGCCTCGATCGCATCGAGCGGCAGGCGGCTGATATCGACCACGCGCATCGGACGCTCGACGTTGAGCTTCATCAGATCGAGCAGGGTCGTGCCGCCCGCGAGAAAGCGCACTTCCGCGCCTTGCTGAGCGGTATGCGCGAGCGCGCCGGCATTGATCGCCTCGCGCATGTCGCGCGCGCGGGAGAGCTGAAACATGTCCATGTCGCGCTCCTTTATTTGGCCGACGGCTTGCTGGCGCGCACCGACTGAATCGCCTCGACGATGTTCTGATACGCGCCGCAGCGGCACAGGTTGCCGCTCATCGCTTCGCGTACGTCGGCGTCGCTCGGGCCGATGGGTTCGTCGAGCAAGGCGACGGCCGACATCAACTGGCCGGCCGTGCAGTAGCCGCATTGATAGCCGTCGCATTCGACGAACGCGGCCTGCAGCGGATGCAGCGCCTCGATTTCGCCGATGCCTTCGATCGTCGTGATCGTGTCGCCATCGCATGCGGCGGCGAAGCACAGGCACGAGTTCACGCGGCGCCCGTTCACATGGACGGTGCATGCGCCGCACTGGCCGTGATCGCAGCCCTTTTTCGTGCCGGTCAAATGAAGATGCTCGCGCAATGCATCTAACAGCGTGGTGCGCGGATCGAGCGAAAGGCTATGGCTTTGGCCGTTCACGGTCATCGTGAAGGCGATGTTCGCGCCGTCGGTCTTGGCCGGCGCGGGCGCGAGCTTGTTGGGCGTATCGGTGTGCGTTGTTTTGGCTTGGGGGACGGGACGTTGTGGCATCGAGCATTCTCCTGGAATTGCGCAGCAAGCTGCTGCACAGATGCGGCAAAGGCGGCGGAACGTGAGAGAGGCGAAGATGCGGCGGCGTGTCGCGCGCCGGGAAGCGCGGGGGAGAGCGGCGGAAAAGGGTCTGCGCGACGGGACGCAGGACTTTCAGGCGCGGACGACGCGGCGAAAGACGACACTCAGCCAGTATAGGCAGGAAAGCTCACGCGGGCCACTTGGGCACCAGGACACCGCGTTCGCACGAAGCATGCCCGTGCCGGGCGGAGACGACATCAGTGTGTCAGCACGGCGCGCGCGACAAGCGAAAGAAGGAACACGCCGACGGTCGTGAAGGCGACGAGCGCCACGAGGATCAGGATCAGGCGAAGACTTAGCTGCATCGCGTCGGTCCAAAAAAAATGGCCGCTTGCGCGGCCGGAAGGAGGGTGGGTCGGTCAGACTTCAGGCTAAGCGCGCTTTCTTAAATCAGACTTAAGCGCACCGGGCTTCCGTGCGGGCCGCCCCATTGTCCATCCTTTGCGCACACGCTGCAGCATCAGCGCAAGGCTTCGCTGTAACGGTCCCGCAGCGGCAAGATCGTCAGCAAGGCCACGGCGCTGCCGAAGATCACGTAGTAGCAGATCGAAAGCGGGTCGCCGGTGGTCATCGTGAGCCATGACACGATGGCGGGCGCGAAGCCGCCGAAGATCATCACCGCGACGTTGTAGCTCACCGAGATGCCCGTCGAGCGCACGCTCGAAGGCAGCAGCTCCGAGATGAATGCCGGATAGCAGCCCTGGAAGATGCCGAGGTAGGTCATCAAGAGCGCCTGGCAGACGATCAGCATCGGCAAGCTGGGATGCGCCGTGAGCACCGCGAAGATCGGATACGCGGTAACGAGAGAGAGCGCGAGCGCCGTCGCCATGAGCTTCTTGCGGCCGACGCGATCGGACAGGCGGCCGAAGAACGGGCAGCAGACGAGATAGACGAGCGCGCCGATCGTCGAGCTGATGAGGCCATCCGTGAGCGCCATGTGCAGCACGCGCGTCGCGTGCGTCGGCAGATACAGCAGGAAGATGTATGTGCCGATGGTGCCGAACACCGTCAGGCCGAAACCCGCGAGCACGGCCATCCCGTGCTTCGTGGCGGTATCGCGGATCGGGCGCGCGCTCAGTTCGTTCTTCTGCGCCTTCTCGACGAACACGGGCGATTCGTCGAGCTTCGAGCGCAGGTACAGGCCGACCGGCACGATCAGAAGCCCGATCACGAACGGAATGCGCCAGCCCCAGCTATTCAGATGCTCGGGGCTGAGCGTGCGCGTGAGCACCGCGCCGAAGAACGAGCCCGCGAGACTCGCGGCGGCCTGCGCGACCATCTGGAAGCTGCCGAAGTAGCCGCGCTTGTTGGCCGGGGCATATTCGACGAGAAACGCCGTGGCGCAGCCCACTTCGCCGCCCGCGGAAAAGCCCTGAATGAGGCGGCCGAGCAACATCAGCAAGGGCGCGGCGATGCCGATTGCGGCATACGTCGGCGCGAACGCGATGATCGCGATGCCCACGGCCATCAGCGAAATCGTGAGCGTGAGGGCCGATTTGCGGCCGACGCGATCCGCGACCGCGCCGAGCACGATGCCGCCGAGCGGCCGCGTGAGAAAGCCGACGCCGAAGGTCGCCCAGGTCGCGAGCAGGGAAATCGTGGGATTGGTGGCGGGAAAGTAGAGCTTGGAGATGATGACGGCGAAAAAGCCGTAGACCATGAAGTCGAACCATTCGAGCGCGTTGCCGATGGTCGATACCACGATGGCTCGTCGGCCGGACAGGTTCGATGCGGCGTTGTCTTGGGCCGCGTGGGCTGCAGGTAGTACGGTGCTCATCGAATGCACTCCGTGAGGTTTCTCGCTGGTTGACGACATCCGCTCTTTTTCGAGGCTCGCGCGAGCCGCTGCAACCAGCAAACATTACGCCGAAGTGAAATAAGAAAATATAGAATTTCTGAACTGACACTCAAGGAAACCTGATCTAAGGATTCGGGTTGACCCTAGCCCCATGAGCAACATTCGCTTCTTGCGCACCTTCATCGCGGTGGCGCGCTACGGCTCTTTCGCCGCCGCCGCCGAGAAAGTCGCGCTTACGCAGGCCGCCGTGAGCATGCAGATGCAATCGCTCGAAGACGATCTGAAGCGCCCGCTCTTCGACCGCGTGGGCCGCACCAACCGGCTGACGAGCATCGGCAAGCAGGTGTTGCCGCAGGCGGAGCGCATCGTCGCGCTGTACAACAGCATGCGTCTCACCGGCCTCAATGATGAAATCGCCGGCTCGGTTTCCATCGGCGCGGTCGATTCGGCGATGGGCGCGCTGGCATCCGTCGTCACCGAACTGAAAGGCCAGTATCCGCGGCTCGATGTGCGGCTCTTTACCGGCAAGGCGCTCGCGCTCGCGCCGCAAGTGGAAGCCGGGGAAATCGATGCGGCCGTGATCGTGGAAATGGCCGGCAAGACGCCGGCGAGCCTCAACTGGACGCCGCTCTATTCCGAGCCGCTCGTGGTGATCGGTTCGCCGCGCAATGGATCGTCGGGCGCCGCGGAGATGCTCGCGAGCCGTCCGTTTCTGCGCTTCGATCGCGCGCAGCGCACCGGCGCGCTGATCGAACGCGCGCTGAAGCACAATCGTCTTGCCGTGAACGAGTTGCTCGAACTGAATTCGCTGGAAGTGATCGTCGAGCTCGTGCGGCAGGACGCGGGCGTATCGGTCGTGCCGCTGCTCGAATACGGCTCGTGGGCGAGCGATCCCGCATTGCGCGTGACGCCGCTCGCGAAGAACACGCCGCGCCGCGTGGTCGGCATGCTGGAGCGCAAGATCCACGACCGGCACGCGGTGATGAGCGTCGTGCAGGAGCGTATCCGCATGCGTTCGCATGGCGTCGTGCCGCCCGCGGAAAGCTAAAGCTTTGCTTAAGTGACGGACAAGAAATATCAGCTTTCGCTGTTCTTTGCGGCCATCGACAATGTTTCGTTCGATCATTCATCAACGAGGACAGCATGTCGATCATTCCCGAGATCGCTGAGTCGCGCGACGAGATTCAGGCCATTCGCCGCGATATCCACGCCCATCCCGAGCTCTGCTACGAGGAAGCGCGCACCGCCGAGCTCGTCGCGCAAAAGCTGGAAAGCTGGGATATCGAAGTGACGCGCGGACTGGGCAAGACCGGTGTCGTCGGCCTGCTGAAAAAAGGCTCGGGCAAGCGCGCAATCGGCCTGCGCGCCGATATGGACGCATTGCCGATTCCCGAATCGAACACCTTCGCGCATGCGTCGCGGCATGAGAACAAGATGCATGCGTGCGGTCACGACGGCCACACCGCGATGCTGCTCGGCGCTGCGCGCTATCTCGCGAAGCATCGCGATTTCGACGGCACGGTCGTCTTCATCTTCCAGCCCGCCGAGGAAGGCGGCGGCGGCGCGAAAGCCATGATCGACGATGGCCTTTTTCAGCGCTTTCCCGTCGATGCCGTGTTCGCGCTGCATAACTGGCCGGGCATGCCCGCGGGCCAGTTCGGTGCGCGCGTCGGCGCGACGCAGGCGTCGAGCAACGAGTTCGAGATTCGCATCGAAGGCGTGGGCGCGCATGCCGCGATACCTCATGATGGCGTCGATCCCGTGTTCACGGCGTTGCAGATCGGCACGGGCCTGCAGAGCATCGTGACGCGCAACAAGCGGCCCATCGACGCCGCCGTGCTGTCGATCACGCGCATGCAGGCGGGGCATGCGGTCAACGCGATCCCGACCACCGCGACGCTCGCCGGCACCGTGCGCACGTTTTCCGTCGATGTGCTCGATCTGATCGAGACACGGATGAAGGAGATCGTCGCGGCGACGGCGGCGGCGTATCGATGCAAGGCCGAAGTCAGTTTCGTGCGCAACTATCCGCCGACCGTGAACACCGAAGCGGAAACGCATTTCGCATTGGGCGTGATGCAGGATATCGCCGGCGCGGATCGCGTGAACATGAACGTCGATCCGACGATGGGCGCGGAAGATTTCTCGTTCATGCTGCTCGAGCGGCCGGGATGCTATGCGTACATCGGCAATGGATCGGGCGATCATCGCGAGCACGGTCATGGCCTCGGGCCGTGCATGCTGCACAACAGCAGCTACGATTTCAACGACGACGTGCTCACGCTCGGCTCGACCTACTGGGTGCGGCTCGTCGAGAAGTTTCTCGCGCGCGCCTGAGGAGCCGATATGTTCTCATCGACTTATAAGGAAGCCCGGCAGCGATTTCTCGATACGGCCGCGCAGCGCAAGCTCGCCGTCGATACGCGCGTGCTCGAAGGCATCGCGGGTCTCGAAGGCGAAACCCTCGCGACGGATGTCGTGCGAATCGGTCCCGCCGATGCGAAGCGGCTGCTCGTGCTCACGTCGGCGACGCATGGCGTGGAAGGCTTTTGCGGCTCGGGCGCGCAGATCGCGTTGATGCGCGACGACACGCTGCTCGCAACGATGCAGAAGCTCGGCGTCGCGATGTTGCTCGTTCACGCGATCAATCCCTATGGCTTCTCCTACCTCAGCCGCACGACCGAAGGCAATGTCGATCTGAATCGCAACAGCGTGGATTTCAGCGGGCCTTTGCCGGTGAACGCGGGCTATGCGGAGTTGCACGACTTGCTGATTCCCGCGCACTGGCCGCCCGACGGAGCGAACCTCACGGCGATTCGCGCTTACATCGAAAGACGTGGCGAATGGGCGTATCAGCAAGCGGTGACGACGGGGCAGTACACGCATGCGCACGGCATGTTCTATGGCGGCGATGAGCCCGCATGGAGCACGCGCACGATGCGCGCGCTGCTCGCGGAATACGGCGAGCCGTGCGACGCGATCGGGTGGATCGACTTTCATACGGGACTCGGTCCGAGCGGCTTCGGCGCGAAGATTTGCATCGGCGACGTGACGCGCGCGCGGCGCTGGTGGGGCGCGGACGTGACGAGCCCGTCGGATGGCACGTCGATCGCGGCGGATGTCGCCGGTCCCTTGCTCGACACGTTGCGGCAGACGTGTCCGCATGCGGCGAATGCGTCGATTGCGATCGAATACGGCACCGTGCCGCTCACCGACATGCTCGACATGCTGCGCGCGGATGTCTGGGTGCGGCATCATCCGGACGCGCCGGAGGCGTTGAAAGCCGACATTCGCCGGCAGATACGCGCGGCGTTTTACATCGACGACGATCTCTGGCGCGGCATGATCGCCGGTCAGGCGCGCGCGGCCGCGTTGCAGGCGTTATACGGCCTGTCGCGCGAGCAGGCCTAGCGCAGTTCGAGCCACATCGGCTGATGATCCGATGACTGGCTCGACTGATCCACCTCGCAGCCGACGATGCGCGGCCGCAAGTCTTCCGTCACGAAGATGAAGTCGCAGGCGAACGGGCCGTCGGGCCACTGATCGTGATCGTACAGACCGACGGTGGCCGCGCGCGCATCGTCCGGATGCGCGCAGGTCCACGCATCGACGAACGATGGCGCATCGGCGATCGGTTCGAGCATCGCGCGATACGCCGATGCGTCGAACGCGCTGTTGAAGTCGCCGCAGACGATCGCGGAATGCGGCCGCGCGGTATCGGCGAACGGGCTCGCCTGACTTTCGGCCTTCGCGGGCGCGCGTTCATGCGCGCAGGCTTCCGCATGCAGTTCGCGCAGACGCGCGACTTGCGCGCCCCGTTGCTTCTCCGAATAAAACTCCAGATGCGTGCTGACGATGCGCAACGGACCGACATCCGTATCGATGACGGCCTCGAGCGCGACGCGCATCATCGACGGCTTCGCGGGATCGGCGGGCCACGGCAGCGAATGGCGCAGCACGTGCCGCACCGGCAGACGGCTGACGATGGCGTTGCCGAACTGGCGGCGCGCGAGACCGGCGCCGACGGGCGGCAGATCGGAGCCGATTCCGTCCATGACAGTCGCGCCCGGCATGAGCGCTTCGAGTTCGGCGAACTGATCGGCTGACGGCCGTCCCGCGAGCCCGCCCGCCTGTTCGCTTTCGTGAAAGCCGCGTGTGACTTCCTGCAGGCAGAGAACGTCGAAATCGTGCAGCGCCTTGGCCTCGGCGACGATGCGCGCGAGATCGACGCGCTTGTCCACGCCGCGTCCCCATTGGATGTTCCAGTCGACGAGTCTCATGTTCACCCCGGCAATGGCGCTAGCAGTCGGGCTACTTTCATGGCAGCAAGGAATGTGCTTGATCGGTGCGGACGTGGGCTATTTCGAGATAGCGGGGGCGTGCGGGTGCGTAGCCCATAGGCGTCCAGCACACATTCCGAAACTCAGTATTTCTTACTGTCACGCACGCAGACAGCGTTACAATCCTGCGCTGTAGAACTCACCGTTGTCCGCCACATGAAAGCTCGCATTACCCTCTCGCTCGGCACACTCTTGCTGATCTCATCCAGCATCGCGTGCCAGGCGCAGCAAACTCAGCCCGCACCGCAGCAGCAACCATCCGCCGCCCGATCGCTCACGAAGGAACAACAGGCCGCGCTCGACAAGCAAGACCAGGACATTGCGCAGGCCGCATCGGCCATCGTCGGGCTGATCGATCAGAACAAGGCGGGCGAGGTGTGGGACGACGCCTCGCCCATCGCGAAACAGATCATTTCGCGCGACGACTTCATCAGGAAGGTCGCGCACGACCGGGCGCCGCTCGGCACGCCGGGCCTTCGCATGCCGATGGGCGTCAAGCACTATCGCTACGACGGCACCGGCAACATGCCCGCCGGCGCGTACATCAACGTGCTGTTCGATACGCAGTACAGTCAGGCACGCCAGTCGTCGCGCGAGATGGTGACGTTCATCCTCGACGCGGACAACGTCTGGCGGTTCGTCGGATACTCGTTGCGTTGAGCGCGCATCACATATTCGTGTAGGACGCGCACCATCCCTTGCCGGCGACCAGCTTGTCGTTGAAGAGGGTGCAGCCGCCCCAGGCGTCCGTCGATTTGCCCTGATACAGCGAGCAGTTCGCGCACGTCTGTTCGGCGGCGTAGTTCGGGTACTTCGCCTTGTCCACTTTCGCGGCGTCCTCCCTGTAGCCGACCGCGACCGCGGCCGGATCGGATTCGCTCAGGTGCGGGACGTCGGCGCGGGCTCTCGCGAGCCACAGCGCCGAGCCCATGCCGATGCTGAAAATCATGAAGCTGCGGCGGGTCGGATTCATTGTCGGGATGCGTTTTTTGTGTGTTTGGGGACGCGCTCAGGGCGCAAGTCGAACGATACGCCGACGCTTCGCGGCGTGCCCAACACGCGCGCTGCGGCATACGTTTGCGAAAGAGAACGCCCGATCGTTTTCTCTGCGTGCTGTTTTCGCTTCCTCCTTCAACGTGCATCCAACGTCGTTCATTCCGCGCGCCGCTAAACCTTTGCGCGCGCGTGCCGTAAATCAGGCCAGAACGTAGTTGAATCGCGTGGATCACTCCCGCGGCACCCCGGCCGCGGCTCAATTCGAAGGAGAACAACCGTGACTGATATGGAATGGATGATGGCTGGCGTGTATCTCGCGGCGCTCGTGTGCGGCACGCTTTTCATGAGCGTGCTCGCGCGTCGCAGCCTGAACCGCGTTGAAGAGCGGGGGCGTTGACAGGCCCGACGTCTGTTCGTCCGTCCGTCGAATCCGTTCGATACCAAGATTTGGTATCATCGACATTCAGGCAAACGGGAGCGTCTCATGCCCAAGAACACGTCGGTTTCTCTTGGCGATCACTTCGCCGATTTCGTCGAAGATCGAGTACGCACAGGCCGTTACAGCACCGCGAGTGACGTGGTCCGCGCCGGCCTGCGCTTGCTCGAAGAACAGGAAACGAAGCTCGGTGCGCTGCGCTCCGCCCTCGAAGCGGGCGAGCGTTCCGGGCCGTCGAAACCGCTCGATTTCGATGCGTTCATCGCTCGCAAGCGCAAGTCCGCTCGATGAAGCAGTGTTTGTTCACACCGGCGGCCATACTGGATCTCGATGGCATCTGGGACTATACGGTCGACAAGTGGGGTCCCGCGCAAGCTGAGCGCTACGTCCGCATGATTCAGGATACGGTCGGCGGACTCGAGAAAGGCACGCAGCGAAGCCTTTCTGCGGAACACATTCGCGCCGGCTATCGCGGGGCGCTGGTTGGGATGCACGTCCTGTTTTTCAAGGAAGCCTCGGACACGATCCAGATCGTGCGCATTCTTCATCAGCAGATGGATCTGCCGGCCCATCTCGGCGACGCCGAATAGCATCTCGACAAGCCGCCAATAAAAACGCGCGCCGTGAACCGATCGACTCATCGGCCCTCCGGCGCGCGTGGCACGTCCTGACGCTTACTGGAACAGCTTGATCGCCTGCGTGAGCGTGTTCGTGACGCCCCAAGCGAGCGGAATCAGCACATACGCCCAGAACACGAGCAGCAATCCCTTATTCGACGACGCGCCTTCGTACTGAGTATTCATCGCGGTCTCCTTTGTCTCAGTTCGCGGCCTGCGCCGACAAGTTCATGTGATGCTTCTCATGCACCCGCGTGATGAGCAGGTTGCACAGAAAGCCGATAACGAGCAGCGCCGCCATGATGTGCAGCGTCATCGTGTACGCATCCGCGCCCGCGACGCCGTGCGCCACCTGATACGCGCGCACATAGTTGACGACCACCGGTCCCGCCACGCCCGCCGCCGCCCACGCCGTCAAGAGCCGGCCGTGAATGCCGCCGACGAACGCCGTGCCGAACATGTCCGCGAGATACGCGGGCACGGTCGAGAAGCCGCCGCCGTACATCGACAGAATCACGCCGTACGCCAGCACGAAGAGGGCGATGTTGCCGGCGCTCGCGAATTGCGGCACAAGAAAATACAGCACCGCGCCCAGCACGAAGAACACGAAATACGTGTTCTTACGGCCGATCCAGTCCGACGCCGACGCCCACACGAAGCGTCCGCCCATGTTGAACAGCGACAGCAGCCCGACGAAGCCCGCCGCCGCGCCCGCCGTGATCGACGTCTTGAAGCTTTCCTGGATCATCACCGAGGCCTGGCCCAGCACGCCGATGCCCGCCGTCACGTTCAGGAACAGCACGAGCCACAGCAGATAGAACTGCGGCGTCTTCAGCGCCTGATCGATATGCACGTGGTTCTTCGTGATCATCTTGTTCGCGGTCGCGGGCGGCGTCCAGCCGGCCGGCTTCCAGTCCGGCGGGGGAATGCGGATCGCGAGCGCGCCGATCGTCATCGAGATGAAATAGAGCACGCCGAGCACGAGGAAGGTTTCGGTCACGCCGACGCTCGTCGCGCTCTTGAAGTGGTTCATCAGCGCGACGGAGCCGGGCGCGGCGATCATCGCGCCGCCGCCGAAGCCCATGATCGCCATGCCGGTCGCCATGCCGCGGCGGTCCGGGAACCAGCGGATCAGCGTCGATACCGGCGAGACATAGCCGAGCCCGAGCCCGATGCCGCCGATCACGCCATAGCCGAGGTACAGCAGCCAGATCTGGTGCAGATAGACGCCGAGCGCGGAAACGAGAAAGCCGCCGCCGAAGCAGCAGGCCGCCGTGAACATCGTGCGGCGCGGGCCGACTTTCTCCAGCCACTTGCCGGCGAAGGCGGCCGAAAGCCCGAGAAACACGATCGCGAGCGAGAAGATCCAGCCGAGCGTGGTCAGCGACCAGTCGTCCGGCGCCGACTTCGTGATGCCGATGACTTTCGTCAGCGGCGCATTGAACACCGAGAATGCGTACGCCTGTCCGATGCACAGGTGAACAGCCAGCGCGGCGGGCGGCACCATCCAGCGCGAGAATCCCGGCCGGGCGATGGTCGCCTCCTTGGAGAAAAAGCCTGTCGGGCCGTGCGCGGCCCCTTGATTGAGTGTGCTGTTCATCGTGGTCTCCGTGGCGCGTCATGTCTCTCACGTGCGCGCACATCGTTACTTGAGGTGCAGCCCGGGTTCGCCGGAATGCAGCCCGCCGTGGTTCATGCGCTCGGCGACGATGTCGGCGTCGCGCGCTCGCAAGGCCATTTCGCGCCGCCCAAACATGCGATGGAACCACATATGAGTGCGGCGCTTTGCCACGGCTGGCATGACCATAGTCAAAGGTGAAAGGGTTTGCAATATGAACACTCGTGCCATAAGCGTTTGCCCGCAGCGTTTATCGCGCCCGACGCGGCAATCGGCACGCACCCCGGAACCTGAGGACGTGTATCGCATCGCTACAGCGCGGCGCACGTGTTCTGAATGTGAACAGCGCCTTGCGGCTCCGTGAAAACCCTTAGCCGTGGCCGCTCACCCGCGTGCCGATGCGGCCGACGCGCCCGGAGCCCCGCCGTGCGCGCGATGGCATGGAACTCGCAGACAAGGGCCACCGGCGCCGGAATCGGCTGTGCCGGCCCAGTCACGTCGACATGCGAGGAGCACACACAATGAATCACGCAGAGATGCAGTTTCTGAGCACCGAATATCCGTATAAAAAGCAGTACGGCAACTTCATCGGCGGCAAGTGGGTTCCGCCCGCGGGCGGCGAGTATTTCGACAACATCTCGCCGATCACGGGCGAACCTTTCACGTCGATTCCGCGTTCGCGCGAAGCTGACATCGAAGCCGCGCTGGATGCCGCGCATGCGGCCAAGGCTGCGTGGGGCAGGACCTCCGTCACCGATCGCGCGAACCTGCTGCTCAAGCTCGCCGATCGCATGGAGCAGAACCTGGCGCGGCTCGCGGTAGCGGAATCCATCGACAACGGCAAGCCGCTGCGCGAGACGATGGCCGCGGACATTCCGCTCGCCATCGATCACTTCCGCTACTTCGCGAGCGCGGCGCGTTCGCAGGAAGGCGGCATTTCGGAGATCGATCACGATACGGTCGCGTATCACTTCCATGAGCCGCTCGGCGTCGTCGGGCAGATCATTCCGTGGAATTTCCCGATTCTGATGGCCGTATGGAAGCTCGCGCCCGCGCTCGCGGCGGGCAACTGCGTCGTGCTGAAGCCCGCGGAGCAGACGCCCGCGTCGATTCTCGTGCTGCTCGAAGTGATCGAAGGCATTCTGCCGCCGGGCGTGCTCAATGTCGTGAACGGCTTCGGTCTGGAAGCGGGCAAGCCGCTCGCGTCGAACAAGCGCATCGCGAAGATCGCATTCACCGGCGAGACCACGACGGGCCGGCTCATCATGCAGTACGCGAGCCAGAACCTGATTCCGGTCACGCTGGAACTGGGCGGCAAGAGCCCGAATATCTTTTTCGAGGACGTGCTGAACGCCGACGACAGCTTCTTCGACAAGGCGCTCGAAGGCTTCACGATGTTCGCGTTGAATCAGGGCGAAGTGTGCACGTGCCCGTCGCGCGCGCTGGTGCAGGAATCGATCTACGAGCGCTTCATGGAACGGGCGCTCAAGCGCGTCGCGGCCATCGCACAGGGTCATCCGCTCGATACGAAGACGATGATCGGCGCGCAGGCTTCGCGGGAGCAGCTCGAAAAGATCCTGTCGTATATCGATCTCGGCAAGCAGGAAGGCGCGGAGTGTTTGAGCGGCGGCGAGCGCGCGGCCTTCGACGGCGAACTTGCGAACGGCTATTACGTCAAGCCGACCGTCTTCAAAGGCCACAACAAGATGCGCATTTTCCAGGAGGAAATCTTCGGGCCGGTGCTCGCTGTGACGACCTTCAAGACCGAGGAAGAAGCGCTCGAAATCGCCAACGACACGCTCTACGGTCTCGGCGCGGGCGTGTGGACGCGCGACGGCACGCGTGCATACCGCTTCGGCCGCGCGATTCAGGCGGGCCGCGTGTGGACTAATTGCTATCACGCTTATCCGGCGCACGCGGCGTTCGGCGGCTACAAGCAGTCGGGCATCGGCCGCGAGAATCACAAGATGATGCTCGATCACTACCAGCAGACGAAGAACATGCTCGTCAGTTATAGCGACAAGCCGCTCGGCTTCTTCTAAAACGCTTTCGTAGCCCACGGCCGCCGCTGCATCGCGCGGCGGCGGCCAGTCACCACAACGGGAACATCATGAGCGAACAGGAAGTGCAGCGCGTGAGAGCGACGCCCGCCGCGATCGACCTCATCGAAAAGCTCAAGGCCGAGCACGGCGACGTGCTGTTCCATCAGTCTGGCGGATGCTGCGACGGCAGCGCGCCGATGTGCTTTCCGGTGAACGAGTTCATGGTCGGCGGTTCGGACGTGAAGCTGGGCGCGATCGGCGGTGTGCCGTTCTACATGACCGAATCGCAATACGCGTACTGGCAGCACACGCAACTGATCATCGATGCCGTGCCGGGCAATGGCGGCATGTTTTCGCTGGAACGTCCGACCGGCCTGCGCTTTCTCACGCGCTCGCGGCTCTATAGCGACGAAGAGAACGCGTGGCTCGACAGGCATCCGGTCGAGCACGTGAGCTGAGGTTTATTTCCAGCGCGGCGGCCGCTTCTCGACGAACGCCTGCGTGCCTTCGAGCGTGGCGTCTTCCATCATGTTGCAGGCCATCGTTTCGGACGCGAGCGCGTATGCCGCCTCGATGCCGCCCTCAAGTTGCCGATAGAACAGGCCCTTGCCCGCCGCGACCGCCTCGCGCGGTTTGGCGGCGATGGTCGCGGCCAGTGTGCGCACGGCATCGTCGAGTTCGTCCGGCGATGCGACACGGTTCACGAGGCCGCGTTCATGCGCCGTCGCGGCATCGATGAATTCGCCGGTCACGAGCATTTCGAACGCGGCCTTGCGCGATACATTGCGCGACAGCGCGACGCTCGGCGTCGAGCAGAAAAGCCCGAGATTCACGCCCGATACGGCGAAGCGCGCATCGCTCGACGCCACCGCGAGATCGCACATGGCGACGAGCTGACAGCCCGCCGCCGTCGCGACGCCATGCACGCGCGCAATCACAGGCTGCGGCATGCGCTGGATCGCGAGCATCGTGCGCGAGCAGTGTTCGAACAGCGCGCGATAGTAGGCGAGCGCAGGTTCGGCGCGCATTTCCTTGAGGTCGTGGCCTGCACAGAACGCGCGTCCCGCGCCCGCCAGCACGACCACGCGCGCATCCGAAGCGGCAATCTCCTCGAACGCGCGCTCGAGAGCATCGAGCATGGCTTCGGATAACGCATTGAACGCATCGGGACGATTCAACGTCAGCAAGACGGCGCCATCGATGTCATAGGCATTGCGTTCGATCAGAACGAGTTCGCTCATGGCTACGCGCCCTTCAAACGTCGATTGCCGCGACCGAGCCCGCAATCTTGCGCAGCTCGAACTTCTGGATCTTGCCGGTCGACGTCTTCGGCAATTCGCGGAACTCGATGGCGCGCGGCACCTTGAAGCCCGCGAGTTCCGTCTTGCAATGCGCGATCAGTTCCTCCGCGGTCGCATGCGCGCCGGGCTTCAGTTCGACGAAGGCGCAGGGCGTTTCGCCCCAGCGCGCATCGGGCTTCGCGACGACGGCCACCGCGAGCACGGCGGGATGCCGGTACAGCGCGTCCTCCACTTCGATACTCGATATGTTCTCGCCGCCCGAGATGATGATGTCCTTGCTGCGATCCTTGATGCGCACGTAACCGTCCGGATACGCAACGGCGAGATCGCCCGTATGGAACCAGCCGCCGCGAAACGCATCCTCGGTGGCGGCCGTGTTCTTCAGATAACCTTTCATCGCGATGTTGCCGCGGAACATGATCTCGCCGATGGTCTCTCCATCCGAGGGCACGGGCTCCATCGTGGCGGGATCGCGCACGGTCACGGCATCCTGCAAGTGATAGCGCACGCCTTGCCGCGCGTTGAGGCGGGCGCGCTCGTGCACGTCGAGCGCGCTCCATTCGTCCTGATGCGCGCAGACGGTGGCGGGGCCATACACTTCGGTCAGGCCGTACACGTGCGTCAACTGAAAGCCCATGCGCTCCATGCCTTCGATCATCGTGGCGGGCGGCGGGGCGCCCGCGACCATCGCATAGACTTTTTGCGTGATGCCGGCTTTCAGTTCATCGGGTGCGTTGATGAGCAGGTTCTGCACGATCGGCGCGCCGCAGTAATGCGTGACGCCTTCGTCCCGTATGAGATCGAAGACAGTTTCCGCATCGATCTTGCGCAGGCACACGTTCACGCCCGCGCGCGCCGCCACCGTCCACGGAAAGCACCAGCCGTTGCAATGGAACATCGGCAGCGTCCATAGATACACGGCGTGCGTCGGCATGTCCCATTCGAGGATATTGCTGATGGCATTCGTGTACGCGCCGCGATGGTGATACACGACGCCCTTCGGATTGCCCGTCGTGCCCGACGTGTAGTTCAGGCAGATCGCGTTCCATTCGTCCGAGGGCGGCGACCATTCGTATGCGGGATCGCCGCTCGCGAGCAGCGCTTCATAGTCGATTTCGCCGATGCGCTCGCCCGCGCCGGTGTACTGCGGATCATCCACGTCGATGACGAGCACTTTCTGCGGAACGTCCGCGAGCGCGCGGCGCATCGTCTCCGAGAACTCGCGATCGACGAGCACCGCTTTCGCCTCGCCGTGCGTCAGCATGTAGGCGAGCGTGCCGGCGTCGAGCCGCGTGTTGAGCGCGTTGAGCACGGCGCCCGTCATCGGCACGCCGAAGTGCGCTTCGACCATTTCGGGCGTGTTCGGCAGCATCGCCGCGACCGTGTCGCCCACGCCGATGCCCCGCGCCGCGAGCGCCGATGCAAGCCGCCGCGTGCGCGCATACGTTTCGGCCCAGTTGCGCCGCACTTCGCCGTGCACGATGGCGGGCCGCGCCGGATAAACGGATGCCGCGCGCTCGATGAAATTGAGCGGCGTCAGCGCCGCGAAGTTGGCGGCCGTTTTGGGAAGGCCATCGTCGTACATGCCGGCGGTCATCGGCGTCTCCTTTTTCTGGTTTCGTGCCTATATTACGCGCGCCTAACGGCGGTGACCATGGGGGAATCGGAGCAACCGGATGCCGTAGACAAAGACACGCTTCGCGAGAACTTCGCGAAGCCATTCGGGATTTCGATGACGCGTCAGGCGAGATCGTCCAGCTTCACGTCGAAGCCGCGACTGACGCCGGGCCGCGCGAACAGCGCTTCATACCAGCGCTTGACATTGGGATAGTCGTCGAGCGAGACCTCATGGCGTTCATGCCGCCACGCCCAGCCGAGGATCGCGAAATCGGCGACGGACAATTCGCCCGCGACGAATTCCACTTGCGCGAGACGCTTGTCGAGCACGCCATACAGGCGGCGCGTTTCATCGGAATAGCGCTTGAGCGCATAACGCCGGTCGCATTCCGCCTCGACCATGCGGAAGTGGTGCACCTGTCCGGGCATCGGGCCGAAGCCGCCCATCTGCCACATCAGCCATTCGAGCACGGGCACGCGATCGCGCAGGCTCGCGGGAAGAAACTTGCCGGTCTTCTCGCCGAGATAAAGCAGGATCGCGCCGGATTCGAAGACGCTGATCGGCTGGCCGTCGGGGCCGTCCGGATCGACGATCGCCGGAATGCGGTTGTTCGGGCTGATGCGCAGAAAGCCGGGCGCATGCTGCTCGCCCTTCGTGATGTTCACCGTCTTCACGGCGTAGGGCAGTTGCATCTCTTCCAGCGCGACGCTGATCTTGCGCCCGTTGGGCGTATTCCAGGTATGCAGTTCGATGGTCATGGCGTCAGTCCCGTTCAGGTCAATGCGGGCGACACGTAGCGCTGAAAACCCGCGCGCTGCGTGATGCCGATATACCAGCGTTCGAGCTCGGGCAGGGCGGGCCGCGCCAGTTCCGCGATGCCGAACCAGCGGCGCGCATAGGCGGCGATGACGAGATCGGCGAGCGTGAAGCTATCGCCTTCGAGATAGTCGCGGCCTTTCAAATGGGTATCGACGACGCGCCAGAGCTTGTCCACTTCGCTCGCCGCGGCGGCGAGCTGGGCCATGTCGCGATCGGCCGGATTCGTGCGGATATAACCCCAGAAGACGGGACGCTCGGCGGGTTGCAGCGTGGAGAGCGACCAGTCGAGCCAGCGGTCCGCGCTCGCGCGAACTTTCGGCTCGGCCGGGTAGAGCTTGCTGGTCGGCCCGTACTGCATCGCGAGATAACGGATGATGGCGTTCGATTCCCACAGCACGAAATCGCCGTCGACCAGCGTCGGCACGCGGCCCGTCGGGTTCATCGCGAGGTAGTCGGGTTCGGTGTTGCGCCCGAATTGCAGGCCCGCGTCGATGCGGTCGTACGCGAGGCCGAGCTCCTCGCAACACCACAGCACTTTCTGCACATTGACCGAGTTGGCTCTGCCCCAGATCGTCAGCATTCGATGTCGCCCTTCGTTTTTGTCGAGGCGTCCATCTTAGCCGCGTTTTGTGTTTCGCTTCAGCCGATGTGCGCCCCGAAACCCGTCTGACCGGACGCGAGTTCATCGCGCAACGTAAGCTGCGGAATCGCGTAATCGCCGTGATTCTGCTTGCGAAATGCGATCGGCGCGTCGTCCCAGAGGCGGTCGAGACGCTCGCCGAGCGCGCCGCGGATCGTGTCGAGCCGCGCGTCGTCCACGTGGTTCGTCTGATAGACGACGAAGGGCGGCAGCACGTCGAAGCCCGGATAAAAGAGCACGCCGTGCTGGATCGGGAACAGCACGTCTTCGATCGGCCCGTTGATGCCGCGCGAACCGTAATGCGATTCCCAGCCGCCCGTGGTCACGACGATCATCGCGCGCTTGCCCGCCATGACGCCTTCGCCATAACGGTCGCCCCAGTGCGCGTCCGAATGCTCGCCCACGCCATAGCCGAAGCCATAGGCGTACACGCGTTCCACCCAGCCTTTCATGATCGCGGGCATCGAGAACCACCACATCGGAAATTGCAGGATCAAGGCGTCCGCCCAGCGCAGCTTGTCCTGTTCGATTTCGATATCGCGGCTTTGCAGGCCGTTCTCGAACGCGTGCTTCGAGTCGAGCGCCGCGTGAAAGGGCGCGTCGGTGCTGCGGTCGCGGACGTCGCTCGCATCGATCTGGGCTTTCCAGTTCATGGCGTACAGGTCGGAGACTTGCACGTCATGGCCGTTCGCGCGCAGGCGTTCTACGGTGAAATCGTTGAGTGCGCCGTTCAGCGAGCGGCGTTCGGGATGCGCATAGACGATCAGTACTTTCATGAGGCTTCTCCACTTCGTTTCGGGAATGGAGGCCAGCATAGAGAGTCATCGGGTATATTGGAAATGAATATCTGAAATTATAGGAATTATCATGACTAATAGCTTGAGGCGGCTCGATCTCAATCTGCTCGTGACGCTCGACGTATTGCTCGCCGAGCAGAATGTCACGCGCGCTGCCGAGCGGCTTCATTTTTCGCAGCCTTCGGTAAGCGTGCATCTCGCGAAACTGCGCGATATCTTCGGCGATCCATTGCTGTTGCCGGGACCGCGCGGCATGCGGCCCACGGCGCGCGCCGAGAGCCTGCGCGAGCCGCTGCGCGATGCGCTGGCGTCGCTCGAACGCGCGGTGTCGTCCGAGCCGGCATTCGACCCCGCCACCGCCGACGACACATGGCGCATCGCCGCCACGGACTACAGCGAATCCACCGTGCTCCTGCCCGC
The DNA here is from genome assembly GCF_021353155.1 of Caballeronia sp. PC1. NCBI lineage: Bacteria > Pseudomonadati > Pseudomonadota > Betaproteobacteria > Burkholderiales > Burkholderiaceae > Caballeronia > Caballeronia sp. PC1. The sequence goes on from NZ_JAJUBH010000003.1 coordinate 1,191,780, forward strand.
GCTGGGCGGCCTGCGGGCCGCCGCGCCGCATACGCGCATCGCAGTGCTGGAGATCAATCCGCCGCGTCTCGCGAAGCAGGCGGAGCAGGGCGAGATCGATTTGGCGTTTCACATCACGTCGCCGGATGCCGATAACTTTCATCAGCAGCCGCTCTTCACGGAAAGCTATGTGCTCGTGGGGCGCAAGGACCATCCGCGCCTGAAGCGGCGGCCAACGCTCGCGCAGTTCTGCGCGCTGGAGCATGTGATCGTCTCGCCTGATGGCGGCGGCTTTTTCGGACCCACCGATGAGACGCTCGCCGCGCTCGGCATGAAGCGGCGCGTCGCGCTTTCGGTGCCGCATTTCCTCTTCGTGCGCTCCGTGCTCGCCACGACCGATCTCGTTTCGATGCAGCCCTTGCGGCTCGTGAAGCACTGGCCCGAGCTACGCGGCGTCGCGCCGCCCATCGATGTGCCCGGCTACGAGATGTCGATGTACTGGCATGAACGCGTGCATCGCGACCCCGCGCATCGATGGCTACGTGAATTCATTGCGCAAGCCGTTTGAAAGAATAGTGCCAAATTCATGATGTTTTCGCATGATCGTCTTTATCGCGTTATTACCGATTCAGTGCGCTAAAAGCGAGTGCTACTGTTTGTCGGCAAATCCTTAATTGCTGCATGTGCTTGGCTGCGTCACTCCACGATCGATTAAAAAAGGGAGACTGATGATGTCAAAACGCAAGTCGTGGCGGGGAGTGAGCACCGTCATCGCAACGGGCATGGCGATGGCTGGACTTGGCCTCTCGGCCACGGCAAACGCGGCAGGAGAGCCGATCAAGATCGGCGTCATCAGCGAAGAGTCGGCGGTCGCGGGCGCTTCCATCAGCAAGGCCGCGCAGCTTGCGGCGGAAGAGATCAACGCGAAGGGCGGCGTCGACGGCAGGCCCATCCAGATCATCGCGTATGACGACCATTCCTCGGCGTCGGACGGCGTGCGCGCGTTTCAGCGCGCGGCGAGTCAGGACAAAGTGGTCGCAATCATCGGCAGCTATATCAGTGAAGTCGCGCTTGCCATGGAGCCGTGGTCCGCGCGACTGAAGATGCCGTTCATCACGCCGGGAGCGGCCAGCAACGAAATTTCGAAGCGCGTGCACGACGACTACGATCACTACAAGTACACGTTCCACGGCTGGATGACATCGGCGTTCATCGCGCAATCCATCTGCGATTTCTCGCATGACGTGCTCGTCGGCGAGTTCAAGATGAAGACGACCGTGGTAATGAGCGAAGACGCCGCGTGGACGAAGCCGCTCGACGAACGCTTCCTCGAATGCCTGCCGAAAGCGGGCTTGAAGGTGCTGGATCATATCCGCTTCAATCCGGACACCTCCGACTTCACGCCGATCTTCAATCAGATCGAAGCGAAGCATCCGGACACGATCACGACGGGCATCAGTCATGTCGGTGTTCAGCCCACCGTGCAATGGCACGATCAGCAAGTGCCGATTCCCATGACGGGCCAGAGTTCGCAAGCCACGACGACGAGCTTCTGGAAGGACACGAACGGCGCGACCGAAGGCGTGATTACCGCATCGGCCGCGGCGCCCGGCGTCGCGATGACGCCGAAGACCGTGCCTTTCGTCGAGTCGTATCAGAAGCACTTCAACGGCGTATCGCCCGCTTACGACGGCTTTACGAGCTATGACCTCGTGTACATCATCGCGGATGCGATTCATCGCAACCTGGGCTCGACCGATCCCGACAAGATGGTCGATGCGCTCGAAAAGACCGATTACGTCGGCACGATCGGACGCTGGCAGTTCTATGGCAAGAGCGATCAGTTCACGCACGCGTTGAAGTACGGCGAAGGGTATATCACCGGCATCAATCTGCAATGGCAGAACGGCAAGCAGGTGGCGATCTGGCCGAAGTCGGTGGCGAACGCGAAGGTCAAGTTCCCCGCTTTCGTGAAGGTGCAAGCGGCTGCGAACTAAGCGTATCGCGTGAGTGCGTTTCAGGCTGACCATTCGAGGGCCGCCTATGTTGCCATTGCAGATACTCATCGACGGTTTCGCGATCAGTTCGCTCTACGGACTCGGCGCGATCGGCTTCACGCTGATATTCGGCGTATCCGGCGTGCTCAATCTCGCGCACGGCGGCGTGATGCTGATCGCCGCGCTGCTCGGCTGGGCGCTGGCCGGCGAAGCGGAACTGGGCACGTATCTCGGCACACCGCTCGGTGTGCTCTGCGGCATGGGGGCCGCCTTCATCACGTATTTCATGGTGGTGCGGCCGATTCAGCGTTCCACCGCGATTCCGCGCGAAGAGAAGGAAATCTTCGTACTCACGGGCACGCTGCTGTGGGGCATCATGATCCAGCAGGGCATGGCGTATCTGTTCTCCGATAACCCGATCACGATGCGCCCGCTGATTCCCGGCGTCGCGAGCATCGCGGGCGTGCGCGTGCCGTACAACGAGATCATGATCGCCGTGGTGTGCTGGGTGGTCATCGGCTTGTTGTGGCTCTTCGTGAATCGCACGAAGGCGGGCAAGGCGCTGCTCGCGGCGTCGATGAATCCGCGCGGCCTCACGCTGCTCGGCTTCGAACTCTCGCGCATCTATCTGCTTGCGTGGACGATCTACGGCGTGCTTGCGGGCATCGCGGGCGTGCTGCTCGCATCGTTTCTCGGCGTGAGCACGAACAACACGGGACAGCTTACGGCGAGTGCGTTTTCCATCGTCGTGCTGGGCGGTCTCGGCAGCGTGTCGGGTTCGCTGATGGCCGCGTATGTGGTCGGTTATCTGGAGACCGTCACCGCGTATCTCATCTCGCCGACGCTGCGGCCGCTGCCCGCGCTGCTGCTGCTCGTGCTCGTCGTGTACGTGCGGCCGCAAGGCTTTCTCGGACGGCGCTGATCATGAAAGACATCGTTCGCTCGCGTGCGATCTGGATCGCGGTGCTGCTCGCGGTGGTCGCCGCGACGCTGCCGTGGTGGCTCACCGGCTACATTCTCGGCGTGCTCACGGTCGCCTATTACTTCGGCGTCTTCGCGATGTCCTGGGATTTGCTCTTCGGCTTCGCGGGCGAAGTCAACTTCGGCCCGACGTTCCTGATCGGACTCGGCGCATATTCCGCGGCGATCCTCAATGCGCACGCCGCCGCCCCGATACCGATATGCGTGATGGCGGGCGGCCTCGTCGCGCTCGTCGGCGGCCTGCTGCTCGCGGTGCCCGCGTTGCGCCTGCGCGGGCCGTATTTCGGCCTCGTCACGCTCGTTGCCGTGCTGCTGCTGCAGAACGCGATCGTGATTTTCGCGGGCATCACGGGCGGCGAGATCGGCATGATGGTGCCCGATGTCCTGTCCGTCGATGCGGACCACAACTACTGGATCGCGCTCGCCTTCCTGATCGTCTGCGCGATCATTCTCTTCGGGCTGTCGCGCTCGGCGATCGGCCTCATCCTGCAGGCGAGCGGCCAGGACACCGTCGGCGCGCAGGCACTCGGCTTCAACGTCGTGAAGCACAAGCTCGCGGCGTTCTGCATCAGCGCGGTGTTCTCGGGCGTCGCGGGCGCGATGCTCGTGTTCTATCAGGGCACGGCGTCGGTGAGCACGGTGGTCGATATCGGCATCGGCGTGCAGATCATCATCGCGGCGGTGCTCGGCGGCAGGCGCACGATACTCGGCGCGGTGCTCGGTTCCATCTTTCTCATCGTCGCGGGCGAATTCCTGCGTCCGCTCGGGCAGATCAATACGTTCGTGGTCGCGGCCGTCGCGCTCGCGGTCATCCTGTTCTTTCCCGATGGATTGCTCGGCAACATCCTGCGCGTGAGGGAACGCGAATGAACGCATCTCCGTTGCTCTCCGTGCGCGGGCTGACGAAGCGCTTCGGCGGTCTTGTCGCGGTGAAGGATATCGGCTTCGATATCCGGCCCGGAGAAATACTCGGCCTGATCGGCCCGAACGGCTCGGGCAAATCGACGGTGATGAAGCTCATCATGGGCATCGAGCGTCCGAACGCCGGGTCGATCAAGGTGGATGGCGTCGAGATGGCGGGCTGGCTGCCGCATCGCATCGCGCGCGCGGGCGTGGGTATCGTGTTTCAGCATTCGCGGCCGCTGCATCGGCAGACGGTGCTCGAACACATCAAGCTCGCGCTGCTGCCGGATTCGCTCGTGAAGCTCGCCGCCGATCCGCACGTGAATCGCCGCGCGCGCGAAATCGCCGAGCGCGTGGGCCTCGCCCGCGTGATGCATCGTCATCCGGCGACGCTGCCTTTCGCCGACTTGCGCCGCATGGAGATGGCCAAAGCGATTGCGCGCGATCCGCGTGTCGTGCTCGTCGACGAACCCTTCGCGGGCCTCACCGCCGCCGAATCGGAGGCGTTCTCCGAACTGATTCGCGGCTTTCGCGCGGAAGGGCGCGCGGTGCTGCTCGTCGATCACAACGTGAAGAGTCTTGCGGCGCTCGCTGACCGCGTGCTCGCGATGTATCTCGGCGAGTATGTCGCCGAAGGCACCGCCGACGAGGTGATGAAGAACGAGACCGTGCGGCGCGTGTATCTCGGCGGCAAGATCGAGGCGCGCGAGCGCGGCGCGGAAGTCGCGATCAACAACAGGCCGTCGATACTTCAGGTCGAGAACGTCGGGGTGCTCTACGGCAAGGCGCGCGCGCTCGAAGGCGTGAACATGCATGTGCGCGAGGGCGAATTCGTGTCGGTCGTCGGACTGAACGGCGCGGGCAAGACCACGCTCTTCAATGCGATCTCGGGTCTCGTGCCGTATGAAGGCGCCATCCGCTACGGCGCGCGGGACCTGAAGGGCATGACGGGCGCGGCGATCGCGCGCGCGGGCATTGTGCAATGTCCCGAAACGCGCGAGCTTTTCAGCGACATGACCGTGCGCGAGAATCTCGATCTCGGCGGCTATCATCTCTCCGACACCATGCGCGCCGATCAGCTCGCGTGGCTCTTCGAACTCTTTCCGATTCTCGAATCACGCCAGGCGCAGACCGCGCGCACGCTATCCGGCGGCGAGCAACAGATGCTCGCCATCGCCCGCGCGCTGATGATGCAGCCGAAACTTCTCATCCTCGACGAACCCACGCTCGGCCTCGCACCGGTCATTCTCGAACAACTCTCGAAGGCGATGGAGCTGATGCAGAAGACCACGCCGATCACCGTGCTGCTGGGCGAGCAGAACGTGACTTTTGCACTGCCGCATGCGGACCGCGTGTATGTGCTGGAGCATGCGCGCATCGTGTGGGAAGGCAGTCCGGCGCGCTTCGAGAAGGAGATGGGCCGCGGGTTTCTCGAAGCGGTGCCGTCGGAACCCGTGCAGGCGCGCGTTTAATCGGCTGAATCGCGTGCGCCGCCGCTGAACATCCACCGCTGTTGCGTAAAACACCACACGGTGTTGCACCGAATCGCGCATTCCGATATTGGATGTGTTAAAACCGCGTGCATTCATGCGTAAGCCGAATGCGTTCTTCGCTCACGAACGATGAACCGTAAGGCGACGCATCGAAGCTCATAAAAATAATCGCTCATAATTGAACGCGTCCTACACATCATGAAGACAATCGCATCGCGCGCCGTTGTTGGCATCGGCGCATCGGTCATCGCGCTCGCCTGCCAGTCCGCATTCGCGCAAAGCTCGGTCACGCTCTACGGCGTCGCCGACGTGAGCGTGCGCTATCTGACGAACGCCAACGCCAATAACGACGGCAAGCTGTTCATGACGAACGGCGCGATCACCAATAGCCGTTTCGGCCTGAAGGGCGCGGAAGATCTCGGCGGCGGGCTGCAGGCGATTTTCCGCCTGGAAAGCGGCGTGGAGCTGGAGAACGGCCAGTTCGCCGATCCTTCGCGCGCCTTCAATCGCGCAGCCTACGTGGGCCTCGCGAGCCACTATGGCACGCTGACGCTCGGCCGCCAGAAGACGCCGCTCTTCGACATGCTGGGCGATACGTATGACCCGCTCACCGTCGGCAATTACTTCGAGAATGCATGGCTGCCGGTCGCGCTCGGCGCGGGCCTGTATGCGGATAACGCCGTGAAGTACAACGGCACGTTCGCGGGCCTCACCATCGGCGCGATGTACTCGTTCGGCACGAACTACACGGCGACGGGCGCGGGCGGTTTCTCGGGACAAGTGCCGGGCCATCTGGGCGCGGGCAACATGTACGGCTTCACGGCGTCGTATGCGATGGGCCCGCTGTCGATCGGCGGCGGCTATCAGCAGAACAGCGACAACTCGTCGAACAAGCAGAAGATCTGGAACGCCAACCTCGTTTATACGATCGGACCGGCGAAGCTGTATGCGGGCTATCTGCATTCGACGGACGACACCGGCTTCGTCGACAGCATCCTGCAGCAGCGCGGCCTCGTTGCGGGCACGGACATCCAGAAGGGCTCGGGCCGCCGCGACGACGGTCCGTTCGCGGGCATCACGTATCAGGTCACGCCCGCGCTCCTGCTCACGGGCGCGTTCTATTACGATCACATGAAGAACGCGGCCATTGGCGGCGGCGCGACGGGCAGCGGCAATCGCTACACGGGCGTCGCGCTTGCGGAGTACGCGCTCTCGAAGCGCACCGAAGTCTACGGCACCGTGGACTTCAACAAGGTTACGGGCGCGGGCGATGTCGAATTGCCGGGCCGCTCGAATCAGACCGGCGTATCGATCGGCTTGCGCAACCTCTTCTGATCGCGCGTCAGCGCACGCGCAGCGTATAGCGCGTGCGCTGACGATACACATCGCCAGGACGCAGGACGGCGCGCTCGCCGTCCATGTTGATCTCGTTCGGAAATCCGCCCGCTTCGAGACACAGCCCCGCCTGCTTGCGATAGCGCGCTCCATTGCGCGCGGGCACGCCTTCCAGATAATTTCCCGAGTAGAACTGCAGGCCGCGCGCGTCGGTCGAGACGCTCAGCTCGCGTCCGCTCGATGGATCGAACAGCACGGCTACGTGGCGCGGCTCGCTCGCATCGTCGCCCAATGCATAGCAATGATCGAAGCCGCCCGCGATGGCGAACTGCGCGTTCGACGTTTCGAGCCTCGCTCCGATCGATGCGGGCTCGCGTAAATCGAACACTGTGTTCGTCACGTCTTCGCGCGCGACAGGAATCGATAATGCATCGATCGCGAAGTACGTATCGGCTGCGATCGAAATTTCATGCTCGCGTATGCTCGTGTCTTCACCCAGATTGAAGTACGCATGGTTGGTCAGACTGACGGGCGTCGCCGCATCGGTGCGCGCGGTGTAATCGATGGATAGCGTACCGTCATCGGCGAGCGCATAGCGCACGGTCACGCTCAGATTGCCGGGAAACCCCGCCGTGCCCGCGGGCGAATGCAGCGTCATGACGAGCGCGCCGTCATGCATTTCCGCATGCCACATCTGCCGATGAAAGCCTTCCGTACCGCCATGCAGATGATTCGCGCCTTCGTTGCGCTCGACCTGATGAGCGACGCCATCGAGCACGAAGCGCCCATCGCGGATGCGGTTGGCCCAGCGCCCGATGATCGCGCCCAGGAACGCCCTGCCGTTGCGATATTGCTCGGGCGTGTCGTGGCCGAGCAGGATATCGGCGAAACGGCCTTCGCGATCCGGCGCGAGCCATGACACGAGCGTCGCGCCGAGATCGCTGATCGCCACGCGCATGCCCGATGCATTGCGCAGCGTGTAGAGATACACGTCGCCCCACGGGCGCACGTCGATGGAAGATGTCGTCATGCTTGCGATGATCTCATGGCCGCGCGGCGACTTCATCGAGATGCAGCAGCAGATCGGCGGGATCTTCATAGACGCGCAGCGCGCCGGAGCGTTCGAGTTCGTCGCTGCCGTATCCGCCTGAGAGCAGGCCGACGCCGAGCGAGCGGCAGCGGCGCGCGGCCAGCATGTCCCAGATGCTGTCGCCGACGACGACCGTATGTTCGATCGGCACGTTCAGGCGCGCGGCCGCGGCGAGGAACAGATCGGGATCGGGCTTCGCGTACTTCACCATGTCGCGCGTGACGACCACCTGCTTCGCCGGATCGACGCCCAGCGCTTCGAGATTCACCTGCGCGGTTTCCATGCGACCGCTCGTCGCGATGGCCCAGCGCGTGCCGGCGTTTGTGAGCGCTTCGAGCAACTCGCGCGCCCCCGGCAGCGGACACACTTGCGCACGCAAACGCTTGTACGCCTCCGCATGCAACTGACGCAGATGCTCGACGCGATCCGCGCTGATTTCACCGTGCGTCTCGCGCAGCAACTGATTCGTGAAGAGCCCGCCGCTCATGCCGATCTTGCGATGGATGCGCCACACGGAAAGCTCGATGCCTTCGGCGTCGAGCGCTTCCTTCCACGCCAGCACGTGCTGGTAGACGCTATCGACGAGCGTGCCGTCGAGGTCGAATAGAAATGACGTTTCGATGCGCATGGCAGGCTCCATTCGAGTGTGTCGTATGGGCATAATCATACGCACGATCGAGCGCGTGCGAGGCCGCAAATGCGATAATCGATGTTTGCGCCGAAGCGCCCTTGACGCGCGGAAAACGCGCATAAAGTCCCTGTATTTTGCATCAATCACGCATCACGGAGCCTATCTTGACCCGCATCGACAATCCCTCCCGCGATCAGGAGGCAGGCGTGGCCGACTCCACGCAAGACACGACCCGCATCGACGACACGCGCATCGGCGCGGTGCGCCCGCTGATTTCGCCCGCGCTCTTGCTGGACGAACTGCCGGTCACGCCTGGCGTGCAGACGCTCGTCGAAGAAAGCCGCGCGCACATCGCGAATATTCTTCACGGCCGCGACGACAGGCTCGTCGTCGTGGTCGGTCCGTGTTCCATTCACGATCACGATCAGGCGATGGAATACGCGCAACGCCTGAAAGCCGTCGCAGACCGGCTGCGCGACGATCTTTTCATCGTGATGCGCGTGTACTTCGAGAAGCCGCGCACGACGGTCGGCTGGAAGGGCTATATCAACGATCCGCGTCTGGACGGCAGCTTCCGCATCAACGAAGGCCTGCGCCGCGCGCGTGAGCTTTTGCTCGACATCAGCGGTCTGGGCTTGCCGACCGCGACCGAGTTTCTCGATCTGCTGAGCCCGCAATACATCGCCGATCTGATCGCGTGGGGCGCGATCGGTGCGCGCACGACCGAGAGCCAGAGTCACCGGCAACTGGCATCGGGGCTTTCTTGTCCGATCGGCTTCAAGAACGGCACCGATGGCGGCGTGCAAGTGGCGGCGGACGCGATCGTCGCGGCGCGCGCGAGCCATGCGTTCATGGGCATGACGAAGATGGGCATGGCGGCGATCTTCGAGACGCGCGGCAACGACGACTGCCACGTCATTTTGCGCGGCGGCACGCGGGGACCGAACTACGATGCCGCGAGCGTCGCGGCGGCGTGCGGCGCGCTTGGTGCGCTCGGACAGCGCGAGCAGGTGATGATCGATTGCTCGCATGCGAATTCGAACAAGTCGCATCTGCGGCAGGTGGAGGTTGCTGAGGATATTGCGCGGCAGCTTGAAGTGGGAGAGCGCCGCATTACCGGTGTGATGATCGAGAGTCATCTGGAAGAAGGGCGGCAGGATTTGAAGCCTGGCGTGGCGTTGCGGCATGGTGTGTCGATTACCGATGCTTGCCTTGGGTGGGCTCAGAGTGAGCCAGTGCTTGAGTTGCTTGCTGAGGCTGTTAGGAAGCGGCGTGGGGTGTGAGGTTTTGTTTTTTTGCCGGATCCCGTATTCGTGTCGGTTTATTAGCACTGCCCCTCCCCGGGGCGGGGGTAACTTTCTTAATCCGATAACGCACGGCCTGACTGCGAGTGACTGCCATTCCGTGTTTTACGTCAGCGGACAGTGTGTGTGCGGGTCGACGTGCACGTGACCCGCGCCCCCCAACGTCAATAGCTGTCGCGCATGAGAGAGCGTGTCAGGAGACAAAGACGAAAAAAACCCGCGTTGAGCGGGCTGAGCCCGGGCGATGGGACGAACAATGCAGCGTCAGCGGGCGCGAGAATCGATATTCCATATAAACGCGGAAATTGGACAGGTTTTGTAAAATGTAAATCGCTCCCGTTCCACTTCGCGGCCTAATGCTCGTCAGTCCACGTTTCGGCACTGCTAGAAACGCTGAGCGAGCATCGCGATAACCTTGGGGGATTTGGCAACTTCGGTGCTATCCCCGTCGCGCCAGTACACATCATCCCCAAAATAGGAGAGCTCTTTCTGTGGAGGTACTGTCAATACAATGACGCCAAGACCATAGAAATTGTTGTAGTCGATGTGAGACAAGACAGAGTCACGCAGCGAGTTGGAAAGCTTCGAGTTTTTAATCGCATCCTTCCACTTCGAATAATAGCTCTCGATTGAGACATTGAGCACCTTTGCTTCTCGCGCTACGCCAATCACGTAGCGTTTTCCGATCTTCTTGGGCTCGACAGCATCCAATTTCTTGGCCCTCATAGCATCAGCGTCCTTATCCGTCACACCGATCAGAATCTTTCCGGAACGCTCCGGGCCGTTGTTGGCAATCGCGCACAGCGTCGTCAGTACCTTTTCGATAATCCCTTTATCTTCGCTCCGCTTCGCGTCCAACTGCAACATGCCCTGTTTGAGTTCGTAATCAGACAGTTCAATTTCGGACCTGCGGATAACCGATTCAATATCTACGGTTGCATGATTCCCATATATGAGCTTGCCCACATCCGCTTGCACGAAACTGGTACCAATAAGCCCCTTGACAGTATCGATGTTCTTACGACGCTCGACAGGGGAAGTAGCGCCTCGGCTGGTATCGATTCGATTTGCCAACCCTGTCAATGCTTGTTTTGCGGCCCCGTGATTCGCGATAATCTTTCCTTCCTTAACAATCAGTTCGTAGAAGGCAATCATAATCACCGCGAATACTGCGGGAAATGCATTCGTCGTTTCCTTCGCGAAAATAATACTTCTGAGTTTACCGCGCCCTTCCGCATTGCAAACGGAAAGCACTTGATCCAAACAGAACTTAAACTCTTCCGCGAACTTGGATGCTCCATATACTTCGAGAGCAGTGTTCACGCGATCGCTCTCACTCGTTGACGAGTCATAGATTTCGTCCAAAGCATCTTTCGAGCGCTCAATCAATTCTCCACCAACGATGCATGCTGAGATGTCTGCGATGCATTGCTCGTCCATGCTGTCCCGCAGATCCGTCGACCGCAATACACCTTGTTCAACCCAAACCACTTCGTCTGCCTTGACCTCATACCCGTGTTTCATACTCGGCATGTCAATACTGATGCTAGGCATTGATTTAAGAGGCAGTATATCGGCCGATGCATCGCCTCGGACTTCGCATGCAATAAGGCGAACCATCTGCGAGAAATCATTTTCAACACCGGCCTGGCGTCGCTCTTGGTCGCTTAACCGATGTCCATATGTGTTAATTCGACCAAATACGTCGTTTACCTCTTCGTCGGTGGCATTTCTCATTACTGAGAGAGCAAGTGTATAATCCAGAAGCGCGCCAACGTCTTTCTGACTAACCCACTGATCCGTGTCAGCAATCGAGAATGACCCTTCGTCTGCGTATGCCTGCGCTGTCGGGAAGTGCTTTATATTAAAATACGCATTATCCAGGGTAGAAAATTGATTCTCAATGAATGATACAATTGCGTGCAATCGTTGAAGTCCATCAATTATTTCGTAGCCATCGCTCGATTTTTTCTCAGCGATCAGAATTGCCGGGATTGGGTATCGCTTCATGATCGATTCGATGAGACGTTGCTTTTCTTCCAACGTCCAGACTAACTTTCGCTGATACCTGCGGTTTACGAATAATTTGTCTTGCCGATACATTGAGTAAATCGACTGAATCGAAGCTGTTTGCGAAGCAAGTTCCAACATGGCGGTTTCGATGGACAAAATCGTATGGTATACGATTGGCTCGCGTTCTGTATCTCTTCCGAACGAAAGCGCTTGCCCACTTCAGTGCTTCGATGAGTCGCCTTTGTCGATCAGATGCGGATCGGCTGGCGATGAAGCAACCAACGCTCCGCGCGCGATGCGGGCAATGTCATGCAACACGAGCGCCGATGTCGTTCGTTCTGCCATGTCTGCGATCAGCGCGAGCGCCTCGCGCAGTCGCGCAGTCGGGCGGCATCGTGCAGCGCGCGAGCGCGAACGATGTCAGAGCGCATAACGCGGATCTCCCTTTGTCATGGACTCATGGTCCATACCTCCAGCGGGTCTAACTCTTCGAGCGGAGAGACGAGCGCAAGCGCGATTTGCTGCGGCGTGAGCGGCTCGACGTAAATATTTGCGCGCGGGCGTTCGCGGTCGATGCCGTGAACGACGAAGCGCGCGCACTTGTCGATCATTGCGATAAACACTCTTGAACCTTCTTGCCGCCGCGCGTCACGCTGCGAGAACGCGATTGCATGACGTCGAGAATCAGACTTTCGTCGAGGTCCGGACTCTCGCTCGCGTAGTAGATGCGCATCTTCACGAACACCGCGCCGATTAGCTCGACGCGGCAATACGCGAAGATTTGCAGCGGCGCCGCGCGTTCGAAGGCGCGCGCTTTGTCCCCGACTTGATCGACATGGGGCGTGACTCATTCGGCCCGCATCGTCGCGATAGCGATGCGTGACAATATCGCGCGAATTCGATTTGCTGCCGGCTTCGCGTAGATCGTGAAGACGAGCGCAGTCACGAACGTCTCCACAGCCGGTACCCATGGGCCACTGTGCTACGATCGGCCGCGCCAATATCGGAGATGCAATGAAGCAAGACGTCAAGCAGTTCTTCGGAGTTGCCGCATGCCTTCTGGCGTCCTGTGTTTGGATTGCGGGTATCTACAAACTCAGTCAGATGCTTGGATCGAAAGACAGCTTTTGGACAATTTTTTCCTCTGTCGGGACGATGCTCGCAGCTATCATCGCGCTGATCCTTGGCGGCGGTCAACTGATCCAGAATCGACGCGATGCTGACACGCGCGCGAAGCTCGTAGCCGCCCGACTGCTCCCGTTGCTCGCTCGTTGCGGAGACGATGCATTGGCACTTCGCGAGCGCCTGTCCCCAGATCGACGCGAATATGCCATCCTTGACATTAAATCGATGGTTTTCGCCCAGGCGCGCGTGTTCAACCGCGCTGCGTTTGTCGCGATTTTGGATGATCGGCTTGCCGCGCTTGCGCCGCTTCCGGATGAATGCGCCCTTCGCCTTGCACGTGCGATTTCCTTATTGGAAACGACGGTCGATGAAATACTCGAAGCAGACCGCTCTCGATGCACGATAGAGGCAACCGACGAAGAGAAGCAAACGAAACTGGATATGTGGAATGCTCTTCTTGAGGAAGGGTACACGCTTCTCTTGACCGTCATCAAGACATGTCAAGCCGCAGCACAAGATTCGACATCCGACAACTGAGCGCGTCTTTGAACATCCGTCTCTCATGCCGCGCTCCCGTCGAGGTCTTGGTCGTCGCCCGCGCTCCACTTACGCAGCACCTCACGGGCGAAAGCGAGCTTGAGCGCCGGAACCAGCTTGATACGTGTCTCATCGAGCACGCGCCGCGCCCATGCGATACCGCGTGTGCGATTTGCAGACGTGCCGCGCGAACGGCGGCGGAAACGACTTCCGCGCGTCGCGTAGCGTCAAAGCCGGGAGAATTTTATCGGCCTCCAGCACCGGCCGCGCAATGGCCCACGCTTGTGCAATGGCGGACGTCCACACCGCGGTTTCCCGTTCATCACGCGCCGGTAGCGCGATGACCCACGCTTCGTCGGCGTCCGGGCAATCGTCCGGCGCGGTTTGGCCACTCTTCTCCTCCACGGTAGCACTCGCCTAAGTGTCGCCCTCAAGAATTAACCGGGATTGGATCGCGCACGGTCGGACAAACCATAACTTCGAACACGCCGGTTCAGCACAAAATAGCTTCGGCACAGCGCTACGCGCTGCCGTGGGGTACGCGAGGGAAACCAGCGAACACGAACGCACTCGCAAACCCGATTAACCCATCGGCCGCGAAGCGGGCCGGAACTTGAAATGGCTGTACCAACACATTAAGCGGCGCGATGCGGCAGACCGTGTGCGATCCAAGCCCGGTTAGTCCTTCGAGGGCACTCTTTAGGCGAGGGCCGTTCCCGGAGGAGAAGAGTGGCCAACGTGCGTGTTACCGCGGGCGGTGAGAAAGCTGCTTTCTTTGGTGACTTTCTTTGCAGCAGCAAAGAAAGTTATTCCCGCCCCGGGGAGGGGCAGTGCCAATAGACCGACAAGAAATCAGGATTCCACGAAACCAGCGCAAGCAAAACAAAACCCCCTACCTCCCCCCCGCCAAATTCAAAGCATTAATCAAAGCAAGCGGATCAAAAGGCTTCCTCAACTGCACGGCTTTGGGCAAAGCTCTCCGTTGATCCTCGCTGAGCGCGAGCTCATAACCCGTCACGAACACGACCCCCAACCCCGGCGTCTCACGACAAGCGGCAATGGCGAGCTCGACCCCCGATTGCCCTGCAAGATCCACATCGGTCAGCAGCAGGTCATACCGCTGCTCGCGCAGTAAGCCGATGGCTTCATCGAAGCCCCCCGCATCCACGAGATCGAGCCCGAACGTGCGCAACAACTCCGCGGTGCTCGCACGCACAAGCTCGTCGTCTTCCACGAACAGCACACGCATGCGCGAAAGCGCATCGTCCTGCGCGACGTCGGGCACGCTCGCATCGACCGCCACCGGAACGCGTTGCCCCAACACGAGCCTGACCTTGCGCGCCAGCGCCTCATGCGTATAAGGCTTGCTCAACAGATCGATGCCTTCATCGAGCCGCCCCGCATGCACGATCGCGTTATCGGTATAACCCGATGTGAACAGCACCGCGATACCCGGCACCCGCTCGCGCGCCTTCCGCGCAAGCTCGGTGCTGCGTAACGGCCCGGGCATCACGACATCGGTGAAAAGCAGATCGACCGGCACGCCGCTCTCGACGATCGCCAGCGCGCTTTGCGCATCCTTCGCCCGCAGCACGCGATAGCCCAGATCGGCGAGCAGTTCGACGACAGTCGCACGCACTTCCTCATCGTCCTCGACGACGAGAATGGTCTCGCTGCCGCCCTTCGCCGGACCGGCATCGATGTTCGTCTCCAGATCCTCTTCCGCACGCGCGCGCGGCAGATAGACGCGCACCGTCGTGCCGTGTCCCTGTTCGCTATACACCTTCACGTGCCCGCCCGATTGCTTGACGAAGCCGTACACCATCGAGAGGCCGAGGCCCGTGCCCTGGCCCTCGCGCTTGGTCGTGAAGAACGGCTCGAACGCGCGCTCCTGCACTTCGGGCGACATGCCCGAGCCCGTGTCGGTCACGGCGACCATCACGTACTGGCCCGGCGAGACATCGGCGTTGCGCATCGCGTAGGCTTCGTCGAGCGATGCATTGCCCGCTTCGATGGTCAGCTTGCCGTGACCGGTCATCGCGTCGCGCGCATTGATCGCGAGATTGAGCAGCGCGTTCTCGACCTGAAACGGATCGACGAGCGTATTCCACAGCCCGCCCGACACCACCGTTTCGATCTCGATGCCATCGCCGAGCGCGCGGCGGAACATGTCGTCGAGGCCGCGCACGAAGCGCCCCAGATTGACCACCTTCGGCGCGAGCGGTTGACGCCGCCCGAACGCGAGCAGTTGCGAAGCGAGATTCGCCCCGCGCGCGACGCCCGCGAGCGCGCTCTTCACGCGCTGTTCGGGCTTGTCCTGTCCGGCGACGTCCTTCGCGAGCAATTGCAGATTGCCGCCGATGACCTGCAGCAGATTGTTGAAGTCATGCGCGACGCCGCCCGTCAGCTTGCCGATCGCTTCCATCTTCTGCGCCATGCGCAACGCTTCTTCCGCGTGATGCAGCGCTTCGGCAGTTTCATGGTCAGCGGTGACATCGCGGCCCACGCCGTGGATGCGCCGCGTGCGCGGATCGAGCGACACCGTCCACGCGATCCAGCGCCAGCCGCCCGCGGCGCGGGAGAGCCGGCATTCGTAGCGCACGGGCAGGCCGCTTACGCGCAGCCTGTCGAGCGCGGCGGCCGCGGCGCGCGCGTCGTCGGGATGCACGAGGTCCATCACCGTATGCGAATGCAGGCGCTGAAAATCGAGGCCGAGCAGATTCGTCCATGAAGGGCTCACGCGCAACAGCGCACCCTCGAAGCTCGCAACGTAGAAGAGGTCTTCGCTCAACTCCCACAGACGGTCGCGGTCCGCGACGGCATCGGCCACGCGGCGCTCCAGCGTTTCGTTCAGATCGCGCAGCGCGTCCTGCGCCTTCGTGCGTTCGGCGATCTCGCTCTGCGCGGCCTGAAAGAGACGCGCGTTGTCGATGGCGATCGCCGCCTGCGATGCGATGCCCGTCACGATGCGCTCCGCGCGCTCGTTGAAGACGGCCGGCTCCGGATGCCCGAAGAACAGCCCGCCGAGCACTTCGCCGGTACGCGAAACCACGGGCGCGGCGAGATAGCTGCACACGGCGAGATGGCCCTTCGGCATGC
Source organism: Caballeronia sp. PC1 (assembly GCF_021353155.1). Taxonomy (NCBI): domain Bacteria; kingdom Pseudomonadati; phylum Pseudomonadota; class Betaproteobacteria; order Burkholderiales; family Burkholderiaceae; genus Caballeronia; species Caballeronia sp. PC1. Next base: position 1,208,267 of record NZ_JAJUBH010000003.1, read on the forward strand.
CGTGATGCGGTGAGTTGTGACCGTAGCGCGGATCTTTCGTGATGTCGTCCGAGCGCACGATGCCAACACCTTCGAACGTCGGCCCGAACACGGCGGTGTTGCGCGGCATCGGAAACTTCGAGAACGTGTCCTTCGGCACGCCCGACAGCGTGTAAAGCGTGTAGCGGCTGCCCTTGTCGTCGAGCACGTTGTAGAAGAACGAGCCGAATGCGGCGCCCGTCAGTTCGGTTGCGGCATCGACGACGACCTGCACCGCGCGGCTCAGTTCGAGCTCGCCCGCGACCGTCGTGCCGACGCGATTGAGAATCTCCAGCGTGCGCGATTCGTCGCGCAGCTTCTGTTCCGTCGCGTGACGCAAGCGCGCGAGCCGCAGATTGCTCGCCACGCGCGCCAGCAGCTCGCGCCCGGAAAACGGCTTGGTCAGATAGTCGTCCGCGCCGGCTTCGAGGCCGCCCACGCGCGCTTCCTCGCCCGCGCGCGCCGAGAGCAGCACGACCGGCGTCTCGCGCAGCACCTCGTCTTCGCGCAGCGCGGCGAGCAGCCCGAAGCCATCGAGGCGCGGCATCATTACGTCGGAGACGATCACTTCCGGGCGCACTTCACGCGCCATCGCGAGGGCGGCTTCGCCATCGGCGGCGACGCTCACGTCGTGACCCACCGCGGCGAGCATGCGCCGCATGTAGTCGCGCAGATCAGCGTTGTCATCGACGATCAGCACGCGGCCGGGCGTCGCGCCGGGCGGCGCGGGCTCGTCGGCGGCGCTCACGCCGAGCGACGCGTCGTCCTCGCTCTCGAGGTCGGACGGCGCGCGCGCATCGGGCATCCAGCGCATGGCGGCATCGACATACGAGAGCGCGCGCACGCTCGCTTCCGCGTGCGGCGCGCCGTGCTCCGCGCTCGCGAGCCCGGCCGGCGCGGGCAGCGCGATCGTGAAGCACGCGCCGTCGCCGAGCGTGCTTTGCACGCCGATCGAGCCGCCGTGCAGCTTCACGAGTTCCTGCACCATCGCGAGGCCGATACCGCTGCCTTCGACCGAACGCCCCGTCGCGCCCGCGACGCGGTGAAAGCGCTCGAACACGCGCGCGAGCTCGTCTTCAGGAATGCCGATGCCGGTATCGCGCACGCACAGCTCGATGCCATCGGCGTTCGCGCGCAGCGCAATGCGGATCGCGCCATCGAACGTGAACTTGAACGCGTTCGACAGCAGGTTCATCACGATCTTTTCCCACATGTCGCGGTCGATGTCCGCGATCACGGGTGTCGGCGGAACGTCGATCTCCAGACGCAGGCCAGCCGTTTCGATCGCCGAGCGAAAGAGCGACGCGAGCTCGGCGGTGAACACGGCGAGATCGGTCGGCTGGCGATGCATCTCGATGCGCCCCGCCTCGATGCGCGAAAAGTCGAGCAGCGCGTTCACGAGCTTGAGCAGCCGCAAGCCATTGCGATGCATGATCTCGACGATGCGCAAATCCTCGCGGCCGATGCGCTCGGGGCTCGCCAGCAGTTCTTCCAGCGGACCGAGCATCAGCGTGAGCGGCGTCCTGAACTCGTGACTGATGTTGGAGAAGAACGTGGTTTTCGCGCGGTCGATTTCGGCGAGCGCTTCGGCGCGGCGGCGCTCTTCATCGTAGGCGTGGGCATAGCCGATCGCCGCGCCGATCTGGCTCGCGACCAGATTCATGAAAGCGCGATAGCTTTCGTCGAAGAGCCGGTGCGGATTGAGCGCCGCGATCAGCACGCCGGCGCGGCCCGTCTCGCCCGACGGCGCGATGGGCAGCAGGATCGCGCTGTTCGGCGGCGTGCGCCATGCGCCTGCCGGCAGCGGTGCGCTCACGCGCGGGTCGAGGTCGGTGACGAGGCGCGCCTCGTTGTCGCGCAGCACGTCGGCGACCGGCCACGGATGCGCATGCGCCGCATCCAGTACCGGCGGCGCGGCTGGATGTCCCGCTTCGATGCCGCAGCGGCCGACGAGCGTCGCCGTCGCGCCGCCTGGCTCGGCGGCGTAGAGCAGGGCGAAGGGCATGTCGCGCGACGCGCCTTCGAGCGCCTGCATCGACAGCTCGCACGCCTCGCGCCAGTTGCGGGCATCCGTTGCCGATGCCGCGAGCTCGCGCAGCACGTTCAACTGCCGTTCGCCGAGCACGCGCTGGGTGTCGTCGCTGTTCGCGCAGATGATGCCGCCCGCGCCGCCGCGGTCATCGGGAATCGGGCTGTAGGAGAAGGTGTAGTACGTTTCCTCCGGAAAGCCGTTGCGCTCCATGATGAGGAGCTTCTGCTCGACGTAGGTGCCTTCGATTCCCGTGAGCGCGGTGTCCAGCAGCGGGCCGATCTCGTTCCAGATTTCGCGCCACACGGCGGACGTCGGCTGGCCGAGCGCCTGCGGATGCTTGCCGCCGATGATCGACTTGTACGCGTCGTTATAGAAGAACAGCAGGTCGGGGCCCCAGCCGACCCAGATCGGCTGGCGCGAAGTCAGCATGATGCGGATGGCTGTCTTCAGACTTTGCGGCCAGTGCGCAGGCGTGCCGAGCGACGTTTGCGTCCAGTCGAAACCACGGATGAGCGCGCCCATTTCGCCGCCGCCCAATAGGAAGCTCGGGTCGAGCCCGCTCATCCTCGTATCCGCGATCAGATTGTCAGCTTTCATCGACGCTTGATCTCCTCGCCCTGTCTCTCGAAGTGGCGGCGCTCCGGCGCGCAACGGCGCCCATATTGAGTTCGAATCGATCTCGCGGCGCGCCCCTGTTGCGGCGGGCGAAACGATTCTCGGATTCTCGCACGGAAAACGCTTGCGTTCGCGCAGGCCTTGCGCGGCAGGCCCGTGCTTAAAGGCGCTGCGGGACGCCCGGCGACAAAAAATCGATGCGGCGAATCGCGCCGGGATCACCAGCAATTTGCCGACCTGATCCGTTAGCCGATCGGGCGGTCTGCCTGCGTTCCACGCGCCAATTCGAAAATGTCTGTTACGGAATTCATGCATGAAACGGCGGAAGGCCGTGAGACAAGGCTTTGCTTAAGGTGCCTCGCCCGGGGAGCTAAGACATTTTCTGAACGTTCCTATCGTTGCGCGCCGCGTCCTTACCTAGACTGGCTTTCGCGGTGAAAGCCCTGTGCCGATGCTGGCGCGGCGTTCGCCATTCATATCCATCCTTTGCTTGCACGAGAGTCACATGAATCAAACCAATAGCCGTCTTGAAATGAGTCTGGAACAGGCGGAACAAGCACTGAGTCAAAATCTGGCCGAGCATCCGGATTCGGTCGCGGCGCATAACAACCTGGCGCTCGTGTTGCGGCAACTCGGCCGCTTCCCGGATGCGGAAGCCCTGCTGCAGCGCGCGCTGCAACTTGCTCCGGACTCGGCGCCGGTCCATGCGAATCTCGCGCTCCTCCTGATGAACATGCGACGCGGCGACGAGGCCGAGGCGATGATCGGCCAGGCCGTGAAGCTCGATCCAGAAGGTGCGATCACCCGGTATGTGCTCGGCTGCGTCAGAGTTATGCAAGGCCGTCTGATCGAAGCCACGGAGGCGCTCGATCAGGCCATAGCGAGCGAACCGGCGCTCGTCGAAGCGCATTTCTCTTTGGGCGATGCGCTGCGCCGGCAGGGAAAACTTGCCGAAGCGGAAGCCGCGTTTCGCCGCGGCCTTGCGTTGGACTCGGAAAGAATCGACTTCCATCTCGGGCTCGGGGACGTGCATCTTGCCGCCGGCAAGCTCGCGGACGCCGAGGCCGCCTACGAACTCGCCCGCACGATGCAACCCGCATCGGCAGAGGCGCATTGCGGCCTCGGCCTGGTCGCGCACCGTCGTATGGACTTCCGCGGCGCCGAAGCGCAGTTCAGACAGGCACTGGCGCTGCGGCCCGTATTCTTCGAAGCATGCCGCGGTCTCGGCTTCGTGCTGATCGATACCGGGCACTTCATCGAAGCCGAAGCGTTGCTTCGGAACGCGCTGTCGCTTCAGCCCGAGGATGTCGGCGCTAAAAACGCGTTGACTTTCGTTCTGGCGCGCCAGATGGACACCAACAAGCCGGTGCTGCGAGCGAGCGCCAACGTTCTCCCGGCCGCGGGCGCGAGAGACGCCCGCACGCAGGCATAGTCTTCCGACCTCTGCCGGTCGCCGCCGCCCATGGCGCGGAACGCAGTTTGCTGGACGTGTCGCTGAACGCAGACGCGTCGCATCGACGAGATGCGACCGTTCTCGCCATCACTTTTGCCGACCCGTCCCAAGCGAAACATGTCCAGACCGATGCCCAGAACCACACCGACATCCGAAGCCGGGACCCACGAAGGCTTCGACATCTATGCGTCGTACGTAGTGAACGCGACGGGCATGCACATCGGCACCCTGAAAGTCGTGAGAAAGCGCGACAAGCGCGTGCTCTATCCTTTCGACGGCTGCGAGACCATCGGCCCGTTCGAATCGAGCGACGATGCGCGGCGCGCGGCCGAGGCGCTCGGCGGGCGTATCGTCGCGGCGGACATCGCCAATCCCGAGCCGTGAACGCCGTCTGGCGGCGCGCTGAATGTCCTATGACACGCGCTCGCGTTGCTCGGCGGGCGGCGAGAATCGGCCGGGCTTCGGGGAAAACCCCAGCGCGCTAATCGTCCTAGGACATGCCGGGCGGGCGGCATGCGTCTGTATCTTGACCTCAAGGCGGTGCGATGCGCGAATTCGCGCGGCACCGGGTCACTGACGCATCCGGAAAACGACTATGAGTTACGTGCAACCCACCACGAGGCAGGACGCGCAGGTATCGTCCGGCGATGCCCACGCGCGCGGCCCGATCCGACGCGCGATGGCGGCATCGGCCATCGGCAACGCGACCGAGTGGTTCGACTATGGCATTTACAGCTACGGCCTCACCTACATCTCGGCCGCGCTCTTTCCCGGCAGCACCGCGCAGGCGACGCTCTTCGCGCTCGCGACCTTCGCGATTTCCTTTCTCGTGCGGCCGCTCGGCGGACTGTTCTGGGGACCGCTCGGCGACCGGCTCGGCCGCAAGCACGTGCTCGCGCTGACCATTCTCATCATGTCGATGGCGACGCTCGTCGTCGGCCTGCTGCCTTCGTATGCGAGCATCGGCATATGGGCGCCCGTGGCGCTGATCGCCTTGCGCATGATCCAGGGCTTCTCGACGGGTGGCGAGTACGGCGGCGCGGCGACCTTCATGGCCGAGTACGCGCCCGATCACAAGCGCGGTTTTTGCGGCAGCTTCCTCGAATTCGGCACGCTCGCGGGCTTCTCGCTTGGCGCGTTCCTGATGCTCGGCTGCTCGGTTGTGCTCGGCAACGACGCGATGCACGCGTGGGGCTGGCGCCTGCCGTTTCTCGTCGCGGCGCCGCTCGGTCTGATCGGCCTGTACCTGCGCTCGAAGATGGAAGACACGCCGGTGTTCCGCGAATGCGCCGAAGCGGCGGAGCGCGAGCAGCACAAGGGCGTGCCGCTGCGCGAACTGTTCTCGCAGTACTGGAAGCCATTGCTGCAACTCGGCGGCCTCGTCGTGGCGCTCAACGTCGTGAACTATGTGCTGCTCGCCTATATGCCGACCTTCATGAAGAAGGAACTCGGCATGAGCGACAACCTTTCGCTGCTGCTGCCCTTGATCGGCATGTTGTCGATGATGGTGCTGCTGCCGTTCGCGGGCGCGCTGTCGGATCGCATCGGGCGCAAGAAGGTGTGGTGGCTGTCGCTGGTCGGCCTCTTCGTCGCCGCCGTGCCGATGTTCACGCTGATGTCGCATGGCATCGCGGGGGCGCTGATCGGACTCGCCGTGCTGGGGCTGCTCTACGTGCCGCAACTGGCGAGCATCTCGGCGATGTTTCCCGCGATGTTCCCGACGCAGGCGCGTTATGCGGGCATGGCGATCGCCTATAACGTGTCGACGTCGATCTTCGGCGGCACCGCGCCGATGGTCACCGACTGGCTGATCGGCCGCACGGGCAGCACGCTGGTGCCGGCGTATTACATGATGGCCGCGTGCGCGGTGGGCGCGGTTGCGCTGGTGTTCGTCACCGAGACGGTGGGGTGCTCGCTGCGTGGGCGGGAGACGCCGGGGGCGAAGAAGGCTGCGATGGCGCGTGATGCTTCCGAGGGTGCGGCGCATGAGGGGATGACGGAGCATCGGCACGCCTGATTGTTCTGGCGTCGAATGGACAATGGCCCGGCGTGTGTGCGCCGGGCCATTGGTTTTTTTACGCGCCGAATGCCTCGTTACATCACTGACCGAAGAAAACGTCGCAACGCGGCTTGTCGCTGCAGCCACCCTGAGCGCGGCCGCCCGCGGAAGCGCTCATGCCGGCCGACATGCCGCCGTATGCGGTTTCGTCGGTTTGCGCTGCGGGCATCGCGGCAGTCTGCTGCTGATCGGGCGTGGCCTGCGCCATAACCATCGGGCGCATCGTCTGAATCAGTTGTTGTTGCGCTTCGGTCATGCCCTGAGCCCGCGCCGCGCCGATGCTGGCGACGCTGGTCGCGAGCGCGCAAGCGGCCATCATCGCGAAGAATTTCGGATTGAGTTTCGCCTTCATGTTCCAGCTCCTTGAAACGAACGCACAAGCAGCCGGGAACGCAATTCTCGGACTCCTTGCAGCTTGGTCGATAAACAGGATCGAGCGCTGAAAACGGCAATGCAGCCGCGTCTGAACGACGAAAGCGCTCAGGAGCCAAGTTACGGCGATGCGAGCGAGCAGGAAATCCCTATTTCGCAGGGATGCATTGGAGGGGTAAGCCGACAGACGACGTTAAAAACGCGCCCGGGTTCGTTGCGAAACCCGAGCGCGAGCAAATTCACAGAGCACGCACGGCGCAAGCCGATACGCTTAGTACGACTTGGAAGCCCCGCCGCTCGATGAGCCCGAGCCGGAACTGCTCGAACCGCTCTTGCTGTTCTTGTGCATCTTGCCGCCTTGCGACGAGTCCATGGTGTTAGCGCCCGATGCGCCCGAGGTCGAGCCCGTCACGCCGCCGCTGTTCGGCGTGCTCATGCCGGTGCCGCCCTGGCCAGCGCCATTGCCGCCCGCCGTGCCGCCGCCAGCGCCGGCTCCGCCCCCTCCGCCGCCGCCCGCGCCCTGCGCGAACGCCGCGCCCGACAGGCTCAGGATCATGGCCGAAACAAGCAAGCTTCTCTTCGCGTTCTTCATGGTGTCCTCCCGTTGATCGATGGTCTTGGTACGCGCCGCCTGACAAACGAATGCGGCGCCGCCAACCATCTTCCGCAATCGCCGTGCCGCGCGGCAGTGCCCGCGCGCTGACGATGCGCTAGGCCACCGCCTCGTCGCACCATTCGATAGCCCACGCGCGTGCGCAATGCACGGCGTCCCATTCGCTTGCGAAGGCATCGAGTTCGCCTGATTCGAACACTTCAAGATGCCCGATGTGATCTCCGGGCGAACGCGTGATTCGCGCGTGCGCGTAGTAGCTGCCGTCTTCGTCATGACGCGCGGTGCAGTCGATATGGAACGTCTTGTAGTCGAAACGCATGAGCGGCTCCGGTGATGAGTTCGTGGGCAGGTCCGAAGTGTGCGCAACCGTTGACTCGAATACCCATGTGAGATACTGTATATACATACAGTATAGCCTTCAAGATGGATCTCTCCGAAAAGCTCGAAATTCTCGCCGACGCCGCCAAGTACGACGCGTCGTGCGCGAGCGGCGGCGCGCCCAAGCGCGAGTCGCGCGGCATCGACGGCCTTGGCGCCAGCACCGGCTCGGGCATCTGCCACAGCTTCACGCCGGACGGGCGCTGCGTCTCGCTGCTCAAGATTTTGCTGACGAACTTTTGTCTGTACGACTGCCGCTATTGCATCAACCGCCGCTCGAGCAACGTGCCGCGCGCGCGCTTCACGCCCGAAGAAGTCGTCAGCCTGACGCTCGATTTTTACCGCCGAAATTACATCGACGGCCTGTTTTTGAGTTCCGGCGTGATTCGTTCGTCGAACTACACGATGGAGCAACTCGCGCTCGTCGCGAAGATGCTGCGCGAGAAGCACCAGTTTCGCGGCTACATCCATTTGAAGACGATTCCGGACGCCGACCCCGAACTCATCGCGCAGGCGGGGCGTTACGCGGATCGCCTGAGCGTGAACATCGAGTTGCCGACGGAGATCAGCCTCGAACGTCTCGCGCCGGAAAAAAGCGGCCGCACGATCAAGCTGGCGATGGGCAATATCCGCGTCGCGCGCGAGGAATCGGAAGCGGAGCCGCGCGCGCCGCGTTTCGCGCCGGCGGGGCAGAGCACGCAGATGATCGTCGGCGCGGACGAAACCGACGACCGCACCATCCTCGGCACCGCCGAAACGCTGTACGGCTCGTATCAGTTGAAGCGCGTCTATTACTCGGCGTTCAGCCCGATTCCCGACAGCCCGTCGGGCGTGCCGTCCAAAGCGCCGCCGCTGTTGCGCGAGCATCGGCTGTATCAGGCGGATTTTCTGATGCGCGGCTACGGCTTCGGCGCGGCCGAATTGCTCGGCGAGGCCGGCAACCTTCCGCTCGATGTCGATCCGAAGCTCGCGTGGGCGCTCGCGCATCGCGAACGCTTTCCCGTCGACCTGAACGCCGCGCCCGCCCGCATGATCGCGCGCGTGCCGGGCATCGGCATGCGCAACGCGAAGCGCATCGTCGAATTGCGGCGTGCGCGGCGCGTGCGCTATCACGATCTCGTGCGGCTGCGCTGCGGCATGGACAAGGTGAAACCGTTCATCGTCACGGCGGATTACCGGCCGCCGCTCACCGAGGCGTCGTCGGACGATTTGCGGCGCGCGCTCGCCACGGGTCCGGTGCAGCTTTCGCTGATCTGATGCGCGTCATCGCCATCGACGACGATTTCGACGCCTGGCGCGCCGCCGCGCTCGATGCGCTCGCGCAAGGGCTGACGCCCGAGTCGGTCGACTGGCGCACGTCGCAGGCGGCGCCCGCGTTGTTCGGCGACACCGCGGCGCATGTCGCTTCGGCCGACGCGCCGCAGATCCGCGTGTCGCGCGAACTCGCGGCGCTATTGAAAGACGCCGCCCATTTCCGCGATGCGCGCCGCTGGAGTTTTCTGTATCGCGTGCTGTGGCGCTGGGCGCGGGGCGACCGCGCGGCGGCATCGCCCGCGGACGAGGACGGCGCGCGTCTCTACAAGATGGCGAAGGCCGTGCGCCGCGCGCAGCACGACATGATCGCGTATGTGCGCTTTCGCCAGCGTGACGCGTCGCTCGGCGCGCCCGAGTACGTTGCCTGGTACGAGCCGGACCACGACGTGCTCGCCTGGGGCGCGGAGCATTTCGCGGCGCGCATGGGCCGCTCGACGTGGCTCATCGCGACGCCCGACGGCGCGGCCCTGTTCGACGGCGAACGCCTGCAACTGGAGCGCCGCCGCGCGCTGGCATCGGAATACGCGAGCCAACATTCGCCCGATACGCCCGACGCCGCCGAAGCGCTCTGGATGACCTACTACCGCAGCATTTTCAATCCCGCGCGCCTGAACGAATCCGCGCTCGAACAGCACATGCCCGTGCGCTTCTGGAAAGGCTTGCCCGAAGGCGCGCTCATTCCGCAACTCGTGAGCGATGCGCGCGGCGGCGCACGGCGCGTCGCGCAGGCGCCGCGCGTGGGCGCGCTCGGCGGCAAGGCGGTTCAGGTCGAAGCGAGCGAAGCGCAGCCCGAACGCGATGCGCCCACCTCGCTCGATACGTGCCGCCGCTGCGATCTGTGGCGCAACGCGACGCAGGCCGTGGGCGGCGCGGGGCCGGCGGATGCGCGCATCATGCTGCTCGGCGAGCAGCCGGGCGATCAGGAGGATCTGAAGGGCGAGCCGTTCGTCGGGCCGGCGGGACAATTGCTCGACGACGCGATGCAACGCGCCGGCGTGCCGCGCGAGCAGGTCTATCTGACCAACGCGGTGAAGCATTTCAAATGGGAGCCGCGCGGCAAGCGCCGTCTGCACAAGACGCCCGCGCAGCAGGAAGTCGAGGCGTGTTCGTACTGGCTCGATCAGGAATTGCAGCGCACCGGCGCGCGCGTGATCGTCACGCTCGGTGCGACCGCACTCTCGGCGCTGTTCGGCAGGCGCGCGACGCTCTCGGCGCACATCGGGCGGGTCGTGCCGTACGGCGACAGGCTCGTCGTCGCGACCTATCACCCGTCGTATGCGCTGCGGCAGAACGACGAGGCCGCGCGCGAGCGAACCGTCGCGGCCATCGTCGCCGCGCTCGACCAGGCGCGCGAACTCGCGTCGAAATAACGTCGAAGCAGCGGCGCGCGCTCAGAACGCCGCGCGCACGACGCCGCCGTCCGCGCGCAAGGCCGCGCCGTTCGTCGCCGACGACAATTCCGAGCACACGTAAGCCACCGTGTTGGCGATTTCCTCGGGCGTGATGAAACGCTTGAGAATCGAGGTCGGGCGTGCTTCTTCGAAGAACTGCTTTTCGAAGGTGTCGAAACTTTGCCCGCCCGAGAGCTTTTCGACGAAATCGGTGACGCCTTCGGAGCTCGTCGGCCCCGGCAGCACCGAATTGACCGTGACGCCCGTGCCCGCGCACGTTTCCGCGAGTCCGCGCGAAAGCGCGAGCTGCGCCGTTTTCGTGAGCCCGTAATGAATCATCTCGACGGGAATCTGAATGCCGCTCTCGCTGCTGATGAACACGACGCGGCCCCAGTTTTTCTCCTTCATCTTCGGCAGATACGCGCGCGAGAGCCGCACGCCCGACATCACGTTCACGTTGAAAAAGCGCAGCCATTCGTCGTCGGAAATTTCCTCGAAAGGCTTCGGATCGAAGATGCCCATGTTGTTCACGAGGATATCGACGTGAGGGAAGCGCTGCACGAGCGCGTCGACCTGCGCGGCGTCCGATACGTCGCCCGCGAAACCTTCGGCCTGCGCGTTCGGCACGAGCTCGCGCAGCTTCGCGAGCGCCGCATCGACGGACGCCTGCGAGCGGCCGTTGACGATCACGCGCGCACCTTCGCGCGCGAGCGCCACGGCGATGGCGTGACCGATGCCCTTCGTCGATCCGGATACGAGCGCGAGCTTGTTGGCGATCTTGAGATCCATGTGTGCTCCTTTGGGAAAGGTGTTGCGGAATGCGTCGAGAACGTGCGCGACGCGTTCCGACGATGTTAACCAGAAGCAGCCTGTTGTGCACAAAACATGCCGAACGTCGTCTTTATGGCGAGGCCGCTTAGGAACTATCTAGTTAGGATGACAAATAGAGGCCGTTATACTTTGCGGTCCATTCCGGGCACGTCCATCGATTCAACGAGACCATGAGCGATTCCCCCACGCCAGCGCATCTATATATCGCGACGCCCAGTTACGGCGGGACCGCCGCCACGTGCTACATCAACGGCCTGCTCGATCTGACCCACACCGGGTCCAGAGAAGGACTGACCTTTACCGTGGGTTTCAACAATTTCGAGAGTCTCATCACGCGTGCGCGCAACGTGATGGTCGCCAACTTTCTCGCCGATGAACGCTTCACGCATCTCATGTGGATCGACAGCGACATCGGCTTCACGGCTGCTGACGTGTTCCGGCTCCTGCATGCGGACCGGCCCGTCGCCGCAGGTGTCTATCCGCTGAAAGTTGACGGCTGGCCGGCATCCGGCCTGGCCGAAGCGTTGCCCGCGGGCACGCGCCGCGCCGATTTCCGCGCGCGCTTCTCGCGTTTCCCGGTGAGCCCGCACGCCGCATCCGGCTCCCCCGACGCAGACGGCTTCCTGGAAGTCGTCGATGTGCCCACTGGCTTCATGATGATCAAGCGGGAAGTGCTGCTCGCACTCATGCAACGTTTCCCGGAACTGCAATACAAGCCTTATCCGAGCGAGTTCGGCACAGCGGCGCGTGCCGCGAACGCCGATTTCCACTACACCTTCTTCGACACGATGATCGATCCCGAAACGGGCTTTTATCTGTCCGAGGATTACGCGTTTTGCCGGCGCGTCGCGGCGCTGGGCGTGCGTCCCGTCATCGACACCCGGTCGAATCTCGTTCATCAGGGCGGCATGAAGTTCGAAGGCGATTTCGGCCGCTGGTTCGCCGCACAGCGCGCGTCGATCGTTCCGCGCACGGGCGAATCCACGCAGATCGAGCAGCTCGGCCTGTACGGCCCGATACGCCGCTGAGCCTTGCGCCACGGGCCTTTGTGCCCGATGAAACCCCGCGACATAAATGCTCGATAGCCTCGCGCGCAGCCGTCGTTCATAGTGCGCCTGCGTGATCGAAAAACGAAGCAGCAGCGAGAAACGAGAGCCGCATCACGCATCCATCCACTCATATTCCCGGCGCGGCCGGCACGGAGATGCAACATGTCCAACTCGATCAAATTCTCGTCGCTCGGCGCAATCGTCAACAAGGCGCGTGGCGCGGCGCTGGCCGGGCTCTTCGTCGGCACGGCGGTGTTCGCGGGTTTCGCGAGCAATCCCGCGCAAGCCGCGACTCAATATAGCCAGAGCGCCAGCCAATACGTGCAGACCGCCGCCGCGCCCGCGCGCCCCGACACCATCTACGTCTACCCCTTCGCCAGCGACGCAAGCGAGGTCAAGCTCGACAATCACGGCATGATCTCGAAGATCGGCTCGGCGTTTTCGGGCGATTCGCAGGCGCAGAAAGAAGCGCAGGACGCCATCGCGGCGCGCGAGGAAGTCGCCAACGAAATCGTCGCGAAACTTCAGTCGATGGGCCTGCGCGCCGTGCGCGCCGACGTGCCGCCGCCGCAAGACCAGAACGTGCTCGTCGTGGAAGGCAACTTCAGCACGATCGACGCCGGCAATCGCCGCCGCCGCGTGCTGATCGGTCTCGGCGCGGGCGAAAGCAAGGTCGGCGCGACCGTCCAGCTCGTCTACAAGCCCGCGCACGGCACGCCGCAATTGCTCGAACAGTTCGACGCGAACGCCGACAGCGGCCACATGCCGGGCGTGGCGGAAATGGCGGGCGTCGGCGCGGTGGCCGGCCATGTCGCGACCTCGCTCGCGGTGTCGGGCGGGGTGCACGGCCTGTCGGAGAAGAAGCACGCGGATGTGTCGTCGGACGAGAAGCGCCTCGGCGACAGCATCGCCAAGCAGATCGCCAAACTCGGCCAGGATCAGGGCTGGATGCCGGCGAAGAGCTAAGGGGCGGATCAGGCAAGCACGGAACGCGCGGTCCGGAACGTGCTTAAACTAGACTTCCGGACGAATGTTCGCTTCGCGAGGCCGCGCATGCCGACGATTGCCCTGATAGTCCTGACGGTGGTGGCGACGCTCGCCGTCGTGCTCGTGATCGCGAACCTGACGAGCGGCGAGAAGAAAATCGAGCACAAGATCGAACGCCTGTACGGCAGCCACGATCCGCAATTCATCCGCTCGATGGGCCTGCTGCTCGGCCCGCCCGTGATCGGCGGCAACCGCTTCCAGGTGCTCGTGAACGGCGACGCGATTTTCCCGTCGATGCTCGAAGGCATCCGCTCGGCGCGGGCGACGATCACCTTCGAGACGTTCATCTACTGGTCGGGCGCGATCGGCGAGGATTTCGCCCGCGCATTGTCGGAGAAGGCGCGCGAGGGCGTCGCCGTGCATGTCCTGCTCGACTGGGTGGGCTCGTCGAAGATGGACAAGCGCTATCTGCGCATGCTGCGCGAGGCGGGCGCGGAAGTGATCCAGTATCACAAGCCGCACTGGACCGGCCTCGGGCGCATGAACGACCGCACGCACCGCAAGTTGCTCGTGATCGACGGGCGTATCGGCTTCACGGGCGGCGTCGGCATTGCCGAGGAATGGACCGGGCACGCGCAGGACGAAAAGCACTGGCGCGACACGCATTTTCGCCTCGAAGGCCCGGCGGTCGGGCAGATGCAGGCCGTCTTCATGGACAACTGGGTCAAGGCGACCGGCAACGTGCTGCATGGCGCGAACTATTTTCCGGAAATCGACGCCGCGGGCGACGGCCTCGCGCACATGTTCAGCAGTTCGCCTTCGGGCGGCAGCGACGACATGCAATTGATGTATCTCATGGCGATCACCGCCGCGACGCGTTCCATTCATTTGTCGAGCGCGTACTTCGTGCCGGACAAGCTGACGATCAACGCGATCGTCGAGGCGGCGCGGCGCGGCGTCGAGGTGCGCATCATCACGCCGGGCAAGCGCATCGACACGCACACCGTGCGCGAGGCGTCGCGCGCGTGCTGGGGCGATCTGCTCGCGGCGGGCGTCGAGATGTTCGAGTATCAGCCGACGATGTTCCACTGCAAGCTCATCGTCGTCGACGAGTATCTGGTGTCGGTCGGCTCGACCAATTTCGACAGCCGCTCGTTCAAGCTCAACGACGAAGCCAACCTCAATATCTACGATCGCGATTTCGCGCGCCAGCAGACCGCGATTTTCGACGACGACGTCACCCACGCGAAACGCATCACGCTCGATGACTGGCGCCGCCGTCCGCTTGCTGAAAAGCTCATCGAACGCATCGTCGCGCTGCTCGATTCGCAGCTTTGACGTTTGCGCGCCACGCGCCGCGAATATTCACTGTTTCGAGCCTAAAGAAGCACGCCTGCAAGCCGATAAGACGCTCACGCAAACAAGTCTCCGGCTACTGGCAGCTATGCACGGCACCTACAACTTCTGGCTGGTCGCGGCATCGCTGGTCGTGGCGACGCTCGCTTCCTTCACCGCGCTCGATATCTCCGGCCGCATCGCGATGCTCTCGCAGTCGCGCATGCGGCATGTCTGGCTCGCGGGCGGCGCGGCGTCGATGGGCATCGGCATCTGGTCGATGCATTTCATCGGCGTGCTCGCGTTCGAACTGCCGATTCCGCTCGGCTACGATCTGAAGATCACCGCCGCGTCGCTCGGCATCGCCGTGCTCGTGTCGTTTTTCGCGCTCCATGTCATCACGAGCAGGCGGCTCACCGCGCGCCGCATTCTCACGAGCAGCCTGCTGATGGGCGCGGGCATCGCGGCCATGCACTATACGGGCGATGCCGCGATGCGCATGCAGCCGGCGATCCAGTACGATCCGTGGCTCTTTGCGGCATCGATCGTGATCGCGGTGGTCGCGTCGGGCGTGGCGCTGTGGATCGCGCACACGCTGGCCGACGCGAGCCAGAAGAACGTGCTGGGCAAGCGCATCGCGTCGGCCGTGGTGATGGGCATCGCGATCACCGGCATGCATTACACGGGCAACGCGGCGGCGCAGTTTCTGCCCGGCTCGATTTGCGGCGCGGCCAACGACGTCGATGCGCGCTGGCTCGCCACGACGATCGCGATGTTCACGCTGGCGATCCTGATCATCACGCTCGTCCTGTCGCGCTTCGATGCGCGCACGGCGCTGCTCGCCGGGTCCGTGTCGCGCCTGAACGGGCAGATCGTGCGCATGGCGACCTTCGACACGCTCACGGATTTGCCGAACCGCCGCACGATGAACGAGCGCATCGACCGCGCGATCAGGAACGCGCGGCACGACCGCAGCCGCTTCGCGATTCTCTTCATGGATCTCGACGGCTTCAAGACCATCAACGATTCGCTCGGCCATACCGTCGGCGACGAAGTGCTGAAGGCGTTCGCGCGACGGCTGCAGGAATGCGTGCGCGGCGGCGATACCGTGGCGCGTCTGGGCGGCGACGAGTTCGTCGTGATGCTGGAAAACCTCAACGCGCCGGCCGACGCCGAGAAAATGGCCGAGCGCATACTCGACACCATGCGAAAGGGCCTGCACGCGGGCAATCATCCGTTGCAGGTGATGCCGAGCATCGGCATTGCGCTGTATCCGCAGGACGGCGAGAGCGTCGAATCGATGCTCAAGCACGCCGATGTCGCGATGTACGAGGCCAAGCGCGGCGGGCGCAGCACGTATCGCTTCTTCGAGGCGAGCATGAACGAAGCGGCTTTGCGTACGATGCAGATTCAGCAGGCGCTGCACGAGGCGCTGAACGCCGGTCATTTCTATCTGCTCTTCCAGCCGAAGTTTCGCGGCAAGAGCGGCGAACTGGCGGGCGCGGAGGCGCTGATCCGGCTGGATCATCCGGAGATCGGCACCTTGACGCCGATCGAATTCATTCCAATCGCGGAACGTTCCGGGCAGATCGTGGAGATCGGCTACTGGGTCGTGCGCGAGACCTGCCGGCAACTCGCGAAATGGCGCGGCGAAGGCCATCCGCTCGTGAAGGTGGCGATCAATCTGTCGCCGCGGCAGTTGCACGAGGCGGACCTCGTCGCGCATATTCTGCGGATCGTGCGCGAGGAAGGCGTGGAGAGCGAGCAGCTCATGTTCGAGATCACCGAGACGGTGGCGATGCAGGACGCGCCGCGCACCATCGACATGATCCGCGCGTTTCAGAACAATGGCTTCGAGATCGCCATCGACGATTTCGGCACGGGCTATTCGAGTCTCGCGTATTTGCAGCGTTTTCGCGCCAAGCAGTTGAAGATCGACCGCTTCTTCACCAACGGACTCGACGAAAACGGGCAGGAAGGGCGCGCGATCGTCTCGGCGATCATCGCGCTCGCGCATTCGCTCGATATGGACGTCGTCGCGGAAGGCGTCGAAACCGGATCGCAACTCGACCGGCTGCAGGACATGATGTGCGATGAAATGCAGGGTTTCCTGCTGGCCGTGCCCCTTTCGGCGGACGCATTCGGCGTGATGCTGGAAAGCGGCGCCGTCAGCGAACTCACCGCCTGATCCGCGGCGCGCCCTTCGTTCGCAAGGGCGCGCTTTCTCTTCCTCCCACCCGAATCTCCCCGCCCACCACCCGTTTTCCGCGTTGAACGCGGCGCTCCCAACTCGTAGTCTGTATCCGCACGAGTGGCGCAAGAGGTCGCGCCGCGCGTTTCGAGAAGACAGAAACGGGAGACGCAAGACATGGATTTGGGCATCAGCGGCAAGACTGCGCTCGTCACCGGCAGCGGCCGGGGCATCGGCGCCGAGGTGGCGCGCACGCTTGCGCGCGAAGGGGCGCACGTCGTCATATCCGACATCGATCTCGCCGCCGCCGAGCAGGTCGCGGCCGAGATCGAGGCGAGCGGCGCGCGCGCCATCGCGACGCGCTGCGACGTATGCGATCGCGACGCCGTGGCACGCATGGTCGCGCAGGCATCGGAGGCATTCGGCGCTGTCGATATTCTCGTCAACAACGCGGGTTTCAACAAAGACCGCTATCTCACGAAGATGGACGAGACGGAGTGGGACGCCGTGATCGACACCATCCTCAAGGGCGCGTTTCACTGCAGCCGCGCGGTGCTGGGCGGCATGATGGCCCGCAAGTGGGGGCGCATCGTGAACATTGCGTCGCGCTCGGTCTTCGGCAATCCGGGGCAGACGAATTACAGCGCCGCCAAGCTCGGCCTCGTCGGCTTCACGCGTGCGCTCTCGCTTGAGCAGGCGAAGTTCGGCATCACCGTCAACGCGGTCGCGCCCGGCTTCGTCGAAACCGAGCTGATGCGCGCCAATCCGACCTACGAAACGCTGCGCGAGAACGCCGTCGCGAGAACGCCCGTGGGCTTTCTCGGTGTGCCGGACGACATCGCGTCCGCGGTGGCGTTCATGGCGTCGGAGCGCGCGCGCTATATCTCCGGGGTCACGCTCTACGTGACCGGCGGACGTTTCTCTTCCTGATACTCGCACCGGAGATCAACGATGGACTTTGAATTCGACGCGGATCAGATCACGCTGCGCGACAGCATCCGCCGCTATCTGCGCAATGAAGTCGCGCCGCGCATCGACGAATGCGAGAAGGCGCGGCATATTCCCCTCGACGTGCTCGCGGGCGTAAGCCAGTTCGGCTATATCGGCGGAATGTTGCCCGAGGAATCGGGCGGCATGGGGCTCGACTTCGTCACCTGGGCGATGATGCTGGAGGAAGCCGGCTATTACTGGGGCTCGCTGCGCACCATCGTCAATATCACCAACGTGTTCCTGCGGCTCGTGAGCCAGCACGGCGACGCGCGGCAGAAAGCGCATTTTCTCGCGCCCGTGCTCGCCTCGGAGAAGGCCGCCTGCGTGGCGTTCAGCGAACCGAATCACGGTTCCAACCCGGCGGGCGTCGAGACGCGCGCGGAAGACAAGGGCGATCACTACCTCCTCAACGGCACGAAGCTGTGGATCACCAACGGCGTCGCGGCGGACTATGCGATCGTGCTCGCGCGCACCTACAGCGCGACCTCGGACGGCAAACCCTCGCTCTTTCTCGTCGACAAAGCGGCAACGCCCATCGATGCGCGTCTCGTCGACAAGATGGTGCTGAAGGCCTCGGGCACGTCGGAGCTCTTTCTCGAAGACATTCGCATTCCGAAAGAAAATCTGCTTGGCGAAGAAGGCACGGCGCTCAAGTCGATGGCGATCGGCCTGAACTACGGCCGCATGAACATCGCGATGGGCGCGGTCGGCGCGGCGCAGGCGGCGCTCGACCTGTCGGTCGAATATGCGAAGACGCGCAAGCAGTTCGGCAAGCCGATCGGCCAGTTCCAGCTCGTGCAAAAACATATCGTCGACATGATGGTGCGCACGGAAGCGGCGCGCGCGCTCGGTTACAAGGCTGCCGTCTCGCTGCAAAAGGGCTTGCCGTCGCGCATCGAATGCTCGATCGCCAAGCTCTATGCCGCCGAAGCCGCGCACGAAGTGGCGAAGATCGCGATCGCCGTGCACGGCGGCCTCGGCTATTCGACGGAATATCCGCTCGAACGGATTTTCCGCGACACGAGCGGCGGCGTCATTCCGGAAGGCACCGCCGAGGTGCAGACGCTCATCGTCGGGCGCGAAGTGCTCGGCATGTCGGCCATCGTATAGGAGCGCGTCATGAGCACGATGGAAGTCTGCGCACCGCACGATGTCTCGGCGCTGCGCTTTTACTGGGAAGACATGACGCCGGGCCTGCAATTCGAAACGTCGAGCCGCACCGTCACCGAAGCGGACGTGGTGAGCTTCGCGGCCTTGAGCGCGGACTATAACCGCGTGCACGTCGATGCCGAATATGCGGCGGGCACCGCGTGGGGTACGCGCATCGCGCACGGCATGCTGGTGGCGTCGATCATGTCGGGGCTCAATACGCGCACGGTAATCAATCAACTGCTGGAGCCGTCGCTCGTCGGCATGCTCGAAACGAGCTTTCGCTTTCCGCGTCCGACGCTGATCGGCGACACCATCAAGGTCAGCATCGAAGTGACGGGGCGGCGCGAGACCTCGAATGCCGCGCGGGGCATCGTCGAATTCCGGCGCGTCGCGCTCAACCAGCACGGCGACGTGGTGTGCGAATGCCTCGTGAAGATGATGGTGAGCAGGCGTCCCGGCGCGACGCCCGCCGCTCAATGAACAGGGAACGATTCATGATAAAGACGGAAATCGGCTATACGACCATCGACACGATCACCGTGCGCGGCAAGGATCTGTCGAACGAGATTCTCGGCAAGATGGATTTCATCGAAACGATGATGCTGACCATCCTGAACCGCGTGCCCGACGCGCGCGAGAAACGCATGATCAATCTGATTCTCGTGACGGCCTGCGATCACGGTCTCACGCCGAGCGCAATGAGTGCGCGGCTGACCTATCTCGGCGCGCCCGAGGCGATGCAGGCGGCGGTCGCGGCCGGTCTGCTCGGCGCGGGCAGCGTGTTTCTCGGTACGACGCAGAACGCGGCGGAAATGCTGATCGAAGCGGCGAAGGACTTGAGCGACGACGCCAGCGACGAAGCCGTGCTCGAATGCGCGCGTCAGGCGCTGGCGCGCGCGCGGGAGAAGAAGCAGCCGATCTACGGCGTGGGCCATCCGATCCATGTGAACGGCGATCCGCGCGTGGCGACGCTCGCGGGCGTCTCGCGCGAGAACGGCTACTTCGGCAAGCACTGGCGCCTGATGTTCGCGATCGAGCGCGTGTTTCGCGAGGAGCGCGGCAAGGCGCTGCCGATCAACGCGGTGGGCGCGATCGGCGCGATCATCGGCGACATGGGGCTTGATCCGCTGCTCGCGCGTGGCTTCATGCTGGTGGGGCGCGCGGCGGGGCTGATCGGCCATCTTTATGAAGAGCGCAAGGAGCCGGTCGGGCAGGCGCTCTGGGATCTCGTTCTGACGCAGGACCCGCGCAACGAGATTCCGGTGCGTGCGCAGAAGCGCGTATCGTGAACGATAAGGATTGCATATGGACATAACGTATTCGAAAGAAGATCTGGCTTTTCGCGAGGAAGTGAAGCGCTTCGTCCGGGAAAAGCTTCCGGCATCCATTCGCGACAAGGTGCTGGGTCATCGTCATCTCGGGCGCGAGGACTTCGTGCAGTGGCAGCGCATCCTGCACGCGCGCGGCTGGGGCGCGCCGGGCTGGCCGGTCGCGTTCGGCGGCACGGGCTGGACCACGCTGCAACGTCATCTGTTCGAAGTGGAATGCGCGCTCGCGGGCGCGCCGCGGCAGTTGCCGTTCGGTCTCAGCATGATCGGACCCGTGCTGATGAAATTCGGCAATGAAGCGCAGCAAAAGCGCTTCCTGCCGGGCATCCTCTCGTCGGATGAGTTGTGGTGTCAGGGCTACTCGGAGCCGGGCGCGGGTTCGGACCTCGCATCGCTCAAGACGCGCGCCGTGCGCAAGGACGATCACTATGTCGTGAACGGCCAGAAGATGTGGACGTCGTATGCGCAGTACGCGAACTGGATCTTCTGTCTCGTGCGCACCGATCCGCAGGCGAAGCCGCAAGCGGGCATTTCGCTGCTGCTCATCGACATGAAAACGCCGGGCATCACCGTGCGTCCGATCACGACGCTCGAAGGCGCGTGCGACGTCAACGAAGTCTTTTTCGACGACGTGAAAGTGCCGCTGGAGCATCTCGTCGGCGAGGAAAACGCGGGCTGGACTTACGCGAAGTATCTGCTCGGTCACGAACGCACGGGCATTGCGGGCGTCGGCAATTGTCTGCGCGAGTTGAACCTGCTCAAGCACTACGCGGCAGGCGCGCAATCGGGCGGCAAGCCGCTCATCGAGGATATCCGCGTGCGCGAGAAGATCGCGCGCGTGGAAATGGAGATCACCGCGCTGGAGATGCTGTTGCTGCGCGTGGCGACCGAGGCGCGCAGCCGTGGCGCGGGCCCGGAGGCGTCGATCCTGAAGATTCGCGGCTCGGAGTTGCAGCAGGAAATCGCCGCGCTGCAACTCGAGGTGCTGGGTCCGGACGCGTGGCCGTATGCATCGGCGTGGCTCGCGGGCGGCTTCGACGGCTGGACGCCCGGCCCCGTGCATGCGGCGGGCGTGACGGGCGGCTATCTGGAGTTGCGCAAGCCGACCATCTATGGCGGCACCAACGAAGTGCAACGCGAGATTATCGCGAAGGCAATCCTCGAACAGTGAGGCGGCAACATGGACTTTAACTACACCGAAGAGCAGCGCCAGTTGGCCGATACGCTGCGGCGCTTCAGCGAGAACGAATACACGGCGGAGCACCGGCGCACGGTCACGCGCGATCATGCGGGCCTGTGCCGCGATGCGTGGCGCGCGTATGCCGAGTTCGGCGTGCTCGGGCTCGACGTGCCGGAAGAATACGGCGGATTCGGCAACGGTGCCGCCGATGTGTTCGCCGTGCAGCGCGAAGCGGGCCGCGCGTTGCTGCTCGAACCGGTCATCGCGAGCAGCGTGATGAGCGCAAGCATGCTCGCGGCGCACGGCGGTACGCAGCTCAAGGATACGTGGCTGCCGTCGCTGGCGGATGGCCGCAAGATCGTCGTGCCGGCCTGGCAGGAGCGCGACGCGCGCTACGACTTCCGCGCGCCGAAAACCCGCGCATCGAAAGAGGGCGAAGGCTTTCGCATCGACGGCTGCAAGGTGCATGTGTGGCATGGCGGGGCGGCGGACGCGTTCATCGTCTCGGCGTGGAATGCGGATGCGCAGGCGGTAACGCTCTTTATCGTGCCCGCGAACGCGAAGGGCGTGACCGTGCGCGCGTATCCGACCGTCGATGGCCAGCAGGCGGCCGAAGTGCATTTCGATGCGGTCATCGTGCGGGCGGCGGACATGCTCGGCCATGCGCGCGACGGCGCGGACATTCTCGAAGCGGGCATCGGGCGCGGCATCGCGGCGCTGTGCGGGGCATCGGTGGGCGCGATGGAGCGCCTCATCGAAATGACGGCCGAGTATCTGAACACGCGCCGTCAGTTCGGGCAGCCGCTCGCGGCGTTCCAGGCGCTGCGTCATCGCCTGGCCGACATGATGGTGCAGAAGGAAATGGCGCTCTCGATGGCCTATTGTGCGATCGCCGCCGTGCAACAGCAGGACGCGGCGCAGCGGCGGCGCGACATCAGCGCGGCGAAGACGGTCGTCGCCAAGGCGGGGCGTTTTGTTGGCGAGCAGGCCATTCAGTTGCACGGCGGCATCGGCGTGACGGCTGAGCTTGCCGTGGGGGATTACTTCAAGTTTCTCACGGCAGCCGGGCAGATGTTCGGCGACGCGAGTCATCATACGGACCTGTACGCTCAGGCGATCTGATCGATCTGAGCTTCCTGCCTCTTACGCCCGCGTCATTCAAACGCGGGCGTTTTTCATTGCATCACTCTTCTTCAGAAACCGTTTCGATCGATTCGATGAACTTCGCCATTGACGCGCTCACGCGCCCGCCCTGTTCGTGGATGATCCAGTGCGTGGCTTCGGGAATGCGTTCGACGCGGACATCGGAGAAGAACGAATCGAGCTCTTCGACGCAACCCGTCAGCAGATAACGGTCCTGTTCGCCCCAGATGAAGAGCGTCGGCACGCTGACGCGATAGCGTGCATCGTCGGCATACGATTTCTCTGCGCCGCGCGCTTGCGTCGCGCGATAGTAGCCGAGACCCGCGCGCAGCGAGCCCGGCGTGGACCACGAACGTGTGTAGAGATCACGCAGCGAATCGTCGAGCCACGCGGGCGACGCGCCCGTGCGCGGGTCCACGCCGAGTCCGGTGCGCAGCGTGGCGAAACCGTGCGCGCTGATGGCGGCTTCGGCGCCCTCACTCAGAAAGAGGTTGATATAGGCGCTCGCAGCGCGTTGCAGCGGATTGCGCGCGAGCTCGCGAAGAAAGATACCCGGATGCGTGGTGTTGATCATCACGAGCCCATGCAGACGTTCCGGATGCGCAATGGCGAAAGAGCACGCGATCGCGCCGCCCCAGTCGTGCCCGGCGAGAATGCACTTGCGCTGGCCGAGATGATCGAGCAGCGCGAGCAGATCGCTGACCATGTTCGAGACGCGATAGCCGGAAACATTGTCCGGTCCGGCGGATTCGTTGATGCCGCGCGTGTCGGGCGCAACGACGTAATACTGCTCGCCGAGCGACTCCATCACGCCGCGCCATGCGAACCAGCCTTCGGGAAAGCCGTGCACGCATAGCAGCATCGGCTTGTCGGGCTGGCCGCAGGTCGCGTAATGAAACTTGAATCCGTTGAGCGTAGCGTAGTGATGTTCGATTTTCGATGACATGGGAAGGCCTTTTATCGTTCCGACGACACGGCAGATGACGCGAGCGTCAATGCGTTTTCGATTTTGGAAATCAACGTTTCGTTGCCGCTCACGCGAACGTCGCCGGCTTCGATGGCCTCGGTCAGGCCGGTCTCGCGCAGGCTCAGGCGAGCCATCGTTCGCGCATCGAGCGAGAAGGTGACGTCGGCGTGCGCGGGCGCATCGCTGCGGAATTCGGCGACAGACGGACGCAGCAGGAGACCGCACTCGCCGTGACCGTCGAAGCGAAAGGCCACGTTCGCCCGCAAAGCCGCCGCGGCGTTCGCATCTACACGCTGTTCGAGCAGCTTCACCTGTTCCTGCGGCGGCCGCTGCATGAGCGAATCGACGCTCGGCGCACCGAAGAACGAATGCGGCGACGGGATGTGCCAGTCGGTCTTGCCTTCGAGGTGCAGCGCTTCGGTCAGCATGAAGTTGCGCGTCTGAATGCCGGTGCGGGTGCTCTGCGCCATTGCGCGCAGCGCGTCGGCCTTCAACTGTCTGGCGGCCTGATTGCCCGGCTCCGCCGCCATCAGCAGGCTCGCGAGGCTCGCGGCCAGATTGTATTTACGCTGGTCCATCGCGGTGCGCGCGCGGTCGAGAAAAGCGCTCGCGCCGCCGAAGCCTTCGACGAGCACGCCGCCCAGTTCGCCGCGCGCGGGCGGATGAAGATCCGCGCCGTCTTCGCTATACCAGCCCACCAGCCCGCGATAGATGCCGCGAATGCCGTACTCCCAGTCCACATAGCCGGGATACAACACAGGATCGTTTAGCAGATGTTCGGGCAGACGAATGCTCGCGACCATCTCGTCCGGCGTCATGCCGCGATTGATCGCGCGCAGGCACTGATTCCAGATGAACGCGTAGGCGTCCCGATGCGCGGTGAGCGCCGCCTGCGCGCTCGCGCGATCGAGATACGGATTGCCGTGTACGGGAACCACATAGGTGTAGTCGAGATCGCGCAGCAGGTCGAGCGCGGCGATCAGTTCATCCGGGGTGCGGAAGAAATCGCCGCGCAGCGTGTACATGGGATACGCCATCGGCGCGAGCGCGGAATTCGCGACCACCGCATCGAGGTCCGGGAATTCGATCGCGAGCGAATCGCGCGTATCGCCGATGATGTGATGAAAGCGCATGCTCACGCCATCGACCGTGATCGACTCGCCATCCGCGACGGCATGCGTGACCGCCAACGGCGCGAAGGCATTCAGGTGCGGATCGTCGAAAGATTTCTCGCCTTTGCCGAGACGCGCGTCCGGGCCGCGATCGGGCAGGTAAGCGCCGAACTGAATGCCGATGCGCCTGAGCTGCATCGGGCCGAGCATGTTCGACGTGGTGGCGGCCAGTTGTTCCGTCTGCGGATGCGCGAACACCTGGACATCTTCGATGCGTTCGCCGTCGAGCAGTCCCGCCGCGCCGCCGATGTAATGATGGTGCGAATAGATGAGCGCCTTCACAGGCTTGTCGCTGAAGCCGCGAATGATCGCGCGCAGATCGCGTCCGTGGCCGAACTTCGTGCCCGTCTCGATGACGATCAGCCCCGTCAGCCCTTCGACCACGATGCAGTTGACGCTGTGATAGCCGGTAATGACGCGAAGGCCCTCGCATACCTGATGAACCTGCATCCTCGACTGCGTCTTTGCGGCAAAGCGCAGAAAATCGCCATTGACGATCGCGCCGTTCGGCGCGGCCATCTTGTTGTGATCCTGACCGCCGCGATAAAAGGCTTCGCTGTTCACGCTTGTGTCCTCATGTGTGTTGGTAGATGGGGCTCCCTCGCGCCTGAATTCATCCGGCTCGGCGCATGAGGCTGAAGCTTTGCGCTGTCGGGCCGACGAGCGGTTGTGTCGCGAGGAACATCGCGAGCGGCACGACGTCTTCCGGCTCTTTCATCCACTCGCCGGGCGGAAACGCGACTTTGCCGAAGCCCGTCATTTCAGTTCTGACCGGGCCCGGAATCAGTTCATTGACGCTGATGTTCGCGTCCTGTACTTCGAGCGCGATGGTCTGCGTGAGCATCCACAAGGCGAGCTTCGATGTGGCGTAAGCGGAAAGCCCCGGCATCGGGCGATGGCGCGAACCCGATCCCGTCATGATGATCTTGCCCCCGCCGCGCTTTCGCAGGGGCGCAATGGCCGCGCGCGCCGTGTGCAGCGCGCCGTAGAGGTTGACCTCGAACGTGCGCTTCCACGCGTCGAGATTCGCGGTTTCGATCGGGCCGCCGGGCGTGCCGAGGCCTGCATTCGCGAGCACGATATCGACGCCGCCGAAATGCTCGACGGTTTGCGCATACATCGCTTCGACGTTCGCGTAGTCGGTCACGTCGACAGGGCATGCGAGCGCTTTGCCGCCGCGCGCCTCGATGGACCGCACGACGGCATCGAGTTCCTCGCTGCTGCGCGCGGCGACCACGACGGCCGCGCCCGCTTCCGCGTAGGCGTGCGCGATCGCGCGCCCGATGCCGCGTCCGCCGCCGGTGATCACTGCGACATTGCCGGCGAGCGGGGCCGCACCGTTGTCTGGTGCAAATGAAGTAGTGTTCAAGATGCCCTCCATGTCATGCGCGAAGCGCGTCGAACGTCGCGAGCACCGCGCAGGCGGCGCTTGCATCGCCTGCGAGTTGCAGCGCTTCCTCGCGCAGCAGTGTTTGCAGCGACGACGGACTCACGAAAAGCTGCGCGAAGGTCTTGCCGTCGAGCGTCAGAATGAAATCGGCATGGCGCGAGAGTTCGTGCGGCCGTGCGATGAATTCGGCGACGCCGCGGCGCACGTGCAGCGCAACGGAAGGGCGCGCGCCGTCGATGAAATCGAAGCGCATGATCGCGTCGATATGCTGCGCCTGAACCGGATTCACGCGCACGCGCAAATGATCGACATAGGTCGCGGGATCGGCGGCGATCTGACGCTTCGAAGGCGGCACGAGACGCGGCAGATCGATCTTGCCTTCCAGCGCAAGCGCCTGGCTCAGCATGAAGCCGCGCGCGATGCTCGCAGTCGTCGCCTGCGCGCTGCTGCGCAGAAGGCTTGCCTTGAGCTGGCGAAGTTCGGCGTCGTCCGGCGCGAGCTTCAGCGGATAGTTGAGCAATTCGAGCGCCCAGGCGTAGTCGCCTTGCGCACGCGCCTCGTGAACGGCGTCGAGCACGCGCGCCCGGCCGCCGAGCAGCGTCGTCATGCGCCCGGCGATATCCGCGGGCGCAAGGCGTTCGAGCGTCGCGGCGTCGCCATCCCACCAGCCAAGCGCGTGATTCATGATGTAGGGCGCGTGCCAGTCGAGGCGGCCATAGGCTTCGAATAGCCACGGCTCTTCCTTGAGATGCCGAGGCAGTTCGATGAAGCCGCGCAGCTCGTCAGGCCCCTTGCCCGCGAGCACGCCGCGCAAGGTCTGATCGAGCACCAGCATCGTGAAATCGAGGTAATTGCGCAGCGTGCGTTCGATCTCGGCCGCGCCGGTGATCGAGCGCGCATGCTGGCTGATGAGATACGCGGGTTCGAGCGCGAGCAGGTGCCGGAGCGCTTCCGACCACACGCGCGGATCGCGAAACTTCGCGCCGCGGGGTGTATAGAAGTTCGGCTGCCACGGCCACAGAATGTTGTTCAGCGCCACTTTCTGATCGGGCAGCCAGACGGTCACGCAGTCGTCGGTGTCGGAGCCGCCTTCGGTGAAGAACTGCATGCGCACGCCGGCGATCGTGAGCATCTCCCCATGCGCGACCGGCGTATTCACCGGTACGAAACCCGTCGGCCCGTGTTCGATCACGAAGCCATATTGCGCGTCGTCGCCCGAATGGGGCAGCAGGGCTTGCGCATGTTGCATGGCGCGCGCGTGCTGGAGCGGCTGAATCTCGGGAAAATAGCTTCCGAGCGCGGCCACGCGCATGTTTTCGTTGAGGCGAGCATGGCCGATGACCGCCACGTTGTCCTCGCCTTCGAGGATCGCGCGCGCACCCAGCGCGTAATGCGTGTGACTGTAGATGATCGCCTTGATCGGCTTCGTGCTGATGCGGCGGATCGCTTCACGATACTGCCTGCCGTGTTCGAGATGCTCGCCGGATTCCCACACGATGAGACCGTCGTCGCCGACGATGACCGCCGCGTTCAGCGCCGTGCCCGGCAGCACCCAGACGCGATCGGTCAACTCGTAGGGCGTAGTGTCCTGGTGCCTGACGAGCCGTTCGTTTTCGAGCACGCTACGATTGACGAGCGCGCCATTGACCGCGGACACGGCTTGATGAGCGGCGGGGTTCTTCATGCGATGCGTACCTGTGAAGTGTGAGTGAGCGAAGGCGTCGGGGGATTACACCGAGCGCGAAACGCCGAGCGCCGAAAGTCTTTCGCGAGCGCGTTCCGGATGCAGATAACGCATGCTCAGCGCGGCGGACAACAGCAACAAGCCCGCACCGATAACGAAAGCCGTTTCATAGCCGGCGATGTTATTGCCGCCGTTCGCCTGAATGAACCGTCCCGCGACGGCGGGCGCGATGGCCCCGGCTGACGTGACGAGCGCCGCGTACACCGAGAGCAGCGCGGTGCGCTGACGTTCATGCGCGAGTTCGCCGAGGATCGCCGGCGCGAGCGCGAAGCAGATGGTGGCGAGACCATTGCCCACGGCGAAGAGCGTGAGCTTGAGCCCGGCGGGCATCGCGACGAAATGCTGCAGCAGAAGCAACACGCCGCCCGTGATGAAAGCTCCGTTGATGATCTGCACGCGCGCCTGACGGCTCGACGCGCCCCGCGCTTGCAAGCGCTGCGAATACCAGCTCAGAAAGAGCGTGTACGGCATCGTGAAGAGAATCACCAGGGCAAAGATCCGCCCGGCGGTGACGTGATCGAAGCCGTAGCCTTTTTCGAGGTAGGCGGGCAGCCACGTCAGCATCAGTCCCGACGACCAGTAAGCGGAAAAGCCGAGCAGGATGACGATCAGCACAGGCGGCGAAAGCAGCAGCTTGCGGTACGGCAGCAACGTCTGGTGTGCGGCATCGGTGCGCGAAATCATGTGAGCCGGCGCCGCGAACGCGGGCGGATCGCGGCGTTCCGCGAAGATGAGCCAGAGCACGCACCATACCGCGCCGATCACGGCGAGCAGCACGAAGTTCATGCGCCATCCCCAGTTGCGCGACACGACGGGAATGATCAGCCCGACTATGATCAGCCCGATGACCGCGCCCTGGTTCAGGATCGCGACGGGCAGGCCGCGTTTGGCGTCGGGAAACCACTTGAACAGCTCATGCATCGAAAGCGGCGCGCTGGGCCCTTCGGCCGCGCCGAGCAACACACGGCAAACCAGGATCGTGAGCGGCGCGGTGGCGTAGACGAGCGGCAATTGCAGCAGCGCCCAGCTTGCCGCCATCACCAACAGAATCCAGCGCGTCTGAAAGCGGTTCGCAAAAAATCCGACGACGATGCTCGAAAGCGAAAACAGCCAGAAGATGCTGCCCGCCAGCACGCCGAACTGGGCGGAGGTCAGCTTCAATTCGTCCATGAGCGGCACCGCCACCATGCCGAGGGAAATCTTGTCGATGAAATTGATGAGCGCGAGGCTAGTCAGTAGCGCGGACACGCGCCATGCGGTGCGTGACGGGTATTCGGTCGATGTATTCATGATCTCGGACGGGTATCTCGCGTGGCGTAGGTTGACGAAGCAAAAAGGGCAGGGCGAGGGCGCGCCCTCATGCAGCCGATGCCTGATTTCGGATCATGACTTTGCAGTGCGTGTTCGGTTTCTTGAGCGCTTCGAAGGTGGCCGGAACCTCGTCGAGACCGATCACCGACGAAATGAACGGCGTCGCGCGGATGCGCCCGTCCGCCAGCATGCGCAGTGAAAATTCGAAGTCCTCACGTTCGTAGGTAAATGCGAAACTTACGCGCAGCCGTTTGATCGTCGCGCTCAGCACCGACACCTTTTCGGGTTCGAGGCACGCGCCCGCGATCACGAGATGCGCCTTCGGCGGCGCCATGTTGATGAGCTTCTGCAAGATCGGCCGGCCGACGCATTCGAAGATGAACATCGGCGGGCGGCCGGTCGCGCGGCGTAGCTCGGCGACCGGGTCCGCGACATTCGACGCGTCGATGAGTATTGCCGCGCCCGCGTCGCGTGCGCGCGCGAGCCGCTCGGGCACGAGATCGCTGATTGCGATGTCGCCCGCGCCGAAAAAGCGCGCCCACGTCGCGATGGCCAGCCCGATCACGCCCGCGCCGACGATCAGCACGTCCGCGCCCGGCGGCACCTTCGCCATCTTGTACGCGTTGAGCGCGACGGCGAACGGCTCGATCATCGCCGCTTCGTCGTAGCTCATGGTGTCGGGGATCTTCATCGCCATGACGGCCTGGCATGAGGCGTATTCCGCGTACGCGCCCGGCAATGCGGGGTTGAAGCCCTGCGTTGCGGGGGCTTCGCACGACGCCTGACGTCCGTCGCGGCACGGCGCGCATGTGCCGCACGCGCGCAAGGGCAGCGCCACGATCCGGTCGCCCGTGCGCCAGTCCGCGCCCGCGTCCGCGCCGACTTCGACGACTTCCCCGGCGAACTCGTGGCCCAGCACGGAGCCTTCGCGCAACATGCCGGGCGTCTGCGCGGCGTGCAGATCGGACCCGCAGATGCCGCAGGCATGAACTCTGACCGTGAGGCTGTCCGCGGCGGGGGCGGGAACGGGCAGTTCCGCCAGCCTGAGCGGCTTGTCGATACTTTCAAAGGCGATGACTTTCATGATCGGCATGAGGTGAATGATTGACGCGTGCGCAACGCGATCAGGCCGCCGAATAACCGCCGTCGACGGGAAGGGTGATACCGGTGATGAGGCGCGCAGCAGGGGAAGCGAGGAACACCGCGGCGCCGGCCACTTCGTCCGGCTCGGCCCATCGGCCGATGGGAATGCGGCTCAGCGTGTTCTCGAAAAACGCCTTGTTGTCGCGCGCCGCGCGTGTCAGGGCCGTGTCGATCCAGCCCGGCGCGATGGCGTTGACGCGAATGCCATCGGCGGCGAAGCGCAGCGCGAGCGAACGCGTCAGCGCGACGACGCCCGCCTTGGCCGCGCCATACGCGGGCGTCATCGGCGAGCCGAAGAACGAATACATCGAGGCGATGTTGATCACGCAACCCGCGCTCGCCTTCAGATGCGGGTGAAACGCGTTGACGAGCCGCAGGCCGCCCACGAGATGCACGTCCAGGACGTCGGCGAAGATATCCGGTTCGTATTCGCCGGGGCTTGCGCGGCCCGCGCAATGAATCAGGACATCGAGCGTATCGATGCGCGCAGCGAGCGCTTCGACGGCGGTGTCATCGCGCACGTCGAGCGGTTCGTGGCGAATGCGCGCATCGGCGTTTGCGGGCGGCGCGGCGAGATCGGCGACGATCACCTGCGCGCCGTGCTCGAGAAAGGCGCGGGCGAATGCACCGCCGATGCCGCCCGTCCCGCCGGTGATCAGCACGCGTTTTCCGGCTACGTTGAAATCAGGCACTTCAGACTCCGGTGGTTCGGGAGGCAGACTCGGGAATTACATCGCGGTCGAACGCGCGCCCAGGGCGCGAATGTAGTTCAGCGGCGACATGCCGCGGTCTTTGGCGGCCTTGTTGATCATCGCCTCGATGAAGCCCGCATCGGCGATGTTGATGAAGTTGCCTTCGTCGTCGAAGTTGATATTCGCGCCTTGAATGACCATGAACATGTCGGTCATCTCGTTGTTGCTGGCGGGCGTGGTGAATTGATGGATCGAGCCGCCCGGTTCGTAGAGATAGCTGCCGGCGGTTTGCGGCTGATGCGGATACTGCGTGTAGTTCCACTGGCCCGCCATCGTGAACAGATGCACGGTGCCCGTATGGAAATGATTCGGCAGCAAGACGCCCGGCGCGAGACGCGCGCGCAGCACCCAGGTGCCGTTTTGCGCATCGAAGAAAAGCGGGCAGACGTCAGAGCCGCGATGCGGAAAATCCTTGACCCACGGCTCCTTGCTGGAGTCGATGGTGAACAGATCTTTATCCTGCTTGTGATGCGTGGGCAATGCCATTCTTATCTCCTACGAGTCGAGGTTCGGCGCACGGTGGCCGACTCAGTCACGATACCCGCCGGCATCGCCCGCAACAATCGACCTACCTTACGCGGGGGGCGGATTAACCCTTACGGCGCGTTCAGCTTCCCTTGAAAGAGGGCGTACGGCGTTGCGCGAAGGCGCTGAGTGCTTCGCGCGCGTCGTCGGTCCGGTAGGCGCGCGCCTGCAGCGACGCTTCCAGTTCCAACTGGTGCGCGAGGTCCTGGTCGAGGCTGACGTTGAGCGCCGCCTTGGTCAGCGCATACGCGGTGGTCGGCATGCTCGCGAGATGGTGCGCGAGCTTCATGCTTTCGGCGGCGAGGGCGTCGTCATCGAAGACCTTCCAGACGAGGCCCATGCGCTCGGCCTCCGATGCGTCGATCTTCTCGCCGAGGATGGCGAGCGCGCGCGCACGCATCTCGCCCGCCTGACGCGGCAGGAAATAGGTGCTGCCCGCATCGGGAATGAGGCCGATCTTCGTGAACGCCTGCAGGAAGGTCGCGGAACGCGCCGCCAGAACGATGTCCCCTGCGAGGGCGAGACTCATGCCAGCACCGGCCGCCACGCCATTCACCGCGACGATCACGGGCTTGGGCATGTTCCGCATAGCGAGCACGAGCGGATGAAGAAAGTCTCGCAACAGGCTGCCTGGATCGTTACCTTCGCTGCATCCGCGCAAGTCGGCCCCGGCGCAGAAACCCCGCCCCGCGCCGGTGACGACGACGGCGCGCACCGCACGATCCTCCGACGCGCGCACGAAGGCCTCGCCCAACGCGGCGAGCAGCGGCCGGTCGAGCGCGTTGAGCACCTCGGGCCGGTTCATCGTCACGGTACAGACGCCAGCGTCCGCGTGGTAGTTCACGAGGTCATTCATTTGGAATCCTATTGAAATAACCAGCGCGAAAGCGCACGGCCCGAAGGCCGCGCGCGCGTTAGTTCACAGCGCGAGACTTGTTTTCCCAGTAGGGCGTGCGCAGGTTGCGCTTGAGGATCTTGCCCGCTGCCGACATCGGCAGCTCGGTGCGAAACTCGATGCTCTTCGGACACTTGTAGCCCGCGATATGCTCGCGGCAGTGAAGGCGCAGATCGTTTTCGCTCAACGTCGACTGCGGCTTCAGCACGACGACGGCGTGCACCGCCTCGCCCCAAATCTCGTGCGGAATGCCGATGACCGCGCACATCGCGACGGCCGGATGGCGCGCGATCGCGTTCTCCACTTCCGCCGAATAGACGTTTTCCCCGCCGCTGACGATCATGTCCTTGATGCGATCGACGATGAACACGTAGCCGTCCGCATCCATGTAAGCGCCGTCGCCGGTATGCAGCCATCCGCCGCGTAACGTCTGCGCGGTTTCTTCGGGCTTGTTCCAGTAGCCCTGCATCACCGTCGGGCCGCGCACGATGATTTCGCCGACCGTTCCGCGCGGCACTTCGTTATCCTCGCCGTCGACGATTTTGATTTCGGTGCCGCAGATCGAGCGCCCCGCCGACGTATGCAAGCCCTTCTTGCGGGCCGCTTCATGATGATTTTCGGCGGGGTTCGACGATACGATCATCCCTTCGGTCAGGCCATACGAGTGATTGAACTCGACGTTGGGCAGCATGGCGATGGTCTTCTCCAGCACGGCCGCCGTCATCGGCGATGCGCCGTATGCGACACGTTGCAGGCTCGACAAATCACGGCGCTGGAAGTCGGGGTGAGAGATCGTCGCCTGAATCATGATAGGCACGAGCGCGATGTCCGTGATGCGCTCGCGCTCGATCGTCTCCAGCACTTCGGCGGGCTGGAACATCGGAATGATGACGTTCATGTCGCCGCGGATGAACTGCAACAGCGCGCGCGTCATCGCGGCGATGTGAAAGAAGGGCGCGCTGTGCAGCGTCTTCCCGTTCGGAATCGGCGGAGCGTCGACGAGGCGGTTGACGCATCCCGTCCACAGGTTCCGGTGGCTCAGCATGACGCCCTTGGGCGAACCCGTCGTGCCGCCGGTGTACATGATGGCCGCGAGGTCTTCGTAACCGCGCCGCATGTCTTCGACCGGCGCATGGCTCGCGATCAGGCTTTCGAACGACAGCATGCCGGCGGGCGCTTCGCCGTCGCCTGCATAGATCAGCTTCGGCGGGCAGGCGGCGGACTCGCGAATCGAGGCCGCGAGGTGCGCGTAGTGTTCGTCGACGATAAGAATGCGCGTATTGCAGTCGTCGAGCGAATAGACGATCTCGGGCACGCTCCAGCGGATATTGACCGGATTCAGCACGCCGCCGCCCCACCAGACCGCCATCATGTACTCGAAGTAACGGTCGGAGTTGAGCGCGAGCATACCTACGCGGCTGTCCGGCTGCATGCCCAACGCCTGCAACGCGTGAGCAAGACGTGCGACGCGATCGCAGAACGCGCGATAAGTGCGCGTGCGGCCGCGAAAACTCGTGACGAGCTGATCGGGTGTCTGCTGCAGCGCGCGGTGAAGGCAATTGGTGAGGTACACGCTCGTCTCCTTACTTTTATCTGTTCTGCGCGCGGGCAGTGCGGCCGTGCCTCGCGCGTTGTGCCGCGTGCGGCGTGCATCGCTTCGGGCATCCGCGAACAATTAAGCGGATGCCCGAAGCGTCATGCGCCGCGCCTTCTTACTGGATGTTACCCGCGACCGCGACCGTCTGGCCAGTGATGTAGTTCGACTCGGGCGAGCAGAACAAGTACACGCCGCCGGCCGCTTCTTCGGGCGTGCCGCCGCGTCCCATCGGATTGCGTTGCGCGTGCGCCTTGAGCATGTCCGCGTTCAGGCCGACGCGAATGTCGCGGCCGTCGATCTTCACGGACTGCGCCGCTTCCGTGCTGACCGTCATGCGCGTATGGATCAGCCCGAACGCCACGCAATTCACGTTGACGTTGAAGCGGCCCCACTCGCGCGCCAGCGCACGCGTCATGCCGATGATGCCCGCCTTCGCCGACGAGTAGTTCATCTGGCCCGCGTTGCCGTTGAGCGCCGACGTGGACGACACGTTGACGATCTTGCGATAGATCTCGCGGCCGGCTTCCTTATCGGCGGCGGCGAGCGCCTTGATGTGCGGATACGCCGCGCGCAGGATGCGGAACGGTGCAGTCATATGGCAGTCGATCACCGCATACCATTGCTCGTCGGTCATCTTCTGCACGACGTCGTCCCACGTGAAACCGGCGTTGTTCACGATGATGTCGATGCCGCCATACGTTTTCATCGCCGTGTTGATGAAGCGGTCCGCGAAATCCGCCGCGGCCACGTTGCCGACACACGCCACCGCATCCACGCCTTGCTTCTTAAGCAGTTCGACGGTCTCCTGCGCCGGTTCCTCGTCGAGATCGTTGATGACGAGGCGCGCGCCTTCGCTCGCGAGCTTCTGCGCGATCGCGCGTCCGATGCCGCGGCCGGAGCCGGTGACCAATGCTACTTTTCCGTCGAGTTTCTTCATGGTGTCGAGTCTCCAGACTTCAATGAATGGGGGTTAAAGGGCAACGACCGCGTCGCCGAGGATGCGCGGCTCGCCATACTGATTCGCCGTCTGGATTTCGAGCCTGATGCGCTTTTCGCCTTCCGCTTCGAATTTCTCGACGACTTTGCCGGTGCACGTGATCTGATGCCCGAGTTGCGTGATGCCGACGAAGCGCACGCCGAACTGGCGCAACTGACGCTGTTCCACCCACTGCGTGAGCAGGCGTCCGAGATAGGCCATCGACAGCATGCCGTGCGCGAAGACATCGGGCATGCCGGCGCGGCGCACATAGTCGAGATCGATATGCACGGCGTTGTGATCGCCCGACGCGCCCGCGAACAGCGCGAGCGTCGTGCGGTTGATCGCGGGCAGGGCCAGCGCGGGCAGCGTGTCGCCCACGTTGACGGTGTCGAAGGTGAGGGTGCTCATCTGCATGCTCCGGATTAACGCTGAACGATGATGCTGCGCAGATCGGCGACATGCTCGCCGCGCTGATTGGTGACCTTCGTGTCGCGAACCACGAAGGTCAGCGCGCCGCCCTTCTTCTCGTAGATGTCGCTGATGCGGCTCTCGAACTGCAGCACGTCGCCCGCGTAAGCCATGCGGTGATATGTGAACGACTGCTCGCCGTGCAGAATGCGCGACACGACGAGGCCGAGTTCGTCGCGCCAGGCCGAGGACGGCTGCTCGAATTCCAGCGAGAACAGAAACGTGGGCGGCAGCGGCAGCGTGGGATGGCCCGCGTCGCGCGCGGCGGATTCGTCGAAGTAGACCGGATCGGTTTCGCCGATCGCCTTGGCGAAGAAACGCAGACGCCAAGCGTCCGCGCTCGCCCTGAAAACCGGCAACTGCTTGCCGATATTGGCTTTATCGATCATGACGGTCACGCCGATTGATACAGCGTCGTCACGCATGCGCCGCCGAGCCCGACGTTGTGCGCGAGCGCCACCTTTGCATCCTTCACCTGACGGTCGCCCGCCGTGTGACGCAACTGATGCGTGAGCTCGTAGCACTGCGCGAGACCGGTCGCGCCGAGCGGATGACCCTTCGAAAGCAGGCCGCCCGACGGGTTCACGACCCACTTGCCGCCATACGTGTTGTCGCCGTCGTTGACGAGCTTTTCGGCTTCGCCTTCGCCGCACAGGCCCAGACCTTCGTACGTGATCAGCTCGTTCTGCGCGAAGCAGTCGTGCAGTTCGATCACGTCGATGTCCTTCGGGCCCACGCCGGCCTGCTCGTACACCTTCTGCGCGCCCGTGCGCGTCATGTCGAAGCCGACGACGCGGATCATGTCGCGCGCATCGTAGGTGCTCGGCAGGTCGGTGGTGAGCGACTGACCGGCGATCAGCACGTCGGTGCGCAGGCCGCGTTTGCGCGCGAACGCTTCCGACACGATGATGGCCGCCGCGCCGCCGCAGGTCGGCGGGCACGCCATGAGGCGCGTGATGACGCCGTCCCAGAGCATCGGCGCATCCATCACGTCCTGCACGCTCAGCACGTTGCGGAACAGCGCGAGCGGATTGCGCGCGGCGTGCTGGCTCGCCTTCGCGCGGATCTTCGCGAACGTTTCGAGCTTGGTGCCGTATTTCTGCATGTGCGCCAGACCCGCGCCACTGAACTGGCGGATGGCGGGAGGCAGATCTTCGTGCCCGACCGTTTCGTTCACGAGCAGATGCGCGCGTTCGAGGGCCGCCGCGCGGTCGGGCCAGTTCGAAGTCAGCGCGCCCGGCTTCATGAACTCGAAACCCACCGCCAGCGCGCAGTCCACTTCGCCGCTTTGCACCGCCTGACGCGCGAGGAAGAGGGCGGACGAGCCCGTCGCGCAGTTGTTGTTGACGTTGATGATCGGAATGCCCGTCATGCCGACGCGATACAGCGCCTTCTGACCGCACGTCGAATCGCCATAGACGTAGCCGGCATAGGCCTGCTGCACGTCGGCGTACTCGATGCCGGCGTCGGCCAGCGCTTCGCGGATCGCGTTGCCGCCCATCACGTCATACGTGTCGCTGGTGCCCGGCTTCTTGAAGGGAATCATGCCGACCCCGGCGACGAAGACTTTGCGGCTCATGTGCGTTGCTCCTGTTGACTTCGATTGATGGATGTGGAATCACAGCTTGCGCGCGATGAGATCGCGCATGACTTCGCTGGTGCCGCCATAGATGCGGTTCACGCGGGAATCGGCGAACGCGCGGGCGACCGGATACTCCAGCATGTAGCCGTAGCCGCCATGCAGTTGCACCATGTCGTCCAGCGCCTTGCCGAGGCTTTCGGTCGCGAAGAGTTTGACGATGGCCGCCTCTTCGAGCGTGAGGCGGCGGCGCACGTGCTCGCTCAGGTAGTGATCGACCATGAGCCGCACCGCGACGGCCTGCGCCTTGATGTCGGCGAGCTTGAAGCGCGTGTTCTGGAAATCCCACACGGTCTGGTTGAAGGCCTTGCGCTCCTTCACGTAGTTGATGGTGTGTTCCAGACACGCTTCGAGCTTCGCGGCCGCGCCGATCGCGATGCTCAGGCGTTCCTGCGGCAACTCGCCCATCAGGTACATGAAGCCCTTGCCTTCTTCGCCGAGACGGTTGCTGACGGGCACGCGCACGTCGTCGAAGAAGAGCTCGGCGGTGTCCTGCGCATGCATGCCCACCTTCTCGAGCTTGCGGCCGCGGCGAAAACCGGGCCGGTCCGCTTCGACCACGATCAGGCTCACGCCCTTCGAACCCGCCGCCGGGTCCGTCTTGCAGATCACGATGACGAGATCCGCCGTGAGCCCGTTGCTGATGAAGGTCTTGCTGCCGTTGATGACGTATTCGTCGCCGTCGCGCACGGCGGTGGCGCGCACGGCCTTGAGGTCGCTGCCGGTGCCGGGCTCGGTCATCGCGATCGCGAGGATGGCTTCGCCCGAGCACACTTTGGGCAGCCATTTCCGCTTCTGCGCTTCGTCGCCCAGACGCGCGAGGTAGGGCGCGATGATGTCGGAATGCACGCTGAAGCCGAGCCCGCTCAGGCCCGCGCGGTTCACTTCCTCGTTGAGCACCGCCGCGTGGCCGAAATCGCCGCCGCCGCCGCCATATTCGCTCGGCAGCGTGACGCACAGAAGACCTTCGCGGCCGGCCTTGAGCCAGGTCTCGCGATCGACGCGGCCCGCCTTGTCCCACTCCGCCTGTCTCGGCACGCATTCGCGCTCGAAGAAGCGGCGGGCCGTGGTGCGAAGCATTTCATGATCGTCGCGAAGAACGGTGCGGTTGATGTGCATGTGTTATGTCCTGAAACATGAAGGATGAAATCCTGACCGCCGTGCTTGCCTTCGACGAAGCGACGAAGCGACGAAGCGATAGTGCGCGGCCGGGCCATCGCCGTCGGATCGTGGTTCGATACGGAGTACGGAGGGAAAGCGGCTACGACGGATTGCGCTCGATGCGCGAGGCGCGAAGCCCCGGCGCGGTCTCGATCAGAAACGCGTAACGCGATCTCCCATGAGACTGAGAATAGGACGTCGGGGAGGGGGAGGTAACCACCCGCGCGGGGTGGCGGGCGGGGGTGCTGGCGGGGTTAGCGGCGCGCGCGGCCGTCGTCGGCGGCGGCTTCGAGTTCGAAATCACGCATGCGTTTGACGGCTTCGTCGCGGCACGAGACGCCGAGCTTGCTGTAGATGTTCTTCAGATGCCATTTGACCGTCTCAGGCGAAATGCCGAGCGTGCGCGCGATCTTCTTGTTCGGCAGCGCCTGGCCGAGCAGACGCACCACGGCCGATTCTCGCTCGCTCAGGATCGACGAACAGGAGGACGCGGCGCTCTTGCAGCCGGTCACGGAAGGCGTATCGACGATCGCGCGCGCAGCTTCCTCCGCGGCCCGCAGACGCCGGACGTAGAAGCTCAGCACGGGATCGGCCGGCTCGCTTTCCATGACGCGTTCGATGAGGTCGAGGATGCCCGCATCGACGTCGAGAATGCTCCGGATCAGGCCCAAGCGATGGCCGCTTCGCAGCGCCGTCATGACCGCGTTGCGCGCGGCGTTGGCCCCGTAGCGGCGGGCGTCGACCATCGCGGCGCACATCTGGAAATGCACGACGTGCCGTTGCCAGCCGTGACGCGCGCATTCCTCGATCAGCGCGTCGAGCCGCGTGGCGGCTTCGTCGTTGTCCTTCCTCGCGATGCACCAGTCGATCTGTGCCCGCTCGGTCATGAGGCGAATTTCCGCCGAGGCGTCGGCGTTGCGCGATGCGTTGCGGGTGCAGAGCGCGTCGAGCCGCGCGAGGACCGCTTCCGCGGTATCGAAGTGGGCGGACTGCGCGTGCTGGCGCACCTGTTCGGACAGGCTATACGCGAGCAGACGGTCGATGCCGAATTTGACCGCATATTCTTCGAGACGCTCGAGATAGGCGAAGGCATCGAGATCATGCCCCGCGACCCGATGAACGCCGGCAAGCGCGAGCAGAACCCGCAACACCGAATCGGGGATGGAAACGCGTTCGAGCACGTCCACGCGATCTTCCAGCAGCTTGCGCGCCGCTTCGAGTTCGTTGAATTCGTACTGCGCCTCGGCGAGCAGGGCCGCGGCGAAGCACGTCGCTTCGATGCCCGAGCTGCCGAGCTTTTCCGCTTCGGACAGCACGTCGCGGCTGATGCGCTCCGCTTCCTGAAGGTTGCCTTCCATGGCATGGCTGAAGCCCGCGATGCAGCGCCCGTTGAGCACGCCGCCGGACGTGCCGAGAAGCGGCGCGCCGTCTATCAGGATTTGTGCGGATTCCTCTTGCACGCAGCGTGCTTCCGCATACCGTCCCGTGCGCAGATGAATCCACGAAATGAGCGTGTTGCGCGCCATGATGTGCCATCCGTCCACGTCCTGAGGCGGATCGAGCAGGCGGGGCACTGTGGAGAGCGCGGTTTCGAGGTCGTCGCGCTGGACCGCGAGGCCCGCTTCGAGCAGCACGAGCCGGAACCGCAAGCGCGGGTCTTCCATCGGAATCGTGACCCGAAGCCGCGCGATGCTCGCCGCGCAGGTATCGAAGTCACGCGCGTAGAGATCGAGTTGCAGCGTCCACAACTGCAGAGACGGGCGCGCCTGAATTTCCGCGAGCGGCAAAAGCCGTATCAGCCGCACGAGCTTGCGCAGATTGCCCTGGCGTTGCATGTTCCGCGCAACCTGCTGCACGAGGTTGGCCGCCGCGGACGATTCCCCGGCCATGAGTGCGTGACGCACCGCTTCGTCCGGAAGATGATGTTCGCGAAACCATATCCACGCCGCGCGATGGATGTCGCGCTGCTGCGCTTCGCTTCTCGCACGGAAACGCGCGAGCAGCGTTTCGCGAAACAGCGGGTTGAGCCGATACCACGTTTCGTCGCCCGGACGCTCGATGAGCGTGATGAAGAAACTATCCGCGGTGAGCTTGGACAGCAACGGCAGGACGTGCGTCATGCCCGGTTCGTCGGCGATCAGCGCGGCGCACAGCGAAGGGCACACGCGCGAGCAGATCGACATGCGCACGAGCACTTCCACTTCGAGCGGCAGCAGACGGGACAGCACTTCGCTCTGGAAATAGTCCGAGAACGAGGAGGCGTCGCGCAATGCGGGATGCACGCATTCGTCCAGCGGCGCGAGTTCCGCGCCGACCTTGCGGTTTTTCCTGAGGCCGAAGGCGAGCAGTTGCAGGCCGGCGATCCATCCGTCGGTGAGTTCGTGCAACCGCCGCGCCTCGCGCTCGTCGATCGCGTTCGACTGCGTCATCAGAAACGCTTCGGACTCGCTGAGCGTGAAGCGCAAATCGCGCATGTCGAGTTCGAGAAGCTGCGACTGGTCGCGCAGCCGGCCGAGCGAAAGCGGCGGGTTGGCGCGCGTCATCAACGCGATATGCAGGTTCTGCGGGCCGTAGTCGAGCAGCCACTGGAAGACGCCGTGCACGCGGCTGTCGGTGACGTGGTGGAAATCGTCGAGGATCAGCACCAGTTCGTTCGGATGCCTCGCGATGGCGCTCACCAGCGCGATCAGCGTGCGCTCCACGGCTTCCTCGTCGACGCCGCGTCCGCCGAGCAGCGTCGCATCGCGCGTCAACGCGAAATCGATCTGCGAAAGACTCGCGACAAGATAGCCGAGACACGCGGACATATCGTTGTCTTCCGCGGTCAGCGTGAGCCAGGGCACATCGAAGCCGAGAAGCAGCAATTCCTCGCGCCAGTTGGCAAGCGTCGTCGTCTTGCCGCATCCCGCCGGGCCTTGAAGCACGATGCAGCGCCTGCGCCGCGCGTCGAGCAACTGGCTCAGCAGGCGGTTGCGCACGACGACGCGCGCCGCGTTGCGAGGCGGGCTGAGCTTCGGACTGGGCTGGAATTCCATGCCGGACGGACGGTGCGGAAGTGCTTCGATGCTCGGATGGGTTTGCGGCATGGCGACCTTCGACTTGCAGTGATGGCGCGGTAAGATGCGACGCCACCAGACGGCGAAATGATGCGGGGGCATTGTAACGTCGAGTTGGCCCCACCCATATAGGTAAAGCCGAGAGGTGTCCTTTTCTGCGTTCGCTGATAAGTCCCGCGATGTCTGACGCCGGTCTGCCGTATGTCCGCTTGGTGCGGACTCCTCGGGTATTCCCGTGCCTACCCCATCCGGGGTGGGGGAGGCGAACCGCGGTTTCGTCAACATTGGTGCGCACCGGCATCGTCGGTGGCGTCAACATGGAGAGGAGACCTGCATGCGCAGCATCAGTAAAGGCATTTGCGGTGCGACATTAGCGCTCGTCGCGAGCGCGGCGTCGGCGCAGTCGAGCGTCACGCTGTATGGGGTGGTCGACGTCTGGATGCAGTATTTGAACAACGGCGGTCAGAGTTCGGTATCGGAACGAAGCGGCGGCAACACCGGCTCGATGATCGGCTTCAAGGGCAAGGAAGATCTCGGCGGCGGTTTGTCCGCGATCTTCACGCTCGAAGGCGGATTCACCGTCAACAACGGTGCGTTCTTCGCGGACAGTTCGATGATGTTCTATCGGCAGGCCTGGGTCGGACTCTCGGATGAGAAGTACGGCACGCTCACGTTCGGGCGGCAATATCAGCCGACGTTCTGGGCGATCTATCCGAGCGAGCCGTTTCGCGCCGACGAGGTTCTGTCGCCGCTCGCGGCGATGTCGGTGTCGACGTCGACCGACCGCAACACGCTTGCGAGCCAGCGGCAGCCCGGGCGTCTCAGCAACACGGTGGTCTACGTGTCGCCGAATATGGCGGGCGTGACGCTGCGCGGCCTCTATGGCTTTTCCGATACGACGACGCAGCCGTATCCGGCGAAGACCGGCAACTATCTCGATGTCGCGGTGACGTATTCGGGGTATGGCTTCTACGGCGGGCTGGCCTATTCGAACCAGCACGGCGGGACGGCCAACATTCCGGGCTTGCCGGGCACGCTGAACATGCTTGGCATCGAGCACTACACGGCCGCGCTTGCTTACCGCATCGGTATCGTGAACCTGCAGGCGAACTACTCGTACAACCGTCCGAAGGACGCGCCGGCGGGATCGCTGGCGGAGCGGCTGAACGCGGGGCATTCGTTCTCGATCATGGAAGTCGGCGCGACGATTCAGGCGACGCCATTCGATACCATCGAGATCGCAGGCGTGCAGCGCGTGGTGCGCGGCGTGCATGACAACAACTGGGGCGTCGAGCTCGGCTATGATCACGCGCTGTCGAAGCGCACGTCGCTTTACGCGCGCGCGGGTTACATCAAGAACAACGGCTCGGGCAACGCAAGCTGGCCGGGCATCACGCCGGTCGCGCCGGGTTCGAAGCAGGTCATTGGCGCGCTCGGCATGACGCACCGCTTCTAAGCGTGCTTTTGAGCGAACTTATCGGGAATGAATATGAAATCGATCTTATCATGCGCATTATGCTTCGGGATGCTGATGGCTTCCATTCCGTTCGACGCGAACGCGCAATCCAGCGCAACACCCGAAGCGCCGCCGGCGAGCGCGGCGTCGAGCACGAAGGCGACGAAGCAGGCCAACCGCGCGCTCGTCAAGGAAGTCGTGCGTGCGCTCACCAAGACGAAGGGCTTGCAGAGCAACGCTATCACCGTGCGGGCGAACAACGGCGCGGTCATTCTGGAAGGCGCGGTGCCTGAACAGGCGCAAATGGATCTTGCGACGCGTGCGGCGGCGAGCGTGCCCGGCGTGACTTCGGTGAAAAGCGCGCTGACCTTGTCGACGTTCTGACAAGAGGCTGCGGTCCATCGCCGGGAGCGCGATGGATTGTCTCGCCAGCCGCTTTTTACGCGGGACGCATCAATGCCGGCAAGCAAAACAAGAGCAGCAATAATCAAGCTGTCCGCTCAATCGCTCAATCCATCGCCGCATGCGCGACCGACTCCTCGGCCGCACTCTTCCCCGCTGGCCGGATCAGCAGCAACAACGGCACCACCAGCAACGTCGCGACGAACATCAGCTTGAAGTCGTTGAGATACGCGATCATCGAAGCCTGCTGCGTGATGGTCTGATTCAACATGGCCATGTCCTGCATCGAGCCGCCGGAGAGCATCGGCTGCACCGCCGGATTGAAGGGCGTCACCTGCGCAGCGAGGTCGGCGTGCGCGACTTGCGTGTTGCGCGTCATCAGCGTCTGCACGATCGAAATGCCGATACTGCTGCCGATGTTGCGCATCAGACTATAGGTGGCGGTGCCGTCGGCGCGCAGTTCCGGTGTGAGCGTCGAAAACGTCAGCGCCGACAACGGCACGAACACGAGCCCGAGGCCGAAGCCCTGAATCACGCCCGGCCACACGATATCCGATGCCGACAGCACGATCGTGTAATGCATCATCTGCCACAGCGCGAACGCGGAAATCAGAAAGCCCGCGAGCAGCAGCGCGCGTGCATCGATGTGCTTCAGCATGCGCCCGGCGACCAGCATGGCGATCATCGTGCCCGCGCCGCTCGGGGCCGTGACGAGGCCGGTCGTCGCGACCGGATAGTTCATGAGGTTCTGCAGCATCGGCGGCAGAAGCGCGCGCGTCGCGTACATCACCGCGCCGATCACGAAGATGAAGCAGGTGCCGGTCGCGAAGTTGCGGTCTTTCAGAAGCTGATATTTGAAGAACGAGCGCGCGCCGGCCGTCGCCGTATGCGCGATGAAGAAAACGAAACTGACCGCCGCGAGCAGCGCCTCGATGCGGATTTCGATCGAGCCGAACCAGTCGAGCTGCTCGCCGCGGTCGAGCATGGCCTGAAACGCGCCGATCGCGAGACCGAGCGTGGCGAAACCGAACGCATCGAATTTCACGGCGCGCTTCGCCGCTTGCGCCGGCAGGAATGTCGACACGCCAAAGAGCGCGAAGGCGCCGATCGGCACGTTGATGAAGAACACCCAGCGCCAGTTGTAGCTGTCGGTGAGCCAGCCGCCGAGCGTCGGACCGAGAATCGGCCCCACCATGACGCCCATGCCCCACACGGCCATCGCCTGGCCCTGCTTTTCGCGCGGGTTGATGTCGAGCAGGATCGACTGCGACAGCGGCACGAGCGACGCCCCGAAAATGCCCTGCAACAGTCGCGAGCCGACGATCTGCGCCAGCGTCTCCGACAAGCCGCACAGCGCCGACGCCACCGTGAAGCCCGCAATCGAAATGCACAGCAGCTTCTTCACGCTCAGCCGGTCGGACAGCCAGCCGGTGAGCGGCGTCGCGATCGCCGCCGCGACGATATACGACGTCAGCACCCACGTGATTTCGTCCTGCGATGCCGACAGGCTGCCCTGCATGTGCGGCAGCGCCACGTTCGC
Source organism: Caballeronia sp. PC1 (assembly GCF_021353155.1). Classification (NCBI taxonomy): domain Bacteria; kingdom Pseudomonadati; phylum Pseudomonadota; class Betaproteobacteria; order Burkholderiales; family Burkholderiaceae; genus Caballeronia; species Caballeronia sp. PC1. The sequence continues at coordinate 1,252,895 of NZ_JAJUBH010000003.1, forward strand.
GATGGTGCTGTCGAGCGTCTGGATCAGCGTCGCGAGCATGATCGAAACGGTCAGCATGCCGCGGTTCAGGGGCGCCGCGGCGCTTTCCGTGGAGGCTTCGGAGGACATGGGGACGGCCGCGGGAAAGCGGCTTTTCATGAGTAGGGTTATAGTAAGCAGGCTTATTATACCGAGTCGGCAACGGCGCGCGCGTCTTACATATAATCGCGCGATGGAAACCCAACTCGACAAACGCTTCGGCTTCCTGGTCGCGGACGTGGACCGCCTGTGCGGCAATCGTTTCGACGTCTTGGCGAAGTCGTCGCTCAATCTCACGCGCGCGCAATGCCGCGTGCTCGCGTATCTCTCGCATTACGGCGAGGTCAATCAGGCGCGGCTCGCGGGGCTGCTCGAAGTCGCGCCGATTTCCGCCGGACGGCTGCTCGACCGCATGGAAGAGGGCGGCTGGATCGAGCGGCGGCTCAATCCCGACGACCGGCGCGAACGGCAGGTGCGCATGACCGCGAAGGCCGAAAAGGCGCTGGACCGGGCGCGGCGCGTCGGCGACGAGATCGCTTCGGAGGCGCTCGCCGGTTTCAGCCGCCAGGAAAGCGAGCAGTTGATCGCGCTGCTGCAACGCGTGCGCGGGAATCTGAGCCGCATCGTGGATCGCTGACGGATCGCGCGAGCCGTGCTAACGTGCCGCGCGTGGATCGCAGATTGCTCACGCGATTCGCGCAAGCGTCGTCAACCGTCATCATCCATCCCGGAGAAGATCGATCATGAATAAACGCACCGCACCGTTGGCCATCCTCGCCCTGTCGGTCGCCGCGCTCGTCGCCGCGCCCGTCGCGCAGGCGCAGGACACGGCCGCCTCAACGCCGAAGCAGATCAAGAAAGCGGAACGCAAAGCGGCGCGCGCGAAGAAGAATGCCGAGCTGAAGGAACTGGAAAAGAACGGCTACAACCCGGCGGGCGAGCAGACCAACTATCCGCAGAATCTGCAGAACGCCCAATCGAAGATCAACGCGCAGAAGGCGGCCAAGCCGGCTGCGGCGTCGGCACCCTGATGAATGGCGCGGACGCACTGTCCGCGCCACGATCCGCTCAAAGACAGGTGACGCCGGTCGCCGGCTCACCTTCCGCGATACCCCCTCTACCTCCACGAAGCGCTCGACGCGCCGCCCGAGTTGCCGTACCGTCATCGCAGATGGCGAAAGAAACGGAACCACGGCCGCTGAAACGGGGAGGGCGCGAACATGCGCTGGCTTTCTTGGCTGTTGATGTTCGCGTTGTGCGATGCGCACGCCGCCTCGCGCTATTACGCGCCGATGACCTTCTATCCGCACGATGCAGTGCGCGTCTCGCGCTTCGCCTCGACGCCCGGCGCCATGCTGGTGCCCTATGGCGCGGGCGCGAAGGTCAGGGAAGGCGAGTTCTACATCGTCTCGAATGCCTCGTTCAAGGCCCTGACGGCGCAGGTGCAAAGCGACTGCACGATCATGCTCGTGCAGTCGAAATGGACGCCCGAACTCGCCGCGAGCCAGATCTGGACCGTGACGAAAGAAGGCAGCGGCTTTCGTCTTTATTCCAGGCTGCATGAACGTTACGTGACGCTCGGCGCGCGCGTGGATCTCGACGAGGCATCCGGCGAAGCGCGGCAAAACTGGAGCATCGAAGCCGCTGCCAACGCGGTGACGATCGCGGCGACCGGCACGAAGACGGGCCTCGCCATCGAGCGTCAGGCGCTGCGCGATGGCGCGCGGGTCGAAGTCAACGCGCAGGCCGGACAGTGGCGTCTGTACGAAGTCGGCAACGCCAGCGCCGATCATGCCTATCGCCCGCTCGATGCGGCCGCCCGCTCGACCTACGACCACGCCAACAGGCGCTATCACCTGAACGCGTTCGCGCCGGATGCGATCGAGGCCGACCGGCTGCGCGGCTTTCGCTGGACGGACTACCATCCGTCGGGGCTGCATGTGTCGAAGGGCGAGTCCGTGGTGATCGACGTAACGGGTCTCGCTGACGACGGCCCCGATGGCCTCGTCATCCTGGTCGGCAACAAAAACGGCTTCTACCGGCGTCAGCCCGCGGGCGATCCGCAGATGATTCTCGCAACCGAAGGGCGCAACACCTTCGTCGCCTCGCGTGACGGGCTGCTGTACTTCGAATATACCGACAGCGGCTTCAACGAGCGGCCGCGCGCATCGATCGATGTATTCGTGCGCGAAGGCGGGCGGCCGGCGCCGTTCTATGTCGAAGGCGTGACGACGCCCGGCGAATGGCGCGCGATGCTGCAACGCTACGCCGATGCGCCGCTCATCGAAATGGCGGGCAACAGGACGATGTTCACCGTCTCGCGCGCGATGTACGACAAGGCGGGCGCCGCCGACCCGTCGATGCTGCTCGGCTATGTCGAGCGCGTCATGGGCTATTACGACGCACTCTCCGGGCTCGATGGATCGAGCGCGCTCGACACGCCTTCGCCGTTGCGCGTGCATTTCGTACAGGACGCGATCTCCACGCACGCGGAGTTGCAGGATGCCTACATGTACGCGACCTACTACATGATCGGCCTGCCGCTCGACAGCGCGGCCGAAACCTTGCTCAAGCCCGCGAAGTCCGAGGAATGGGGCGTGTGGCACGAACTCGGCCACATGTATCAGCAATGGGACTGGACCTGGCCGGGCGTCACGGAAACGACGGTCAACATCTATTCGCTGCATGCGCTTCAGCGCCTCGGCACACCGATGATTTCGCCCCTGCTGCGAACCGTCGACGCACACGGCGCAAAAAGCCGGCTCGATCTCGCGACGCGCTATCTCGCGCAGCCGTCACGCAATTTTCTCGACGATGCGTCGTTTCCCGTGCCGTCCGAAGCGCTCTGGATCCGGCTCGTGATGTACGAGCAGTTGCGCCGCGCGCTCGGCGACGCGTTTTATGCGCGGCTGCACAAGGCGTATCGGTTGCATCCGCTGACGGAAGACGAAGGCGGCGACCGCAACGAAGTGCAGACCTTCGTGCTGCGCGCGTGTATCGCGGCGAATCTCGATCTCACGGAATTCTTTTCGCGATGGGGCTTGCCGGTGGATAGCGCCACGCGCGCGGCGGTCGCCGGGATGAAGCTGAAGACGCCGCCGATGGATTTGACGCGTACGCGCATCTGACGCCCAAGAAAGCACAAAAAAACGCCGGCACACGCCATGCGCCGGCGAAATCCTGGCTTACGAGGGCTGCCAGAATGGGATGAACGCTTTACGCGGCATCGGCGAGGCGGATCGTGCGCGGTCCCTCGCGGCGCGCCGATTTGCGCTGCGCCATCGCGCTCGCCGACTGCGCGCCGGGCACGTTGCCGATACCGAATGCGGGCCGCGCCAGAAAGTATCCCTGCGCGAGCACATGCGGCCATTGTGCGAGCCACTGCGCCTGCGCCGCCGTCTCGACGCCTTCGACGACGATCGCCACCTTGAGCCGCGTGAGCAGCGCGAGCACCGACGAAAACACCAGACACGCGTTCGGGCAGCGCGGCGCGCCGGAAAGCAGTTCCTTCGCGATCTTCACCGTGCCGAAGTCGATCGGACCGAGCGCGGCGAGACACGAATAGCCCGTGCCGAAGTCGTCCATCGCGACGCTCACGCCCTTGTTTCTCAGACGCTGCACGACCTTGGGCATGGACGGCATGCGCGCCAGATCCTCGCTTTCCAGCAATTCGAGCTCGATGCAGTCCGGCTTGACGCCGTGCGCGCGGCAAATCGATTCCAGGCGCCCGGCAAAGCCCGGCAACGCCGCGACCGATGGCGGCACGTTCACCGCCACCGAATACTGCGCGCCGCCGCGGCTGCGCCACGCCGCGATTTCCGCCGCCACCGCGTCCAGCACGAACCAGGTGAATTCGCGCATGATCTCGGCGTCTTTGAACGCATCGCTGAATGCGCCCGGCAGCATCACGCCGTACTCGGGATGACGCCAGCGAATCAGCGCTTCCATTTGCGCGAGCTCGCCGCTTCCGACTCGGTAGATTCCCTGATAGGCGATGCAGAATTCTCCGGCCCTGAGGCCTTCGAGCACGCGATGCCTGAATGCATGATTCGAGTTCGGCGCGGCTTTCGCGACATGCGAGCCGTCAGTCGTTCTTTTCATGCTCTAACCATCCCCTGCCAGTTGGTCGTGGAAGCGGTCGCACGAGTCGTGCCAGAGTCGCTGCGAACGGCTCCGATCGGTCTGTGAACGCGATCGGGCGCGATGCGAATGCTGGGCGCGGAACGATGCTGTCACGATTGCGCGACAGGATATCCCGGATTCAAACGCGAAGCGTATCGAATCCGGGACGCATCACCGGATATGTGCGGCGCCGCACACAAGGCGATGACCGGCGCTTCTCGCCGTTTTGCAGTTTTGGCGCGTGCTTTCTGGAACTTTTGTAATCCCGACTACCGCCGATAACGGGCCGCATTCCTGATCGCAATAACAAGTACTGCTGATGCGTCATTTAGACGGTCGCGGTTTCGGCCACTGGCCGCATGCGTTCGAGCGCGCTGCCATCCTCGCGGAACAGATGCACGTGACGAATGCTGAAGCCCGCGTTGAGGCGCTGGCCTTCGACCGCTGTCGATTCGCCCGAGCCCTTCACCTGGATCACGAGTTCGTTCGGCAGACGCACATGCAGGAGCGTTTCGCCGCCGAGATGCTCGATCACCATGACTTCGCCGGTGAGACCGCTGTCGATATCGCCGCCGCACGATTCGATGAAATGCTCGGGCCGGATGCCGAGCGTGAGCGTCTCGCCCGCCTTCACCGCGGCCGCTGCGAACGGCAGCGTGAGCGCATCCCCGCCGGGCAGTTCGATGGTGACGCCCGCGGCATCCACGCGCGTCACGCGCACGTCCATGAAGTTCATCTTCGGAGAGCCGATGAAGCCCGCCACGAAGCGGTTGTGCGGCGTGCGATACAACTCCAGCGGCGAGCCGATCTGTTCGACGCGCCCATGATTCAGCACGACGATGCGATCGGCCATGGTCATCGCTTCGGTCTGGTCGTGCGTGACGTAGATCATCGTCGCGTTGAGCTGCTTGTGCAGCTTGATGAGCTCCAGGCGCATCTGCACGCGCAAGGCGGCGTCGAGATTGGAAAGCGGTTCGTCGAAGAGAAAGACTTTCGGCTCGCGCACGATGGAGCGTCCGATCGCGACGCGCTGACGCTGCCCGCCTGAAAGCGCGCGCGGACGCCGTTCGAGCAACTGGCCGATCTGCAGAATCTCCGCCGCGCGATGCACGCGTTCCTTGATCTGCGCCTCCGGCAGCTTGAGCATGCGCAGCCCGAACGCGATGTTCTCGTACACCGTCATGTGCGGATAGAGCGCATACGACTGAAACACCATCGCCACGCCGCGTTGCGAGGGTTCGAGATCGGTCACGTCTTCGCCGCCGATCATCACTTGCCCCGAGTCGCTGCGCTCAAGGCCCGCGATGGTGCGCAGCAAGGTGGATTTTCCGCAGCCCGAAGGACCGACGAACACCATGAACTCGCGGTCGGTCACTTCGATATCGACGCCCTTCAGCACATCGACGCCTGCAAAGGCCTTGCGGATCTGCTGCAAGTGAACTGCGCTCATTACGTTGTCTCCAGTGTGCCGCTGCGGCAGCGCAGCATCGGATGCATCGTTGAATTTGTTCTTGACAACCTGTTCGCGCCAAAATATACAATTGTAAAACCGAAATTACAAGTGAAACGAGGCAAGCCGCAGGACGCATCCGCAAGTCACACCCGCTCGAAAAAAACCAAGGAGACAGGCATGAAGAAGCGCTTCATCCCGGCCCGGCAGCTCGGCCCGATCAAACACGTCGCGGCGGTCGCGCTACTGGCGGCGAGCGCGGCGTTCGCCGCATCGAACGCGCAGGCCTGGACGCTCAAGGAAGCGGCGCAGCCGTATTCGGGCACCACCATCAAGGCCATTTTCCTGGACCGTCCCGGCTATAAGGCGGCGCAACAGCTCATTCCGCAGTTCGAGAAAGAGACGGGCATCAAGGTGCGCTGGGAAGTGATTCCGTACGAGAACACGCGCGAGAAGGAAGTGCTCAACTTCGTCGGCGGCGGCGATCAGGACATCGTGCTCGTCGATGTCGTGTGGATCGGCGAATTCGCGAGCAACAAGTGGCTCGTGCCGATCAAGAAGTTCACCGACGACCCCAAGCTCGCCGACCCGAATCTCAACCTGAAGGGCTTCTTCCCGATCCTGCTCGATTCGTTCGGCACGTGGGACAAGGTCACCTATGGCCTGCCGTTCGATAACTACTCGGGTCTGATGTTCTACAACAAGTGCATGTTGAAGGACGCCGGTTTCGACGAGCCGCCGAAGACCTGGGACGATCTGCTCAACACCTACGCGCCGAAGCTCACGAAGGGCGACAAGTTCGCTTTCGCGCTGCAATCGCGGCGCGGCGAAACCCAGTCGGCGGACAGCTTCATGCGCGTGCTGTGGCCCAACGGCGGTTCGCTGCTCGACGCGAAGTTCAAGTCGAACCTGATGTCGCCGCAATCGCAGGCGGGCCTCGAATACCGGCAGAAGCTCATGAAGTACATGCCGCCGGGCATCGTCGATTTCGATCACGCCGAAGCGGTGAATGCGCTCGCGCAAGGCCAGGTCGCGATGATCACCGAATGGTCCGCGTTCTATCCGACGCTCACAGATCCCAGCAAGTCCAAGCTCGGCAACTGTCTCGCGATCACGACCGAACCGAAGGGCCCGGCAGGCCTCAAGCCCGCGCTCGGCGGCTTCTCGCTCGCGGTGAACGCCAAGTCCAATGCGAAGAAGCAGGCCGCGTCGTGGCTCTTCATTCAATGGATCACGTCCGAAGCCATGGCCAAGCCGTATCTCGAAGCGGGCGGCGTGCCGGCGCGCACGGCGGTCTACGAGGACAAGGCCGTGCAGGACAAGTATCCGTTCGTGAAGCCGATGGTCGAATCGTGGCAGGGCGGCGTGCCGGATTATCGTCCGCGCTTCCCGGAATGGCCGGCGGTCTCGGAAGTCATCGGCGAATGGGGCAGCAAGATGATGCTCGGCCAGGTGACGGTGAAGGAGGGCGCGCAGACCATCGGTCAGAAGACCGAGGACATCCTGAAGAAAGCGGGCTATTACGACGGCAAGAAGCCCTTGTTGAAATAACGCGCTCGACATACAGGAAACAGGAGGCGATCGAATGGCATCACCCGCACTGCACGCGCGCGGACCCCGCAAGCCCACGCGCTACTTCGGCGTCCTGCCGCGTTCGCCCGCCTTCTGGTTCCTGATTCCCGCGATAGCCGCGCTCGCGATCATCGGCATCTATCCGCTGCTGCTTGCGCTCTATAACTCGTTTCATCAGTACAAGCTCGCGGATCTCGGTTCGGGCACGCCGTTTATCGGGCTCGACAACTACATCGCCACGCTCACCGATCCGACCTTCTGGGAAGCGCTCGGACGCACCGCGCTGTTCCTGTGCCTCACGTTGCCGATCGAAGTGGCGCTCGGTCTGTTCGCCGCGCTGCTGCTGCACCGCATGGAGTTGCCCTGGCTGCGTGCGGCGGCGCGCGTGAGTCTCGTCATTCCGATGGCGACGACTTATGCGGTGGTGGGTCTCATTGGCCGCCTGATCTTCAACCGCCAGTTCGGCGTGGCGAACTATCTGACGGGACTGATCGGCATTCCGCCGCAAGACTGGCTCGCCAACCCGACGCTTGCGTTCGTCTCCGTGATGATCATGGATGTCTGGCAATGGACGCCGTTTTGCGCGCTGATTCTGCTCGCCGGGCTCTCGATGGTGCCGAAAGAAGCCGAGGAAGCCGCGCGCCTCGAAACGCCGAAGTGGAGCATGATTCTCTGGCACTTGCAGCGGCCTTATCTGCTGCCCGGCCTCACCGCGATCCTGATCCTGCGCTCCGCCGACATGCTCAAGATGTTCGATGCCGTCTTCACGATGACGCGCGGCGGCCCCGGCGCGGCGACGGAGTTCATCAGCGTCTATATCCAGCGCGTGGGCTTTCGTCTCTTCGATCAGGGCATGGCGTCCGCGCAGGCGATCATTCTGCTGATTCTGACGATCGTGCTGTCGCGTCTTTATATCCGTTTCGTGTATCGGGAGGCCGCGTGAGTTCGACCAGCATGCAGACCACGCAACGCGCCAAGCGCGCACGCGCCGCAAGAAAACGCGCCACGGTATGGCACTTCATCGGCCTTGTGATCGTGTTCATGTCGTCGGTGTTTCCGTTCTACTGGATGGTCACGACGAGTCTGAAGAGCCAGTCCGACGCGCTCGCGTATCCGCCGAAGTGGCTCTTTTCGCCGACGTTCCATCATTATTCGGCGGCGCTCTTCGAACACGACGTGGCGGGCAGCCTGCTGAACTCGCTCATCATCGCGAGCAGCACGACGGTGCTGGCGATCCTGCTCGGCGCGCCAGCCGCGTATGCGCTCGCGCGCTACGAGTTCCGCGGCAAGGAAGACCTGTGGTTCTGGTTCATCTCGAACCGCATGGTGAGCCCCGTCGTGCTGGCCGTGCCGTTCTTTCTGATCGCGACCAAGCTCGAACTCGTCGATACGCATATCGTGCTGATCCTGCTCTATCTGACCTTCTCGCTGCCTATCGTCGTGTGGATCTGCACGGACCAGTTTCGCAACATTCCGGTCGAGCTCGATGAAGCCGCACGTCTGGACGGCGCATCGCCGTGGCGCGTGTTCTGGCGGATCAATCTGCCGCTCGCGATGCCGGGCATCGTCGTCTCGGCGATCTTCGCGTTCATCTTCTCGTGGAACGATCTGCTCTATGCGCTCGTGCTGACACGCAGCGACGCGATCACCTCGCCCGTCGCCGCGACGAGCTATATGAGCGGCTACGAGTTGCCGTGGGGCGAAATCATGGCGACGGGCACGCTGATCGTGCTGCCGATGGTCGTGTTCGCGCTGGCTGTTTCGGGCCGGCTGGTGCAAGGCCTGACGATGGGCGCCGTGAAATAAAATCGCCGCTTTTGATTGAACACCGGAGCAACATGAGCAAGAGCGCACCGCCCATCGCCGTCGCTGAAGCGGACGATTCCATCGATTCGGAGGAAGAGCTGCAGGCGCGCGTCGCGTGGCATTACTACGTCGGCAATCTGACGCAGCAGGAGATCGCGCAGCGCATCGGCAGCAATCGCGTGCGCGTGAACCGCCTGCTTGCCGCGAGCCGCGAGTCCGGCCTCGTGCAGATTACGATCAACAGCAAGATCGCGCCGTGCGTCGCGCTGGAAGAAGCGCTCGCGCGGCGCTTCGGGCTCGAATGCGCGGTCGTCGTGCCCACCGGCGCGAACAACGAGGCGAACAACGCGGCGCTCGGTATCGGCGCGGCGGCGTACTTCGCCAAGCAGATCGTCGCGGGGCAAACCATCGGGCTCGGCTGGGGCCGTACGATTCGCGCGGTGTTGCGCGCGATGCCGCAGCGCTCGTACGGAGCGGTGTCGGCGGTGTCGCTGCAAGGCGGCTTGTCGCATTGCCCGAGCATCAACACGTTCGATATCGTCTCCGACTTCGCGGACATTTGCCGCGCCGATGGTTATCTCTTCGCCGCGCCCATCTACGTGAGCAGTCAGAAGGCGCGCGATGTGATCCTGCAGGAAGAGACCGTGCGCGAGACTTACGAGCTCGCACGCAACGCGAATCTCGCGCTGCTCACGTGCGGCGATCTCACGGAATCGCTGGTGGTGACATACGGCATCGACAATCCCGAGCAGTTGCGCACGCTGGAAAAGGCGGGCGCGGTTGGCGACATGCTCGGTCATTTCATGGATGAAGACGGCGAGCTGATCGATCATCCGCTGAATCGCCGCACGGTGGCGATCGCGCTCGACGATCTGCGCAAGATCAAGCGCGTGATTCTCGTGAGCGGCGGCAAGAAGAAATTTCATGTGACGCGGGCGGCGTTGCGCGGGCGCTATCCGTCCGTGCTCGTGACCGACGAAGACACGGCGCGCCGTCTGTGCGACGAGCCTTGAAGACCACACCATGACCATTGACAGAAACCGCGAGTTCGCGGGCAAGACCGTGCTCGTCACGGGCGCGGGCAAGGGCATCGGCCATGCGACGGTGCACTTGCTGATCGAACGCGGCGCGCGCGTGATCGCGCTGAGCCGCAGCGCCGCCGATCTCGATGCCCTGAAGGCCGAGACGGGCTGCGACACCATCGCCGTCGATCTCGCCGATGCGAACGCCGCGCGTGAAGCCGCGCGCGCCGTGCAACCCGTCGATCTGCTCGTGAACAACGCGGGCATCGCCGTGCTCGAATCGTTTCTCGACACGAGCGTCGAAGCCTTCGATCTCACGATCAACGTGAACCTGCGCGCCGCGATGATCGTCGCGCAAGAGTGCGCGAAAAGCATGATCGCGCGCGGCGCGGGCGGCTCGATCGTCAATGTGTCGAGCTTGTCCGCGAACGTGGGCTTTGCGCTGCATGCGGCGTATTGCGCATCCAAAGGCGGACTCGACGCGATGACGCGCGTGATGGCGAACGAACTCGGCCCGCATGGCATTCGCGTGAACGCCGTGCTGCCGACCGTCACGATGACGCCGATGGGCGAGCGCGCCTGGAGCGATCCCGCCAAATCCGCGCCCATGCTTGCGCGCATTCCGATGAACCGTTTCGTCGAGCCGGTGGAAGTGGCGCGCACCATCGCCTATCTGCTCGGTGACGATTCGAGCATGGTGAGCGGTGTCAGCTTATTGGTCGATGGCGGATTCCAGTCCTGCTGAACCGCCTATTTCTCTATCAAAGGAACGACGATGGAAGCACTGGTTCTCGAGGAAGCGAAACGCATCAGCTTGCGTCCGTTCAGCTTGCCGCAGGTCGTGGGGCCGCGCGACGTGCGCATCAAGATTCATACGGTGGGCATTTGCGGCAGCGACATTCACTACTATCAGCATGGCCGCATCGGGCCGTTCGTCGTGAACGAGCCGATGGTGCTCGGGCACGAAGCATCGGGCACGGTCGTCGAGGTCGGCGATGACGTGAAGCATCTGAAAGCGGGCGATCGCGTGTGCATGGAGCCGGGCGTGCCGGACATGGAATCGCGCGCGTCGCGCGAAGGCCTCTATAACCTCGATCCCAAAGTGCGCTTCTGGGCGACGCCGCCCGTGCATGGCTGCCTCGCGCCCTACGTCGTGCACCCGGCTGCGTTCACTTACAAGCTGCCCGATAACGTGAGCTTCGCGGAAGGCGCGATCGTCGAGCCGCTATCCATCGGCTTGCAGGCGGCGAAGAAGGCCGCGATCAAGCCGGGCGACGTTGCCGTCGTGTTGGGGGCGGGCACCATCGGCATGATGTGCGCGCTGGCCGCGCTCGCGGGCGGATGCAGCCGCGCGATCGTGTGCGATCTCGTGCCGGAGAAGCTCGAACTCATCGGCGGCGTGCAGGGCGTGACCGCGGTGAATATCCGCGAAAAACGCGTGCTCGACGTGGTGCATGAACTGACCGATGGGTGGGGCGCCGACATCGTGTTCGAGGCGAGCGGCAACGAAAAGGCATTCGACGGCATCGTCGATCTGCTATGTCCGGGCGGCTGTCTCGTGCTCGTGGGCATGCCGCAACATGCGATTCCTCTCGATGTCGTCGCGGTCCAGATCAAGGAAGCGCGCATCGAATCCGTGTTCCGTTACGCGAATATCTTCCCGCGCGCGATCCAGTTGATCGCATCGGGCAAGCTCGACGTGAAGCCGTTCATCTCGCGCACGTTCCCGTTCGCGGAAGGCATCAAGGCTTTCGAGGAAGCGGCGAGCGGCGTGCCGACCGACGTGAAGGTGCAGATCGTACTGGAAGCGTGAATCGCAACGCACATCACAACAGGGAGACACGTCATGGCCGACGAACAGATGACAGCGATCGTATGCCGCGCGCCGAAAGATTATCGTGTGGAACGCGTGCAGCGCCCGCGTGCCGCGCGAAACGAAGTCGTGATTCGCATCGCCGCATGCGGCATCTGCGCGAGCGATTGCAAATGCTGGTCGGGCGCGAAGATGTTCTGGGGCGGCCCGAATCCGTGGGTGAAAGCGCCGGTGATTCCGGGGCATGAATTCTTCGGTTATGTAGAAGAGCTAGGCGAGGGCGCGGAAGACCATTTCGGCGTGAAAAAGGGCGACCGGGTTATCGCCGAGCAGATCGTACCGTGCGCGAAATGCCGCTATTGCAAATCGGGCGAATACTGGATGTGCGAGGTCCATAACATCTTCGGTTTTCAGCGCGAAGTGGCCGATGGCGGCATGGCCGAATACATGCGCTTTCCGCCGACGGCCATCGTCCATAAGATTCCCGACGGCATTTCGCTGGAAGACGCGGCGATCATCGAGCCGCTCGCATGCGCGATTCATACGGTGAATCGCGGCGATATCCAGTTGAGCGATGTCGTCGTGATCGCGGGGGCGGGGCCGCTCGGGCTGATGATGACGCAAGTCGCGCATCTCAAGACGCCCAAGAAACTCGTCGTGATCGATCTCGTCGAGGAACGTCTTGCGCTGGCGCGCGAATATGGCGCGGATATCACGATCAATCCGAAGACCGACGACGCGCTGGAAACGATTCGCTCGATCACGGATCGCTACGGCTGCGATGTGTATATCGAAACGACGGGTGTGCCGGCGGGTGTGTCGCAGGGGCTGGAGTTGATCCGCAAGCTCGGCCGCTTTGTCGAGTTCTCCGTGTTCGGCGCCGATACGACGGTGGACTGGTCGATCATCGGCGATCGCAAGGAACTCGACGTGCGCGGCGCGCATCTCGGGCCGTATTGCTATCCCATTGCGATCGATCTGCTCGCGCGCGGCCTGGTGACGTCGAAGGGCATTGTCACACACGGCTTCACGCTCGATGAATGGGACGAGGCGATCAAGATCGCGAATTCGCTCGACTCGATCAAGGTGCTGCTCAAGCCGAAGTGAGCGTAACGCGCGTTCAGAAGGGCACTTCGCCGACGTGCCACAGCACGCCGGACGGATCGAACACGAAGCCGACTTTCATGCCCCAGTTCTGCATCGCAGGCGCGCGCGCGGGATTGACGCCGAACTCGCCCGCGAGCGCCTCGGGATTCATCTCGCGCCACCAGGCGTCGACATCGCGCACGAGCAGTTGCAGCATGCAGTTTTCCGCGAATTCCTTCACATAGAAATTCTGAAGAATGAAGCTGAAGCTGCCGGCTTTCATCATCGCAATGTCGTCGTCCTGATGCGTGATGCGAAACCCCAGGGCTTCGTAAAAGCGTTTGGACAGTGCGAAGTCTTGTGCCGGAACGAAAGGGCGCAGCGCGAGAATTTGGCTCATCGTGAAAGCTCATCGTGACGGGAGCGCACAGTGTAACGCCCCCGCCCGCTCAAAGCCCCGATGCGTGCAGGAAGATCTGATTGAACATCTTGTTCCACTGGCCGCGCTCCTGCATCGTCATGGCGGGATCGACGAGCGCGACGTTGACGCCCTGCATCGGCGAAGCGACATTGCGATTGGTCGGTACATAATCGCGCGAGACGAGAATGCGCTGTGCATCGACGGAAAGCAGATAGTCGTATAGCAGCAGCGCGGCGGCCGGATGCGGCGCATGCGTGAGCAGCGCGACGCCGTTCGCGCGGGCCGCGGCCGGTTGCAACACGAACCAGTCGATCGGCGCGCCGCGGCGCTTCGCCTGTGCGGGCATGTAGTTATAGACTTCGAGCGCGAGCGGCACTTCGCCGGCGACCACGAGGTTATTCAGAAGCGAATTGCCCGTGCGCGCGGCCACGCCATTCGTATCGACAAGTGTGCGGAAAAATTCGATGCCCTTGTCGCGGCCCATCTGCGTCGCGACCGTCGCGAACCAGTCGGCGCTTTTCGCTTCGATGCCGAGTTTGCCTTTCCAGTGCGAAGCGAGCAGGTCGTCATAGCTTTTCGGCAGATCGGCGGGTTTGATGAGACGCGTGTTGTACGCCTGAACCCAGACGGACAGCATCGTCGACGCCCATTGCCGATGCGCGGGCACCACGTGGGGCGCGAGTTCCGCGAGCACCGGCGATGACACCGGCGTAAGCAACTTCTCGCGCCGCAAGGCATCGAGATACGACGAGCCCGTATGCACCGCATCGACGATATAGCGATGCCCCTGCGATTCCGCGACGATGCGCTGCACCACTTGCTCGTCGCCGGCGCGCCAGATATTCACCTTGATGCCATAGCGCGCCTCGAACGGATCGATGAGCGGCGCGACGTCCGGCTGCGCAATCGACGTGTAGAAGTTCAGCTCGCCTTCTTCCTTCGCGGCGGCGAGAATCTTTTCGGCGCGGTCCGGACCTTCATAGGATGCGAGCGCGAGGTTCGGCTGCGGCTGCGATTGCTTCGCGCACGCCGCGAGCGGCAGGCCCGCAGCGCCGAGCGCGAGCGCAGCGCCGGCAAGACGCATCACGTCTCTTCTCGTCGTTGACATGGGGCGCTCATCTCCTTTGCGTGGGTTTGATTGTAGGCGCGAGACACTCGTCATCATGACGCCGTTTCGGCGAAATTGCTTTGCCATACGCGTTCGAGCTGCGCGTTGAGATCGTCGGAGAACGGGCCCATGCCGGAGACGGCGCAGAGCTCTTTCAATTGTTCCATCGACGAGAATCCGCCGAGCGCCGTCGTCACGCCCGGATGCGCGAGCACGAAGCGAAACGCGGCCTGGGCGAGCGTGATGCCCGATTCACGCGCGAGGAAGCTTACGCGTGCGGCGCGTTCGCGCATCTTCGTTGCGTCGGAAGCGTTGCCGGAAATATCGCGTGCAAGCGGATGATGCGCCTCACCCGCGATACTTTGATCCGACAGAAAGCCGCGCGCGAGCACACTGTAAATCGCCGCGCCCGTGCCGGCTTCGCGCGCATCGTCGAGTACGGCGCCGCCGTCTTTATCGACGGCGAGGTTGGCGGGCAGCGTCATGCCCGCGCTGGGATTGAGCAGCGTATAGGTAACGTTTAGCATGCCGAATGGTTGACTTTCGAGCAATTCGCGCACATAAGGCCCATCGTTGCCGCGACAGACGAAGCCCACGTGCGCAACCTTGCCCGCATCGACGAGACGCCGCATGCCTTCGAGCGCGCCGCGCGGCCCGAGAAAATGCTGCACGCCCAGCGTGTGATAGTCGCGGTCCACGGGCGCGCGCGCGCCTGCAACGGGCGCATTGTGAATCTGCAGCACGTCCAGACGATCGACGCCCAGTGCTTTCAGGCTCGATTCCGCCGAACGCACGACATGCCCCGCGATATCGTCGAGATTCTCCGCGCGTATTTCGACTTTCGAGTTGATGAGCGGCCGCGCGCTCAAGCTGCGCAGCACGCGGCCAAGGTTCGCTTCGGCGCCGATATAGTCGGGCGCGACATCGAAGTAATTGATGCCCGCTTCGAGCGCGGCCTCGACGATGCGCAACTGCTGGTCGAAGCCGCCGCGCACCATCAGACCCGCATTGCCGCCGCAGCCGAAACCGATCTCGGACACTTTCAGACCGGTGCGGCCCATGCTTCTGTATTTCATCGCGAGCCTCGCTGTGCGTGATCAGGTCGTGCTCGCGCTGGCTTCGCGCGCGGCGATCTCCGCTTCCTCGATGCGGCGATGCAAGTCCTTCACGTCTTCGATGATCGGGCCATAGCGGTCCGCGTCGTCATTGAAGAAGCCGCGATGATAGAGCTTGCGAAAGTTATGCTTGAGCAGCGGCTTGCTGTAATCCGGGGCTTCGCCCGAACCGTAGATGATGTCCGGCGACGCATCGCGCCAGAAGTTGATCGGCTCCAGTCCTTCTTCCACGCGGCGAATCTGCTCGTCGAGCTGCTTGCGCAACAGCACGATGGGAATGTCGGTGCGGCCGAGCAGTTCCTGCGAGCGATCGGTGATCGCGCCTTGCGCATCCCAGACGAGCGCGTCTTGTGCGAGCACATAATCGAGGATCGGCCTGCCGTTCTCGTCATGACGCGGCGGCTCGTACCACGGCACGCTGTCCTGCGCGGGCGCTTCGACGCCCGGCGGCGCGGCATAGACCTGGTAGCAGATGTGATACGTATGCTCGTCGTCGATCGGCACGCGAATCTGATACTCGCTGCGCGGTGCGCCGGTCTTGCCCGTCTGCGTAAAGAACGGGAAGATCACCGTCGAATGCTCGCGCGTGTAGTCTTCGTCCGCGCCGAGATCCTTCGAATAGCGCACGCCCTTTGAAATGCCGTGCTGGCTCGGATTCGCATACAGCTCCTTAATGCCGATGCCCGTCTTCAGCCGCGTATGCAAGGTGTGCTCCGCGCGCGCGGCGGCTTCTTCGTAACGTCCCTGCTTTTCCAGCACGTACTGGAACATGTGACCGTGCGCCCATGCGCTGTGCGTCGGGTCGCCGGTGTTCTCATGACATTGCAGCCAGTTGCAGTCGATCTTCATGATCGCGATCTGGCGAATCGCGTTCGGCCACACGAAGAGGTCCCAGCGCGGCAGCGCGGGCGCGGGCTGCGGGCCGAGATAGGCGAACACGAGACCGCCGAGTTCCTGCACCGGATACGCCTTCAGCTTCTGCCTGATCTCGCCGCGCGGTGTGGCCTCCATTGGCCGCTCCACGCATTTGCCGTCTTCATTGAAGAGCCAGCCGTGATACGGACAGCGCAGACCGCACTCGTCCGGAATACCGAACTTCAGATCGACATTGCGATGCAGGCAACGATCGCCGATCAGGCCGAGCGTGCCGCTTTTGTCCTTATAGAGCACGAGATCTTCGCCGAGCACGCGCACCTTGTGCACGGGGTTTTCGTCGTCGAGCTGCGAATAGGGCGCAATGGGAATCCAGTAGCGCCGCATCAGTTCGCCGCCCGGCGTGCCCGGGCCGACGCGCGTGAGTCTTTCGTTCATCGCTGCACTCAGCATGTTCCGTCTCCGTGTTCAGGTGGATGCAGATTAGGGTTCGCATGGCGTTCTGACAAGCGGCACAAATTCTGTTGGACAGAACCACGGTCGCGGGCTATAAATTGCGTCATGAATCAGCTTTTGAGGAGACGAAGCGATGAACCTCGAACACCCGATGCAGGCAGTGCAGACGGACGCATCATTCGATGACACCCACGAAGCCGACGACAAGCGCCCGCGTGTCGAAGCGGTCGAACGTTCGCTTGCGCTTCTGCAATGCTTCCGGCTTCCCGGCGAAGCGCTTTCACTCGCGGTGCTCGCACAGCGCTCCGGTTTCTACAAGAGCACGATCCTGCGACTGTGCGCATCGCTCGTGCATATGCGTTTTCTGGAGCGCGACGCGAGCGGCCAGTTCACGCTGGGGCCGGAGTTGCGGCGCCTCGGCGCACTGAGCCAGGCCGATGTGAGTCTCGAAGACCTGGTGCGTCCCGCCTTGCAGAAGCTATCGACTTTCACTCGCGAGACCGCATCGTTTTACGTGCGGGATGGCGACGAGCGCATCTGTCTTTATCGCGTGAATTCGCCGCGTTCGGCACGGCATCACCTCGACGAAGGCTCGCGGCATTCGCTCAAGGGCGGCGCGGCGGGCCGCGTGTTGTGGGCTTTCGATCCGCAGTCGCGCGGCGAGGAATCGAGCATGCCGGTGCGCTCGCGCGGCTGGGTCGTATCGAAGGGCGATCGCGATCCCGATCTGGCCGCGGTTGCGGTTCCGCTCTTGAACGAGCGCGGCGAATTGCTCGGTGCGCTGACGGTATCGGGTCTGCTCACCCGCTTCACGACGGATCAAGTGAAGGTGTTCCGCAAGATGCTGCTCGATACGGCTGCCGCGCTCAAGCCACGGCTGCCGATGAAGAGCGTGCTCACGAGCGTGACGCGGCACGCCAGCCAGGATTGAACTCGCGGCGCGACTACGCCGCACGTATGGAGGAGTGGTTTCATGTCTTTGCAGACGAGTGCAGTCGATGGCCCGGTGAACATGCGCGTGACGGCGATCCGTTATGCCGCGGACGATATCAACGTCTACGAAATCCGCCGCCCGGACAACGCGGCCTTGCCGCGCGCGGAGCCGGGCGCGCATATCGACGTGTACATGCCGAGCGGCCTCATGCGTCAGTACTCGCTCGTCACCGCCGATGGCGACGAGCGCGCGTATCTCATCGGCATCAAGCGCGATCGTTCGAGCCGGGGCGGTTCGCGATTCATGCACGAGCAGTTGCGTGTGGGGCAGATGCTCGATATCGGCGGGCCGCGCAATAACTTTCCGCTGTGCGAGACGGCAGCGCATACGGTGCTGATTGCGGGCGGCATTGGCATTACGCCGATCTGGTGCATGGCGCAGCGTTTGATGCGTTTGAATCGTTCGTTCGAGTTGCACTATGCGTGCAGGGAGCGCGGCGACGCTGCGTTTCTCGATACGTTGAGCGCGTTGCCACAAGCGACGCTGCATTTCGATGCCGAGCATGAAGGTCGCGTGCTTGATATTGCGGCGATCGTCGGCCGTGCGCGCGAGGGGTCGCATTTTTATTGCTGCGGGCCGCAGCCGATGCTTGCCGGCTATGAAGTTGCGACGGCATCGGTCGATCCGGAATGCGTGCATGCGGAGTATTTTGCGCCGCGTGCTGCTGCTGCTTGCGAAGGCGGGTTTGTCGTGCAGTTGCATCGCACAGGGCAGCAGTTTGATGTGCCGGCTGGCAAGACGATTCTTCAGGTTTTGCGGGAGGCGGGGGTGTCGGCGCCGTATTCCTGTGAGGAGGGGATTTGCGGTGCCTGTCAGGTTGATGTGATCGAGGGGACGCCGGATCATCGGGATAGTGTGCTCAGTGAGCGCGAGCAGGTCGCGGGGGATACGATGTTGATTTGTTGTTCTGGGGCGAAGAGTCAGAGGCTTGTTATTGATTTTTGAGTTTTTCTTTTGTGGAATCCTGTTTTCTTGTTGGTCTATTCGCACTGCCCCTCCCCGGGGCGGGGGTAACTTTCTTTGCTGCTGCAAAGAAAGTCACCAAAGAAAGCAGCTTTGTCACCGCCCGCGGTCACACGCAGTTTGGCTATTTTCTCCTCGGGGAACGGTCCTCGCCTAAAGAGTGCCCTCATAAACCCAATCGGGCTTGGATCGCACACGATCTGACGAGCCATAACATTAAGCGCGCTGGCTCAGCACAAAATAGCTTCGGCACAGCGCTGCGCGCTGCCGCTGGGTTTGCAAGGGAAACCGCCCGCATACCCGATTAACCCGTCGGCCGCGAAGCGGGCCGGAGCTTGAAATGGCTGTACCAATGCTTTAAGCGGCGCGATGTGACAGACCGTGCGCGATCCAAGCCCGGTTGGGCCTATGGGGGCACTCGTTAGGCGAGGGCCGTTCCCCGAGGAGAAAATTGGCCAACGTGCGTGTGACCGCGGGCGGTGACAAAGCTGCTTTCTTTGGTGACTTTCTTTGCAGCAGCAAAGAAAGTTACCCCCGCCCCGGGGAGGGGCAGTGCTAATAAACCAACACCAAAGTAAGTTCCACGAAATTGAGCCTAAACCGACTTGAAATGGCTGTACCAATGCTTTAAGCGGCGCAATGTGACAGACCGTGCGCGATCCAAGCCCAGTTGGGACTCTGAGGGCACTCTTTAGGCGAGGACCGTTCCCCGAGGAGAAAAATAGCCAAACTGCGTGTGACCGCGGGCGGTGAGAAAGCTGCTTTCTTTGGTGACTTTCTTTGCAGCAGCAAAGAAAGTTACCCCCGCCCCGGGGAGGGGCAGTGCTAATAAACCAACACGAAAGCAAGTTCCACGAAATTGGACCTAAACCGACTTATCGAGCGCAGCAGCAACACCATGCGCAACAGCCTTCCGAGGATCAGCCTGCTCCGGATACCCATATGGCCCGAGCCGAACAATAGAAACCACCGACACGGCCACCAGCCCCGAAAACACCCAAAGCGCCAAATGATAAGACCGCGTGAGGTCATAACAAAGCCCCGACAGGAAAATCATGATCCCCGCCCCCCAGCCCCAACACGCCCACATCCCACCGCAAACGCGCCCGAACAATCGAAGATCGAAGTAACGGCTCACGATGAACGTAATGATGTCCGCTTCCGCGCCAATGCTCACGCCAATCATCGCCGATGCGATCATCGCCGTATCGCCCGTCGCACCCGCGGCGAGAATCAGCACGCCGCATAACGTCAATCCGAACGACATCGCCGCGACATAAGGCGCATGAATGCGATCCATCAGATAACCCGCGAACAGGCGCCCGACAGCCGAGGCAAGGCCCGCCACGGATAACATCGTCCCGGCGGCGCGCACGGTCTCGCCGCGATCGGTCATCATCGGTACGAGTTGGGAAAGCAGCGCAAGCAATACGCCCGACATGCAGAAGATCGCAATGCCCAGCAAACGAAACGTGCGATCGTGGCGAAAGATGGTCCAGAGCGAAGGCAGATCGGCACGTGCTTCGCGCGCACGGCGCGAGATCGCTTCATCGACGCCAGGCGGCATCTTCACGAGAAAGTACAGCGCCGGAATCGACAGCACGACCATCAACGCGGCAACGCCGAGATAACCCGTGCGCCAGCCGAAATGACGCAATAGATAGCCCGCATATTGCGGCATCAGCATCGCGCCGATAGCCGTGCCGCCCACGGTCAGGCCCAGCGCCAGCCCGCGCCGATGATCGAAACGCGCGCAAACGACTTTCGCATACGGCAACGCATTGCTGCCCGGCGCAAAGAAGCCAACCATCACGAACACGAGGCAGAAGAGTGCAAGCGACACCGGAATCACGCCGACGAGCGCAATCGCTCCAGCAAAAAGCAACAGGAACACGAGCGTAGGGCGGCGCACCCCGAAGCGATCGATCAGCGAGCCGAGCACGATCGTGCCGGGGCCCATCGCGAATTCGAAAATGGTGAGGCCGAGCGATACCTGCGCGCGGCTCCAGCCATTCTCCGCCGCAATCGCCTTGATGAAGGTGCCGAACATGAACGCCGATATCACGCCCGCGCCCACGGAAAGGCAGATCGCGCCGCCAACGACGGTCCACCATCGATTGATGTCTTGCTTCAAAGCCTTGTCTCCTGCCTGTCCGCGCGTGGGCGGACGAATGCGAATATTTATGCGCCGAGTGCCGCGAGCAGATCGTCCAGATAGCCCGCGCTCACCGGAAGAATCAGCATCGTGCAATGAGGGCGCAACAGGTCGGCAGTGACGCCGTGCTTGCGCTCATCGACGGAAGGCCCGACTACGCCCGACACGGTTACGCCGCGGCTTCGATACGCCTTCGCCGCGATCGCGCCCGCACGCGCGTCGTCGCCCTCGCGGCCCGCGATCACGACGATATCCGGCGTGCCGAGCCACGCATCGAGCGCCGCCGCGTTCGCATCGACGCGGCGCAGAATGCTCGCGGCGTCCGCGCCTTCCGTCTGCAATAGTGCGCCGAGTTCGCACGCGCTCACGAATTGCACGCCTGCGTGCGCGTGCTCGGCACATCTTCTCACTTCCGTATCGTCATCGGTAAGCGCGATGACCCTGATACGGCGCGGCGCGGAATTCGGATCGCGTACTCTGTACCGCACCTCCGGCGGTGCGCGATGATCGGGCACGGTCACTTCCATGGGTCGATCGTCATGTGAATTGCGCCTTCGACGCCTTCGCCGTGCAGGGTGCGCAGCGCGAGATCGGTATCGCCGAGGCCGAAGGTGTGCGTGCTCATCCGCGTGACGTCGTGACGATTCGCGGCGATGAGTTGCAGCGCGAGCTCGACCGATTGATAGCTGTGGCCGCGCATGCCCTTCACCGTGAGAAAGCGCGCGATGATCATGTCGCTGTTGAACTCGGGAATCGGCACGCGCTTCTGGCCGCCGAGCACGACCGTGCCGCGTTTGCGCGCAAGCTGAATGGCGGACGTGACCGTCGCCGGCCCGCCCGATGCGCAATCGATCACGAGATCGGCCATCGCGCCGCCGGTCAGATCGGCGACGCGTTCGAGCACGTCTTCCTGATCGACTTCAATGGTGTGATCCGCGCCGAGACGCTTCGCGAGTTCGAGGCGATCGCGGTCGGTTTTCGTCGACAGCCCCGTCACGATGATCTTCGCCGCGCCCGCTTCACGCGCCGCGACGACGCACGACAGGCCTTGCTGTCCCGGCCCCTGAATCACGACGGCCTGACCCGGCCCCGCGCCGCCTTGCAGATACGCCCATTCGATGCCGTTGCCAAGCGGAAGCGCAAGCGCCGCATGCGTCGGCGCAACGCTCGACGGCACGCGATGAAACACCGTGTTCAGTTGCAGGGACTGATATTGGCTGAAGCCGCCCCAGAAGCTCGGCGCGGTGCGCAAGCCGGTCGCGCCGTAGCGCAAGCCATTGAGACGCCAGTCGGTTGCATCGCAAAGACGGAATTCGTTGGAGAGGCAGTATTCGCAATGACCGCACGGCACGTACTCTTCCAGCGCGACGTAATCGCCTTCCTTCAGGCCCCACCGCGCGCGTGCGAGTTCGCCCGCTTCCTCGATATGCCCGACCGTCTCGTGCCCGAGAATGAGCGGCCCGCGGCTTTGCGGCAGCTGGCGATAGTAGGGGCCATCGCTGCCGCACACGCCCGTGATCGCGACGCGCAACAGGCCCGTCGATGCCGTGATGGCCGGCCGTTCGAAGGTCTGGATCTCCGTGCGCGACGGTTCGACCGCAACCGCGGCCTTGAACGTGCGCGAAGACTCGCTATGTCGATGTGCTTCGTTCATGCATGAATGGCGCGCGATTCATGACAAACCGTGCGCCTCCTCGTCAGATGGTGGTGTGGGCCTTGCCGGCTTCGGCGTGCAGCGCATCGTGCGCGCCTTCCTTGAACGGCTTCTCGCGATGCAGGACGATCGCGACAGAGCGCACCTTCTGCGATTCCGGATCGCGTCCGGGCGGCGCGATGCCTTTTTCTGCAAGCGCGCGCGCCGCTTTCATCAGGCGATGGCGCACCATGATGATGCCGTTGTCCGTCGATACCAGGTTCTCGCGCGTGCGGTCCTGAATCGGGCCCATGCTTTCCTGCAGCGACGCATCCTGCATCGCAATGCCTTCCACGCCGCTATACGTGATGCCGGCCTTTTGCGCCGCGCGATCCATCAGATAGTTGTTGGTCTTGTTTTGCAGCGGAATATACGTGCCGGGGATGTAGCGCACGTGAATGCCCTTGCCGTCCTTCATCGCCTGTACTTCGGCTTCCGTGAGATCGCGCGTGGGATGGTAGTCGAAGCTCCAGGCCCAGCAGTTTTCATCGTCGATCGGCACCCAGAAGTGGCCGTGCACAGGATGATCGCCGCGCGGCGGGACCATCGTGAAGCAGGGCATGACCCACGGCGTGATGCGCCAGTAGTACTGGTCGTCCTCGGCATTGCGGCGCGCGCCGATGAAAAGACCGCCGTCCGATTCGACCACTTCGAACACGGGGCTCAGGTCGGACAGGTTGTACTGATTGCCGCGCGAGCCCTTGAAAAGCGGATCCGTGTTGAGGCTGCCGCTATGCAGAAACGATACGTGGCTCGAATCGACGCCGCCTTCGAGCGCCTGCAGCCAGTTGCATTCCTGCAGGCGCTTGGTCATGAACGACTGGCCTGCGGGCACCGTCGAGAACTCGAAAGCGGGCAGCGGCGGCTGTTCGTCCTTCGGACCCATGTAGACCCAGATCACGCCGCCCTGTTCGACGAGCGGATACGACTTCAGCTTGATCTTGTTGCAGTAGCCGCTTGCAGCCGGCTCCGACGGCACGTCGACGCACTGACCGTTCACATCGTATTTCCAGCCGTGATACGGGCAGCGGATGCCGCCTTCCTCGTTGCGTCCGAACCAGAGCGAGACGCCGCGATGCGCGCAGAACTCGTCGATGAGGCCGAGCTTGCCCTCCGAATCGCGGAACGCGAGCATGCGCTCCGACAGCAGTTGCAGGCGCACCGGCTCGCCGCCCGGCTCCGCGAGTTCCTCGGACAGCAGCGCGGGCAGCCAGAAGCGGCGGAACAGTTCGCCCATCGGGGCGCCGGGGCCGGTTTGCGTGACCAGATCGTTTTGCTCTTTTCTCAACATAGTGCTTGCCTCAGTGTGCTTCCGTCTCTCGACGTGTTCGTGTGGACCTTGCCTTCGCGTCGTTTAGTGTGTGTCGTTTTTATTAGTTCCGTATAAAGGAACGCTGTTCATCAAACAGGAACAAAGTTATCATTGGACCCATTCCATGTCAAACGAAACAAGGAGCGAACCGATGCATCAAGCTTGTGCTTTTGCCCGCCTCTGCAAAGCCGGCGACGTCGCCGAAGGTCAGGCCATCAAGATCGAAAAGAACGGTCTGACGCTTGCCGTGTTCAACATCGAGGGCGAATACTTCGTCACCAACGACACGTGCACGCACGGTCCGGGATCGTTGTCCGAGGGCTATATCGACGGCGACGTGGTGGAGTGCGATTTCCATAACGGCTCGTTCAACATCAAGACAGGCGAGGTGGTTGCGCCGCCCTGCATGATTCCGCTCAAGACCTACAAGACGCATGTCGAAGAGGGTGAAGTGACCATCGAGATCGATGGAGAATGACGCGGCCATCGAGGCGCGCGCGCTCAGCGTGCCGCGCCTGGCTTTACGATCAGGGTCAGTCCGCTTCTCACATCGCTCATATCGGCGGGCGCAGCCGTGATCTGCGCGCGCGCATCGCCCCGCGCGAACTGCACGATGGCGACGCAGTCCTTCAGCCGCACGATTCCCTTCAGACGCAATAGCGAGTCGCCATAGCGCGCCTTGAGTTCGCTCACGCGTGCATGCAATGCATCGATATCGGACGTTGCTTCGATCGCGATGAAGCGCGTGATGGCATCGTGCGAACGCGGGCGCGAGAAGGGCGGCGAGCGCGGCGCAACGGCGCGTTCCGCACGCGGCGCGGGTTCGGCAAGCAGCGCGAGCGCATCCCGTAGCGCCAGACTGGCATGGGCCGAATGCGCGACGCGCGCGCCGGATAATCGCGCTTCCACCGCAGCGAGTTCCTGCGCGCCGACGAGATCCGTCTTGGTCACGATCACCGCATCCGCGCCGCGTAATTGCGCGCTGGCTTCCGCAAAAAGCGAGAGCGTGTCGAGCGCATTGTTCGCGGCGAGGGCCGTGAACGTGCCCGCGATGCGATAGCGCTCCTTCACCAACGGATTGAGGCTGAGCGAAGCGACGAGCGGCCCCGGATCGGCAAGCCCGGTCGTCTCGATGACGACCCTCTCGAAGCGCGCGATGCTGCGATGCAGCCGCGCCCAGAACAACTGCTCCAGCGCTTCGTTCAACGCGGGCAGGCCGCTGCAGCAGACGCACGCATCGGCGAGGAGCACCGATGCATCGCCCGAGAATCCGAGCGTTGCATGATCGATGCCGACCTCGCCGATTTCATTGACGATGAGCGCGGCGCCGGAGAAGGGCGCTTCCTTCAGCCAGCGCGCGAGCAGCGTGGACTTTCCGCTGCCGAGAAAACCGGTCATCACATAGACCGGTATGCGTTCGCGATGCATGAGAGCCGGTCAGTCGCGCGCGCCGAGCTTGCCCGCGTGATAGTCCCAGACCTTTTGCAGCAGATTCGGCTTCCACAGGTTGCGCCGGATCGTTTCGATCTGGTCGGCATCGAGCACGGCGGGTTCGCCGAGCTGACTCGCGAGATATTGCCGGTGCGCGTTCTCTTCCAGATAGAACGCCAGCACGAACGCTTCCAGGATGCTCGCCGCCGCGATCACGGAGCCATGCGACTTCAGCATGGCGACGCGATGCGGCCCGAGCGCTTCGGCGAGTTCTTCGCCGAGCGCCTTGCGATTGATCGACGCGGTCTTCGGAAAGCGCTGGATTTCGCCGAGCACGGCCGCCTGCATGATGACGGGCAACACCTGCTTGCCCGTCATGGAGAAGAGCGTCGACCATAACGGATGCGCATGAATGACCGAACCGACATCCGGCCGCCTGCGATAGATCTCGGAATGGATATGAAACTCCATCGGCGGCGCGGCATCGCCTTCGATCAGGTTGCCGTCGAAATCGACGATGACGATATCCGCCGCCGTGAGCGCGCTGCGCACCGACGCGCCCGAGTTGATCAGCATGCGTTCCTGGCCGGGCACGCGCCAGCTTGCATGCCCGTTGAAGTCGATGACTTCGGCGCGCTCCAGCATGAGGATGGCATCGGCCAGCATGCGCTTCTGGCCGGTATGGTTTTGCGTTTGACTCGTTACGGTCGAATTCATGACGTGACGTAATGTTGAGGCGCGTTCAACGCGACGACTTCCAGGGAATCAGCTTGCGTTCGAGCTCGGTCAGCACGACGGAGATGAAGTAGCCGAGCGCGGCGATGACGAGCAGGCCCACGTACATCTGCTCGACGGAGAGCAGTTCCCACGCGTTCCAGATCATATAGCCGAGGCCGCTCTTCGAGCCGATCATTTCCGCGATCGCGATCAGCATGAGACCCAGACCGATGCCGAGCTTGATGCCGCTCATGATGTGCGGCACGGCGCCCGGCAGCGCGATGGTGCGAAACACTTGCCAGCGGCTCGCGCGGAAATTGCGCCCCACGTCGAGATAGATCTTGTTGATTTCGAGCACGCCCGTGGCGGTGTTGATGAGCATCGGAAAGAACACGCCGATCGCCACCATCACGATCTTCGATGCTTCGCCGAGGCCGCAGATCAGCAGCAGCAGCGGAAAGATCGCGCTCTTCGGCACCGGATACGTCGCCGCAATCAGCGGATCGAACACGGCGCGCAGCGGACGCGAAAGACCGATCGCAACGCCGAGCAGCAACGCCGGAATGCCGCCCGCGAGGGTGCCCCAGAAGAGACGCTGCAGCGTCGCCCAGGTGTTGTCCCATAGCGAGCCGTCGTTGATGAGCGCGATGAACGTGCCGAACACTTTCGACGGCGCGGGAAAGAAACGCTCGTCGATCACGCCCGTTTCCGCGAGAATCTGCCAGACGATCAGAAGCACGACCGGCGAGGCGATGCTGATCATGCGGTCGCGGTTATTGCCCGAGAACCAGCGCTTGAGCCTGGAAGGAGAGGACTTGTATGGCATCGCCGGTGCGGGTAGTTTTTGTGCTGTTTTCATGCGTGAATCTCGCCAAGGTCGCGTGAACGGGCGCGCTGGACTTCCTCGCGCAGTTGCCCCCAGATCGAATAGACGAACTCGCCGTACTCGGGACGCGAACGCAGTTCGAGCACGGAGCGCGGACGCTCGAAAGGCACATCGACGATCTGCTTGGCCGTGCCCGGCTGCGCCGTCATGATCATGACGCGGTCCCCGAGCGTCACCGCTTCATCGACACTGTGCGTGATGAAGAGCACAGTCTTGCGCGTTTCTTCCCAGATGCGCAGCAGTTCTTCCTGCAGCAGCACCTTGTTCTGCTCGTCGAGCGCGGAGAAGGGCTCGTCCATCAGGAGAATGTCGGGATCGTTCGCGAACGCGCGTGCGATCGATACGCGCTGGCGCATGCCGCCCGACAGTTGATGCGGATACGCCTTCGCAAAGCGCGTGAGACCCGTGCGGCTCAGGTAATGCCCGACCACTTCGCGAATCTGCGCCTTGGGCACGCCGCGCAGACTGAGGCCGTAAGCGGCGTTGTCCCACACGGTCATCCACGGAAAGAGCGAATCGCCCTGAAAGACCATCGAATTGCTCGGACGCTGTTCCGAAGGCGCGCTGATCTCGACGGTGCCGCTCGTCGGCTCGTCGAGATTCGCGAGCATGCGCAAGAGCGTGGACTTGCCGCATCCACTCGGCCCGACGATCATGAAGAAGCAGCCGGTCGGAATATCGAGCGACATGTTGTCGAGCGCGGTCACGGTGCCGCCGCCCGACTGAAACGACTTGGTGAGATTGCGCAGGCGGATCTTGACGGGCGGATCGTCTGCGGCAGGCGAGGGAATCGACATGCCGGCTCCTTACTTGAGAGGTTTGTACGGGCCGAGTTCCTTCACGGCGCTTTCTGCGAACGACGTGTCGAGCACTTGCGCGACCGTCACGTTGCCCTTCACCACGCCTTCGCTCTTGAAGAACGCGAGATCGTTCTCCAGACTCGCGACGTTGAGCTTGCCGTCCGGGCTGGTCCCTTGCGGCACGATCGTGCGATACACGTTCGGGTCTTTGATCGGCGTGTATTCGGTGAGGATCGAGATCACTTCAGGCGCGTTCGGTCCTGCGATCTTGCCGTTCAACAGCGCGTTGTTGTAGTCGCGCACCGCGCGCAGATACGCGCGCATGAAAGCCTTGGCCGCGTCCGGATGGTCCTTGATGAAGCCGGTCGAATACAGCACGACGGCGAGCTGATGATTCGGATAGATTTGATCGTCGCCGATTACGCGCACGGCCGCGCCGCGCTTCACGGCTTCGGTGGCGGAAGGCTCGGTCGTGAGCGCGGCATCGACGGCCTTGTTTTGCAGCGCCATCACATGCTGCGGAAAGGAAAGATAGATGCGCTCGACATCCTTCGTCTTGAGGCCGGCTTTCTTGAGCGCCTCGTTCATCGTCGAGGTGGATGCGCTGCCCGTCGCGCTGCCCGCGACCTTCATGCCCTTCAGGTCCGCGAGCGACTTGTAGCGGCCATTCGCGACCAGATCGGCGCGCACGAGCAGCGGCTGATACCCATAGCCCGGCGGCGTCGAGCCCTTGTCCGCCACGATCTTGATGCCGATGCCGCGCACCACCGCGTTATAGAGCCCTGCGGAGGGCGAGCCGCCCGCGACATCGAGCTGGCCTGCGCCGAGCGGTGCGACCATCTTCGCGCCGGAGTCGAACGGAATGAACTTCGCGTCGAGACCTTCCTGACGGAAATAGCCCTTCTTCTCGGCGATGAAGAACGCCACGTCGCTGCTCGCGTTGGCAATGCCGACACGCACCGTCGTCAGATCGGCCGCGGCCGCCGATCCCGATACGACACACGCGACGAGCGCCGCGCCCACTAGCCTGACTGCTTTCACTGCTGTCTCCTTGATCGAACTTCTTTTGCGCATAACCTGATGAGCCGCGGCGCCCGCGCGCCGTGCCCTGGTTCGTCGATCAGGGGAGCAGCGTGGGGCGCCGAGAGTCTTGCCTGTTGCGTCTTTCTTATTGTTCCTTTATGCGGAACAACGTGTCGTTGTATGGAACAACATTAGCATCCGCGAAATCATGGTGTCAATGTAAAAGCCATCAGAAGCGATGACGCAGCGAGAGCTTGACCGCCACCTGATTCGACGTCGAGGACTGGCCGAGCGAGCCGATCGCGGCGACGGCGCGCTTGCCGGTCGAATCGATGCCCGATGCGTGCTGCCATACGCCGACGAGATTCAGGTCGGTGCGCTTCGAGAAGAAGTAGTCGGGTCCGAAATCGACCTGCTCGTATTTCGCGGTTTGCGCCTTCGTGTAGTCGAAGGAAGCGGCGATTTGCAGCGTCGGAATCACGAACCAGCGCGCGTTGACTTCATAGCTGTTGAAGGTGGCCTTGCCGCTGTTCGGCGTGGTCGGCGTGCGCAGGATGTCGTTGAAGCGCGTGTTCGTATAGACGAAGCCGATCTTGCCGGGACCGAAGTTATACGCAATGCCCGCGCCGAAGATTTCGAGCGAATTCGCCGATGCATAGCCGCTGTACACCGGGCTCTTGCCCGGCGACGTGTAGCCGGGCTGACCGGGGTTCACGGTGCCGTCATACGCGGTCACGGACGGGTTGTTCACGTTGTCGTACGCGATCGCCGCGCTGATCGGGCCGTACGCATACGAAGCCGCAAGCGTATAGATGCGGTTCGAACCAAAGTTGCCCGCGACGCCGCCGGGCGCGAAGATGCCGGACACGCGCAGCCCGTACATATTCGGCGACATGTACTTGAGCGAATTGTTGACGCGGAAGTTCGAGTTCAGGTTGTCGAAGTCGCCGGGGTGCGTGCCGACCCATGCCCAGAGCGACGTCGCCGCGATCTCGCCGATCCATTGCGTCATCGGATCATATTGGCGGCCGAGCGTGAGCGCGCCGTAAGGGCTTTCCAGGCCGACGAAGGCTTGCCGGCCGAACTCGCGTCCGCCTTGCAGCAACTTGCCGTTGGACGTATCGAAGCCGTTTTCGAGCGTGAAAATCGCCTTCATGCCGCCGCCGAGATCTTCGGCGCCGCGCAAGCCCCAGCGGCTGCCGTTCGTCTGTCCCGTCACCGTCTCGATGTTGGAGTGGCCCGATTGATTATTGATGTAGACCAGACCGGCGTCGAGCAGGCCATACAACGTGACCGAACTCTGGGCGTGCGCCACGCCGGCGCCGGCCAGCATGGGAAGTGCGAGAAACAACGCTGTCTTTTTCATGGGGTCTCCGTCCCTTGATTCATAACGATGCCGGTTTCAACCAAACCGGGATGCTTTGCTGCGGAATCTTCTGGTCGTGTTGTAGTGACGCGAATTGATACGGATACCTAACCGTATGGGCGTCTTTCGCGCTTTCTCGCGCGTCTTTTTATAACGAATGTTCGGTTTCTTCCGCGCCGGTACTGAGTGAGCCGCGCTGCCGCAGCGTTGGCGATTAAAACCGGGAGTGCAATTTCGTTCCGCTATACAGAACGATGGTCTGTTAAAATGGGACGAAACGAGTTTCCCTTTGTTTAGGTTCCTAAGTCAAGCGGAACGAAAGCCAGTCAGGGTTATTCCGCATGCTTGTCGAGCGCAAGCGTCCGAATTTCGAACGATTCGTTGTTTTCGCGCTGCGCTGCAATCGAAGGGGAAGTCGAAGAGCTAATTTAGAGTGTTCCTTTATACGGAACGCTATTCCATTTGTGTATTTCGTGGAGTATATTTCGATGAAATCTGAAGTCATGCAGAACGAAGCAGGCAAGGCGCAGGAGAAGGAAGAAGGACCGCAGCGCCTCTCGTCGGTGACGGCGGCGCTCCAGTTGCTCAAGGTGTTTTCGGAGCACGAGCCGGAAATCGGTATCAGCGTGCTCGCGAAGCGCATGGGCATCGCGAAGAGCACCGCACATCGGCTTGCGAGTGCGCTGCTTGCCGAAGGCATGCTGGAGCAGAACGCGGACAACGGGCGTTATCGCCTCGGCATTCAGTTGTTCACGCTGGGCGCGCTCGTGCGGCGGCGCTTCGACGTGGCGAAGCAGGCTGTGCCGTTTCTGCACGTGCTGCGCGAGCACACCGACGAGACGGTGCATCTCGCGGTGCTGGACGACACGAGCATCGTGTACCTGTTCAATCTCGAGAGCGATCAGGCCATCCGCATGCGGTCGTATATCGGCGTGCGCAAGCCCGCGTTCTGCACCGCCGAAGGTCATGTGCTGCTCGCGTCGCGCACGCCCGATGTGATTTCCCGCGTGCTGAAGGAAGGGCTCGCCGCGCGCACGCCGAAGACCAACACCGACACGCAGGTCTTCCTGAAGACGCTGGAAGCGGCGCGGCGCGACGGCTATTCGATCGACGACGAAGAGTCGGAGGTCGGCATGCGCGGCATCGCCGCGCCCGTGCGCGACATCACCGGCAACGTGGTGGCGGCCGTGGGTGTCGGCGGGCCGTCGCAACGGCTCACGAAGAAGGCGCTGCGCGCAGCGGTGCCGCATTTGCTTACCGCGGCCGAAGGCATTTCCGCAACCCTCGGATACCACCGGCCGCTATGAAATAACTCATCAAACAAGGTGGATTCATGCATTCGGACGGCCACGCACATCGCATCACGCTCGCAGCATCTGATCAAACGTACGAATGCGCGAGCGGCGATGTGATGCTGCGTTCGGCGTTGCGCGCGGGCATCGCGTTTCCTTACGAATGCAACGTGGGCGCATGTGGCAACTGCAAGTTCGAGCTGATAGAAGGCGAGGTCGATGTGGCGTGGCCGGACGCGCCGGGCTGGACCGCGAAGGATCGCGAGCGCCGCCGTTATCTCGGCTGTCAAAGCGCGCCGCGCGGCGATTGCACGATCAAGCTGCGTCCTTCCGCGCAATACGCGCCGAGGCACGCGCCGCGCCGCGTGAGCGCCACGCTCAGCGAGCGCCGCGCGATCACGCATGACATCGAGGAATTCCGCTTCACGCTGTCGGGCGACATGCCTTTCGAGCCGGGCCAGTATGCGCTTCTGACGCTGCCTGCCGTCGAAGGCCCGCGCGCGTACTCCATGAGCAATATCGCCGATCACACGGCCGGTCCGCGCGAACTGCACTTTCAGATTCGCCGCGTGCCGAACGGGCAGGGCACGGGCGTGCTCTTCGATTCCATCGAGATCGGCACGCGCATCGATATCGACGGGCCTTATGGCATGGCCTATCTGCGCCGCGACGTGAAGCGCGACATTCTCTGCATCGCCGGCGGCTCGGGCCTCGCGCCGATGATCTCGATCGCGCGCGGCGTCGCGGCCGAGCCCGCGCTCGACGACGTCAAGTTGCACTTCCTCTATGGCGGCCGCACGCCGCGCGACGTCTGCGGCCGCGACATGCTCGAAGCATTGCCGGGATGGGCGGAGCGTCTGCATTTCCAGGCTGCCGTGTCCGATGTCGCGCCCGACAGCGAAACCGCATGGGACGGCCACGTCGGCTTCGTGCACACGGTGGCGGAATCGCTCTTCGGCGAGAACCTGCGCGACATGGAGATCTATTTCGCCGGCCCGCCCGCAATGGGCGCGGCGATCCAGCGAGCGCTCGTCGCGTTGAAAGTGCCGTTCGAGCAGGTGCATTTCGACCAGTTCTATTGAACTCCGCATCGCATTGAAGTGCGCCGCATGAATTCCTACCACGCTGCCAGGAGCAGACCTTGTCCAAACTGAGACTCACCTTCGGATGCTGGAATTACGACCGCACGCGCGCATTGATGGACGGCAGCGTGCAGCCGGACGGCATCGATCTCAACTATCTGAACATGCCGGTGGAAGAGACCTTCTTTCGCATGCTGCGGCATCACGAGTTCGATGCATCGGAGATGTCGCTGTCGTCGTACACGATGTCGTGCTTTCGCGAGCCGCGCCCGTTCATCGCGATTCCGGTGTTTCCGTCGCGCTTCTTCCGTCACTCGTGCATCTACGTGAATGCGGATTCGGGCATCGAAAAGCCGCAGGATCTTATCGGCAAGCGCATCGGCAACCCGGAGTATCAGATGACCGCGCCTGTGTGGATTCGCGGCATTCTGTCGGACCATTACGGCGTGCCCGTCGATAGCGTCACGTATTACACCGGCGGCGAAGAGGAACCGAATCGCCCCGAGAAACTGAAGCTCGATCTGCCGTCGAACATTCGCGTCGAGCAGATCGGTCCGGACAAGACGCTCTCGCAGATGCTGCTCGACGGTGAAATCGATGCGCTCTATACCGCGCGCATGCCGTCGTCGTATGTGAATGGCAAGGGTCGCGTGAAGCGTCTTTTCGAAAACTATATCGACGTGGAGCGTCAGTATTTCCGCGACACGAAGATGTTCCCGATCATGCATACGGTCGTGCTCAGGCGTGAGGTCTATGAAGCGAATCGCTGGGCCGCGCAATCGCTTTATAAGGCGTTGATCGAATCGCAGCGGCGCACGTATGCGGATCTCAACGAAACAGCCGCGCTCAAGTCGATGCTGCCGTGGCTGAACGCGCATGTCGAAGCGACGCGCAAGGAAATGGGCGACGATTTCTGGCCGTACGGGCTCGACCAGAACCGCGAAAATCTGCGCACGTTTCTGCGTTATTCGTTCGAGCAGGGTTTGTCGAAACACCTGCTTGAGCCCGAAGAAATCTTCGCGCCGGAGACGTTCGAGTCGTTCAAGATCTGAGTACTTGAATACGGTGCGCCGCGCGTGCGATTGCGCGGCGTATCGTTCATGAAAGCGATACGCCCAGCAACTTGCCGAGGCCGAATGTGCAGCCCGCGGCGATCATCCCGATCAGCACTTGTCGCACGGCGGAAAAGAGCGCGCCGCGACCGTTGAAGAGCGACGTGAACACGCCGATGCCCGCGAGCCCGAGGCCGCTCAGCACGATGCACTGTGCGATGCCTTGCGCGCCGCTCGCCCATAGAAACGCAATCGCCGGAAACATCGCGCCGATTGCGAACAGCGTGAACGACGCGAGCGCGGCTGTCCACGGATTGCCGCCCAGCTCGCGCGGATCGAGGCCGAGCTCTTCGCGCGTGAGCGTATCGAGCGCCTTGTCCTTGTCGCGCATGATCTGCGCGGCAACGCGTCTCGCTTCGGCCGCGTCGATGCCTTTGGCCTGATAGATGAGCGCGAGTTCGTGACGCTCCGCATCGGGCATGTGATCGAGTTCGTCGCGCTCTTTGGCGATCTGCGTGCGCGCAAGTTCTCGTGCGTTCGTGACGGATAGCCATTCTCCAAGCGCCATCGACGCCGCGCCCGCGATCAGTCCGGCGAACGCCGTGAGCAGAACCGTCTTGCTGTCGGTGCCCGCGCCCGCGACGCCCATGATGAGACAGAAGTTCGATACGAGACCGTCGTTCGCACCGAGCACGGCGGCGCGCAAGTCGTTGCCCGACGCCACACCGCGATGCCACGACTCCGCCGCCGCAATCGCGCCGCCTTTGCTCAAGCCCTTGTTGCGGTTCGCCACTTCCTGCACGATGTCCGCGTGATGCCGCTCTTCCGCCGACATCTGCGCCGCATCGGGTTGCCCTGCGTATTTGTCGCGGTCCGCCATTTCGCTCGCGGCGACGGAGCGCAGCACGAAGTCGGGGCCGAACGCACGCGCGAGCGCGCGAAGCATGCGCGTTTTTGCACCGACTCGATGCGCTCGCACCGGCACGCCGTTTGCCTTGAGCTTCGCGGCCCATATATCGGCATGGCGGCGTTCGGCCGCTGCCAGGTCCGCGTAGACACGGCGCTTGTCCTCCTGCTTCTCGGCTTGGGCAAGCGTATCGTAGAGCGCCGCGCTATCGAGTTCGTCGGCGAGATTGGAAGTAAAGCGCCTGAGTTCCGTCTGGGACGCCATGACGTCACCTTTTATCGTTCGTCTAATACTTTCAAGAGTAAAGACGAAGCGCATGTCACGGCGCTAATACCCCCACAATTTACGATGAGTGAGAATGGAATCGCGTCTCATCGTCGTCATCGTTCAGACAGACGCGTTCAGAGGTCGAGCACGAGTTCGTCGGAGCAGGCGCGCGATACGCAGATCATGATCTCCGAGGCGTGCTCGTCGTCGTCGAGCACGAAATCGCGATGATCCGCTTCGCCCGCGAGCAGACGCGTTCTGCACGAGCCGCAGGTGCCCGCTTCGCATGAACTCGGCGTATCGATGCCGTTCGCGCGCAAGGCGTCGAGAATGGTTTCGCCGGGCGCGACGTTCACGCATCCGCCCGTGCGCGCAAGCCGCACCGTGAACGGCTTTTCGCCCGCGGCGTTTTCATGGGCGCTCGTGCCGAAGTCTTCGAAATGCACGGCGGAGGAGGGCCAGTGCGAAGCGGCGTCGCGCACCGCCTGCATCAGAGGACGCGGGCCGCAGCAATAGAGTTGTGTATTTCCGGAACGAACGGCCAGGAGCGGCGCGATGGCGAGCGATTGCGCGCGATCGCCGAAATCGTGATGCACGCGCACGCGCGCAGCCAGATCGCCGCCTTTGAGTTCTTCGAGAAATGCCGTCGATTCGGGCGAGCGCGTGCAATAGATCACATCGAAATGGGCATGGCGCGCGGCGAGTTCAGCCATCATCGCGCGCATTGGCGTGATGCCGATTCCGCCCGCAATCAGCAAATAGCGCGCGGCATCGTGTTCGAGCGCGAAGTAGTTCATTGGCGCTGACACGTCGAGCCGCGCACCGGCGTGAACGTCGCGCGCCATGCTGACCGAGCCGCCGCCGCCCGCGGTATCGCGCTTCACGGCGATCACATAGCGGTCGCGTTCAGCGGGATCGTTGCACAGCGAATAACGCCGCGCGATGCCAGCGGGCGTGTGCACGAGCACATGCGCGCCGGCGGTGAAGGGCGGCAGCGTGCCGCCGCCGGCGTCGCGCAATTCGAACAGGGAGATATCTTCGGCGATCTCGCGCTTGTCCGTGACGGTGAGCGCGAGTGTCGCATCGGCGGTACTCAATTTGTCAGGCATGCTAAGTGTATTCATCACAGTTCGATCAGGTAATCAGGCGGTCACGCGAGTGCGACCTGATGCTTCAGATAAACCTCTTCGCCACGTTCGGACGATGCGATCGCCGCCGCGCACACTTCGAGATTCGCAAGCCCCCAGCGGCCATCGTGAATCGCGCGCTTATGTCCGCTGATGGCGTCGTGGAATTCGCGCATGACGAGTTCGCGCGGCGAAACGTCGTTCGGCAGTTCGATCTCGCGTTTTCCGTCGCTCGTATAAACGAATAGCCCCTTCGGCGACTGGCGCATCTCGCCGCGCTCGCAACTCACGAGCGTCAGGCCGAAGAAGGGTTGATGCGGCGCGCTCGCGGGAATCGCATGGCGCGCGCGTTCGGCTTTCGCGCGCAATTCGTCTTCGAGGCTCGCGGGTTTCGTCGCTTTCGCACTCGCGCGGGATTGCGCCGGAAAGCCCCATTCGCCGATGTCGAAGCACAACTCCGCGCTCGCGAACCGGCCATAGCCGTTATAGACGGCGGTGGCGGCCGCGCCGTCGTCGAACTCGATGAACACCGTGTGCGCGCCGATCGCGCGTCGCTCCGGGTCCCAGTCGAAGGTCTTCGCGCGCACGCTGCGCGCCGCGCCGCCCGCGAGCAGGCGAATGATGTCGAACTGATGCGAGCCCTGGCGCAAGGTGACGCCGCCGCCTTGCGAGGCATCCAGTTCGTCCGGGCGGCGAGGGCGGTAGATCCAGTCGGTGAAGCACCACGTATGCACCATGCGCACGCGGCCCAGTTCGCCCGAGTCGATGAGCGCGCGCATCGCATGAATCGGCTGGTCATAGCTGTGCGAATGACCGGCGAGCAGCACGACGCCCGCGGCATCAGCGGCGCGGACCATCGCGCGGGCATCGTCGAGATTCGCGGCCATCGGCTTCTCGACGAGCACGTGCTTGCGCGCGCCCGCTGCAAGCTCCACATGCGCGCGATGCAGCGTGGTCGGCGAAGCGACATAGATCGCATCGAGCGCGCCGTGTTCGATCAGCGCGTCAATGCTCTCATACGCCGTCACGCCGAACTCGCGCGCGCCCGTCTCGCGCACCGTCGCGGACGGATCGGCGAACCCGGCGAAGACGAAGCCCGGATGCCCGATGATGGCGGGAACGAACGCGCGCCCCGCCGTGCCGAAGCCGACGATGCCGATGCGCACGGTCTTCCCTGCGGCGTTCGAGTTCGTCACAGTGAATCCTCGCTGAGTTCGCCATTGGCCGGATCGCGGCCGTTCTTCGGCGCGGCGACGTCGTCGGCGGCCAGGTTCTCGATCATCGCGAGGAGCGTGCGCCGCGTCGCCGCGATGTCTTCCTGCGTGATGCCCGCGAGCGCGATGCGGTTCACATCGATCGCATAAGGCACGAGCATGGTGCGCAGCGCGACGCCCTTCGGCGTGAGAAAGACGCGCACCTGCTTGCGGTTGTCGGGCAGCTTCTGGCGCGTGAGATAGCCGAGACTCTCCATCGTCTTCAATGCGGAAAACGTGGTCGGCTCGGCCACGCCCGCCTGCTCGCTCAACTGCCGCTGCGTGAGGCCGTCGGTCTGCCAGAGGATGCGCAGAAACGTCCAGTGGCCATAGAGCACCGAATGCTCTTTGAGACGAGCCTGTAAGGAACGCGAAAAGCCGCGCGCCGCATCCTTGACGAGATGCGCCATGCGCTCTTCGGGCAGCGCCTCGCGCCAGTGTTTGAGCGTGCCCGGTTGCGGGTCGCGTGGAATCTTCTGCTCGCTCTTGTTCATCCTCTCACCTGTCTCCGGCATGCGTGGATGCCTTTTCGTAAACTTAGATAACTAAGTTAAATTTGTCAACGACCCGTATGTTAGGGTGAATCCGGATCCCGCCGTGCGACGGTCAATCGTGCCGAACATCGCCTATATATAGAGCCGTATTGCGCGCGACGGCTTTTTCAGGCGTGCGCGATCCCACTTAGTACTTTCCATGATTTTTAAGTTAGGTACCTAAGCATAGTATGGATTTCAAGGCCGGCGGCGTCGCGTGCCTCCGGCGGCTTTCTCCAAACATACGGGAATCGATTCATGCTCACGGCAGAACAAAACGAAACATTGACGCGCATCGGACCAGGCACGCCGATGGGCAAGCTGTTGCGTCGTTACTGGCAACCCTTCGCGGCGGCATCGGAACTCGACGACAAGTGGACCCAGCGCGTGCGTCTGCTCGGCGAGGATCTCGTGCTCTTTCGGGACCGGCAGGGAAGGCGCGGCCTGATCGCGGAGCAGTGTCCGCACCGGCGCGCGTCGTTCGCGCACGGCATTCCCACGGAGCAGGGCATCCGTTGCCCGTATCACGGCTGGGAGTTTAGCGCAGAGGGTAAGTGCCTCGATCAGCCCAACGAGCCGGACAACTGCGCTTTCCGCGACAAGGTCGCGACCGATGCGTATCCGGTAGAAGAGCTCGGCGGCGTGCTGTTTGCGTATATGGGACCGGAGCCGCGTCCGCTCTTGCCGCGCTTCGACGGCTTCGTCGCGCCGGGCGCGATCCGCATGATGGGCCGCGCGCTTTTGCCGGTGAACTGGCTGCAGATCATGGAGAACTCGGTCGATCCGATTCATACCGAGTGGCTGCATGGTCATCACTATGAGTTCCAGAAAGAGCAGGAAGGCGTGAAGGTGGCGATCAGCGCGAAGCACGAGAAGATCGCCTTCAACGAATTCGAATTCGGCGTGACGAAACATCGTCTGCTCGCGGGGCATTCGGAAGACTCGGACGACTGGCGCATCGGCCATCCGATCGTGTTCCCGAACATGCTCGCCGTGGGCAATGGCGACGAGGCTTCGCGCTACTACTCGTTCCAGATTCGCGTGCCGGTCGATGACGAGCATACGCTGCACCTCTGGTACAACGCCTATCTTCCGCCGAAGGGCATCGACGTGCCGGCGCGTCTCACCGAGCGCCTGCATACCTACGACGTGCCATTCAGGGACGAAGACGGCGAGTTCATCGTCGATAACGTGGACGGGCAGGACATGATGGCGTGGATCACCCAGGGCGCGATTGCGGACCGCACGCGCGAGAACCTCGGCGCGTCCGATCAGGGCCTCGCAATCTATCGCCGCATGCTGCGCCGCGAGCTGAAGAAGGTCGAAGCGGGCGAAGACCCGATGGGTCTCGTGCGCGATCCCGTTCGCAACGCATGCATCGACTTGCCGAACGAACGCAAGAAGCACCACAACAGCGACGGCTTCTCGAGCTTCATGCTGCGCACGCACGCGAAGTATTCGCCGATCGCGCAGGATCTGGTGCGCATCTTCGAATAGCGGCGCGCGTCGCGCTGCGGCGAGCAGAAAGACTGGCGGTTCGACTATAAACGCCCGGCCACGCAGCCGGGCGATCACCGGAGACTCGAGATGCGACCCACAAGCACCCGATCGCGTTGTCACGGCCGCTGTCGTGCCGCGCTGCAAGCTCAAGCGGAGGCGCGCTGATGCTCGACGCCGCCCTCCATGCGCTCACCCTGATCCTCGATCCGCTGCGTCTCGGGATCATGCTGGGCGGCGTGCTGCTCGGACTCGCGCTCGGCGTCGTGCCGGGCCTGGGCGGGATCGTCGGGCTCGCGCTGCTCATCCCGTTCACCTATCACCTCGACGGCTACACGGCGTTCGCGCTGTTGCTCGGCATGGCCGCCGTCACGACGGTGTCCGACTTCATTCCCGCCGTGCTGTTCGGCGTGCCCGGCACCGTGGGCGCCGCGGCCACGGTGCTCGACGGGCATCCGCTCGCGAAGCAGGGTCATGCGCGGCGCGCGTTCGGCGCGGGCTATGCGTCGTCGCTCGCGGGCGGCATCTTCGGCGCGCTGCTGCTTGCGCTCGCGATTCCGGTATTGCGCCTGATCGTGCTTTACATCGGCTCGGCGGAATTGCTGGCGATGTGCATCTTCGGGCTGTCGATGGTCGCGACGCTCTCGGGCAAGGCGCCCATGAAAGGTCTCGCGGTGGCCTCGTTCGGCCTGATGCTTTCGCTGATCGGTTCCGATCCGCAAACGGGCACGCTGCGCTGGACCTTCGGCACCTTGTATCTCTGGGACCATCTGCCGATCGTGCCGGTCACGCTCGGCATCTTCGCGCTGCCGGAACTCGCGGACATGGCGATCGAGCGCACCGGCATCGCGCGTGCGCAACCGCAGCCCGGCGTGCGCGCGAGCACGCAATGGGACGGCGTGATGGACGCGGCGCGTCACTGGTGGCTCATCCTGCGATGCAGCGGTCTGGGCGCGTTGCTCGGCGCGGTGCCGGGCATCGGTTCGGCGGTCATCGACTGGATGGCCTACGGTCATGCCATTCGCACCGAGAAGAACGCGGAGAACTTCGGCAAGGGCGATATTCGCGGCGTCATCGCATCGGAAAGCTCGAACAACGCGAAGGAGGGCGGCCATCTGATTCCGACCGTCGCGTTCGGCATGCCGGCGGGCGCGTCGATGGCGCTGCTGCTCTCGGCCTTCATCATGCACGGCTTCACGCCGGGGCCCGAAATGCTGACCAAGCATCTCGACGTGACGTACACGATCATCTGGACGCTGACCATCTCGCACATCATGGGCGCGGTGATCTGTCTTTCGAGCAGCAGCCTGTTTTCGCGG
The DNA here is from genome assembly GCF_021353155.1 of Caballeronia sp. PC1. Taxonomy (NCBI): domain Bacteria; kingdom Pseudomonadati; phylum Pseudomonadota; class Betaproteobacteria; order Burkholderiales; family Burkholderiaceae; genus Caballeronia; species Caballeronia sp. PC1. The sequence goes on from NZ_JAJUBH010000003.1 coordinate 1,293,426, forward strand.
CTCGCGACGGTGCGTGTCGGCATCCTGATTCCGCTCGTCGTCGCGATCGTCTATCTCGGCTCGTTCAATGCGAGTCAGAGCTGGGGCGATCTGTGCTCGCTCGTGCTGTTCGGCGCGGTCGGCTGGATCATGAAGCGGCTGAACTGGCCGCGTCCGCCGCTCATTCTCGGGCTCGTGCTCGGCAGCATCTTCGAGCGTTATTACTTCATCTCTCACGAGATCTATGGCATCGGCCTGTTCACGCGGCCCGTCGTGATCGTGATTCTGCTTGCCGCGCTGTGGGTCGTGCTCGGCCCCACGATCAAGGGTCTGCGCAAGTCCTGGCGCACGCGTTCGGGCGCGCCGTCGCGCGCAGCGCTCGCGCCTTCGTTCAAGCTGCGGCTGCGCGGCTTCGACTGGCAGATCGTCTTCACGCTGATCCTCACGGCCCTCGTGATCGTCGCGATGACGGTCGCGCGCGACTGGGCCTTCGCTGCGAGCCTCATGCCGATGACCTGCGCCGCAGCCGCGCTCGTGTTCTGCTGCATCGTGCTGATCGAGCAGTTGTTCATGCGTGAAGCGGTCAGCGCCGAAGCGAAAGCATCGCCTTCGTTCGACACCTCCGCGCCGATGGGCGAGCTTGCGCTGGCCGGCGCGGGCGCACCATTCGACGCACCGCAAAGCCAGGGCGATACCGCGGCCAACGCGATGGCGAAGACGCATGCGGGCCCGACGGCAAGCGCAGCGTTCGGCGCACACGGCGATCCTTCGCTGCACGACGGCCTCGCATCGTCGCTCGATACACGGACCATCTATCTGCGCGGCGTGCGCTTCTTCGGATGGATCGCGGGCGCGCTCGGCACGGCCGCCGTCATCGGATTGCTGCCCGGCTTGCTGATCTTCATGCTGCTCGTCGCGCGCTTCGAGTTCGGCGAACGCTGGCGCACATCGGCCGTGTTATCGATCGCGATGACGATCGCTTTATGGCTCGTTTTCGGCCGCATCTTTTCGACGCCGTGGCCGCAAGCGCTGATCGGCGACTGGTGGCCGGCGCTGCGCCAACTCGGCGGTCTGGTCTGATGACGCATGCAATCACAAGACACCGGCGGCGGGATCGCTCTGGCCAGCCGGTCATCACTGGTGGAGGCAAAACCATGAACGATCGACTCTCGCAGTTCCCATCGCGCACGGGCTTTCGAACGGCTGCACGCGCGGCGGCTTTCACGTTCGCGGGCATGATGCTGTGCGCGCCGCTCGCGAGCCGCGCGGCCGCCGAATCGGTGGCGGACTTCTATAACGGCCGCAATGTCACGATGACGATCGGCTACTCCGTCGGCGGCGGCTACGACACGTATGCGCGTCTGCTCGGCAAGTACATCGGCAATTTTCTGCCGGGCAAGCCGACGATCACGCCGCAAAGCATGCCGGGCGCGGGCAGTCTGAAAGCCGTGAATTATCTCTACGGCATCGCGCCGAAAGATGGCGCGACCTTCGGCACGTTCGGGCGCACGATGCCCGAACAGCCGCTTCTCGGCGATGCGAATTTCGATGCGCGCAAGCTCACGTGGCTCGGCAGCATCACGAGCGACGTGAGTCTGTGCGTGACGTGGAATACGTCGCCGGTCAAGACGTTCAAGGATCTCGTCGACAAGGAAGCGCGCATGGGCGGACAGGGCGCGGGCTCCGACCCTGACGTGATCGCCTCCACGATCAAGAATCTCTTCAACTCGAAACTGAAGCTCGTCACGGGTTATCCGGGCAGCAACGAAACGGCGCTTGCGATGGAGCGCGGCGAAATCGACGGTGAATGCGGCGTGTCGTGGAGCACGATTCAAACGCGGCATCCCGACTGGATCTCGGGCAAGAAGATCAACATCCTCGTGCAGGTCGCGCTGGAGAAACATCCCGAACTGCCCGACGTGCCGCTGCTTCTCGATCTCGCGCCCAACGATCAGACCCGGCAGGTGCTGAAGGTGATCGTCGCGAGCCAGGTATTCGCGCGCCCGTTCGCGGCGCCGCCCGGCCTTCCGCCGGAACGCACGGCCGCGTTGCGCCAGGCGTTCGAGCAGACCGTGAAAGACCCGCAATTCCTCGCCGAAGCGAAGCGCATGGGCCTCGAAGTGCGCCCCGTTTCGTGGCAGCGCATGGACCAGTTGCTCGACGAGCTCTACAAGACACCGCCCGATGTGCTTTCCAAAGCGAAGGCCGCGGTGGGCGGGCGCTACTAGCCGTTTCATTACTCGAACGCAGGACGACACCATGACTCTCAACGAAGCAAAGCAGAAACTGATCGATGCCGGCCGCATTCTCGAAGCGGAAGGCCAGGGCGATCTCACGCGCGGGCACATTTCCGTGCGCGTGCCGGGCGATCCCACGCATTTCCTCATGAAGCCGCATAGCCACGGCTTCGACGAGATCACCGAGGACAACATCGTCGTCTGCAATCTCGAAGGCGAGAAGGTGAGCGGCGGTGGACGCCGTCATAGCGAGGTCTTCATTCACTCGGAGATCTTCAGGGTGCGGCCCGATGTGACGAGCGTGATCCACGCGCATCCGACGCATGCGGTCGCGCTCTCGGCAACGGGCCAGCCGCTCGAAATGATCAGCCAGCCGAGCGTGCATTTCGCGGATGGCCTGCCGTACTACACGGACACCATGAACCTGATTCGCACGCAGGAGATGGGCGCGGGCGTGGCGCGCGCGCTCGGGTCGAGCAAGGCCGTGCTGATGCGCAATCACGGCGTCGCGGTCGTGGGGCGCTCGATCGAGGAATCGGTCGTGCTGTCGCTTCTTCTGGACAATGCCTGCCGCATTCAATTGCTGACCAAGGCGGCGGGCGGCACCGGCGAAACCTTCTCGCCGGAAGACGTGGCGCGTCTGCACGACGCCGTGACGCGCGCCGAGCAGTTCGCAATCAACTTCGAATTCCTGCGCCGCAAGGTCAACCGCGGCCTGTTGCATTCCCTGGTCTGATCCATGTACGCACACTGCAGGAGATTCACACGATGATCGGAAACCTCAAACTCTCCGTCGCGATGGGCGACTACGACAGAACGCGTCCGCTGCTCGACGGCCAGGTGCAGATCGACGGCGCCGAGCCCGTCTTCATGACGCTCACGCCCGAAGAGATGTTCTTTCGCGCGTTTCGCCACGAAGAGTTCGATATCAGCGAGCTGTCGTTTTCCAGCTATGCGGTGAAGACGGCGGAGGGTTCGTGTCCTTACGTTGCGATACCGGTGTTTCTTTCCCGCGCCTTTCGCCATACGTCCATCTATGTGCGCAGGGACCGCATCGAGCGGCCGGAGGATTTGAAAGGCAAGCGCATCGGCCTGCCTGAATATCAACTGACGGCGAATGTATGGGCGCGCGCCGTGCTCGAAGACGACTTCGGCGTGAAGCCGGCCGATGTGCAGTGGGTGCGCGGCGGCATCGACGAGCCGGGGCGTCCGGAGAAGATCAAACTCGATCTGCCGTCCGATATCCGTCTCGAAGCCGCACCCGAAAACGACACGATCTCGGCGATGCTCGATCGCGGCGATATCGACGGCTTCATGGCGCCGCGCCCGCCCGGCTGCGCGGCGACCAATCCGAACGTCGGCTGGCTGTTTCGCGATCCGACCTCGGCGGCGAAGGACTATTATCGTCGCACGCGTGTGTTTCCGATCATGCATGTCGTGGGCATTCGCAAGACGCTCGTGGCAGCGCATCCCTGGCTGCCGGCCGCAGTTCTCAAGGCCTTCACCGAGGCCAAGCGCGTGGCGCTCGCGCGTCTCTCGGATACATCGGCGACCAAGGTCACGCTGCCTTTCGTCGAAGAGCAATTGAAAGCCGCACGCGAACTGATGGGCGACGATCACTGGTCGTACGGCATCGAGGCGAACCGCGATACACTCGAGACCTTCCTGCGCCATCATCATTCGCAAGGCTTATCGAAGCGCCGCCTGACGATCGGAGAGGTCTTTCATCCGGCCACGTTCGAAACGGCCAAGATATAGGCGCGCCTCTCTTACACCGCACGCATCGCGATGACTGCCCATACGATCGACGAGATATCGCCCGCCGCCGTTTCGAGCGAAGTGACGCCATCCGGCACGCCGCCTACGCCCACTTCGTTCGCGCTTTTCAAAGCTTTCTTTTTCATTGGACTGACGGGCTTCGGCGGTGTGTTGCCGTGGGCGCGGCGCATGCTGGTCGAAAGACTGGGCTGGCTCACGAATCGCGAATTCGCCGAGTTATTGCCGCTTGCGCAATTGCTGCCGGGGCCGAACGTCGCGAACATCGCGACGGTGCTCGGGCGGCAATATCATGGCGCAAAGGGCGCGGCCATCGCGGTGTTCGCGCTGTATCTCGCGCCGACCATCATTACGATCGGCGTCGGCTACGCCTATGCGCGATGGGGGCACGCACCCGTCACGGCGCATCTTTTCGCGGGTCTCATGCCCGCGGCGACGGGGCTCGTGATCGCGACGGTATTGAAGCTCGTGACGAGTCTGCCGCGCGGTGCGGCGAGCATCGTGCTCGTGGCGGGGACGTTCATCGCCATCGCGATCATGAAGATTCCCTTGCTCATCGTGCTTGCCGTGCTCGGCCCGCTCGGCACGATCGCAATGCTGCGCCGCGCGCGCAAGGAGTGACGCGATGTGGAGCACACTCGCCGATCTCTTCGTGCATGGCGCGATCTGGTCGCTGCTCGCCGTGGGCGGCATGAATGCGACACTCGCCGATATCCAGCGCTATGCGGTCGATACGCGTCACTGGGTCACGGGCGAGCAGTTCGTCACGTTCTTTTCCATCACGCAGGCCGCGCCGGGGCCGAACGGCATGGCTGTCGCGCTCATCGGCTTTCAGGCGGCGGGACTCGCCGGCGCATTGGTCTCGACCGTCGCCAAGATTCTCCCTTCTTCATTGATGGCGTATTTCGTGAGCGCATGGGTGGAGCGGCGGCAGGATTCGCGCATCGTGACCGCGATTCGCAAAGGGCTCGCACCCGTGACGGTCGGGCTGCTCGTATCGGCGGCTTATGTGTTCGCGCGCGAAACCGATGTGAACCTGTCTCGCACGCTTTGCACGGTGGTGTGCGCGGCGGTGGCGTATCGCAGCAAGCTCAATCCGATCTACCTCGTCGCCGCAAGCGCGTTGCTCGGGCTCGCGGGCGTGTTCGGCTGAGACTTCATCCGGCGAGCGCGGCATCGACATCGACGACGATCTTGCCGCGCGCCGTGCCATCCGATAGCGCTTCGTAAGCACGCTCCGCATCGCGCAGAGCGAAACGTCTCGCATCGATGCGTGGCGTTAGTGTGCCCGCTTCGGCAAGCCGTGTTGCTTCGCGCAGCATCTCGCCATGATGCGCGCGATGCTGTCCCGTCAGCAGCGGATACAGCGTGAAGACGCCCGAATAGCTGGCCTCGCGAAACGACAGCGGCGCAAGCGCATGCGTGCCCCATCCCAGTGCGCTCACGACATGACCGAAGTGTCTGACCGCCGCGAAGGAAGCATCGAGCGAAGGGCCGCCCACCGTATCCACGACGAGATCGAAACCCGCGCCGCCCGTATGCGCGGCCACGTATTGCTCGACGTTCGCCGCGCGGTAATCGATCGGCGTCGCGCCCAGGCTTCGAATGTAATCATGATCGCGTTCGCTCGCGGTCGCGAATACGTGCGCGCCGAGTGCGCGTGCGAGTTGCACGGAGACATGACCCACGCCGCCCGCGCCGCCTTGCACGAGCACGGTGCGTCCCGCCTGCAACCGTGCGCGATCGACGATGCCCGCATAAGACGTGATGAACGCAAGCGGCAAGGCGGCCGCGCTGCGCATCGAAAGATTCGCGGGCTTGTGCGCGAGCAGCGCTGCATCGACCGCGGCGTATTGCGCGAGCGTTCCCTGAATGCCGCCGACGCCGCCCGTCATGCCATAGACCGCATCGCCCGACTTGAATGCATCGACGCCCGCGCCGACCGCTTCGACGATGCCCGCCATATCGATGCCGAGCACGAGCGGAAGCGGATGTTTCGCGTGAGCCGCTTCGCCCGCGCGAATCTTCATGTCGAGCGGATTCAGCCCGCTCGCCGCGATACGCACGAGTACTTCGCCGGGCCCGGGTTCGGGACGATTCAGCTCGGTGAGTTCGAGCGGACCCTGATGACGATTCAGAACGAGTGCTTGCATGGTGGACATCGAAGGCTCCCGAGAAGATTGAACGTTGCTTGCGATACGTTCATACTCCGCCATGCAGCGAAGCATGTAAATCGACAAACGCGCACGACGGTCATACGAAAATGAATGGGTCGAATCTCGAATGGAGCGATGTGCGCGTGTTCCTCGCGATCGCGCGATGCGGGACGTTGGGCGCGGCAGCGCGCATGATCGGCCAGACGCAGCCGACAATGGGACGGCGTCTGCGCGCGCTCGAAGAAGCGCTGGGCCACGTGCTGTTCCAGCGCACGAGCGACGGCTTCGTGCTCACCGACGAAGGCGCGGCCGTGCTCTCGCATGCGGAGCGCATGGAGGAAGAGGCGCTCGGCTTTACGCGCGCGCTCGCGGGGCAGGAGGCCAAGCTCACCGGCTCGCTGCGCGTTTCGTCGTCGGACTGGTTTGGGGTGCATGTGCTCACGCCAGTCTTCGCGCGCTTTCTGGCGAAGCATCCGGAAGTATCGATCGAGCTCGTTACCGATGCGCGCCGCTATAACCTTGCGCGGCGCGAAGCGGATCTGGTTTTTCGCATCACGCCGTTCGACGAGCCGGACATCGTGCAGCGCAAGCTCATGCATATGGACTACGCGCTGTATGGCTGCGCGCATCTCGGCTCGCCCGAAATAGGCAATGGAGAAGGGCAGACGCTGATCAGCATGGATAGCGCATTCGATCATTTGCCGGATGTGGTCTGGATCAAGCGCATGTTGCCCAGGGCGAGCATCGTTTTCGGCAGCAATAACCGCGAAGCGCAGGCGCGGATGTGCGCGCTGGGCGCGGGCTTCGCGGTCTTGCCATGCCGCCTTGGCGATGCCGATAAGCGTCTCGTGCGCTTCGATCTCGGCGAAGCGCCGCCGGGACGCGACGTATGGCTCGGTTATCACCGCGATCTGAAACGGGTCGCCCGCTTGCGCGCATTGCTCGATGAAACCATGAGCCTCGGCGAGCGATAACTTCGCATAGCATTCGCATTTACGTTGCAACTAACCGTCTTTTTCTTTACCCCCTTCAAAGGCAATAGCCGCATCACGAATAGAAGCACGCCGGACTTTCAGGCAATGCAATTACAAAACTTTTCTTGAAACATCGCCATTCATGCTCGCTTTTAAAAGCGGCGCTACAATCCCCAAGCCTTAAAAGCCGACTGTCCCCACGCAGCCGGCCATTTGCGATATCCGCCGACACCACCTATAAGCCGGAGCGCTCATGACCACGCTTTCCATCAATGGCCAGACCCATACGGTCGATGCGCCGCCCGACATGCCGCTGCTTTGGGTATTGCGCGATATCGTCGGTCTCACCGGAACCAAATTCGGCTGCGGCATCGCGCAATGCGGCGCATGCACGGTGCATCTCGATGGCGCCGCCGTCCGTTCGTGCGTATTGCCGATCGCTGCCGTCGGCGATCGTAAAGTCACGACGATCGAAGGCATTGCCGCCACGCCCGCAGGCAAGAAAGTGCAGGAAGCCTGGCGCAAGCTCGATGTCGTGCAATGCGGTTACTGTCAGTCCGGACAAGTGATGTCCGCAGCCGCTTTGCTCACGACCGTCCCCGATCCCAACGACTCCGATATCGATGCCGCGATGGCGGGCAATATCTGCCGCTGCGGCACCTATCACCGCATCCGCGCCGCCATCAAGCAGGCCGCGAAGGAGGCGTGACATGTCGCAAGGATTGATCGAAGCGGGGCGTCACGCGGCGCGCGCAGGGTTTTCGCGCCGTGCTTTCCTCAAGTTCGGCGTGACGGCGGGCGTCGCTGCGGGCGGCGGCTTGCTGATCGGCTTCAGCTTGCCCGCCGCGAGTCAGGATCAAGGCAAGGGCAAGTCCGTGATTGGCGGAGATGGCATCGAGACGCCGCAAGAAGGCGTGTTCGCGCCGAATGCCTTCGTGCAGATCGACAAGAGCGGCAAGGTCGTGCTCATCGTGCCGAAAGTCGAAATGGGGCAGGGCGTCTATACCGCGCTGCCCATGTTGATCGCCGAAGAACTGAACGTGCCGCTCGACAACGTCACGATCGATCATGCGCCGCCCAATGAAGCGCTCTTCACGGACCCGCTCTTGGGTGGTCAGTTGACGGGCGGCTCGACTTCCGTGCGCTATGCATGGGAGCCGATGCGCAAGGCCGGCGCGGCCGCGCGCATGATGCTCGTGGCGGCAGCGGCGCAGCAATGGCAATGCGATCCATCGTCGTGTCATGCGCAGGATGGCAAGGTCATGCTTGCATCGGGAGATCGCAGCGCGAGTTATGGCGAGCTCGCCGAAGCGGCCGCGAAAATGCCGGTGCCGCAGGATATCAAGCTCAAGGACCCGAAGGACTTCAGGATCGTCGGAACGCCGGTCAGGCGGCTGGATTCGCCGGAAAAGGTGGATGGTACGGCGATGTTCGGTCTCGACGTGCGCCTGCCCGGCATGGTGTACGCCGCGATCGTCAATTGCCCGGTATTCGGCGGCACGCTCGCATCCGTTGATGACAGCCATGCGAAAAAGATTCCCGGCGTGCGTCAGGTCGTGCGGTTCGACAATGGCGTCGCGGTGATCGGCGATCATACCTGGGCCGCGAAACGCGGCGCGGCCGCGTTGAAGATCGAATGGAACGAAGGCGCGAGCGCCAGCGTATCGACGAAGCAGCTCGTCGATGACATGGCGAATTCGTCGCAGCGTGGGGGCGCCGTCGCGCGCAAGGAAGGCAATGTCGATGACGCGTTCGGCAAGGCGAAGACGCGCGTCGATGCGGTCTATGTCCAGCCGTTTCTCGCGCACGCGACGATGGAGCCGATCAACTGCACCGTGCATGTGCGCCCCGATGGCTGCGATATCTGGCTCGGCACGCAAGTGCCCACGCGTATTCGCGATGCCGGCATGCAGGCGACCGGCCTGCCCGCGGACAAGATCTTCGTGCATAACCATCTGCTTGGCGGCGGCTTCGGGCGGCGGCTCGAATTCGACATGGCGACGCAGGCGCTCAAGGTCGGCAAGGCGCTCGGCGTGCCCGTCAAAGTGACGTGGTCGCGCGAAGAAGACATTCAGCACGACATGTATCGCCCTTGCTATTACGACAAGATATCGGCGGGACTCGATGCCAACGGCAAGCCGGTGGCATGGACGCATCGCATTGTCGGGTCGTCGATCCTCGCGCGTTTCGCGCCGCCCGCCGTGAAAGACGGCGTCGATCCCGACGCGGTGGAGGTCGCAGCCGATCTTCCCTACGATCTGCCCAATCAGTTGATCGATTACGTGCGGCTCGAACCGCGCAACGTGCCCACCGCGTTCTGGCGCGGCGTGGGCCCGACACGCGGGACCTTCGTCGTCGAGAGCTTCATCGACGAGCTGGCGGTGCAGGCCAAGGTCGATCCGGTCAAGTACCGGCGCGATCTGCTCGGCAAGTCGCCGCGCGCGCTCAACGTGCTCGATGTCGCGACACAGGCGGCGGGATGGGGGCAGCAATCCGTGCCGCAGGGCGAAGGGCGCGGCGTTGCGGTGATGCACGCTTTCGGCAGCTTCTTCGCGGTCGTCGCTGATGTCGCGGTCGATAAAGACGGCGCGGTCGCGGTGAAGCGTATCGTATGCGCGGTGGATTGCGGCATGGTCGTCAATCCCAATACGGTCGAAGCGCAAGTGCAGGGCGGCATTCTATTCGGCGTGACGGCGGCGCTCTATAGCGAAATCACCATCAAGGACGGGCGCGTCGAGCAAAGCAATTTCACCGATTATCGAATGCTGCGAATTCACGAAACGCCGCCGGTGGAAGTGCATATCGTCAAGAGCACCGAAGCGCCCGGTGGCATCGGCGAACCGGGCACGGCCGCGCTGATACCGGCCATTACCAATGCTATCCATGCCGCAACGGGCAAGCGATTGAGGAAGTTGCCCGTCGGCGATCAATTGCGCAGCGCGTGAGGAGGCCGTCATGAGAAATGCATTCAAGCCTCTCGTTGCGGCGCTGTGTGCGTCGGGCGCATTGGGCATGATGTCTTCGGCGCGTGCGGCAGACGATGCGCTCGTCGCACGCGGCGCGTATCTCGCCAAGGCGGGCGATTGCATTGCCTGCCATTCGGCCCCGCGCGGCAAGCCGCTCGCGGGCGGATTGCCGATGATGACGCCCGTGGGCGCGATCTACACGACCAATATCACGCCGGATGCCGAAACCGGCATTGGCCGCTATACGGAAGAAGAATTCGCGCGCGCGTTGCGCGACGGCGTGGCGAAGGACGGCCATAACCTTTATCCGGCCATGCCTTATCCCTCGTATGCAAAGATCAACGACGAAGACATGCATGCGCTCTACGCGTATTTCATGCAAGGCGTGACGCCGGTGAAACAGGCCAATCGCGAACCGGACATGAAATGGCCGCTCAACATGCGCTGGCCATTGAAGGTATGGAATGCGGTTTTTCTCGACAAGGGCATTTATCAGAACAAAACCGGAAAAGATGTTGCGTGGAATCGCGGCGCTTATCTGATTCAGGGGCTCGGCCATTGCGGCTCGTGTCATACGCCGCGCGGCATCGCGTTTCAGGAAAAAGGACTGGACGAAAGCAGCGGCGCTTATCTGACCGGCGGCCTGCTCGATAACTGGTTCGCGTCCAACCTGACGGGTGAACACAATACCGGTCTCGGACGATGGTCCGAGCAGGATATCGCGACCTTCCTCAAGACCGGCGCGAATGCGCATGCATCGGCATTCGGCTCGATGACGAGCGTCATCAACAACAGCACGCAGGAACTGAGCGACGCCGATATCGCCGCGATGGCGCGCTATCTCAAGTCTTTGCCCGCATCGGGTGGCGATAGCCGCGCGCCTTATTCATATGATGCGAAGGCGAGCAAGGTATCGTTGACGCGCCCGGCGGCATCGGATTCGGGCGCGCGCTTATATACCGTCTACTGCATGCATTGCCACGGCGCGGACGGCCGCGGCTTTGCGCCGATGCTCGCGCCGCTCGCGGGCAATCCGAACGTGTTGGAGAAGGATGCATCGTCGCTCATCAACGTGACGCTCAACGGCACCGGCGATCTCGTGCTGCATGGCGTGCCCGCGCCTTATCCGATGCCGCGTTACGCACCCGTGCTGAACGACAGGCAGATCGCCGACGTGCTGACCTTCGTTCGCGGCGCGTGGAATAACAACACGCCGGCGGTACAGGCCGAGGATGTCGCCAAGCTGCGCAAGGCGACACAAGCGGCGCGCTGACACGCGCCGCTTGTGTCAGGCGGGTACGCCTTCAGGACGCAAAATCGACGACGTCCAGATGAACCGAACTGGACGGATGCGCAAGAAACTTTCGATGCACGCGCGCGCTGATGCGCTCATAGCCATCGCTCAAGGCTTTTAGCAAGCGCTCGTCGCTTGCGCCTGTGGGCGCCCAGAAGCACTGTTCCAATGCCTTGCGTGTGATGTTGCACTGAACCGCCTGCTCGCGGGAGAACGCAACGAAGCTGACGGACGCGCGGTCCGCCGAAATGGTGGCATGGATCGTGATCTTGCTCGTCATGATTCGACAGGAGAAATGCGGTTCACTGGTTTTTATTGTGTCAGAAATCGGCGAGTTCGCGCATCCTCGAATGCGGACGAAACGTGCGCAAACGGTCAAACGAAATCGGGCACGCGCGCGCCCCACATTGGTTCCCGCCCAAAATCGAACGTTCGTGCATGGCCATCTGCATTAATTGCCTGCTGATTAGTTCGGCTCCGCACCTTTACGGATTCATGACGCCACCGGCTATGCGGGACGGCGCGCAGACGCGATGTTCTAGCTTGTCCACGAAAAAATGAAAGCAAAAGCATGCTGAGGTGTACTACTCTAGGAACGATCATCCGAAGCGGCGCGGCAAACCGGCTCAGGAAGCGGGTCGTGCGGCGCATTCCCCGGAACTCCACCGGCAACGTCCACCCCGGCTTCTGTTGCGGCGTGCGTTGTCGCCACCAGGAGCGGAACATGAAGCATCCATCGTTGATGGATCCCTGGAGCCGTACCCTGGCCATGCTCGACAGCCGTTCGAGCCGCCCGTTGGAAGTGAATGAGAAGTTTGCGTTGATGACACGATCGCTCGTACGCAATGTGCCCGACAAGAGCGCATGCACAGGAGCGGCGGAGGGACATTGCGTCAATATTCGCGTGCTGGAGCGGCTGAGCGATTCGACACTCGCCTTGTCCTGGCACGATCCCACCTCGTTCAATTACTCGGAGCAGGTGTGGGCGCTCTGCACCGCCCGCAAGCGTGGAACCTGTGCGCTGAGCGGGCAGGCCATCAGGCGCGGACAGCCGGTTTATCGGCCAAGGCGAGTCGGCAGCTCGGTGCCGCTCAATAGCGGTGCAATGATTCTCGCGCTTGCGTTGACGCCTGCCGAAGAGGAATCGGACGTCGTCGCCGATTGATGGACTGAGGAGTGTCGTGACGCGTGCGCAACGCACGCGTTTTTCATTCGCACGCGCCGGTGCGCCGATCGCGCGTGCGCGTCATTTGCCTGATCACGTCAAGCGGCGCTTGAATCGCGCGCTTTGGCGCTGATGATATGCATTTTGGAAATTTACCCGTTCAGGCAAATAAACTTTGCACAAGAGTGCTTATCATCGTATTGCGCGGCTAAGATGCGCGTGTGGTGGAAATAAAATGTCGAATGATTCATTAGATGAACGTCTTGCAAGTGTCGCGCGCGTTCTTTGCGCGGCCAGGTCAGGTTATGCAGGACGTTAAAGGAGGGAAGATGGCTACGCTGGCGCAACTGGAAGGCCAGATTCAGAAATTGCAGCGTCGTGCGGACGCATTGCGCGAGAAAAAGTCAGGGGAAGTTATCGCTAAGATTCGGGCCATGATGGACGAATTCGGCATTACGACAGACGATCTCGCGAAAGCCGGTTCAGGCACCGGCAAGAAGCGAGGCCGGCCGGCAGGCGCAGGGAATGCGTCCAGTGCAAAGAAAAAGACAGCATCCAGACTTCCGCCGAAGTATCGCGATCCCGTATCGGGCGCGACGTGGAGCGGTCATGCGCGCCCGCCCGCATGGATCAAGGATGCGCCTGATCGCAGCGCGTTTTTGATCGACGGCGCCGCCGGTTCCGCATCGGGTTCGAGTGCGGGAAGGAAAAGCGCCCGGGCGGCATCGCGGGCCGGCCGCACAGCTTCAAAGAAGGCAGCCAAGCGAACCGGCCGCAAGACGGCCAAGAAAGCCACGCGCAAGAACGGCCGGAGCGCTGCGGGCTGATAGTGATAACCGCGATGGGTCAGCCAAGCAACGGACTGCGCACGCTCGAATACCCACTTGCGCGGTCGTAGGCGAGCCCGATTTGCAATACGCCCAGATCGTCCTGCGTCGGGCCGATGATCTGCAATCCAGCGGGCAGGCCATTCGGCCCGAAGCCGGCCGGAGCGCTCAGGGCGGGCAACGAAGCCATCGTGGCCGGAACCACGGTTTCCATCCAGCGATGGTACGTATCCATCTCCCGGTCCGCGACGACGTGAGGCCAATCCAGCGCGGCGTCGAATGGAAATACCTGAGCGGATGGCATCACGAGATAATCGAAGCGATCGAACAGCGCATTGATCGCCTGATACCACGCAGCGCGAGCGCGAACCGCGCGCGATACATCTTCTCCCGATAACTTCAGGCCGCGTTCTATTTCCCATATTGCTTCGGGCTTTAGCAGCTTGCGCTTTGCAGCGTCGCGATAGAGCGGCGCATTCGTGCCGGAGAATGTAAGGCTGCGCAGATCCATCCACGCGTCCCAGAGAACATCGAAATCGAAGGCGATACTTGCAGGATCGACGATGCAACCCGCGCTCTCGAAATGGCGCAGCGCCGACGTATAGGTATCCATCAAACCGGCTTCGGTCGGCAAGTGTCCATTCAGATCGCCAAGCCAGCCGATGCGCGTATCGCGCGTATCGTGTGTTGCGCGCTCCAGCGAATCGACGAAAGCGGCAGGGTTATCGCTTCTGCGCGATAGCGGCGCGCGCGTATCGAAGCCCGCTTGCACGGACAACAGCAAGCCGAGATCGGGAATGGTGCGCGCGATCGGACCGGCTACGCTGAATTGCTGGAAGAACACATCGTCGCTGGGCGCATAGGGCACGCATCCGGGCGTCGTGCGAAAGCCGAAGACATTGTTGAATGCGGCGGGCGTGCGCAGCGAACCCATCATGTCCGAGCCGTCCGCGCACGGAAGCATGCGCAGCGCGACGGACACCGCCGCGCCGCCGCTGCTGCCGCCCGCCGAGCGCGACGGGTCGAATGCATTGCGCGTGGTGCCATAAACCGGGTTATAGGTGTGACCGCCCAGACCGAATTCAGGCGAATTCGTGCGGCCGATAAAGATTGCGCCCGCCTTGCGCGCGCGTTCGAATACGACTGCGTCGACCTGACTGGTTTCGCCTGCATAGATGGGCGAGCCTTTGGTCGTGACCATGCCGGCGACCGGCAAGATATCCTTGGGCGCTTGCGGAAAGCCATGCAAAGGACCAAGGCTTTCGCCTCTGGATAACTGTGCGTCGCGTTCGTTGGCTAGCGCAAGCACCGCATCGCGATTCTGCATCGCGACGATTGCATTGACCGTCGGGTTCAGGCGATCGATTTGCGCGAGATAGGCGTTCATCACTTCGACGCAGGAAATCTCGCGTGCATGAATCGATTGCGAGAGCGCAACGGCGTCGAGCGAAACGATATCGTTGTTGGAAGTTGAAGTCATGATCTTGTCGTGAATGCATGTTGCAATGAACGAGCGGATTCAGCGATGAAACTCGGGAAGCACATCAGCCGCGACTTCTTCGATGATATCGCGCGCCGGCCGGCGTTCCGATGTTATGTTGAGCGTGACGTGATGCGTGCCGCTTTCGCGCATGTCCCGCAACACCGTGATGAGCCCGCGACGTCCCGTGCGATAGCCGAGCGGGATGTCCGCTGCGGGCTCGTCGGGATCTTCGTCGAGATCGAGCCGCATGGCGACGCCAAACGCGCGAAATTCGCCGGAGGCCGCGCGATCGACCGCTGCGCGCCACATGCTATGGCGGCCTCGCTGCGCTTGCGGCTCGCGATGATAAGTCATCCAGCCGAGCGAATGACGTGCGATCCAATCGACGCTCTGACCGCCCGAACCCACGGCAAGCAGCGGAATCGATGCATTTAGGCGCGGCAACAGATAGAACTCGGGCGCGCCTTCGGGAACGTTATCCGGAATCACGCGCGAAGGCACGGTGACGGCGGCGGCGAGCGTTTCCCAATGTCGCCGGTAAAGATCGCGCCGATCATCGGGATCGCGGCCGAACGCGGCATATTCAGGCGGACGATCGCCCGAACCGACGCCGAGAATGAAACGCCCTTTAGCAAGCGTAGCGACGGAGATCGCGCCTTTGGCGACATGCAGCGGATGCCTGAGCGTCAGCACGATCGCGCCGCTGATAAGCGCGATGCGCTCCGTTTGCGATGCAAGCGCGCCAAGCAAGACCCAAGGATCGAGATGCCCGACCGGATCGGGATAATCGATGCTATTGAGCGGCACGTCGCGCACCCAGAGCGCGCGAAAGCCGAGCCGGTCGGCGAGTTGCGCGAGCGCGATCTGCTCGCTGAAATCGACGACGCCTTGCTCGTCGTCCGTGATGGGCAATGTCATGCCGATCGAGAGCTTGCCGGGCGAAAACACGGCATTCGCGATGCTTGCGGTCATGATGCACCGTGAAAAGAGCGCTTGCCGACGAGCATCGCACGCTTGCCGCCAAAGCCCGCGACTTTGCGATAGGCGAATCCGTTTTGCATGAGCGCGCGTTTGACCGCACCCGCGCTGGTATAGGTGGCGAACGTCGTATCGTGTCTCGCGATGCGCGCGAGCGACGCGAAAATCGCGGGCGTCCACATATCCGGGTTCTTCGCCGGCGCAAAACCGTCGAGATAGATGGCGTCTGCCGCAACGCCATGATCGGCCAGCCGCGGCAGGAGTTGGGCGGCGTCGCCTAAAGCGAGCGTCAAGGTGACCGCGCCCGCGTCGAATGCAAGCCGATGCAGACCGGGTTCGAGCGGCGGCCATGCCGCGGCCAGTGAGTCAGCGAGCGGCGCAACCGCGCGGTCGTCGATGATCGCCGCATGCGCCGCGCGCAAATCGTTTGCGCTGAACGGATGCTTTTCTATCGAAACGAAGTCGAGCGTCGCCGTGCGATAAGCGTCGTTACGCCAGGCCGCCCACGTCGCAAGGAAATTGATGCCCATGCCGAAGCCGGTCTCGATCACGCTGAAGCATGACTTGCCGCGCCAGCGTTCAGGCAAGCCGTTGCCTTCGATAAAGACATGGCGCGCCTGGGCCAGCGCGCCCGCCGCACTGTGATAGATATCGTCGTGACGCGGCGAGTACGGCGTGCCATCGCCGCGAAAGACGAGCGATGCCGAAATCAGCGGCTCGTCCATGATTCAGGCATCGGGCGAAGGCTGATCGAGTTCGAGGCCGAGTTCGCCAGCCATGCGCTGAACCATCGCGCGCAACTGGGCGACTTCGTGAGCGAGGCGCTTTTGCTCCGACTTCAACGATTCGAATTCGGATAGCGAATACGACTCGCCGCCTTGCGCTTCACGCACAGGCATGTCGGCGATGTTCACTTCGCCGCACAGCAGATGCATCCATCGGCTTTCGCGCTCGCCGGGCGTGCGCGGCAGCTTCACGACGCGCGGCGGCTCATTCGAGGCGAGTTCGTCGAGAAAGCTTTCGACCGATGATATGTCCGCAAACGAATGCAGTCTCGCGCTGTTCGCGCGCAATTCAGCGGCGGTTTGCGGACCGCGCAGAAAGAGCGTCGCGAGCAGCGCAACCGACTGGCTCGGCACGCCGAGCACACGGTTCACGTTATGCTCGAAGCGCGGCACCCGGCTGCTGCTGCCTTCGAAGACGAGGCTCAGACGCTTGAGGCCGTCGATGGTCGTCAGCACTTCGTCTTCGCTGACGTTCATCACGGGCGCGCGCGCGGTCTTCTGATTGCAGCCCGAAGTTAGGGAATTCAACGAAAGAGGATACGTGTCCGGCACGGTATGCTGTTTTTCGACGAGCACGCCGAGCACGCGAGTTTCGAGGGGCGTGAGTTCGCGCAGGGCAGGACGGGGTGCGGCTTCGGCAGGCGTGTTCATGGATGTCGGTAACGTGCGATGAGACGCCTATGATACCGGCGTGGCGGCGCGGTTCTGAAACTCGCGCACCGTCATGCGGCATCTCAACGCTGCTTCGGTCTTGAGGATGATCGTTTTTGGTGCAAATACCGTGCGCCCCACGGCGCAAACGTCTTCGTATTATTGGCATTGAAGTTGCTTTTTGATTTTCGGCAATGGGCTGCCATGCAGTCGATACTTCAAAGCGTCTTGCGAGTGCAACCAGCACGACGAGCGAAATGGAATTCGCCACCTCATGCACTTCATATGGAAGACCGGCTATGACGCAAGCATTCTTCAACGAGATGTTCGAGCGCAGTGATTTTGAAGCGCGTGGCGTGCCGGCGGCGGCTTTTCGTGACGTGGCCAATCCGCGCACGCATTACCGCGACTTCATGATCTGGCTCGCCACGCAGAACGATCAACAGATCGATATCAAGCGCGCCGAGGCGGATCTCAACTTCCGGCGCGTCGGCATTACTTTCGCGGTGTATGGCACGAGCGATCTGCCCGGCATCATTCCCGAGCGCACGATTCCCTTCGACGTCATTCCGCGCATCTTTCCCGCCGACGAATGGCGCGCGCTGGAACGCGGTCTGCGGCAACGCGTGAATGCGCTCAATCGCTTCATTCACGACATCTATCACGAGCAGAGCATCATCCGGGCGGGCATCATTCCGGAAGCGCAGATCCTCGGCAACGCGCAGTATCGTCCGGAGATGCGCGGCGTCGATGTCGCGCGGGATATCTATGCGCATATCGCGGGCATCGATATCGTGCGGGCGGGGCAAGGCGAGTTCTATGTGCTCGAAGATAACCTGCGCGTGCCGTCTGGCGTGTCGTACATGCTGGAAAACCGCAAGATGATGATGCGGCTTTTTCCCGATCTCTTCGCGCGCAATCGCGTTGCACCGGTCGCGCATTATCCGGACTTGCTGCTCGATACCTTGCGCGCGGCCGCGCCCGCCGCCGCCGAGAATCCGGCCATCGTCGTGATGACGCCCGGCATGTATAACTCGGCGTATTTCGAGCATGCGTTCCTTGCGCAGCAGATGGGCGTCGAACTCGTGGAAGGGCAGGATCTCTTCGTCGAGAACGACTATGTGTATATGCGCACGACGCAAGGCCCGCAGCGCGTCGATGTGATCTATCGCCGCATCGACGACGACTTTCTCGATCCGCTCGTGTTCCGCCCGGATTCGGCGCTCGGCGTGCCCGGATTGATCGGCGCGTACCGGGCGGGCAATGTCGCGTTGTGCAATGCGGTGGGCACGGGTATCGCCGACGATAAATCCATTTATCCCTACGTGCCCGACATGGTGCGTTTCTATCTCGGCGAAGAGCCGATTCTCAACAACGTGCCGACTTGGATGTGCCGTAAGCCCGACGACCTCGCGTATGTGCTCGATCATCTGCCCGAGCTCGTCGTGAAGGAAACGCATGGCGCGGGCGGTTACGGCATGCTCGTCGGCCCCGCGTCGACGGCGGCGCAGATCGCCGAATTCCGCGCGGTGCTCGAAGCGCATCCCGAGAAATACATCGCGCAGCCGACGCTTGCGCTTTCGACCTGCCCGACCTATGTGGAGGCGGGCATTGCGCCGCGTCATATCGATCTGCGTCCGTTCGTGCTGTCCGGGACCGAAGTGCGGATGGTGCCGGGCGGCCTGACGCGCGTCGCGTTGCGGGAAGGATCGCTCGTCGTGAATTCATCGCAAGGCGGCGGCACGAAGGATACTTGGGTACTGGAGCGCTAGACGACATTCATTGCCGCTCTGACGACAACGACAAACAAATCGGGAATACCCATGCTGAGCCGTACCGCGGATCATCTCTTCTGGATGGCGCGCTATACCGAACGCGCTGAAAACACCGCACGGATGCTCGATGCGAACCATCAGCTTTCGCTCTTGCCGCAGTCCGACGAATACGCCGAGCTGGGCTGGCGCGCCATGCTGTCGATATCGGAGTTGAGCGGCATCTATTCGGCTGCGCATCACGGCATGAAAAGCCGCGAAGTGATCGACTTCATGGCGCGCGATCTGTCGAACCCGTCGTCGATCGTCAGTTGTCTGCGCGCCGCCCGCGAGAACGCGCGAGCCGTGCGCAGTTCCACCAATAGCGAGCTATGGGAGTCGCTCAACACGACGTGGCTCGATTGTCAGCGCATGCTCGCCGACGGCATTCTTGAACGCGAGCCTTATGCCTTTTTCGAATGGGTCAAGTTCCGCTCGCATCTGTCGCGGGGCGTGCAGCTCGGCACGCTCGTGAAAGACGATGCGTTCTATTTCATGCGCCTCGGGACGTTCATCGAGCGCGCGGACAACACCGCGCGCATTCTCGACGTGAAGTTCGAAATGATGGAGCAACGCGCCGATACCTCCGCACAACCGTTCGATTACCACCATTGGGTCGCGGTGCTTGGTTCCGTATCGGGCTTCGAGGTGTATCGGCGCGTGTATCGCGATGTCGTCACGCCGGAGCGAGTCGCGGGCTTGCTGATTCTCCACGGCGACTGGCCGCGTTCGCTTGCGGCCAGCATTGCCGAAGCGGAACAGTTGATCGGTCATGTGACGAAGGGGCGCGATACGGAGGCGGCGCGGCTGGCGGCGCAATTGAGCGCGGAACTGAGGAACGGACGCATCGCCGACATTCTGAAAGGCGGATTGCACGCGTATCTCGTGAATTTTCTCGCGCGCGTGAACGATCTCGCCAGCCTGGTGAGCCGCGAGTTTCTTTTGCCGATTGCACCGGAAGCGCCTGCCGCGCCGGAACAAACGCAGACGCAAACGCAGACTCAGTCGCAAAGTCAGACGCAAAGCAAAAGTTGAAGGCGTGCGCTTACCGCCGGGCAGCCGCCGCGACGACGCGATGAACGAAGCGCAGCTTGTCGATGACGGCGGGCGCGAGCGTGAACGGATAACCGTCCGGCATGCCGAGGCTGCGGTTCAGGCTGTTGAGCACATAAGTGAGCGGAAACCAGCGGTTCATCAGGTTATCGAAGGTGGTTTCCTCGATGGGCGTCTGGTCCGTGAGCGTGGGCTCGTGCGGGCTGTCGGGCACGAGCACGAGGCCGCACGAAACCGCGGTGTCGAGCGTATCGACGATATGCAGGTAATGCGCCCAGGTTTCCGCCCAGTCTTCCCACGGATGCATCGTGGCATAGGCGCTGATGAAATTGTCTTCCCATTGAGCGGGCGGGCCTTCCTTGTAATGACGATCGAGCGCGGCGGCATAGTCGGCCTGTTCGTCGCCGAATGCGGTGCGAAACGGCGCAATGCGCGCGGTATCGCCGATCAGGCGGTCGAAGAAATAGTGCCCGGATTCATGACGGAAATGGCCGAGCAGCGTGCGATACGGCTCGTGCAGCGCGGAACGGGTGTGCTCGCGATGCGCATCGTCGGCTTCGGCGATGTTCAGCGTGATGATGCCGTTGTTATGACCGGTCATCACACCGTGGCCTTGCGCATCGCCTTCGAGAAACTGGAATTCGAGGCCGCGCTCGGGATCTTCCTGACGCGACGCCACAGGCAGGCCGAGTTCGGCGAAGGTGTAGAGAAGGCGGCGCTTGGCGGATTCGATGCGATACCAGTAGACGCGGTTATCGGGATTCGAGAGGTTCGGAATGGTGCTCGTCAACTGGCAGGAACGGCACAGCGCGTCGGGCGCATCGCTCTCGTCGGCGGGCACGACCCAGTTGCATACGTTTTCGACCGCGTAGTTGTGGCACGGACGATGAAGCGAATCTTTCGCGAGCGGATGAAGGCTGCGCCAGCGGCCGTCCTCCGTTTCCTCGAACGCGCTTATCTGATTGATTTCGGGCAGATAGCCCAGCCGCGCGCCGCATTTTTCGCAATGCGTGTTTTCGAAGAACACCAGCTGATTGCAGCGGTTGCAGTGAAAGGTCTTCATCGTGTGGCCGGTAGAGGTGAGAAACGCGGAATGTTCCATGCACGCGCTGTCGTGCTTCGCAAACATCATGCCGCAGGCACGGCGTCATTCGAACAAAGGAGTCCGGTGTGTCCATTCGTGTTGCATTGAACCATGTCACGCATTATCGATACGACCGGCTCGTCGGCCTGTCGCCGCAAGTCGTGCGTCTGCGGCCCGCGCCGCATTGCCGTACGCCTGTCGTGTCGTATTCGATGCGCGTCGAGCCCGGCGATCATTTCATCAACTGGCAGCAGGACGCGTTCGCTAACTATCAGGCGCGGCTGGTTTTCCCCGAGAAAACCCGCGAATTCAAGGTGACGATCGATCTCGTCGCCGAAATGGCCGTCTATAACCCGTTCGACTTCTTTCTCGAACCCACGGCCCAGAAGTTTCCCTTCACGTACGCGCCGGACTTGCTACACGATCTCGCGCCGTACAGGGTCAAGCGCGAGCCGACGCCGCGTTTTGCCGCATTCGTCGAAAGTATCGACCTGACGCCGCGCACGACCATCGATTTTCTCGTCGAGCTCAATCAGCGGCTGGCCAGCGAGATTCGCTATCTGATCCGCATGGAGCCGGGCGTGCAGACGCCGGAGGAAACGCTCGAAAGCGCGGCGGGATCGTGCCGCGATTCGGGCTGGCTGCTCGTCGAAACGCTGCGTCATCTCGGTCTGGCCGCGCGCTTCGTGTCGGGCTATCTCCTGCAACTCGCGCCGGATACCAAATCGCTCGATGGCCCGAGCGGCACGGAAGTGGACTTCACCGATCTGCATGCGTGGTGCGAAGTGTATCTGCCGGGCGCGGGCTGGATTGGTTTCGATCCGACATCGGGTTTGCTCGCGGGCGAGGGACATATTCCCGTCGCGTGCACGCCGGAGCCGGACAGCGCCGCGCCTGTTTCCGGCGCGGTCGAGAAGTGCGAAGTCGAATTCGTCCACACGATGTCGATCACGCGCGTGCTCGAAACGCCACGCGTGACGAAACCCTACACCGAGGACGACTGGAACGCGGTGCTGCGCATGGGCGAGCAAGTCGACGCGCGGCTGAGCGCATCGGACGTGCGGCTGACGATGGGCGGCGAGCCGACCTACGTATCGGTTCGCGACCGCGACGCGCCCGAATGGAACACCGATGCGCTCGGCCCGTCCAAGCGCGCCTACGCCGTGTCGCTGATGGACAAATTGCGCTCACAATACGGCGCGAACGGCTTTCTGCACATCGGACAGGGCAAGTGGTATCCGGGCGAGCAGTTGCCGCGCTGGGCGCTGTCTCTGTACTGGCGCGCGGACGGCGAGCCGTGCTGGCACGATCCGTCGCTCTTCGCGGATGAACGGCAGCCCGCCTCGTACACGTCGGACGACGCCGCGCGCTTCATTCGCCATCTCGCCGGCAAGCTGTCCTTGAATGCAAAATTCATAGAACCGGCCTACGAAGATACGTGGTACTACCTCTGGCGCGAGCGCCGCCTTCCGGTGAACGTCGATCCGTTCGATTCGCGTCTCGACGACGAACTCGAACGGGCGCGCCTGCACCGCGTGTTCGATGCAGGCCTGCCGTCCGTCACGGGTTACGCGCTGCCGGTCGCGCGCGAGGATGATGACGCGACGCAGCCGGGCCGCTGGGTGAGCGGGCCGTGGTTCTTCCGCGACGAGCGCATGTATCTGATTCCGGGCGATTCGCCGATGGGTTATCGCCTGCCGCTCGACTCGCTGCCGTGGGTCTCGGAGGCCGATTATCCGTGGCAGTACGCCCACGATCCATTCGGGCCGCCGGCGCCATTGCGCACCGCGACTGAATTACGCATGCAATATGCGGATCTGGATATCGAATCACGCATGCAAAATGCCGACGCGTCCGGCGAATCGCGCAAGCGCAGGCCGCGACGGGGCGAATCGGCTGCCGAAACCCTGCGCACGGCGGTGTGCGTGGAAGCGCGCGACCCGGCGCGCGCGGCCGGCCCGAAAGCGGAAGCCGACGCACTGGAGCGGCTCGGCAACGGCAACAAGCTCATGCACGTATTCATGCCGCCGCTCGCCGCGCTCGACGACTATCTCGATCTGCTGGCCGCCGTGGAAGCGACCGCGGCCGATCTCGGCATTCCCGTGATCGTCGAAGGGTATCCGCCGCCTCGCGATGCGCGCTTGAAGATGCTGCAGGTCACGCCCGACCCCGGCGTGATCGAGGTGAACATTCATCCGGCGGCGAACTGGAACGAACTCGTCGACCATACCGAGTTTCTCTACGGCGCGGCGCACGAGACGTATCTGAGCCCGGAGAAGTTCATGCTCGACGGCCGCCATACCGGCACGGGCGGCGGCAATCACTTCGTGCTCGGCGGCGCGACGCCCGCCGACAGCCCGTTCCTGCGCCGGCCCGATCTGCTCGCGAGCCTGATCGCGTACTGGCATAACCATCCGTCGTTGTCGATGCTGTTTTCGGGGCTTTTCATCGGCCCGACGAGTCAGGCGCCGCGCGTCGACGAAGCGCGCAACGACCAGGTCTACGAACTCGAGATCGCCTTCGCCGAATTGCAGCACCAGCTGGACCGGCTCGGCGGACGCGACAGTGCGAGCGTGCCGCCGTGGCTCATCGACCGCATTCTGCGCAACATCCTGATCGATGTGACGGGCAACACGCATCGCGCGGAATTCTGCATCGACAAGCTGTATTCGCCCGATGGCCCGACAGGCCGCCTCGGCCTGCTCGAACTGCGCGGCTTCGAGATGCCGCCGCACGCGCGCATGAGTCTCGCGCAACAACTGCTGTTGCGCGCACTCGTTGCGCGTTTCTGGGAGACGCCCTACACCGCGCGTCTCACGCGCTGGGGCACGGAACTGCACGACCGCTTCATGCTCGGCACCTTCGTGCAGATGGACTTCGACGACGTGCTCGCCGAGTTGAGCGACGCGGGCTTCGCGTTCGAGCGAAGCTGGTTCGCGCCGCATTTCCAGTTCCGCTTTCCGCTCGTCGGCGCATACGACACGAACGGTATCGCGCTCACGATCCGCAATGCGCTGGAGCCGTGGCATGTGATGGGCGAAGAGGGCTCGACCGGCGGCACTGTGCGTTATGTCGATTCGTCGGTCGAACGTCTGGAAGTGCGCGTGCTCGGCCTGAACGGCAATCGCCATGTCGTGACCGTGAACGGCGAGGCGCTGCCGTTGCAGCCGACGGGACGCGCGAGCGAATACGTCGCGGGCGTGCGCTTTCGCGCGTGGTCGCAGGCGGCATCGCTGCATCCGACCATCGACGTGCATGCGCCGCTCACATTCGATATCGTCGATACCTGGACGGGCCGCGCGATCGGCGGATGCCAGTATCACGTCGCGCATCCGGGCGGCCGCAACTATCAGACGTTCCCGGTCAACGCCTATGAAGCCGAAAGCCGCAGACGCGCGCGTTTCTTCGCCACGGGTCATACGCCCGGCACGATGCACGCGGCCACGCGCGAACGCAGCCTCGAATTTCCGTTCACGCTCGACCTGCGCTATCGTTGACGTGCAATCATCATTCGAATAAAGAACCGGGACGACTTTGGCTTATCAATCGAGCTTGCCCTTCGACATCGCCGCGGCGCGCATCGATGCGCTCGCGTTGCTGCGCACGCTGCCGGCGCGCGAAGGGCACTGGGACGAACTGCGCGATCCATCGGGCCAGTTGCGCGAGCCCTGGCGGCACTTCTTCGAGCTGCTCGGCGAGCAGGGCATTGCGCGCCTCGGCGATGGCGTGGCCGCCGTCGCGCAGCAGATTCGCGACAACGACATCACGTATAACGTCTATGCCGATAACGGCAAGCCGCGCGCGTGGTCGCTCGATCTGCTGCCGCTCATCATCGACGAGCACGAGTGGGCGGCGATCGAGCGCGGCGTCGC
Organism: Caballeronia sp. PC1; assembly: GCF_021353155.1. Lineage (NCBI taxonomy): Bacteria > Pseudomonadati > Pseudomonadota > Betaproteobacteria > Burkholderiales > Burkholderiaceae > Caballeronia > Caballeronia sp. PC1. The sequence goes on from NZ_JAJUBH010000003.1 coordinate 1,318,517, forward strand.
GCAGCGCGCGCGGCTGATGGAAGCCATCGTCGCCGACGTCTACGGTCCGCAGACCCTGTTGCATCGCGGTCTCCTGCCGAGCGCACTCGTGTTCGGGCATCCCGGCTATCTGCGCGCGATGAAGGGCTTCATGCCTTCCACGGGCAGCTTCCTGCAGATCGTCGCGGTGGATCTCGCGCGTTCGCCATCGGGTGAGTGGACGGTCATCGCGCATCGCACGGAAGTGCCTTCCGGCCTTGGCTATGTGCTCGAAAACCGGCTGATCGTCGCGAGCCTCTTCGCCGATCCGTTTCGCGCGATGCGCGTGAGCCGTCTCGCGCCGATCTATTCGCAACTCATCGCCACCATCGCGCAAGGCGCGCGCGCGACGATGCGCGAAGACGAAGGCGGCCGGGACGATGCATCGAACGACGCGCCGCATATCGCGTTGCTGAGTCCCGGGCCGTTCAGCGAAACGTGGTTCGAGCATGTGTTTCTCGCGCGCTATCTCGGCGTGACGCTCGTCGAAGGCAAGGATCTCACGGTGCGTCACGACAAGCTGTATCTGAAGACGCTGGCGGGTCTGTCGCGCGTGCATGCGGTTTTGCGGCGTCTCGACGACGCCTTTTGCGATCCCGTCGAATTGCGCGCGGATTCGACCATCGGCGTGCCGGGTCTTTTGCAGGTGATGCGGGCGGGCAACGTGATGGTCTCGAACGTGCCGGGCGCGGGCTTCACCGAATCGCCGGCGCTCAATGCGTTCTTGCCGGGCATCGCGAAAGCATTGCTCGATGAAACGCTCGAATTGCCGACCGTGCCGACATGGTGGTGCGGCGAGGAAGCCGCGCGCAGCGAAGCATTCGAGCGTCTCGACAGCGCGCTCCTTGCGCCGACATGGCCGGGCGCGCAAGCCGATCAGGCGCCGGGCATCGATGCGGGCGTGCAGCGGCTCGCGGCATGGAAAGCGCGCATCGAACGCGCGCCGGACGTGTTCACGGTGCAAGAGAATCTGCCGTTCTCCACGACGCCGCGCTTTCATGACGACGCGCTCGGCGCGCGGCCCTGCGTGCTGCGCGCGTATGCGATCGCCAATATCGATGGAAGCTGGAGCGTGATGCCCGGCGGCTTCACTCGCCTCGCCGCCGACAAGCGCGCGACGGTGTCGATGCAGTTCGGCGGCAGCAGCGTCGATACATGGGTCATGTCGAGCCAGCCCGGCGGCAGCGTATCGCTGCGGCCCGCGCCGATGAAGCCTGGCGATTTGCGCAAGCATCGGACCGTATCGAGCCGCGCCGCGGAAAATCTCTTCTGGGCAGGACGTTATAGCGAACGCGCGGAAAACAACGTGCGCTTGTGCCGTCTGTTGCTCGGCATGCTCGACGGCAGCGACGCCGAAGCGCTCTTTCCCACGCTCACCGAACTCGCGTCGCAATGCGGACTGATCGTCCCGGACGACAAGCTCGCCCACGCCACGCCGCAAGCGTTCGAGCGCGCGCTCGTCGCGGGGCTGCCGGAAACGAGCCGGGCGACGAGCATCGGCAGCAATCTCGCGGATCAGGCGCGTGCCAGCGGCGAGATACGCGACAGGCTCTCGACCGATCACTGGCGCACGATCCTCGCGTCGCGCAACGACTTCCGCGATGCGCTCGCGCGCGTCGCATTCGCCGATGCCGAAGCGGAAGGCGTGGTCCGAATCGGCCGCGATTACGATCGCCTGATGCTTGCAAGCGCGCTCGAACATCTCGCGACGCAACTGTGTGCGATCAGCGGCGCGCAGGGCGATCGCATGACGCGCGACGAAGCATGGCGGCTGATTTTCATCGGGCGGCATATCGAACGCGTCTCGACGATGGCCACGTTCCTGCGCGTCGTCGCCGAGCGCGGCACGCTCGCTTCGCCCGCTGCGTTCGATCTGCTGTTGCAGCTCTTCGACAGCACGCTCACGTATCGATCGCTTTATCCCGGCCGGCTCGAAGTGCCGGCGCTCATCGATCTGATCGTCGTCGACGAAACCAACCCGCGCGGGCTGTATGGCGTGTACGCGCGCCTGCGCACGAAACTCGACGAGATCGCGGCGGCGGCGGGGGGCGCGCGCCGCGCACAGGCGATGCGTTTCGCGGACCTGCTCGTTCAAGCCGATGCATTGCCGGACCTCGCCGCCCTTTGCGACGTGCGCGAAGACGGCCGCCACGACGCGTTGGTCGCGCTATGCGACAGACTGGTTGCATCGGCGAGCGCGGCATCGAACGAAGTCAGCGCGCGCTATTTCAGCCATGCGAATACACTGGCCGCACAGGTGACGCCATGAGGACGAGGTCATGAATCCTGGCGCGAACGCCACCGTGCTCGCGGTCACGCATCGCACGACCTATCGCTATTCGACGCCGGTCGAGATCGCGCAGCATCTCGCGACCATTCGCCCGCTGCACTGCCCGTGGCAGCAGGTCATCTCGCACACGGAACGCATCGAGCCGGTGCCGTCGTACGTGCATAGCCGTGTCGATGCATTCGGCAACGACGTGCTGTACTTTTCGCTCGATGCACCGCACGAACGCCTTTCGATGACGAGCGAAACCACGGTGCGTCTGACGCCGCGCTGGCATTCGCTCGACGCCGATGCCACGCCGCCGTGGGAAGACGTCGCGCAACGGTTGCGCTATTGCGCGGGCGGATCGTTCCATCCGGAAAGCGAGTTTTGTTATGCCTCGCCCAATGTGTCGCTCGATCATGAACTGCGCGATTACGCGCTGCCGAGCTTCGACGCGGGCACGCCGCTCGTTGCGGGCGCGATCGATCTGATGCATCGCATTCACGCGGATTTTGAATACCGGCCATCGGCCACCGCGTTCGATACGCCCGCATCGCGCGCGTTCGATCTGCGTCATGGCGTGTGCCAGGATTTCTCGCAGGTGATGATCGGTTGCCTGCGCGCGCTCGGATTGCCGGCACGCTATGTGAGCGGCTATTTGCGCAACGATCCGCCGCCGGGCCATGCGCGTCTGATCGGCGCGGATGCCTCGCATGCGTGGGTGTCGGTGCATTGCCCGCAAAGCGGATGGATCGATCTCGATCCGACCAACGACGTGCTCGCGGACCTCGATCATGTCACGCTCGCGACGGGGCGCGATTACAGCGATGTGTCATTGCTGCGCGGGATGATTCTCGGCGGCGGCGCGCATCATGTCGATGTGGCGGTGAATGTGCTGACGCTCTGAGCGCAGGCTATGACACAAAGCAAAAGATCGGCATGACCGCACGAATAGAATGAGCCGCAGGCACCGTGGCCCATTCTATTCGAGGTTTCTCCAATGCCGGTAAGCAGTAAAACGCTGGGCGTGATGATCTATGTCGATAATCATCCGAACATGCTGCAAGAGTTCGAGTGGATCTACAAGAGCTGGATTCACAGCGGGAACTGGACCACGTCGGACCTGATCGTTGTGCACCATCCCGCCATCGCGCATGCGCTTCCATTGCATGAAGAGGGCATCGTCGGCGTGCCGTGCCTTCCGTTCGCGACGCCTGGAAGCGCGTTCGAAGGCTATCACTTCATGAACTCCATCGGCTGCCTCTCGGGGCCGCATATCGATGAGATCGCGTTGCGCTATCCCTATCTTTTGCGCACCGACGCGGATGTTTTTCTCACGAAGCATCTCGTGGATTTTCGCCCGAGCTATCCCGTGCACGGGCGCGGGCACTATCACCATAGCGCGGATTTCCGCGAGACGATGGTGGATTTCTGCCGGCGGCATGGCGTGCCGCATCACAATCATTTCGGATGCGGGCATTCGCTGCTTGCGCGAGCGCATCTGGTCGTGCACTTGCTGCGCCGGCAGATCCACTGGTGCGAGGTGCTGCTGCGCGAATTCGGCCATGACCCGGCGAACTGGGGAACGTGGCCGGGCTGGTTTCGCGGCGTGTCGAGCATGTATGCAGCGGAAATCGCCGCACAGGAGGCGGGTAACGACTTCATCTGGTTAGGCCGCGAGCGCATTCTCGATGTCGAGAGCTTTTGCCAGGAGAAAATCGATAACCTGGTGTTCCATATCCATGCCGTGCACACGGACGACTTCTTCTCCAAGAGCGAGTATCGAAAAGGCGCGTATGACAGCGCCGACGTCGATGCGCTCGATCCGAGCTTCATCAATCAATACTGCCATTGGCTCGCCGCCGTGTCCGTTGACGAAGTGAAGCGCCGCGCCGGTTATCCGCACTGACGCCCGGTTGCACGCATGAGCGTCATGCACGCCGCGGGAACCTGCGGTAATGTTCAGGGTTTCGTCGCTCATGCGCGAGCGCATGCCCTTTCATTCTGCAAGGAGATTCGCACGATGGAATACGTGAAACTCGGTTCGACCGGTCTCGATGTATCGCGTTTGTGTCTTGGCTGCATGACCTTTGGCGCGCCGGATCGCGGCACGCATCCGTGGACGCTCGACGAAGAAAAGAGCCGCCCGCTCATCCGGCAGGCACTCGAAGCGGGCATCAATTTCTTCGACACCGCCAATACCTATTCCGATGGCACCTCGGAGGAGATCGTCGGACGCGCGTTGCGCGAGCTCACGAAGCGCGACGATATCGTGATCGCGACCAAGGTATTCAATCGCATGCGTCCCGGCCCGAACGGCGCGGGACTATCGCGCAAGGCGATCTTCAATGAAATCGATAACAGCCTGAAGCGCCTCGGGACCGATTACGTCGATCTTTACCAGATTCACCGGTGGGACTACACGACGCCGATCGAGGAAACGCTCGAAGCGCTGCACGATGTCGTGAAGGCGGGCAAGGCGCGGTATATCGGCGCATCGTCGATGTATGCGTGGCAATTCAGCAAGGCGCTGTACACATCGCGCGCGCATGGCTGGACCGAGTTCAAGACCATGCAGAACCACTTGAATCTGCTGTATCGCGAGGAAGAGCGCGAGATGGCGCCGCTGTGCAAGGATCAGGGCATCGGCATGCTGCCGTGGAGTCCGCTCGCGCGAGGCCGTCTTACGCGTGACTGGGACGCGACGAGCGCACGGCAGGAGTCCGACGCCTTCGGCAGCACGCTGTATCGCACCGACGACGCGGATCGCGCCGTGGTCGAAGCCGTGGCCGCAGTCGCGCAAGCGCGCGGCGTGCCGCGTGCGCAGGTCGCGCTCGCGTGGGTCGCGCAGAAGACGCCTGTCACCGCGCCGATCATTGGCGCATCGAAGCCGAATCATCTGAGCGATGCGGTCGCGGCGCTTTCGCTGAATCTCACGGCGGAGGAGATCGCGCAGCTCGAAGCGCCGTACGTGCCGCACGCGGTCGCGGGATTCAAGTGATACGTCGATAGCGGTACTCAAGCGCGCGGGTCATAACTGCGACTCGATCGGCAATAGCCCGAGCATCCAGATTCCCGCGCGCTTCAACCCGGACACGTCCGGCTCTTTATCGAGCACGGTCGTGTCGCCTTGCGCATTGGTGTCGATCCACACCATGCGCGTGCCGCCATTGCCGTCGTCGCGCAATTCGACACGCCACGCGATGCGATCGATATTGCTTCCGATAGCGTCCGCCACCTGGCTCGCGGCGGCCTCGCTCTCACAATACACGCCGATCTCCGTATTCAATTCCACCGAGCGCGGATCGAGATTCATCGAGCCGATGAAAATGCGCTTGCGATCGAAGACATACGTCTTCGCATGCAGCGACGCCTTCGACGATCCGAACGTGGACTTCTTCGCGGCTTTATCGTCTTTCGCGGATGCGGCGGGTTTCAGCTCATACAGTGTGACGCCCGCTTCGAGCATCGCCTTGCGATAGCGCTGATAGCCCGCATGCACGGCGGCGACATCGGTGGCGGCAAGCGAATTCGTGAGCACCGTCACGCGCACGCCGCGCGATGTCATCGAGCGCAGCCATCGCACGCCTTCCTTGCGCGGCACGAAGTAAGGCGACACGATCAGCAGTTCCGTATCGGGTTCGAGATTGAGGGCCTTGAATTGCGACATCAGATGCCCTTCCGTGTCGCCGGGCGCGCGCGTGATCTTCGCGGGATCGTCGTAGAGCAGTGTTGCCTTGCCCCACGAGAAGGCGGTGTCGTGCGCCTGAATCACCGTGGCGAGACGCTCGCGCACTTGCGCGACATAAGGCGAATGCTGCTCCGACAGCAGATACGCATCGAGCTTCTCGCGATAACCCGCGAGGGCATCGGGATCGGCCTCGCGTCCCATCAGATTCTCGATGGGATAGGCCGCGTCCGAGTTCCAGTACAGGTCGAAGGCGCTCGATACCTCGCGCACCACAGGCCCGTGCACGAGCACATCGAGATCGCCGAACGAGACGGTGCTCGACGCGCCGAAGTATTCGTCGCCGATATTGCGTCCGCCGAGAATCGCCGCCTGGTTATCCGCGATGAGCGCCTTGTTGTGCATGCGCCGGTTCACGCGAAAGAACTCGACCGCGGAGCCGAGCCGCTTGAAGGTGCGGTTCGCGACCGGATTGAACAGGCGCACCTGCACGTTCGGATGCGAGGCGAGGGCGAGCAGGAACTGATCGTCGGCATTGGTGCCGAGATCGTCGAGCAGAAGGCGCACGCGCACGCCGCGATCCGCTGCGCGCATGATGGATGCGGCCATCTCGCGGCCCGTCAGATCGTCATGCCAGATGTAGTACTGGAGATCGAGCGTGCGCTCCGCGCGCTCGCTCAGGATCACGCGCGCGATGAGCGCATCCATGCCGTCGATGAGCAAGTGGAACGCGTTGTCGCCGGGATGCGCGGCTTCGCTCGATGCGAACGCGGCGCCGAGGCGCGTGTTCGCCGTGTCGGTTAATGCGTGAGTCTGCACGCGCGCGGTTTGCGGCGGAAGGCTCGCGCAGGCCGTCATCAGCAGCGTCAACGCAATGAGCCAGCTACGAAGTTTCATCGTGGGTCTCCGCGCGGCGGATCGAACTCAGGCCACGCCATGTTCGCGCCTCGATGGGTCGGCGAGACGCGCCCGCACGAAACTGACATGCTCGCGCAGGACATAGAGCGCATCGGCATGGGCGAGCGGCAGCTTCAGCGTGTCGAGCGATTCCTCGATGTAATCGAGCTCGACGAGCAGCGCACGCCGCTCCTCCTCGTTCTTGATGCGCATGGCGCTGCGCTCCACCGCGATCAGCGCGCCGTAATAGCGATAGATGCGCGAACGCACGCGCCATCGATACATCGCGGGCACGACACGCAGCGCCGGAAAGACCAGCACCGCGACAGGCAGCAACAGCAAGAGCGCGCGGTCCGCGATGTTCGCGAGCCAGAACGGCAGCATGCGATACAGAAAGCTCTTGCCGGAGCGGTAATAGCGGCTCGCGTCCTCGCTGATCGGAAATTCATGCGCGACGGGGCTCGGAAATTGCCCCGCGCGCTGCAGCAGGCCGGCCGAGCCATGCACTTCCTGCGCGGCTTCGATAAGCAGGTCGGATAGCGCGGGATGCAGGCTCTGCCGCGCAACGAGCTCGACCGTCGGGCTGATCAGATGCACGGTCTCGGGTGGGATGCGCCGGCCGAGATCGAGCACGCCGGGCGGCAACTCGATCTCGTCGAGATAGGGGAAAAGGCGCGTGTAGGCGCGCGCTTCCTTGAAGTCCATCACCGAAATGCCGGGCACGCGCAAGAGGCGCAGCATGAGTCCGCGTGTGGCCGAATCGCCGGAAAGAAACACGGCGTCGGCTTCGTCGCTGACGAGCTGTGTCGCGGCTTGCAGGCCATCGGTCGGCAGAAGCTGCGTCGCATCGCCGGGATAGATGCCGTTCGCCGCCAGCAGCTTGAGCGACAGCATGCGCGTGCCGCTGCCTTCGCGGCCGATCGCGATGCGCTTGCCTTCGAGTTGCGACAGCAGCGTCAGCCCCTTGCCGCGATAGAACACCACGAGCGGCACATACGACACGCTGCCGAGCGACATCAACTCAGACGCCTGCTCTTTGGTCGCGATGCCGCCTTGCACGAGCGCCAGATCGACGTGTTGCTTCGGGTCGAGCAGGCGTTCGAGATTCTGCACCGAGCCGTCCGAAGGCAGCACCTTCACCGTGATGCCGTTGCGCGCGAGGATCTTCGCGTATTCCTGCGCGACGACATAGAACGAGCTGTCGGTCTGACCCGCGCTCATCGTGATGGTCTTGGGCGGCGCGGGATCGACGAGCCAGTAGACGAGCGCGACGACTAGCGCAATGACCAGCACGACAGGACCGGCGGTCCAGGTGATGTCGTGCAGGACACCCTTGGCATGATCGCGAGGCAGATGCGGGCGCTTCATGCGGTGCCTCGTCATGAGCGAACGGTTTTCACTGCTTGTGCTTGTGCGTCGCGAAAGACAGGGAGCATGTCGTGCCTGTGTCGGAAGCCGCGTTGACTCGCAGTGTAACGCCGTCTGCCGATGAAACGACAAGGCCGGCGCGCGTGCGGCCGGCCTAGCTGTTCCGATGAGGTTTGTTCAAGCCCAGTGCGCGGGGACCCATACCGCGCCGACGAAATGGCCCGGAATCCAGATCGCGCGACGCGGCACGATGTAGACCGTCTTGACCGGCGGCGGAGGCGGGGCGACGTACACGGTCTTGACCGGCGGCGGGGGCGGCGCGACGTACACCGTCTTGACCGGCGGCGGAGGCGGCGCAACGTACACGGTCTTGACCGGCGGCGGGGGCGGCGCGACATACACGGTCTTCGCGGGCGGCGGCGGAGGCGGCGTCACCACGACCGTCGACGAAGCCGGCGGCGGCGTCACCACCACGGTCGTCGAAGGCGGCGGGGGCGGCGGCACGATCACGGGCGCGGCGATCACCGTGGTGCCCGTGACGACCGGTGCCGTCGCGACCGCAACCGTCGTGCTCGATGTCACCGTGCCGCCGCCGACGACTGTCGTGCTATGCGAGCCGTTCGTGACCGTCGCGGTGCCGGACGTCGTCACAACGCCCGGTGCGACGCTGGTTGCGCTGCCCGAATGCGTCATGCTGCCGCCGTTCGCCGTGTTCACCGTGCCGGAGCGGTTGCAGGTGTAGCCCCCGCAGTTCGTCGCCGCCGAGTGCGTCGACGTGTTGCCGTTCGGCCCCGTCACCGAGCCCGACGATGAGTATTGGCCGGGCGCGGTGCGCGTCACGGTATCGCTGCCGGTCGCGGTCTTTCCGTTCGGGCCGGTCGCGCTGCCGGTGTGCGCGCAGCTGCCATTGGCGCAGCTCGTGTCGCCCGCGTGCTGCACGGAGCGGCCATTCGGGCCGTAGGCCGTGCCGGAGTTGGAGAACTGGCCCGGCGCGGTGCGCGTGACAGTGCCCGAATTCGTTGCCACGCGGCCCCACGGATTTTCGACGCCGCCCGCATGCGAGCAGCTGCTGCCGCCACAGGAGCCGAAGTGCGCGCCCTGATATTCGCCGCGGCCCGTGTAGGCCGTGCCGCCGCGCGCCCAGCCGGCGAACGCGGAACTGCTGCACAGCGTGAGGGCGGCGGCCGCGGCGATCACGAGCAGATGACGCGTGCGGCGCTTGCCGGAATTCGCGCCGGAGGAAGACGCAACGCGGACGTTTGAAGCGAAAGTCGATTCGTTTTTCACGGGATGTCCTTCTCGGTTCCTTAGGCCACGTTGCGTTTCGAGTGGCGACGGAAGTGACTATAAATAAAGCCCCCCGCGAAGTCCCGCCGTAACTTATTTCAAGTCATGTCACGCGCGCTTCGCCTTGCCGGACAAGGCGCTGCGGGATTTCGACGCGAGCGCCCGCGGACCGTCGCGACATGAATCGGCGCATTGCGTCACACTCATGGCTGCACATCGCCCCATTCTTCACAACAAACGACATCACCATGCCAACGTCCACTCCGGTCAAGGTCGCCGTCCTCGACGACTATCAGAACGTCGCGCTTTCCATGGCCGACTGGTCGCCGCTCGCCGGGCGCGCCGACATCACCGTGTTCAACGATCACGTTTCCGGGCGCGACGCGCTGCTCGAACGCCTGCGTCCGTTCGAGATCGTCTGCGCGATGCGCGAGCGCACGCCGTTCCCGCGAGACATCATCGAGAGTCTGCCGAACCTCAGGCTGATCGCGTCGACGGGCGCGGCGAATGCATCGATCGATCTGGATGCGGCGGCCGAACACGGCGTGGACGTGCGCCACACGGGCTATGCGTCCACGCCGACGATCGAGTTCACATGGGCGCTGATTCTCGGGATGATGCGCCACGTGCCCGCCGAAAACCGCTCGCTCAAGGACGGCGGCTGGCAGACCATGGTCGGCACGGAGCTGGCGGGCAAGACGCTCGGACTGCTCGGTCTCGGGCGCGTGGGCTCGGCGGTCGGCGCGATCGGCCGCGCGTTTCGCATGAACGTGATCGCGTGGAGCCAGAACCTCACGCGCGAGCGCGCGGAAGAAAAGGGCGTGCAACTCGTGGATAAGGACACGCTCTTCGCGACCTCCGACGTGCTTTCGGTTCACGTGCGTCTGAGCGAGCGCACGCATCATCTCGTCGGCGCAAGCGAGCTCGCGCAGATGAAACCCACGAGCCGTCTCGTGAATACTTCGCGCGGGCCTATCGTCGATAGCGCGGCGCTCGTCGGCGCGTTGCGCTCGGGCACGCTCGCGGGCGCGGCCATCGACGTGTATGACGAAGAACCGCTCGCCGCCGGCGATGCGCTGCGCTCGTTGCCCAACGTGCTCGCCACGCCGCATATCGGTTATGTGTCGGAGGAGCTGTATCGCACGTTTTATGGCGATACGGTGCGCAATATCGTCGAATGGCTGGACGCGCGCAAAGCCTGAGTCAAATCAGGCAGGCGGCAGCAGCGAAAAGAGCGTCTCGATGGACGTGCTTGCGCGGCGCTTGCCGTCCGGGCGCCCCAGCGCGAGATCCATGACCGCGAGCCCCACGACGAGCGCGTGCACCATCGACACATGCTCTTTCGTGACGGCAAGGCCCATTGCTTCGAGCATGCGCGTGATGCGCACCGCGACGCCTTCGGCCAGTTCGCGAAAGAGATTGCGGATGGTCGGCTCCTCGTCGGCGGCTTGCGCGAGCGCCATCAGCACGCGGGTGTTCTCGTGGCGCATCGCGACGTTGGCGATCGATGCGGCCGTGATTCTCGGCGACGTTTCGCCCGCGAAGGCATCGACGGCGGCAAGCTGGCCGTCGATCGCGGCGCGCGCGACGGCTTCGATCAAGGCAAGACGCGTCGGGAAATAGTAGGTCAGATGGCTTTGACGCATGCCCGCGCGCGCCGCTACGCGCGGTTGCGTGAAGCCCGAATAGCCTTCTTCGCGCAATGTGGCGAGCGCGGCGTCGAGTATGCTTTGTCGGCGATCCTGCACGGGACGTGATCCGCAAATTTGGTTGATTTACCAACCTTAGCCTGAGCGATGCACGTCGTCAACCCGAAGGCGGCTGCGGGTTATGCGCGGGGTTCGTGTCGTACTTGCGGATATCCACGATCGCGTCGCTGGCAAGCGCGCGAAGATCGGCTTCGAGCGCGTCGGCGAGCGCCTTGTCATAGACCTCATCGCCATTCACGTAGAGCGTGAACGCTTCGAGATATTTCGCTTTTTTCGCGGGATTTTCGATGGTTTCGCGTGTCCACCGATACAGCGGATAGTGCTCGACGCCATCGCGCTCCGCTTGCGCCACGTAATCGGCGAAGGCGTCGTACTGACATTTCATCTGCGCATCGTGCCTGATGAGCAGCGCATTGATCGGCGCGAGCTTTTCGTGGGCGGGATCATGGCGCGCGAGTGCCGCATGCTCGGGCGCGAGCCGGATTCGAACCTGGTATTGCCACGAGTCGGTCATGATGTCCTTTCAGCGTTGAAAGCGATTGAACGCGCGCCTGCGAATCGGGCGATTCATGCACTACACTTCCTCTCGCATCGCGAAGCAGTCCGGCCATCGACGTTCATCATTGCGGGCGACGAACAAGCGGAGGGTAACGATGAGTCTTCGGCATTCGATGTATTGCGCATGTTGCGATACCGCGCCGGGCAGCGCAAGCCGCCGCGCTTTTCTCGCGCTCGCGGGCCAGAGCGCCGCCGCGCTCGCGCTGTTTCCCCGCTTCGCGCACGCCGATGGCGACGTGCCGTCCATTGCCTACGATTCCGTTCCCGATCCGGTGCGCCTGCCGCGCGATGTGTACTTCGGCGAATGCTCCGGCGTCGCGCTGAATTCGGCCGGTCATATTTTCGTGCTGTCGCGCGGCAATAGCACGGGGCCGGCCTATGGCGCGGCCGCAGCCCAGTTGCTCGAATTCGACCGCAATGGCCGCTTCGTGCGCGAGATCGGGCATAACCTGTATGCGTGGTCGTTCGCGCATACGGTCAAGGTGGACCGGCAGGACAACGTCTGGGTCACGGACAAAGGCTCGGACATGATCATCAAGTTCACGCCCGAGGGGCGCGTGGCGATGGTGTTCGGCCGCAAGCAGGAAGCCTCGGACGAAGAGACCGCGCCGCTCAAGCATCCGAATCCGCCGTTGCCTTCCGAGCCCGGCCGCTTCCGCCAAGTGACCGATGTCGCGTGGGATGCGGCGGGCAACACCTATATCAGCGATGGCTATATCAACTCGCGCGTCGCGAAGGTCGATCGCGACGGCAACTGGCTGAAGTCCTGGGGCGAGCGCGGCAAGGGGCCGGGGCAGTTTCATACGCCGCATAGCATTGCCGTCGATGCGAACGGCATGGTCTATGTCGCCGATCGCAGCAATCGCCGCATTCAGGTGTTCGACGGCGAAGGCAATTTCCAGCGCCAGTTCACGATCGACGTGCCCGTGCCGCCCGATGCGCGGCCGGCAATCGGCAACATGCCCGATGAAGCGGCGATCGCGGCGGGCACGTTCGCGCCGGGTTCGCCGTGGGCCATTTGCATATCGCCGGGACCGAACCCGGCGTTGTATTCCGCCGATGCGTTTCCCGGGCGCATCTACAAGTTATCGCTCGATGGAAAATTGCTCGGCGTGCTCGGACGATCCGGCAAGCAGCCTAAGCAGTTCGGATGGATTCATGAAATGGCGTGTCCATCCGAGAACACCTTGTACGTTGCCGAGTTGCTGAACTGGCGCGTGCAGAAACTCGTCCTGCACGCGTGAGTTTGCATTAACCGTTCGCCACGAGCAGATGGCATTTTGCATGCGTGATGCTGCATGCAATCGCCATATCAACCGCCGCGTGCAAGCCCGGTTTCCATCGCGACACCGTTCCACAGATGCATCGCCGCATAGGCGCGCCACGGCCGCCAGCGTTCGATGTGGGCGCGCTGCTGCGCGGGCTTGCCAAGCGATGGATCGTGTCGCGCGATGGACTGCATGAGAACGAGATCGGCGTCGGGCCACGCGTCGGGATCGCGCAGCGCGCGCATCGCGACATAGCCGACCGTCCACGGTCCGATGCCAGGCATCGCGAGCATGTCGCGTTTCAGGATGTCCGGATCGGCGCCCGGTTCATCGAGCGGCAGCGCGCCTGTCGCGACCGCCTGCGCGAAGCGCTGCACGGTCTCGATGCGCTTCGTCGGCATGCCGATTTTGTCGAGATCGGCGGCGGCGAGCTCGGCGGGCGTTGGAAAGCGCCATGCGGTGGCTTCGTGCGGATGACCTTCGATCCGTCGCCCCGCGCGCTGCACGATGCGGTTCATGATCGTCGATGCGCCTTTCACGCTCACCTGTTGCCCGACGATGGTCCGCACCACGAGTTCGAAACCGGACCACGCGCCCGGCACGCGCAAACCGGGCGCGGCCGCCACGAGCGGCGCGAGCAGCGGATCGCCGCCGAGGCATCGGGCGATCTCGCGCGGATCGGCATGCAGGTCGAACATGCGCGCGATCGGCGCGGCGAGTTCTTCCGCATGGCGCGCCGCCGCGCCTTCGACGCTCACGACAAGCCGCTGCCTGCGCGCATGCGGCCGCACTTCGACAGCGCCGTCGTCGCCGCGCCAGGCGATCGCGCGCCGGTACACGCCGTCCTCGACCGACTCGACGCCCGCCGACGCGCGCCCGCCGATGAATTTCAGCATGCGCGTCCAGTCGAAAGGCCGCTTGAACGGAAGCTCCAGCGTGGCGGTCGAGGTGTCGAATGTCGAATGCATTTTGAATGCCGATTACTGCGGTGGTCGATTGCATGCGATCTTACTCCGGCAGGCGCTCATTCCCGGCTAAGTCTCGGCGGCCAGAATGCTTCACATCGGCAGCAACGAACCAGCAAAACTTCACCGCCAACCAGTCAGGAGCCGGACATGAATGCCTTCTCGATCAGCCTCTTCGCCATTGTCATCGTCGCCGCGCTGGCCGCCGTCGCGCCGGTCACGCGCTATACGCAACACGAGTTCGCGGTGTTGAGCGCGCATGCCGCGAGCGCGCGCAGCCAGATTCAGCCCGCGGCGGGCAGCGGGCTCGCGGCCTGAACACCGCGCGCGGGTCAGGGGCGTTGCGCCACTTCCATCGTGCGCGCGTTCAGCAACTGCCTGAATTCCGGATCGTGCGAAAGCATCTGGCGCGCGCTCGTCACGAGTTGCGGGCTGCGGTCCCATTGGTCGGAGCGCACGACGCAGCGCGCGAGCAAATCGGCGTAGACGGGATCGAGGATCTCGCTGTCCGACATCTCGGTGATCCGGGCGATGCGGACCTTCTCGCCGTGCGTGAGTCCGCGGGTGAGGCAATCGACGGTCGCGCGGTCCATGGCGGCCTGCGCCGTGTCGAAGTCCGGCGAGTGATAGAAAGAAAAGCCCGTGACGACGAGGGCCGCGCCGAGCACGAGGCATGCACTTCGGATCTTGTTCACTGTCTCCCCCGATCGAAGGCTCTGACAGCCTTACTTTCAGGGGAAACGGGCGAGCGTTCTATTCGCTATCGCTCACGCCGTGGCGCTTGTTCGCCGCGCGCTTTCTGGGCGCTTCGGGCTTGACCGTCGACAGCGTGCGCTCGGCGAGCACCGCATCGCGCTTGGAGAGCAGGTGCTTGCGCAAAATGTCGGCCATGCGCCGTCCATCGCGCGTCTCGAGCGCTTCGATCATCTCTTCGTGGTCGCGAATGGCGCTGTCCCACTTCGGCGTCTGAAAGTTCGAGCGAAAGCGCAGCGCCATCAGGCGCCGGTTGATCGACACGTAAGTCTGACGCAAGGCCGTATTGCGCGCGGCCTCGTTGATCTTGTCGTGAATGGCCTGATTGCGGCTGTAGTAGCCGGACAGGTCGTTCTGCGCGCGGCACGCGAGCATCGCGTAGTGCAGCGCCTTGATCTCCGCAATTTCGAGCGGCGTGATGCGCTCGCACGCCAGTTCGCCGGAGAAGGCTTCGAGCCCGCTCATCAATTCGAACATCTCGCGAATGTCGAACTCGCTCATCTGCGATACCGACGCGCCGCGGTTCGGCGAAATCTCGATCAGCCCTTCGGCGGCCAGCACCTTCAGCGCTTCGCGCAGCGGGGTGCGCGATATGCCGAGCGTCTCGCACAGCTTGCGCTCGTTGAGCTTCACGCCAGGCGCGAGCAGACCTTCGACGATAAAGCCGCGCAAGTGATCGACGACGGTGTCGTGCAGGCGCAGCCGCTCCACCTTCGGCAGCGCCGACGACATATGCGTTTCTGGCAAATCGGGATTTTGCATTCAATACCTCGAACTCGTTTTCGGCAATTTTAGCCCAGCGTAAGCGGAAAAAACCGCCAGCGGGTTATCCCTAGGCCATTCGGTCTATGTATTCCTTTACGTGCCCGGCTTGCTGCGTTATTGTATTTTGCATGCAAAATTACATTTTAAAGGACGCGGACCTATGCTGAAGCTCGACTCTCATCCTGCCGGCCGTCACTTTCTGCAGATTCCGGGGCCCAGCCCCGTGCCCGATCGCATCCTGCGGGCAATGAGTTATCCGACGATCGATCATCGCGGCCCCGAGTTCGGCGTGCTGGGCCTGAAGGTGCTCGACGGGATCAAGAAAATCTTCAAGACGAATCAGCCGGTGGTCATCTATCCGGCATCGGGCACGGGGGCATGGGAGGCGGCGCTGTGCAATACCTTGAGCCCCGGCGACACGGTGCTGATGTACGAGACCGGCCACTTCGCGACGCTGTGGAAGAAGATGGCGGAGAACCTCGGCCTGAAGCCGGAGTTTCTGGGTTTGCCGGGCATCGAAGGCTGGCGGCGCGGCGTGCAGGCCGACATGATCGAGAAGCGCCTTCGCGACGACACGCAGCACGCGATCAAGGCCGTTTGCGTCGTGCATAACGAAACGTCGACGGGCGTGACGTCCGATATCGCCGCGGTGCGGCGCGCCATCGATGCCGCGAAGCATCCCGCGCTGCTGCTGGTCGATACCATCTCCGGTCTCGCCTCGGCCGACTATCGCCATGACGAATGGGGCGTGGATGTGACCGTCTCCGGTTCGCAGAAGGGCCTGATGCTGCCGCCGGGGATCAGCTTCAACGCGGTCTCGGAGAAGGCGCGCGAGGCGTCGAAACTGGCAAAGCTGCCGCGCGCGTTCTGGGACTGGGCCGACATCATCGAGATGAACAGGCAGGGTTACTGGCCTTATACGCCCAATACCAACCTGCTTTACGGCCTTTCCGAAGCGCTCGACATGATCCTGAGCGAAGGGCTCGACAACGTGTTCGCGCGCCATCAGCGGCTTGCGGCGGCGTGCCGGGCGGCGGTCAACGCATGGGGACTCGAGATTCAATGCGCGGACCCGTCCGTCTATTCGCCGGTGCTCACGGGCGTGATGATGCCCGAGGGCGTCGATGCCGACGCGGTGCGCAAGCTCATCTACGAACACTTCGACATGTCGCTCGGCACGGGGCTTGGCAAGGCGAAGGGCCGCATGTTCCGCATCGGCCATCTGGGCGATTGCAACGATCTCACGCTGATGGCCGCGCTCGCTGGTTGCGAGATGGGCCTGAAGCTCGCGGGCGTCGAACTGAAGGGCAGCGGTGTCGCGGCGGCGATGGATTATCTGACGAGCCATGTCGCGAAGCCCGCGCTGAAGGCGGCGGCATGAGCGCGGCCTTCGACGCCGACGCGCTCGCGAAGCTGTTCGTCGAGGCGCGCGCGCATCGCACAACGCTCGATACGCTGCCGGAAGGCGCGCGCCCGGCCAGCGCCGACGAAGCCTATGCCGCGCAGGAAGCGACCGTGCGATTCCTGCGCGCGGACATCGGCGGATGGAAAGTCGGCGCGAAGTCGTCCGATGGGCCGATTCAGGGCGCGCCGCTCCCCGCCGATGGCATGCATAAAACCGGCGCGCGTCTCGCGCTGGATGCGTTCGGCAAGCCGGGTCTCGAACTCGAAGTGGCGTTCAGGCTCGGGCGGCGTTTCGAGCCCGGCAGAGGACCGTATCGGGATGAAGACGTGCTGGCCGCGATCGAATCGGTGCATGCGTCGATCGAAGTCGTCGCGAGCCGTTTCGCCGCGTGGCCGGATGTCGAGAAGCCCTGGCAGCTCGCGGACTTGCAGAACCACGGCGCGCTGATCGTGGGCGAGGGCGTGCCCTATGACGCCGCGTTCCCGTTCGTGTCGCCCGCGATGACCTTCACGTTCGACGGCGCGCCGCTCTTTCAGGGCGCACCCGCGAACCCGGCGGGCGATCCGCGCCGCCTGCTCGCGTGGACGGTGAATCACAGCGTGTCGCGCGGCCTCGCCGTGGAACGCGGCACCGTGATCACGGCGGGTTCGTACACCGGCCTCGCGTTTCCTGGCAGGCCCGGCACGGCGACTGGCGTCATCGAAGGCTTGCCCGCCGTCGAATTGCATTTCGCATAACGCATTCATAAGGCCACACAAGCGACGATGCTCAATTCCCCCACCGACCGTCTCGTCAAGCCGATCCATCTGATGCCCGCTTCCGCGCGTGCGCGGCTCGCCTCCACGCCGACGCCGCTGCAGGCGCGCTTGCAGCGCGAACTGAAGGGCGATGTGCTGTTCGACCGCGCATCGCGCGGACGCTACGCCACCGATGCGTCGATCTATCAGATCATGCCGGCGGGCGTCGTCGTGCCGAAGGATCAGGACGACTTGCGCGTCGCGCTGCAGATCGCGCGCGACAGCCATGCGAGCGTGCTGGCGCGCGGCGCGGGCACGAGCCAATGCGGGCAGACGACGGGCGAGGCGCTCGTCATCGACACGACCAAGTGGCTCAACAACATCGTTCGCTTCGACAAGGACGCGCGCACGGTGACGGTCGAGCCGGGCGTCGTGCTGGATCATCTGAACGCGTGGCTCAAGCCGCACGGCCTGTGGTTTCCGGTGGATGTCTCGACGAGCGCGCAATGCACCATCGGCGGGATGGCGGGCAACAACTCGTGCGGTTCGCGCTCGATGGAATACGGGATCATGGTGCACAACGTCGACGCCATCGACGCGATCCTCGCCGACGGTCACGAAGCCGCTTTCGGCACGCTCTCGTCCATGACGGCGGATGCCCGCGTGCGCGATCTCTTCGATGGCGTTCGCAACATCGCCATGCGCGAGCAACAGGAGATGCGCGAGCGCATTCCGAAGGTGCTGCGGCGCGTGGCCGGCTATAACCTCGATCTCTTCGATTGTCAGAGCCCGCTGCCTTTCAGCGCAGACGGCGAACCGAACCTCGCCAACCTGCTCGTCGGATCGGAAGGCACGCTCGCATTCAGCCGTCAACTGACATTGAAGCTCGCGCCCTTGCCGACGTACAAGACGCTGGGCGTGGTGAACTTCCCGAGCTTCTACGATGCGATGGACATGACGCAGCACATCGTGAAGCTCGGGCCCGTCGCGGTCGAGCTGGTCGATCGCACGATGATCGATCTGGCGATGTCGAATCCGGCGTTCAGGCCCGTCATCGAGAAAGCGCTGGTCGGCCGGCCGCAAGCGGTGTTGCTCGTCGAATTCGCGGGCGCGGATCGCGACATGCAGATCGCGAAGCTCGCGCAGCTCGTGGAACTGATGAGCGATCTCGGCCTGCCCGGCGCGGTCGTGCAGATGTCCGATGCCGGTCCGCAAAAGGCCCTGTGGGAAGTGCGCAAGGCGGGCCTGAACATCATGATGAGCATGAAGGGCGATGGCAAGCCGGTGTCCTTCATCGAAGACTGCGCGGTGCCGCTCGAACATCTCGCCGAATACACGAGCCGTCTCACCGAAGTCTTCAGGAAGCACGGAACGGAAGGCACGTGGTACGCGCATGCGAGCGTGGGCACGCTGCACGTGCGGCCGATTCTCGACATGCGCCGCGACGGGGCCGGCAAGATGCGCGCGATCGCCGAAGAGGCGGCGGCGATGGTGCGCGAATACAAGGGCGCGTTCTCGGGCGAGCACGGCGACGGCCTGTGCCGCGGCGAGTGGGTGGCGTGGCAATACGGCCCGCGCATCAACGAGGCGTTCCGCGACATCAAGCAACTCTTCGATCCCGAGAACCGCCTGAGCCCGGACCGTATCGTCGCGCCGCCGAAGATGGACGATACGACCAACTTTCGCTTTCCGCCTTCGTATCGCGAACGCGCATTGACGCCGCATCTCGACTGGTCCGCATGGAACGTCACACGCGATCCGCTGACGGGCGAAGAAGGCCCGGTCAACTCCGGCGGCGATCTGTCCGGCGGGCTCGCGAAAGCGGTCGAGATGTGCAACAACAACGGCCATTGCCGCAAGTTCGACGCGGGCACGATGTGTCCGAGCTATCGCATCACGAAGGACGAGCAGCATCTCACGCGCGGCCGCGCGAATACCTTGCGGCTGGCACTGTCGGGACAGTTGGGCGATGACGGCCTGGCGAGCCGCGACGTGAAAGACGTGCTCGATCTGTGCGTGTCGTGCAAGGGCTGCAAGCGCGACTGTCCCACTGGCGTCGATATGGCCCGCATGAAGATCGAGGCGCGGGCCGCATGGACGGCGCGTCACGGTGTGCGCCTGCGCGACCGGCTGGTTGCATTCCTCCCGCGCTATGCGCCGTATGCGAGCCGCATGCCGGCGCTCGCGCACGTCGTCGAAGAAAGCATGCCGGGCGTTGCGCGCTGGCTGAAGACGAAGATCGGCCTCGCGCCGCAGCGCGCCTTTCCGCGCTTCACGAAGCCTTTTCTGCAGAGCGCGCAGCGCACGCGAGCGGTATCGGCCAGCAAGGAAGTGCTGCTCTTCGTCGATACCTTCAATAACTACATGGAGCCCGACAATGCGCGCGCGGCCCAACGCGTGCTCGAAGCCGGGGGCTATACGGTTCATCTCAACGTGAAGACGGGCGAGCGGCCGCTCTGCTGCGGACGCACGTTTCTCTCGGCCGGTCTCGTCGATGAAGCGAAGGCCGAAGCGCGCCGCGCGCTCGATGCGCTGCTGCCGTATGTCGAACGCGGCGTGTCGATCGTCGGACTGGAGCCGTCGTGCCTGCTTTCCCTGCGGGACGAGTTTCTCGGATATGGCTATGGCGACGCCGCCCGGAAGTTATCGGAAGCCTCGTTCCTGTTCGAGGAATTTCTCGTGCGCGAAGAAGCGGCGGGGCGTTTGCGCCTCGAACTCAAAGCGCTCGACCGGCCCACGGCGATGTTGCACGGACACTGCCATCAGAAAGCATTCGATGCCGTGCGTCCCGTCGAGACAGTGCTCGGCTGGATTCCCGGCCTCGACGTGAAGACGATCGAATCGTCGTGCTGCGGCATGGCCGGTAGCTTCGGCTACGAAGCGGAGCATTACGACGCATCGCAGGCGATGGCGGAGATGTCACTGCTGCCGGCCGTGCGGGCGGCGCGCGATGCACTGATCGTCGCGGACGGCACGAGTTGCCGTCATCAGATCGCGGACGGCGCGCAAAGAGAAGCGCTGCACGTTGCACGCGTGCTCGACATGGCGCTCGATGCAAAGGATTGACGACAAGCGAAAACCAGCGTTCCTTCATTCACCGAAGCACTAAAGCGGACACACGAGCCGCGACCAGGAGACAAGCCGATGACTTCACCGCGCAAACCACGCATCCGCAAATTGCGCCGCCGCACGCAGTAGCAAATAGCACGCAGTTCGAGCAACGCTCATCCGACGTACCCCACGCGAAGTTCCGCATGCCGTCACCCGGCGCCTTTGCATGACGAAGGCGTCCGGCGCACGCACGCGGCTACACCAGGAGACGATGATGTTCCGTCGAGCCACCACGCGCGTTTTGCTGCTGCTATGCGCGATGTATTTCATCACCTATATCGACCGGGTCAATGTCAGCACGGCGGCCAGCCAGTTCGGCGCCGAACTCGGTCTTTCGCACACGCAGGTCGGTTTCGTGTTTTCCGCATTCGCCTATCCGTATCTCGTGTTTCAGATCATCGGCGGATGGGTGGGCGACCGCTTCGGGCCACGCCGCACGCTCACGCTGTGCGCGATCATCTGGGCAGGCGCCACCGTGCTGACCGGTCTCGCGGGCGGCTTCTTTTCGCTGATCGTCGCGCGCGTGCTGCTCGGCCTCGGCGAAGGCGCGACCTTTCCGACCGCGACGCGCGCGATGTCCAACTGGATGCCCGCCGACCAGCGCGGCTTTGCGCAGGGCATTACGCATGCGGCATCGCGGATCGGCAATGCGGTGGCGCCGCCGCTCATCGTCTGGCTCATGGTCGCGACGAGCTGGCGTGGCGCGTTCATCATCACCGGCATCATCAGCTTCCTGTGGGCGGTGGCGTGGGTGTTCTACTTCCGCGACAATCCGCGCGATCATCCGCGTATTACGGAATCGGAATGCGCGACGCTTGCGAGCTATTCGGGCGTGAAGCAACGCGCGCCGGTGCCGTGGCGCACGCTGCTCGGCCGGATGGCGCCCGTCACCGCCGTGTACTTTTGCTACGGCTGGGTGCTGTGGCTCTTTCTCGGCTGGATTCCGCAGTACTTCCTGCACAGCTATCACATGCAGCTTGGCAAGTCGGCGCTGTTCGCGTCCGGCGTGTTCTTTGCGGGCGTGCTCGGCGACTGGCTCGGCGGCTCGGTAACGGACCGCATCCTGAGAAAGAGCGGCAACGTGCGCCTCGCGCGCAACGTGATGGTGGGCGTATGCATGGCGCTGACGCTGCTGTCGCTCGCGCCGATCATGCTGGTCTCCAATATCTCGATCACGCTCGCTGCGGTCTGCCTGTCCGCGGGCTTCTTCTTCAACGAGATGACGATCGGTCCGATGTGGTCCGTGCCGATGGACATCGCGCCGAAGCATGCGGGCACGGCGGCCGGCATCATGAATTCCGGCTCGGCGCTCGCGGCGATCATCAGTCCGGTTCTGGGCGGCTGGCTCATCGATCGCACCGGCAACTGGAACCTGCCCTTCACGGTGTCGATGATTCTCATGGCCGTGGGCATCGTCCTCTCGTTCACGATGCGGCCGGATCGCACGCTCGAGGTGGAGGAAGAAAAGGACAAGGAAAAGGACGACCCGGCGCACGGGCGCAAGTTCGTGTGACCGTGCAGGCGGAGCGGTTCAATGCATTCTGCATGCAATGAACCGCATCGAATAACGCATGCAGCATTCAATCCAAGGAGGCGATGTGGCGGAACCATCCATCCTGATCGAGCGCGACGGCGATATCGCGACGGTCGTCATCGACCGGCCCGAGAAGCTCAACGCAATGACCAAGCATCTCTGGCGCTCGCTGGGCGAAACCATCGAGACGCTGTCCGGCGACGATGCGCTGCGCTGCATCGTGCTGCGCGGCGCGGGCGAAAAGGCGTTCTCGCCGGGCAACGACATCGGCGAATTCCGCACGGATCGCGCCAATGTCGAGCAGGCGCGCAGCTATGGGGCGATCATGCATCGCACTTTGCATGCATTACGCGAATGCCGGCATCCGATCGTCGCCATGATTCACGGCATCTGTGTGGGCGGCGGCCTCGAAATCGCGGCGATGTGCGATCTGCGCATCTGCGGCGAATCGAGCCGTTTCGGCGTGCCCATCAAGAATCTCGGTCTCGTGATGGCGCATGCGGAAATGGAGGGGATCGTGCGTCTCGCGGGACCGGCCGCCGCGCTCGAGATTCTTCTCGAAGGCCGCATCTTCGACGCCAGGGAAGCGCTTGCGAAAGGGCTTGTCACGCGCATCGTCGCGGACGCGGACGTCACCGCGCATGCTTACGAAACCGCGCGGCGCATCGCGGACGGCGCGCCGCTCGTCGCGCGCTGGCACAAGCAGTTCGTGCGCCGCGTGATGGACGCGGCGCCGCTCACCGAAGCGGAGCGCGACGAAGGTTTCGCCTGTTTCGGCACCGAGGATTTCCGCACGGGCTATCAGGCGTTTCTCGACAAGACCCAACCGCAATTCAAGGGGCGATGACATGGCGGACACGAAACTGGCGGCGGGCGCGGGGCCGCTCGCGGGCATGCGGGTGATCGAGCTCGCGCACATCATGTCGGGGCCGATCTGCGGGATGATGCTCGCGGACATGGGCGCGGATGTCATCAAGGTCGAAAAGATTCCGAATGGCGACGATTGCAGGCGTTTCGCGCCGATTCTCGCGAGCGGCGAGTCGGCATCGTTCATGATCGTCAACCGCAACAAGCGGGGCATCGCGCTGAATCTGAAAACGGAAGGCGGCAAGGAAGTGCTGAGGAAGATGCTCGCGAGCGCGGATGTCGTGACTGAAAACTATCGGCGCGGCACGATGGAAAAGCTCGGCATGGGCTACGACACGCTCAGGGCGATGAACCCCGGCCTCATCTATTGCGCGATATCGGGCTATGGCCGCAGCGGGCCGATGGCCGACAAGGGCGGCTTCGATCTCATCGCGCAAGGGCTCAGCGGCCTCATGAGCATGACCGGCGAGCCGGGTCAGGCGCCGATCAAGGCGGGCTCGCCTGTCACCGATATCAACGCGGGCATTCTGGCGGCGCTCGGCATCAGTGCGGCCTATGCGCGAAAGCAGGCGACAGGTCTCGGCCAGATGGTCGATACGTCGCTCTTCGAGGCGGGCCTGCAGCAGATGTACTGGGCCTTCGCGAACTACTTCGCCGATGGCACCGTGCTGCCGAAAGCGGGTTCCGCGAATCCGACGAGTGCGCCGTATCAGGCGTTCCGCACCCGCGACGGCTGGGTGAATATCGGCGCGGCGAATCAGAGCAACTACGAGCGTCTCGTCGATGTGCTGAAGATTCCCGGCCTCGCCGACGATGCGCGCTTTCAGACCAACGCAGGGCGGCTCAAGCATCGCGAGGCGCTGGTCGAGATCCTGAGCGCGCGACTCGCCGAACGCACGATCGGCGAGTGGCTCGCGAGCTTCGACGAAATCGGCCTGCCGAGCGGCGCGGTGCTCGGCGTGCCCGAGGCGTCGTCGCACGAGCAGGCTATCGCGCGCGGGATGATCGTCGAGACGGCGCATCCGCTCGCGGGCCCGATGCGGGGCATCGGCTTGCCGATTCATTTTTCCGAGGGATGCACGAAAGCGTCGCGTCCCGCGCCGCTTCTCGGACAGCACACGGGCGAGGTGCTCGGCGAATACGGCTTCGACGAGGCGCGCATCCAGGCGCTCAAGGACGAAGGCGCAATTCTCGAAACCGGGATTCCGGCATGACGCCGTGCGAGCGGATGGTTTTATGCATGCATCATTCATCATGCAGAATGCAGCGGCGCTATGATCGATGCCTGATCCCACTTCAACGCCACGACTCGCCATGACGCTCGCACCTCCTTCCGCCGCCCGCGTGGGCGACGCCCTTGCTTCCGTCGCCACGCCTTCCCTGACGCTCGATCTCGATGCGTTCGACGCCAATCTCGCCGCGATGTCCCGATTCGCCGCACGGCATGGCGTCGCCTTACGGCCGCACGCGAAGGCGCACAAGTCCAGCGAGATCGCGAAGCGTCAGATCGCGGCGGGCGCGGTCGGCGTGTGCTGCCAGAAGTTGTCGGAGGCGTATCCGTTCGCGGCGGCGGGCATCGCGAGTATTCATGTGAGCAACGAGTTCGTCGGCGCGGACAAGCTCGCGATGGCGGTCGAACTCGCATCGCACGTGCGTCTTTCGGTGTGCGTGGATGCGTTGCCGCAAGTGCCCGCGCTCGGCGAGGCGGCCGCGCGCGCCGGTGTGACGATCGACGTGCTGCCCGAGATCGATGCCGGTCAGCATCGCTGCGGCGTGACGAACGAGGATGCGCTGCTTACGCTCGTCGACGGCATCGCCGCGCACAGCGCGTTGCGCTTCGCGGGCATTCAGGCGTATCACGGCGGCATCCAGCACGTCGCCGACTGGAGCGCGCGCAAGCTCGAAGCGCAGCGCGCCGCGGACATTGCCGCACGCTATCTGCGCGCGCTCGATGCACGCGGCGTGCAATGCGGCATCGTGACGGGCGGCGGCACCGGCACGGTCGAATTCGATGCGGCGAGCGGCGTCTTCACCGAACTGCAGCCTGGCTCGTATCTGTTCATGGACGGCGACTACGGCGGCATCGGCTGGGGCGGGGAGTTGCGCTGGCGTCACAGCCTTTTCGTGCTGTCGACGATCATGAGCGCGACGCGGCCCGGCATGGCCGTGTGCGACGTCGGCCTGAAAGGTCTCGCGGTCGATTCAGGCCTGCCGCGCAGCATGCGATGGCTCGATGCGACCATCGAGGCCGCGCTGACCTACTGCAGCGCGAATGACGAGCACGGCATGTTGCAAGCGCAGCATGCGCCCGGCGACGACTTCGCGCCGCTCGTCGGCCAGCGTCTGCTGTTGCCGCCCGGACATTGCGATCCGACCGTGAATCTCTACGACGAGTACGTGTGTTACCGAGGCGAGCGCGTGACGGACATCTGGCCGATCGATGCGCGCGGTCTCTCGCGCTAGGCCGCGCGTTCCTTGGGCGGATAGATCGTCGCGATCAGCGCATCGAGATCCGCGACGATCAGACCGACGACGAACTGCGCCACTTCCTGCGCACCGTGCGTCGGTTCCTGCGTGGCGAGCATGTGCTTGAGCCCGCTCACCGAAGCACGCACGCGCGCAAGGTTCTCATCGTCCTGACGCGTCGACGCCAGCACGCCCGCAAGCGCCTCGAACGCGGCCTGCAATTCGCGGCCCGTTGCGCCGAGACGCGCGGCGCAGGCCTCGCGATCCGAACGCGATACCGCCTTCGCAAGAAAGAGTGCATCGCTATGTAGCCGCCGCAGAAAGGGCGCAGCTTTGTCGATGGCGTCCGAGCGGCGATTCTGCACGAGCACGATGATGTGTTCGCGCGCGGCTTCCTTCAACGCGTCGTCGAGCGCTTGTTGTGCGTCGGTGCTTTGCGTTTCGAGGTGCTGCGCGCGGGCGTCGTCCGGTTCTCCCGACAGATACAGCCCGATCAGACGACCGAGACTGCTCAAGGTATCCGCGACGCTGCGATGCGCAGCGTCGAGCGCGCGATTCGGCCACAACGCCGCCACGACGAACGACGACGCCGCGCCGATCAGGATCTCCAGCACGCGATGCATCGGCCGCTCGAATGGCGAGCCCGGTCCCGCAGGAATCAGCACGACGATCACGAGCGTCACGCAGGCGAGCCTGAACGCGGGCTGCTTGGCGCTCAACGCGGCGAGCGGCAGCAGCGCGACGCTGAAGACGGCAAGCGGCGGCGCGCCGCGCTGCATCGCGACGATGCCGAGCACGCCCGCGACCGCACCGATGAATGCGCCGATGATCTGGTCGCGCGCCGTATTGACCGCTTGCATGAGGCTTGGCTGCGTCACCACGACGAGCGTCGTGATGAGCGCCCAGTAGCCTTCGGGCAGCGCGGCGAGCCGCGCGGCGCCGTAACTGATCGCGCAACTCATGAGGGTGCGCAGCAGCCGTCTTGCTTCGGGCGCGCCGAAGAAGGCCTGCAGGCTGAATGAGGAAGGGTATATCGCTGCCATGCCTGCATTATGCCAATGCAGCGCGCGGCGAAACGGAAGAAGAACCGCGGAAGGGCCGGCGAGGCAACAAGAGACAAGGCGGCTCACATGCCCCCGCTTGCGGAGCATGCTGCCGCCCTGGTATCGCAACGAACCGAAGCTTTCGACGAAACGTCAGGGTGTGTCGTCAGGTGAGCATCGGCACCGCTTCGATCAGCGCAAGCCCGAGTAACGCCCCGAGCGTCGCGCTGATGAGCTTCGGATGCCAGCGATCCAGATGCAGCGCCGTGAGCAGCGCGCCGATCAGGATGACGCCGAGCAAAGCGAAAACCACCACCAGATAGCCGATTTCAAACTCGTTATTGATAAGCACGACGCTGGCCTCCCGCCGGCACGAAAACCGGCTGACTCGCACATTGCGCCGCGCTGCGGCACGTGTCGGTCCGCCCGCGCGACACTTTCAGTATATATCACGTTGTGATGTATTCAAGCATGACGCACTTAGCGGCCCGGCCCGGCATTCAGCGGCAAGGCCGACGCGCGCGCACTATCGGCGGTCATTTTCGATGCGCCGGGCTTGTAGCCGTTCGATAGCAGCAGGAAGGCCATGATGTCGGCGTAATCCTGATCCTTCATCTTGCCCGGACGATCCGCCGGCATGTTGGTCGCCATGTAGTTGAAGATGCCGCCCACCGTGAGATGAGAATTCGATGCCGGTGCGAACGACGGGCCTTGCAACGCCGGCGCCGTCACGCCCTGAAGCTGCGCGCCGTGGCACTTCGCGCACGCGCTCGAATAGAGCGTCTTGCCGTGCGTCGTTTGCGCCTGCTCGAACGATGGCGGCGCGATGCTCCCTTCGTTCGCGATCTTCACGACGCGGCCCGCTTGCGAGCCGTTCATGTCCGCGAGGACGATGCCGGCATGCCTGGACGCATGCCTGAACGATGAGGTCGCAGGCGCGTCGAGATAGCGCGCCGCCGATGCCGTTTGCGCCGGCAAGCTCCATGGCTTCGTCAATGCCTGCAGGCGGCCCTCGTTGCTCAGGGACGTGAGCGCATCGTCGATGCGCGAGCGCAAGGCCGCCGTCTTGTCGCCGAACGCGAAGGTCAGTTGCCAGTCCGCGTACGGCGAATCGGCGGGGGCCACGGCGAAGCTGCGTTCCGGATGCGCGTTGCGATAAGCGACGACCGCGGGATACCAGACGATCGCGCGTTGCGCGCGTCCGTTCGCCACGGCTTCGACCGTCGCCGCCGAGGTGTTCTCGAGATCGAGCGTCACGTCCTGCTGTTGCACGGCGATCAATTGCGCCGGGCTCGCATACGTCGCGGCGATGGTGCGCTTCGCGGCCTCTTTCAGTTCGGCGCCGGGCGCCTCGATGCTCACATAGCCCGCGCGCAGATAGCCGCGCGAGAAGCGCATCCTGCTGTCGGCCGCATCGGCGACGGCGGAGCGCGGAAAGCCCGCGATCACATCGCAGTTGCGTGCGAGCGTTCTGTCGAGTTCCTTGAGCGATACGCCGTCGTCGTCGCCTTCGCCGATGCCGTCCGCAACGAACGTCGCCGCAATCCGGGCGCGTGCGAAGACGGCTTGCGCGACACCGCGATCCAGCGCCGCCGAAGGACTGCCGGGAAACGTGCAGATTTTCACCGCGGCTTCGGAGGGCGAGGGCGCGAGCGCGATGCATGCGGCCAGCATGCCCGCTGCGCGAATGGAGTGAAATGGATGATTCATATCGATACGTCCGAGGAGATGTGTGAACGCCGCGAACGCGCGCTGCAACGCGCTCGCGGTTCGATCGAATGGGTCAGGCGCGATTGAGCGCGAACACATAGAGCGTGCCGCCGCGCGGCACCTTGTCCGCGGCCTTCGCCATGGGTCCGCCCCAGATCGGGTTGGCGCCGCCGTAGCCCGCGAGAATCGCGACATATTCCTTGCCGTCGATCTCGTAGACCGAAGGCTGCGCGATGATGCCGCTCGCGAGCTTCGGGCTTTGCCACAAGACCTTGCCGGTCTTTTCATCGAACGCGTAGAGATGGCCGTCGAGCGAGCCGCTGAAGGCGAGGCCGCCCGCCGTCGTCGCGACGCCGCCGTTCCAGGGCAGTTTGGTCCAGTGGCTCCAGACCTTCTTGCCCGTATCGACATCGATCGCCTGCAGTTCGCCATAGCCCTTGCTATTGGGCTCGGGCTTGATCTCGAAGCCTTCGCCGAGATAGGGCAGGCCTTCCATGTACGTCACCGATTTGCCCGACAGCGACATGCACGCATGCAAGGCCGGCACGATCGCGAGATGCGTCTCCGGATCGTACGAAACCGACCACCAGTTCTTGCCGCCGAGGAAGCTCGGGCATGTCTCGATGGTGGTGCCCGTCTTCGGATACTTGGCGGGGTCCTGAATCGGCTTGCCATCGTCGGTATAGCCCGTGACGGATGTCGCCGTGACGAAGGGGCGCGCGTAGATCAGCTTGCCGTTGCTGCGATCGATCGCATGAAAGAAGCCGTTGCGGTCCGCATGAATGATCGCGTCGTAATCCTTGCCCTGATACTTGATGTTCGCGAGAACCGGCGTATTGACGCCGTCATAGTCCCACGTGTCGTGCGTCGTGTATTGATAGTGCCACTTGAGGTCGCCCGTTTTCGGATCGAGCGCGAGCAGCGAGTCGGAATAGAGATTGTCGCCGGGCCGCAGATCGGCGAGCCACGGCCCTGGATTGCCGACGCCCCAGTAGAGCGTCCTGCTCTTGGCGTCGTAGGTGCCGGTAAGCCATGCGGGCGCGCCGCCATGCTCCTGCATGCCATCGGGCCAGGTGTTGCCGCCGGGTTCCTTTGCGCCGGGCACGGTATAGCGTTTCCACAGCACCTTGCCGTCATTGGGATCGAGTGCCGCGATGAAACCGCGCGCGCCATACTCGCCGCCCGAACTGCCGACGACGAGCGCGCCGTCGAGCGCGAGCGGCGCAAGCGAGAACGCATAGCCCACGCCCGGATCGAACATCGCTTTCTTCCATACGAGCGCGCCTGTTTGCGCATCCAGCGCGGCCACTTCACCGTTCAGCATGGCGACATAGACGTTCTTGCCGTATAAGGCGACACCGCGATTGATCACGTCGCAACAGGCGGTCTTGAACGATCGCGCATCGAGATTCGGCTCGTATTTCCAGAGCTGCTTGCCCGTTGCGGCATCGAATGCGTAGACGTTGTCCTTGGGTGTGGTCACGAAGAGATAGCGTCCGTTGACGATAGGCGTCGCTTCGAAGCCTTGCTGAAGTTCCTTCGGAAACTTGTAGCTCCAGACCTGCTTCAAGCCCTTCACGTTGCTCGTGTCGATCTGCTTGAGCGGCGAATGCGCGTGACCGTTATACGTGCGGTAGTACGTGAGCCAGCCCGGATCGTCTTGCGCGCTCGTGAGGCGTTCATAGCTGACATCCGGATACTGCGCCGGCGTGCCGCCCGCCGCGATGGCCTGATGCTGCGCCACGCCGAACGCCGCGACGGCGCCTGCTGCGAGTGCCGCGATGCGCATGGCCGGACTGAAGCGAGTCTTCATCGTTGTCTCCTGGGTATTGTCGGTATGACGTCATTCGAATATCGATAGCGATGCGAAACAGTTGCGGCCTCATCGAGGCAAGTCATGTGCCATTGACGCTTCACGCTCGGGCGCGCCTTGCTGCATGCGGATCTCACGCGCGAAGCGACGCATGCGCGCGGCCTGTGGCGCACAGGCGTGTGTGTTGCATCGTGGAGCAATGGAACGTTGGGCGTGTTGCCCGATGTGACAGCGACGGGATCAGTCGAGCCAGCCGAGACGCCGCGCTTCGTCGATGAAGCGATACACATCGGCGGCAAGACCCGACATGCAAAAGCGCGCTTCGATTTCGCCGATGATGCCGTCGAGTTCGCGCGTGCCGTCACAGCGCGCGAGTATTTCGCCCGCGCTGCGGTTGAGCTCGACGCTGCCGCGCGGATGCACGATCTCGCACGAGCGCATGTCCGCGTGCCAGTGCAGCTTCAATGGCGCGCGCAAACGCGGGCGCGAGGGTGCGCCCGCATGCGGGGTCGTGGCGTTCATGGGCGAGAGGGAAGGAAAGGGCGCAAGCCCGGACGCCGCGAAGCATCCGGGCTTGCCTTCATCAATGCATCATCGTGTGGCGATATACATCGTGATCTCGAAGCCGAAGCGCAGATCGGTGAAGGCGGGCGTCGTCCATTGCATGTTCATCTCCTTTGATGATCGAGCGAGATCGCGAACCGTTTCGCAATCGGACGTCGAAAATGCAAACTCCATGCCTTCCATGAAGGTGCCGCGCGTGCACACGCTAATCGCTTTCAGTTCCTTTTCGATGGTGTCGAGCCGATATAACGGCACTGTGTCTCTTCGGAACGAGGGTGTATCGAAGTGGAACACCGCATGGAACAACTCATTGCTCCATTGCTGAACAGGCCGGCATCTTTCGATAGATCGTGTTGCGGGAAATCCCCAATGCGCGCGCGGCGGCGGAGACATTGCCGCGATGACGCGCGAGCGCGGCCGCGATCACCGATGCCGTGACCTCCTCCAGACGTCCCGATCCGGGCGCCGATGAAGCGCATGCTTCGGACACGATGTGCGCGCTGATGCGAGGCTCGTCGAAGAAATCTTCGGGAAGATGTTCGCGGCGAATGCAGCCGTCGCCGTCCACCATTGCGGCGGCGGTGCGCAGCAGATTGCACAGTTGCCGGAAGTTGCCGGGCCACGCATAGCGCTCGAAAAGCGCCATCACTTCGTCGTCGATGGACAGGCGCATGCCGCACGCTTCGTCGGCGCTCACGGCGTGCAGCATCTTCGTGATGACGGCCGCGAGATCGGTGCGCTCGCGCAACGGCGGCAGCTTCACGACGAGTCCGTTCAGCCGGTAATACAGGTCTTCGCGAAAGCGGTTCTGCTCGATCATGTCGCGCAAGTTGCGATGCGTCGCGCAAATGATGGCGACATCGACCGGTATCGATTTGCTCGAACCGAGCGGATCGACGACGCGTTCCTGCAGGACGCGCAGGAGGCGCACTTGCAGCGGATAGGGCATGTCGCCGATTTCGTCGAGAAAGAGCGTGCCGCCGTTCGCCTGCAACAGCTTGCCGGCCGCGCCCTTGCGCCGTGCGCCCGTGAACGCGCCTTCCTCGTAACCGAAGAGCTCGGACTCGATCAGGTTCTCGGGAATCGATGCGCAATTCACGGCCACGAACGGCCCCGCGCGGCGCGGCGAATCGCTATGGATCGCCTGCGCGAGCAGTTCCTTGCCCGTGCCCGTTTCGCCGGTGATGAGCACTGTGATGTCCTTGCCGATGACCTTGCGCACCTTGCCGATGACGGCGGCCACTTTCGGATCGCCCGTGTCGAGCGACGCGAGCCGCGACGATGCATCGACCGGAGCCGAGGCGCGCGGCGCGGGCCGGACCGTTGCCGGAGCGGAGTTCATCTCGGCGATCGGCGTGCGATTGAGGCGCACCCGCGCACATACGACGGTTCCGTTGTTCAGGTCGAGCGTGATATGCGGCGCGCGGCTCGCGTGCGAACGGTCGATCAGTTGCGCGCTCGTCAGCCCGAACAGCGACGAGAGCGTATGCGCGCGCAGCGCGGAGAGCGGCAGGCCGAACTGAAACTGCGCGCTGCGATTGGCCGAAAGAAAGCGCCCGTCGCAGGTGAAGGCCATGATGCCTTCCATCAGCGTGCCGAGAAATTCGGCGCGGCCATGAAACGCAATCTGCAGCATGCCCTGAAACGTGCTGGAAAACAGGTGGTTTTCGATCATCTGCACGGACATGCGCGCGAGCGCCATCGTGTGGCGATGGTAGCTGCGATGATCGCCCGTTACGTCGAGCACGCCGATGAGGTCGCCGTAGGGATCGAGGATCGGCACGCTCGAACACGTGAGGAAGCGGTTCGCGGCGAGATAGTGCTGGTCGCCATGCACGACGGTCGCGGAACGTTCCGCGATCGCCGTGCCGATCGCGTTGGTGCCTTGGCGCTCCTCGGCCCAGTTTGCGCCGGCCCGCAGCGCGACCTTTTCAGCGCGCGCGAGGAAGTCGTCGTCGCCCGTCGAATGCAGGATGAGTCCTTGCGCGTCGGTCAGCACGATCATGCTTTGCGTGTTGACGATCTGTTCGCGCAGCGTTTCCATCACCGGCGTCGCGTGCGCGCACAGCACGCGATTCTGTTCGAGCTTGAGCAGGAGTTCGCCTTCGGTCAGCACATCGTAGTCGGGCCGCGTCGTGGCGTTCAGACCGAACGTCTCCGAGCGTTCATGCGCCTTGCGGATCGACGGAATGAGCCAGGCATTGTGCCGGTCGTCGTGGGAAGCCGTGATCTCGCGGATATCGTCTTGCATCGTCTCCTCCTTGTGCAAGTGCCGGTCGTATCGCCGGATGCTGCGCGGACAAAAGCAAGTCCTGCGCCAAGGAGGAGGCGTGCGCGCAGTGCGTCAGCGAAACGAAAGGAAGGCCGCGTCGCTGGTTCTTTGCATGCGAGATACCAAATGGCGTTATGCCTTTTGCATGCCGGATCACAAACCGGTTTTGCCCGCCGTGAGCACGAGGCGCAGGCCGAGCGCGGCGATCACGCTTGCGGCGATCCGGTCGATCCACTTCTTCGCGCGCAGATACATCTCGCGCGGGCGCTCGCTGGAGAACCCCAGCGCGACGATGGTGTACCAGCCGGTCTCGATGGCGAAGACCATCGGCGGCAAGACGACGTAGCACCACAGCGGCGGATGGTGCGGCAAGAGCGCGGCGAAAATGCTGCCGTACCAGATGGCGGTCTTCGGATTGCTCAGTTGCGTCGTGAGACCGAGCCAGAACGATTTGCGCGCGCTGCGCGCGGGCACGGGAGCGTCGTCGCGGGCCGGCATGGACATCGGCTGCGCGGCGCCGCGCCAGATCTTCGACGCGATATAGATCAGATACAGGCCGCCGGCAACCTTCAGCCCGATGTAAAGCCATTCGACCGCGACGAGCAGGGTATAGAGCCCCGCGAGCGCGACGCCGCCGAAGACGATGCCGCCCACACCCATGCCGAGCGCGGTCGCGAGACCATCGGCGCGCGAGATGCCGATGGCGTTGCGCGCCACGATCACGAAGCTCGGACCGGGGATCATCGCGCCCAGCAGCAGCGAGAAAAGAATGGCGAGCACGGCGTTGGATGCGGTCATCGGCTTGTCTCCGTCGAACCTGTTTTGTATGTGGCATGCAAAAGGTGCGATTGCATGCAGAATGCATGATGCCGCGCGCTACGCGCCGCCGCTTGCGACGCTGTTTTCGTGAATCGCGCGATTGCGCCCGGCGCGTTTGGCGAGATAGAGCGCGGTGTCGGCGCTGTCGAGCAGCTTGAGCGCATTGTCGCTCAGACGCGGCGAGGCGGTGGCGCAGCCGATGCTGATGGTCAGTACGCCCCTGGGTGCGGCGCTGTTCGCAATGGCGAGCCCTTCCACGCTGCCGCGCAGGCGTTCCGCGAACGTGACCGCGCCGGTCGCGGCGGTGCCCGGCAGCACGACCACGAATTCCTCGCCTCCGTAGCGCGCCACGATATCGCCAGGACGCTTCGTCGAAGACTGCAGGCAATCGGCTACCGCGGTGAGCGCATCGTCGCCCATCGCGTGACCGTACGTGTCGTTATAGAGCTTGAAGTAATCGACATCGACGAATAGCGCGGAGAGCGGCTGATCGGCGCGGCGCGCACGCCGCCATTCCTCGTCGAGCCTGCGATCGAGCGCGCGCCGATTGCACAGGCCGGTGAGCGCATCGGTGCCCGCGAGCCGCTGCAGCTTTTCCTGCGCGATCCCGCGCGAACGCAGCGAGATCGCAAGCAGCCACGAGATGATGATGAAGCCGCCGCCGAACATCAGCGTCAGGCCGCCTATCAGGAGGCTGCGCTGACGCCATGCCGCGAGCACGTCGTTTTCCGCGG
The DNA here is from genome assembly GCF_021353155.1 of Caballeronia sp. PC1. Taxonomy (NCBI): domain Bacteria; kingdom Pseudomonadati; phylum Pseudomonadota; class Betaproteobacteria; order Burkholderiales; family Burkholderiaceae; genus Caballeronia; species Caballeronia sp. PC1. Next base: position 1,353,137 of record NZ_JAJUBH010000003.1, read on the forward strand.
GCGCGACCGCCGCGATCAGATGCGTGCCCGGCACGCGCTGGAAGGTATAGAGCCGCCGCACGCCGTCGATCGGCGAGCGGGAGATGTACGAACCCGAGGTTGCGTCCCTCATCGCGGCGAAGCTCGGCGACTTCGCGACATATCCCGCTTCGTCGCGCCGCAACGCGGGCTTGCGCGCGATCATCACACCGTCCTGCTGCACGATGAACACCGAGCCGCGAGCACCGACGCTCACGCGTGAAAGCAGGCTATCGAAGTAATCGACGTTCAGTGCGATGACAGCGACGCCCGCGAACGCGCCGTCCGGCCCGTCGATGCGCCGGCTCACCGCCAGCGAGGTGGTGCCATCGCGCAGCCGCGACGCGTAGGGACCGGAAATGAACAGGCCCGCGCCCGGGTGTTCGGCGTGAACCTTGAAGTAATCGCGATCGCTGAAGACGAGGTCGGCGTGCTGCGAAGCATCGCGTTCGAGAATGATCCGTCCTTCGCGATTCATCACGAACGCGCCGCCGACGTAGTTCATGCCGGTCGCGCCATCGAACAGGACGAGCTTGCGAAGGTCGGGCGGGAGCGCCATCACGGCGGGATTCTCCACGCCGCTTACGATGGTGCGCAACGACAGGTCGCTCGCTTCGATATTGCGTGCAATGTCGGCGCTCAGCGTGGCGACCAGATTGGCCGATGCCTGATGCGCGTTTTGCAGGGCTTGCGCGCGTCCTTGCCAAAGCGCGGCGAATGACAGCGTGGCCATGGAAATGGCGATTGCCGTGCCGATGAGTCCGGCGAGCACCGGAAACCGCGAGAAGGACTCGGCGAACCGCATCGCAGCGGTGCTGTTGCGTCGCAACAGCCGCCGACTGACCACGCGTCCGGTCTTGCGAACGGCATTCAATCTGGCGGGCATTCAGGTTCTCCGCGGCGCCATTTGTCTAGGATTGTAGTCCGTCGCGTTGCGTCGATTTAGCACGCCCGTCCGCGAATCGGCGAGCGGCGTCGGCCCGCCGCGCCCGAAGTAGACGGAGTTGTCTACCCGCATCGGCGCTCGTCATTTGACGAGGTGCAGCCGCTTCGTGATGATGGAGCCGTCCTTGCGGTCGATGAGCCACGCGGCATCGACGTTGCCATTGAGCGTCGAAACCCGGCGCGTGATGTCGGTCGGCTCTTCGTCGGTGGGCGCGCTGTGCTCGATGTCATCCATCAGATAGGGCGGCGCGAGCGTGCAGATCAGCACGATGGCGAAGTCGCCAGTGCCACGCTCGCGGTCAAAAGTGGGCAGCGTCATGCGGCCGCGCACCGTCGTCTTGATGCCGCTTTGCGGCTGCAACTGAATGACATCGAAGGTCTGGACGAATCCCTTCTCCTTCGCCTCGGGCGCGACGACGAGCTTGCGGCCGCTTTGTCCCTGCACCGTCTGCTTGAGCAGGATGGCGTCCGGATGGTCCGGCGCGGCCAGCGACACGTTCACCGTGAGCACCTTCTTCTTCGACAGATAGCGCACGCCGTATGAAACCGGAATGACGAACGCGAAGGTGCGCTCCGCTTGCGCGCGGGCCTGGCTCGCGCCCGCGGCGCCGGATGCGCCTTGCGGCGTCTTGCGGAACGGATGCGACAGAAACGCCCGCACGCGGCTCGTGATCGACGACGGCTGTCCGGGCGACGGATGACCCGCGAGCGCGTCGCGGACATGCTCGGGATCGTCGCCCATGAAGTTCGGCGCAAGCGAAACGGCTGAAAGGATGCTCGGCACCGATGCGCCGCTCGTTGCATCGCCCGCGGATGCCGTGGCGGCCAGAGCGGACACGCTGCCGCATGACAAGGCAAAGGCCACGCACAGTACCGCGCCATGCCCACGTTTCAATAAGAACACTGCCACTCCTCGCGCGTCGAGCGGGGTCACGATGAAGCGGCTATCTTAAAACGAAGCGGGCAAATTGGCATATTGCATGCGTGATGATGAATTCAATCTCGATGGCCATTACGTCTTTGCCGTCACCGCATGCGCCTCCTCGTTCCTGGTCTTGCGGCTCAAGAGAAGCGTGATGACCGCGGACATCGCGAGCGTCGCGCCGACCACATACAGGCCTGCCGCATAGCTGCCGGTGCTGTTCTTGAGCCAGCCGATTGCGAACGGGCCCACGAAGCCGCCGAGGTTGCCGATCGAGTTGATCATCGCGATGCCCGCCGCCGCGCCCGCGCCCGAGAGAAACATGCTCGGCATCGCCCAGAGCGGCGCCTTCGCCGCGCTGATGCCCACGTTCACCACCACGAGCGCGAGGATCACGAAGAGCGCCGTGCTCGCCTGACCCGCGAAGATGAAGCCGACGCAAGCCAGCGCGCAGGGAATCACGACATGCCACGTGCGTTCCTGCGTGCGGTCCGAATGCTTCGCCCAGAGAATCATCGCGACGACGGCGACCACGCTCGGAATGCCGGTGATGAGACCCGTCTCCAGCGCGCTGAAGCCGAACTGGCGAATGATGAGCGGCGCCCACAAGCCCAGCGTGTAGAGACCCGCCGACGTGCCGAAGTAGATCAGTGCGAGGGCGAGCACGCGCGGATCGCGCAGCGCGTTCCATGCACCCGCTGTGTGGCCCGCGTGAGACTGCTTTGCATCGGCTTCGCTCTTCAGCTTCGCGATGAGCCATTCGCGTTCATCGCTGGCGAGCCAGTGCGCTTTTGAAGGCGTATCGGTGAGGAACTTGAGCACGACGAAGCCGAGCACGATCGCGGGCAGCGCCTCGATGACGTAGAGAATCTGCCAGTCGGCGAGACCGAACATCGGCGGCAGTTGCATGATCGCGCCGGAGAGCGGCGAGCCGATCGCGGTCGAGATCGGCGCGGCGGCCATGAACCACGCGGCCGCCACCGCACGTTGCTTCGCGGGAAACCACAGGCTGAGATACAGGATCACGCCGGGGAAGAAGCCCGCTTCGGCGACACCGAGGAGAAAGCGCAGCACGTAGAAGCTCGTCGGCCCCGTGACGAACGCGGACGCCACCGACACGATGCCCCACGTCACCATCACGCGCGCGATCCAGATGCGCGCGCCCACTTTGTGCAGGATCAGGTTCGACGGCACCTCGAACAGAAAATAGCCGATGAAGAACAACCCGCCGCCAAGCCCGAACGCGGTGGGCGAAAGCCCGATGGCCTTGTTCATCGTCATCGCGGCGAAGCCCACGTTGACGCGGTCGAGAAAGCTGATGAAGTAGAGCAGCATCACGAACGGAATGATGCGCCATGCGAGCTTGCGCGAGACGCGCGCTTCGACACTGGATTCGATGCTGGATTGCATGTGTCTCCTCCTTGGGAGGCAGAGCGTTGCGCTCTCGATTGAAAGGACGCGCAGGCGTCCCCGCCGCCCGCGACGTGCATGGCGTCGCGGGTCAGGCGCGTTTAACTCGGATGAAACTCGATCGGTCTTTAAGCCGCGGCGGCTTCCACGCGCTCGACGTAGGCGCACACGGCGGCCGTCACTTGCGCGGTCGTCGCCTTGCCGCCGAGATCGCCGGTATGCAGCGCGGGATCGGCAGTGACCGCTTCGACCGCGGCCATGACGCGCTTCGCGGCGTCGAACTCGCCGAGATGTTCGAGCAGCATCACGACCGACCAGAAGGTGCCGATCGGATTCGCGAGCCCTTTGCCCATGATGTCGAACGCGGAGCCGTGGATCGGCTCGAACATCGATGGATAGCGGCGCTCGGGATCGATGTTGCCCGTCGGCGCGATGCCGAGACTGCCCGCGAGCGCGGCGGCCAGATCGCTGAGGATATCGGCGTGCAGGTTCGTCGCGACGATGGTGTCGAGCGTGGCGGGGCGGTTGACCATGCGCGCGGTGGCGGCATCGACGAGTTCCTTGTCCCACTTCACGTCCGGAAATTCCTTCGAGATCGCCAGCGCGACTTCGTCCCACATGACCATCGCGTGACGCTGCGCGTTGCTCTTCGTGATGACCGTCAGCAGCTTGCGCGGACGCGACTGCGCGAGTTTGAATGCAAAACGCATAATGCGTTCGACACCGGCGCGCGTCATGATCGACACGTCGGTCGCGGCTTCGATCGGATGGCCCTGATGCACGCGCCCGCCGACGCCGGAGTATTCGCCTTCCGAGTTCTCGCGCACGATCACCCAGTTCAGGTCTTCCGGCTTGCAGCGCTTGAGCGGCGCGTCGATGCCCGGCAGGATGCGCGTCGGGCGCACGTTCGCGTACTGGTCGAGGCCCTGGCAGATCTTCAGGCGCAGTCCCCACAGCGTGATGTGATCGGGAACGTCCGGGTCGCCGGCCGAGCCGAAGAGAATCGCGTCCTTGTCGCGGATCGCATCGAGGCCATCGGCGGGCATCATCACGCCGTGCTGGCGGTAATAGTCCGCGCCCCAGTCGAAGTTCTCGAATTGGAATTCAAAATTTTGCGTGCTGCGTGCAATCGCTTCGAGGACTTGCTGGCCAGCGGGCACGACTTCCTTGCCGATGCCGTCGCCGGGAATGGTTGCGATGCGATACGTCTTCATGGGGGCGTCTCCGTGTTCGATGTTTGGGGTGTGCCGCGGTGTGATCCCACTGTACCCAACTGGCGGCGCTGTGACCGGCGCTGAACTCAAAGCATCTTTAACTTTGATTCAAAAGTGAGCGCTTCACGCCGGGTCATCGGCCGCTGCATTCGGACACATGATTCCGTTCAAACTCCGGCGCTATACTGACGATCCTTTCACCCCTACCCGAATCGCGGAACGTCCCGCGGCGCAAGCCCAAAAATTGGCTGAACACGATCTGGACAAACTCAAAATCGACCGGGGACCGTCCGCCGCCATGCCGAGGCGCCGGCGAAACTGGCTTCGCTACGCCGTCATCGTGGCGATCCTGCTCGCGCTCCTCGCCGTGGCGTTGCGCATGACCGGCCCGCAGGCGGTGGAAACGGCGACCGTCACGTCCGTCTATCCGTCGCAAAGCTATACGCTCCTGAACGCGACCGGCTACGTCGTGCCGCAGCGCAAGGCGGCGGTGGCGTCGAAAGGACAGGGGCGGGTCGAATGGCTCGGCGTGCTGGAAGGCTCGGTGGTGAAGGAAGGGCAGATCATCGCGCGGCTCGAGAGCGACGACGTCGCCGCCTCGCTCGCGCAGGCGCGAGCGCAGGTGAAGGTCGCGCGGGCGAATCTCGAACTGCAGCGCGCCGAGCTGAAGAACGCGGAAGTCGATCTCAAGCGGTTCAGAATCCTGGCTCCGCAGGGCGCGATCCCGGCGACGCAGTTCGACGCGGCGCTCGCCCGCTTCGACAAGGCCAAGGCTTCCATCAACAGCGACGAAGCCGCGATCGCCTCCGCGCAAGCCAACGCGCAGGCCGCGCAAGTGGCCGTCGATCAGACCGTGATCCGCGCGCCTTTCGACGGCGTCGTGCTCGTGAAGCACGCGAACGTGGGCGACAACATCACGCCGTTCTCGTCGGCATCGGACAGCAAGGGCGCGGTCGTCACGATCGCCGACATGAAAACGCTCGAAGTCGAAGCCGATGTCGCCGAGTCGAACATCTCGCGCATCGCCGTGGACCAGCCGTGCGAGATTCAGCTCGACGCGCTGCCCGACGCGCGCTTCGCGGGCCGCGTGTCGCGCATCGTGCCGACGGTCGATCGCTCGAAAGCCACCGTGCTCGTGAAAGTGCGCTTCGTCGATCGCGACGCGCGCGTGCTGCCCGACATGTCCGCGAAAGTCGCCTTCCTCTCGAAGCCCGTGCCGCCCGAGGAGAAAAAGGCGGTCGTGGCCGTGCAGCCTTCGGCGGTCGTCACGCGCGGCGGCAGGAAAGTGGTCTATGTCATCGATCACGACACCGCGCGCGAAACGCCCGTGACGACGGGCGAGCGCATCGGCGATCTGCTCGCGGTGCAGGGCGTGAAACCCGGCGACATTCTGGTGCTGTCGCCCGGCGACAAGATCAAGGACGGCGCCAGCGTCACCGTGGCGAAGAAATAGCGTGAGCACGCCGCCTCTCGTTCAGATCAGCCACGTGGCGAAGTCGTATCGGCGCGGGGTGCAGACGGTGCCGGTGCTGACCGACATCACGTTGTCCATCGCGCAAGGCGATTTTGTCGCGCTGATGGGCCCGTCCGGTTCCGGCAAGAGCACGCTGCTGAACCTGATCGCGGGCATCGACCGGCCCGACAGCGGCGAGTTGCGCGTCGGCGGGCTGGATATCACGCGCCTGCCCGAAGCGGCGCTCGCGGACTGGCGCGCGGCGCACGTCGGCTTCATCTTCCAGTTCTATAACCTGATGCCGGTGCTGTCCGCGTTCGAGAACGTCGAGCTGCCGCTGATGCTCACGCGCCTCACGCGCCACGAGCGCAAGGAACGTGTCGCGATGGTGCTCGACATGGTCAACATGGCCGATCGTATGAGCCACTTTCCGTCGGAGCTGTCGGGCGGGCAGCAGCAACGCGTCGCGATCGCGCGGGCGCTCATCACGGACCCGACGCTGATCGTCGCCGACGAACCCACGGGCGACCTCGACCGCAACTCCGCCGCCGATGTCCTCGCGATGCTGCAGCGCCTGAACGACAAGCTCGGCAAGACCATCATCATGGTTACGCACGACGCGCACGCGGCGGGCGCGGCGAAGGCGCTCGTGCATCTGGAGAAGGGCGAACTGATCGATGGAACGCCGCGCTAAGCCACTATGACCGTGCTCAAGCTGATCCTGCGCAACGCGCTGCGTCACAAGCTGCGCACCACCCTGACGGTGTTCGGTCTCACCGTCGCCGTGCTCGCCTACGGCCTGCTGCATACGGTCGTGGATGCGTGGTACGCGGGCGCGGCGGCGGCGTCGAACGCGCGGCTCGTCACGCGCAATGCGATCTCGCTCGTGTTTCCCTTGCCGCTCGCCTACGAAAACCGCATACGCGGCGTCGAGGGCGTGACGCTCGTCGCACGCTCGAACTGGTTCGGCGGCGTCTATCGCGATCCGAAAAACTTCTTCGCGCAGTTCGCCGTGTCGGACAACTATCTCGATCTGTATCCCGAGTTCATCGTTTCGGAAAAGGCGCGTTCCGATTATCAGCGCGACCGGAAAGGCTGCCTGATCGGGCGGCAACTCGCGGATCAGTACGGCTTCAAGGTCGGCGACGTCATTCCGCTCAAAGGCACGATCTACCCAGGCACGTGGGACTTCGTCGTGCGCGGCATCATGGAAGGTCGCGATGAATCGACCATCACGCGGCAACTGATTTTTCACTACGATTACCTGAACGAGACCATTCGCAAATCAACGAAACGCAATGTCGATCAGGTCGGCGTGTATGTGGTCGGCATCAAGGACCCGGACGAAGCGGCCACGGTCTCGCGCAATATCGACGGCGTCTTCAAGAACTCGCTTGCCGAAACGCTGACCGAGACGGAGCAGGCGTTTCAGCTCGGCTTCGTCGCGATGTCGAATCAGATTATCGCGGCGATACGCGTCGTCTCTTATGTCGTTATCCTGATCATCATGGCGGTGATGGCGAACGCGATGGCGATGAGCGCGCGCGAGCGCATCACCGAATACGCCACGCTGAAGGCGCTCGGCTTCGGCCCGGCGTTTCTGTGCGCGCTCGTGTTCGGCGAATCGCTCGCGATCTGCGCGATCGGCGGCGGCATCGGCATTCTCGCCACCCCGCCGATGGCCGAGGTTTTCAAGCGCGCGACGGGCGGCGTGTTCCCGGTCTTCATGGTGTCGCACGAGACGATGCTGCTGCAGGCCGCATGCGCGTTCGTGGTGGCGCTCGCGGCGGCGATCGTGCCGGCGGTGCAGGCGAGCCGCGTGCGCATCGTCGAAGGCCTGCGGGCGATCGGCTGAGGACGCGCGATGGCGATTCCCGTTTCCTACGTCGCACGCAACCTCTGGGCGCGCCGCCTCACGACGATGCTCACGGCGGGCGGGCTCGCGCTCGTCGTGTTCGTGTTCGCGACCGTGCTGATGCTCGATGCGGGTCTGAAGAAAACGCTCGTTTCGACGGGCGAGCGCGATAACGTCGTCGTGATCCGCAAGGGCGCGGAAACCGAGATTCAAAGCGCCATCGACCGCAATCAGGCCAATGTGATGGAGATGCATCCATCGGTCGCGATGAACGGCGACGGCGCGCCGCTCGCCTCGAAGGAAACCGTCGTGCTGATCTCGCTCACCAAGCTCGGCACGAACACGCCCGCGAACGTGGTGATACGCGGCGTCTCGCCCATGGGCGTGCAATTGCGTCCGCAAGTGCAACTCACGGCGGGTCGCATGTTCAGGAGCGGATCGTCGGAGATCATCGTCGGCAGCAGTATCGCGAAAGGGTTCGGCGGCACGCGCATCGGCGATCACCTGCGTTTCGCGCAGCGCGACTGGACCGTGGTGGGCCACTTCGACGCGGGCGGCAGCGGTTTCGATTCGGAGATCTGGGGCGATGTCGATCAGTTGATGCAATCGTTCCGGCGCACCAGTTATTCGTCGATGGTCGTGCGCCTTGCGCGCAGCGACGCGTTCGAGCGCTTTCGCGCCGATATCGACGTGGACCCGCGTCTCGTCGACGAGGCGAAGCGCGAACAGGTCTTTTACGGCGATCAGTCGAAGGCGCTGTCCTCGTTCATCAATATTCTCGGCATCACGCTCTCGACCATCTTCTCGATCGCGGCGATGATCGGCGCGATGATCACGATGTACGCGTCGGTGGCGAATCGCGTCGCGGAGATCGGGACCTTGCGGGCGCTCGGCTTCAAGCGCTTCGACGTGCTCGGGGCGTTTCTGCTCGAAGCGTTGCTGCTCGGCCTCGTCGGCGGCGTCGCGGGGCTTGGGTGCGCCGCGCTCATGCAGTTCGCGTCGTTTTCCACGACCAATTTTCAGACCTTCGCGGATCTCTCGTTCCGATTTATTCTGACGCCTTCGGTGATCGCACGGACGCTCGCCTTTTCGCTCGTCATGGGCCTGGTCGGCGGCTTTCTGCCGGCGCTGCGGGCTTCGCGGATGAATATCGTCGACGCCTTGCGCGCGCGTTGACGCCGCAACGGTTCGATTTTCTGGAATCGTTCGTGCCGAACTTTCAAATATTCGGAAGGGGCGGCGCGGCGTAAAGTGGCCTGACCTGAACTTCATTCTGGAAGGAACGCATCATGCCGCTCGTCAGAATCTCGCTCATCAAAGGCAAGCCGCGCGATCATATCCGCGCCATTTCCAACAGCGTTCACGAGGCGCTCGTCGAAGCGTTCAAAGTCCCCGCCGACGATCGTTTCCAGTTGATCGAACAGCGCGAGCGCGACGATTTCATCTACGATCCAACCTATCTCGGCGTGGAACGAAGCGACGATCTCGTGTTCATCCACATCACCGCGAGCGACTGGCGCGACCTCGCGACCAAGAAGGCGTTCTACAAGACGCTGGTCGCGAAGCTCGAGACATCGCCCGGCCTGCGACCCGACGACGTGATGATCGCACTGGCGCCGAATCGACGAGAAGACGGGTCGTTCGGCCGCGGCGTCGCGCAGTACGTGGAGGACGCGGGCTGAACACAATCAGGAGGGAGACAAAGCCACGATGAACCCGACGACCCTGAAAGGCGCGTGCCATTGCGGCACAGTCACGTTCGAAGCCGATACGCCGGCCGAACCCGCGAAGCGCTGCAATTGCAGCTTGTGCCGGCGGCGCGGCGCGGTGATGTCGCCGCCGTTCACGCGAGACAGGCTGCGCATTCTGTCGGGCGAGGACGCGCTCGTGCTCTATCAGTTCAACACCCGCGTGGCGAAACATTTCTTCTGCAAGCACTGTGGAATTTACACGTTCCACCAGACGCGCTCGAATCCGCAGGAGTGGCGCGTGAACCTCGGCTGTATCGAAGGCGTGAACGCTTATGCGCTCGCGTCGTCCGTCGCCGATGGCGCCAGCAGTTCGGTCGTGACGGATGAATAGCGCCGCCGCTGTGTGAGAAACAAACGGAATGCGGGGCCGGGAACGCGATGTGCTACGTCCCGGCACCCCCAAGCCGTTCGCCTTCGCGTTCCGAAGCGCAACCGTTGGCCGACGAACGGCGTTCGACAACAACACTCACACGGAGCGCCGGCATGGCCCGACATTCCTCGAACGAACCCGATGCGGTGCGCCGGCGTCTTCTCGCCGCGCTCGCCAGCACGGCCATGCTGTCCGCGTGCGGCGGCGGCAGCGACGACGACTCCGGCACCGTCACGCCGACGAGCCCCATCGGCAATATTCCGCCCGATCGCGCGAACCTGCCGCGCCCCGCGTTGCCCGCGCCGGCGACCTCGGGCATCGACCACATCGTGCTCGTGACGATGGAAAACCGCTCGTTCGATCACATGCTCGGCTGGGTGCGGGGCGCGGAAGGCGGACAGACGGGCCGGCAGTACACCGATGCCTTCGGCGAGACGCATCCGACCTTCGCGCTTTCGGCCAACGCCGCCTACGGCTTTCAGGGCTGTCAGTTCGCGGACCCCGATCATCAATACGACGCGGGCCGCGCGCATCTCGCGAATGGCGCGATGAACGGCTTTCTGCTGACACCCGACACGAACAAGACGCGCGGCGACCTCTTGCCTATCGGCTATTTCACGGGCAGCGATCTCGAGTTCTATCGGCAGGCGGTCGCGCAATACACCGTCTGCGACTACTACATGAGCGGGATTCTCGCGGACACGTTTCCGAACCGCATCTATCTGCATAGCGGCGAGACGGACCGCCTGAGCGACACGATCGATACCTCGTCGCTCTCGACGATCTGGGACCGGCTCGATGCGAAGAACATCTCGTCGAAGTACTACTTTCACGACGTGCCGTTCACCGCGCTTTACGGCACGCGTTATGTGGGCCGCTCGAAGCTCTTTTCCGATTTTCTTTCCGATGCGGCCGGCGGCAATCTGCCGTCCTTCTGCATGGTCGATCCGAGTTTTGGCGGCGAAGCGAACGGCACGTCCAACGACGATCATCCGCATGCCGACGTGCGCAACGGCCAGGCGCTGCTCGGGCAGATCTACGAAGCGCTGCGCACGAGTCCGAACTGGAGCACGACGCTCTTGATCGTGGTCTACGACGAATGGGGCGGCTTCTTCGAGCACGTCGCGCCGCCGGTCAAGTCGCTTTTGGCGGCGGAACAGAAGCTCGGCAACGACGGGCGTCTCGGCTTTCGTGTGCCCTGCATGCTGCTCGGCCCGCGCGTGCGGGCGAACAACGTGGCGCGCTATCCGTTCGATCCGAGCTCGATCCATCAACTGCTCGCATGGCGCTTCGGGCTCGATCCGCTGGGCGTGCGGGCAAGCGATCCGACCACGTTCAACATGGCCTATGCGCTCGATCTGAGCGATGCGCCGCGCGCCGATGCGCCCGCGCTCACGGTGCCGCCGGGGCCGTTCGGTCTCGAATGCTCGAACACGCCGTCGGTCGGAACGGGCCTCGACGCCATCGACAAATCGCGGACCGCGAAGGCTGCCGAAGGCGCGTCGCAAACGCCGACGCCGGGCGGGCGCTTCACCGATCTGCGCGCCAAGGCGACCGTGCTGGGCTTTCCTTCCTGACACGGCGCGCGCTCCCTCTCACATCGGCGATTGGAAATAAAGCCCTGCATTAGACGCGCCGCGCGCCTTTACAAAGCCGCGGCATTGCCCTATTGATGAGGGGGCCTTCGTGTCCGGAGACACGAAAACACGAAGGCGTCGCGACACACGATGAGGAACCATGACATGACCCGCCTGGCTCGAAAGCTCGCATGCATCGTCGCCCTCGCACTGCTCTCGACGTCGCTCGCGCTCGCCTGCACGCGCGCGCTGTACGTCGGCGACAAGGGTCTCGTGATCACGGGCCGCACGATGGACTGGTCCGAAGACATGCGCTCGAATCTCTGGGTGATGCCCGCGGGGATCGATCGCGACGGCAACGCGGGCCCGCGCTCGATCAAGTGGAAATCGAAATACGGCAGTGTCGTGGTATCGGGCTATGAGATCGGCACGGTAGACGGCATGAACGAACGCGGGCTCGTCGCCAATGCGCTTTATCTCGCGGAGACCGACTACGGCAAGCCCGATCCCAAGCGCGATCCGATGTCGATCAGCCTGTGGGCGCAATACGCGCTCGATAACTTCGCGACCGTCGGGCAAGCGGTCTACGTGATGTCGCGCGAGCCGTTCCAGATCATCGCGCCGCCGCTGCCCAACGGCAAGCCGCTGACCATTCATCTTTCCTTGTCGGATGCGCGCGGCGATTCCGCGATCTTCGAATACATCAACGGCAAGCTGATCATCCATCAGGGCAAGAAGTACAAGGTCATGACGAACTCGCCCATCTACGACGAGCAACTCGCAATCGATACGTACTGGAAAAGCGTCGGCGGCCTGGGCTTTCTGCCGGGCACGAATCGCGCGGCGGACCGCTTCGTGCGCGCGTCCTTTCTGCTCGACGCGATTCCGAAGCAGGCCGATCCGAACTACATGGCGGGCGTGCCGCAGGGCTCGTATTCGTTTCAGGCCGTGGCGAGCGTGATGAGCGTGATGCGGTCGGTGAGCGTGCCGCTCGGCATCAGCACGCCGGAGCAGCCGAATCTTTCATCGACGATATGGCGCACCGTCTCGGATCAGCAGAACATGATCTATTACTTCGATTCGGCGACGCGGCCCGATACGTTCTGGGTGTCGCTCAAGAAGCTCAACCTGAATCCGGGCGCGCCGGTGATGAAGCTCACGATCGACGCGGGGCAGGTTTTTTCCGGCGAAACAGCGGGCAATTTCGTCGCCACGCCCGCGTTCGCGTTCATGCCCGCGAAGGCGCCTTGAAGGGCTATCGAAACGAAACGGGGCATCGACCTCGCCCGCGCAGGTAAAATAGCGAGCTTTTGCCCCCGGGGAACCTGTGCAAGGCTCGAAGCGCACGGCATTCAGCGGCCCGGCGCTCGTTCGCCTGCTGGCACATTTTGCCGATCTCGACGTACAAGAACCCGCTCAATCGCTGTCGGACCGTCTGAGCCAATGGCTCGGCTGGACCGATGCGATCGCGCTCTCGACCGCGCTCGCAACCGATCCGCCCGCCGTCTCCGGCGCGCGATCCGCCGCGCGCAACGTGGAAGACGAGTGCGCGCGCGTGCGGACATCGCTCGCCGGCGCGCTCGCGCGCGAGGATGCGGCGGCGCGCCGCAGGCATCGCGCCGCCGTGCAGCCGGCAGCGGATCAGCCTGAAGCCGATTTCGCGGACTTCCGTCAGCGCTATGTGTCCCTGCAGCAAGCCATGGACACCGATATCGGTGCGCTGCGCACGCGTCTCAGATCGATGCTCGCGTCGAGTTCGCCGGACATGGCGCGCCTCGCGGTCGTCGATGCCGTGATGGAACAGGCACTGAGCGCGCGCGAGCGTGCTCTGCTCGCGAACGTGCCCGCGCTGCTCGGCAAGCATTTCGAGCGCCTGAAGCACGCGCACGCTTCAGCGGAGACATCCGCGCCCGGCGCGTGGCTCGCCGTGTTCCGCAAGGATCTGCAAAGCGTCGTGCTCGCCGAACTGGATGTTCGTTTTCAACCGATCGAAGGCTTGCTCGCGGCTCTTCGCACCCGCTAACTGGCTCGCTATGCCCCGGAATCTATTGAACATCGCCGTCTTCTCGATTGGTCTCGCCGCGATCTGCGGCATCGGTATCGCTTATATCGGCTCGAATGCGCTCGCGTTCGCCGTCAGCGTCGTGATCGCCGCATGCTATCTCGCGGGCGCGGCCGAACTGCGCCGCTTTCAGCAGATCACCGGCACGCTGGAGCAGGCCATCGCGCAACTCGCGAGCGCGCCGCGCAGCCTCGCCGTGTGGCTCGATACGCTGCATCCGAGCCTGCGCAATGCGGTGCGCCTGCGAATCGAAGGCGAACGCGCGGCCTTGCCCGGTCCGGCGCTCGCGCCGTATCTCGTCGGCCTGCTGGTGTTGCTGGGCATGCTCGGCACGCTGCTCGGCATGGTCGCGACCTTGCGCGGCACGGGCACCGCGTTGCAGAGCGCATCGGACCTCACGGCGATCCGCGCATCGCTCGCCGCGCCGGTCACGGGTCTCGGCTTCGCGTTCGGCACGTCGATCGCGGGCGTTGCGGGCTCCGCGATGCTCGGCCTCTTGTCCACCTTGTGCCGGCGCGACCGTCTGTATGCGACGCAGCAACTCGACGCGAAAATCGCGGGCACGCTGCGGGTCTTCACGCAGGCGCATCAGCGCGAAGAGACGTTCAAAATGCTTCGGCTCCAGACGGAACTGATGCCCAAGCTCGTCGATCGCCTTCAGTCGATGACGCTCGCAATCGAGCAGCAAAGCCTTGCCGCGAACGAGCGGCAACTCGCGAATCAGGATGCGTTCCACGCGAAGACGGAGACGGCTTACCGGCGGCTCGCGACCTCGGTCGAGTTGTCCCTGAAGCAGAGCGTGGCGGACAGCGCACGCGCCGCCAGCGCCGCGCTCCAGCCCATCATGCAGACGACGATGGACGGCATCGCGCGCGAAGTCAGCGCATTGCACGGCAACGTCGAACAGGCGGTCACGCAACAACTCGAAGGGCTGTCGAGCGGATTCGAGGCGTCGTCGGCGAAGGTCGCGGAGATCTGGAACGCATCGGTCGCACAGCATGCGCAGTCGAACGCGGCGCTTGCCGGCGAGATGGGCGCATCGCTCGATCGCTTCGCGCAGGCCTTCGATCAGCGTGCGGCGAGTCTCGTCGATGGCGTGTCCGCGCAGATGGAACGCGTGTCGAGCGGGCTGGAGTCGTCGGTTGCGAAACACGGCCAATCGAACGATGCGCTCGTCGTGCGCATGGAGGCGTCGCTGGATCGCTTCGCGCAGACGTTCGATGCGCGTTCTTCCGGCCTGATCGATGGCGTGTCGACCCGTCTCGAAGCGGCGACGGGCAGCATGTCGCACGCCTGGACCGACGCGCTCGCCCAGCACGTGCGCGCAAGCGAGCAGGCGGCCGCGCAGAATCAAGGCGCACTGACGGCGGCGGTGGCGAGCTTCGAAGAACACGGGGCATCGCTCGTGCAATCGGTCGATCAGCGCAGCGAAGCGCGTCTCGATGCATGGAGCGGCACGCTCGACACGATGGCCGCGTCGCTGCGCGAGCAGTGGCAGGCAGCGAGCGCGGCGACGGCGGATCGTCAGAAAGAGATCTGCGACGCGCTCGCGCAAACCGCGCGCGACATGTCCGCGCAATCGCAGGCGCACGCGAGCGCGACCATGGCGGAGATCGGGCGTCTCGTGCAGGCTGCGTCGGAGGCGCCGAAAGCGGCGGCCGAAGTCGTCGCCGAAATGCGTCAGAAGCTCTCCGATTCGATGGTGCGCGATACCGCGATGCTCGAAGAACGCAGTCGTCTGCTGGCGACGGTCGAAACCCTGCTCGATGCCGTGAATCACGCATCGAACGAGCAGCGCGCCGCCATCGACGCACTGGTCGAATCTTCCTCGACCGTGCTGGAACGTGTCGGCACGCAGTTCACTGGCACGGTTGAATCCGAAGCCGGCAAGCTCAACGCGATGGCCGCGCAAGTGACGGCGAGCGCGGTCGAAACGGCGAGCCTGTCGGATGCGTTTGGCGCGGCGGTGCAGGCCTTCGGCGAATCGAACGACAAGCTTGTCGCGCATCTGGAGCGCATCGAAAGCGCGCTCGGCAAATCGCTCGCACGCAGCGATGAGCAACTCGCGTATTACGTCGCGCAGGCGAAGGAAGTCATCGATCTGAGCATGCTGTCGCAGAAGCAGATCGTCGAGGACTTGCAGCATCTCGCGGGTCAGCGCGTGGCCGGAGCGCGGGCGGCATGAACGAGGACATCGACGGCGGCACCGAATACGCCGCACCGATCTGGGCCGCATTCGCCGATCTGATGTCGGTGCTGCTGGGCGCGTTCGTGCTGATCCTCGTCGGTGTCATCGGCGTGCAGTTGCAGCTCGAGACCAAGCTCGACGAAGAAGTGAAGCATCGGCAGGAAGAAACGCAGCGCCGCCAGACGCTCGAACAGGCGCTTGCGGGACCGCTTGCATCGGGACGCGTGACGCTCGTGAACGGGCGCATCGGCATCAGCGGCAACGTGCTCTTCGCGCTCAATTCCGATCAGTTGCAGCCGCAGGGCCGCGACGTGCTGAAGAGCCTGGCCGGGCCGCTGTCCACGTATCTTCGCGCGCATGAAGAGATTCTCATGGTGAGCGGCTTCGCGGACGATCAGCAGGTCCACGAAAACAATCGCCGCTTCGCGGACAACTGGGAACTCTCCGCGAAACGCGCGTTGACGGTGACGCGCGCGCTGATCGATGCGGGCGTGCCGTCGCCTTCGGTGTTCGCGGCGGCCTTCGGCTCCGAGCAGCCCGTGAGTTCCAACGCGGACGAAGACGGGCGCGCGAAGAACCGGCGCGTCGAGATTTCGGCGGTGCCGCGGCCGACGAACGGCGTCGCGAAGGCTCATGAATAACGCGGCATCCGCGCGCGCGATGCTCGACGCGTGGCGCGCGAACGGCGACGATCGCGCGAATCCCGTGCGCTTTCATCTCATCGATGCCTTGGACCGGCGCGCGGCGGCGCATGAAGGCGAAGCGCGTCGCATGATCGACGAACGGATCGCGCAATTGCTCGATGCGTACCGGCGCGATGTCGATGCGATGAACGCGCCGATAGCGACCGACGATGTGCCGCGCAGTCCGCTTGCCGCACTCGTCGACGACATCGCGAAGCAATCGGCGATGAACCCGGCAGCGCATGCGGAATTGCTCGATTACTTTCGCGCGGTGTGGTCGAAGGTCAGCGCGGAGAAGCAGTGGCGCGATTCGTTCGCGCAGGTGCCGAAGAATGCGGGTCCGCTCAATTCGAGCAGTCTCGTGCATCGTTCGCTCTCGCTCATGCGCGAGCTATCGCCGGCGTATCTTCAGCAATTCCTCTCGTACATCGATGCGCTTTCATGGATGGAAGCGATGAACGGTCTCGTCACGACCGTATCGAAAGAGGCGTCGAACGCGAAGAAGGGCGGACGCAGAAAGAAATAAAACGCGCCGCGCGATGCGTGCCATCGCGCGGCGCAACGGCGCAGTGGCGTTATTACGCCAGCCAGCCTTTGATCGTGCTCGCCATCACGTTCGTCGAAATGCCATAGCGATCGTGCAAGGTGGGCAGGGCGCCCGCATCGAGGAACGCATCCGGCAATGCAATCTGACGATACGTTGGCGTGACGCCCGCCGTCAGCAGCGCGGTCGCGACGGCTTCGCCCAGCCCGCCGATCGTCGTATGATTTTCCGCCACCACGACGAGACGGCCCGAACGCTTCGCCTCGCGAATAATCGTCTCGGTATCGAGCGGCTTGATCGTCGGTGCGTGCAGCACGGCGACATCGACGTTGTCGGCCTGCAGCGCCTTGGCGGTTTCGAGCGCGCGCATCGTCAGGATTCCGGATGAAATGATGAGCACGTCGCGGCCGTCGCGCAGCAGCTTTGCCCGGCCGAGTTCGAACTGGTAGTCGTATTCATCGAGCACGGCGGGCACGTTGCCGCGCAACAGACGCGCATACACCGGGCCCTTATGCGCGGCAATCGCGGGCACCATCTGCTCGATATCGAGCGCATCACACGGATCGATCACCGTCATGTTCGGCATCGCGCGCATCAACGCGAGGTCTTCCGCAGCCTGATGGCTCGGGCCATAACCCGTCGTGAGACCCGGCAACGCCGCGACGATCTTCACATCGAGATTGTCTTCGGCGATCGTCTGATGGATGAAGTCATACGCGCGTCGCGTCGCGAACACCGCATAGGTCGTGACGAACGGTTGCGCGCCTTCATGCGCGAAGCCCGCGGCCGCGCCCATCAGCAATTGCTCGGCCATGCCCATCTGATAGTAACGCTCGGGAAATTCCTTCGCGAAGATATGCAGGTCCGTGTACTTGCCGAGATCGGCCGTCATGCCGATGACGTTGTGCTTCGTGCGCGCAAGCTCGACCAGCGCATGGCCGAACGGCGCGGAACGCGTGACCTGTCCTTCGCTTGCGATCGATGCGATCATCGCCGATGTCTTGAGGCGCGTGCTCATGCTTATCTCCCTGCTTCGAGTGCTTCGAGCGCCAGTTGCCATTCGTGGGCATCGACGCGGATGAAATGGTTTTTCTCGCGTTGTTCGAGGAAGGGCACGCCGCAGCCCATCTTCGTATCGCACACGATGATGCGCGGCTTCGCTTCCTTCAGATTGCGCGCGTTGTCGAAGGCCTGCTTCACGGCGTCGATATCGTTGCCGTTCACGCGCTGCGTGTACCAGCCGAACGCTTCGAGTTTCTCGACGAGCGGCTCGAACGCCATGATCTGCGTGGAAGGGCCGTCGGCTTGCTGATTGTTCACGTCGATCATCGCGACGAGGTTATCGAGCTTCCAGTGCGCCGCCGACATGAGGCCTTCCCAGATCGCGCCTTCGTCGAGCTCGCCATCGGAGAAGAGCGTGTAGACGAAGGACTTCGAACCCTTGCGCTTGAGGCCGAGGCAGCGCCCGACCGCGATCGTGAGACCTTGCCCCAGCGAGCCGCCGGACATTTCCATGCCGGGCGTGTAGCTCGCCATGCCGGACATCGGCAGGCGGCTGTCGTCGCTGCCGTAGGTTTCGAGTTCTTCCTGCGGCAGGATGCCGGCTTCGAAGAGCGCGGCGTACAGCGCAATGGCGTAGTGACCGTTCGAGAGCAGGAAGCGGTCGCGTTCTTCCCATTCGGGATCGTCGGGGCGGTAGTTCATCGCGCCGAAGTACGCGACGGCCAGCACGTCGGCGATATCGAGCGCCTGGCCGATATAACCCTGGCCTTGCACTTCGCCCATCAGAAGCGCGTTGCGGCGGATGCGGTAGGCGCGCTCGGCGAGCGTCACCTCCTCGATGACGGGAGTACTCATGTGTTGTCTCCTTGAGTAGGGGATTGGATTCAGCGATTGACCGTCTTGGCCGGTACGAAGAACACGAGGGCCGCACCCAGCACGACGGCCAGCGAGATGAAGATCAGACCCGCAGTCGATTTGCCCGTGAAGTCATTGAGCCAGCCGACGATCGCCGGCGAGAAGAAGCCCGCGAGATTGGCGAAGCAGTTCACCGCCGCGATGCCCGCCGCCGCCGACATCCCGCCGAGCACCGCGGTAGGCAACGACCAGAATTGCGACGACGACGCGAGAATGCCGGCCGCCGCGACGCTCACGCAGACAATCGAGGCGCCCACGCTGCCGAGCATCGGCAAGGTGGCGAAGCCGGCTGCGGAGATGAGCATCGGAATCGCGAGATGCAGGCGGCGTTCGCGGCGCTTGTCCGCGCTTGCGCCGATCAGCGGCAGCGCCACGATGGCGCAGAGATACGGAATCGCCGTGAGGATGCCGACCCACAGCGGGTCCGCTACGCCGGTGCGGCGGATGATCGTCGGCAGCCAGAAGGTCAGGCCATATTGACCCAGCACGACGCAGAAGTAGATCGCGGCCATCAGCCACAGACGACGATCGCCGATGAATGAACGGATCGATACGTGTTCGACTGTCTGCGCGTTGTCCTTCTCGACGTTGCGAGCGAGCAGCGCCTTTTCCGCATCGGTGAGCCACTTCGCACCCGCGATGCCATTGTCGAGATAGAACAGGATCGCGACGCCGAGAAAGAGCGAGGGCAAGGCTTCGAGCATGAAGAGCCACTTCCATCCGGCGAGCCCGTGCACGTTCTGGAACGCATGCATGATGTAGCCGGAAAGCGGCCCGCCGACGATGCCCGCGAGCGGAATCGCCATGAAGAAGAGCGAAAGCGCTTTGGCGCGGCGCGCGGCGGGAAACCAGTACGTGAGATAGAGAATCACGCCGGGCGCGAAGCCCGCTTCGGCGACGCCGAGCAGAAAGCGCAGCACATAGAACATCGTGGGCGACTTGACGAACACGAAGCTCGCCGAGATCACGGCCCACGTGAGCATGATGCGCGCGAGCCAGTTGCGCGCGCCCACTTTATGCAGGATCACGTTGCTGGGCACTTCGAACAGGAAGTAGCCGAGAAAGAAGATGCCCGCGCCGATGCCGTAGACGGTTTCGGAGAAGCGCAGATCGTTGAGCATCTGCAACTTGGCGAAGCCGACATTCACGCGGTCGAGATACGCGCCGAGATAGCACAGCATCAGAAAGGGAATGAGCCGGCGTCCGACCTTGGCATAGGTCTTCGATTCGAAGCTCGTAGCTTCCGCGGACGAGGCGAACTCGGCCGTTGCCGTCGATGCGGCCAACTTGGATTTCATGGTTGCTTGTCTCCTGCCATGTCGATGGTGCGGCGCCCCGGTTTTCCGAGTGCGCCTCTGTGCTGCGATCAGTGAATCAACATGCCGCCGTTGACGTCGAGCGTGACGCCGGTGAGATACGACGACAGCTCGCTCGAAAGGAAGAGGCATGCATTGGCGATATCCGCGGCATCGCCGAGCCGGGCGAGCGGAATGCCCTTGATGATGTCCGCGCGCATCTCGGGCGTGAGCTTGTCGCCGGTGATATCGGTTTGAATCAGGCCCGGCGTGATGGAATTGACGCGGATGCCGTCGCCGCCGAATTCACGCGCCATGGCTTTGGCGAGACCGAGCACGCCGGCCTTGGCCGCGCTGTAATGCGGCCCGCCGAAAATCCCGCCGCCGCGCTGCGCCGACACCGACGACATGCACACGATGCTGCCGCGCTTCTGCTTTTTCATCTGCGGAATGACCGCTTGCGACATGTATAGCGTGCCGAGCAGATTCACGCCGATGACGGCATCGAAGTTATCCGCGCCGATTTCCAGCGTCTTGATGGGCTGCGTGATGCCCGCATTGTTGATGAGCGCATCGATGCGCCCGTACTGTTCGATCGTCGCATGCGCGGCGGCGACGCATGCGGCTTTATCGGTCACGTCGCAGGCTAGACCGAGATGGCCTTCGCCCAGATCGTTCGCGGCGGCTTGCGCGTCCTCTCCCTTCAGATCCAGCACGACGATGCGTGCACCCTGGGCGGCAAGCGCTTTTGCCGTTGCCTTGCCGATGCCGCGCGCCGACGCCGCGCCCGTGACGATCACTACCTGATTCTCGAGCAACATCGTTGTCTCCGTTGGTGTCTGGTGTAGTGGCAGTGTCTTCGCCTTTGACCTGACGATCAACGCAGTTTGGTTCAACTATTGCTGAGAAATTTTCAGGTATCGGCGCGACGGTCGATTTGCCGGTCCATCCACGCGAGAAACTTCGCCACGCGCGGCAGTCCCGCGTTCTGGCTCGGGTAAACCAGATGATGCGCGCCGACTTCGACCGCGTAGTCCTTGCCGAATACCGGCACCAGCGAACCGCGCTCCAGATGCACCGAGGCCAGCATCGTGCTTTCGAGCGCGATGCCGTGACCGAGCGCCGCCGCTTCGAGCGACATGTACGAGCGGTCGAATGCAAAGTCGAATGCCTTGCGCTTCACGGCCACGCCGAATTTGCCGAACCATTGCTGCCATTGAACGAGCGGCGATTCGGAAAAGATCAGGCGGCGTTCGAGAAGATCCTCCGGCGCGGACACGGGACACCGCTCCAGATACGCGCGCGAGGCAAGCGGCGCAATGGTCTCGTGGCGCAGCGTCTTGACTTCGACATCGGTCCAGTGCGCATAGCCGTGACGCACGTCGATGTCGTAATAGCCCGAGGTGAACGACACGTCTTCATACGAGCAGGCGAGGTTCATCTGAATGTCGCCGTTCGCTTCCTGAAACGCGGCGAGACGCGGCAGCAGCCACATGAGGCCGAAGCTCGGGCTCGAATGAATCCGCAGAATCTCGATCGACGTTTCGCTCGATGCGCGCTCGGTCGCGCGATTCAGTTCGGCGAGCGCGCCGGTGACATCGGAGAGATATTGCGTGCCGGTCGGCGTGAGGACCAGGCCGCGGCCGAGCCGCGTGAACAGCGGGCGCCCCACGATGCTTTCCAGATTCGCCAGTTGATGACTGACCGCGGAAGGCGTGAGGCCGAGTTCGTCGGCGGCGCGATTGACGCTCTTGGTGCGCGCGACGCTTTCGAACGCGATGATGGATTTCAGCGGGGGAAGGCGCATGGGTCGCGAACTTGAGTTTCAGGGTTATGCGCGTATTGTGCGTCTTGCTTGAATCGACCATTAAAGCAATGGCATTTTAGCGTGAACGATAGATTGGAGTCCGCTCAGGCCACATGGCGTCTGCATCAGAGGATGGAGGTAATGCAATTTGACAATGAAGCGCACGTCTGAAGCCTTGAGGGTTCGTTAATATACCGACAGGTATTTAGCCAGTTATCGTTACCGAACGCCTCTCGAATTTGGGTTTCGTGCCTTCTCAACAAAGCCATGTGACCCGGCCAATGATGAATTCTCTTCCCCTTCCCGGAACGGCTCCATTTATCGTCGCAATCGCGATGATGGTGGCTCTCGGCATAGTCGAACTTGCTGCACTGCTGATCGGATTCAGCTTGACGGAACGTGCGGGTGGATTGCTGGTCGGGCACTTCGGACTCGATCATGCCGATAGCGACGCTGATATCGGCGCTGTTGGCCAATGCCTGGCATGGTTGCATGTAGGCCGCGTGCCCATGCTCGTCGTGCTCACTCTTATCTTGCTGGGCTTTTCCGTTGGCGGGCTATCGCTGCAATACGTGGTGCATGCATGCTTCGGCGTCATGCTATCGCCGTCGGTCGCTGCCGTAATCGCAATGCCGGGCGCGTTGATTATCACCCGTCATTTTGGCGGGCTCATCGGCAAATACGTGCCTGCGGTTCAATCG
This sequence comes from Caballeronia sp. PC1, assembly GCF_021353155.1. Lineage (NCBI taxonomy): Bacteria > Pseudomonadati > Pseudomonadota > Betaproteobacteria > Burkholderiales > Burkholderiaceae > Caballeronia > Caballeronia sp. PC1. Next base: position 1,375,849 of record NZ_JAJUBH010000003.1, read on the forward strand.
AGCGCGCTGTCGGAGGCTGAATTCGTCGGCTCGGTGGCGCAGATCGTCACAGGTATCGCATCCAAAGGCATGCCGACGCAAGCCCGTCTCGTCGATCGATATGGCCAGCCGCACTATGTCCGCGTAGAGCCGAGAAACGAAGGCATGTCTCTGGCAAAAGGCATGAAGGTCGTGCTTGTCGAGCAGATCTCGGAGTCGTTGTATTTCGCAGTGGCGCTTTGACCGCGCCAATGCGAGAAAATGGGTGCCGCACGCCGATACACGTCGGGACGCGGTCATCGTTTCAATTGAAGCATGAAGCATGAGGCATTGGAATGGACACACTGATTTTTTGGGGCGCATCCGGCTTTGCGGTCGTCGTCGGTTTATGCGTAATCGGCATGATCTTCGCGCGGCTTTATGTACGCGCATCGGCGGAAAGGGCTTTCGTGCGCACCGGTTTGGGCGGCCAGAAAGTCATCATGAGCGGTGGCGCCGTCGTGCTGCCGGTGTTTCATGAAGTTATTCCGATCAACATGAACACCCTCAAGCTCGAAGTCAGTCGTGCGACGAAAGATAGCCTGATCACCAAGGACCGCATGCGAGTGGATGTGGTGGTCGCATTCTTTGTTCGTGTCAAGCCAACGGCCGAAGGGGTTTCGACGGCCGCGCAGACGTTGGGTCAGCGAACGCTTGCGCCGGAAAATCTCAGGGCGCTCGTAGACGATAAATTCGTCGATGCATTGCGATCCACCGCGGCACAGATGACGATGCAGGACTTGCAGGATGCGCGCGAGAAGTTCGTGCAAGGCGTGCAGAACACGGTTGCCGAAGATTTGACCAAGAACGGTCTTGAACTGGAAAGTGTGTCACTCACGAACTTCAACCAGACGTCGAGAGATTACTTCGATCCGAACAATGCGTTCGACGCCGAGGGTCTGACGAAACTTACTCAGGAAACCGAGCGTCGCCGTAAGGAGCGCAACGAGGTGGAGCAGGATACCGAGGTGTCGGTCAGAGAAAAGAATCGCGATGCGCTCGCTAAGAAGCTTGAAATCGAGCAACAGGAAGCGTTTCTGACGCTCGAACAGGAGCAACAGGTGAAGACTCGCACCGCTGAGCAAAACTCGCGCATCGCGACATTTGAAGCGCAGCGGCGTCAGGAAGCCGAGCAAAGCCGGATCGTGGCCGAGCGTCAGGTGCAGGAATCGGAGATCGAGCGCGAGCAGGCCGTGCGCACGCGCAAGGTCGAGGCAGAACGCGAGGTTCGCGTGAAGGAGATCGATCAGTCCAAGGTGACGGAGATCGCGCAGCAGGAGAAGGCTATCGTCATCGCGCAAAAGTCCGAGGCGCAATCGCAGGCGGAGGCGCGGGCCAACGAATCTCTCGCGGAGGCGGTCAAGTCGGAACAACTGGTCGAGACGACACGGAAGACGGCGGAAGCGGACCGCGCGAAACAGGTTGCGCTCATCGAAGCCGCCCAGGAAGCCGAAACCAATGCCGTGCACATCACCACGAACGCACGCGCCGAACGGGAAGCAGCACAGATGAAGGCCGCGGCGATGGTCGAACTCGCCGAAGCCGCCCGCAAGAAAGGACTTGCGGAGGCTGAAGCGCAGCGCGCGCTCAACGATGCGATCAACGCATTGTCATCGGACCAGACGAGCCTGAAGTTCAGGCTCGCGCTCCTGGAATCCTTGCCGTCGATCATCGCGCAAACTGTTGAGCCGATGAAGGCAATCGACGGTATCAAGATCATTCAGGTGGACGGTTTGAATCGTACGAATGGTTCCGCGACCAGCGAAAGCACAGTGAGCGGAGGTACGAATCTGGCGGAGCAAGCGGTGTCGGCGGCGCTGGCATATCGCGCGCATGCGCCGCTGATCGACTCCTTGCTTGGCGAGATCGGCCTGTCGGGAAATTCGCTGCAGCATATGATGCCGGGCATCGCAGCTTCTGAGGTTTTGTCGGCTTCGCCGCAGGACCAAGCGTCGCCGTAAGCATGGGCGATTGAGCGCGAGGCGGCGCTTTTGCAGCTCCGTCCTGCGCCTGTTGCCGACGCGTATTACCGCGCCTTCGGCACGCGCCCCATCAGGAAGAACTCGTCGTTCGGCCGCATCGAGATCACATTCGCCATGCGGTTCGAGAGCCCGAAGAACGCCGTGATCGCCGCGATATCCCACACGTCTTCATCGCTGAAACCATGCGCATGCAACGCGGCGAAATCGTCGTCGTTCACGGCGCCCGAGTCGCGGCATACCTTCAGCGCGAAGTCGAGCATGGCCTTCTGACGCGGCGTGATATCCGCCTTGCGATGATTCACCGCCACCTGATCCGCGACCAGCGCATGCTTTTCGTAGATCCGCAAAATGGCGCCGTGCGCGACGACGCAATAGAGACAATCGTTCACCGCGCTCGTCGCGACGACGATCATCTCGCGCTCCCCTTTGGAGAGGCCGCCGTCCTTCAGCATCAGCGCATCGTGATAGGCGAAGAATGCGCGAAACTCGTCGGGCCGATGCGCCAGCGTGAGAAACACGTTCGGCACGAAGCCCGCCTTTTCCTGCACCTCGAGAATGCGCGCGCGGATATCGTCGGGCCAGTCTTGCGGATCGGGAACGGGATAGCGGCTGATGGGCGGTTGCGTCATGACGTCCTCGAAGGCGTTGATCGAACGCTCATTGTAGAGCGCCGGCGTTCAGCGCGTGATCGTCAGCGACGATAAGAGCTTGAGCAGGCTGTCCACATTCACCGGCTTCACGAAGTGATAATCGAAGCCCGCTGATTGCGCGCGCAAGCGGTCTTCGGCTTGCCCGTAGCCGGTGATCGCGATCAATAGCGGCGTGGTATCGCCCTTGCGGCGCAGTCGCCGCGCGAGTTCGTAGCCGTCGATATCCGGCAGGCCGATATCGAGCAGCGCCACATCCGGTTTCAGCAAAGGCGCGGACTCGAGCGCTTCGGCCGACGAATACGCGACGCGCGCCACGTGGCCTTCCGACTCGCACAGCATTGCAAGCGAATCGGCGGCGTCGCGGTTATCGTCGACGACGAGAATGCGCAGCGCCGTGCGCGCCTCCCGCAGGCTCGTCTCCGACAGCGCAAGCGCCGAATGCCTTTCATGATGATGCAGACGCGGCAAGCGGACGGTCACGGTCGTGCCGAGACCCGGCCCGGCGCTTTGCACGGTGATCGTGCCTTTGTGCATTTCCACGAGCTTTTTCACGAGCGAAAGCCCGATGCCCAGGCCGCCGTTCGAGCGGTCGAGCGTGCGCTCGCCTTGCGAAAAGAGCTCGAAGACCTTGGGCAGCAGGTCCGCGGAAATGCCGGTGCCCGTATCGGCGATGACGATCGAAACCCATCCGTCGTCCGCCTGCACGCTCACGGTGATGCGGCCTTCCTCCGGCGTGTACTTGCTCGCGTTGTTCAGCACGTTCACGAGGATCTGCGAGAGCCGCGTGGGATCGCCGCAGACCCAGGTGGTCGCATCGGATACATCGACCTGGATGTTCTGCGAGCGCGATTCGACCATGCCCGCGATCGCTTCGACCGCGTGATAGACCGCCGTGCCGACGAGTATCGGTTCGAGTTGCAGCGCGATGCGTCCCTGCGTGATGCGCGACACTTCGAGCAGGTCGTCGACGATGCGCGTCATGTGCTCCACTTGCCTGCGCATCAGATCGATCAGTTCGCGCAGTTGCGTCTCGCCGTCCCCATCCTTCTGCTCCCGGTCCTTCTGCAATAGCGCAATGGCCGTGCGCAGCGGCGCGAGCGGATTACGCAGTTCATGCGCGAGCATGGCGAGGAACTCGTCCTTACGGCGTCCCGCTTCGCGCAGCACGAGTTCCATGTGCTTGCGCTCGGTGATATCGATCACGCTGCCGATGATGCGCAACGGTTCGCCTTCCTTGTTGCGCTGAAGCAGCGCGCTGCCCTGCATCCACTGCTCGCCATGCCGGTTGCGCACGCGGAATTCGAAGTGCCCGTCGGGGTCGTCGCCATGCGCGAGGCTGCGCACGTAGCGGTCGAGCGTCGCGCTGTCATCGGGATGCACACGCGCGAGCGCCGCTTCATAGCTGAGCGTCTCGGCAATCTGACGCTCGCCGCCGGTTTCGAGCGAGAGCGTCCATGTAGCGAGTTCGAGCGATGCGATATGAATGTTCGCGGCCTGCATCGCAACGGTCAGGCGCAGGCTGCGCGCTTCGATCGCGGCCTGGGCTTCATAGCGCGGCGTCACATCGGTCGTCGTGCCGAACCATTCCTGCAGGCAGCCCTTGTCGTCGTAGAGCGGCGCGGCGTGTGCCTCGACCCTGCGATAGACGCCATCGCGCCGGTACATGCGAAAGGTGAGCGTGCGCGCAGTGCCTTCGCGCAATGCCTCGAGCCATGCCTGATGGGTGCGCTCGCGATCGTCGGGATGGATGTAGTCGAGCCAGCCCCACCCGGACAACACGTCGGCCGGCGTGCCCGTGAACTGCTCCCATTCGCCGCCCGAAGGAAGGATTTCGCCGTTCGCATTGGCGGACCAGACGAGCGCGCCCGTCGTCTCGACCAGCGCGCGATAACGCCGTTCAGAAAGGCTCAAACGCTCTTCGTCGGCCCGTTGCGCGCTGATATCGAAGCTCACGCCATAGACGCGCGTGAGCACGCCATGCCGGTCGAACTCGGGATGCCCGCGCATGCGCAGCCAGCGGCGTGTGCCCTGATCGCCTTCGAGCACGAAATCGAATTCGAACGGACCGCCATCGCGCAATGCCTCGGTAAGCTTGCGTTGAAACGGCTCGCGATATTCCGGCGCGACGCGGTCCCATAGCTCCGAAAGCAGCACGGCTTCGGTGCCCGATGCAAAGGAATAGAGCGCGGCGGTTTGCGCGGTCATGCGCACGACGCGTGTTTTCATGTCCCATTCCCACGCGCCCATGCGTGCGCCCGCGAAGGCGGCCTGCAGACGCCGCTCGCTTGCTTCGTACATCTCCCATGCGTGACGGCACTCGTGGATATCGATCGCGACGCCGACCGTATCGGCGATATTGCCTTCCTCGTCGCGCCGTGCCTGTAGATGCAGCGTATGCCAGCGGAATGCGGCATCGTTGCGCAGCAGGCGCACATCGACATTGCGCAACAGCGTGCCGCCGCTCATCTGGCGCAATGCGTCGAGAACAGGCTGAATATCGTCGGGGTGGACAAAAGCTTTCCAGTGCTGGCCAACGAGCTCGGGAAAGGGGACGCCGAGATAGCGGCACGCCCAGGGGTTCGCATACTGAATCACGCCGTCGCGCGCCGCGCGCCACACGAACGATGGCAGGAAATGGGCGGGATCGTGCATGAGCGTCCTTGCTTCCTTATGCGGGCGAGACGCGTCGCCCGGCGCGGCATCGTCGGCTGCGATAGCTTAGGGATACCATACAACAAAAGTGCTTCGATAAAACCGCGATACGGCATCGCGATTCGCGTCGTGCGCCGCGAATCGCGATTCCTCTAATGAATTGCGCGCGTGTTGTTTTGTCTTCTACGATCAGCCCGCTTCGCCAACGTCTTTCGGATCAGGCAACTCGCCCACCTTGCTTTCGTCCTGGCGCTCGGGCGGCGCGGGCTCGTCCGTCATGGCGCGCTTCTGCTCGTCGGATAAACGCCGGTCCGCAACGTTCGGGTCCTCGGGCGTCTGCTTCGGCGGCGTTGCGCGATCGGTGGGTTCGCTCATGGCAAGGCTCCTGGTAGTCTCATCGATGAAATAGGGATTCGCATCGGACGTGCCCGGTCCGCGATCAGGCATAGCCGATGCTGCAACGCCTTCCCGATGTTATCGATGCTGCGACGGATAGCTTTTGAAATCGCGTATGGCAAACACGAACAAGGCGCTCATCGTTTCCGCGGCTTTAGCCTCGGCAATGTGGATGCCGTTGCGCGCAGCGGCGGCGTCGATTGCTTCCGCACCGTATGGCGCGACGCAGCAAGGGCAGGCCGTCGTGCAATACACGCTCTCGAATGCGCGCGGCGTGACGATGAACTGCATCACGTATGGCGGCATCATCACGCGGCTCGATGTGCCGGACCGGCGCGGACGCCGCGCGGATATCGTGCTGGGCTTCGGCTCGCTTGGCGACTATGAGAAGTACAACGGCAAGATCCATTTCGGCGGATTGATCGGGCGCTATGCGAACCGCATCGCCGACGGACGCTTCGATCTCGATGGCCACACCTACAAGTTGCCCGTCAACGAGCCGCCGAACACGCTGCACGGCGGCCCGCGCGGTTTCGACGAAAAAGTCTGGACCGTGGTCAGGACGTTTCAGGGCGCACAGGGTGCGGGCGTGCAGCTTCGTTATGTGAGCAAGGACGGCGAAAACGGCTTTCCCGGCACGCTGACCGTCGATGTCACGTACACGCTCACGGACGACAACGAAGTGCGCATCGACTACCGCGCGAAGACGGACAAGCCGACGGTCGTGAACCTCACGAATCACAGCTACTTCAATCTCGCGGGCGAGGGCAGCGGCAGTGTCGAAGGACAACTCGTGATGATCGCGGGATCGGGCTATACGCCGACGCGTCCCGATTCGATTCCGACGGGCGAGATCGCGAGTGTCGAGAACACGCCGCTCGATCTGCGCGCGCTGACGCCCATCGGCGCGCGGCTGCGGTCGTCGAGCCAGCAGATGCGTTTTGCGCACGGCTACGACCACAACTGGAAGCTCAACAAGAACGGCCAGCACAACGGCGAGGCGACCTTTGCGGCGCGGGCCTACGATCCGTCGAGCGGACGCGTGCTGGATGTCTACACGACGCAGCCCGGCCTGCAGTTCTACACGGGCAATGGTCTCGATGGCAGCGTGATCGGCGCGTCGGGCACGGCGTACCGGCAAACCGATGGCTTCGCGCTCGAAACCCAGCATTTCCCGGATTCGCCGAATCATCCGGCGTTTCCTTCGACCGAACTCAGGCCCGGCGACGAGTTTCACGAAGTCACGGTCTGGAAGATCGGCGTGCGGTGAGCGTTTGAACCGGACTTGCGGATGGGCGCGCGCGAAGCTTTCGCGTCCCGCACATGGCCTCACGCGTTGCGCGCGAAACAGGTGCGGGACGCGAAGCCGCGTCTAATCGCATTTCTCGGCGCGGCGGTCGTAAAACCGCACGGCCGATCGTGCTCTCTCAGGCTGCCCTCGGTCGGGATTGGCTTGAATGCAAAATACAGCATGCAGAATGCCGCTTTGTGTTTTGCATTTCGCATGCAGGCCGTACGGGATTACGCGGCGGCCTTGTTCGGGCTCGCGTCCGCGTGGTCCTGCGCGAGAAGGTCAAGCAAGCGCAGCACCCGCGCGCGCTGTGTCGATACGAGATCGCTTTCGTCGCCAAGCGCGGCAAGCCGCTTTTTCCAGTAACCGCGATCCAGATACGCGAACGTTCCCGGCGCGCCCGATAGCGCGAGCGAGCGGATCATGTGCTCGAGATGATCCAGTTGCGCATCGGCCATGCGGGCCGGCTTGAGCGCCGCCTGCGCGGTGCGCGCGACTTGCAAGACTTTCGACTTTCCCATGTGTGACGCCCCGACGTCGTGTTTTTTTGCGTTGCCTGTGGCTGTGCTCTTGATGTGAAGCGGCCGTAAACCACAGAAAAGCAGGAGGCAGCGCCGTGCCGGCAGCCTGACGGCAGGAATCGCCGACCTGACGTCCGCCGCGCGGCACGCGCTGCTCCCTGTCTCCAAGATATACCGGCATGCCGAATACGCTTTACCATGCGTCTCATTTGCCGGCACATATCGTGCGCCGCGATCCACCCGAAGGACGAACCGATACATCGCCGACGCCATGCCCGCCGATTCCGACCCGCCTGTTCTGTTCACGCGCTTTTCGACGCAAGCGTTTGCCCGCGAGCGGCAACTGCTCGCATGGCGCGACCGGGTCGGGCATGTCGTGGATGTCCTGCCGGCGAAGGATCAGATCGCGCGGGGCTTTGCGGGCAGCATCGACCTCTATGCGGCGGGCGGGCTCGTATTCACCGAGGCGCGCACCGAAGCGCTCGTGCTCGAAAGGTCGATCGCGCGCGTTTCGACCGATACGCGCCGCGATTTCGCGTTTCACCTCTACATGCAAGGCGAGACCGGCCATGTCGGCGGGCTGAACGTCAAGCGCAGTGCGCGCGGTTCGGTGCGGGGCATCATCGCGTTCGATCTGAATCAGCGCTTCGTCGTGGAGCGCCCGGCGTGCCACGTGTTGACGATGTTCGTGCCGCGCGCGATCGTCGCCGCGCATATCGACGATTGCGATGCGTTGCACGGGCGCGTCGTGCCTGAGGACGCGCCGCTCGCGCGATTCCTGTTCGAGCATTTCGATGCGACCGCGCGCGCCTTGCCCGCGCTCGCACGCCCCGATGCGATCGATGCGTTCGATGCCGGCGCGCAACTCCTGCTCGCCGCGTTCGCGGACCGGCCGCACGCCTTGCACGAATCGCGCGCGGCGTTACAGACCGCGGTGAAGGGGCAGGTGAAGCGATATGTCGAGACGCATCTTCACGAGACCGATCTCACGCCGACGAAGATCGTCGAAGCGCTCGCCCTGAAGCGCGCGACGATCTATCGATGGTTCGAGCAGGAGGGCGGCCTCGCCGCTTACATCCGGCATTGCCGTCTGCGTGAGGCCGCCGATGAAATCGCGCGCTTTCCGAATCTGCAGATCGCGGATATCGCGTTCGGTCTCGGCTTCAAGAGCGCGTCGGATTTCACGCGCGCGTTTCGCCGCGCCTTCGACGTAAGTCCGCTGGAAATGCGTCTGCGCGCGCTCGAACTGCTGCGCGCCGCGCAGGACGATCCGCTCACGCGCTCGCGCGCCGCGCACTCGCGGGGCGTTCGGGAAAGCGGCTGAGCGCGAGGAGCGTGACGCAGTTGGCGGCCAGCAGATACCACGCGGGCGTCATCGCGTCGCCGGTCGCGCCGATGAGCCATGCGACCGCGAGCGGAGAAAAGCCCCCGAAAATAACGACGCCGAATGTGTAGATCACGGCGAGGCTCGCCGCGCGCCGGTGCTTCGGAAAGGCTTCGAGCATGAGCACCGAGCCCGCGCCCGCATTGTTCAGCGCGAGCGCGACATAGAGCAGGATGATGACGAGCGCGAGGTCGTCGGGCGCGCCTTGCGTCAGCGCGTGAAAGGCGGGATAGACCGTTGCGAGCGCCGCCGCGAGCGACGCGTATTGCAGCGTCTTGCGGCTCTTCAGCCGGTCTGCCGCCAGCGCGACGAGCGGCGTGACGACGAGAATCACGAGACCGGAGAGCGACGCGATCGTCAGGCTGATCGTCGCGGGCCGATGCAGCGTGTGCGTCAGGTAGCTCGGCATGTAGAGCACGGCGATGTAGATGCTCGACGAAGGCGCGGCCATCATCAGAATGCCGCAGACGAGGGGCCGCGCGTGCTCGCGCAGCACGATGGCAAGCGGCGCGCGTGGGGGGCGCGCTTTCGAAGCCTGCGCTTCGCCGGGCATGCGCCGCAGGAACCAGCCGAGCGGCGCGATCAAGCCGCCGATGACGAAGGGCACGCGCCATCCCCATTGCGCGAGTTCGGCGGGCGAGAGCAGCGCGGCCGTGCATGCGCCGACGAGCGCCGCCACGCAGGCCGCCGCGCCCTGGCTCGCGCCGCGCCAGCTGACGATGAAGCAACGCCGCTCGTAAGGCACCGACTCCATCAGCAACGCCGACGCCGGGCCGATCTCGCCGCCCGCCGCGAGCCCTTGCAGCAGCCGCGCCAGCACGATCAGCACGGTGGCGCTCGCGCCGATCTGCGCATGCGTGGGCAGACACGCGATCAGCCAGGTGCTCGCGGCCATCGCGGTGATGGACAGCCGCATGCCGGCCTCGCGACCGCGCCGGTCGGCGTATCGGCCGATCAGCACCGCGCCGAGCGGCCGCATCACGAAACCCGCGCCGAATGTCGCGAGCGAAAGCAGCAGCGACGAAGCGGCGTCGTGCGCGGGGAAAAACAGCCGGCCGATGATCGCCGCGGAAAAGCCGTACACGGTGAAGTCGTAAGCGACGAAGCCGTTGCTGATGACCGTCGCCACGATGATGCGCGTCAGATTCGGCGACGCGTTTCGAGGATCACTTTTAGTCATGAATGAACGAGGATTGAAGCATTCGAACCTGGCCATCGATATTAACGGCCGCATTGTGCAGATCTTTTGGCGTTTCGTCGCGATCATCCACCGATACGCGCGCGCGCGTGCGCGCGTAACATACGTTCACCTTTCGTGGACCCTTCGGATCGATGGCTTATCAACCCGCATACGAACGAGGACTCGTCTTCATGGATGACGCCACGCGCGAATTCGACCGTTTGCGCCCGCGCTTGCAGGGCATCGCGTATCGCATGCTCGGTTCGGTTGCGGAAGCCGAAGACATCGTGCAGGACGTCTGGCTGCGCTGGCATGCGGCGGCGCGCGATGCGATCGAAAACGCCGAGGCGTGGCTCGTCGCCGTGACCACGCGCCATTCGATCGACCGCCTGCGCGCCGCGAAAACGCAGCGCGAACACTACGCAGGCATCTGGCTGCCCGAGCCGCAGATCACCGAGCCGCCCGCCACGCCCGAGGAAGTCACCGAGCATGCGGACGATGTCTCCGTCGCGTTTCTGATGCTGCTCGAACGCCTGACGCCCGAGGCGCGCGCGGCGTTTCTGCTGCGCGAAGTCTTCGATGCGGATTATCCGGAAGTCGCCGATATCATCGGCAAGTCGGAGGCCGCGTGCCGCCAGCTCGTGAGCCGCGCGAAAGCGCAATTGCGCGAGCAACGTCCGCAGCGCCCGGTGCCGCGCGAGGTCTGCCGGCGCTTGTTGCACACCTTCGCGCGCGCGATCGAGGCCGGCGATTTCGCCGCGATCAACGCGATGCTCGCGGATGAAGCGACGCTCGTGGGCGACGGCGGCGGGCGCGTGTCCAGCTTCCCGAAACCGCTTCTCGGCGGCAGGCGCATCGCGCAGCTTTTCTACGCGGCGTTCCTGCGCTACGGAAAGGGCGTGCGCTTCGAGCTCGTCATGCTCAATGATCAGTGGGCGCTGTTGCGCTTCATCGAGGACAAGCTCGAATCCGCGCAGACGTTCGATATCGAAGACGAGCGCATCGTGCGCGTTCAGGTGCAGCGCAACCCGGACAAGCTCCGGCGCATCGCGGCCATTAATGGCGGCGGATCATGAATCGCCCGCGATTGATGCGTGCGAGGCAACAGCGTGCGCACGTTCGCGAGGCTACCGGGAGAACGCATCCAAACCTACGATGACATCCATGCCGAACACCCACCACGCATGGAGCCATCATGACGCAGCGAATCAACTATGTTCAACAATCGCCCGAACTGTTCAAGAAGTTCTACGAATTCAGCCTGGCGGTGAAGGAGTGCTCGATCGAGCAGTCGACACGCGACCTCGTGACGCTGCGTGCGTCGCAAATGAATGGCTGCGCCTTCTGCGTCGATATGCACGTGAAGGAAGCGAAGATCCACGGCGAGCGCGAGTTGCGCACGCATCATGTCGCGATCTGGCGTGAATCGACGCTGTTCTCGCCGCGCGAGCGCGCCGCGCTGGCGTGGACCGAAGTGCTGACGCGCTTGCCCGAGCACGGCGTGCCCGACGAACTGTACGCACGCGTGCGCGAGCAGTTTCAGGAGAAGGAGTTGTCGGACCTGACTTACATCATCATCGAAATCAACGGATGGAATCGCGCGAATGTCGCGTTCCAGACGGTGCCGGGCTCGTCCGACAAGGTCTTCGGGCTGGACAAGGCCAATCTGTCGTAAGCGCCTTCGCGCCGTCATTCGCTCAACGGAGGACCGATCATGCACAGCATCAAACGCGTGGGACTGGCGCTCGTCGTCGGATGTGCGGCATTCGTCGCGAATACGGCGCATGCCGCGCCGGAGGCCATCGTCAAGGAGCTCATGACGAAGCCGCTTCCCGAGTACCCCGGCAAGGAAGCGCTGATGATCAGCGTGGAATATCCGCCGGGCGCGGTGGACCCTGTGCATCGTCACGACGCGCACACCTATGTCTACGTGCTCGAAGGCACCATCATCATGCAGCTCAACGGCGGCAAGACCGTGACGCTCAAGCCGGGCGACACCTTCTACGAAGGCCCTGACGATGTTCACACGGTGGGCCGCAACGCGAGCAAGACGAAACGCGCGAAGTTCATCGTGCTGCTTCTGAAGGACACGGGCGCGCCCGTGCTGAAGCCGGTGCAACAATAAATCGCGCGTGGCGCGTCACAAACCGTGCGGCACGAACGTCTAGTGGATCAGAGCCACTACGTTTCGTGCCGCCATGCCATCAGACCTTGCGTTCCATTCCGACGATTCGCTCGCCTATAGCTTCGCGACCAGCTATGCGGGCGTGGTGTCGTTCCTGGCCGTCGCCAACGAAGGCAGCTTCGCGAAAGCGAGCGACCGCCTCGGCATCGGCCGTTCCGCCGTCAGCCGCAACGTGCAGAAGCTCGAAGCGCAACTCGACGCACGGCTTTTTCTCCGCACCACGCGCAGCACGTCGCTGACGCGCGAGGGCGAGCTCTTCTACAAGAATTGCCAGCCGGGCGTGGAACGCATCGTGCAGGCGCTCGAAGATATGCGCGAGTTGCGCCACGGGCCGCCGCGCGGACACTTGCGCATCGCGTCGACGCCAGGCTTCGGCCGCAAGGTCGTCGCGCCGCTGCTCTCGGCCTTCAACGCGAAGTATCCCGACATCGCGCTCGAACTGCTGCTGAGCGACCGGGCGTGCGATTTCACGGCAGAGCGCGTCGATGTCGCGTTTCGCGACGGTCATATGGAAGACAGCGAAGTCGTCGCGAAGCAATTGATCCCGATGCAGATGATCGTGTGCGCCTCGCCGCGTTATGCGCGCGAGCATGGCCTGCCGCGCCGTATCGACGATCTGGACGGGCATCGCTGCATCAATCTGCGCACGTCGAGCGGGCGCGTCGCCGAGTGGGAATTCAAGGTCGATGGCCTGGTGCAGACGCGCTCGCCCGCCGCGCGGCAAACGTTCAACGATATCGATCTGATGCTGCAAGCGGTGCTCGACGGGCAGGGCATCGCGCAACTGCCCGCGTATCTCGTGTGCGATGCCGTGAAGGCGGGGCGGCTCGCGATGTGTCTCGCGCAATATGCGCCCGAGGACGGCGGCCACTTTCTCTGCTACCTCAGCCGCAAGCAGTTGCCCGCGCGCGTGCGCGTTTTCGTCGATTACATGACGGAAGAGACGCGCGCACTCGATCTGCATTGCTTCACCACGACGATCACGAACGCCAGCGCGCCGGCGCTGACGCCGGTCGGTTGATTGATGCATCGAAGGCAACACGGCGTGTCCGGCCGTGACGCTACCGCAGGCATGCGCGCACGCCTACGATGCATACGAGCGGACATGGAAGCGATGTGATTCGCGCAGCGAATCGTGTTCATCGGCGGACAGACGCGAAGCCACGAGCAGACACGAGCGACGCACTGAGCGATCATCGCTGTCATCGCTCGCACAAGAGGTCGTCATGGAGCCACTCGAACCGCCGCCCGTCAGCCTGCTCGACGCCTATCGAGGCAACGAGGTCCAACCGCTGTATGCGACGACCGTCACCGTCACGGGCGGCGATGCGGGGCATGGCCGCGCCTCGGGCGTGGCCCGCTCCGACGACGGCAACCTCGATCTCGAACTGCGCATGCCTCAGGCGCTCGGCGGCCCTGGCGGCGGCACCAATCCGGAGCAGTTGTTCGCGGCGGGCTATGCCGCGTGTTTTCATGGCGCGCTGGTGTTGCTGGCGGCGCGCGCGGGGATCGCTGTGGAGGCGGCGAGCGTCTCCGTCACGATCGAATTCGCGCGCGATCCGATGGATGGTCTCTTCCTGCTCACCGCGCACACGCGCGTGCAGATGCAAGGCGTCGAACGCGCGGTGGCGGAGGAACTCGTGCGCAACACGGAACGCTTCTGCCCGTACACGAAGATGACGCGCAAGGGCATCGTCAACATCGTCGCGCTCGACATGCCCTGATCATTCGATCGGCACGCGCGCGGCCCCATCGAGCGCGTGCGCCTGCGCCGATGCATCGCGCCGGCTCAATGCGCCGAGCGCACACGCGGCGACGAACGCGGGAATCGCGAGCAGCGTGAAGACCGCGCCGAACTGCATGCCCATGCTCATGAGCAGGCCGCCCGTCATCGCGCCCGCGACCGCGCCCATGCGCCCGATGCCGAGCATCCAGGCGACGCCCGTCGCGCGGCTTTGCGTGGGATAGAACGATGCGGCGAGCGACGACATCGACGTGACTGCGCTCGTTACCGCGGTGCCCGTCAGGAAGATCAGCACGGCGAGCCAGAACTGATCCGCCACGCCGCGTCCGATCGTGAGCACGAGCGCCGCGGCGAGCACGTAGGCGCAGGCATTCACGCGCCGCGGGTTGGCCTTGTCCATCACCCAGCCGAGACACAGGTTGCCCAGAATGCCGCCAAGCGGAAAGAGCGATGTCGTGAGCGCCGCACGTTCGGCGGAAAAGCCCGCGTCCTTGAACAGCGTCGGCAGCCAGTTCGTCAGCAGATAGAAGATCATCAGGCCCATGAAATAGGCGAGCCATAACATCGACGTGCCGAAGCGATAGGGCCGCGAAACGATGAGAGCAAGCGAAGATGTCTCCGCACCTTCCGAGCGCGTATCGGCCGTCGTGAACGCGATGGATGCACCTTGCGCGAGACGCGCGTCGTTCGAGATGCGCCGCAAGACACGCGCGATTTTTTCCGCGGGGCGCTTTCTCACGACCATGAATTGCGCGGACTCGGGCAGCATGAAGATCAGCAGCGCCGTCAGCACGATCGGACCGACGCCGCCCGCGACGAGCACGCTCTGCCAGCCGAAATGCGGAATGAGCCATGCCGCGCATAAGCCGCCGAGCGAAAGGCCTACGGAAAAGCCGCAGAACATCGTGTTGACGGCGACCGCGCGGCTGCGCGCGGGCGCGTATTCCGACATCAGCGTGACCGCATTGGGCATCGCGGCGCCCAGCCCCAAGCCGGTGAGAAAGCGCCACGCGGTCAGCGCTTCGACCGATGTTGCCTGCGCCGAGGCGAGACTCCACACGCCGAAAAAGAACACGGAAAGCACGAGCACGGCTTTACGTCCGATGCGATCGGCGGCCGGTCCCGCCGCGAGCGCACCGATACCGAGCCCGACGAGCGCCGCGCTCATCACCGGTCCCAATGCGGCGCGCGCGATGCCCCAGTCGCTAGTCAGCGATGGCGCGATGAAGCCGATCGCCGCGGTATCGAAGCCATCGGCGGCCACGACCAGGAAGCACAGGATCAGGATGATCCATTGATATGGCGAGAAGCGCTCGCCGTCGATGAAGCTCTGGACCTCGATGGTCCGTATGGTCTTCTCCATGCCGGTATGTCTCCATTGATTGATAAGAACGATGGCGGCATTCTTCGTGCCGCTATGCCCTGCGCTTCAACGCACGGCAGGCGAAAGGCTTCTGAACTCCACGCGCCGGATGATGCGGCTCTCCTGCGCGACGATGAGATGCGCCGAGGCGTGCAGATAAGCGGGCCATTCAGCATCGTTGTCGCGCGCGGTGCGACGCTGGTCGTAATCCGCGATGCTTTCGTAGCCCCAGAGATGCACGACCTGATTCAACGCGCCGATGTCGCTCATATAAAAGCCCACGGGCGCGCCGAGATACTTGAGCTGGATCGGCATGGCGAGACGATCGAATACATCGATGAATTCGGCCATGCCGCGCGGCTTGATCGTATAGATGCGGTGATCGATGAAAGGCTTGCTCATGCCGCGCTCCTCAGTTCGTTCGTGGTGACGCGGGCATCGCTTCGGCCTGCGAGATGCAATCCGGTGAGATAGCCGAATGTCATGATCGGGCCGAGCGTAATGCCAGCTCCTGGATAGTTGCCGCCCATGACGCTCGCGCGATCGTTGCCGACGGCATAGAGGCCAGCAATCGGCTCGCTGCCTTGCAGAACCTGCCCGTACGGATTCGTCGCGATGCCGTCGAAGGTGCCGAGATCACCCATCACGAGTTTGAGGGCGTAATAGGGGCCTTCGCCAAGCGGTGCGACGCAAGGATTTGGCTCGTGCGCGGGATCGCCGAGATAGCGATTGAACGAGGTCGCGCCGCGGCCGAATGCGGTGTCCTTGCCTTGAGCCGCATCGCGGTTGTATTCGCGCACGGTGGCTTCCAGCGCGTTGGCGTCGATGCCCGTGCGCATCGCGAGTTCCGTCAGCGTGCGGCCTTTGACGAGATAGCCGCTTTTCAGATGCGGCCCGAGCGGCATCGGCGCGGGCTTCGCAAAGCCGAGACCGTACTTGCGGATCGTCGCGTGATCGCAGATCAGCCACATGGCCGTTTCTTTTTCATCGCGGCAGGCTTCGATCATCGCCGCGCCGACATCGTGATAAGAATTCGATTCGTTCGTGAAGCGCACGCCGCCGCGTGTTACGCCGATCACGCCGGGCTTGTAGCGATCGAGCAAATGAGGAAACACGCCGTACTGGCTGTCTTTCAATGGCACGCGCGAGACCGGCATCCACGCGGCGGCCTGCGGATAGCGAATATCGACGCGTCCGCCCACGCGTTCGGCCATGCGCGCGCCATCGCCGGTATTGCCCGCGGGCACGGGCGATACGTGTTCGCCGCCGCGCCGCACATGGGGATAAGCTTTCGCAACGCGCGCGATATCGTGAGAGAAGCCGCCGCAAGCGAGGACGACGCCGCGCCGCGCGGCGATGCGCATCTCGCGGCCATCGGCGATCACGATGGCCCCGGTCACGCGGCCCTTCACCGTGACGAGTTCCTTCGCGCCGGTTCGCGTGTGGATCGGAATGGCGAGATCGAGCGCGGACTTGGCGAGACGCGCCGCAAGCGCGTTGCCGCTCGTGATCTGCACGCCGCGTCGATAAAGCGCGAGTTCGCCGATGTGACTTGCAAGACGCCTGGCGACATACCACGCGGACGCGAGCGATTTCGTCGCGTTGAAGAAATGCTTGAGATCGGCGCTCGACGAATTGAACATCATGCCGATGAACGTGATCGTCTTGAGCGGCGGGCGCAACCGCGCGATATCGCGGCCCAGTTCACGCGCATCGAACGGCTTCGCGACGACGGAGCGCCCCACGTCGACACCACCCGGCGCATCGGGATGATAGTCGGGATAGAGCGTCGGCAAGAACTTCACGGATGTCTCGCGCTCGAAGAAATCGATCATGCGCGGGCCGTTGTCGAGAAATGCATCGACGGCGGCCGCGTCGTACATCGCGCCGGTTTCACCGCGCAGATAGCGCGCGGCCGCCTCGCGGGTATCGTGAACGCCCGCTGCCTTTGCGTGGCGATTGCCGGGTATCCACAGCACGCCGCCCGAGAACGCGGTCGTGCCGCCGAAGTAGTCCTCTTTCTCGACGACGATCACGTCGAGCCCTTGCTTCTTCGCTGTAATGGCCGTCGAGAGGCCGCCTGCGCCCGAGCCGATTACGAGCACGTCGCAAGCGAGATCGGACGACCGCGTTACGGTAGTCATGATGTTGTCCTCTGTTGATTCAGACAGTGCGCGCGGCTTCGAAGCCCGGACGCGGAACGAGATCCATCAGCATGCATTCGAAGCCGCCGTCCACGGCAAGCTCCGCGCCGTTCACATAAGCCGCGCGATGGCTCGCGAGAAACGCGACGACTTCCGCGATATCGCGCGGTTCGCCGATGCGCCGGCTCGCGGTCATTGCGCTGCGGCGCGCTTCGACATCGCCTTGTTCATAGAACGCTTTCGAGAGCGGCGTGCGGATCATGCCGGGGCATACCGCGTTGCTGCGTACGCCGCGTGCACCCCATTCGGCGGCAATCTGACGCGAAAGCATGGCGATGCCGGCCTTGCTCGGGCTATAGGCGCCGCTCCATGTCTGCGGATGATGCGCCGCGACCGATGCGATATGCACGATGCTGCCCGCGCCGCGAGCGAGCATGCCGCGCCCGAATGCCTGCGCGCATAACATATAGCCCGTGAGATTGACGGCGAGCATCGCGTTCCACGCATCGAGTCCGATATCCTCGATGCCGCCCGCTCTCAGCAGGCCTGCGTTATTCACGAGCACGTCGGCATGGCCGAATCGGCGTTCGACCTGATCGCGGGCGCGATTCACGCTCGCAGGATCGGCGATATCGCAGGCCACGGCTATCACGTCCGCTCCGTTTGCGCGCAGCGCATCGGCGGCTGCATGACAACCCGCTTCGTCGCGATCCAGCAAGGCGAGGCGTGCGCCCGCATCGGCGAATGTCGTGGCAATGGCGCGGCCGATGCCGCCCGCCGCGCCCGTGACGACGCACGTGCTCGATTCGAGGCCGAGCCAATGCGGCGCGGTGTGATCCCGCGCGATCTGTTTAGTCATCCTTGTCTCCTGATTCAGTTCGATGCGAAGGCGCGATAACCTTGCGCCGTGAAAAAAGTATATTCACGGCCATGCATGAAAGATTGGACAAAGGCGGCAGACGACAGGACAATTTGTGCATCAGGAGATGCGCGACATGAGGAAAATCCCTAACTACAACTTATATGGAGAATCGGCGCGTCCGCCGTGGTACGACGCGTTCAACTTCGAATGGATCGTCGAGCGCAGCGCGCCGAACGACTGGCATATCGACGCGCACCGGCATGACGCGCTCTTGCAGTTTCTGTACATTCGCGGCGGTGGCGGAGAGGTGCTGATCGAGAACGGCATGATCGAGATCGCACCGCCATGCGTCATCATGCTGCCCGCGCAAACGGTGCATGGATTCAATTTCGCGCCGGGCGTGGACGGTCTCGTCGTGACGGTCGCGCAGCGATCCATCGAAGCGCTTGCGTCTGTCGCCGCGCCCGGACTCATCGCCGTCTTGCAGCGCGCGGGCGTGTTCCGTGTGAGCGCGCAGTCTGTCAAAGAGAGCGCGTTCACGCCGATACTCGAATTGCTGGAGAAGGAGTTTCGCGCGACGGACCGCGGCCACATGGCGGCTGGCATGTCGCTGCTCGTTGCACTTTTCGTGCAGGTGGCGCGCATGTGCGAGAGCGCGTCGGCGCCGAGCGTCGCCTCGACGGAAAGGCACGCGCAGCAGATCAAGCGCTTCAGGCAACTGGTGGCCGCGCACTTTCGCGAGCATCGTCCTGTCGAGTTCTATGCGCACAAGCTCGGCGTGACCGTCACGCAACTCGGGCGTGTGTGCCGCGAGGAACTATCGAGCTCGCCGCTTGCGATGATCAACGAACATCTGGTGCGCGAAGCGCAACGCGATCTCGTCTATTCGACGATGTCGGTCAAGCAGATCGCGCACGGACTCGGCTTTGCCGATATCGCGTATTTCAGCCGCTATTTCCGCAAGCAGACCGGCGTTACGCCGACGCAGTTTCAGGCGCAAGCGCATAAGGCGCTGGCGATTCAATAGCACACGCGCGCGCCAATCCAGGGTTGCCATGCGCCTGCAGGCGTGCGAAGCTTCGCCGTGCTGTCAGAACAAGAAGATCGAACGCGCCCGAGCGAGACCAGTCCGGTTCAATCACCCTTCCGAGGAGGGAGCATGATCGCACTGTCATCGCATCGCGCGGCGCACGAGGCGTCGCGGCGTTTCCGGTTCAAGGCACACCGAATGCTGAGCGCGTGGCTCGTGTTGAGCGCGGCCGTTCATCTGGCGCATGCCGATACGCAATCGGGTTATACGCTGCCGCCGCCGCCCAGCGAGTTATACGGCGATCTTTTCGTAGCCGTGCAGACAGGTGGCGTCTATCCCGACCAGAAGACGTTCGTCGATGCGGTGCCCAAGATCGATCCCGCGCAGATCGTGCAGGCTTATCAGCAGCAGAAGCTTGTGCCGGGCTTCGTGCTCAAGAATTTCGTCGCGCAATATTTCACGCCACCGACGGATCAGAGCATCACGCCGCCACCGAATCAGAGCTTGCGCGAGCATATCGACTGGCTGTGGCCGGAACTCACGCGCCTGACCACGACCGCGAACGTACCGCCCAACAGTTCGCTGATTCCAATGCCGAAGCAATACGTCGTACCGGGCGGACGCTTTCGCGAAGGTTACTACTGGGACACCTATTTCACGATGCTGGGCCTTCAGGAAGCGGGCCGCGAAGATCTCGTCGACGACATGCTCGATAATTTCGCGTATCTGATCGACACGATCGGGCATATTCCAAACGGCAATCGCACCTATTACGTGAGCCGTTCGCAGCCGCCGTTCTTTTCTTATATGGTCGAGCTTGCCGCGCATAAGGAAGGCGGCCGCGTGTATCAGAAGTATTTGCCGCAATTGAGGCGTGAACACGATTACTGGATGCAGGGTGAAAACACGCTGCAACCGGGCGATGCGGTGCGCAACGTCGTGATGCTGCCGGATAAAACGGTGCTGAACCGCTATTGGGATGCGCGCGACACGCCGCGCGACGAGTCGTATCTCGAAGACGTGAACACGGCGAAGCAGGTCGCGAACCGTCCGGCGAACGAGGTCTATCGCGATCTGCGCGCGGCTGCCGAAAGCGGCTGGGATTTCAGCTCGCGGTGGTTCGGCGACAACATGACGCTCGCGACGATACGCACGACATCGATCATTCCCGTCGATCTGAACAGCCTGATGTTCCACCTCGAAACGACGATTGCAATCGGCTGCGGCGAGGCGCGCGATTTCCGTTGTGTCGGCGAGTATGTCGGACGCGCGGCGAAGCGGGCTATTGGCATCAACCGCTATCTGTGGAACAAGAACGGCTATTACGGCGATTACGACTGGAAGCTCGGGCAGCCGCGCAACAACCCGTCGGCGGCGATGCTTTATCCGCTCTTTGCGAATGTTGCGTGGCCGGAGCGCGCGCACAAGACCGCTGAGACCGTCGAGGCATTGCTACTGAAACCGGGCGGTCTCACGACGACCACCTACAACACGACGCAGCAATGGGACGCACCCAATGGCTGGGCGCCGCTGCACTGGATCGCGGTGCAGGGCTTGCGGCGATACGGTCGAGGCGATCTCGCGCAGCAGATCGGCACGCGCTTTCTTGCCGACGTGAACAACGTCTACAAGACGCAGCAAAAGCTCGTGGAGAAGTACATCGTGGAAGGCGAGGGAACGGGCGGCGGCGGGGGCGGCGAATATCCCTTGCAGGATGGTTTCGGATGGACGAACGGCGTGACGCTGAAGCTGCTGGATCTCTACGCGCCCGGCCAATGAGGCTTCGACATCGCCGCTGTGCCACGCGGCGATGTCGTTGATACCCGCATTGCGCTAACTGTCCTTCGCCTGCTTTTGCCGCCGGTATTCCGGCACGGGCAGGCCGCCCCAGCCCCAGTTCTCCAGTTCCACTTCCTGAATGACGACGAATGTCGAATCGAGCGGCTTGTTCAATACATCGCGCAACAACTCGCTCACGCCTTTGATGAGCTGCGCTTTTTCATCGGCGGTGACGGCATTCGTGCCGGGCGTGTTGCCTTCGCGTGTCACCTGGATGGTAACGATCGGCATGACGATCTCCTTGGATGCGGATACGGCGATGCGCCCCGCGAAGGGCGCGCTCGCACACGGCAAACAATCGATCAATGTCCCGCGCTTTGGCCGCCATCGACGTGCAGGATCTCGCCCGTGACGAACGGCGCGGCGTCGAGATACAGCACTGCATTGGCGATGTCGCTCATTTCGCCCATGTGTCCGACCGGATGCAGGGCGCCGAGTGCTTCGTGCGTTTCGGGCGCGTGCATCGGCGACTTGATGATGCCGGGCGACACGGCGTTCGCGCGAATGCCGGCCTTCGCATATTCGATCGCAAGCGATTTCGTCGCGGCATTCAGGCCGCCCTTCGTGAGCGATGCCAGCACGGAAGGCACGCCGCTCACCGCATGATCCACGAGACTCGTCGTGATGCTGACGATATGACCGCTGCCGTTCTTTTCCATCTGCTCGATGGCCAATTGCGTGATATGGAAGAAGCCGTTCACATTCACGTTCAGCACCGCGGCGTAGTCCTCCTGCGTGTATTGTGTGAAAGGCTTCGCGACGAAGATGCCGGCGTTGTTGACAAGCGTATCGATGCGGCCGAACTTGGCGATCGCCGCTTCCACGACGCGCTGCGCGGTGGCGCGATCGCCGATATCGCCCGCCACGGCGATCACATTCGGATCGTCGGTTTGCTGAATGGAACGGGCGGTCGCGACGATGCGATAACCTTGTGCGCGAAATGCAGCGACGATTGCCGCGCCGATGCCTTGCGATGCACCGGTCACGATAGCGACTTTGTTTGCGTTGCTCATGATGAACCTCGATAAATGATGTTTTGGGCCTGTTGCGGATCGGACCGACGGCTCCGATGGGTCGTAATCTAGGCCTTTCGAGGTGCGTTGCGTACACACGCGGTGGACTATCAGTCTTGCGTGCGAGGAACAAATGCGTGCCGCGCAAGCGGATCGCGCGAATTCGGTTTCATCAGATGAACGGAGAACACTCTTGGCCTTGATTCAAGTGAAAGCATTCGTATTCGACGTATTCGGCACCGTGGTGGACTGGCGCGGCGGCGTCGCGCGCGAGGCGGCGCCGTTCCTGCAACGGCATGGCGCGGCAGGCACACGGCCCGAGGCCTTCGCCGATGCATGGCGCAGCCGCTATGTGCCCGCCATGCGCAAGGTGATCGGCGGCGAGCGGCCTTTCGTGCGGCTCGACGTGCTGCACCGCGAGAATCTTGTCGCGATGCTGCCGGAATTCGGCGTCGACCCGAAAAAGATTGCTGCGGAGGAACTCGACGAATTGAATCTCGCGTGGCATCGCCTCGATCCGTGGCCGGATTCGATATCGGGTCTGCAAAGACTGAAGGCGCGCCATATCATCGCGCCGCTTTCGAACGGCAATGTCCGGCTGATGGTGGATATGGCCAAGCGCGCCGGCTTGCCCTGGGATGCGATTCTCGGCGCGGAGATCGCACAGATCTACAAGCCCGATCCGCAGGCTTATCTGCGCACCGCCGATGTACTGATGCTGAAGCCGGAAGAAGTGTGCCTCGTCGCCGCGCATAACGACGATCTCGCCGCTGCGAGAAAGTGCGGCTTGCGCACTGCGTTCGTCGCGCGTCCGTATGAGCGCGGTCCTGCGCAAACGGTCGATCTGAAAGCCGAAAGCGACTGGGATGTGATCGCGAACGACATGAACGAACTGGCCGATGCGGTAGGCGCCTGAGCGCCGTTCACATCGGCCGGATCAATCTTTATGCGACGCCTTCGACGACGCGGAAATCGCGCACCACGGAATCGCCGAGCACTTCCAGCGCATGCTGATACGTCGCGCTGTTATACGCCGCGACAGCCGCGTCGAGCGAGTCGAATTCGATCACGACGGTGCGCTCGATGACGCCTTCGTCTTGCGTCAACGAAGCGACGCCGCGAACGAGCGGGCGGCCGCCGGCTTCCGCAATGACCTGCGTCGCGATCTTCGCGTATTCCGCCGCCTGCTCGGGCTTCATGATTTTCTTGTACACGCTGACCCAGTATCCTTTTGCCATCTGTATCTCCAGTGTTTGACGGGCGCGGTGCGCCGTGATGTGTCCGGCGGCCAGCATAGCAAATTCTTTTGCGCGGCGAAGGTGCGGCGATTCCTCGCATTTCCGTGAAAGGTGCTTTCCGGCGCTCGGGGTTAACCCGAAAGAATTGGCGTCATAGACTTCGGTCACTGATTCGAACGGCATTGCGTTCGTAGCCAGGCACCTCATAACACTGGAGTTTCATCATGAAGTCGATCATCCGCGCCGCAGTCGTCGCAACCGCTCTCGTCATTCCCGTCGCTTCGTTCGCGCAAAGCCAGATCACGCGCGCCCAAGTGCGTGCGGAGCTCGCGGAACTGTCGAGCGTCGGCTATCACGTCGGCGACGGCGATCAGGCGCATTATCCCGAAGCGATTCAGGCCGCCGAAGCCAAGCTCGCCGCGCGCAATGGCGCAACGGCTTATGGCGGCGCGTCGGACGGCGCTTCGCAATCGGGCGGAGCGCGCGTCTCGCAATCCGACTGGAACGCGATGTACACGCGTTAAAGCGTGATCAATCGGCCGCGTATTTCCGGTCGAGTTCGTCGAAAAGCGGCTTGTTGACGAGCCGTTGACGTTCGTTGAACGGCGCGACGACAGCGGGATCTTCATCGAGCCGGCCTTGCGACTTCAACGCGCCGAGCGCCGTTTGCATGCCGCGCACGGCGCTTTGCAACGCGGCATTCGCATACAGCACGAGACTGAAGCCGAGGCGTTCGAGATCGGCGCGATCGGTGACGGGCGTCTTGCCGCCGATCACGATGTTGATGAGTTGCGGCGCGTCGAGCAGCCCCGGCAACGCTGCGATTTGCTCCGGCGTTTCGATCGCTTCGACGAAGAGAATGTCCGCGCCGGCTTCCACGAATGCACGCGCGCGCTCGATCGCCGCATCGAATCCTTCCACCGCGCAGGCATCGGTGCGCGCGATGATCTGGAAGTTCTCGTCTTCGCGCGCATCCACGGCCGCGCGAATCTTGCCCACCATTTCGTTGGTCGAGATCACGGCCTTGCCGGCGAAATGGCCGCATTTCTTCGGCATGACCTGATCTTCGAGCTGAATCGCATCGGCGCCCGCGCGCTCCAGCGTGCGCACCGTGTGACGCACGTTGAGCGCATTGCCGAAGCCCGTATCCGCATCGACGATGAGCGGCAGGTCTACGGCATCGCGAATGCGCGACGTATGTTCCGCGATTTCCGCAAGACCGACGAAGCCGAGATCCGGCATGCCGAGCGACATGTTCGTCACACCCGCGCCGGTGATATAGAGCGCCTCGAAACCCAGATCGGCGACGATGCGCGCGCTCATGGCGTTGAACGCGCCGGGCAACAGCAGCGCGCGGCGCGCGTTGACCCGTTCGCGAAAGGCGGCGCGGCGGCGGGAGGAAGAAGTGGTCATGGCTTCGGTTCCGGAAAAGGGTTCGTGTTCGTCGTTGACGTGTGCCATGTTAGCGCGGGCCGTTCTTCGGCGCTCATGCAACGATCATGCAGCGTTCATGCACTTTTCACGCAAAGCCGAACAACGCACGCGGCGAATCGCGCAATACGATGGTTCGCAGCGATGCATCCGGAATCCAGCGCCCAAGCGCATCGCGCGAGGCGTCATAGTCGATCACGCTGCGATGCTGCGTATGCGGCCAGTCGCTTCCCCACACGAGCCGCGCCGCGCCGAATGAATCCAGCAAGGATTCAGTCAGCGTAGTGCCGAGCGAAACGCCGCTTTCGCCAATGACGCACCGATAAGCAGCCGATAACTTCACCCAGACGCGGCCGCTCTGTGCCGTCGTCAGCAGATAGCGAAAGCCCGGATCGTTCGCGCCGAATTCAGGATCAGGCCGGCCGAAATGATCGATCACGACCGCGCAGTCCTGCTCGACGAGCGGCGTGACGAGCATCGGCAGATCTACCGCATCGCGATGAATCTCGACATGCCAGCCGAGCGCGTTGATGCGGGCGAAGAGATCGCGCCATTGCGCCGCGCGCAGATCGGGCAGCGCGAGACCGATAAGATTCAGCCGCATGCCGACGACGCCGCATGCCGCGAGCCGCTGCAATTCGTCGTCGCTAATGGATGGATCGATGACCGCCACGCCGCGAAAGCGCCGTGGATAGCGCTGCAATACATCGAGAAAGAAGGCGTTGTCCGTGCCGAGAAAACTGGGCTGCACGAGCACGGCGTGCGATACGCCTTTCGCGCGCAAGTGACCGGCATAAGCATCGAGCGTCGCATCGTAGTCCGGCGCGTGACGCCGATGCGATGCGAGCGGAAGGCCGCGCACGAAGACATGCGCGTGACTGTCGATTGCCTCGATCGATGCGGGCGTCGCTTCGAGCCATTGCTCGTTGGCGGGCGAAAGCGAATCGGCCGCGTCGGCAAGGCCGGGTTGAAGTGATTGCGTCATGGGTTATCCAATGTGCTTGGGCGAGTGCTCGCTCGATGCGGCTTGCGCGGGCGCGGCCGCCATGCGGCGCCCCTTGGTCTCGGGCAGCAGCAACGCGGCCACGACGACGAGACCGTACGCAATGCCTGCATCGATGCCGAGCGCCTGTCCGAGCGGCATCGAATTGCCCATATGCCCGACCAGCACCGGAAACACAGCGGAGACGACGCGCCCGAAGTTGTAGCAGAAGCCCACGCCCGTACCACGCACGCCTTGCGGATAAAGCTCGTTGAAAAGCGCACCGAGCGTCGCGGGAATGCCTGCAGAAAAGAGGCCGAGCGGGAAGCTGAGGATCAGCATCGCGATATCGCTGACAGGCAGGAACACGTAGACATTGACCGTGACGGCGCAGCAGATCGCGAACAGAATCACGTTCTTGCGACGGCCGATCTTGTCTTGCAGCCAGGCGCTGACGAAGCAGCCCACGATGAACGCCGTAATCACGACGGCCAGATAGCCGCCCGTGCCGAGCACCGACAAGTGACGTTCGGTTTTGAGGTAAGTCGGCAGCCAGGTGGTGATGGCGTGATAACCGCCATGCGCGCCGAGTCCGATCAGACCGCCGACGATGGTCGTGCGCAAGACCGACGGATGAAAGATGCCTGCGAGAATGGCGAGCGCGCCCGGACGCTCTGTCTGATCGCTGGATTCGATGCCTTTCGTTTCGCGCGGCGGCTCTTCGATATTTCGCCGCATATAAACGACCAGCAGCGCGGGAATCAGGCCGACCGCGAACAACACGCGCCAGGCCCAGTCGGGCGACACCCACGAGAACACCACGGTATAAAGCAGCACCGCGCCGGCCCAGCCGAAGCCCCATGCGCTTTGCACGATCCCCATGGCTTTGCCGCGATGTTTGGCGCGGATGGTCTCGCTGAGCAAGACCGCGCCCGCGGTCCATTCGCCGCCGAAGCCGAGTCCCTGCATCGCTTTGAGCACGAGCAATTGCTCGAAATTCTGCGCGAAGGCGCTAAGAAACGTGAACAGCGAAAACCACAGAACCGTCACTTGCAAAGCCTTGACGCGACCGATGCGATCGGAAAGCACGCCGGCAAACAGGCCGCCCAATGCGCCGGCGACGAGTGTCGCGCCGCCGATCAGACCCGCTTGTCCCTTGCCGATGCCCCACGTCGCGATGAGCGTTGGAATGACGAGACTGAATAGCTGGGTATCGACGCCATCGAGCGCCCAGCCTGCAAAACATCCCCATAGCGTGCGTTTTTCCGCCGTGGAAATCTCACGGTACCAATTCATTCTTGCGTCTCCTGTACGGGCCCCGAACCGATTGTCGTTCGATGTGTGAGTGCATTCTAGAAACGAAAGTGCGCCTCGCATACTATGGATACGTTCGTTTTTCATAGCATTTTGATATGCTCGCGCCATGGAGACGCGCAACCTCAAATACTTTCTCGCCGTGGTCGATGCAGGCAGCGTCACGCGCGCGGCCGAAGTGCTCGATATCGCGCAGCCCGCGCTGAGTCAGGCGCTGTCGCGCATGGAACGCGATCTCGGCGTGAAGCTCTTCGAGCGCACGCGGCGCGGCGCACAACTGACGGCAGCGGGCGAGGCGATCGTCGAGGATATCCGGCTGAGCGTGGCGCGCATCGACGCCGCATCGCATCGCGCCCGCGAAATCGGCGCGCAGCGCGGCGGGCGGCTGACCATCGGCTTCGCATCGGCGGCGCTCTTCAGTTTGCTCCCGCGCGCGATTGCTGCGCTGCGCGAGGAAGTGCCCAATGTCGAACTCATGCTCAGGGAAATGAGCAATGCGGAGCAGGCGAGCGCGCTGGAGAAAGGCGTCATCGATATCGGCTTGCTGCATACGCCGGTTGCCGTGGGCGGCCGCATGCGCGAAAAGCTGATCGTGAGAGAGCGCTTGCTTGCCGTGCTGCCTGTGTCGTTTGCTATCGGCGAGGATGGCAAGGTCGGCCTGAAAGATCTTTCGGATGCGGGCCTCGTCTGGTTTCCGAGCGATCAATTGCCCGTGGTTCGCGCGGGCATTCTGAGTGCTTTTCGCAAAGCAGGATGCGAGGCCAATGTCGTGCAGGATGCGAATCGTTCGTTGACGGTTCTTGCGTGCGTTGCGGCGGGATGCGGCGCATCGCTGCTGCCGCAATCGGTCACGGCGCTGCAATTCGCCGGCGTGCGTTTCTGCGACGTGCGCGACGGCGATAACCTTCCGCCATTCGAACTCAGTGCGATCTGGCCGACGCGTTCGCGCCCGACGCTCGCGGATCGCTTCGCGGCCTTGCTCGAAGCATGAGCGCATCGCATGATGCTGTCATGGCTCAACCGGAGACGAACATGAATGCACCGTTGAACGATCTGCCCTTACCCGAGGGCATCCGCGCGCGCATGATCGACAACGGCAACGGCCTTTCGATGCATGTGCTCGAAGCCGGATTCGATGCGCCCGGCCGGCCCTGCATCGTGCTTCTGCATGGCTTTCCCGAGCTTGCCTATAGCTGGCGCAAGATCATGAAACCCCTTGCGGATGCGGGTTTTCATGTCGTTGCGCCGGACCAGCGCGGCTATGGGCGCACCCTCGGCGGCAATGCTTCGTTCGACGCCGACCTGAACGAATTCACCTTTCCCAATCTCGTGCGCGACGTGCTGGGCCTGGTTGCGGCGCTGGGTTATCGCAGGATCGCATCGGTGATCGGTCACGACTTCGGTTCGCCCGTGGCCGCGTGGTGCGCATTGATCCGTCCCGACGTATTCGCGTCCGTCGTGATGATGAGCGCGCCGTTCGCCGGGCCGCCCGCGTTTGCCTTCAACACCGCGAAGAACGATGCGAAGCTTGCGCGCGTCGAAACGGCGCCGTCGGTGATGGCGGAAGCGGTGGCCGGGCTCGCTTCGCTCGATCCGCCGCGCAAGCACTATCAATGGTATTACTCGGGCGCGCAGGCCAACGACGACATGCGGCACGCACCGCAAGGGCTCGCCGCGTTTCTGCGCGCGTATTACTACGTGAAGAGCGCGGACTGGGCGGGGAATCATCCTCATCCGCTGGCGTCGGTCACGGCGGATCAGCTCGCGATGCTGCCCACGTACTACGTGATGCACGCCGATGCGACCATGCCGCAGACCGTCGGCGAACACATGCCGACTGACGATGCATGCGCGTGGCTCCCGGATCGCGAACTGGATATCTATGCGGGCGAATACGCGCGTACCGGATTTCAGGGCGGATTGAACTGGTATCGCTGCGGCACCGACCCGCGTTACGCGGAGGCGTTGCGCCTGTGGTCGGGGCGCACAATCGACGTGCCGTCGTGCTTCATCGCGGGCGCGAGCGATTGGGGCTATTACCAGCGTCCCGGCGATTTCGAAGCCATGCGCGTTCTCACATGCACCGACTTTCGCGCCACGCATTTGATCGAAGGGGCAGGGCACTGGGTGCAACAGGAGCAGCCGAGCACGGTGGCGAGCCGCATCTTGCGCTTTCTGCGGCAGGACGCGCCCGCGGTCTGATCGCCGTGCCAGGAAATGTATCCATACGTTTCCTGATGTAAGAGTTGTCTCGCAATCGCGCCTATGACGGAACTTCGCGCGAAGCGCGCTTGTCCACGGGCCTCGCGGCCTTCGAAGGTCGGCATCAACCGCGAGGAGAGTATCGATGGAAAGAGGACGTGTTGCCGCGCTCGACGCAGGCCGGGCGCTCGCGATCGTCGGGGTGGTCGCAGTACACCTGTCGTTTCAGTTTCCCAATCTGCCGGGCGCCGTGACGCTCGTGGCGCGCATGGGCCAATACGGCGTGCAGCTATTCTTCGTGATCAGCGCGATCACGATATTCATGACGCTCGAAATGGATCATGCGCGCTGCGCGGATGCCCGTCATGTCACGTTGCGCTTCTATATCAAGCGTTTTTTTCGCATCGCACCGATGTACTACGCCGCGATTGCGATCTATGGCCTCATCAGTTACGGGGCGATGCGCTCCGGCGTCGAGCGCGCATGGGTGCTCGGCGCGCACGGGCCGATGGACATTCTGCTCAACATGGTCTTCCTGCACGCGCTTTCGCCCACGGCGATCAACAACGTCGTGCCCGGCGGATGGTCGATCGGCGTGGAAATGCTTTTCTACATGATCGCGCCGCTGCTGTTCTTTCTCGCGATGAACCGCGCGCGTCTGCTGCTGGCGACTGTGCTGTTGCTCGGTATATCGTTCGCCGTGATGTCGATGAGCGATTGCAACGGCACGCTTGAATGCAATGTCGCCAACAACACGTTCAGCTATTTCTGGCCGCCCGTGCAAGGGCCTTGCTTCATCGTCGGCATGTGGGCTTGGTATGCGTTCCGCTCGCATTTGCTCGGTGCGTCCGTGACGAAGCGCGTCTCGTTGCTTTATTTCTCGCTTGCATTGGGTTTCGCGTTGATGACAGGCGCGCTCGGCGTATGGCTCGACAAAGCCCATGCGCTCGCGCCGGTGTTCGCCGCGTGCAGCGCCGTCGCGTTTCTGCTGTTCGTCTGTTCGCGGCATGCCCGCAAGCATCGCGACGATGTCCGCGCGACGCCGCGCAACACGTTCATCCGGCGCTGCGCCGCCGCGCTCGGCCGCGAAAGTTATGGCATATATCTCTGGCACTTCATCTGCGTCTATGCGACGTTCCATTTCTTCGATCGCTCGTTCGGCGAGAAGAATGGCGAAACGTCGCTGGCGCTGTTCGGCGCGACGCTGATCGCCGTGCTCGTCGTTTCTTATGGGCTTTCGCGCGTCTCCGACCGGCTCATTCAGGGACGCGCGACGCGCTTGTCGAGGCGCCTGCTTGCATCGGTCGATCGGCGCTTTCGTCTGACGCGCGACGCGTAGTGTCAGGTCGCATTCGGGGTCGCGGCAACAGGCAGAGCGAGACGCCGGCCCCGCGTGCGATACAACACGATGCTCGCGACGAGCGTCGCCATTTCCGTCACGGCGACGGTCATCCAGAGCCCGCGCGGGCCGAGCCACTCGGTCAGGAACCAGAGCATCGCCAATAGCAGCAACCAGCTTCGCAGCAGTGCGACGATCATCGAAGCAAGCGGCGCTTCGATGGCGGTGAGATAGCCGCTGATCGCGACATTGATCGCGGCGGGCAGGAACGCGAGCGCGCACCACGGCAATGCGTCGCGCAAAAGCGCCTGAGCCGCGGGACTGTCCGGCACGAAGAGCGAACCGAGCGGCGCTGCGAGCGTAAGAATCGCGAAGGCGGCGGCCAGCGCGAAACCGGCCGTCACCGTCATGCCGATCGAAAACGCGCGCGTCACGGCGTGCCCGTTGCGCGCCCCGCGTTCGAAGCTCACGATCGGCTGCATGCTTTGCACGAGCGCCACCATCGTGACGGAGGCGATCATCGTCATGTATTCGACGACCGCGAACGCGACGAGCCCGGTATCGCCGAGCCAGCGCAGCACCGCATGATTGAAGGCGAAGAGCGTGACGCTCGGCGCGATCTCGCCTAAAAACTCCGAAGCGCCGTTATACGCCATGCGCCATGCATGATCGAGCCGCGCGAATGCACGCGCAACGGGGCGAACGCGTTGCGCCTTGACGAAGTGATAAGCCAGCATCGGCATGCACGCAAGCGCCTGACTGATGCCCGATGCGAGCGCCGCGCCACGCATGCCCCATTGCATATGGCTCACCATCCACCACGTCAAGGCGACATCGACGATACCGCCCGCGATCAGACAGACGAGTCCGAACTTCGCCGCGCCTTCGATGCGCAAGAAGAGTTCGAGTGCATAACATGCGGTCGGGAACAGGACGAACGGCGCATAGGCATGCAGGAACGTTACGGCGAGCGACGCCAGTTCGCCACGCGCGCCGGTCCAGTGCACGAAGGTGTCGGCATAAAGATAGATTGCGAGCGCGAAGGCCACGCCGCACGCGCCGAGCAGCCATAGCGCTTGTGTGAAGGCTTCGGCGGCATCGCGTTCGCGGCGCTCGCCGAGCAGGCGCGACACGAGCGTCGAGCCGCCGACGCCGATCATCACGCTGAACGCATAAGGCAGATAGAGCAGCGGCACGAGCAGATTCAAGGCGGCGAGCGCATCGGCGCCGATATAGCGTCCGATGAAGATGCCGCTGATCACGGAATGCATGCAGTAGACCCATGCGGCAAGCACGGTGGGCACGGCGTAGTTCGAGAATCGACGAACGAGAGAAGTATTGTTATTCGAAATCATGACGGACAACTCGACGTTACTCGCAAGGCACGCCAGCGCGCATCACACGACATCTTTCGATGCGCGAGCAAAGCGATAGCATGGCGCAAAAGCGCGGTATGGGCGCACCGGAAGACACTCGGGCGAGCCGCATAAGATTGAAACGAGACTGCGTAGCGCGCGGTCTGGCGGCGCGAGAATACGCCAGCGGGCTACGAGAGGGAAGGCGTGACGGGGCTAACGGCGCGCGAAGCGCGAATGCCGCTTCAGGCTTTCACGATGCATCGATTGCGATGCGGAGGTTGGAGTGGCGAACGCGATACAAGGTTCCTCGCCAGGCTTTTAAGCGAATCATGATTCACACGCGATGCGACGAACCGCTATGCCCCCGACGCCTCCAGCGGCCTGTCGGCCTTCGCCCGCAATCCATACGCCGTCAGCATCCGATACAGCGTCACGCGCGATACGCCCAGTTCTTCCGCCGCTTCGCCGAGGCGTCCGCGATGCCGCAACAGTGCGACTTCGATCGCCTGCCGCTCGGCCGCTTCGCGCGCTTGCGCGAGCGTCATCGGCGCGGCTTCGGCATATTCGCCGAGTTCGAGATCGGCCGCGAGAATCTGGCGTCCTTCCGACATGACGATGGCGCGGCGCACGCGATTGATCAGCTCGCGCACATTGCCGGGCCAGCCATAGTTATGAATCGCCGCGATCGCACAGGGCGCGAAGCCGCGCAGCCGGCGGCTTGCATCCTTCCTGAAGCGTTCGAGCATGTGATTCGCGAGCAGTTCGATATCCTTGCCGCGCACGCGCAGCGGCGGCTCGTCGATCTGCAAGACGCACAGCCGATGGTACAAGTCCGCGCGAAAGCGTCCTTCGAGCATCGCCGTCTGCATGTCGACGTGAGTCGCCGAGATGATGCGCACATCGACGGGCGTCGGGCCTTGTCCGCCGAGACGTTCGATCTTTCGTTCCTGCAGGAAGCGCAGCAGGCTCGCCTGGCTTTCGAGCGGCAAATCGCCGATTTCATCGAGAAAGAGCGTGCCGCCGTCGGCGGCTTCCACGCGGCCGATCTTGCGTTGATTCGCGCCGGTGAACGCGCCACGCTCATAGCCGAAGAGTTCGGATTGCAGCAGGTGCGGGGGAATCGCGCCGCAGTTGATCGCGACGAACGGATGATCGCGCCGCACCGAGCGCTCGTGGATCGCTACCGCGGTAAGCTCTTTGCCCGTGCCCGATTCGCCGGAGATGAACACGGGCGCATCGGTCATCGCGACTTTGCGGATCGAGCGGTAGAGCGCCTGCATCGCATCGCATGAGCCGACCATGCCGTCTTCCTTGCAGTCGTCCTTGCGCGGATCGTTGCTGGCCGCATCGTGCAGCGACACCATGCCGTAGGCATGCCCAACCGCATCGACGAGACGGTCCGCCGAAGAGGGCACGGTCACGAAGTCGAAGCAGAAGTCGCGAATCAGGCGGCATATCTCGGGGCTATCGACATGCTCGGCATCCACTGCCGCAACCCAGCCGATCTGATAGCTCGCCAGCATTTCCGTGAGCGTCGCGGCTTCCTTGGCGAAACCTCGACTCGTCAGATCGACGATGCCTGCGGCAGCACGCTTGCCGTGCTTGCTGGATTTCGGCGGCTTGGCTGGATCGATGCGCTCGATCGTCCATCCGCGCGCATGCAGGCGCTCGGAGAGATCCTCGGAAACCGCGCGCCCAGCGAAATAGAGTGTTCTGGCTTCCCCGTACATGGCTCTTTCCCGGCTTTTTTAATGTTAGCGACAAGTATGCGCCCGGAACTGTCAGTGCTAAAAGCCTCGCAAACGATAAGCCGATTTTGAATGTTTACATTGATCGGCGGAATCGATTGAAAATGTCAGAGCATTTTTTGCGAAACGAACGTGCATAATTTGATGCACGCGCGTGCTTTAATCGCGCAGACGCTTTGGCAGGCGCGCTCGAACGTCAAAACAAACCCAGCACAATTTACTTATCTGCTTATGAATATGTTTTTGTCGCGAATTATCTGCGTGATCTAAATTGGAGCACGCTGAAATATCAGATAATAAATACCTCGCGAAACCGAATTGCGACGCGCGCGCAGCAAGGGTAGAGTTTGTGCGTGCGTCTCGTCTGACGAATACCCCGTTCGAACATGGATAAAGCAGAGAACTCCACTTCAACGCATCAGCCACGACTGCTTCTCGTCGACGACGATCCGGCCATGATCCGCGTCATCGGCGAAATGCTCGCGGAATTCCCCGATCAGCGCTTTGCCACCACCGGCGAGGCCGCGCTCGCGCTGGCGCGTGAAGCGACGCCCGATCTCATTCTTCTCGACGCCAACCTGCCCAACATGACGGGCTTCGATGTCTGCGAGATTCTCAAGAAAGATGCGAAGCTCGCGCGCGTGCCGGTGATCTTCGTCACCAGTCACGACGCGCCCGCCCTCGAAGTCGATGCGTTTCGCATGGGCGCGGCCGATTACGTCATCAAGCCGCTCGTCGCGCCGCGCCTGCAAGCGCGCGTGCGTGCACAGCTTCGCTTGCGGCGCCGAGTGATGGAAACGCAGGCGCGCCTGCATCGCGAAGGCGTGAAGCCCGTGTCGAAACCTACGGGCGTGCGCGTGCTCGGCATTCTCGCGAGCGATACCGCCGAGGCGCACCGTCATGCGCTCGCCGCGATCGGCGCGGTGGATGTCGCCGCCGATTGCGAAGCCGCGCTGGGCGTTGCCGAGCGCAAGGAGCCGGACGTCATCGTGCTCGATACCGCGTGCTGCGATAACCCATGCGCGAGCGTGCGTTCATTGCTGGCGCAGTACGGTCACGTGCCGATTGTCGTGCTTGCAGACGGGCGCGATGTCGAAACCGAGCAATGCACGCTCGATGCCGGCGCCGCGGATGTCATCGCGAAGCCGGCCAAGTCCGTCGTGCTGGAGGCGCGCGTGCAGGGCGCGCTCGATTCCGCGCGCAAGGCGCGCGAGGAAGTGCGCGCATGGCTGGAAGCATCTGGCGGCGCGAGCGTTCATCCGTTTCCCGTGTCCGCTCGAGACGTGCGCACCGGCTGATCGGCCGCTTCGTTTCAAGCCTGTTCGAGCATCTCGCGCGCCATCTTCGAGGCGCGCGCGAAATCGAGCGCGCGCACACGCGCGAGGAAGTGCTCGAAGTCCTCGCGATAGCCATTCGGTGCGTGCGGCGAAAGGCTTTCGGATAGCGCGATCGCTTGCAGATTCGAGGCATCGAGCAATTCGACGATCGCGTTGAGACGCGCGCGCCAGTCTTCGTTTCGAAGCGGCTGTGCGCTCGTCTCCTGCCTTGCGGAAGAGGCCGGCGGCCCGAACGTATCGACGAGCCGCTCGACGCTCGCTGCCAGCAACTGCTCCATGCGCGGCAATTGCGCGCGCGTTTCATCGAGCGCATGCGCATCGTGGCCGCGATCGAGTAGTTCTTTCTCCAGTGCGCCCGCGAGTTGCGCGAGCGCCGCCGCGCCGACCGTGGCCGCGCTGCCCTTGATCGAATGCAGCACCGAGGCCGCGCCTTGCGCGTCCTGCGCCGCGAGTCTTTCGACGAGGCCGTTCAGGTGCTTGTGCGCCTGCCCGCCGAATCCATCGGCCGTGCGCCGAATCAGATCGATGTTGCCGCCGAAGCGCGCGATGATCGAATCGCGCGGCTCGATTATCGACATCGCGTTCGCGCCCGGTGGCTGCGCTTTCATCGGCGCGCGTTCGATTTGCGCGCGCAGCACGGCAACGAGACGCTCGACGTCGATCGGCTTGCCGACATGATCGTTCATGCCCGCCTGCAAACACGCATCGCGATCCGCGCCCGAAGCATTGGCCGTCATGGCGATGATCGGCAGTGCGTCGAAGTGGCTATCCGCGCGAATGAGGCGTGTGGCTTCGAGCCCGTCGAGATCGGGCATCTGCACGTCCATCAGCACCGCGTCGAACGAACCCTGCGCGGCCATGATGCGATCGACGCCTTCGCGCCCGCTCTCGGCGAGCGTCACGTTCGCGCCTTCCGCGCGAAGCACGCCTTCGGCGACTTGCCGGTTGAGCGCGTTGTCTTCCACCACGAGCAGGGCGAGCCCTTCGAGGCGCTGCGCGCGGGCTGTAACCGGCTGCGTCTCGTGCGGCGCGGGTGCGGTCTGAGACGGCAGCGCGGCGCGGATCGCCGCGACGAGCTGCTTCGGCGTCACGGGTTTCGTCAGGAAGCCCGCAAAAGGCGCGGCGCCGTGTTCCTGCGACTCTCGCAACACCTCGCGTCCGAATGCGGTGACGAGCAGCACGAGCGGCGGCGCGACGCGTCCGTTCATCGCGCTGACCTGTTTCGCGGCGTTGAGGCCGTCGAGGCCGGGCATGCGCCAGTCGAGCAGGGCGATATCGTAGGGCGCTGCGCTGTGGGCGGCGTCGGCGATGCGCGCGACCGCCTCGGTGCCGCTCGTGACGACGTCCGCGTGCCAGCCGAGCGAGCGCACCGTGCGCGAGAGGATTTCGCCCGCGATGGCGTTGTCGTCGGCGATGAGAATGCGCGCGCCATGATCGGGGAACGCGCGCTGGTTCCGCGCGGGCGCGTCCGCTGTGTCCACGCCGAGCGTGATATCGAACCAGAAGCGGCTTCCTTCACCTAGCCGGCTTTCGACTTCGAGCTGGCTGCCCATCATCGCGACGAGCCGTTTGCTGATCACGAGCCCAAGGCCGGAGCCGCCATAGCGGCGCGACGTCGACGCCTCGGCTTGCGTGAAGCCCTCGAAGATGCGCCCGAGCTGTTCCTCGCTGATGCCGATGCCGCTGTCACTCACCGCGATGCGCACGCGCACCGTTTCTTCCGGCGCGGCGCTCACGGTGTCGAGCCGATGCACGCTCACGACGATCTGCCCCGCGGAGGTGAACTTGAGCGCGTTGCCCGCGAGATTGATGAGCACCTGCTGAAGGCGGAAGCTATCGCCGACGAGCACGGCCGGCAACGACGGATCGAGATCGAAAAGCACCTCGACGTCTTTCGCACCCTGATTGCCCGACAGCACGATGCCGAGCTCTTCCATCAGTTTTTCCGGCTCGAAGGGATGGCTGTCGAGTTGCAGCTTGCCCGCCTCGATCTTCGAATAGTCGAGGATGTCGTTGAGCAGGCTGAGCAGCGACTTCGCGGCGGTCACGGCCTTGCTCACGTAGTCATGCTGCCGATGATCGAGCGACGTCATCTGCACGAGATGCAGCATGCCGAGCACGGCGTTCATCGGCGTGCGGATTTCGTGGCTCATGTTCGCGAGAAACGTCGATTTCGCCGCGCTCGCCGCGTCGGCCTGTTCCTTCGCATTGCGCAGATGGTATTCGAGCTCGTATTGATCCGTGACGTCGTAGTTCACGCCGGTCATCGCGACGGGCGTGCCTTGCGCGTTGCGCTGCGTGCGCTGGCCGCTCTGGATGCGCCGCGTCGTGCCGTCGGGCAGGACGATGCGAAACGGCGGCAACGCCTCGGTTTCGCCCGCGGCCGCGGCGCGCAGGCGCGCCATAATCTCGTCGTGATCGTCGGGATGAATGCGCCTGCGCCAGTGCTCGATATGCAGGCCGTTGTCCAGCAACGCGGGCGGGTACTGATACAGCTCGAACATGCGCGCGTTCCAGTGCAGCTTGCCCGTGGCGAGATCCCACGACCAGATGCCCAGTTCGGCGATATCGGCGGCGAGCAGCAACTGATCGCGCGCGTGGGCCAACTCGCTGCGCTCCTTTCTTTGCCGCGAGATGTCCGTGATGACGGAGACGAAATGCGAGAGGCCATCCAGACGCATTGCGCCCGTGGTCACATGCGCCGGGAAAGACGTGCCGTCTTTACGCTGGCCCGCGAGTTCGAAGTCGGTGGTCGCAGTGCCATTCGGCCACTTGAACTGCATGACGTATTCGTCATACGCATTTTGATAGGGCGGCGGCACCAGCATGCGGATGTTCTGGCCGATGACTTCGCTTGCCTTGTAGCCGAACACTTTCTCGCCCGCCGAATTGAACGAGCGGATCGCGCCGCGCTCGTCCACGGTGATGATCGGGCTGAGCACGGTGTCGAGCACGGTCTGTGTCGTCGCGAGACTGCGCTCCAGTTCCTGTTCGATTCGATTGCGCGCGTTGATCTGGCGCACGAGCGTCGAGCCGAACATCGCCAGCACGAACGCGAGCACGGCCGTCACGCATGCGTGCCAGAGCGTGTCGCGCCACCACGGCGCGAGGATTTCATCGCGCGCGAGCGCCGCCGCGACGAAGAGCGGATAGTCCTGCAGTTCGCGCAGGCTATTGAGCCGCGTCACGCCGTCCTGCGACGAACTCGTCGTGAACACGCCCGAACTGTGCTGTTCGAGATGCGCGCGATACAGCGCCGTGTCGATCACGTTCTTGCCGACGAAACGGTCTTCGAAAGGGCGGCGCACGACCATCACGCCCGAGTTCAGCACGAGCACCGCCGCGCCCGATTGCCCGAGGTCGAGGCTGTCATAGAAGCGCGAGAAGAAACCGACGTCGATGGTCGCGAGCGCGACGCCCGCGAAACTGCCATCGGGCGCGTCGATGCGGCGCGACACCGGCACGATCCATTTGCCTGTCGAGCGGCTTTGCACCGGCGGGCCGATGTGCGTGCCCTGATCGGTATGCGTGCGGTGATATTCGAAATACTCGCGGTCGGAGTTGTTGAAGCGCGAGTCGAGCTTCGGCTGCGAGTTGACGATCCAGGCGCCGTTCTTGTCGTAGATGAAAAGGCCGTTCAGCTGCGGCAAGTGCTGCACGCGCGAGACCATCGCGCGATGAATGCGCGCAAGCGAGTCCGGCGACATGCCGTCCTCTTCGACGCGCTCCACCATGCCGATGAGCGTGGTGTCAGCTTCCTTGAACGTGTCGTTCGCGTGCTGCGCCATCGCGCGCGCGAGGTTGTAGGTCGCCGTCGTCATTTCGTCGAGCTGCACGCGGCGCGCGGCGAGGCTGCGCCATACGTCGGTTGCGACCAGAAGCAGGCAGACGACGACGATGAACACCGTCATCCTGAAAGTGAGCGAATGGCGATTGAGCACGCCGGGTCTCCGAATGGGCGAAGTCGAGATTCAACGCTGCCGTATCTTATCGCGCCGTCCGGAAGCAGCCGCCGAAGGGAAGGCGCGGGCGATCAGACACATTAACGGCACGCTGGCGTGTGGACTTGAGCCCGGCGGCGGGAATATTTTCGATGTTTCGCCCGTATAGAAGGCGGAGATCGTTCGCGGTGAAGCTCAGGCAGGTGTTTGCGCCGCGCCACCGTTCCGCGCCGAAAGCGTTGGTATGCGCCCGACTTCAATGTCGTCCGGCGCGGGGTGAATGCGCGCTCTTCCTTGCTGCATAAGGGATTTGAATAACTGGCACGGTGTCTGCATTAGAAGCCCGCACCGCCGCCTCAGCGAACCCCGGACTCAATCTCGCTGCACGATCGCTCAGCCGGCAATGTCATCGAACGACCCGTTGGTGAAGAAGGAGCGAATCATGTTGGGATACCTAATCAATATCGCAAGAGACCTCGTGCTGCCGATCCTGATGGACCGGACCGAGACGCTGCTGGATCGCGCCGAGCATGGCCGCCGCGATACGTATCTCGCGTCGTCCGCCGATATCGGCGAGCTCGAACGCCGCATGCGCGAGTGCGATACCGAAGCCTGATGCTCACGAATCGGAAAACAAACATGATCACTCTGAACGACGAACACGCCGACGCGCCGGTCATCGCGCTGCATTGTTCGGGCGCGGGCGCGAATCAATGGCGCACGCTCGGCGACATGCTCGCCGCGCTCGACACGCCAACGTCGCGCTACACGCTGATCGCGCCGGAGCATTACGGCTGCGACAGCGTCGGTCCCTGGAGCGGCGCGCACGCATTCACGCTCGCGGACGAAGCGGCGAGAACCGTCGAGATCATCGATCGCCAGCGCGGCAAGGTGCACCTCGTCGGTCATTCGTATGGCGGCGGCGTCGCATTGCGCGCGGCGCTCGAACGGCCGCACGGCGTCGCGAGCATCACGCTCTATGAGCCGTCGGCGTTTCATCTGCTCAAGCGCATGGGCGCGCGTGGCGCCGCCGAATTCGCCGAGATTCAGGCGATTGCGGCGCGCACGGCGGAGGGCGTCGTCGCGGGCGACCTGCGCGGCGCGGCGAGTTCTTTTGTCGATTACTGGAGCGGGCGTGGCGCGTGGTCCGCGTTGCGGCCTTCCGTGCAGGCGATGCTCACACGCTGGGTGCCGAAAGCGCCGCTCGATTTTCGCGCGCTGATTCACGAGCCGACGCCGATGAGCGCCTACGCGAACCTGCGCATTCCCACGCTCGTGATGCGCGGCGAGCACGCGCCCGCGCCGACGCGCCTGATCGCGGAAACGCTGCCTGATTTGCTGCCGGCCGCGAAGCTGATCGTCGTGCCCGAGGCCGGGCACATGGGCCCGCTCACGCACGCGCAGGCGGTGAATGCGGCGATTGCGCGCCATATCGCCGAATGCGACGCGCGCACGGCATGCCTAGCCGAGTAGTCCATCGCGCGACGGGGCGCTTTCGCCCTGACGCTCGATGAGCCGCGCGCGAAACCAGAAGGTCCATGCGAGCAAGCCGCCGTAAATCACGTAGCTCACGACCGGCGACACGACGAGATAGCGCTCCACCGGCCACGTCCACGCGAACCAGAAGCGCAGCATCGTTTCGACCGAAAGCCCGACGCCCCACACGAGCGTCATGAGGCGCAACGACGCGCGCAGCATCGCGCTGTCGCGCCAGTACGCCTCGAAGCGCTCGGCGCCGTTTTCCTGCTCGCGCGTGACGGTCGCACGTGCCAGATAGAAGATGAGCGGGCGCTCGAACAGGAGCGAAACGAGAAAAACGATGCCCGTTGCGCCCGCCGCGAGCGATTCGCGCACGAGAAGAATGCGCGGGCTGCCGCCCATGGCGAGCATCACGATGGACAACGCGATGCCGAACAGCACGAGCGCGGAAAGCGCATCCACGCGCCGCGAGCGCGCGAACTCGGCGATGCTCCACACGAGCGGCGGCGCGGCCGACGCATAGAGCGCGCCGACATCGCCCCAATAGGGCAGCGCCAACCGGTACGCGAGCCAGGGAAGCAGCAGATTCGCGGCGAGTTCGAGCACGAGACCGGGCTTGATCTTTTTCATGGACTCAGAAGTGTGCGCCTGCGCGCTGTGCCTGGTTCCAAGTATAAAAGATCGCACGTGCGCGAATGTGCGCATGCGCGCGGCGAATCCCCCAAAGTCTGCAAAGAAAGCGACGCCGCTACTCGTGGTGTCGAGCAGCGGCGTAAAAGGCGCGAACAGATCAAGCGTTACTTTTTCGGCGGCGGCGCGCCGGGAATCGCGTTGACGCGCGCGGCATTCGCAGCGTTGGCGGCATTCGCCGCGTTGACCGCGTTCGCGTTGTAGGTGGGCGCGGCGTTGTAGTTCGGGCTGACGTTATAGCTCGGGTTCGGCGTGGTGGCGTTCGGCGTGTTCGAATAGCTGGGGGCGGGCGCCGCGGGATTCGGCAGCGGCTTCGGCTGCAACGTCTGATTGATGACGCCCATTTGCCCCAGTTTCTTCGCCGCCTGACTGTCCGCGCTGGCCGCCGTGGCAAAGCACAGGCCGGCCGCGCCGGCGATCAACGCAATGTGCATGACGCGCCGTTGCGTGCGATTGCGGATTTTCTTCATGACGGCCTCCTTGGTCGTGCCGGCCCGCGCGGATGCGCGCCCAGCACTTACATTGTGTGCAACGACGATGCCCGCGTGGAGCAGGGTTTAGCCTAGGTTCGCTCAGCGCGATCCGGCGTTATCACCTTACGAATCTTTGATATTCGTCTAACAAAAAGGTGGTTTCGGCCGGTAACATGTAATTCGAACTGCCAAATATCAATCGCCTGGAGGACCACCCGCATGTTTCCCGAATATCGCGACCTGATCTCGCGCCTCAAGACCGAAGACGGCCATTTTTCGCGTCTGTTCGAGCGTCACAACGAGCTCGATCATCAGATTCACAACATGGAGACGGGCGTGACGCCTGCCGACACGTTCGCCATCGAAGCATTGAAAAAGGAAAAGCTGTTGCTTAAAGACAAGCTTTACGCGGTTCTGAAAAAAGCGCACGAAGCCGCCTGAGCAGAATGAGCGCACAGGTAGCCGCACGCGCAACAACCAAGAGGAACCGATGAAGTTGATAACACCGGACGATGCCGCCGAAGCCAAAGATGACAACCTCGCCGCTCGCACGGCGGCGGCCGACATCGAACGTGAAGAAACGCGTCGCGCGTTCGAGGCGGCGCACGGGCTGCTGACGAACAGCGTCGATCACATACTCGGCCGGCTCGACGCGCGGGAGCAGGAAGGCACGGATTCGCTCGTCGATAGCGTGAAAACGCTGATCGGCGGTATGTCGCCAGACGAAATCGCCGTGCTGCGCGCCCATCTTTTCGATGGCGACACCGTGCTGCGCTCGGCCAGCGGCGCGCTCGACCCCGACGACGAGCTATCGCCGTCCTGGCGCGAAGGCGGCTATCCGTATCGTCATCTGATGTCGCGGCGCGCGTATGAAAAACAAAAATATCGTCTTCAGGTCGAGTTGCTGAAGTTGCAGGCTTGGGTGAGAGACACCGGCCAGCGTGTCGTGATTGTTTTCGAAGGACGCGACGCGGCGGGCAAGGGCGGCGCCATCAAACGCTTCATGGAGCACCTGAATCCGCGTGGCGCGCGCGTGGTCGCGCTCGAAAAGCCGAGCGAGCGCGAGCGCGGCCAGTGGTATTTCCAGCGCTACGTCGAACACCTGCCGACCGCGGGCGAGATCGTTCTCTTCGATCGCTCGTGGTACAACCGCGCCGGTGTGGAGCGCGTGATGGGCTTCTGCACCCCGGGCGAGTACGACCATTTCATGCAGCAGGTGCCCGCGTTCGAACGGCATCTGTCGACGAGCGGCACGCACGTCATCAAGCTATGGTTCTCGGTGAGCCGCGCCGAACAGCGGCGCCGCTTCAAGGAGCGCGAGATTCATCCGCTCAAGCAGTGGAAGCTGAGTCCGGTCGATCTGGCCTCGCTCGACAAGTGGGACGCCTATACCGAAGCCAAGGAAGCGATGTTCGCGCATACCGACAGCGCCGACACGCCCTGGACCGTCGTGCGCTCCGATTGCAAGAAGCGCGCGCGTCTGAACGCCATGCGCTACGTACTGCACCGGCTGCCCTACGCGAATCGCGATCTGAAGTCGGTCGGCGCGGTCGATCCGTTTATCGTCGGACGGCCGTTTTAGGCGGCGCTCACGCCTTCGGTCAACGCGTGAGCAAGCAGGCGCGCGTGCGGCGTCAGCGCGTCGAAATCGCGTGCGCACAGATGCAGACGGCGCATCGCCCACGGCTCGGAGAGCGGC
This sequence comes from Caballeronia sp. PC1, assembly GCF_021353155.1. Taxonomy (NCBI): domain Bacteria; kingdom Pseudomonadati; phylum Pseudomonadota; class Betaproteobacteria; order Burkholderiales; family Burkholderiaceae; genus Caballeronia; species Caballeronia sp. PC1. The sequence continues at coordinate 1,419,334 of NZ_JAJUBH010000003.1, forward strand.
AGGATCGCAAGCTCCGGCCGTTCGAGCATGCGCGCCGACGCTTCCGACAAGATCACGAGCCCGATGCCGGCCTCCACGAGCATGCCGAGATTGTCGATGCTGCGCATGCGGATGCGATAGCCGATCTGCCTGCCAAGCCGCGACGCGCGCTCGGCCAGATGCATTTCGAGCGCGGCATCCGATAACCCGACGAACGCCTCGCCCAGAATATCCGCGAACGCGACCGCGCTTTGCCCCGCGATCCGGTGCGCGCGGTTCGCGATGACCACGAGCTGATCCTGGGCGAGCAAATGCGTCTGAAGCCGTCCGAGGTCCGCCGTGTCCGACACCACGCCCAGATCGGCGCGGCCCTCGGCGATCGCCTGCACGATCTCCACGCTCGGGCGCTCGTCGAGATCGATCGAAAGATCCGGAAAAGCCGCGAGAAATTGCGTGAGTCTCGGCGGCAGAAAGGCGGCGAGCGCGGCCGTGTTCGACATCAGCCGGATGCGGCCTTTGAGGCCGGTCGCGAAGGAGCGCAGTTCGCCGCGCATCTGCTCGACCTGGCCGAGTATCGCGCGCGCGTGGCGCACGAAGGCGTCGCCTGCTGCGGTCGCCTGCACGCCGCGCCGGTTGCGCTCCAGGAGCGGCGCGCCGAGCGCGGCTTCCATCCCCGCAATGCGCTCGCTCGCGGAGGCCAGCGCGAGATGCATCGCCTGCGCGCCCGCCGTGATGCTGCCGCGCTCGACCACGGTCAGGAAGAGGCGCATGTCGGTGAGATCGAATCGCATGCCGCTTCTTTCGGTTTTCCCGAAGCCTCGCATTGGAAATGCCAGATTGTAAGCGGCAGGCCGCGTCGTTAGCATCTGTCGCATGGAACCCCTTATTCTGGTCACAGGCGCGGGATTTCTCGCGGGCGCGATGAACGCGCTGGCGGGCGGTGGCTCGTTCGTGAGCCTGCCCGCGATGATCGCCGCCGGCTTGCCACCGGTTCAGGCGAACGCTTCGAGCACCGTCGCCCTGTTTCCGGGCGGCGTGGTGAGCGCGTGGGCGTATCGCGACGGGCTCGGTCCGGTCGGCTCCGTGCCGATCCGCAAGATGCTCGTTACGACGCTCGTCGGCGGGTTCGTCGGCGCGGCGCTCTTGCTGTCTACGTCGTCGAAAACATTCTCTTTCGTGCTGCCGTGGCTGCTGCTGTGCGCGAGTTTCACCCTCGCATTCGGCCGCAAACTGGGCGAGGCGCTGCGACGGCGCTGGCGTATCGGCGCGGGAGCCGTCCTGTCGATCCAGTTCGCGCTCGGCGTGTACGGCGGCTACTTCGGCGGCGCGGTGGGCATCATGATGATGGCCGTCTGGGGCCTGCTCGACGCGCGCGACTTGAAAAGCCTGAACGCGCCACGCACGCTGCTCGTGAGCGCGGCCAACTCGGTCGCGGTGTTGACCTTCGCGGCGGCGCAGGCGGTGCGCTGGCCGGAAACGATCGCGATGCTCGTCGCGGCCATCGCGGGTGGCTATGGCGGGGCGCAAATCGGCCGGCGCGCGCCGCCGCAGTGGATACGCGCGGGCACGTTGGTCGTCAGCGCCGGCATTACGATCGCTTTTTTTGTGAAGACTTACGGGCCGATGCTGTCGCATCGATGACGCGCACATCGACGTTCTGGGAGACCCTCATGTTTCCGGCCTTGCTCGAAACCCTTGGCGCGCTGTCGTTGCTCGCAAGCGTCGTGGCGAAGATCATGCTCTTGCGCGAGCCGCACGAGACTGGCGCGGAGGATGCGCCTGTCGCGCCCGGGCGCGCGGCGTGTTTTCGCCGATGCGTGCATCGCGAGCGTCGCGTGCGCGCGGCGTTCAGTGCGCGGTGCGCTCGAGCGGCGGCAGGCCGAGGGGTTTTCGCGCGGACTCGTAAGCACGGATGAAGCGCGGGTCGTCGTCGATTTCACGCGCCATCCACTTCGACAGATCTTCGCCGCAAGCCGGATCGCCGATGTCGTGGAAGCACGGCGAACTGGCGGGCATCATGCTCGCCGCCCAGTAAAAGCCGAAGAGCACCTGTTTCTCGGCGGCTTCCATGACGAGCGCCTGCGGATCGGTGCCGGAAAACCAGCGTCCGAGCTTGTTCGAGAGGGACGCTTCGGTTTCGTGGCTGTCGTAGGAAAAGACATAGCCTCCACCGGCCTGCGCCGTGTGAAAGTCGTTCATGACGACGTCGGTGACGAAGCGCGCCGCTTTGGCGTTGACCGCAAACGATTGCGCATGCGCATCGCAACTGAGGAACCAGAGCGAGACGAGCAATGCTTTTGTTTTCTGCCGGACCAATGCGCGGCATTTTTTCCGATTGCTAGCCGGGTTCACACGAATAAGAGGAAATATTTGCGTGCGCAAACAGAGCGGCATTGAATAAGCTCTGAAGTGTATCGATTACTTAAAACGCCGATCCGAGGCAAAAAAGCTATCGGAAAAACGGATTCACGTTTTGCCTTTTTATCGCAGCAATGCAAAACGGCCCATTCGGGCCGTTTCGTGCCATTGGCGAGTGCGCCTGACTTACAGCGGCTGGATCGTCGAAGCTTGCTTGCCCTTCGGGCCTTGCTTGACTTCGAAGCTCACCTTCTGGTTCTCCTGGAGCGACTTAAAACCCTTGGACTGGATTTCGGAGAAATGTGCAAACAGGTCTTCACCGCCGTCGTCCGGCGTGATGAAACCAAAACCCTTTGCATCGTTGAACCACTTGACCGTACCTGTTGCCATTTTTTCCAAACCCTTTGAGCCGAATTTCGTTGAAGTTGCGCTTCGAATTGTCGAGCGGCATAGAGTTTTACCATGCCAGAACGCCGAGTTCAAATAAGCGTTTTTGCTAAGAGACGAGACATAAGCACGTCATACTCGCGAGCTCGAATGCCCGACCGCGCGGAATGTTTTTTGATCGGACTTACTTCGCCTGGCCGATCGATTATCCTCGACAAATCGGTCAGCCAAACGACAAAAGGCATCCTAACATGGCACATACGCTTTCCAGCGCCCGGCAACGCATGACATCCGAACCCGTGCGGCTCGACGCGCCGGAGATCGCGCAAGCGCGCCGCGAACTTACGGCCTGTTTTCGGCTCGCGTCGCTTTACGGTTACGAGGAGGGCGTCTGCAATCATTTCTCGGCCGTAGTGCCGGGCCATGACGATCTCTTTCTCGTGAATCCCTATGGTTATGCGTTCAGCGAGATTACGGCGTCGCGTCTTTTGATCTGCGATTTCGACGGCAATGTCATCGAGGGCGAAGGCAAGCCCGAAGCGACCGCGTTCTATATTCACGCGCGCCTGCACAAGCTGATGCCTCGCGTAAAAGCGGCTTTTCACACGCATATGCCGAACGCGACCGCGCTATGCCTCTTCGAAGGTCCGCCGCTCTTGTGGCTCGGGCAGACCGCATTGAAGTTTTATGGCCGCACCGCGGTGGACGAGCAGTACAACGGCCTCGCGCTCGACGACGCCGAAGGCGACCGCATCGCCAGCGCGATGGGCGATGCCGATATCCTCTTCCTCAAGAATCACGGCGTGATGGTCGCGGGCGGGAGCATCGCCGAAGCATGGGACGATCTCTACTATCTGGAGCGCGCGGCGGAAGTGCAATTGCGCGCAATGAGCGCGAACCGGCCGCTCAAGCCGGTGCCGCACGAAATCGCGCAGCGGACCTATGAACAGATGCGCGCGGGCGATGCCGAAAGCGCGCGGGCGCATCTGGAGAGCGGGATGCGGCAGTTGCGCGCGCGCGGAATCGCGTTCGAAGCGTGATTACTTGCGGGGAAGGATGCGCCTGATCCACCCCTCGCTTTCCCATATCCGTCTGCTGCAAGTATTGGTTAGGAAGCCGAATAAAAGTGCGCCAGATCGACCCGGACGCGCCGCCTTACATCGAGATATCGTGCAAGTCCCCGACGATGGGCGGCCCCATCCTGAAGTCCGAGAAGCGCACGTCGAGGCCGCCGCGCTCGGGCGTGCAGCACATCGGGCCGACGAGCCAGCGCGCGTCGTCGCGGCTTGCGGCGAATGGCGCGAGGCGCATGAGCGTCCAGGTGTGTTCATCGGCGCTGCATTGCACTTTCAGCAAGCCCTCCGCGATCGTCATGCGCACACGAAAGCGGTTCGCGCCGGCGCGCGATCCGAGCGACCAGTCGGAGAGCTCGTTTGTCAGGACGGTGCTGAAGGTCAGCGCGCCGTCGTTGTATTCGGCGCCGGCCTTGACCCAGCGTGCCTCGCTTTCACGCACCATCAGGCCGGCCTGATCGTAGAGCGCGGAGAAATCGCCATCGACCGTCACTTCGGCGGTGAAATCGCCATTCACGCTCGCCGCGAAGACGTGTCCGCTGTCGCGCACGAAGCCGTAGTGCGTCTTGCGCCAGAAGTCCGTGTTCGCGTCGGTGGCGACGAAGAGCGTGTCATGTTCGACGCGCCATTGCGCGGGCTCGTTGATCCACTGGCATTGATCGAACATGGTGTCTCCGTCGCGTGAGGGGCAGGGCAAGTATGTCATAGCGAGTTCATGCGATGATCGTACGAAAATCTCGATGCGCCGCTGCACTACCATGTATCGTCCTTTCGCGAAAAGGAAGCACGATGGTCAAGCTGATGATGATCCTGCTGGGCGTGGACTACTTGCGCAGTCGCTGGCGCAGCCTCATGGTGGCGGGCTGCCTGCTTCTGGTCGTCGGCATCGGCGTGTTTGCGGATGCGCTCGACGGTGCGCTCGGCTTTCCAATCGCCTTCGTCGGCTGGCTGCTGCTGATCGAGGGCGCGCTCACGCTTGCCGTCGCGTGGGCCGGCGTTGGCGGACAGCGCAGGCTGCGCTACGCGAAAGGCATCGCGTTCGTGCTCACGGCGGCGCTGATCTTCGAAGGGAATCATCACGGTCACTTCGTTCTTTCGATACTGATCGGCCTCGCGTTTCTGTTCGATGGTCTCTTGCAGGCGACCTCGGCGCTCGTCGTGCGATACCGGCGCTATCGCGTGGCGCTCGGCTTTGCGATCTTCGAAATGCTCATCGGCATCTTCATGATCCAGCCGTATCCGACGCACTACAAAGGCACGGTGCCTTATTGCATCGGCGCATTCTTCATCTTCGCCGGATGGAACCTGATGCTGATCGCGACGCGCGTGCGCAAGCTGACGAGCAATCCGGCCGTATGGGGCGACAGGAGCGCGGAAGCCGCGAGCGAAACAGGCGCGCATCTGGAACCGCGCACGCGCGAATGGGACGGCCCGCCCGCCGACGATGAACCCGCGCTGACCGTGCACGTATGGACGCCGGTGGGATCGTCGAAGGCGGAGACGCAATGGCATCCGATCGTCGATCGCTATATCGCGGCCGTCGATCGCAATGGCGTGATCTCGACGGGACACGCCGCGCTCGAATCGCCGGAAGGCATTTACTTGAGTCTTTATCCGGCCGTCGAGATCGACCGCTCACCGGACGACTTCGCGCGCCTCTTGCGCGCCACGCGCGAGAACGACGTGCCCGGCATGTTTCAACCGAGCTATGCGATCGAGTCGAAGGCGTGGTGCCCGTCGACGACGCGCGTGCGCATCCGCAATTACGATCCCGTTCGCCTGGATAGCTTCTGGCGCAGCTATCGCGAGGACACGACGTATAACCTCACGCACCGCAATTGTTCGAGCAGCGTGTCGCGCGCGCTCGATGCGGCGCTCGAAGGCGCGGCGGGGCGCTTGTATGGCGCACGCGCGGGCTGGGGCGCGCTCTTTCGAATGATCGCGACGCCGGAATTATGGGTCGCCGCGCAAGTGCGCAAGCGCGCCGTGACGATGGCATGGACGCCTGGCCTCACGCTCGACTATGCGCGTTCGCTCAGCATGGTCGCCGACCCGCGGCCTTATGGCTGGTTGAAGGTGACGCGCATGGCGCTCGCGAAGATGCGCGAATCGCGGCGCGCATGGCGCGAGGAATCGAATGCCGATCCGCCCGCGCGCGTCTGATGCGGCGTGCGGAAGTTATAGATCGAGCTCGTCTTCGGCCTTGCGCGCGCGGCGTTCTTCGTTAGCGCGGCGCGCGCGCAATCGCTGACGCGATAGCTGGGCGATCACTTCGCCGGTCGATGCGCCCGGCGGAATCTCATTGCGAATGACCTTCGGCACCATCGGCAGTCCCATGCGCTGTCTGCGCAGCGCGCGGGCGATGTGGGTGCGGCATTCCTGACCGTGACAATCCCATTCGTCACGGATTCGATCACAGTAGGGACATTGTTCCATTCCCAGAGTCTACCGCGAAACGTTGGCGGCGCTCGCCTGCATCAAGCGTTCCAGACGCCGCTTTGCGCGGTTCGCCGCGCATAGTCTTCGAACGAGCGCGCTTCGCGATGCAGGGCGAGACGCACGCCATCGGCGGGCTTTTCGTTGCGGCCGTCGAGTACGGTCGTGAACAGGTAAAGAATCAGATCGGTTTCCGGCTTCGACACGCCCGCTTCGATCAGACCCACGCGAAACGCATCGGCGGGCACGGGTGCAAGATGCAGATCGCGCCGCGATGCGTGCGCGATGCACGCGAGCGCTTCGGCGAACGAGATCGCGCGAGGGCCGGTGAGCTCGTACAGCCTGTTTTCATGACCCGGTTGCGTGAGCGCCGCGACGGCTGCATCGGCTATATCTTCGGCGTCGATGAACGGCTCTGCAATATCGCCGACGGGCAAGGCAAGCGTGCCTTCGCGAATGGGGTCGAGCAGGAAGCTTTCGCTGAAGTTCTGCATGAACCAACTGCAACGCAGGATGGTCCACGTCGCGCCCGAGCGCTGCAATGCGTTTTCGGCGGCTTGCGCCTCTTCTTCACCGCGTCCCGAGAGCAGCACGATTCGCTCCGTGCCGTTTGCAAGCGCCGTGTCGAAAAATGCGCTGACCGTATCGAGCGCGCCGGGAATCGCGAGATCGGGCTGATAGGTGACATAGACGCGCTGCACCCCCGCGAGTACCGTCTCCCATGTCGAGCGATCGTTCCAGTCGAAGCGCGGTTGCGTCGAGCGCGCACACGCACGCACGCTAAATCCTGCTGCATCGAGCCGCTTGGCCACGCGCCGCCCCGTCTTGCCATTTGCCCCCAGAACGAGAATGGGCGCCTTGTCGAAATCCAATCGAGTCATGACCGTCTCCGAAGTTTAAAACGTGAGAGTTGCTCACGTTTTAAACATGATAGATACTCACATTTGACTGTCAAGTTTTTTTGAGCGTGCTTTCAGGGCACAAAGGAATCGATATGCAAGAGAAGCCGCCGTCCGGGAAGGGAGAAAAGAGCGCGGTGCGCAGGCAGCCCGCGCAGCAGCGCAGCCGCGAACGTCTCGATCGCATCCTGGAGGTTGCGCAGCAATTGATTGCGGAGAAGGGCAGCGAGCACGTCAGGATGAGCGAGATCGCCGAACTCGCGGAGATATCGATCGGCTCGCTCTATCAGTATTTCCCCGACAAGCGCGCGATCGTGCGGACACTCGCCGGGCTATACGCGGCCGAGAGCCGCCGTTGCGTGCGCGAAGCGCTCGAAGCCGTGCAGAACAGGGCGCAATTGCTCGACGCCTTCGCGTCGCTCGTCGACCAGTACTACGAGATCGTGCTGGACAAGCCCGTGATGCGCGACATTTCTTCGGCGCTGCGGTCGGACAAGGAACTGACGAGCATCGAGATTGCGGAGAGCAAGGCGTGCGGCGCGCTGCTCGCGGCGGCGATCCGGCGCGTGACGCCGGGCGCGGACAGCAAGCGCGTCAATGCGCTCGCGTTCCTGATCTGGCAGATGGGGGAGGAAACGATGCGCCTCGCCGTCGCGCATAAGCGAGGCGAGGGCGCGCTCCTCGTCGACGCCTACAAGCGGATGAGCTTGCGGGCCATCGAAGAGGCCTGAAAAGCGCGCTTGCTCAGCCGCTCAACTGATTCGACGCGCTTGTGCGCCGCTCGCGCTGATGATGATCGAGACTGCGCCGCAACATCTTCTTGACGAGGCCTTTGAGGAAGTGGATCGAGCGGTCCGCGCGCACGTTCAGATCGAACGGCGCGAGTGCGACGACTTCGCGCCCGCCGCGCCCGGCGAGTTTCTCGCGCGTCTGCCGATGATCGAGGGCCATCCCTTCGAGCGTCTCGGATGCCTGTTTGAAGGACGCCCGATCCACGCGCGCACAGACGTGGCATGCCCGTCGGAACGTCTTGTCGAAGACGGTGAGCCAGAACTCGTCCATCTCGTTGCCTTCGCAGCGCGCGAGCGCTTCCTGGCCGTTTGCGCGCAGATCGCGCACGTCGCGCAGCGACGCCGTCTGCGTGATGCTGCCAAAGCGCCTGCGATAACCGATCAATGGCGTTGGAATGCGATAGATACTGCTCGCGCGAAGGTAGATCGAGGGCACCACGGCCGCGTCTTCGTAATGCCGTCCCACGGGGAACGAAGCGGCATCGAAGAGGCTGGTGCGATACACGCGCGCCCACGCGAAGGTATGGAACTTGTCGGCGAATTGCTGCAGCGTTGCGCGATTCATGGGATGCCCGCCGCGTTCGCCCTGCTCGACGAGCGCGATTTCTTCGAGCTCGCGCCCGTCGTCGTCGATGATCCTGACGTTGTATTCGACCAGATCCCACTTGCCCTCGGCGAGCACGGGCACGACTGCTTCGGTGAAGCCGTTCAGATAGATGTCGTCGCCGTCGAGAAACCCGACATAAGGCGTGCGCACGGCGGCAAGACCCGTATTGCGCGCGGCGCTCAGGCCCGCGTTTTCCTGGCGCAGCAACTCGATATGCACGCCCCGGTCGCGTTCGACGATCGCGCGCGCGGCGGCATAGGTCTGGTCGCGCGAGCCGTCATCGACCACGATGATCTTGATCGCGTCGATATGCGGCTGCGAAAGCAGGGATTCGAGCGCTTCCTCGATGTATCCCTCGATGTTGTACGCCGCCACGACGATGCTGAGCAGCGGGCTCGTGTCTCTCAAGGAGTCACTCTCAAACGGCATGGATGACGCTCCGGTCGGATGATTGGGTCTGTCTCTCTTCGCACATTGACCGCGAAGAGCCGTCATGCAATTGGTCTGATGGATGTGCAGGCTCGATCGCCCGCTTATTGTTGGAGCATGCCAGTCATAAGGCCGGTCCCGGTCGTCCGGCCTGACTTGCATGTCGACGGTGGATCAACCGCTAAGAGCCGATTTCGCGGCGGGGGTTCCCAGCGCCTCTATCTTAGCGCCTCAAAAAAACGCGCTGATGACACAGGGTGCCACACCCAATGAACGCTTGTTCAATGGTGCTTGTACAGCGATTGCCCCAGCGCCTGGGGAGAAGGCTGTGTCGTCCAGCCGCTTTGCACCGAACCTTCGCCGCTTGCGCCGTAGTCGCGATCGTACACGTGGTCGTACGCGCGGTTTCCGGAGGGTTGTGAAGCACGGTTCGGGTCAGACTGCGCGTAGGACAGCATCGGCAACATGACGGCGGCAGCAAGCAGGCTGGCAATGAGCTTCTTCATGATGGTTCTCCTTTGAACGAGCGTGGAACTCGATAAGGAGACTAGGCCCGAAGAATTAGACGAGCGTGAGCTTTTGCGGCGCTCACACGTTCTCCGGCGTATAGAGTTGCGCCGGCAGCGGATACTGGCTCGCCTGCGCGCTTTCGCCCGGCAGCGCTTGCAGGGCGCGCAGCATCGCCTGAATGGCCGTTTCGGCGATGCGCTGAAGCGGCGTGTCGATCACCAGATCGATGACGCCTTCGACGAGCGCCTCGTACCGGTCGGGCATGAGATCGCTGCAGACGGTGACGATGCGCCGTCCCGCGGCTTCCTCGCGCAACGCGCGAATGACGCCGCCCACGCCGCCGCCGGGAATATAGAGCCCGGCGAGATCGGCATGCCGCGCGAGCATCGCGAGGGTCGCTTCATAGGCGAGCTGTTTGTCCTCGAGGTTGATTTGCGTGTCGAGCACACGAAGTCTGGGCGCATGCTCGCGCAGATACGATCGAAAGCTGATCTCGCAGCTTTCCTGGCCGAGATAGCGGGGCGTGCCGACGAACACGCCGACCGTGCCCTCGTCGCGATGCGTGAGACGGCTCACGGCCCACGCCGCCGTGCGTCCGCTCTTGCGCGGGTCCACGCCGATATAGCCCGCTCGCAACGGCGCGCTGAGGTCCGACAGCAGCGTAACCGTCGGTTTGCCCTGGACATGAAGCGTTTCGATCGCGGCCGTCACATGCGGATGATCGACCGCGACCACGCCGAGCGCGTCGGCTTCTTCGCCGAGCGTGAGCAGCGTGCGCGCGATGGACGCCGGATCGAGTTCGTCCATGTACTCGATGACGGCGGTGCAATGCTCGGGTTCGTGACGCGCGGCCGCGTCCGTGAGAATGCGCGCGAAGGTCTGATAGAACGGATCGGCGCGCTTTTGCAAACAAAAGCCCAGGGCATACCGCTCGTGGCGCTCGCCGCGTTGCGCGCGCAGGCGCTCCCGCATCAATGCCGCGCCGTGATAGCCGATGCGTTCCGCCGCTTCGATCACCCGCAGCGCGGTGCCTTCACGCACGCTGATGCGCCCGTTGAACACGCGGTCCACCGTTGCGGGACTGACGCCCGCGGCCTCGGCCACGGACTGAAGTGTGGGACGCTTGCTCATGTTTGATGTAAATGATGGTTTTTCAAAGCGCGCGATGATGCTTAAAGATAGCAAATGCGGGCGATCGTTGCCTCATCGAAGCGCTTGCTCCTATCATCGTTCCATCGACAGGCAATGATGTATTCCCATCATCGAATGAGGTGCAATGATGGAATCCGGGCAAGGCGAAGGCGTCGGCGCGAGCGATAGGCATCGCGATTACGGGCTGATTGGCGGCGCGGGAGAACGCGCGAAAGCGGCTGGTCTCGTGAACGCGCAGTGGTACAAGTGCGCGGTACCGCGTCCCGTCATGAAGAGCCTGATGCAACGCAGCGACGCACGCGCCATACGCGACACGCTGCTCTGGTACGCGGCAATCGTTGCGGCGGGCGTGCTTGCGTTGTTCGCATGGCGGGCGCAATCGCTCTGGGCGGTGCCCGCATTTCTGCTCTACGGCACGCTGTATTGCGGCCCCGCCGATTCACGCTGGCACGAGAGCGGGCACGGTACGGCGTTCAAAACATCGTGGATGAACAAGGCGCTGTATCAGGTCGCGTCGTTTCAGGTGTTTCGCCGCCCGACCATCTGGCGCTGGAGTCACGCGCGCCATCATACGGACACGCTCGTGGTCGGGCGTGACAGGGAAATCGCCGTGCCGCTGCCCACGGACTGGCTGAGCATCGCGCTGAACGTCTTTGCGCTCAAGCATGCGGCAGGTGAAGCGCCGAAGATCGTTTCATCGGCGTTCGGTCATATCGGTGAAGAGGAAAAGACTTATGTGCCCGAGTCGGAATGGCCGAAAGTGATCCTGGAAGCGCGCGTGTGGCTTGCGATCTATGCAGTCGTAATCGCCGCCTGCATCGTATTTCGTTCGGTCTTGCCGCTGCTTTATATCGGCTTGCCGAGCTTGTACGGCGCATGGCTCTATCTATTCTTTGGCCTCACGCAGCATGCGGGCATGCCCGAGAACGTGCTCGATCACCGCAAGAATTGCCGCACTGTGATGATGAATCCCGTGTTCAGGTTTCTCTATCTGAACATGAACTATCACGTCGAGCATCACATGTTTCCGATGGTGCCTTATCACGCGCTACCCCGTCTGCATGAAGCGGTGAAAGACGACATGCCGCCGCCCTATGCGAGCACGTTCGCGGCGTATGCGGAGATCGTTCCGGCGCTCGTGCGGCAGACGCGCGATCCGTCGTATCACGTCGAGCGGCCCATGCCCGCCGCGACGCAAGCCTGAAAGGAATGCCATGACGCAATGGATCGACGCCGCCGCATTGAACGATATCGAAGACGAGGACGTGATGCGCTTCGATCACGATGGCCGCACGTTTGCGATCTACCGGATGAACGATGCCGTGTATGCAAGCGACGGCCTGTGCACGCACGAGCACGTTCACTTGAGCGAAGGCTTCGTGATGGACTACGTGATCGAATGCCCGAAGCACAACGGACGCTTCGATATTCGCGACGGCCGCCCGCTATGCGCGCCCGTCTGCGAAAAGTTGCGGACTTATCCGGCGAAAGTGGAGGGCGGGCGCATCTTCATCGAAGTCTGAAAGCGCGATCGATGCGTCATACGCGGAAGATGCTGACGGCGCGCGCGAGACGCTCGGCCTGATCGCGCAACTCGGCCGTGGCGTGTTCCGCTTCACCGACGAGCGCCGCGTTCTGTTGCGTCGCCTCGCCGATCAGCATGACCGCGCTGTTCACCTGCTCGATGCCGCTCGCCTGTTCGCGCGACGCGACGCCAATTTCATCGACGATCGCATTCACGCGCGAGACGCGCTCGACGATGCCGTTCATCGTGCCGCTCGCTTGCTCGGCGATCTTGTAGCCGTGCGAGACTTTCGAGGCCGATTCCGCGATCAATGCCTCGATTTCCTTGACGGCCGCCGCGCTGCGTTGCGCGAGCGCGCGCACTTCCGATGCGACCACGGCGAAGCCCTTGCCGTGCTCGCCGGCGCGCGCCGCTTCCACCGCCGCGTTCAACGCGAGAATGTTGGTCTGGAACGCGATGCCTTCGATGGTCGCGGTGATGTCGGCAATACGCCGCGCCGATTTATCGATCTCGCCCATCGTTTCGACCACGCGTTCCACGGCCTCGCCGCCCGCGCGCGCCGCGGTCGATGCCGACGCGACGAGCGTGCCCGCCTGCGCCGTATTCGCCGCGTTTTGCTGCACGGTGGAAGTGATTTCCTCCATGCTCGCGGCGGTTTCCTCGACGCTCGCCGCCTGCGTGGCGATGCGCGTCGCGATATCGCTGCTGCCAGACGCGATGCGCGCGGTGCCTTCATTCATGTCGGCCGAGGCGCTGCGCACTTGCGCGACGATCTGCGCGAGCCCGCGCGCGATGCCGTCGATCGCACGCATCAGGCGGCCGATATCGTCTTCGCGCGCGCTGTCGATGCGCACGGTGAGATCGCCCGCGGCGATGCGTTCGGAAGCGCGCGTGATGTCATCGATCGGACGGCCGACGAGCTTCGTCACCGCATACAGCAGCACGCCGACGAGCAGCGCCACGACCGCGAGCCCGAGCATCAGGAAGCGGTTGCGGCTCGCGTGGACGTCCGCGAGCAGTTCGTCGCGATACGCGATGCCGCCGATCATCCATTGCCACTGCGGCACCGACATATAGACGATTTCCTTCATGCCGCCGTGCACGCGCGCATCGGCGCCCGCGATATCGGCGCCGTCGAACGCAAGATTGCCTTCATGCGAATCGAGCATCTGTTTGAAGGGCGCGACGCGTTCGTCGGCGAGCTCGCCTTTCGAACCCGGATGCACCAGCAGCTTGCCGCGATTCGCGCCGTTCGATGCATCGACCACGAAGTGATAGCCGCTCGCGCCGATCACGAGCTTCGCGATGCCGTCTTGCAGCGCGGCGAGTTCGGAACCCACGTCCACGCCCACGAAAAGCGCGCCGATCACGCGGCCCGATGCATCCGTGACGGGGCGGTATTCGGTGATGTACTGCTTGCCGAAGAGCGCCGCGATGCCGATATACGACTTGCCGGCCATCATCGGCGCATAGGCAGGGCCTTTGCGATCGAGCAGCGTGCCGATGGCGCGCGTGCCGTCCTGCTTCTTGAGCGAAGTCGTCACGCGCACGAAGTCGTCGCCGGTGCGGGCGAAGATCGTCGCGATCGCGCCGCTCTCTTCGAGAAACGCATCGGGAATCGCGAAGTCGTTGTTCAGCGGCTTGTCGCCGGCGAGGAAGATCGGCGCCGCCACGCCGCCGACGTCGACGGTGCGCGTCTCGTCGAGCGTGAAGGTCGAGGGCAGGCGATGCGCGAAGATCGTCGTGAAGCGCGTGACTTCGGCGCTGACCGCCTTGTCGAACAGGCCGATCATCGTCGCGATCGAGCGATTCTCGCTTTCGACGCGCGCGAGTGCATGCGCGTCGACTTGCTCGCCCGCGCTGCGCGTAACGGCGATGGTGAAAAAGGCGACGACGACGGCCGTGAGCGCGCACGCGAGCACGGCGAATTTGGTCCCGACGTTCATGCGGGCCAGAGTATTACGAGGCATGGGGAATGACTGAACGATAAGAGTAGTTGTCTCGGCTCTTATCGGCAGAAATTGTGTCGCCCTTTAATTTTTTCTCTTCTCGATGTTATCGGCGTTGCCTCATCGCCAGCGCGACGCCCGAAAGCGTCAGCGCCATCGCGATCGCTTCGCGTGCGCCGAGCGGCTCGCCGAGCGCGAGCGCTGCCGCGACGATGCCCATGATCGGCACGAGCAGCATGCCGATGGAGGCGACATCGGCGCTCAGGTGGCGCAGCGTCGCGAACCACGCGAGGTAGCACACGGCCATCGGCACCAGGCTCATGTAGACGAGCACGGCCCAGCCGTCGAGCCGGAGCGCCGACATCACCGGATGCTCGATCAGAAGGCCGAGCACGGTCATCGGCACGCAGCCGATGCCGACCTGCCACGCGACCAGCGAGATCGGCGCGATAGGCAGCGGCGCGCGCGAGATCACCGTGCCGAGCGCGAACAACACCGCCGCCGAGAGCGCGAACGCGACGCCTGCGAGCTTGCCGCCATCGAAGGAGAGCCCGTGCGCGGAAAGCAGCACGACGACGCCCGCGAGACCGAGCGCGAGCGCGCAAAAGCCCGCAATCGAAGGCTTGCGCTTCGCGATGGGCCACGCCAGCAGCATGGCCCAGATGGGCATCGTGTAGACGAGCAGCGCGCCTTCGCCGACCGAAAGCCATTTCATCGAGAGCGTGGAGAAGCCCATCCACGCGAAGACGTTGATCGCCGATGCCAGCACGAGCCGCGGCACGAGCGCGGCGGGCACGCGCGGGTTTTCGCCGGCAAGTTTCGCTATCAGTCCGAGCAGCACGGCGGCCGCGATGCCCGCGACGCCTCGCGAGAAGAGCGGCGGCCACTCGCGCAGCAGCACTTTCATGGCGGGCCAGTTCAGCGCCCAGCCGGTGGCGGTGACGAGCAGATAGATGAAGCCTTTGAGGCGATCAGGCATGGGAGGCGGGCTTGTTGTTCGTTGTTGTCGTCCGGCGGGTTGTGATCATACAGGCGCGCCCGTTCGGTTCGAAGCCGCCCGCGCGGAGAGAAAAACGATTAACTCAAAACATCTCGAAAACGCCCGTGCGGAATTGCCGCTACGGGCGCTATCTGGCGGCCGTGCGCGCAGAATTAGGGCAAACACTAGGATAGCCAGTCGGCAGCAAACGCACTATTCTTCGAAAAAACGTTTTCCAAGACAGACCGGCCAGCGCGGCGTCATCGTCCGCGCGAAGCCCACCGTCCACGGCGCTCGTCGCCGTTCCACGCAACAAAGAACGCGGCACGACGAGCGCCGCCGCGTCCGGAGACTTTAATGAACACTGTCGTTGCCGGCGTCGCGCGAACCGCCAGCCGTTACCGCTGGACCGTGTGCGCGCTGCTCTTTTTCGCCACGGTCATCAACTACATGGACCGGCAGATTCTCGGTCTGCTCGCGCCGATGCTGCAGCACGACATCGGCTGGACGCAGGTTCAGTACGGCCGCATCGTGATCGCGTTTTCGGCGTTCTATGCGATCGGCCTGTTGTGCTTCGGACGCATCGTCGACTGGCTCGGCACGCGGATTTCCTACGCGCTCGCGATGTTCATCTGGAGCATCGCCGCGATGCTGCATGCGGCTGTCGGCTCCGTGATGGGCTTCGCGATGGTTCGCGCGCTGCTCGGCATCGGCGAGGGCGGCAACTTCCCGGCGGCCATCAAGACCACCGCCGAATGGTTCCCGCGCCGCGAACGCGCGCTCGCGACCGGCATCTTCAACTCCGGCGCGAACATCGGCGCGGTGTTTGCGCCCGCGCTCATTCCGGCGCTCGCGGTGGCCTTTGGCTGGCGCGCGGCGTTCGTGATGGTCGGCGCGATCGGGCTCGTGTGGCTCGTGGTGTGGTTCGTGATGTATCGCCAGCCGGACGGCCGCGCGCATGACGACGAAATCGCCGACGAAGGCGACGAAACCAATGCCGCCGATGCCGTCAACGTAAAGGCGCGCGCGCCGGGCTTCAAGGAACTTATCAAGAAGCGCGAGACGTGGGCGTTCATCGTCGGCAAGTTCCTGACGGACCCGGTGTGGTGGTTCTATCTCTTCTGGCTGCCGAAGTGGCTCAACGAGTCGCGCGGCATGGACATGCAGCACATCGGTCTGCCGCTGGTCGTGATCTACGCGATCACCACCATCGGCAGTATCGGCGGCGGCTGGATTTCGTCGGCGCTGCTGCGTGCGGGCTGGACCGTGAATGCGGCGCGCAAGACCGCGATGCTGATCTGCGCCTGCGCCGTGCTGCCGATCGCCTTCGTCTCGCAAGCCGAGAACCTGTGGGTCGCGGTGGCGATCGTCGGTCTCGCGGCGGCCGCGCATCAGGGCTGGTCGGCGAACCTCTTCACGACGGCATCGGACCTGTTCCCGCGCCGTGCGGTGGGCGCGGTGGTCGGCATCGGCGGCATGGCCGGCTCGATCGGCGGCGTGCTGTTCTCGGAAGTGATCGGCCAGGTGCTGCAACGCACGGGGCACTACTGGGTGCTGTTCGCGATCGGCGCATCGGCATATCTCATCGCCTTCGGGATCATGCACCTGCTCACGCCGAAGATGAAGCCGGCGAAGCTCTCGGCGTAATCGCCCATCATGCGTCGAGACATGCGCCGCGCCGCCCGCATCCGCACTACGCAGGCGGCGCGGCGCGCGTCATGCGGCCGCGGCAGTCGATTCGCGCACGATGAGCCGCGGCTCGAACATGGAGTTGCCGGGGTCGGGATGACCGGCGAGGGCGTCGATGAGCTTCTGCATCGCCAGTTCGCCCATCTTCTCGCTCTGGATGTCGACGGTCGTCAGGCCGGGCGCGGCGTACGCGCCGTAAGGCACGTTGTCGATGCCCGTCACCGAGACGTCCTGCGGCACGCGAATGCCGAGCGACGCGGCTTCCTTCATGAAGCCGAGCGCGATCAGGTCGTTGTAGCAGATGACCGCCTGCGGGCGCTTCGGGCCGAGCATCACGCGCGAGCAGGCCTGTTCGCCGGCGAGCGAAGTGGGCGCATGCGCCTCGTAGATATCGAGTTCGAGCCCGGCTTCGGCGAGACAGTCGCGTGCGCCTCGAATCCGTTCATCGTTGATGCGCGCATGCTCGAAACCGAGGTACGCAATGCGGCGATGCCCGAGATCGAGCAAATGCCGCGCGAGCATGTAAGTCGCGAGACGGCTGTTGATGCCGACGCTCGGAATCGGCAGTTCGGCGTTGCGCAACAGCACGACGGGCTTGTCGAGATCGAGCATCCATTGCGCGTTTTCGTCGGCGAGGCGCGAGCTGACGAGCAGGCCGTCCACGCGCTGCGCGAGCGCTTCGATGAGCGGACGTTCGCGCGCCTGGTTCTCGTCGATATCGACGAGCAGCAGCGTGTAGTCGTGCCTGAGCGCGATGCGGTTCGCGCCCTTCACGACATGCGTGAAGTGCGGATTGCTGATGTCGAGGATCGTGATGCCGATGGTGCGCGTCTTGCCGGTGATCATCGAGCGCGCGAGCGGGTTCGAGCGATAGCCGAGCGATTCGATCGCTTCCTTCAGCTTGGCCTCGACGGGCGCGGAGAAGCGCTGCGCGCCATTGATGTACTTGGACACGGTCGCGACCGACACGCCCGCTGCGGCGGCGACGTCGCGAATGGTCGGGGAAATTTTTTTCATTCCGAGGGTAACGTTTTCGCAGTGTTTACGGATTGTCGCAGAAATTCTGGAAACGATGACATCCCATCTTGCATTATGCATGCGAACCGTACTGGTTTTTTGCATGCCAGGTGCCGATTGACGGTGCGCCCGGCGGATCGCTATAGTCCCGAAAACGTTTTCTTTCTTTTTGCTTTCAACGCAACACCACGTATTCGACAGGAGTCTCGATGAATCAGCCAAACGCAGCCGGCAAACCGTTCAAGCGCCTGCTTCTGACCGGCGCGGCCGGCAATCTGGGCCGCCAGTTGCGCGGCGCGCTCGCGCAATGGGCCGACGTCGTGCGGCTCTCCGATATCGCACCGCTCGACGACGCGGCGGCTCACGAAGAAGTGAGCGCCGTCGATCTCGCGGATCGCGACAAGGTGATGCAACTGGTCGAAGGCGTCGATGCGATCGTGCATCTCGGCGGCATCTCGATCGACGCACCGTTCGACGATCTGATCGAAGCGAACATTCGCGGCACGTACAACCTCTATGAAGCGGCGCGCCGTCACGGCGTAAAGCGCGTCGTGTTCGCGAGCTCGAACCATGCAATCGGCTTTCATCCCGTCACCGAGGTGCTCGACGCGGATTCGCCGCTGCGCCCGGACAGCCTCTATGGCGTGACCAAGTGCTTCGGCGAATCGCTGTCGCGCTATTACTTCGATCGCTTCGGCATCGAGACGGTGTGCCTGCGCATCGGCTCGTCGTTCGAGGAACCGAAGAATCCGCGCATGCTGGTCACGTATCTGAGCTACCGCGATTTCATCGAGCTCGTGCGCTGCTCGCTGTTCACCAACCGCGTCGGTCACGCGGTCGTCTATGGCGCGTCGGACAATCCGGTGAAGTGGTGGGACAACGCGAAGGCGGGCTTCATCGGCTTCAATCCGCAAGACAGTTCGGCGCAGTTCAACGGGCTCTTTCCGGCAGCGGCGCCGAGCGCCGAGCGCGACGATCCCGCGCAGCGTTTCCAGGGCGGCCCGTTCGTGCTCGGCGAACCGATGGAGCGCAAGCGATGAGCGCGACGGCGCGCGTGGAGCGGCTCGACGCGGGCGGCCGCGCGACGGTCGGCGAATGTCCGGTATGGCGCGGTCAAGACAACGCGCTGTACTGGGTCGATATTCCGGCGCGGCGTATCGTCCGGCTCGACGTCGGCAGTGGCCGCCGCACGGAATGGGCGTTCGAGGAGCAGGTCGCGTGCTTCGCGTTCGATGCGGCCGGGCATGTCGTCGCGGGCATGGAAAGCGGCATCTTCAGCGTGACGCTTGCCGATGCGCACGATGCGCATGAAGGGCGCGCCCGCAAGCTCGCCGCGCCGGTGTTCCCCGCGTCCGGCATGCGCTTCAACGATGGCCGCTGCGACCGGCAAGGGCGCTTCTGGGCCGGCACGATGGTGCAGGACATGTCGCTCGCAAGCACCGCGGGCGCGCTCTTCCGGTTCGACGAGAAGGGCGCGTTGTCCGCACCCGTCGTCGAGGGATTGATCACGCAGAACGGTCTCGCCTGGTCGCCCGATGGCCGGACGATGTATCTGTCCGATTCGCACCCGCAACGCCGCCTCGTCTGGGCTTTCGACTTCGACCCCGACACCGGCGCGCCGGGCGCGCGACGCGTGTTCGCCGATCTTCACGACTACGCGGGACGTCCCGATGGCGCGGCCGTCGATGCGGATGGCTGCTACTGGACCTGCGCCAACGATGCGGGCCGCCTGCTGCGCTTCACGCCGCGAGGTGAACTGGATCGCGAAATCGCCTTGCCGGCGAGCAAGCCATCGATGTGCGCATTCGGCGGCAGCGACCTGAAGACGCTCTTCGTGACGACGATTCGTCCGGCAACGAATGCCACTGAAGACGACGGCTATGTGTTTGCCTTGAACCCCGGCGTGCAAGGCTTACCGGAGCCGGATTACGCGGGTGTGTTACCGGTCGCATAAATTGCGAATGGCGGGGCGCGAGGCCGCCCCGTCCTGCAATTTTTTCGCATACTTTGGGATGCGAGGCAGTTGGCGCACCGCCTTGGCGCGCAGCGAAATGTGGCCTACGTCCCGCTTCGGAACCGATACCAAGGTCAAACACCAATGCTGTAGTTCCTCCTTAAAGAGTAGTCTCCCGCAGGTGCATCGAGCACCAGCGATCGACTGATTCTTCTATCCGGAGGAGACATAGATGGACCTTGAAGCCCGCACCATGAAGCGCGTGATGGTTCGCCTCGTGCCGTTCCTGATCTTGTGTTATTTCATTGCCTATCTGGACCGTGTCAACGTCGGCTTTGCGGCGTTGCAGATGAACAAGGCGCTCGGTTTCACCGCGAGCATGTTCGGCTTCGGCGCCGGCATTTTCTTTATCGCGTATTTCTTTTTCGAAGTGCCGTCGAATCTGCTGCTCGAACGATTCGGCGCGCGCCGCTGGATCGCGCGCATCATGTTCACGTGGGGCATTCTCGCGGCGGCGATGGCCTACATTCCGCATATCGCGCAGGCGACGGGTCTGTCGAACGCGTATGTCTTCTATGGCCTGCGCATTCTGCTCGGCATCGCCGAAGCGGGCTTCTTTCCCGGCATCATCTTTCTGCTGACCTTGTGGTTTCCGGCGAAGTATCGCGGGCGCGTCGTCGGCTACTTCATGGCGGCCATTCCGCTGTCCACCGTGATCGGCGGGCCGATCTCCGGCGCGCTGCTGCAGATGGACGGCATCAACGGCATGGCGGGCTGGCAATGGCTCTATCTGATCGAAGCCATTCCCGCGCTCTTGCTTGCCTTCGTCGTCTACTTCTATCTGACCGACAAGCCTTCCGATGCGCACTGGCTCGCCAAGGAAGAGCGCGACTGGCTCGTCGACCGGCAGGCGCACGAGCGGGCGCATCGCGAGGCCGTGCATTCGTTCAGCGTGAAGGAAGCGATCTTCAATCCGCGCGTGCTGGCTATCGCGTTGATCTACTTCGGCGCGAACGCGACCAACTATGGCCTGAGCTTCTTCCTGCCGCAGATCGTGAAGGCGTTCGGCCTGACGAATCTGCAGACCGGCTTCGTCACGTCGCTGCCGTATGTGGTCGGCGTGATCAGCATGGTGCTGTGGGGACGTCATTCGGATCGCAAGCTGGAACGCCGCTGGCACGTCGCGATTGCGCTGATGGTGGCGGCGGGCGGCATCGCCGCTTCGGCGGGACTCGACAATCCGGTCCTGAAGATGGTGGCGCTGTCGATCGCGGGCTTCGGCATCTTCGGCTGCCTGCCGGTGATCTGGACGCTGCCGGCGTCGTTCCTCTCGGGCGCGGCGGCGGCGGGGGGCATCGCCGCGATCAACTCGCTCGGCAATCTCGCGGGCTTCTTCGGTCCGTATGCGATGGGCTGGATCAAGGACAGCACGGGCGGCTTCGGCGCGGGTCTCTTGTGCCTCGCCGGCGCGGGCATGGTCGGCGTCGCGGCGGTGTTGCTGCTGCATCATGATTCGGCGCTGGAGACGATAGCGCATCCGCATGACATCGAGGATGGCGAGCCGAACATGGCGGCCCGCTGACGCGTTGCAACGGCGCCAAGGACCGCGCGGTCCTTGGCGCCGGTCATTCACCTTCACTCCGCCGAAGCCTGCGCCCTGCGCAATCTCTCCCGGCTATTGATCAGATGCAGACGCATCGCGGTGCGTGCCGAATCGGCGTCGCCGCGTTCGATGGCGTCCGCTATCTGCTCGTGTTCGCGGTTCACGCGCATCAGATAGTCCGCGTACTGATCGTGCGGAATGGGCGTCGCGGTGAGGCGCGTGCGCGGAATCATGCGCGTGCCGAGATGCTCCATGATCTCGACGAAGTAGCGATTGTTCGTCGCATGCGCGATCTCCATGTGAAAGCGCAGATCCGGCGCGATCGTATCCTTTGCCTTGCCGACGCTTTGCGCGAAATCGGCGAGGGCTGAGCGCATCGTCGCAAGGCGCGCCGCATCGCAACGCATGGCGGCCAGTCCCGCGCATTCGGTCTCCAGACTGATGCGCAGTTCGAGAATCGCGAGCGCATCGATCGAGCCGGCGACATCGGCGGGATCGAGCTGCAGGAGCGGCGACGCGCCCGCTTCGCTGACGAACGTGCCGATGCCATGGCGCGTCTCCACGAGTCCCGCCGCCTGCAGGCGCGAGAGCGCCTCGCGCACCACCGTGCGGCTCACGCCGAAGCGCTGCACCATCTCCGCTTCGGTCGCGAGGCGGCTGCCGGGCTTCATTTCCTTCGAATCGATCTGCGTACGTAGTGCATCGACCAGTTGCGCGGTGAGGCTGCGTCGCGTGCCGGGCGATGCGGCGGATGCGTCGGCGGAGGCAGCGGCGGAAGAGGTGGACAGCGTGTCGGCATGAAAGTCGGGCGATAGCGTCACGGCGTTCTCGTTGGAATGGGTTTTACACACATTGACAAATCGTTCGGCAAATGATGATATGCGTCATGCAGTGATATGACAACGTACAAGAAGTTGCGTGCAGGGTTAATCCCTAGCCCGACAGCTTCGACGGAGACACAACTCGATGGAACAACAACAAGGCACGCCCTCCACGAACGCCGCCGCGCAATTCGACCGTTTGCTGCTGACGGGCGCCGCGGGTGGCATCGGGCGGGCGATCCGGCATCGTGTCGCGGAATTCGCGCGGCAGGTGCGTATCTCCGATCTGCCCGGTGTGCTGCCGGGCGATGCGGCGCCTCACGAAGAAGTCGTTCCGTGCGATCTGGCCGACCGCCAGGCCGTCGACGCGCTCGCCAGCCATTGCGATGCGATCGTTCATCTCGGCGGCGTGTCGGTGGAGCGCCCCTTCGAAGAGATTCTCGAAGCCAATATCAAGGGCGTGTTCAACCTCTACGAAGCGGCGCGCCGTCAGGGCGTGAAGCGCATCGTGTTCGCGAGCTCGAATCACGTCACGGGTTTCTATCGGCAGGACGAACGAATCGACGCGACCGCGCGCAAGCGTCCCGATGGCTTTTACGGCTTGTCCAAGTCCTTCGGCGAGGACACGGCGCAACTCTATTTCGACCGCTATGGCATCGAAACGGTGAGCATCCGCATCGGCTCGGTGTTTCCGGAGCCGAAGGACCGCCGCATGATGGCGAGTTGGATGAGCTACGACGACTTCCACGATCTGTTGCGCCGCAGCCTCTTCACGCCGGACGTGGGGCACACGATCGTCTTCGGCATGTCCGCGAACGCGCATACGTGGTGGGACAACCGCTGCGCCGCGCATCTGGGCTTCGTGCCGCGCGAATCGTCCGAGCCGTTCCGCGAAAAGGTCGAAGCGACGCCGCCGCCCGCGCCGACCGATCCGGTGGCCGTGCTGCAAGGCGGCGCGTTCACGGTGACGGGCCCGTTCGATCCGGTTTAATGCATGCAACATGCAATATCACGGCATTCGTAGTATGTCGTCATACATCCAGCGCCGGCCGCATTGAAACATCACAGGGACATTCGCCGCCATGTTTTCTCTAGATTTCTCACCGCTCCTGCCGTACTGGCCGACGTTCCTGCTAGGCGCATGGCTCACGCTCAAGATGACGTGCGTGGCCGTGTTCTTCGGCCTGATCCTCGGCATGCTGGTCGCGTTCGCCAAGCGTGCAAAGGTGCCGGTGCTCACGCGTCTGTGCATCATCTACATCGAGACGGTGCGAAACACGCCGTTCCTCGTGCAGATCTTTCTGCTGTACTTCGGTCTCGCCAGCATCGGCTTGCGCATGCCGACCTTCGCCGCCGCCGCGCTCGCGATGACGATCAACATCGGCGCCTATGCGGCCGAGATCATTCGCGCCGGGCTGGAATCGGTGCCACGCGGCCAGATCGAAGCCGCCGAATGCCTGGGGCTGTCGAAGTGGCGCATCGGCTGGCATGTGATGCTGCAGCCGTCGATCGAAAAGGTTTATCCCGCATTGACGAGCCAGTTCCTGCTGATGATGCAGGCATCCGCGATTGCCTCGCAGATCTCCGCGGAAGAACTCACCGCGGTCGCCAACACCGTGCAGTCCGATACGTTCCGCTCGCTCGAAACGTACATCGTCGTGGCGGCGCTGTATCTGGTGTTGTCGCTGATCATCAAGCTCGTCGCGTGGCAGGTCGGCGAGCATCTTTTCAAGCGCCGCCGCGCGATCCGCCTTGCCGCGAAGCGCGCGGGCAAGACGCCGCCCGACTCGCAGCGCATCGATACGGTCATTCCCGGAGGTGCGGCATGAGCGGCGGATTCACGGCTTCGCACTTCGTCTATCTGGTGCAATCGATCGGCTGGACGCTGGTCCTCTCCGTGCTCGCGTTCGTGCTCGGCGGCATCGGCGGCTTCGGCGTGATGCTCGCGCGCATCTCGCCGCGCGCATGGCTTGCGCGCGCCGCGCTCGTGTATATCGAGGCGATTCAGGGCATTCCGCTGCTGATCCTGCTGTTCATCGTGTACTTCGGCTTGTCGGTGTACGGCTATCAGGTGCCCGCGCTCGTCGCGGCGGGCCTTGCGCTGATGGTCTATTCGAGCGCTTATCTCGGCGATATCTGGCGCGGCTGTATCGAAGCGATGCCCAAGCCACAGTGGGAAGCGTCGGAATGCCTCTCGCTCACGCGCTGGCAGACCTTGCGCCTCGTGATCATCCCGCAGGCGATGCGGCTCGCGCTGCCGCCGACGGTCGGCTTTCTCGTGCAGCTCATCAAGATGACGTCGCTCGCTTCGGTGATCGGCTTCATCGAACTGACGCGCGCCGGCCAGATCATCAACAACTCGATATTCCAGCCGTTCCTCATCTTCGGACTGGTCGGCGCTTTCTATTTCGTCCTGTGCTATCCGCTTTCGCGCTGGAGCCAATCGATGGAGAACAAGCTCAATGTCAGCAATCGTTAAGGTCGGCGAGATTCACAAGAGCTTCGGCTCCAATCACGTTCTGAAGGGCGTGTCCTTCGAAGTCAACAAGGGCGAGATGATCGCCGTGATCGGCGCGAGCGGCTCGGGCAAGAGCACGGCGCTGCGTTGCATCGACCGGCTCGAAACCATCGACAAGGGCGAAATCGAAGTGTGCGGCATTCGCGTCGACGATCCCAAAGTCGATCTGCATCTGTTGCGCCGCGAAGTGGGCATCGTGTTTCAGAGCTATAACCTCTTTCCGCATCTGACGGTGGAAGAGAACATCATGCTCGCGCTGCGGCATGTGAAAAAGATGCCGCGCGATGAAGCAAAACGCATCGCGATGAACGTGCTGGAGCAGGTCGGTCTCGGCCAGAAGGCCGATGCCTATCCCGAACAATTGTCGGGCGGACAGCAGCAGCGCGTGGCGATCGCTCGCTCGCTCGCCATGTCGCCGAAAGTGATGCTGTTCGACGAAGTGACGTCCGCGCTCGACCCGCAACTCACGGGCGAAGTGTTGCGCGTGATGGAAGACCTCGCGGCGGACGGCATGACCATGCTGCTCGTGACGCACGAAATGGCCTTCGCGAAGCGCGTGGCGGATCGCATCATCTACATGCATCAGGGCAAGGTGTGGGAAGTGGGCGACGGCAGCATGCTCGATGCGCCGCGCACGCCCGAGCTACGGGCATTTCTGGATAACGGACTTTGATTCAATTAACGCAACATCGATAACAACGGAGACTCGACTTGAAAGCAAAGACAATCATTGCACGCGCAGCCCTCGCAACCTTGATGATGGCAGGCGCGATGCACAGCGCGATGGCCGATCAACTCGACGACATCAAGAAAGCGGGCGTCGTGCGCGTCGCGATCGCAATGGGCACGCCGCTTTTCAGCTATGCCGATGAAAACCTCAAGCCCGCCGGCTCCGACGTGGATACGGCCGCCGCGCTCGCGAAAGACCTTGGCGTGAAGCTCGAACTCGTGCAGATCACGAACGCCGCGCGCATTCCGACGCTGCAGGCCAAGCGCGCGGACCTCGTGATCGCCGACCTGTCGATCACGCCCGAGCGCGCGAAAGTGGTCGATTTCTCCATGCCGTATGCGGTGATCACGATCATCGTCGGCGGCCTGAAGACGATCAAGGTGAAGGACTATGCGGACCTCGACGGCAAGACCATCGGCCTCACGCGCGCAACGGTGAACGACACGCTCACGACGCAGCAGGCGAAGGGCGCGCAGATTCAGCGCTACGAAGACGATGCGACGCTCATCACGTCGATGGTCACGGGCCAGATCGATGTCTTCTCGAGCACGCCGTCGAACCTTCAGGAAATGCAGCATCGCGCGCCGCAACGCAACATCGAGATGAAGTTCGAGCAGAAGAACTTCGACCTCGGCATCGCGATGAACAAGGATCAGCCGCGCCTGAAGGAATGGGTGAACAACTGGGTCAACACGAATCAGAAGAACGGCAATCTGAACACCATCTACAAGAAGTATCACGGTCGCGATCTGCCGGATAGCGTGCGCAAGGGTGCCTAAGCGCTAGCGTCACAGGGATCGAGCCTCACCCACCGCGCGCACTCGGAACACGCTGTTCCGAGTGCGCCATGCATTTCGCATACAACATTCTTCCCGGTGCGTCGTCCGTACGCGCCAAATCGCCCGGCCGCGGGGCTTCGGCACCGTTCGGGACAATTCGCGCTTCTCCGTCGTACACTGCCCCTGCGTTTTGAATTCTGCATGCATTGAACCATCAAGCATGCCTCGCGCACCGCACGCCGCGCGAGCATCCGCCATTCACAGGAATCCCTTTACAGGAACCATCATGGCCAAACACACGGTTGCCGACTATCTGGCGCAGACACTTGCCGCAGCGGGCGTGGAACGTATCTGGGGCGTGACGGGCGACAGCCTGAACGGACTCGCATACAGCCTCGACCGTGTAGGCTCGATTCGCTGGATGCACACGCGTCACGAAGAAGCTGCCGCATTCGCGGCCGGCGCGGACGCCGCGGCGACAGGCCAGCTCGCCGTATGCGCGGGCAGTTGCGGGCCGGGCAACCTGCATCTGATCAATGGTCTTTTCGATTGCCATCGCAATCATCAGCCGGTGCTTGCAATCGCCGCGCATATTCCGTCGACGGAAATCGGCCTCGGCTATTTTCAGGAAACGCATCCGACCGAATTGTTCAAGGAATGCAGCCACTTCGTCGAGCTCGTCATGAATGCGTCGCAGTTTCCGCGCGTGCTAGAACGCGCGATGCGCGCGGCGATCGAGCAGCGCGGCGTGGCGGTGATCGTGCTGCCGGGCGATGTTGCCCTGAGCGAAGGCCCGGACCTCGCGGCGCGCTGGACCGCGAGCGCGCCGAGCGCGATCCTGCCGGCGCAAGCCGAACTCGACAAGCTCGCGGGCCTCTTGAACGGTTGCGAAGCGGTAACGATCATGTGCGGCAGCGGCGTCGCGGGCGCGCACGACGAAGTGGTCGCGCTCGCCGACACGCTCGGCGCGCCCATCGTGCATGCGCTGCGCGGCAAGCCGCACATCGAGTACGACAATCCGTTCGATGTCGGCATGACCGGGCTCATCGGCTTCAGCTCGGGCTATCACGCGATGATGTCGTGCGACACGCTGCTGTTGCTCGGCTGCGATTTTCCGTATCGTCCGTTCTATCCGCCGAAAGCGAAGATCGTGCAGATCGACTGGCGCGGCTCGCAACTCGGGCGCCGCGCGCCGCTGGAGATGGGCCTCGTCGGCACGGTCAAGGAGACCGTCGCCGCGCTCTTGCCGAAGCTGCAGCGCAAGGACGATCGCCGTTTCCTGGACAATGCCCTCAAGCACTATGCGAGCGCGCGCAAGGGGCTCGACGACCTCGCGACGCCGTCCGCGCCGGGACGTCCGATTCATCCGCAATATCTGGCGAAGCTCGTCGATGACATCGCCGCCGAGGACGCGATCTTCACCGCGGACGTCGGCACGCCGACACTCTGGGCCGCGCGCTATCTGACGATGAACGGCAAGCGCCAGTTGCACGGCTCGTTCAATCACGGCTCGATGGCCAATGCGATGCCGCAAGCGCTCGGCGCGCAGGCCGCGCATCCGCAGCGTCAGGTGGTGTCGCTATCGGGCGATGGCGGCTTGTCGATGCTGCTCGGCGATCTGCTTTCGGCCGTGCAGCTCGATCTGCCGATCAAGGTCGTCGTGTTCAACAACAGTCTGCTCGGTTTCGTCTCGATGGAACTGAAGGCCGCGGGCCTGGTCGACACGAACGTCGATCTGAGCAAGACGGACTTCGCGCAGATCGCGAAGGGCGCGGGCATCTGGTCGGTGCGCGTGGAAGAGTCGGAGCAACTCGAGAACGCGTTGCGTGAAGCGTTCGCGCACAAGGGCCCGGCGGTCGTCGATGTGGTCACGTCCAAGCATGAACTCGCCATGCCGCCGACCATCGAGCTGGCGCAGGCGAAGGGCTTCAGCCTCTATATGCTGCGAGCCATCCTGAGCGGGCGCGGCGACGAGATCGTCGAACTCGCGCGCACGAACCTGCGTTGAGTGTGAAGCGCGGCCTTCAGGGCCGCGCTTTTTTTACCCGCGCAGGAAGTCGGCGAGTTGATCCAGCGTGCCGCCATAACCTTGTTCGAGCGAAGGCCGCAAGGCGTCGAAATAGCGCTGTTCCTGCTCGATCGCGCCGAACGGCTTCGCGCGCAGCGCCACCCGCGTCTTGCCGTCGATATCGCTGAAGGTCACGGCGTTTTCTATTTCAAGCGGGCAATCGTCGCTGAACGGCGCGCGCGCGATGCCGCAGTTTTCATTCGCGAACGAGTTGAGCCAGACGATGCGCTCGCGCTCCACGATCTCGCGATAGTTGAAGCGGCCCCACATCGCGGGCGCATTCGCGAAGTTCATCGCGTAATGGAAGAAGCCGCCCGGACGGAACTCGAAGCGGCGCAAGTCCAGCGTGCATCCCTTCGGCCCCCACCAGCGCGCGATCTGCTCCGCGCTGCTCCATGCCTGCCAGACGCGTTCGCGCGGCGCGTCGAATGCGCGGTTCATTTCGAAGGCGGCGATGTCCTTGGCGGTGTCGTTACTTTGCGGCATGTTTCTTTCCTTTCGATGTCGATGATTTTTTCGGCTTCGTTTTGAGGAACGCGTCGAGCTTGTCGAAGCTGTCTTCCCAAAGCGAGCGGTACGCGTCGATCCAGCCCGCGGCTTCACCGAGCGCGGCAGGCTCGAGACGGCAAGGGCGCGTCTGCGCGGCGCGCGAGCGCGAGATCAGCCCCGCGCGTTCCAGCACCTTGAGATGCTTGGAAATGGAAGGCTGCGTCATCTCGAATGGCTCGGCGAGTTCATTCACCGTGGCCTCGCCGTTCGCCAGACGCGCGACGATGGCGCGGCGCGTGGGATCGGCGAGGGCCGCGAAAACCTGATTCAAGTCCGCTTCGCGCATGCGTTTCTATGGCTGACCGGTTATATAGCTAATAAGGAATATATAAACGGATAGTGCCGCCGTCAAGTGCGCCATTCCGAAGTGTGCTCTATGCTCATGGTTCGAGTTCCAAGGAGGCATCATGGGCGAAACGAATCGGCCATCGGGCGACGCATTGCCGCTCGATCACGTTTTCGACTTCGAAGGACAAGCCGTGCGCTACGGCGCGATCGGCGAGGGCGCGCCGCTCGTCATGGTGCATGGCACGCCGTTTTCATCGCAGGTATGGCGGCGCATCGCACCGATTGCGGCACGTTCGCGCCGCGTTCACTATTTCGATTTGCTCGGCTATGGCGCGTCCGATATGCGCGACGGACAGGACGTGTCGCTCGGCGTGCAGAATCGCGTGCTGGCGGCGCTGCTGGAACACTGGCGCAGCGGTTGGCACGGCGCATTGCCCGATGTGCTCGCGCACGATTTCGGCGGCTCGACATCGCTTCGAGCGGCGCTTTTGAACGGCTGCGCGTACCGTTCGCTGATGCTCGTCGATCCGGTCGCCGTCGCGCCGTGGGGATCGCCTTTCGTGCGCCACGTGCGGCAACATGAAGCGGCGTTCGCGGGCGTGCCGCCGGCCATGCATTGCGCGATGCTCGACGTTTATCTGCAAGGCGCGGCGCATCGCAGTCTGCCGGAAGAGACGCTGCGCATCTACACGGAGCCGTGGACGGGCGAGCGCGGGCAGACCGCGTTTTATCGGCAGATCGCGCAGATGGACCAGCGTTACACGGATGAAGTCCAGTCGCGTTATGGCGAGTTGACGTGCCCGATATCGATACTCTGGGGCGAAGAGGACGCATGGATACCGGTGGAGCGGGGCGTCGAACTGGCGTCACGCATGGCGGGCGCGCGCTTCACGCGGGTGCCCGCCTCAGGGCATCTGATGCAGGACGACGCGCCCGAGGCGATCGTCGCCGAATGGCTGACGTTCATGAGCGCGATCGAACATCTGCCGATCGCGCATCGATAAAAAGCTATTTCTTTTTCGCGCTCTCGGCGCGAAACGCCGCCTCGCCCGCATCGGATATCTCGACCCATTTCCTGTCGGGCGGCGCGTCGTCGACATAACTGTCGTGCCAGTTCCACCACTTGTAGGTCGGCGTTTGCGGATAACCTTCGGGCGAGTCTTCCCAAAGTTCCTGACGGCCCAGCGGCGTGATGTCGAGATAATTCCACGTATTGCCCATCTGCTCGTCGCCGCGATTATTGAGGAAGTAGGTGCGAAACACGCGCTCGCCATCGCGGAAGAACACATTGGTGCCGTGCCATTCATCGACGCCAAAATCCGCATCGAAGCGATCCGTCAGCGTGAACCACGGGATCTCCCAGCCCATGCGCTGCTTGAGCCGCGCAATGTCCTCCTGCGGCGCGCGCGAGACGAACACGAGCGTCGAGTCGCGCGCGTTCAGATGCGCGAGATGCGCAACCTGATCGGCCACGAGCGAACAGCCGCGGCACGCGTGTTCGGGCCAGCCGAATACGCCCGGCTCGTAGAACGCGCGATAGACGATCAACTGGCGGCGGCCATCGAACAGATCGAGCAAGCCGATCTTGCCATTCGGGCCTTCGAACACATAATCGGTTTGCACGGCCATCCACGGCATGCGGCGGCGCTCGGCGGCGAGCGCATCGCGTGCGCGGGTCTGTTCCTTCTCCTTGACGAGCAGCTTCTCGCGCGCCGCGTCCCATTCGTCCTTCGATACGACCGGCGGCGTGCGCATTCCTTTTTCGTCTGATGTGGTCATGGCGTTTGCAACCTCCTGAGTTGGGCGGTGTGTGCCGTGAGCTAAGTCTGAACTCGAAATCGGATGCCGGGGGAGTAACAAGTGTGACGCAAAAACGAAAAGCCGCCCGTGATGGCGGGCGGCAGGCGCAGGAAGAAAGATGCGCGGGAACGGCTAGGCCCACGACGCGCGCAGCGCGTGCAACGCTTTCCAGTACGTGTAGAAGCGGCCCGCGAACATGCCCGCGACGGCGCCCGACACGGCGGCATCGATGACCACGTAGTTCGCGAGCGCCGCGACGTTCGTCACGGTCGCCAGTTCGAAGCCGAGCCAGAACTTCGTCGCGAACGTGGCGAGGATCAGCACGAGCGGCACGACCGAGCCCGGCGACATGACGGTGAGCGCCATCGGATCGACGATAAAACGCGTGCGGCTCGCATTGAACACGCCGCCGATGAAGCCTGCGCCCAGCGCGAGGACCCACGCGGCGACGGCGGCCCAGCCCGCGAGCGGCGCGGAGATCAGATGCGCGATGCCCATGCCCGCGAAAATAAGCGGAATGATCGCGAGCTTCGAAAGCGGCGTCGTTCGGGTTTGCAACGCCTTCACGCCGCGATAAACCAGGAACGCGAGCAGCACCCAGACCCAGGTCGGCGTGCCTTGGATGATGGCGAATAGCGACATGATCATCTCCTTCAAATAGCTGTTTGATGCGGATGATGCCGCCCGAGAATTAGCCGCGAATGATGACGGCGCGGCGCTTCGCCCACACCGCGCGATCTCCCGAATTAAGCGCATTCAGAAAACGCGCCGCGCGCCGGGTAAAATGCGCGCCTGCCCGCCATCCGGCCGAAAAGCGCGCGCGACCCGTGCGCACGGCCCTCGGGGCGGGCATGCGCCTCACGAAGGCCGTTTTCGTCCGTCTGCGACCGTCCGGTCATCCCGCGCGCCGCCGCTTTCGCCCGCTGAAACCCAAGACACGACACGCCACGACATTCGAGGATCGCCTTTCATGCTTGCCCGCATCACCCGCCTTTTCCCGCTCTGGGCCGTGCTGGTCTCCGTCGCCGCCTATAGCGCGCCTGCCTCCGTGACGGGCATCGCACCGCACGTCACGACGCTGCTCACGATCATCATGCTGTCGATGGGCGTCACGCTGTCCATCGACGATTTCAGGCGCGTCTTCACGCGGCCCGCGCCCGTGGTGGCGGGCATCGTCCTGCATTACCTCGTGATGCCGCTTGCCGCGTGGGTCATCGCCAAGGCGTTGCACATGCCGCCGGATCTGACCGCGGGCATGGTGCTCGTCGGCAGCGTGGCGAGCGGCACGGCGTCGAACGTGATGATTTATCTGGCGCGCGGCGATGTCGCGCTGTCCGTCACGATCAGCGCGCTGTCCACGCTCGTCGGCGTCTTCGCCACGCCGCTGCTCACGCGGCTTTACGTCGATGCGTCCATCGCCGTCGATGTGCACGGCATGCTGATGAGCATCGTGCAGATCGTCGCGCTGCCGATCGTCATCGGCCTCGTCGTGAATCATTTTTTCGGCAAGCTCGTGCGCAAGATCGAATGGGTGCTGCCGCTCGTGTCGATGGTGTCGATCCTGCTCATCATCGCGGCGGTGGTCGGCGGCACGCAGAAGAGCATTGCATCGGTCGGGATGGTGGTCGCCGTGGGCGTGGTGCTGCATAACGGCATCGGGCTGCTCGGCGGGTATTGGGGCGGCCGTTTGCTCGGCTTCGACGAGGCCGTGTGCCGCACGCTCGCGATCGAAGTCGGCATGCAGAATTCCGGTCTCGCGGCGACGCTCGGCAAGCTGTATTTCACGCCGATCGCGGCCTTGCCCGGCGCGCTGTTCTCGGTGTGGCACAACCTCTCGGGATCGATGCTCGCGGGCTACTGGGCCGGACGCCCGGCGAAA
The DNA here is from genome assembly GCF_021353155.1 of Caballeronia sp. PC1. Taxonomy (NCBI): domain Bacteria; kingdom Pseudomonadati; phylum Pseudomonadota; class Betaproteobacteria; order Burkholderiales; family Burkholderiaceae; genus Caballeronia; species Caballeronia sp. PC1. The sequence continues at coordinate 1,452,103 of NZ_JAJUBH010000003.1, forward strand.
GGCTCGACGCGCGATGAAGATGCGCAGGGAAGCGTCGTCCGGCAGGGATGAACGGTTCCGCAAAAAACGAAAAGCGCGCCCACATCGGACGCGTTTTTTTTCGGAACGTGCGTTTTCAGCCTTTCTTCTCACTCAGGCCGAGCAAGCCGCGGATCGCGTCTTCGGTCTGCGCGTAGCGGCCTTCGCCGAAGTGGCTATACACGATCTTGCCGTTCTGATCGATCAGATAGAGAGCGGGCCAGTACTGGTTGTTGTACGCGTTCCAGGTCGCGTACCGGTTGTCCTGCGCCACGGGGTATTCGATGCCGTATTTCTTGACGGCGTTCCGGAGATTGCCGAGATCGCGCTCGAACGTGTATTCGGGCGTATGCACGCCGACCACGACGAGCCCCTTGTCGCGATAGCGCGAATACCACTCCTTCACATGCGGCAGCGTGTGCACGCAGTTGATGCAATCGAAGGTCCAGAAATCGACGAGCACGACCTTGCCGCGCAACTGCTTGAGATCCAGCGGCGCGCTGTTGACCCAGTTGTCGATGCCGGCGAAGTCGGGCGCCTGCGCGCCGTTCTGCGGCTGCGTGGCTTGCACCCCGGCCGCAATGCCGGTCGATGAAAAAGCGGCGAGCGCGGCGACGGCGCCGAGCGCGGCGGTCATCGCGGTGGCGACGGCGGCGATCTTGAGACGATCGAACATGGCGGTTCTCCTTTTGAATCGACGATGAAGCGTATTGAAACGCGCGCATGTATCGCGTCTGCGGGCGAATTGCATCGGCATGTGTCGCGGATGCGGCCAGATACGTTGAGATACAAAGCGCCGCGCGTTTGTATCGGCATGTATCCGGCGGCGCGTCCGATACACGCCGTTGCACCACGCGCCGTTTCTGACATTCCCGCGATACACGAGGGCGCTGAAATACATGACATCCCGCTCTCTACGGAACCGATCTCATGTCACTCATCGTCATTGCCTTTCTCGGCGGCGCGTTCACCGTGCTGAGTCCGTGCATCCTGCCGGTCGTGCCGTTCGTGTTCGCGCGCTCGGACAAGCCTTTCGTTACCGATCGCCTGCCGTTGCTCGTCGGACTGGCGGGCACGTTCGCGCTCGCCACGGGACTCGGGCTCGCCGGTCTCGCGGGCGCGGCGCAATTGAGCCAGTACGGCCGCTGGATCGCGCTCGCGACGCTCGCGCTGTTCGGTGCGGCGCTTCTGTTTCCGTCCGTCGCCGACCGGCTCACGCGCCCGCTGTCGGCGCTCGCGGATCGCATCGTCGCGCGTTCGGAGACGCAGGGCGCAACGCGCCGCATCGCGTCGTCGATGCTGCTCGGCGCCGCGACCGGCCTGCTGTGGGCGCCGTGCGCGGGCCCGATCCTCGGTGTCATTCTCACGGGCGCGGCCCTGCACGGCGCGAGCTGGCATACGGCTGCCGCGCTCGCAGCCTATGCGGCGGGCGCGGCGAGTTCGCTCGCGATTGCATCGAGCCTCGGCAAACGCGCGCTCGACACGGTGAAGCGCTCGCTCGGCATCGGCGAACACGTGCGCCGCGCGATGGGCGCGCTGGTGCTGCTGACGGTCGCCGCCATCGCGACGGGCCTCGATACGCGCGTGCTCGCGCTGATTCCCGGCGCACCGACGAACGGCATCGAGAGCAGGCTCGTCGGCGCGTTGAAGACGAAACAGGCGACGCACGACCGAGGTCAGCGCGCGCGCATCATGCGCGTGTCGACACAGGCCGCGCTGCCGGTGCAAGGCCGCTTGCCCTCGCTCGACGGCGCGACGACGTGGCTCAACTCTGCGCCGCTGTCCGCGAATGAATTGCGCGGCAAGGTCGTGGTGGTCAACTTCTGGACGTACTCGTGCATCAACTGCCTGCGCACGCTGCCGTATCTCAAGACGTGGGCGCAACGTTATGCCGACGACGGGCTCGTCGTCATCGGCGTGCATACGCCTGAGTTCGGCTTCGAGCGCGACACGGGCAACGTGAAGCGCGCGCTCGCGAACCTGAATATCCGCTACCCGGTCGCGATCGATAACGACTACGGCATCTGGCGCGCATTCGGCAATCAGTACTGGCCGGCGTTCTATATCGTCGATGCGCAAGGGCGCGTGCGCTTTCATCATTTCGGCGAAGGCGGTTATGGCGAGGCCGAGGACGCGATCCGAAGCCTGCTCGCCGATAACGGCAAGACGGCGCCCGCACACGATGCGCAAGCGGTCCAGGCGAGCGGCGCGCAGGCGGCGGCCGATGCCGCGAACATCGGTTCGGGCGAGACCTACGTGGGCTATAAGCAGGCGCAAGGTTTCGCTTCGCCGCAACGCGTGAGGCCCGATGCCGTCGAAGCCTATTCCTTGCCGACGCAACTCGCGCTCAACGAGTGGGCGCTGGCGGGCCAGTGGAACGTCGGCGGGGAAGCGGCGGTGACGGCGGGGCCGCGCGCGGGCATCGCCTACCGTTTCCATGCGCGCGATCTGCATCTCGTGCTCGCACCTTCGGCCAACGGCAAGCCGGTGCGTTTTCGCGTGACCATCGACGGCGCCGCGCCCGGCGCATCGCATGGCGCGGACGTGGCCGCCGATGGCAGCGGCGTCGTCACGAGCGCGCGTCTGTATCAGCTCGTGCGGCAGACTGGAGCGGTCGAGGACCGGACCTTCCAGATCGAGTTTCTCGATTCCGGTGCGCAGGCGTATAGCTTTACATTTGGCTGATACACGCCGTGTTTTTGCGCTTCGACGCCGCGCCAGATAGCGCGGCGTCGGCGCGTTTACCACAGAAAAAGTTATCCAGGCGGTGCAGTCTAGGTGCATTCCCTAGCTTCAATTGCGCCGCGGATCATAAAAGCCGCGCCGAACCTGTGAGCCTTCCGCCCGGAAAGCCTTGCCGATATTGGCGCTGCGGCATTCCCTCTGCCAATCGCGCTTTTTAAGCAGCGGCTGCGGCGCGCGTTCGCATTACCAAAAGTATTGAAAAGCGCTCAGAAAATGTCGGTGGGCGATCGAAATTGGCCATGTACGCTTCATTCAACGCAATGAACGCCGGAATGCAACGGCAGCGTCCAGTCCGAAGCGTCATTGCAACCGCTTCCCTTTTCGAACTTGCTAGGTGGAATGACCCGATGATTCCCAACCTAACCCTCGCACCCGACGACGTCACGAATCCGGTTTCCTCGCACTCAGGAACCGAATCGGCGGCGCGCGCTGTTGCGGCGTCCAAGACCGAAATCCTTACGGTCAAAAACCTCTCGAAGATCTTCGGCGCGAAGCCGGAGCGCGCTCAGGAGCTTCTGAACCAGGGCCTCGGCCGTAATGAAATCTTCGCGCAAACCGGCAATATGGTTGCCGTCGACGATGTCAGCCTGTCGGTCAATGCGGGCGAAATCTTCGTCATCATGGGCCTGTCGGGCTCGGGCAAGTCGACGCTCGTGCGTCTGCTGAACCGCCTGATCGAGCCGACCTCCGGCCAGGTGATTCTCGAAGGCCGCGACATCGCGCCGATGAGCGTGCCCGAACTGCGCGCCGTGCGCCGCGAAAAAATGGCGATGGTGTTCCAGTCGTTCGCGCTGCTGCCGAACCGCAGCGTCATCGACAACATTGCGTATGGCCTCGAAGTCGCGGGCAAGAAGAAAGCGGACCGTTACGAGGTGGCGCGCGCCGCGTTGACGCGCGTCGGCCTCGCTTCGTACGAGAAGCTCTTGCCGAGCGAATTGTCCGGCGGCATGCAGCAGCGCGTGGGCCTTGCTCGCGCGCTGGCGGTGAATCCTTCCGTGCTGTTGATGGACGAAGCGTTCTCCGCGCTCGATCCGCTCATCCGCTTCGAAATGCAGAACGAACTGCTGCGCCTGCAGAAGGAAGAGCAGCGCACGATCGTCTTCATCTCGCACGATATCGAAGAGGCGGTGAAGATCGGCGGGCGCATCGGCATCATGAAGGACGGCCGCCTGATTCAGGTCGGCACGCCCGCCGAGCTGATCCAGTCGCCGGCGGACGACTACGTGCGCGACTTCTTCCGCAATGTCGATGTCTCGCGCTTCCTCGAAGCATCGAGCCTGATGACGAAGGTGGAGCGCGGTCTCATCGCGTGCAACACGAGCGCGCCGTCGGAACGCTATCTGAACAGCCTGATCGACAGCGGCGCCGAGTGCGGTTATGTCTGCGACGAAGCGGGCCGTTATCAGGGCTGCGTGACGCCCGCGTCGCTGCACAAGACCGGCACGCGCCCGATCAGCGACGCGTTGCTTCACGACGTCGCGGCGGTCAGGCTCGACACCGATTTGCACGAACTCGCGGCCATCGCGCTCAATCAGGAGCACGACGTGCCCGTCACGGACGAACAAGGCAGACTCGCGGGCGTGGTGTCCTGCCGCACGATTCTCAAGCAGGTCATGGAGCGGAGGGCAGCATGAATTCAGGGATCTTTGGAAAGTTCGCCGAAGACATCGTCAACTTCCTTTTCTCGCACTTTCGCGGCGGTTTCGACGCGTTCTCGGCCGGCCTCGGCGCGGTCATCAAGGTGCTGGAAGACGGGCTCGGCGCGGTGCCGTTCATCGCCATGCTCGTGATTCTCATGGGCCTCGCGCTGTGGAGAAAAGGCGTCGTGTTCGCGGTGTTCGTCGGGCTGGCGCTGTACGCGATCAATTACATGGGCCTGTGGGCGCAGACGGTGTCGACGCTCGCGCTCGTCATCGCGGCGACCTTCTTCAGTCTCGTGATCGGCGTGCCGCTCGGCATCTGGGGGGCGCGCAACAAGCGGGTCGAAGTGGTCCTGCGTTCGCTGCTCGACTTCATGCAGACCATGCCCGCGTTCGTGTACCTGATTCCCGCCGTGATTCTGTTCGGTCTGGGCCGCGTGCCCGCGGTGATCGCCACGATCGTCTTCGCGATGCCGCCTGTCGTGCGTCTCACCACGCTCGGCATCCGGCAGGTGCGCGAGGAACTGCTGGAAGCGGGCCGCTCGTTCGGCAGCACGGATGCGCAACTGCTCTGGAAGATTCAGCTTCCCAACGCGCTGCCGTCGATCATGGCGGGCGTGAACCAGACCATCATGATGGCGCTCTCGATGGTGGTGGTGGCTTCGATGATCGGCGCGGGCGGGCTCGGCGAATACGTGCTGAGCGGCATTCAGCGGCTCGATATCGGCATCGGCTTCGAAGGCGGACTCGGCGTCGTGCTGCTCGCGATCATTCTCGATCGCCTGACGGAGAGCTTCGGCGTGAAGTCGAAGAAGAAAAAGAAGGTCGTGTCCACGCCGGTCAAGCCGGCGGCGTCGGGCAAGGCCGCGCAAACCTGAAAGTCCAGCGTCGTTGCCCATCTCAAACACCGAATTGTCAGATACGGAGTCCGAAATGAATAAGAGTCTCATCAAATCCCTGATCGTCAAGATTGCGACGCCGGCGATCGTGGCGTTCGGGGTCGCCGCCAACCCGGCGATGGCCGCCGATCAATTGAAGATCGCCGTGACGAACTGGGCCGACGTGCTCGCGGTCGCCAACGTCGCGAAATACGTGCTCGAAACGCAGCTCAAGCAGCCGGTGCAGTTCGTTCAGGCGGATATCGGCATTCAGTATCAGGGTGTGGCGCGCGGCGATCTCGACATCATGGTCGGCGGCTGGCTGCCCGTGACGCACGGCCAGTATGTCGCGCGCTACAAGGATCAGCTCGACGACGTCGGCATCATCTATACCGGCGGCAAGAACGGCTGGGCGGTGCCCGCGTATGTGCCCGAATCGCAGTTGTCGTCCATCGAAGACCTGAAGAAGCCCGAAGTGCAGAAGCAACTGAACGGCGTGATTCAGGGCATCGAGCCGGGCGGCGGTCTCATGCAGGCATCGGAAAAGACGATCAAGGCTTATGACCTGTCCGGCTACAAGCTGCAATCGTCGAGCGAGGCGGGCATGCTGGCGTCGATTCAGCGCGCGTACGGTTCGAAGCAGTGGATCGTGGCGACGGTGTGGAGCCCGCACTGGCTGTTCCAGAAGTGGCAGATGCGCTACCTGAAGGACCCGAAGGGCACGCTCGGCGGCGAAGAGCAGGTTCACGCGTTCGCCTCGAAGCAGTTCGCGACGAAATTCCCGCGCGCGGATGTGTTCTTCAAGCACTTCAAGATGACGCTCGCGGATGTCGAAGCGATCGAGTTCGAAGGCAATTCGACCAACGACTACGCGACGGCCGCGAAGAAGTTCGTCGATGCGCATCCCGACAAGGTGAAGGCCTGGCTGCAGCAGTAAGCCTGGCTTTGCACCTATCGCACGACCGCTTCGGAGTATTGCCGTGAACGAGTATTCGCGCTTCTTTGGCGAAAGCCTGCAGAGCCACGATCCCGTGATCGCATCTGAGATCGCTTTGGAGTTGCGCCGTCAGCAGACGCAGATCGAGCTGATCGCTTCCGAGAACATCGTGTCGTCGGCGGTGCTGGAAGCGCAGGGCACGGTGCTGACGAACAAGTACGCGGAAGGCTATCCGTCGCGGCGTTATTACGGCGGCTGCGAGCATGTCGATCGCATCGAGGCGCTGGCCATCGACCGGGTGAGCGCATTGTTCGACGCCGGATTCGCCAACGTGCAGCCGCATTCGGGCGCACAGGCGAACGGCGCGGCGATGCTCGCGCTGCTCAAGCCGGGCGATACGGTCATGGGCATGGCGCTCGATGCGGGCGGCCATCTCACGCACGGCGCGCGCCCCGCGCTGTCGGGCAAGTGGTTCGACGCGGTGCAGTACGGCGTGAACCCGGACACGCTGCGCATCGATTACGACGAAGTGCGGCGGCTCGCGGAGCAGCATCGTCCTAAGCTGATCATCGCGGGCTATTCGGCGTATCCGCGCGCGCTCGATTTCGCCGCGTTCCGCGAGATCGCCGATAGCGTCGGCGCGCGGCTCATGGTGGACATGGCGCATATCGCGGGCATCGTCGCGGCGGGACGGCATCAGAATCCGCTCCCGTTCGCCGATGTCGTCACGTCCACGACGCACAAGACGCTGCGCGGCCCGCGCGGCGGCTTCATTCTGACGAACGACGGCGACATCGCCAGGAAAATCGATTCCGCGGTTTTTCCCGGTCTGCAAGGCGGACCGCTCATGCATGTGATCGCGGGCAAGGCGGTCGCGTTCGGCGAAGCGCTGCGCCCGGAATTCAGCGCATATATCGATCGCGTGCTGCGCAATGCCCAAACGCTCGGCAAGGTGCTGCAGGCGGGCGGATTGAGCCTCGTCACGGGCGGCACCGAAAACCATCTGCTGCTGGTCGATCTGCGCGGCAAGGGCCTGACCGGCGCGCAGGCCGAAAAGGCGCTGGAACGCGCGGGCATCACCTGCAACAAGAACGGCATTCCCTTCGATACCGAAAGCCCCACGGTCACGTCCGGCATTCGTCTCGGCACGCCCGCCGCGACGACGCGCGGCTTCGGCGCGGCGCAGTTCGAGCAGGTCGGCGAAATGATCCTGGACGTGCTGTCCTCGCTGGAACGCGAACCGAACGGCGACGAGCATGTGGAGCGCGCGGTGCGCGCCCGCGTGCGCGATCTGTGCAGCCTGTATCCGATCTACGCGCATGCGGAAGCGCTCGTCTGACGCGTAACGTGCATCGCGCATCGCTTCACACGATTCACCCAACCGAGAGACGAACATGAGCTTCGAAGGCGTACACACCCCGCTGGTCACTCCCTTCAAGGCCGACGGCGAAATCGATTACGACATGCTCGGCAAGCATGCCGCCAGTCTCGTTGGCCGCGTCGCGGGCCTGGGCGTCGGCGGGACCACGGGCGAGTACTATGCGCTCAGCTTCGAAGAGCGCGTGAAGACGCTGGATGCGGTGGCATCCGCGGTCGGTGGCAAGACGTATCTCACCGCGGGCATCAACGCGACCACGACGAACGAAGTCCTGCGGCTCGGCAGGGAAGCGAAGCGCGCGGGCTATGACGCATTGCTGGTCGCCGCGCCGTACTACGCGCAGCCGACGCAGCAGGAATTGCTCGCTCACCTGCTGAAGGTGGACGACGCGCTCGACATGCCGGTCATGCTGTACAACTTCCCGGCGCGCACCGGCACGGCCATCGGCGATGACATCCTCGACAAGCTGCTCGAACGCCCGAACTTCGCCGCGATGAAGGAAAGCACCGGCGATATCGCGCATCTGCATCATCTCGCGACGCATCTGCCGGAGCGCTTCGTGCTCAGTTGCGGCATGGACGACCAGGCGCTCGAATTTTTCGCGTGGGGCGTGCGAAGCTGGGTGGCGGGCGCATCGAACTTCCTGCCGGAAGCGCATACTGCCCTTCTCGACGCGTGCGTGAAAGAGGGCGACTTCAAGACCGGCCGCAAGCTGATGACGCAACTGCTGCCAGTGCTCGAACTGCTGGAACGCAGCGGCAAGTTCATCCAATATGTGCGTTATGGCTGCGAGCTTGCGGGCACGCGCGTAGGCAACGCTCGCGCGCCGCTCGGCACGCTCGACGACGAAGAACGCAGCGCCTTCGCCAGGATCGTTCAACCCCTGCTGCGCAACGCTCAGTAAGTCACTGGCATGGCCTCGAAACTGGAGTTCGTGCGGTTTCCCGCACCGGATGGCGTCAACGGCTGGTGGGAAAGCTTGCCCGCAGTCGTGCCCGCGAATGTCGTGACGGGCGAGCAGCGCTTCGACTACGTGGTGGTGGGCGGCGGCATCACCGGCTTGTGCGCGGCGCGGCGGCTCGCCGAACTGGCGCCGGAGGCGTCGATTGCGCTCGTCGAGGCCGATCGTATCGGGCGCACCACGGCGGGCCGCAATTCCGGCTTCTTCGTGGATTTGCCGCATGACATCAGCAGCGAGAGCTATTCGCGCAGCGTCGAGGCCGACAAGGCGGACGTGCGGCTGCAACGCCACGGCATCGACTACGTGCGCGGCACCGTGAAGCAGCATGGCATCGAATGCGACTGGCGCGACGACGGCAAGTATCACGCGTCGGTGAACAAGAAAGGGCATGCCGCGCTGACACATTTCGCCGATGGCCTCGCGCGCATCGACGAACCTTGCGAATGGCTCGACGAAGCCGCTATCGCGAAGGTGACGGGCACGCACTTTTATCGGAGCGCGCTGTTCACGCCGGGATGCAGCACGGTCCAGCCCGCGGCGCTGATGCGCGGTCTCGCGGCCACGCAGCCCGCGAACGTGACGCTCTTCGAGATGAGTGCGGTGAAGGGCATGGAAACGCGCGGGCCCGCGAAGTTGCTCGGCTTTGCGAACGGCAGGATCGAGGCGAAGCACGTCGTGCTGTGCACCAACGCCTATGCGGCGACCTTCGGCGGCCATCCGAACGGCTTGCTGCCGGTGTACACGTTCGCGTCGATGTCGCGCGTGATGAACGATGACGAGATCGCCCGGCTCGGCGGCCTGAACTCATGGGCGCTCATTCCCGCCGACCCGATGGGCACCACCGTGCGCCGTCTCGCGACCAACCGCATCTGCGTGCGCAACCATTTCGCGTTCCGGCCGAATCTGTCCGTCTCGGAACACGATCTGGCGAAATCGAAGCATCTGCATCAGCGCTCGTTCGACCGGCGCTTTCCGATGCTGAAGGATGTCGAACTGCAATACACATGGGGCGGCGCGCTGTGCCTGTCGGCGAACAACGGCGCGCTCTTCGGCCAGCGCGAGGACGGCGTGTACGAAGCCGTCGGCTGCAACGGGCTGGGTTTGAGCCGCGGATCCGCCGCGGGCAAGCTCATCGCCGAGCATGCGCTGGGGCAATCGAACGATCTGATCGATCAGCTTTTGAGGCAGCCGCATCCACGCTCGCTGCCGATGCGGCCGATCGCGGATGTCGCGGTATCGGCGGCGATCTGGGTGAAGGAATTTTCGGCGGGCGCCGAACTTTGATTCTGTGAGGACATGACATGACGACGCTTAAGGAATGGCAGCGCAAGGCAGAGAACCTGTCGCTCGACGGACGGGCGTTCATCGCGGGACAACGCTGCAATGCGGCATCGAATGAAACCTTCGGCACGTTGAATCCGTCCACGGGCAAGGTGCTCGTGGAAGTCGCGAAGTGCGACGCGAAGGACATCGACCGCGCGGTCGTCGCGGCGCGCGACGCGTTCGAGTCGGGCGTGTGGTCGAAGGCCGCGCCTTCGCATCGCAAGGCGGTGCTGCAGCGTCTCGCGCAACTCATCGACGAGAACGCGGAAGAGCTCGCGCTGCTCGAAGCGCTCGAAGCCGGCAAGCCGATCAGCGAATGCATGGGGCTCGATATTCCGGAATCGGCCGCGTGCATCCGCTGGCACGCGGAAGTCACGGACAAGCGTTACGACGCGCTCTCGCCGTCGGGCGCGAGCGTCGTGTCGATGATCACGCGCGAGCCGATCGGCGTCGTCGGCGCGGTATTGCCGTGGAATTTTCCGGCGCTCATGCTTGCGTGGAAAATCGGGCCGGCGCTGTCCGTGGGCAACAGCGTCATCGTCAAGCCTGCGGAGCAGACGTCGCTGTCGACGCTGCGCATCGCCGATCTCGCGCACGAAGCCGGCGTGCCGCCCGGCGTGTTCAGCGTCGTCACGGGTTTCGGCGAAAGCGCGGGCCAGGCGCTCGGCCTGCATGCGGACGTCGATCTCATCGCGTTCACGGGCTCGACCGAGACCGGCAAGCGCTTCCTGCGCTATTCCGCCGATACGAACCTGAAGCGCGTCGTGCTCGAATGCGGCGGCAAGAATCCGCAAGTCGTGCTGCCCGATGTCGCGAACCTCGACGCCGTCGCGGAACAGGCCGTCGCCGCCGCGTTCTGGAACATGGGCGAGAACTGCAGCGCAGGCTCGCGCATCCTGGTTCATTCGAGTCAGAAGGCCGAACTGCTGCAAAAAGTGCAGGCCGTACTGGAAGGCTGGAGAACCGGCGATCCGCTCGACCCCGACGTGAAGCTCGGCTCGCTCATCGAGGAAAAGCACTACGAGAAGGTGCTGAGCCACATCGAGAAGGCGAAGGCCGAAGGCGCGCGCGTGGTCTGCGGCGGCAACGCCACGCTCAAGGAATCGGGCGGCTGGTTCGTCGAGCCGACCATCTTCGACAACGTCACGCACGACATGAGCATCGCGCGCGACGAGGTCTTTGGCCCGGTCGTGTGCTTTATCGAATATGCTGATATCGACGAGGCCGTGCGCATCGCGAACGATACGTGCTACGGGCTCGCGGCATCGCTGTGGACCGACAATGTGAATCAGGCGCACAAAGTCGCGGCACGCATTCGTGCGGGCACCGTGACCGTCAACTGCTTCGGCGAAGGCGATCTCTCGACGCCCTTCGGCGGCTTCAAGCAGTCCGGTTTCGGCGGACGCGACAAATCGGTCTACGCGCACGACCAATACTGCGAGCTGAAAACGACCTGGCTCAAGCTCGACTAAGTCAGACGAGGCACTATGCGCATTGGCTTCATCGGCACCGGCACGATCACTCAGGCGATCGTGACCGGCATGATCCGTTTCGGCGTTCCTTTCGAACGCATCGCGTTATCGCCACGCAATGCGCGGATCGCGGCGCAACTGGCCGGACTGGATGCGCGCGTCGAGGTGTGCGAAAGCAATCAGGACGTGCTCGATACATCGGACGTCGTGTGCCTCGCGGTCGTGCCGCAGATCGCGCCTGACGTTCTGGGCGCGCTCGCGTTCGATGCGCGGCATCACGTCATCAGTTTCATTGCGGGCATGCCGCTCGACCGGATTCGCGAACTCGTGCGCCATTCCGCGCGCGTGGTGCGCGCGGTGCCGCTTCCGGCGATCGCGGCGGGCAAGGGCAGCACGGCGATCTGCCCGCGCGACCGCATCGCGGCCGCGATCTTCGCGCCCCTCGGCGAAGCGGTCGAAGTCGACGACGAGCATCAGTTCGACGCACTCTCCGCCGTCACGGCGACCATGGCGAGCTTCTTCGCGCTCCTGGAGGAGCAGGCGTCGTGGCTCGTCGCGCAAGGGCTGCCGTATGCGTCGGCCCGTTCGTTTTTGGCGGGCTATCATGTGGGGCTTGCTCACGAAACGACGCAAGGCGAAACGCCTTTCTCGGCGATGATCGGGCATGCGAGCACGCCCGGCGGCCTCAACGAGCAGCTTTGGCGCGAGTTGTCGGAGCGGGGCACATTCGCGCATTATTCGGAGGCGCTCGACAAGATCATGCGCCGCGTTCAAGGGCGCGGATGAGCGGGCAAAATAAAATTCGATAAATCGCCAGCCCTGGAAGGTGATTCACATGCAGAAGAAACAGCAGTTCGCGGACAGGCTTCTCGCCCAGATGCCCTCGCTGCGTGCGCTCCGGTGCTTCGTCACCGCGGCGCGGTATGAAAGTTTCACGCAGGCTGCGGAAGTGCTGTGCGTCACGCAGGCGGCGGTGAGCCGGCAGATCAAGGAACTCGAAGACACACTCGAAGTGGCGCTGTTCGAGCGCACGGGCAGGCACATTGCGCTGACCGACGCGGGCCGCATTCTCTACAACGCGTCGTATCTGTCGATCATGAATATCGCGGAGGCGGCGCAGGCGGTGAGGCGCGTGGATCGTCATGCGCTCACGCTGTGCATCTCGCATACGTTTTCGGCGCTGTGGCTTTCGTTCCGATTGCCCGCCTTTCGCCAGCGCTTTCCCAACATCCGCCTTCATGTGATGGTGACCGAGCACTTCATGGAGCTCGACGATCTCATGGAGCCGGATGTCATCATTACGAAGAATCCGCCGCGCGAGCAGGAATACGAAGTCGAGCCGCTCTTTCACGATATCGTCTATCCGGTGTGCAGCGTGCCGTTTCACGAGCGCTATTTTCACGGGCGCACGCTGAAGCCGCTCGATCTGCTCGCGCATCCCACCTTGAGCCTTTCGCTGCTCGGGCGCGCGCAAGTATGCGAGCACGTCGACTGGCGCGTGTGGAAGAACTGGTATCAGCAGGGCGACGGCTCCGAGCGTCTCGACCAGCACGACGATCTGGAGAGCAACGACTATCGTTTGCTGGTGGCGCAGGCCGAAGCGGGCGAGGGCACCTTGCTCGGCTGGCATCATCTCGTGCATCGTCAGGTCGAGCAGAAAAAGCTCGTGCGCCCCGTGGACGATGCGCTCGTGTTCCACGACCGTCACCACTACATCATCACGCATCGCAACGCGAAGTCGCGCCCGGAGTACCTGCAGTTTCGCCAGTGGCTCGACGAAGAAATCGCAACCATGATGCAGGGATGGCCCGCGGCCGAATCGAAGGCCGTGCTGTGAGCGCGGCATGAAAACAGCCATCGAACAACCCAAGGGATACCGGCGGCTGATTCCGTCGGTGACGGCGCTCGTCGAGTTCGAAGCGGTCGCGCGGCTCGGCAGCTTCACGCTCGCCGCGCACGAACTGGGCGTGACGCAGGCGGCCGTGAGCCGGCAGGTGAGGTTTCTCGAAGAGACGCTCGGCCAGCGGCTTTTCCGGCGTCTGCATCGCGCGATCGAACTGACCGAGGAAGGCGAGGCGCTGTACCGCGTCGTCGCCGAATCGATGCAGAAAATCGCGAGCGTGTTCGACCGCCTCGCGCGCGGGCCCGTGCAACAGGAACTCGTGCTCGCGGCCACGTCCGCGTTCTCGCATTTCCGTCTCTTGCCGCGCCTCGCGTCGCTCAAGGCGGCGCATCCCGATTTGCAACTGCGCCTGTCCACGCAGATGTTCACGGCCGACCTGCGCCACAAGGAAATCGATGTCGCCGTGCGCTTTGGCAACGGCACCTGGCCCGACGGCACGGCGATGCTGCTCTTCGACGAGGAAGTGTTTCCCGTCTGCTCGCCGGCGTGGCTCGCCGCACGCTCCGAGCCGGACACGCTGGAGGCGCTCGCGAGCGCCGTGCTGGTCGAATCCGATTCGACCACCGAAGGCTGGATGGGCTGGGAAGCGTGGTTCAACGCGGTGGGCTTTCGTCCGATGCGGCTGAATTTCGCGCTGCGCTGCAGCCTTTATACCGACGCGATCCAGGCCGCGCGCTACGGTCAGGGCGTCGCGCTCGGCTGGGGCCGCCTCGTGCACGATCTGCTCGCGAGCGGCGAGCTCGTCAGGCTGCCGGTGGCGTCGTTCAAACCGCCCGAATCGTACTTCGTCGTGGTGCCGCACGGCCGTACGATCACGCCTGCCATCGACGGCCTGATCAACTGGCTGCGCGAAGGCGCCGACGCATAACTCAAAGTAATTCGACGCCGAAAATAAAGCGCATTGACGCTGTTTTCGCGCGATCCAATACTCTCGGATATCGCGGGGCCATTCGAAGTCCCGCTCCCCTGAACGTGGAGAACGACGATGTCCGAAGTGCAAATCCAATTCAAGTCTCACGGCGAATTGATCCGCAGCCGCGAACCCGGGCATGGCATGCCGGGCGAGCTTTTCGGGCGGCAGGACGTGTTCGAGAAAGACGTCGACGTGTTTTTCCAGAAGCACTGGATTCTGGTCGGCGTGACCTCGGACGTGCCCGAGCCGGGCGACGTATCGACCGTCGATATCGGCCGCGCTTCGGTCATCATCGTTCGCGACGACGACGAGAATATCCGCACATATCGCAACGTGTGCCGGCATCGCGGCGCGCGTCTGAAAGAAGCGGGCAAGTCGACCGTCGGCATGCTGGTGTGCCCGTATCACCAGTGGACGTACGATCTCGACGGCAGCCTGCGCCACGCGTCGCACATGGGCAAGGATTTCGACCCGACGTGCCGCAGCCTGATGCCGGTGCATACGCGCATCGTCGGCACGCATATCTTCGTGTGTCTCGCCGATGAAGCGCCCGCCGATATCTCGAAGCTCGAAGACGCGATGGCGCCGCGCTTCGCGCCCTACGACCTGACGAATACGAAAATCGCGTTCGAGTCGGAGATCGTCGAGCAGGGCAACTGGAAGCTCGTGATCGAGAACAATCGCGAGTGCTATCACTGCGCGGCGACGCATCCGGAACTGACCGCGTCGTTCCTGCCCGAAGACTTCGGTTTTTGCACCGACAATCTCACCGAGGAATCGCTGCGCGATTTCGAAGCCTACAAGGAACGCAACGCGGCGTGTCAGGCGAGCTGGGAGCGCGACGGCTTCACGAGCGCGACCGTCGAATGGCTGGACGAAGACGCCGTCACGCAATTCAGAACGCAGCAACTCGTGATCGCGGGTCACGGCGAATCGCAGACGATCAGCACGAAGGTCGCGTGCCAGAAACTCTTCGGCGATCTCACGCGGCGCGATCTCGGCGACACGCATCTGTGGACGCACAACTCGTGGACGCACGTGATGAGCGATCACGCGGTGGTGTCCTACATCATCCCGCTTGCGCCGGACAAGACGCTCGTGCGCTCGAAATGGCTCGTGCATGCGGACGCCGTCGAGGGCGTCGATTATCAGATCAAGGATCTGACCGAAGTGTGGATGGCGACCAACGCGCAGGACAAGCATCTGGTCGAAATCACGCACGAAGGCACGCAGGATCCGGCCTACAAGCCGGGCGTGTTTTCGCAGTTCACGGAGAGCTATGTCGATCAGTTCTCGCGCTGGTACGCCGCGCGCCTGAATGCGCACGGCGTCTGAAGCTTCTTAATGATCGGTGACGAAAGTCGGGTGGCGCGTGCGAATCTCGTCCACCTGACTCAGCGTGCCGGAAAGATGCTTGCGCAACGCGGCATCGGCGGCCTCGACGTCGCCTTTTTCGATCGCATCGACAATTTCCGTATGGTCGCGCACTACGGCCATCGTCTTGCCCTCGACCGGCAGATGCAGCCGCCGCAGCCGGTCGATGTGGCCGCTCAGCCTGCGCACCAGATCCCACAGTTGCGGCACGCCCGCGGCTTCGTACATTTGCCGGTGAAACGCCTGATCGAGCGCTGAAAACCGCTCGACGTCCTGCGGATCGAGCCATTCCATCTGTTCCGCGATCGTCGCGCGCAGCCGCGCGATCAGCGACGCCTTGTGCTCCCGCGCCAGGGTGCGCACGACCTCCAGCTCGATCGAGCGGCGCAGAAAGTGCGCCTGCAACGCCGACGCCACGCTGATCTGGCTCACGACGGTCGCGTGCTGCGGAAAAATATCGACGAGCCCTTCCTCGCCGAGCTTCATCAGCGCGTCGCGCACGGGCGTCTGGCTCAGGCCGTAGCGGGTCGCGAGTTCGGTGCGCGACAGCACCGTGCCCGGCGCCAGTTCGAGCGACAGGATCATCTCGCGCAGCCGCTCGAACACTTGCGGCGCGGCATGGCGGGACCGGTCGAGGCGATGAACCGAGGCGGAGGAAGCGGCGTTATTCATGGAGGACCCGGACGAAAGGCGACTGAAACATTAGTACTATAGCCGCGCGAAGGCCCGATCGGTAAGCCTGGGGCAATTGGCGCGCATCGGCGTTAACCCGACTGACGCACTAATGTATTAGTGCTTTACCATGCGGTTACTCTCGCTACTCCCGGAAGAAACCTCCATGTCCCGCGATATCGTCATCAAACAGGTTCGAATCACGCCGATCGCCTTTCGCGACGGCCCGTTGCTCAACGCCGCGGGCATCCACGAGCCGTGGGCGCTGCGCGCGATCGTCGAACTGGAGACGAGCGACGGGCGCGTCGGCATCTCGGAAACGTATGGCGACGAGCCGATGCTGCGCGTGCTCGATCAGGCGAAAGATCTCGTGATCGGCCTGTCGCCCTTCGACCTGAATCAGATGGAAGAACGCGTGCGCGCGACGATCAAGGCGACGCCCGGCGCGGTCGAATTCGAACTGGCGCCCGGCTCGCATGCGGCGAAGAACGCGCCGAAGGTCATCAGCACGTTGGAAGTGGCGATGCTCGACCTGCAAGGGCAGATCGTGGGCGCGCCGGTCGTCGATCTGCTAGGCGGCAAGGTCCGCGACGCCGTGCCGTACAGCGCGTACCTGTTCTTCAAGTACGCGGAGCATATCGATAAGCCGTATGCACCGGATGCGTGGGGCGAGGGCATCAGCCCGGAGCAGATCGTGGCGCAGGCGCGCCGCATGATCGACCTGTACGGTTTTCAGAGCATCAAGCTGAAGGGCGGCGTGTTCGAGCCCGCGCATGAAATCGCCTGCATGAAGGCGCTCTCGAAGGCGTTTCCGGGCATGCCGCTGCGTCTCGATCCGAACGCCAACTGGACGCTCGAAACCAGCATCAAGGCCGCGCCCGAGCTGGACGAAATCCTCGAATACTACGAAGACCCGTGCCCCGGCCTCGAAGGCATGGCCGAATTGCAGAAGCACACGAAGCTGCCGCTCGCGACCAACATGGTCATCACGACGATGGACGACTTCCGCCGCGGCTGCAACATGGGCTCGATCAAGGTGCTGCTCTCGGATCATCATTACTGGGGCGGCCTGCGCGCCACGCAGACGCTCGCGCGCATGGCCAAGCTGTGGGGCTTCGGCATGTCGATGCATTCGAACTCGCACCTCGGCATCAGCCTGATGGCGATGACGCACGTCGCGGCGAGCGTGCCGAACCTCACGTATGCGTGCGACACGCATTACCCGTGGCAGGAAGAGGAAGTCATCAAGGGCGGGCGCGTCGTGTTCGACAACGGCGCGGTGCGCGTGCCGACCACGCCGGGTCTGGGCGTCGAGCTCGACCGCGCGAAGCTTGCCGAACTGCACGAGCAGTACAAGACGTGCGGCGTGCGCAATCGCGACGACCTTTCGCAGATGCGCAAGTATCAGCCGGAGTTCACCGGCAAGAATCCGCGCTTCTAAGTCGAAAAAAACAGCGTTCGCAGCGCCCATCCAGGAGACACCTCATGAGCATTTCCAGCGCGCTGTCGAGCGCCGTTCGCAAGATCAAGTGGCACGTGCTGCCGCTTTTCGTCGTGATGTTCATCGTCAATTACATCGACCGGGTGAACATCGGTTTCGTACGTCAGCACCTGAGCGCCGATCTGGGCATCGGCGCGGCGGCCTACGGGCTCGGCGCGGGGCTCTTCTTCGTGAGCTACGCGGTGTTCGAAGTGCCGTCGAACATGCTGATGCAGCGTTTCGGCGCGAAGGCGTGGCTCACGCGCATCATGATCACGTGGGGACTCGCCGCGACCGGCATGGCCTTCGTGCAGGGCGAGACCTCGTTCTATGCCATGCGCCTTTTGCTCGGCGCGGCCGAAGCGGGCTTCTTTCCGGGCGTGGTGTTCTATTTCACGCAATGGCTGCCGCGCGACGAACGCGGCAAGGCCATGGCGATTTTCCTGAGCGGCTCGGCGCTGGCGTCGGTGTTCTCCGGCCCGATATCGGGCGGACTGATGCTGATCCAGGGCGCGGGGCTGCATGGCTGGCAGTGGATGTTCATCATCGAAGGCCTGGCCTCGGTGGTGCTCGCGGGCTTCGTGTGGTTCTGGCTCGATTCGAAGCCGCGCGATGCGAAATGGCTCACGCGTGAGGAGCAGGAAGCGATCGTCGGCGAAATCGAAGACGAACAGCGCCGCCGTGATGCGGTGCATGTGAAGACGCCGTCGGCATGGGCGCTGCTGCGCGATCCGCAAATCCTGATCTTCTGCCTGATCTATTTCTCCGTTTCGCTGACGATCTACGGCGCGACCTTCTGGCTGCCGAGCATCATCCGCAAGATGGGGCATCTGAACGATTTTCAGGTCGGCCTGTTCAACTCGATTCCGTGGCTGATCTCCATCGTCGCGATGTATCTGTTCGCGGCGCTCGCGGCGCGCTTCAAGTTTCAGCAGGCGTGGGTCGCGTGCGTGCTGCTGATCGCGGCGGCGGGTATGTATGCGGCCGGCCTCGGCAGCCCGGTGTATTCGTTCGTCGCGATCTGCTTTGCGGCGATCGGCTTCAAGGCGGCGTCGTCGTTGTTCTGGCCGATTCCGCAAGGGTATCTCGATGCGCGTATCGCGGCGCCCGTGCTTGCGCTCATTAATTCGATCGGCAATCTCGGCGGGTTTGTCGCGCCGGCGACCTTCGGGTTTCTTGAGCAGAAGACTGGTTCGATTACGGGCGGGTTGACCGGGCTCGCGGCGATGTCGGTGCTGGCGGCGGGGGTGGTGTTTTTTGCGCGCATGGCGCCGAAGGTGGGGCGAGGGGGGGCTGGCCTGCGGCCAGGTGTGCAGAAGTAGTTGTTGTTGTCGTTGTCTTTGTCGTTGTTGTTGTCGTGGAATCCTGCATTCACGTCGGTTTATTAGCACTGCCCCTGTGCGGGGCGGCACCTACTTTCTTTGCTGCTGCAAAGAAAGTAGGCAAAGAAAGCAGCTCTCCCCAGCCTAAGCACTTCACACCGGCCGCGGCACAGGCGATTGGCTGAATGGAACCCAGAGTAGCGAGTGTTCTCGTTGCCGTGCCGGGCTTGGATCGCGCACGGTCTGACTCGTCGCGCCGCACAACATACTGGATCAGCACGAAATAGCTCCGGCCCGCTTCGCGGCCGACCGGTCACGCGTGTATGCGTGTGCGTGCGCATGGTTTCCCTTGCATACCCGACGGCAGCGCGTAGCGCTGTGCCGAAGCTATTTCGTGCTGAACCAGCGCGTTCAAAGTTACGGCTTGTCAGACCGTGCGCGATCCAAGCCGCGCGAGTTTTGTGGGGGCACTCGCTACTCCGGGTTCCATTCAGCCAATCGCCTGTGCCGCGGCCGGCATGAAGTGCTTAGGCTGGGAGAAGCTGCTTTCTTTGCCTACTTTCTTTGCAGCAGCAAAGAAAGTAGGTGCCGCCCCGCACAGGGGCAGTGCTAATAGACCGACGCGAATACGGGACCCACCGCTAAAGCCTTCCGAAACGGAACAGTGCTTGCTCGTAGCTCATACCACCAACGCATGAGCGCGCTTTGGCAGGGTTGCTGTGAGGGTGGGGAAATCGCGTTATCGTGTTTCGTGCTGCTTCCGACAGTCAAGGCCATCAAGCAAGCCTTATTCCGCGTCGCTGGAACACCGGTTGCACCCCCTTCAATCTCCGGGCGCACGCCCAACGATCGAGGACTCCGAACATGGCTCACTTGTGCGACGTCTGCGCCGCGCGTCCCGCCACGGTGCGGCTCGCCGTGCTGCGCAACGGCCGGCGCCACGTCATCGACGTATGCGATTTTCACTACGCTCAGCTGACGCGTCATCAGCGCGCGCTCTCGCCGCTCGAATCGCTCTTCATGGGCGGCGCGTCCGCCGATACCCCCGCGCCCGAAGCCGCCGCGCCGCCCGATCAGGCCACGGCGGCGCGGCTCAACGAAACCGAAGGCGCGAATATCGACCGCTATTTCAGCGACGGCGCAAAGGAAATGCTGATGCGCGCCGCCGAGCGCGCCGTGCAGTCCGGCTGCCCGCACGTCGATACGGAGCATTTGCTGTACGAGCTGGCGAACAACGCGGTCATCGGGTCGATACTCGACAGCATCGGCATCGATCCGGCGGGGATTCGCGCCTACATCGACGCCAACGCGCAGCGCCGCGACGGCACGCGGCCGCCCACGGACGGCATGATCGCCGTGTCGCCGCGTCTGAAGAGCGCGCTCGATCGTGCGTTTCTCGCGTCGCGGCAACTGCGTCACAGCTATGTCGCGCCGGAGCATCTGCTGATCGGCCTCGCCGAAGTCCCCGACAGCTTCGCGGGCCAGTTGCTCGGCAAGCTGAACGTCGATCCGCAGGCGCTCAGGCAGCAGACCGCGCAGACCGTCGGCGCGGGCGGTCCGCCGCGCGGCGAAGGGCCGCCCTCGCGCACGCCCAATCTCGACAAGTTCAGCCGCGATCTCACCGCGCTCGCGCGCGAAGGGCATCTCGATCCGGTCATCGGCCGCGCGCGCGAAATCGAAACGATGGTCGAAGTGCTCGCGCGCAGGCGCAAGAACAACCCGGTGCTGATCGGCGAGCCGGGCGTCGGCAAGACGGCGGTCGTCGAAGGGCTCGCGCAGCGCATGGTCAACGGCGACGTGCCCGAATCCCTGCGCGAGAAGCGGCTCATCGAACTGAACGTGAATTCGATGGTGGCGGGCGCGAAGTTTCGCGGCGAGTTCGAGGAGCGCGTGAAGCAGGTCGTCGAGGAAATCACCGCGAATCGCGACACGCTGCTGCTGTTCGTCGACGAAGTGCATACGATCGTCGGCGCGGGGCAGGGCGGCGGCGAGGGCGGACTCGATATCGCCAACGTGTTCAAGCCGGCGATGGCGCGCGGCGAACTAAACCTGATCGGCGCGACGACGCTTGCCGAGTATCAGAAGCACATCGAGAAGGACGCCGCACTGGAGCGGCGCTTTCAGCCCGTGCTGATCGCCGAGCCGACCGTCGCGCAAACCATCAACATTCTGCGCGGCCTGCGCGACCGGCTCGAAGCGCATCACAAGGTCACGATTCAGGACGATGCCATCGTCGGCGCGGCGGAATTGTCGGATCGATACATCACCGGGCGTTTTCTGCCCGACAAGGCGATCGATCTCGTCGATCAGGCCGCCGCGCGCGTCAATCTTTCGGCGACGTCGCGCCCGGCGGAAATCCTCGAGCTGGAATCCGAGCTCGCGCAGTTGCGCCGCGAGCAGGACTATGCGGCATCGCGCAAGCAGTTCGACCGCGCGCATGCGCTCGACGGCGAAATCGCGCAGAAGGAAAAGGCGTTGCAGGAGAACACGGATACGTGGAAGCAGCGCATTGGCATGAATACCTCGACGGTGACGGTCGCGCAGATCGCGGAGATCGTCGCGACGCTCACGGGCATTCCCGTGACGCAACTGACCGAGGAAGAGCGCGCGCGCCTCCTGAACATGGAGGAGCGCCTGCACAAGCGCGTGATCGGGCAGGACGAGGCGGTCGAGGCCGTGTCGGATGCCGTGCGCCGCGCGCGCACCGGCTTGCAGGGGCGCAACCGGCCGATCGCGGTGTTCCTGTTTCTCGGGCCGACCGGCGTCGGCAAGACCGAGCTCGCGAAGGCGCTCGCGGAAGTCGTGTTCGGCGACGAGGACGCGATGCTGCGCGTGGACATGAGCGAATACATGGAGCGCCACGCGGTGTCGCGGCTGATCGGCTCGCCGCCGGGATACGTCGGCTACGACGAAGGCGGTCAGTTGACCGAGCGCGTGCGGCGCCGTCCGTACAGCGTGATCCTGCTCGACGAAATCGAGAAGGCGCACCCCGACGTGTACAACGTGCTGCTGCAGGTGTTCGACGATGGCCGCCTCACCGACGGCAAGGGCCGCGTCGTCGATTTCAGCAATACGCTGATCATCGCGACGAGCAATCTCGGCTCCGATGTGATCGCCGGACAAAAGCGCGCGACGCTCGGCTTCACGGCAAGCGCAACGGACGCCGACGCATCCCTGCAAAGCGGCGTGATGAGCGTGCTGCGCCAGCACTTCAGGCCGGAGTTCCTGAACCGCATCGACGACATCATCCTGTTCCGCTCGCTCGGGCGCGATGAAGTGCGCCATATCGTGCGGCTGCTGCTCGATCAGGTGCAGCGGATGGCGCACAGCCAGGATATCGTGCTCGATTTCGACGAATCGGTGGTCGATCATCTCGCTGAAGTCGGCTATCGGCCGGAATTCGGCGCGCGCGAGCTGCGCAGGCAGATTCGTCAGTTGATCGAGAACCGGCTGGCGAAGGAAATGCTGCGCGGCGACGTGGCGGAAGGGGCAAAAGTGCATTGCCGGTATGACACGGAGACGAAGCAACTCGCGTTCATAGTGGATGCGCCGGGGCTGGCGAACAAGCCGGGAGAAGGCACGCCGGCCACGCCGTAGGCGGTTCGGCACGGCGCTTGCGCATAGCGGGAACTCACTTCAACAAGGAGGCGTCATGAGCATCTTTTCCAACATCATGAACAAGATTTTCGGCCACCACGATGCGGCCGCGGCGGGCGCGCCGGCGGGCCAGGCTGCGGCGCCCGCCTCGGGCACGGCCGCCGCGCCCGCCGCGCCGGCCACATCGACGGCTGCATCCACGCCAGCGCAATCCGCCGCGCCAAAGCAGCCCGTGGACGTCGAAGCGGTGCTCACGCAGATGCAGGCGAGCCACGGCGAGCAGTTGAACTGGCGCACGTCGATCGTCGATCTGATGAAGCTGCTCGGTCTCGACAGCAGCCTCTCCGCGCGCAAGGAACTGGCTACGGAACTGCATTACAGCGGCAACACCGAAGACTCCGCCGCGATGAACATCTGGCTGCACAAGCAGGTGATGCAGAAGCTCGCGGACAACGGCGGCAAGGTGCCCGACGATCTGAAAAACTGAACGGTCTTTCGCGCCCGAACGTCGAAGCCCCGGCCCGCGCCGGGGCTTTTTGCGTGAGCGCGAAGGCGCTTCGATACCCCGCGTCAAAAGCGAATGAGGGCGCTGGCATAGCCGGTGCTGAGCGTTATGGCATGCCCGCTCTCTCCCTTCAACTTCGCTGGAGACGCAACGATGACCATCCAGAGAAAGATCTCGAACTGGCGCAGGATCGGCCATTTCTGCACGACGCGCCTCGTCGATTATGGCGAGCTGATTCCGATCGAACTCGCCGAAACGAAGAAGCGCGTGCTTCATGAAGTCGTCGCGATGGTCGCGCTCACGATCGGCGCGCTGTTCACGTTGTCGTTCGTATCGATCGCCGTGATCGTGACCGCTGTCGGCACGCCGCATCTCGTGCTGACGGCGTGGTGCGTCGCGGGCGCGTGGCTCGCCGTCGCGGTGATCTCCGTCATCGTCATGATGTCGCGCAAGCCGGCCGAGCCGTTTCAATTGCTGCGCGACCAGTTGCGGCGCGATGTCGACACGATCAGGGAGGTGGCGCAATGAAGCATGCCGTGCAACAGGAGATGATTCTCGCGCGCATGGCGGAATCGCGCGCGGAACTGGTCGCGGCGCACGCGCTCGACGAGCCGGTGCGCATCGCGCGCGTGCCGCGTGTGCGGCCGCCGGCTTCGGCGAACGCCGCGCCGTGGTTTCTGCGCACGCCGAATGCGGAATTGATCGCGCTCGCGCTCGTTGGCGTGGCGATTCTCGGGCTGCGGCGCACGGTGCAGACGGCGGTGGGCGCGGGACTGAGCGCATCGACGCACCGCGCCTTCGGCGATTTCCTGAACGCATTGCGCGAATAAAGATTCGCGCAATGCGCAAAGAGTAAAGCGCCTCAGCGTTTGCTGCGGCGCTTTTTCGGCTTGCCCGGCGCGAGCGCCGCCGACCACAGGGACGACGCCTGCCGCTTCGCTTGCGCACTCGCGCGGCCTCGCGTTTTCCCGATGACCGCGTTCGCGCCGGACAGCCACATGCTCATAAAAGGATTCTTCTTGACCCAGGGATTTCGCATGAGTCAGTGCAGGCGCATGGTGTTGTCGCCCGCGTCCTTCGGCAGTTTCGATTCAAGCGCTTCCTTGCGCTGCATGAGTTTTTTGCCGAGCGCGTCCAGATCGGCTCCGGACTTGCGCAGTTTAGGAAATAGATCCGACTCCTCCTCTTCGATGTGGTGGCGCACCATCTCGCTCATCACCTTGAAGGTCGCGTCGAAACCCTTATCGCCCGCGCGCAGCGTGGTGAACTTGTCGATCAGCACCTTGACCAGAAAGTGCTCGACATACGCTTCTTCCACGTCCGGCCGGTCGTCCTCGTCGAGCGCTTCCTGCGCGGCGGGGTAGAGCAGTTCTTCCTCGATCATCGCGTGCACGGTCAACTCTTCGCAGGCGCGGCGCACGAGCGTGGCCTTCGCGTCGAGGTCGTCCTCCTTCGCTTTTTCGAATGCATCGAACAGCTTTTCGACGGCGCGATGATCGTCCATCAGCAGTTGAATCGCGTCCTGGCTCGGGGCGGCGCGGCTCGTCGCGGAGGTCGAATTTTGTGTGGGAGTCTGGCGAGGCATCGTGTTCTCCTTGATGGTGTGGGATGCTCACCATCCACAGCAAATGGCGGACCCGAGACCGCGTTAGCGCGCAGCGGGTCCGGGCGCTTCGCCGCGGCTGCCCGCGCGCCGTCCGCCGATCATTTCCGCCAGCCAGTTGATGACGAGCGCCGTGTACGCATGCTGGCTGCCTTCGTCGGACAAGCCGTGATCCGCGCCGTCGATGACGCGATACGTCAGCGAATGCGCGCGCAGAAACGCCTGAAGATAGCTCGCGAGCACCGTATGCGGCACGATCTGGTCGTGCTCCGATTCGACCAGCAGCACGTCGCCGTGGAAATCCGCGGCCGCGCGCAGCGCGCGGTTTTCGCTCGCGGCCACGATGCGCCTGCGGTACGCGACCAGATCGTGCTCGGTGTGCAGCGCGCGCTTGGCGATGGTCCAGCCGTCGTCGAGATAGAGCGCGGGCACGCGCAGACCGAGCCAGCGAACCGGCCTGAGCGACGTGACGATCGACGCGAGATAGCCGCCGTAGCTGCTGCCGATCACGGCGATCGACGTCTGATCGACGAGCGGGTGCGCGGCGAGCGTGTCGTAGGCCGCGAGCACGTCGGCGAGATTGGTTTCGCGCGTCACCGTTTCCTGCGCTTCCCGGGTGCGAGCGTGGCCGGTGAGATCGAAGGTGAGAGAGACGCAGCCGAGCGCCGCCGCCTGCCGCGCGCGCTCCATGTACTGCGCCTGATCGCCGCCCCAGCCGTGCACGAACAGCACGCCGGGAATGGTCGTCCCGGGCGTGACCACCGTGCCGTCGAGATAGCCGCGTTCGACGGGAATCTGAATCTCCTGCCGGTCTGCCGTCATGCGCTCGCTCCTTCGGCGGTCGTATCGACCGTATGGAACTTCGTGAGCGGACCCGTGCGCGGGTCCGTGCCGCGATAGTCGATGCAGGCGTGCGCGGGCACGTCGACGTCGTCGCCATACGCTTCGACCGTCGAAGCGCGCACGAGCCGCAGCGCGGGATCGTTCGCGAAGACGCGCAACGCGCCGATTTCCGCGCCGCTCGCACCGCCGATGCGCCACGACTGCTCCAGCACGCCGCAGACATGATCGCCGTTGCCGGCCGCGCCGCAGGCGGCGTCATAATTGCGGCGCGACGCGAAAAAATCCGGAAAGGCGTCGTGAATGGCGGCATCGAACGCGCGTGCGCGTCCGATTGCCATGCGCGCGTCGTCCGGCATGTCGATGCCTTCCAGCGCGTCGAAACCACCGCGCACGACGACCAGATCGGAGCCGCCATACACGCTGTGTCCGTGATTGTTGCGCGTCAGATGTTGCACGCCGAAGTAACTCGCTTCGTGGGCGCGTACGCGCACGTGCCCCACACTGAACGTGGCGATGTCGCGCAAGTCGCGCTCCAGCACCACGCCTTCGGCGCGAAGCGTCGCGTCGCCGATATCGTCGAGCTGCGCGGCGAGCTCGCTTTCATCCGCGATGACGGCCTGTCCGCTTCCGCCGATTCCCGACGGACGCTTGAGCCGAACCGCGCCGTCTTTCCACAGCAGCGCGGCGGCGGCGTGGGCATCGTCGCGGGAAAATGCGGAATATCCGGGGAGAACCAGATCGCTGATCCGTTCGCCGAGCGCGTCGGGCCATCCCGCCGGCTTTGCGCGCGCGCCGGGCGGCAGTCCGTGCGCGATGACCTTCGTTGCGACGAACGGATACGGCACCACGCCGCCGAAAAAATCGTCTTCGCGCGCGATACCCATGCGGGCGGCGTCGTCGAGCGAGAGCGTGTCGTCGGGAATCAGATACGGATGCGGATGCCGCCGCGCAGCGTCGAATTCGCCGCAAAAGGGTGCGTCGAGCAGCCGGGCAATCTGCACGGCGAGGGCGCGCTGCGTATCGATTTCATGTTGTCCGCCCGCGGCCTTCTTGCCGCCGCAGTGGACGAACACGACCAGACCGTGATCGACAGACGATGCCTTCATGCGCGCGCTCCGGTGTCAGACGCTTGCAGCGTGCTTACAGCAAGCTTCGTTCCGGGTTGATAGCCGAGATGCTATCTGCGCGTATAACGCAGCCAGACGACGTCGTTATCGAGCGTTTCGACCGAGTCGAGCTTCAGATACGTGGGCTTGCGCCACGCATCCATCGCGATTTCGAACGACGACGTATGGGCTTCGCGCCCGTCCACGAGCGGGATCAAAAGCACGCTGACTTCATCGGCGAGTTGCGCATTCACGAACGCGCCGGAGATATGTCCGCCGCCTTCGACGATCAGCTTGCGGATCTTCAGTTCGCGTTCGAGCGTCTCGACGACGCGCTTCAGCTCGATATCGTCCTTGCCGCCGAACACATACGACGCGCCGATCGATTGCAGATGAGCGAGGTAATCGTCCTCGACGCTTTCGGCGAGCACTTCGACGATATGCGAATCGAGCGCCGTGCTGCGCTTCCACGCGACGCGCCCCTTCGGGTCGATCGATATCGCGTACTGGCTCGCATCGCGCGTCGCGAAGTGGTCCGTGCGCGGAATCGGGCCTTTCGCCAGTCCGCGCGGATAGTCGCGATCCTTGCCGTGCGAGATTTCCTGCATCGTGACGCGGCCGCAGGCCCACGCATCGGCCTCGAAGCGCGCGGCCGTCTCTTCGTACGTTGGCGACGCGAAATCGAGATTCCAGTTATCGGTGAGACTGCGTCCGTCGATCGACGACATCATGTGGCAAACGATATGCATGCGAAAGCTCCAGAGAAACGGGAATGCGTTCGCGCGTGCAAGCGCTGTTCCAGCGTCGGCGCGTTATGCGAAAATCGCCGGTATGAAAAAGACCACTTCGCTCGTCGTTCCGATCCTGCTGATCGCGCTCAGTCCGCTCGCGCACGCGAGCCTGGAGTCGGGTGCGCATCAGTTCAAGGAGGATGTCAAATCCGCCGGCCGCCAGACCGGGCATGCGGCGCGCGACGCCGCCCACGCGATCGGCGACGGCGCGAAATCGGCCGGCCATGCCATCGCGGATACCTCGAAGCGCGGCTATCAGGCCACAAAGAAATGGGTCAAGGGCGAAGACTAATCTCGCCTTTGATGCCCGGACACTTTTAAGCGTTGACTTGACAACGCGCCCGAGCGCCTGTTATTAATAATGGTTATCATTTACACTTTTCGAACGCCGGCTTGACCGGCGCTCGCATCAATGACGTCCGCGCGCGAGCTTCGGATTGCGCGCCCGTCTCCTTCATCGAAAATTTGAACGCTTCCTTCCAGAAAAACGGGCCGATGACCGCCATCGCCAGGCGCGTGCCGCTCGTGTCGCGCATCGTGGCCGCGATATTCGGTGGCTACGCGCTCGCCGCACTCGCCAGCGTGGCGGCGCTCGCCTTGCCGATGGACAAGCCGCAAGCCGTGCTGACGGGCATGCTCGCGAGCTTCATCGTCTATGCGTGCGCGGTCGTCTGGGTCTTCGCGGTTCGAAGCGCCGGGCGCACGTGGGCGGGGCTCTCGATCGCCGCCGTGCCGCTCTTGCTCGCGGCATTCAGCGTGTGGGCCGGAGGGCGCGTTTCGTGACGCGCGTCGCCCCCGCGAAGCCGCAAGGCCGCGGCATTCGCCAGAGCATGTCGGACCTGCATACGTGGGCGGGCCTGCTCGCCGGCTGGATTCTCTACGCGATGTTCCTGACCGGCACCGTCAGCTATTTCAAGGACGAGACGTCGCAATGGATGCGTCCCGAGCAGCCGCATCAGCGCGCGACGGCCGATCCGGCGCTCGTCGCGCAACGCGTGAGCGCGACGCTCGGCACGATCGCCGCGGGCAGCCCGCAATGGAGTTTCGAGTTGCCGAACGAGCGCTCGAGCGTCGTCGGCGCGTTCTGGCGCGTGCCCGGCGTGGCGAACGGACGACGCGCGTTCGAGGAAGCGAGCTTCGATCCCGTCACGGGCGAGCGCACGAGCGCGCGCAAGACCCTCGGCGGCGAATTTTTCTATCGATTCCATTTCCAGTTTTATTACATGCCGGTGCTCTGGGGACGCTGGCTGGCGGGACTCTGCGCGATGTGCATGCTGGTCGCGATCGTGAGCGGCGTCATCACGCACAAGAAAATTTTCATCGACTTCTTCACGTTCCGATGGGGCAAGGGACAGCGCTCATGGCTCGACGCGCATAACGCGCTCTCGGTGTTCGGCCTGCCGTTTCACGCGATGATCACCTACACCGGTCTCGTCACGCTGATGGCCATGTATATGCCCTGGGGCGCGCAGAGCGCGTTCAAGACGCCCGCCGAACGCCAGACGATGCAAGTGCAGCTCAGCGCGTTCATCCAGCCGGGCAAGCCGGGCGGACAGAAGGCCGCGCTCGCGCCCGTCGATGCGATGGTGCGCGAGGCGCAGGCACGCTGGGGCGCCGGCAAGGCCGGCCGCGTGACGATCACGAATCCCGGCGACATCACCGCGCGCGTGGCCGTCTCGCGCGGCGAGGCGTCGCGTGTGTCGATGAGCCCGCAGTACATGCTCTTCGATGGCGTGACGGGCAAGCTCATCGACGTGAAGGACGGCGTCGGCGCGGCGGCGGAAACGCGCGGCGTGCTGTACGCGCTGCATCTCGGACGCTTCAGCGACCTGCAATTGCGCTGGCTGTATTTCATCGTCAGCCTCGCGGGCACGGCGATGGTCGGCACCGGGCTCGTCATGTGGACCGTGAAGCGCCGTCAGAAGCTGCCCGATCCGGCGCGGCCCTACTTCGGCTTCTGGCTCGTCGAGCGTTTGAACATCGCGAGCATCGCCGGGCTTTCCGTCGCAATGACGGCCTTTCTCTGGGGCAATCGGCTGTTGCCGCTCGACATCGCCGCACGCGACAACGCGGAGATCAACCTGTTTTTCGCGGCATGGGGCGCGACCTTGCTGTACGCGTTGCTGCGACCCGCGAAGCGTGCATGGATCGAGTTGCTATGGCTTGCCGCCGCGATGCTCGCGCTGCTGCCCGTGCTCGATGCGCTGACGACCGATCGACCCTTCTGGCGCAGCGTCGCGCAGGGCGACTGGGTTTTCGCGGGCTTCGAACTGACGATGTGGGCCTTCGCCGCGCTGCATGCGTTGCTGGCGATACGCGTGACGCATCATCGTCCGCGTGTGAAGCCTGCGGGAAAGCGCGCTGCCGTGCGCCCGCTCGCGATCGAGCGCGAGAAGGAAAGCGCATGACGATTGCATTCTGCGTCATCGCATTCGCCTTTCTCGCGATCTCGATGGACCGCCATCAAACGGCCTTGTTCGGGCGCGAGTTTGCAGACGGACGATCGCGCGCGTTTCGCATCGCCGGATGGTGCGGCCTTGCGCTCGCGCTGCGCTTCGTCGTCGGAAATGAAGGATGGGCGCTCGGGCTCGTCACGTATAGCGGCTGCACGAGCCTTGCGGCGGGGCTCGTGTATGGTGGACTCATCCTGTACGAGCGTGTGGCGCATCACCAGCCGTGAAAGCGCGGCCATGCGACGGTGCCGCCGCTGGACGCAAGCGCGCGATACTCGGGATACTGCGCGCCCGTCGCGCATGCATGATTCGGCAGAATGCGCAGCTTCATGCCGAGGGGAAAGCGTCGCGCGAGATCGTCGGCCCGTTCAACCGCGATAATGCCGTGCTCCTGATTCGCGCCGATTAGCGCGCAGCCTTCGAGCGGCGTGCCATCGAGCGCGCAGGCGAGACCGTAGCCATAGTCGCGCGCCTGCTTCGACGTGCCCCGGTCGCGGCTCATCGCCATCCATCCCGCATCGACGATGACCCAGCCCTTCTCGGGCTGATGACCGATGACGCTCGTGAGCACGCTCAACGCGATATCGCTCGTCGCGCACGCGCCGACATTCGCCATCACGAGATCGAAGAACACATAGACGCCCGCGCGCACTTCGGTGACGCCGTCGAGATGCTTCGCGGCGAGCGCGGTCGGCGTCGAACCGACGCTGACGGTCTTGCACGCGATGCCGGCCGCGCGCAGACGTTGCGCCGCGCGCACGCAGCCCGCGCGTTCCTGTTCGGCGAGCGCGGCCAGCGCCTCGGGGTCGTTCAGTTCGTAGCTTGACCCGGCATGCGTCATCACGCCGCCCACTTCGATGCCGCCATCGCGAAGCACGCGGGCTATCGCGAGCAACGCATCGTCGTCGGGCGAGAGGCCCGAGCGATGTCCGTCCGTATCGATCTCCAGCCAGACTTCGAACGTGATGTTGGCGGTCTTGCAAAACTCGACGATCGCCGCTGCCGCCGCCACGTTATCGACGATGATCTTCAGATCGCAGCCTTGCTGTTTCAGCGCCATCGCGCGCGGCAGTTTCGCGGGAACCATGCCGACTGCATACAGCACGTCCGTGATGCCCGCCGCGAAAAACTGCTCCGCTTCCTTGAGGGTCGAGACGGTAATGCCCTGAGCGCCCGCTGCGATCTGCGCGCGCACGACATCGAGACACTTGGTCGTCTTCACATGCGGACGGAAGCGCACGCCGAGCGCATTCATGCGCGCCTGCATGGCATCGATGTTGTGCTGCATCTTCGCGATATCGACGATCGCGGCGGGGGTGTCGAGTTGTTCGATATTCATGATGTGATGGCGTTATGCAATGGGGCCTTCAGGAATCTTGCGCTGCAACGCGACCGCGATCGCGCTGCCGACGATCAGCGCGATGCCCGCAAGCGAAAGCGGCGCGATGGTTTCGCCCCACACGATATAGGCGAACAACGCCGCCCAGACGATGCTCGTGTAGTTGAAGGGCGCGAGCGTGCCGGCATCGGCGCGTCGAAACGCGACCGTCATCAGGATCTGGCCGACCGTCGCCAATGCACCTAGCAGCGCCATCAAAAGCAGGGCGTCGAACGTCGGCGTCTTCCAGCCGAATGCGAGCGTGCTGCCCGCGACGACGGTGCCCACAGCGGTGAAGAAAAGCACGGTGGTGCGCGAGTCGTCGGTCGGACGGATGCGTTTGATCTGAATGATGGACAGCGCGCCGCACAATGCGCTCGACAACAGCAGCACCGGCCCGAGCCAGTTCGATTCGCCGGCGCCGGGCCGCACGACGAGCAGCACGCCCGCGAAGCCGATCAACGCCGCGATGGCCGCGCGCAGGGTGAGCCGTTCCTTCAGGATGAAGGGCGCGAGCAGAACGACGATCAAGGTCTCCGAATACGCGATGGCCACGGCCTCGCCGAGCGGAATATAGGGCAGGCCCGCGAAGAAAAAACCCGATGCGCCGAGCAGCGTCAGCGCACGCCATGTCTGTCCCTTGATGTCGAGACGCCGCACGCGGTCCAGCAGCGAACGTTCGCCGACACAGCATGCCGCGATAGCCGGAACGAGCCCGAACAACATGCGGAAAAAGGTCAGTTCATTCGCCGGATAGCGCAGCACGATGGCCTTCGCGAGCGTATCGACGATCGCGAAACAAAGCATCGAAGCAAGGATGAAGCCAATGCTCGCGAGAGGCAGAGGGCTCGGGCGCGAGATGCTGGTGGACGGCATGACGGAATCGGGTCGTGAGCGAGCCTCGAATCATCGCACATGCGCACGCAAGCCCGTTCGTCTACGGGAAAGCCATTATTTTTGGCCGGTTGACTCGCGGAAAAGTCCTGCTAGGATACGTCCATCAGATTCATCAGCACACTGACAATATTTTCGAAGGGGCCAAACATGGCGCTCAAGTTCGCGGCGAAACTCGCCGATCTGGTTGAAGACGAGCCGCTCGGCGTGACGATCGGCGAGGAGCGTATCGCGCTCTATCTGCTCGACGGCGAAGTGCATGCCACGCACAACGTCTGCACGCATCAGTTCGCGTTGTTGAGCGACGGCTATATGGAAGACGGCTGCATCGAATGTCCGCTGCATCAGGGACGATTCGACATCCGCACGGGTGCGGCGCAATGCGCGCCGGTCACGCAGCCGATCCGCGTGTACGGCGTGCAGGTGGAAGGCGGCGAAATCTACGTCGATCTTTGATGCGAACGAGTGCGGAGCGAACAACATGACGCAGACCGTTTTGATTATCGGCGCGGGACAAGCCGGAGCGCGTGCAGCAGAGGCGCTGCGCACGCACGGCTTCGACGGGCGCATCGTGCTCGTCGGCGACGAGCGTCACGCGCCGTATGAAAGGCCGCCGCTGTCGAAAGACGTGCTCGTCGCGCAAGACGATGACGATTGCTTCGAAGGCTGGGTGCACGCTGCCGCGCTGTATGCCGATGCGCGCATCGAATGGTCGAACGATCGCGTTCTTGCGCTTGACCCGCAACGGCACGTCGCGACGCTCGAACGCGGCGGGGAACTGCGCTACGACCATTGTCTGCTGACGACCGGCGGACGCGCACGGCGCTTGCCGGATGCGCCCGAAGGTCCGCATACGTTCTATCTGCGCACGCTCGACGATGCCATGCGTCTGCGCGCCCGCCTCGCGACGGCGCGTTCGGTGGCGGTGATCGGCGGCGGCTTTCTCGGGCTTGAATTCGCGTCGAGTGCGCGAACGCGCGGCCTCGATGTGAGTGTGTTCGAATCCGCATCGAGCTTGCTGAGCCGTGCGTTGCCGGCGATGTTCTCCGAACGCCTGCGCATGAAGCACGAGACGCATGGCGTGCGCTTCGTGTTCGATGCGGCGCAGTTGCAGATCGCCGAGCACGCAACCGGCGTGCAGATTGGCGAAGCGCACTTCGATCTGTGCGTGATCGCCATCGGCCAGATACCGAACGACGATATCGCGCGAGACGCGGGTATCGCGACGAACAATGGCATCAGCGTGGATCGTCATTGCCGCACGTCGGCGGCCGATGTCTATGCCGCCGGCGATTGCACGCGCTTTCCTTATGGCGCGAATGACCGCGCAACGCGTCTGGAATCGTGGCAGAACGCGCAGGAACAGGCGATCGCCGCGGCGCGCAACATCGCGGGCGATGCCGTGACATATGCACCGACGCCGTGGTTCTGGACCGATCAATACGACTGGAACATCCAGATGCTCGGCTTGCCCGATAGCGCCGTCGATCGATGGATCGAACGCGCGGGCATGGAGGGCAAGACGCTTCTGCTGGGGCTGCGTGACGGTGTCATCGTCCAGGCGCTCGCGATCAATCAGGGCGGCGAGCTGCGGGCGATCCGGCGGCTCGTCGAAGAAGCCGTGCCGGTGGACGCCGCCATGCTCGCGGACCCCACGGTCAAGCTGCGCCAGCTCGAACGGCTGACTCGCTCAACACACTCGGGAGATCAAGGTGTACTCGTCTGAAACGATCATCGGCATCCATACGCCGCAAACCAAAAATCCGCCCATAGAAGGGCTCGTGTGGCCGGAAGAAGGACTGCAATGCATTCCGGACTGGGTCTATACGAGCGAAGCGGTCTATACGCGCGAAGTCGAGCGGATCTTTCATGGCCGCACCTGGAACTTCGTCGCGCTGGAAGCGGAAGTGCCGAATGCGGGCGATTACAAGCGCTCGTATGTGGGGCCGACGCCCGTCGTCGTGTCGCGCGCGGAAGACGGTTCGATCAACGTGTTCGAGAATCGCTGCGCGCATCGCGGCGCGGAATTCTGCCGCCACAGCCGCGGCAACAACAAGGAATTCGTGTGCCCGTATCACCAATGGTCGTATGACCTGAAGGGCAATCTGCAGGGCGTGCCGTTCAGACGCGGCGTGAACAAGCTGGGCGGCATGCCGAAGGACTTCCGCAACGACGCGCACGGTCTGCGCAAGCTCGCCGTCGCGACGCGCAACGGCGTGGTCTTCGCGTCATTTACGCACGACATGGAGCCGCTCGAAGACTATCTCACGCCCGAGATCCTCGAAGACTTCGACGCCGTGTTCAACGGCAAGCCGCTGCGCGTGCTCGGTTTCTACAAGAACGAGCTGCCTTGCAACTGGAAGATGTATCACGAGAATCTGAAGGACCCGTATCACGCGACGCTGCTGCATTCGTTTCTCGTCGTGTTCGGCCTGCTCGTGGCGGGCAACCGCTCGGCGATGGTCGCGGACAGCAAGTACGGCATTCACGGCACGATGGCTTCGGCGAAAAGCGATTCGCTGTACGCGACCATCGACGAAGACAAGAAGAAGGAGATGCGCTCCTTTCACGACGGCATGACCTTGCGCGACGAGCGCTTTCTGGAGTTCGTGAAGGAATTCGATTCCGAATGGTCCGTGACGATGCAGACCATCTGGCCGAACCTTATCGTGCAGCGCGAGATGAACACGCTCGGCGTTCGCCATATCGTGCCGAACGGCCCCAACAGCATGATCATGCTGTGGACGATGTTCGGCTATGAAGACGACAGCGAAGACATGGTGCGTCACCGTCTGCGCCAGGGCAATCTGATGGGGCCTGCCGGCTTTCTCGGCCTCGAAGACAACGAAGCGATGAAGTTCGTTCAGGAAGGCGTGCGCCGCTCGGTGACGGACCACAGCATCATCAAGCTCGATGGCGACAAGATCGGCACGGCCGATAACCTGATCTCCGAGGCGGCCATTCGCGCCATGTACAAACACTACCGTGAAGTGATGGGGTTCTAGATGTTGCCAGGATTCGAGAAACAGAACATCGCTCACGACAAGGCGCTGATTGCACGCGCCGCGGTCGAGGATTTTCATGCCGAGTATTGCGCGGCGCTGGATAGCGGCGATATCGAGCGGTGGCCGGAATTCTTCACCGAGAACTGCCTTTATCGCGTGACCGAGCATGAGAACGTCGTCAATAACTTTCCGGTCGGGCTCGTCTATGCGGAAGGGCGCGACATGCTGCGCGATCGCGCCGTGGCGATTGCACGCACGCAGATGTTCGCGCCGCGCCAGATGCTGCATTTCGTATCGAACGTGCGCATCTTGAACGCGACCGACGAGGAAATCGTCGCGCAGAGCAATTACATGCTGCTGCAAACGCTGGTCGAAGGCGCGACCACCTTGCATCAGGCGGGCAGGCTTTTTGACCGCTTCGCGCGCAATGGTAACGTGCTTCTGCTGAAAGAAAGACAGGCGGTCTACGACACGGCGATGATCGCCAACGATCTCGCCTATCCCGTTTGATGTCGCTGGACGCCCATTCCGGAGAGAGCGCATGAGTGATACGGAACATACCGAAGCGCCGGTCGAAAGCGGCGGCGTCGGCGCGCGCGTCAGGCGTCGCGAGGACGAACGGCATCTGCATGGCAAGGGCAAGTTCGTCGCCGACTACACGTTTCCCGATTTGCAGGAAGTCGCGTTTCTGCGCAGCCCCGTGGCGCATGCGCGCATCGTGCGCATCGGCAAGCCTGGCAACCATGCGGCGCAGGTCGTCGTGCGCGACGACATGCAAGGCGCCACCGATATCGTCGCCGATTCGAGCCTGCCCACCTACAAGCCTTCATCGCATCCGCCGCTCGCGTCGGGCAAAGTGCGTTTCGTCGGCGAGCCCGTGGCGATGTGTTTCGCGAAGACGCGTGCGCTCGCCGAAGACATCGCGGAAGAAATCGAGCTGGATCTCGACGAGCTTCCCGCCTTCGCGAATGCGTTCACCGCGCGCGAACGCACCGATGTGCGCGTGCACGATCACTGGACCGACAATCTCTTCCTTGATCTCAAGGCCGACGTGAATTTCGACGAGCTCGCGAAAGACGCGCCCGTTGTCGTGAAACAGAAGGTCGATCTCGCGCGGCAATGCATGGTGCCGATGGAAGGCAAGGCCGTGCTCGCGTACTGGGATCACACGCATTCGCAACTCGTCGTCATTACATCGACGCAAGTGCCGCACATGATTCGCACGGTGCTTTCGCAATGTCTCGGCATCGATCATGCGCAGGTGCGCGTGATCTCGCCCGATGTGGGCGGCGCGTTCGGCTACAAGTGCGTGCTTCAACAGGAAGAACTTTGCATTGCGTGGCTCGCGCTCACCTACAAGAAGCCGTTCCGCTTTATCGAAGACCGGCGCGAGCACCTGATCGCGGGCGCGAACTCGCGTCAGCATCACTACGAACTCACCGCCTATGCCGATAAGAACGGCCGCCTGCTTGCGCTCGATGCCAATCTTCTCATCGACGGCGGCGCGTATTCGGCGTGGCCTTTCACCATCGGGCTCGAAACGGGACAGGCGCTCGGCAATCTTCCCGGCCCCTATGATTTCTCGGGCTATCGCTGCCGCACGCAATGCGCGGCGACCAACAAGCCGGGCTTTCTGCCGTATCGCGGCGTCGCGCGCACGGGTGTGTGCTTCGCCATCGAACTGACGATGGATGCGATCGCGCGCGCGGTGGGGCGTGAAGCGTGGGAAGTGCGTCATGACAATCTCGTGCGCGGCGCGGACATGCCTTATACGAACGTCGTGAAAAAGCACTATGACAGCGGCGATTTCCAGGAAAGCCTTCGGCGCGCCGTGGCGCAACTCGACGTGCAGAAATGGCGCGCGCGCCAGAAGACCGGCGAGAAGGATGGACGTCTTGTCGGCATCGGCTTCGCGACATTCACGGAGCAGTCGGCGCATGGCACGGCGGTGTTCGCATCGTGGGGTTTGCCGGTCGTGCCGGGCTATGACCTCGCAACCGTGCGCATCACCGCGGATGGCGGCCTTGAACTTCGAGCGGGTATTCACTCGCATGGGCAAGGGATGGAAACGACGCTCGCGCAGATCGCGAACGAAGTGCTCGGCGTGCCGCTGCACAAGATCAAGGTCGTGCATGGCGATACGGCGCTCACGCCCTATTCGACGGGCACGTATGCATCACGCAGCATCGTGATGGCGGGCGGCGCGGTCGCCGCGACGTGCCGCGAACTCTTGCCGCGCCTGCTTTTCATCGGTGCGCATCTGATCGGCGAAGAAGAGAACGCGGTGCGCTTCGAGCATGGCGAAGTGATCGGCGAAAAAGGACGCGTGACGATTCAGGAGATTGCGGCTGCATGGTATCTGCGTCCGGAGCGTTTGCCCGCCGGCGTGAATCTCGCGGGTCTCGAAGCGACGCAAGGCTTCAAGCCCAAAGTCGATACGGGCGCGTTCAGCTACGCGACGCACGCTGCGGCCGTCGCCGTCGATACGAAGACCGGTGATGTCGAGATTCTGGATTACGTGATCGTCGAGGATTGCGGACGTATGATCAATCCGATGGTCGTCGAAGGGCAGACCATCGGCGGCACGGCGCAAGGCATCGGCACGGCGTTCTACGAGGAAACGCTTTACGACGACAACGCGCAGCCGCTTACATCGACGCTCGCCGACTATATGTTGCCGGGGCCGACCGAGTTGCCGTCGCTCACGATCATCCATATGGAAACGCCGTCGCCCTATACGGAGTTCGGTGCGAAGGGCGTGGGCGAAGGCGGGGCCATCGCGCCGCCCGCCGCGCTCTTCAACGCGGTGAACGATGCGCTCGTACCGCTGGGTGCAGTCGTCTCCGAAACGCCTTTGACGCCGCGCCGTCTGCTCACAGCGATCGAAGCGGCGAAGGCCCGCGAGCACGCCAGCAAGAACGAGTTGAGTCAGGAGATCGCAGGATGAAAGCCGCTGCGTTCGAATATGTGAGGGCGGTTTCGTTGCCCGATGCGCTCAGGGAACTGAGCAGCGCGAAGCCGATAGCCGGCAGTCAGTCGATGGGACCGATGCTGAATCTGCGTCTTGCACGGCCGGCGCGTGTGGTCGATGTATCGCGCATCGCGGATCTGCGCGGCGTCGCCGAAGCGGGCGAGTTCGTGCGCGTGGGCGCATCGGTGACGCATGCCGAGATCGAAGACGGCAAGCACGCGCTGCTGCGGCATCCGTATATGCGGCATGTGGCGGGCGGCATCGCGTATCGCGCGATTCGCAATCGCGGCACGATCGGCGGAAGTCTCGCGCATGCCGATCCGGCCGCGGACTGGCCGCTTGCGTTGTCGGCGCTGGACGCGCGTCTGGAGTTGTCGAGCGCGAACGGCACGCGGCAGGTGCGCGCAAGCGAGTTCATGCTCGGCGCGTTCACGACGCGCCTCGAAGAGGGCGAGATCATTACCGCGGTGCTGCTGCCGAAGCTCGGCCCGACCTTGCGCTGGGGCTATTACAAGCTATGCCGCAAGACCGGCGAATTCGCGCATGCGAGCGCGGCCGCCGCGTTCGACGCGCGTTCGGGCCTCGCCCGCATCGTGCTCGGCGCGCTCGATGGTCCGCCCGCTGCGCTCGACGATCTCGCGCGCCAGGTCGCGCAGCGCGGTCCGGCCGCCGCCACCGGCGATGCCCTCGCGCAAGCGGTGGCAAGCGCGATGCCCAACGCGGACAGCATCGACCGGTCGATTCATGCAGCGGCGCTCGAACGTTGCCTCGCGCAGGCGTTCGGCGCATCGAACGCGAATCCAGCTTAGAGAGATTGCAATGTCCGTTATCGAACTCACCATCAATGACCGTTCCGTGCGCAGCGATATCGAATCGCGCGTGCATCTCGGCGACTTTCTGCGCGATACGCACAACCTGACCGGCACGCACCTCGGCTGCGAGCACGGCGTGTGCGGCGCGTGCACCGTGCTCGTCGATGGCGAGCCGGTCCGCTCGTGCATCACGTTCGCCGTGGCGTGCGATCAGCAGAAGGTTCGCACCATCGAAGGCTTCGACGACGACGAACTGATGAAGCGTCTGCGTCGCGCGTTTTCGATTCATCACGGGCTGCAATGCGGTTACTGCACGCCGGGCATGCTCATCACCGCGCGCGATATCGTGCGGCGTTTCCCCGATGCCGACGAAGCGCGCATCCGGCTCGAACTGTCGGGCAATCTGTGCCGGTGCACGGGCTATATGGGCATCGTCGCGGCGATCAGCGCGGTGCTTCGGGAGTTGAAGGAGAACCCGACCGCAGACGTGCCGGCCGCATGCGAGATAGTCACCGATGCAACGGCCAGCGCGCCCGCGTTCGAGACGTTCGCAGCGGCGCCCGCGGCGGCACCGCAAGCGCCAGTCGCGGCGAGCGCGGCATCGAAGGATCAGCCCGGCGCTCAACGCAAAGGCTGGACGGCAATCGACGACAGCTTCGTCGTGCCTTTCCCGCTGGAAAAGGTCTGGGCGTTCATGGGCGATCTGCCGTCGGTCACGTCGTGTTTGCCCGGCGCGGAACTCGTGGAACACGACGGCGAAAGCGTGAAAGGGAAGATCGCCATCAAGTTCGGACCGATGTCGGCGAACTTCGCGGGCGCGGCACGGCTGGAGCGCGACGACGCCGCGCATCGTGCCGTTATGCGCGGCGCGGGGCAGGACAACATCAGCCGCTCACGCGCGAACGGCGACGTCACCTACGCATTGAGCAGCGAAGCGCAAGGCGCGCAAACGCGCGTGGCTGTCACGCTCGAATACATGTTGCAAGGGCCGCTCGCGCAGTTCTCGCGCTCGGGGCTCGTGAAGGATTTCGTGCGGCGGATGATCGCGGATTTCGGCGCGCGCATCACGGCGCAACTCGGCGGCAATGCCGCGCCGGAGGCGTCGGCGTCGGCATCGTCGGCGAAGTTCAATGCGGGCAGCCTCGTGTGGAGCGTCATCTGGGGGCGTATCCGGCAACTCTTTGGAAAGGGCGGTTGAGCGGGATGGGTCGAGCCGGCAATGGTTCGTCCTGCGGCTATATCGTCAGTCTACTGATTAAATGGAGTTCAAATGAGCAAGCGGATTCGCAAGATCGCCCTGGAAGAGCACTTCGGCACGCCGGGTTTTCAGGGCTATTCGAAAAGTTTCACGCAGCATATCGCGCCTGAAGTGTTGCGCGATCTCGCCGCGCGTCTGAGCGATTTCGACGAGCAACGCATCGTCGAAATGGATCGCGCGGGCATCGACTATACGATTCTTTCGCAGACCGGTCCGAGCGTGCAGGGCGAACCCGATGCGGCGCTCGCGATCAGCCGGGCGAAGGAAAGCAACGACTTTCTCGCGCAACAGATCGCGCGCCATCCATCGCGTTTCGGCGGCTTCGCTACTCTTCCGATGCATACCGCGAAAGCGGCATCGGACGAACTGACGCGCACCGTTCGCGATCTCGGTTTCAAGGGCGCGCTCGTCAACGGTCATACGCTGGGCGTCTATTACGACGACCGCGCCTACGATCCCTTCTGGGCGACGATGCAGGAACTTGACGTGCCCCTGTACCTGCATCCGACCGATGCCTTCGTGAACCCGCGCGTGCTCGACGGTCATCCGGAACTCGCCGGCGCGACCTGGGGCTGGGGCGTCGAAACCGGCAGTCACGCATTGCGCCTCTTGTTCAGCGGCATATTCGATCGATTCCCGAAGCTCAAGATCATTCTCGGTCACATGGGCGAGGGCCTGCCGTTCCTGCGCTGGCGTTTCGATAGCCGCTTTGCGGTCTACTCGCATGGCGTGACGCTCGAACGCGCGCCGTCCGAGTACATCGGCACGAACATTTTGATCACGACGTCGGGCGTGTGCTCGGCGCCCGCGCTCATCGGCGCGATTGGCGAGATGGGCGCGCACGCGGTGATGTTCTCGGTCGACTACCCGTATGAATCGACGGAGCTCGCAGCGGAATTCATCGAGCGCGCGCCGCTCGACGAAGCCACGCGCGCGCTCGTCTGCCACGGCAACGCGGAACGCATTTTCCGCCTTTGAGATTTCAGAAGACCACAGAGACATGGAGCAGCAGATGACGAAGACTTACCGCATCGGCCAGATCGTGCCGAGCTCGAACACGACGATGGAAACCGAAATTCCCGCGATGTTGCTCGCGCGCCAGATGATTCGCCCGGAGCGCTTCACGTTCCATTCGAGCCGCATGCGCATGAAGAAGGTCGTGAAGGAAGAACTCGCCGCGATGGACGCGGAATCGGACCGCTGCGCGGTCGAGCTTTCCGACGCGCGTGTCGATGTGCTCGGCTATGCATGTCTCGTCGCCATCATGGCGATGGGGCATGGCTACCATCGCGTATCGCAGAAGCGCCTGCACGAATGCACGATCGGCAATGGCGGCGATGCGCCCGTCATCACGAGCGCGGGTGCGCTGGTCGATGCGTTGAAGGTGATCGGCGCGAAGCGCGTCTTGGTGGTGACGCCTTACATGAAGCCGCTGACCGAGCTCGTGGTCGATTACATTCGCAACGAAGACTACGAGGTGATCGATTACCGCGCGCTGGAGATTCCCGACAATCTCGACGTTGGCCGTCACGATCCCGAACGCCTGCCGGATATCGTCATGTCGATGCGCTATCAGGACGCCGATGCCATCGTGCTGTCGGCGTGCGTGCAGATGCCGTCGCTGCCGGTGATCGCGAAGGTCGAGGCGATGACGGGCAAGCCGGTCGTCACCGCCGCCGTCGCGACTACTTACGCGATGCTCAAGCAGCTCGGTCTCGAAGCGATCGTGCCGGGCGCGGGCGCGTTGCTTTCCGGCGCATACTGAGGCGGGGAAGACCATGTCGACCTATCTATACGGCGCGAACGTTCAGGCGAACGGCATCCGTCAGCATTATCTGCGCTTTGGCGGAGCACACGTGGGGTGCGATCCGGTGATCATCGTGCCGGGTATCACGAGCCCGGCCGTGACGTGGGCGTTCGTCGCGGAGCATCTCGGCAAGACTTTCGATACGTATGTGCTCGATGTGCGCGGGCGCGGCTTGTCCTCGGCATCCGATGCGCTCGACTACAGCCTCGATGCGCAAGCCGCCGATCTGAACGCGTTCGCCATTGCGCTCGGCTTCGAGCGCTACAGCGTGATCGGCCACTCGATGGGCGCGCGCATCGGCATTCGCGCGGCGCGCTCGCAGCCGGCCGGCATGACGCGCCTCGCCATGATCGATCCGCCGGTTTCGGGTCCGGGACGCCGTTCGTATCCGTCGCAATTGCCGTGGTACATCGATTCGATTCGCCAGGCGCGCGAAGGCATGAGCGCGGAGGCGATGCGCGCCTTCTGCCCGACATGGACGAACGAGCAGCTCGCACTGCGCGCGCAATGGCTGCATACCTGCGACGAACGCGCGATACGCACGAGCTTCGAAGGCTTCCATGCCGATGACATTCACGCCGATCTCCCGCTTCTGAAGATGCCCGCATTGCTCGTGACGGCGGGCCGCGGCGACGTGGTGCGCGATGAAGACGTGAAAGAGATTCGCGGGCTCGTGCCGCAACTGGAACATGTGCGCGTGCAAAACGCAGGCCACATGATCCC
Source organism: Caballeronia sp. PC1 (assembly GCF_021353155.1). Lineage (NCBI taxonomy): Bacteria > Pseudomonadati > Pseudomonadota > Betaproteobacteria > Burkholderiales > Burkholderiaceae > Caballeronia > Caballeronia sp. PC1. The sequence goes on from NZ_JAJUBH010000003.1 coordinate 1,494,865, forward strand.
GTGGGACGACGAAGCGGGCTTTTACGCAGCACTCGGCGATTTTCTCGGCGCGGCGCTTGCAACGTTCGACGAAGGAGGCAGACATGCCAGTCAGTGACTATCAGATGGTCGATGCATGGACGAAGGTGCTCAGGCTATCGCGCCTCGAAGCGGGACAGACCGTCACTATCCTGACCAGCGCGTCCACGCATCCGCAGACGCTCGCGACCGCGCTGATCGCGACGCAATCGATGGGCGCGATCGTCAATCGTCTCGATCTGCCGCCCGTGAACGGCGAAAAGGCCTTGAGCCGCGATTCGCTCGCGTACCTCGGCACGACGCCTTTGACAGGCAACCGCGCCGCGATCGCCGCGCTGAAGGAAAGCGACCTCGTGCTCGACCTGATGACGCTGCTGTTTTCGCCCGAGCAACTCGATATCCTCAAGACGGGCACGAAGATTCTGCTCGCCGTGGAACCGCCCGAAGTGCTCACGCGTCTCGTGCCCACGCCCGCGGATCGCGAACGCGTGCTCGCCGCGCAGGCGCGCATTGCGCGGGCGAAAGAGATGCACATCGTGTCGGCGGCCGGTACGGACTTCCATTGTCCGCTCGGCGAATTCGAGCCGATTGCGGAGTATGGTTTCGTCGATGAACCGGGCCGCTGGGATCACTGGCCGAGCGGCTTCGCGCTTACGTTTCCGAACGACCATCAGGCGCACGGGCGCATCGTGATCGATCGCGGCGACATTCTGTTGCCGCAGAAGAGCTATGTGCAGGACCGTATCGAACTCACGGTCGAAGAAGGCTATGCCAAGCGCATCGATGGCGGCATCGACGCGCAATTGCTCAGTGAATACATGGCGACTTTCGACGATCCGGAAGCGTATGCGATCTCGCATATCGGCTGGGGGTTGCAGCCGCGCGCGCACTGGTCGACGCTCGGCCTCTACGACCGCGAGGCGACCATCGGCATGGATGCGCGCGCGTTCGAAGGCAATTTCCTGTTCTCGCTCGGACCGAACAACGAAGCAGGCGGCAGCCGCACGACCACCTGCCATATCGACATTCCGCTGCGTCATTGCGATGTCTTTCTCGACGGCGAGCCCGTCGTGCGCAATGGCGTCGTACTCGATCGCTGACCCACGAAAACACCGACATGTCCCACGATATCGAAACCTACAAGCGCCAGAGCTTCGGCTCGACGCTGGAACCGCAAGCGCCGGTCGGTCTGTTGATCGTCGATCTGGTGAACGGCTTCGCGAATCCCGAAGTCTTCGGCGGCGGCAATATTCCACAGGCCATCGAGCACACGATTCCCTTGCTCGCGCACGCGCGCGAAAAGGGCTGGCCGGTCGCGCACAGCCGCATCGTTTTCGCCAATGACGACGCCGATCACAACGTCTTCACGATGAAAGTGCCCGGCCTGCTCGCGCTCAAGGAAACATCGCACGACAGCGCGATCGTGCCGCAACTCGCGCCGCGCATGGGCGAACTCGTGGTGCGCAAGACGGTGCCCTCCGCGTTCTTCGGCACGGGCCTCGCGGCATGGCTCACGCAGCACGGCGTGCGCACGCTGCTGATCGCGGGCGCGGTGACGAGCGGCTGCGTGCGCTCGTCCGTCGTCGATGCGATGCAATACGGCTTCCGTCCGTTCGTGCTATCCGACTGCGTCGGCGATCGCGCCATCGCGCCTCACGAAGCGAATCTCTTCGACATGGCGCAAAAGTATGCCGCCGTCATGACGCGCGACGAAGCGCTCGACTTGCTCGCGAATCTCTGATCGTCCGGGTTTTCATCCGCATGGAATCGACATGGCCACGTCTCTTTCGGAGCGCTCGCACCGCGCAGTCACGCGGCATGAGTTCACGCTGATCTTCGCGTCGTCGTTCGGCGCGCTGCTCGAATGGTATGACTTCTATATCTATGCGGCGCTCGCGGGCACGTTCAGCACGTTGTTCTTTCCGAGCGGCAACGATACGGTCGCGTTTCTCGCGAGCCTCGCCACGTTCGGCGCGGGCTTTCTCGTGCGCCCGCTCGGCGCGCTTTTCTTCGGACGGCTCGGCGACCGCATCGGCCGCAAGTACACGTTCATGGCGACCATCGTGCTGATGGGCGTCGCGACCGTCGGCGTGGGCTTGCTGCCTTCGTTCGAGAAGATCGGCATGATGGCGCCCGTGCTGCTCGTCGCGCTGCGCCTTTTGCAGGGCTTCGCGCTCGGCGGCGAGACGGGCGGCGCGGCAACGTATCTCGCGGAACATTCGCCCGCCGACCGGCGCGGTTTTTATACGAGCTCGCTTCAGACCACGGCGACGCTCGGGCTGCTCGCATCGATCGCGGTGGTTAGCATCAGCCGCGCCGCGATGGACGAAGCCGCGTTCCAGAGCTGGGGCTGGCGCATGCCGTTCCTCGTGTCGATCGTGCTGCTGGCGATCTCGGTCTATCTGCGCACGAAGCTCGCCGAATCGCCGACGTTTCGCGACATGAAGCAGGCGGGCAGGTTGTCGACGTCGCCGATCGGGGAGAGCTTCGGCAAGTGGGCGAATCTGAAGTACGTGCTCATCATGCTGTTCAGCACGGCATCGGGCGTTGGCGTCGTGTTCGGCACCGGGCATTTCTACTCGATGTATTTCCTGCAGAACACGCTGAAGGTCGCGCCGAATACGGTCAATCTTTTTCTGGCGATCGCGTTGATCGCGGTGTTCCCGTTTTATCTCGTGTTCGGTTGGCTATCAGATCGCATCGGACGAAAGTGGATCATGATGCTCGCGTGTCTCCTGCTCGCCGCGACCACGCAGCCGATCTTTCACGCGCTTACACACTACGCGAATCCTCAGCTGGAAGCGTTCCAGAAAAGCGCGCCCGGTACGGTGCGCGCGAACGATTGCCGCTTCACGCTGTTTTCCGCGCCCGTGACCGAGTGCGACCGCATACGCTCGTTTCTGAGCGCATCGGGCGTCTCGTATGATCGCGCGCCGCAAAGGGCGGGCGAGGGCGCATCGACGCAAATCGGCCCGCTCGTGGTGCAAGGCGCCGACAGGCACGAACTCGAGAAAGCGCTCGTCGCGTCGGGCTGGTCCGCGCACGCCGACCCCGCCAAGATCGACGCCCCGATGGTCGTCCTGCTGATGTGGCTCTTGCTGCTTTATCTCGCGATGGTTTATGGACCGATGGCCGCGTTCATGGTCGAGCTGTTCCCGGCACGCATCCGCTATACGTCGCTTTCGTTGCCGTTCCATCTCGGCTCGGGCTGGTTCGGCGGCATGCTGCCGTTCGTCGTGTCCGCGATGGCGGTCGCGGCCGGCAACGTCTACTTCGGGCTGTGGTATCCGATTGCGATTGCCGTGGTGTCGTTCGCGGTCGGCGCGCTCTTTGTGCCGGAGACGTACCGCCGCGACATTACGCAATAGCGCGCAATAGCCCACGCAACAGTCAATCGAAATGCTTGAGTGAAGTGCGTCCGTACTGATTATTCCCTTCGACCAGTTGCATCATCATGCGCACGAAATGAACGCGATCTTCAGAACTCAGCGGGGCCAGGAACTTCACCTGGGCTTCGCGCATGCTGCCGTACATGTCTTTCATCACGCGGCGTCCTTTCGCGGTGATGTTCGCGATCTTGAGCCGCCCGTCGTGCGGGCTGGGCTCGCGCTTGACGAGGCCGCGCTCTTCGAGACGCCGCAGCACGTCCGCCATGGTCGTGCGGTCGACGCCGACTTCCGCGCACAGCGATGTCTGGTCGAGCCCCGGACGTTCGGAAAGCGTCGTCAGCAAGCCGTATTGCACCGGCGTGATCGCGAAGTCCTTGCAGCACTCGAAGAAGAGCGCGATATGGATCTGATTGAGACGCCGGATCAGAAATCCGGGGCGCTGCCACAGATGTCCGGTTTCGATGCCGTCGTCGGAAACGGCTGCTTTTTTCTCGGCAACGGTGCCCATCCTTAACCTTTTTCGAAGAAGTTCTGTCACTTGGGAGTGTAGCGTTCGTGCGCCGTGTTTGTCCAAACGGTGCCGCACGCGTGCATGCGCAAGCGCGCGATACGCCGTAAAGATCGTAGGTGCAATCAGAGTTGCGCTTCCAATTTTTTCCGGATACAAATCATCCATCAGCGTACTGACGAATGCTGATGGCGCAAGCGCAAGTTGTCAATGATCGAAGTCAACAGAACGATGCGTCGCGCAGCTATCAGAGCGGATCTGCTCGTGCGTTTGCCGGATTGGAACGCCCGAATAATCAGCATGCTGATTAATTGGCGGATGCGTTAAACGTCACCTCATCAGAGTTTGGAGCCAAACATGAGTTCTACCCCCGTACAGACGGACGACATCGCCATGCAAGGGCGGTCGATGTCCCGCAACGATATCAAGACGCTGATGCTCGCGTCGCTGGGCGGTGCGCTGGAGTACTACGACTTCATCGTCGCGGTGTTCTTCACGAAGCTGCTTGCCACGGTCTTCTTTCCGCCGCAAACGCCCGAATGGCTCGCGCAGCTCGAAGTGTTCTGCATTTTCGCGGCGGGCTATCTCGTGCGCCCGATCGGCGGCATCTTTTTCGCGCACTTCGGCGACCGCATCGGCCGCAAGAAAATGTTCGCGCTGAGCCTGTTTCTGATGGCCGCGCCGACGCTGCTCATCGGTCTGCTGCCGAGTTACGCGACGCTCGGCATGGTCGCGCCGCTGCTCTTTCTCTTGTGCCGCGTTTTGCAGGGGCTGTCCGTCGGCGGGGAAGTGCCGGGCGCGTGGATCTTCTGCTCGGAGCATGTGAAGCGCGATCGCATCGGGCTTGCCTGCGGTCTCCTGATGTCGGGCCTGTGCACGGGCATTCTGCTCGGCGCGCTGTCGGCGAAATTCCTGATCGGCAACATGGACCCGGCGGATCTGAAAAGCTGGGGCTGGCGCCTGCCGTTCATCGCGGGTGGTGCATTCGGTCTGATCTCGGTCTATCTGCGCCGCTACCTGCAGGAAACGCCCGTGTTCGAAGCGCTGCGCGCCAAGCGTGAAGCGGATGCGCGGCTGCCGCTCGCGGTCGTGCTGAAGGAGCATCGCGGCGCGGTGATCGTCTCGCTGCTCGCGACGTGGGTCTTCTCGGGCATCTTCGTGCTGTACTTTCTCTACACGCCGACATTCCTGCAGTCGCAATTCCACTTCGCGGCAAAGGACGTCTTCACCAACAACTCGTGGTCGATCTTCGGTCTGATTCTCGGCAGCACGTTCGCGGGATGGGCCGCGGACAAGATCGGCGGCGGCCGCGCGTATGCGATCGGCAGCGCGGCGATGCTGCTCGTCACGGGCGCGTTCTATATCGGCCTCGCGTCGGGTAGCACGTCGGTGTGGGCGCTCTATATCGCCGGCGGCTTTCTCATCGGGACCATCACGCTCGGGCCGTACATCATCGTGAAGAGCTTCCCGCCGGAAGTGCGCTTTACCGGTTTCGCGCTGTCGTACAACACGGCGTATGCGATTTTCGGCGGCACCGCGCCGGCGATTGCATCGTTCCTCGTAGGGCGGCAGGGCATCACGATGGCGCCTGCGTGGTACATTGGCGCGCTTTGCGTGCTCGGCGTGATCATCGGGCTGCTCTGGCGTGCGCCCGTGCATGCCGAGGCGGCGGCCACGCATTGACGCCGGGCGTCTGAACCTCTTGCGATCCCGCATCGAACGCGGCGCGGGATCGCTCTCTCCGAGCGCTATACATGTCCGTTGGCGACGCATCCAGGACCGGCATCGCCCGGTCGTGGCTTTTGTACTTCTCGCTCGCGTTCGCGAGCATGAGCTTCTCCGCGACGGGGCCGGTCGCGATCATCATCGCCGCGTCGCGCGAAGGCGGCTTGAGCTTCGCGCAAACGTCGTCGTGGCTCTTTGCGTCCATCGGCATCAATGGGCTGGCGAGCATTGCGATCAGCTGGAAGACGCGCCAGCCCTTGCTTTTTCTCTGGACGATTCCAGGTGCGATTCTCGCCGCGCCCGTGATTGCGCAATTCGGCTTCGGCGCGGCGGTCGGCACGTATCTCGTCTGCGCCGCCGTGTTGCTCGTGCTCGGCGTGACGAACCTCGTCGCGCTGCTCGACCGATGGGTGCCGATGCCCATCGTGATGGCGATGATCGCCGGGCTTTTCATCAAGTACGTGCTGGCCGTCGTGCATTCGACCGTGGCCGCGCCGCTCATCGGCGTGGCCATGCTGCTGGCGTTTTTCGGTCTGATGTGGCTGGAGCGCCGCAATGCCGCGCCGCTTCCGCCGCTGATCGGCGCGATGCTCGCGGGCGCGGCCATGCTCTTCGCGACAGGCTTCCAGTTGCCGAGCCATACCGGCGGCGCATGGATCGCGACGCCCGCGCTCGTCACGCCGAGCTTCGACCTCCACGCGATATCGCAATTGCTGCTGCCGATGCTCATCACCGTGCTGTTCGTGCAGAACGCGCAGGGCATTGCGGTGACGCGGGCATCGGGCTATCGCACGTCGCTGCGGCTCGTGACGATCACGAGCGGCGTGCTGACGGCCATTACCGCGCCGTTCGGCGGCTGTCCTTCGGTGCTGGCGGGGCCGAGCAACGCGATTCTCGTGTCGGGCGGCACGCACGGGCGTCATTACATCGGCGCATTGATCGCGGGCGTGCTATGCGTGGCGATCGGCCTCTTCGCCACGGCATACGTGTTCTTGCTGACGAGCCTGCCCGGCACCTATATCGCGATCCTCGCGGGACTCGCGATGACGGGCGTGCTCGAAAAATCCTTCGTCGCCGCGTTTCGTTCGGCGCTGCCTTTGAGCGCGATGATCGTGTTCGTCGTCACCCTGAGCGACGTGACGCTGCTCGGTATCGGCGCGGCGTTCTGGGGCGTGGTGGCGGGATGCTTTGTCTTTTACGCGATCGAGAAGCAACGCGCGGGCGACTCGATCGCTTGACTCGGTTATCGTCCGCTCATCGTCAATTCATCGCGCCCGCCAGATTTTCCGCTTCCAGTCCGACGATCAGATCCATCTCGCCATTGCCAAGCGATTGCGTCGCGGGTACGCCGGCGGCTTTGAGCGCGGCGGCATCGACACGCGATGCATCGCCGAGCGCGACGCGCAGCCGCGTCGCCGCGAGCGGTTCGAGCTTCACGATATTGGCCGCGCCGCCCAGCGCCGCGCGAATCTTCTCGGCGCGCGCCTTCTGTTGCGCGCCGTCTTGCGTGGGCGCTGACGTCGCTGCGGCCGGCACCGTGTCCGCCGTCACGGCCGCGGCACCCGCCGCCGGCAGATCCGCGTCGCTGCCCGCGGTCTTCAGATACTCCTGCATGTCGGTTTTCATGTTTTCCGACAGCGGCCCGAAAATCGCCTGCACGCCGTTGCCGACGCGCAGGACACCCGCCGCGCCGAGCGACTTCAGCCGGGCGTCGTCGACGAGCGCCGGATTTTTCACCGAGATGCGCAGCCGCGTGATGCACGCATCGAGACTCGTAATGTTCGAGCGTCCGCCGAACGCGAGCACGAGATCGCGCGACCGGCCGCCTTCACCGCTTGACGACACGGCGGCGCTCGCAACCGTATCGTCCTCGCGACCGGGCGTCTTCAGATCGAAGCGGCTGATCACGAAGCGGAACACGCAATAGTAGATGCCCGCATAGATCGGCCCGAGGATGAAGACATACCACGCATGTGTCGCCTTGTTGCCGATCAGGTTGAACATCAGGAAGTCGATCGCGCCTTGCGAGAACGTGAACCCCATGTGCATGTTCAGCGTATTGGCGACGAACTGCGCCGACGCCGCGAGACACGCATGAATGAAGTACAGCACGGGCGCGACGAACAGGAACGCGAACTCGATCGGCTCGGTGATGCCCGTGAGAAACGACGTCAGCGCCGCCGACACCATCATGCCGCCGACCGCGACTTTCTTTTCCGGCTTCGCGCAATGCCAGATCGCGATGGCGGCGGCGGGCAGGCCGAACATCTTGAAGAGGAACGCGCCCGACAGAATGCCCGCGGTGGGATCGCCCGCGAAGAAGCGGTTGATGTCGCCGTGAACGACCTTGCCGGTCGTCGGATCGAGGAAGCTGCCGGCTTCGAAGAAGAACGGCACGTTCCAGATATGGTGCAGGCCGAACGGAATCAGCAGACGTTCGACGAAACCGTAGACGGTCGCCGCCGTGCGCGGGTCCGAAACCGCCGCCCAGTGCGAGAACGAATTGATCGCACCGCCGATCGGCGGCCACACGACCGAGAGAATCGCGCCGAGCACGATCGAGCCGATCGCCGTCACGATCGGCACGAAACGTTTGCCCGCGAAAAAGCCGAGATAGGGCGGCAGCGCGATCTTGTAGTAGCGGTTGAACATCCACGCGGCGAGCCCGCCCGCGAGAATGCCGCCGAACACGCCGGTCTGGATCGACGGAATGCCCATGATCATCGAGGGCTCGACGCCTTGCGCCTTGGCGATCACGCCGAGCGTCGCGGTCATCACGAGATAGCCGATGGTCGCGGCGATGCCCGACACGCCGTCGTTTTCGGTGAAGCCGAGCGCCACGCCGATCGCGAAAATGAGCGGCAGATTGCCGAAGATCACGTCGCCCGCGTTCTTCATCAAGTCGAGGATGATGACGGGCACGTAGCCGTGGAAATCGGTCGCGCCGAGGCCGAGCAGCAAACCGGCGACGGGCAGGACCGCGACCGGCAGCATCAGCGACTTGCCGACCTTCTGGACGACGCCGAAGGCGTTCTTGAACATGTTGATGGTCTCCTGTGAGTTCGCTTATTCCGCGTAGGGCGCGAGCAGGGCGCGCACTTCGGCGGCCGTGCCCAGCGTGATCGCGCGTGCCGCGAGCGTGCGGGCTTCGTCCATCGTGAGGCGCGCGAGCTGCGCCTTGATCGAGCCGACGGCCGGCACGCTGACCGACAATTCGTCGACGCCGAGGCCGACGAGCACGGGCACCGCCATCGCGTCCGACGCGATGCCGCCGCACACGCCGACCCATTTGCCGTGCTTGTGCGCGCCATCGACGGTCATGCCGATCAGGCGCAGCACGGCGGGATGCAGGCCATCGGCCTGTTTCGCGAGCTTCGGATGCCCGCGGTCCATCGCGAGCGCGTACTGCGTCAGATCGTTGGTGCCGATGGAGAAGAAATCGACTTCGCGCGCGAGCGGCTCGGCGATCAGCGCCGCCGACGGCACTTCGATCATCACGCCGACTTTCACGCTCGCCATGCGGTCGCCGGCTTCCTCCTGAAGAATCTTTCTGGCCGCGCGGACTTCCTCGATCGATGCGACCATCGGAAACATGATGTGCAGATCGCCGATGGACGCCGCCCGCAGGATCGCGCGCAACTGCACCCGGAACATGTCCGGCCGGTCGAGGCTCACGCGCACGCCGCGCAGGCCGAGGAACGGGTTGTCTTCCTTCGGCAGCGGCAGATACGAGAGCGGTTTGTCGCCGCCGACATCGAGCGTGCGCACGACGAGCGGACGTTCGCGCCCGAGCGCTTCCGCGACCGCGCAGTATTCGGCGGCCTGCTCGTCCTCGGACGGCGCGGTATCGCGATTGTCGAAGAGGAACTCGGAACGCAGCAGCCCCACGCCTTCCGCGCCCGCCGCGACCGCGTCGCGCGCTTCCTCGGCGTTGCGGATATTCGCGGCCACTTCGACGCGATGACCGTCCGCCGTGACGGCCGTCTTGCTCGCCGCGACTTTCTCTTCCTCGCGCTTTTTCGCCTGCCGCTCGATGCGTTCGCGGGCCTTCGCGAGTTCGTCCGCGCCCGGATTGCGGCGCAGGCTGCCGGTCGAGCCGTCGAGCACGACGAGCGTGCCATCCGACAGATTCAGCGCGTCTTCGTCGATGCCGCAGATCGCCGGAATGCCGAGCGAGCGCGCGAGAATCGCCACATGGCTCGTCGCGCCGCCGGTCGTCGTGCAAAAGCCGAGCACCTTGCTGCGGTCGAGCGAGGCGGTGTCCGAAGGCGACAGTTCTTCGGCGACCAGGATCGAGTCGGCGGGCACGTCGATATGGGCCTGCTTCACGCCCGCGATCAGCGCAAGCACGCGGCGGCCCACATCGCGGATATCGCCCGCGCGCTCGCGCAAGAGCGCGTTGTCGAGCCGCTCCAGGTTGGCCGCCTGCGCCTCGAACGCGGCGCGCCACGCGAAGCCCGCGCTCTTGCCGTCGCCGATGCCGGCGATGGCCGCATCGTTCAGATCGGGGTCGTCGAGCAGTTCGAGATGCGCATCGAGAATCTGCGCTTTCGACGGATCGGTGAGCTTCGCCTTGAGCGCCTCGATCTGCTGGCGCGCCTCGTGCCGTACCGCGTCGAGCCGCGCGCGCTCGCGTTGCGGCGATTCGCCCGCTTCGGCCACGTCGATGACTTCCTGGCGGAACTGCACGATCTTGCCGACCGCCAGTCCCGGCGATGCCGACACGCCCGTGAACGCGTTCGCGTCGGTGGGCGCGGCGCGTTTCGCGATGACCGTTTCCGGTGCGGCCACGGCGGCGGCTGGCGCGTCGCCCGGTTTTTCGCCGGAACCCGACGCGAGCAGGCGGGCAAGCACGGCGGCGGCCTCGGCCGCGTCGGGGCCGGCGGCTTCGACGCGCAGCGTGTCGCCGAACTTCGTCGCGAGCGCCATCAACGCGACGACCGATTTCGCGTTCGCGATGTCGCTGCCGCGCACGATGCGGATATCGGACTTGTACTTCTTCGCTTCCGCCGCGACGACCGCGGCGGGCCGCGCGTGCAGGCCTTGCGGATTCGGCAGGGCGATGTCGTCGGACCGGATCGCGCCGGACGCCGCGGCGCCCGCTTCCTCGGGCGCGCCGCCGACGAACTCGACCGACAGCGCGACGTCCTGGCCCGCCGTGACGAGGCCGGTCGCGGGCAGGTAGCGGGTGACGAGTTCGCCATTGGCGATGACCATTTGCGTGAGCAGGCTCACGGCCCGCGCGCCGACGATGACTGGATCGAAGCGGATCAGCGGCTGGCCTGTGGTGACGATGTCGCCTTCCTTGACGAGCGGCGTGAAGCCTTCGCCGCGCAGCATCACCGTGTCGAGGCCGATGTGGATGAGCACCTGAAGGCCGCTTTCGCCCGTCACCGTCACGGCGTGCGCCGCGCGATGCAACTGTGTGATCTTGCCGGCGAGCGGGGAAAGCAGTTCGGTGGAGGTCGGATCGATCGATACGCCGTCGCCGACCATTTTTTGCGCGAAGACCGGATCGGGCACGGTTTCGATCGGCACCATCACGCCGGAAAGCGGCGCCATCAAGTCGATTCGTGCCAGACGCTGAGGAGCTTTCATGTGAATTGTGTGTCCCTTGATGGTTTGAGGTCGATTCCCAGAAAGTGCCAGACGATGACCCGCACGAGGACTTGGACAAGGCCTGAGCTAATCATAGGCAACCCGTCCGTGATTCGCTGCTCGAATGAACGCGCGCGAGATTTTAAACGCGCGGGCGAATTGATTCGGTTTCTGAAACGTTGAATTTTTAGATACGACGCTCGATTCGCGTCGATACGTCGCATCGAACGCGCCGCAGTCCTATTAAGCTTGTTTTCGACGAAACGCAAGTAAATGGAGTGCGAATCATGATCTACAGCAATAAAACCGAGGCCTATTGGGAACCGCTAATGGAGATTGCGCGGGATGAGCTGGGTATCGAATCGTTCGACGAGGCGGGCGCGGAGATTCGGATCTGCTCCGTCGAGGACATCGGGCGAGCGCTCGAACGGGCTTACGATCTCGGGCTGGTGGTGGGGCATACGGTGACGCGGGGCGAATGGGCGGAGGCGTCGCGGGTTTGAGGCGGCCGCACGTCGCGCGGCGCTGTTACGCGCGCCGCGCATTGTCATCTCCGGATTTGAATGCGCTTCAGTGAACCGTTAATCCGCCGGTCGGACTGAGCGTTGCGCCCGTGAGATAAGCCGATTCGTCGGAAGCGAGAAACGCCACCACGCGGCCGATATCCGTCGGCGCCGCGACGCCGAGCGGACAGCCGGCGACGATCTTCTCGTACTGTTTGCGGTGATGCGCGGATACCTTGCTCTGCTCGCCGAACACGGCTTCCCAGGATGGACTGTCGCGCACGACCGTGACGCAAACGCAGTTGACGCGTATCCGGTCGCGGGCAAGTTCTCTGGCAATCACCTTGCTTGCGCGGATCAGTCCGCCCGCGAACGTCGACACGGCGGTTTGCCCCGGCGTCGGCACGCGGCCGCCTTCAGAGGTCAGGAAGATGACGCTGCCCCCCCCGCGCGGGCGCATGAAGGGCAGTGCCGCCTGAACTGGAAAGAGCTTCGCGCTCGTGTTCTCGGCAACAACGGCCGCCACGCGCGCCAGATCGATTTCGGCGAACGGGCCACGCACTTGCGGTGAGCGTGCCTCCTCGTCGTTGCCGCCCGCGTTCGCCACGACGATGTCGATGCCGCCGTATCTGCGCGCGGTCTCTTCGGCCAGTGCCGTCATATCCTCTTTGGATCGCACATCGCCTGCGATGAAATCGACGGTGGCACCGGTCTGTCGCAGTTCGGCGAGGACCGCCTCCGCTTTTGCAGCGCTCCGCCCGCTGATCACCACAGTGGCTTTGCCCGCCGCGAGCTGCAACGCGACGCCCTTCCCGATGCCGCCCGTGCCACCTGTGACGATGGCCACCTTTCCTTCCAGATTGCTCATTGCTTTGCGCCTTCGATGGATTAACAAGTCAAATCCTAGAGGCGCGTCCTGTCCAAAGCGATTGCCGTTTCTCGAACATGTATTTGATGTTTCGTGAATGGCCGACTGATGAATGCGTTCGTTTGTTTGCAACGCCCCTTTCACAAACCGTCAATAGTCGCAGCAGATTGCCGTGAGTAGCATTCGAGGCACATCGCAGAGAACAGACAAGTGAAGGAGAAAGACATGGAAGCCGCCGTTCAACCCGAGCGCGTCACGCAAGGGACAGGAGCCGATCGTCCGCTGTCGGGCATTCGTGTCCTGACCGTGGAAAACTTCATCGCCGCGCCGTTCGCCTCGATGTGGCTTGCCGATGCCGGCGCCGAAGTCGTCAAGATCGAAGTGCCCGGCGGCGGAGACTTTGCACGTAGCACCAGCCCGACGAAGCCCGGCATCGACGGACTGCCGAGCAGCTTGTCGTTCCTGCGCGCAAACCGCAACAAGAAGAGCGTCACGCTCGATCTCAAGCATCCTGAAGGTAAGCGCGTTTTCAAGTCGCTCGCGGCCGAGGCGGACGTGGTGCTGGAAAACCTGCGGCCGAACGTGATGGATCGCCTCGGCCTCGGCTATGCGGAACTCAGTCGCATCAATCCGCGGCTGATTTACGCCGCCATCTCCGGCTTCGGTCATGGCGACATCCAGCCCAGTCCGTACGGCGACTTGCCGGCTTTCGATATCGTCGGACAGGCGATGAGCGGCCTCATGTATCGTCCTGAACGCAGCGGCGACCGTCCTGTCTATCTCGGCTTTTCGCTCGCGGACATTCAATGCGGCAATCTCGCACTGCACGGCATCATGCTGGCACTGATTCATCGGGTACGCAGCGGCCGTGGCAAGAAGGTCGATATCTCGATGGTCGATGCATCGCTCGTGCTCAACGAAATTTCGGTCACCATGTATTCGGCGACGAAACAGGTCGCACCGCCGGGTGTGCACGCGGTCACCGCACCGTTCGGCGCATACCGTGTCGCGGACGGTTATATCGTCATCGCGGTGATTGGCGAGCACATCTGGAAGCGCTTCTGCGAAGTCATCAACCGGCCTGAACTCGTCGGCGATGCGCGCTTCGAAAGCGGCACATCCCGGCGGCAGCACATGACCGCGCTGAATGCGCATATCGACGCATGGCTCGACGGCAAGGACCGCGATGAAGCGCTGGGCTTGCTTCGTGCGGGCGGCGTGCCATGCTCGACGGTCAACGACGTAGCCGATCTCTTTGACTGCCCGCACGTTGCCGCGCGCAACATGCTGATGCAACTCGACGATCCCGTGTGGGGCAACATTCACGTCGCAGGCAACCCGATCAAGATGTCCGACGTGCCCGAGCCGGAAAGCAACGTGCCGCCGCTGCTCGGCGAGCACAACCGTGACGTCTTGCGCGACTGGCTCGGCATGAGCGAAGCGCAGATCGGCGCGCTCCGTGAGCAGCATGCGATCTGAGCGTGTCCGGTTCCATGCCGATTGACGACCGGATAGGGCGGGCATAGGCTCTGAGCCATTGGAGAGCCGCCATGACCGGACTCAGCATCCACACACTGACGCGACGCGTCGACTTGTTCACGCTGCGCCTGTTTCTCTCGGTCGTCGAGGAACAGCAGATGCGGCGCGCCGCTCAGCGCGAGAACATCACGCCTCCCGCTGCAACACGGCGCATCCAGGACCTCGAGGAAGTCGCGGGCATTGCGTTGTTCGAGCGCATGCCGGGCGGCATGACGCCGACCGCCGCGGGCGAAGTGCTCGCGCGTCACGTGCGTCTGATGTTCGCCAATTTCGATGTCATGCGTCGCGAGATCGCCGAATTTACCGAGGGGGTGCGCGGGCAGGTCGGCATCAGTTCGACGAGCACGATCATCGTTCATTTTCTGGCGCGGGAGATTGCCGACTTCCGGCGCGACTTTCCGCTCGTGGAGATCGATCTGCACGAGGATGCCAACATCAACGTCGTCGGCGCGGTGCTGTCGGGCAAGGCCGATCTCGCGATGTTCTATGCGACTAACGACGTTGGCCGCGAAGGGCTCGATATCGTCGAATACCGCACGGACCGGCTAGCCGCAATCGTGCCGCGCAAACATCCGCTCGCCGAACGCGCCAGCGTGACCGCGCCCGATCTGCTCGACGAAGACCTGATCGGCATCTCGCCCACCACGTCGATGATGACGCAATTGCGGCAGGCGGCCGCCGCGCTTGGCCGGGACCTGCGCCTGAAGTACACGGTGACGACAATCGAAGCGGCGCGCAGTCTCGTCAAGGCGGGGCTCGGGGTGACGATCCAGCCGGAGAGCATGTTGCCGAAGGAAGAACTCGCCGCCTTGGCGATCGTGGCGCTGGACGAACCGTGGGCGAAGCGGCAACTGTGCATCGGCACGAAGCGCGGCGCGTCGATCACGCCTGCGACGAGGGCGCTCATCACGCAACTCACGGCTTCAGCCGGCGAGTGAGCGATTAGTCTTCGAATTGCGCCGAGCGTCGCGCTGCGACTACGCGACTGTCATCGCCTGATCTAAAAGCACTCTAGGCGCACCCTCCCAGCCCGGCAATTGCAATGATTTGAATCGGCGATTCGCGTCATTCGAATCGACAGGCCGTAGCGGAATTCGGGAACATCGAAGCGGCGATTCAAGCGTCTTCACCAGGTCGGTTCATTTCACCTGCCTGGATCGAACGGCTCATTCGAATCGCCCGCCATCAGGCATCCAAATATACGGACAGGAGACGATGTGAACCCTTCTTCATCACCGACACGAAGCAGTCTGTTCGTGGTCATGCTGTGCTTCCTGACGATCGCCGTCGACGGCTACGATCTCATCGTCTACGGCGCGACCATTCCGCGCTTGCTGGAAGAACCCGGCTGGAATCTGAGCCCCGCGAGCGCGGGGATGATCGGCAGCTGGACGCTCGCCGGTCTGATGGTCGGCCTGATTTGCGCGGGACCGATGGCCGACCGTATTGGACGGCGCAAGCTCATTATCGCGGGCGTATTGTGGTTCTCGCTCGGATCGCTGCTCTGCGCGATCGCCCATTCACCGCAGACGCTCGGCATTGCGCGCTTCTTCACCGGGATCGGGCTGGGCGCGGTGGTGCCGTCGTCGGTGGCGCTCGTCATCGAATACGCGCCGCGCAGCCGTCGCCAGCTCTACAGCGCGGTCGCGCTCACCGGCTATCCGGTCGGCGGCGTGCTGTGCGCGCTGCTCGCCATCGCGATGCTGCAAAGTCAAGGCTGGCGCCCGCTGTACGGCTTCGGCGCGCTGTACGTGCTGATCGTGCCGGTCATGTGGTTCTACCTGCCCGAATCGGTGAGCTATCTGCTCGGCCGTGGCCGCACCGAAGAAGCGCGGGAGCTCGCGGCACGCTACGCGATCGATCTCGATGAACTCTCGCGCGATGAAGAACAACATCGCCAAACGCGCGTCGCGGCTGCGGGCGCGCGAGGGTATCGGCTGCTGACATCGCCCGAATTCCGCTCGGCGCTGCTGCTATTCGCGCTGATGTGCTTCTGCGGGCAACTCGTCGTCTATGGCCTCAACGCGTGGCTGCCCCAGTTGATGCGCAAATCGGGCTATGCGCTGGGGTCGTCGCTGCAGTTTCTGCTGGTGATGCAGTGCGGCGCCGTACTGGGCAACCTGACAGGTTCGTGGCTCGCCGACCGGTTCGGCCCTAAGCGTGTGCTCGTGCCGTTCTTCCTCATCGGCGCGATCTCGCTCCTCGTACTGAGCCAGAAACCGGATGACGCGTGGCTCACGCTCGCGGTGTTCGGTGCGGGCATCGGTTCAATCGGCTCGGTGACGCTCGGCTACGGTTATATCGGCGCGTACTTTCCGGCATCGTGCCGCGGTTCCGCGATCGGCGCCGCACAGGGACTCGGGCGCATCGGCTCGATTCTCGGACCGATGATCGGCGGCTGGGTGCTCGGCTCGAACCTCGATCATCACTGGAACTTCTATGCGTTCGCGATTCCCGCCGTGATCGCCGCCGTGGTTGTGACGCTGATACCGAAAGCCGCGCCATGCGAAGTCGCGTTTGTGGAAGCAAAAAGCACGTGACGGGGACGGGCTGAGTGCCGGAAGACAGCGGTCACGCGCAGTCGTATAGGCGCCGGGTGCGCGGCCGTTCAGCTTTTGCATGTCTGATGATGTATCGCATCGCCTCGTCACCAAATACGTCGTTGCCTTCCAGCGCATCTGCGTGTCCCGCGTTCCGCAAGGTCACATAGTCGGCATGTGGGCAGAGCCTCAGAAACTCGGCGACGCCCGTTTCGCTGACGACGTCCGACTGTTCACCGCGCATGAGCAGCGTAGGCAAGGTCAGCTTGCGCGCGCACGCGCACATCCGCCGGCGACGGCGTCCCATGTCACGCGGCCATGCGACGAAATGCGGGTCCCAGCGCCGGCGATGGCGATGCTCGTCGTCCGGCCGCAGCACGCACGCACTCGGTGAGTGAGCGGCATCTTCGCGCGCTTCGACGCGACCGGACCCGCGCCGCAGCGATGACTGGATGCGCGCCACGCCTGCCGGTTCCACCTGCGGCGCGATGTTGACGAGAACGAGGGCACGCGCATCCACATAACCTTCCCCGACCGCGAGCAGACTGGTCGCACCGCCCGTCGCAGCGCCGACGAGCACGGGACGCATTAAGCCCAGCGACGACACGATGCTTTCCAGATCGCGCACCATGGCGGCCTGACTGTAGTTTGCGTCTACTGGCCACCCGGAGTCTCCGTGACCGCGGGCATCGAATGAGACGGCGAAGAATCCTGCTCGGCCGAGCATCATGCCCGTCCGGCTCCATGAGTGACGCGTCTGTCCCGCGCCATGCAGCAAAAGCACGGGAATGCCATTGGGGTCGCCCCACGAGTCGCCAGCCAGGAGAACGCCGTCAGCGCTTCTCAAGCGGTGCATCGGTGGGGACGCGCTTGTCGGACGCGTGCTTGCATGAATTGGAAGCTGCATGTTCATCTGTCTGCTCTTGACCATATGGCCAATTTCAAGGCAAAGCATGCGCGGGTCAACGACGACGAACAGGTCGTTCCGTACTCTGAAGCGGATGAGAGGCTTGAGCGAGCGATGCCAACGCGCGGGCTGCGGCTATGTGTGGGTCCGCAAGCGCCCGACGCGAGTTTCAGAATACGGAACGGCGTGATCGAATCAATTGACCCGGATATGAGCGCAAGTCATGCTAGAGAAAGCTGCCCGCTCAACTGATCAGGAGACGACTCAATGAAGGGAGACACCGATGCGGCCCGCTCAGCGCTTGCCGTCATCCAGGCTTCGTGGAACGCGTCCGCGCGCAACTGGAACGCGCAAGCCCTGACCGCGGTTTACACGGAGGACGCGCTGTTCTTCGGCGGAAGGCCCGGACATGCCATCGGCGCGAGTGGGATTCACGACTATTTCGCTTCGTATGAAGGGGTGATCGAATCGGCCACCCTGGAGCTCGTGGAGCAGCACTTCATTGCGCTCGCGGATGATTGCTTTCTCGCCCAAGGCTTCGGCGAGTTTCTGTTCATGCTCAGCGACGGCCGCGAGTCGCGTTCCCGGCTGCGAACGACGCTCCTGATCGCGCAGCAGCGGGGTGAATGGAAGATCCGCCAGCACCACTTTTCGGCCTCTCCGGAGTCGCCTCCCATCTGAACGCGGCGTCCGTCGCGCGCTTACTTCGATGCGGCGGTTCCCGTGACGCCGCCTTGCCGCGCGAGAAAGTCCATGGCCGCGTCGCCAAACAGGTCGTTGCGGTCCCCGGCCACCATGTGGCCCGCCTGCGCGATGTTCACGTACGCCGCATGCGGACACAGCTCGATAAACTCCTTCACGCCGGCCTCGCTCACGATGTCCGAACTGCCGCCTCGCACGAGCAGCGTCGGCAGTGCGAGGCGTCTCGCGGAGTCGGCGAGACGCGCGTGGCGTGCGCGAGGCTCCATCGGTCTTGCGAGGAACTTCGGGTCCCAGTGCCAGCGGTATCGGCCATCGTCGCCGAGCCGCACGTTTTTCGCCAGGCCGTCGAGATTGCGGCGCCGCGATTGCGATGGCCGATAGAGGGCGATGGCGTCGGCGACTTCATCGAGCGAACCGAATCCCTCCGGATGCTGTGTCATGAAGGCGCGAATCCGGTTGACGCCGGCGGGTTCGGAGTACGGCACGATATCGACGAGAATCAGCGCGCTCGCGTCCACCTGTTTTTCCGCGATCGCCACGAGGCTCGTCGCGCCGCCCAGCGAGGCGCCAATGAGCGCAGGGCGGCGTATGTCTAGCGCCGCGAGCACGCAGCCGAGGTCCGCAGCGAGCGCATCGAGGCTGTAGTCGCCGTGGGCGCTCCAGTCGGAATCGCCGTGTCCGCGCGCGTCGTAGGCAATGGCAAAGTACCCGGCACGGCCGAGCCTCTCGCCCGTGCCGCCCCATGCGTGGCGCGTCTGCCCGCCGCCGTGCAACAGCACGACGGGCGGTCCGCCGGGATGGCCCCACGTATCTCCGGCCAAGCGGACACCGTCGGAACCCGGCCAGGCATGCAGCGGCTTCGGTGCGACGGACGCGGAGCGTGCTCGTTTCATCAGGAATCCTCGGATTGAGGGTGAAGGACGGCGTGCCGGCGCCGTGGAACCGACGGCGGCCTACCGTACTGAAACTTCTCCGAACCGAGGCGGCGTGTCAATGCGCAGCCGCCAAGGGTTCCGTACAATGAACGCGCTAGCTGGCGCGGACCAAATGCGGTAATCTTTCAAACAAACATTAGATTGTGCAGCGCGCGCCCGGACGGCCGCGAAACCAGGACATCGAAGAGCAGAGACAGACGTGCGAAAGAGAAACGTAAATCCTAGCGCAGATACCCGGGAGGTTCTGCTTCGGCTGGCGGCGCGCTTGTTTGCGACGCAAGGGTATTCGGCCACGACCATGCGGTCCATCGCGGAGCAGGCGAATATCGAGGCTGCGAGTATCTACTATCACTTTTCGTCGAAGGAAGAGCTTGTCGATGTGGTGATGGAGCACGGCGCGGACAGCATCTTTCAGCATATCAACGGGCATTTCGAGGCCTTGCCTCCGAACGCGAACGCCGAAGATCGCTTCAGGGCGGCGATCGTCGGACAGATGAGCGCGCTGCTGAAGTTCGGGGACTACGCGCTGGCGCATGGCCGCCTGTTGAGCCAGTTGCCCGACGCAGTGCGCGAGCGCCAGATCAAGCGGCGGGAGCGGCATCAGCGCGTCTGGACGACGGTCTTCGACAATCTGCGCAAGGAAGGTTTCTTGCGCGAGGACGTCGATGTCTCGCTGTGCCGTATTGCCGTTCTCGGCTTTATCAACTCCGTTCAGACGTGGTTCGATCCGAAGAAGGGTTCCCTCGACAAGATCGCCGATCAGTTCATCACGATGTTCTTCGAAGGCGTCCAGCCGGCGGCCAAATCGCGGCGCAGCGGCCGCAAGAAGGAGCTGGCCGCTTCATCCTGAACGGCAGGCCGACTTCGTTCGCGCCGCCGCCGTATCTGTCTCAACTCGCCTGCGCCGACCGCTCTTCCGCCAGCAAGCGACGATAATGCGGAAGCGCGCTCAGCAGCAGCCACGCTGCGAGCGCCGCTGCGATTGCGCACACGATAGCGATCGAATGCCCGACCATTTTGGGATCGTGGAACACGCGATCGGTCAGGAGCGCGATCAGCGTGGGGCCGGCGCCAAAGCCGATCAACTGAGCAACAAACGAATAGATCGCGCCGACGGTGCCGCGCATGCGGCTTGGGGCGACGAGCTGCAAGGCCGCGCCCATACAGCCGGTGGGCAGGCTGAAGAAGAAGACGGTGCCGGCGGCCGCCGCGAGTGCGCCCGTCACGCCCGTCGCGAACGGAATGCTCGCGCAGCAGAGGAGCATCGGAATCATGGATATGGCGGCGGTGCGCAGCGGCGCATCTTCATAGCCGCGTTTTTCGAGCTGACGCGCAATCCACGGTCCGGTCAGCGCGCCCGCGATGCCGAAGCTCACCACCAGTGCACCGAAACGGAAACCGACGAGCGCCGCGGGTAATCCATGCGTGCGAATCAGATACGTGGGCATCCACGCGGGCATGCCCAGTACAACGATCGCGAGCATGCCGACGCCAAGCAATATCCGCGCATAAAATCCGCGTCTTTGCCACAGATAGGCGGCGGAGGCGCCCGTGGTGTATTCCCGTTCGTCTTCGCGTTCGCTCATCACGCTGCTGCGCACGGGTTCTCGAACGGTGAGCAGGACGAGTAGTGCAAAGAGCATTCCCGGCAACCCGACGATCACGAAGGCCAGTTGCCAGGTCTGAAACTGCGCAAGGACGGGGAACTGCTCGTGAAAAGCGCGCGCGAACTGGATCACGAAGCCGCCGGCGACCAGCGAAAGACCGCCGCCGAGCATGGGGCCGAGAATGAAGATGCTCATCGCGCGAGGAATCCGCGAGGCCGAGAAGCAATCGGCAATCATCGAGAGCGCGAGAGGAAATACGCATGCCTCGCTGGCGCCGACGCCAAGACGCGCGAGGAAGAGTTCCTGATACGTGTCGGCCTTGCCGCACAGTGCGGTGAAGGCGCACCACAGGCAGATGGAAACCAGAAGAAGATTGCGCCGGTTGGTGACATCGACCAGACGACCGAACAACGGCGAGGCCGCCAGGTACGCGGCAATGAAGGCAAAACCCTGGACGAGGCTGAGTTGCGTGTCGGAGATGGCTAGCGAATGCTTGATCGGCTCGACCAGCAAGTTGAGGATCTGGCGATCGATGTAAGCCAGGGAATAGGCGAGCGTGAGTATCGATAGGATGTACCAGGCTCGCCCGCTGTCGTGGGCTACCCGATCCCGGGACGGTCGTGTCCGTGCGTGCGCGGTCGTGCCGGCGCCGTCGGACGGCAAATCGTTCATGGCGTCTCTCATTTCTCCTCCAGTAAGTTCATTCCAAAGTGATCGAATCTGCGTGCCCGTCGCCTTCGTGCGAGATGCAGCAACGGACCCGAGTAAACTACCTAATGTTTGGTAGTTTGTGTCGTGTCTGGATGTTGTTCCATGAGTGTTATCCATGAGCGATGTGGATCGATACATGCGCGAGCACGTGCAGGCTTGCGAAGGAAACACGCGCACGCTTAGAACTTAGGTGTAAACCCCCGATGACAGCTTTTCCTTCTCGCTTCAAACTAACTACCAGTTGTTAGGTAATAGCCTAACGTCGGTTCGATGAAGTCATCAACAGGCTCAGACACTCATGACGACGCAGATGAAACCCATACGCTCCTTTCTCTTTGTGCCGGGCAACAAGCCGACATGGATCGAGAAGTCCATCCATTCCGGGGCCGATGCATTGATCCTGGATCTGGAGGACAGCGTGCCGCCCGCGCAGAAAGCCGAAGCGCGTGAAATCGTCAGATCCCGGCTTGCTTGGCTGGCCGAGCGAAAGCAGCGCATCTGGGTGCGCATCAACCGCAGCGCTCATCTGTACGACTTCGACGACATCCTGGCGGTCGTGAGTCCCGTGATCGAGGGCATCGTGATCTCCAAACCTTGCGGTCCCGAAGACATCCACACTGTCTCTTCGATGCTGGCCGAGGCCGAGTACCGCGCGGGCGTCCCGGTAGGTCATACCAAGGTGATTCCGTTGCTGGAGACCGCTCGCTCTTTGCAGCTTGCCTACGAGATTGCCCAGCACGAGCGCGTGCCCGCCATCGTGGGGGCGACGGCCAAGAACGCCGACGTTGCGCGCGCGCTCAAGACCGTCTGGTCGCCGGGCGGCCGCGAAACCCAATACCTGAAGTCACGCATCGTCATGGCGGCACGGGCCGCGGGCAAGCTGCCGATAGGCGGTGTGTGGCAACAGGTCCACGATCTGGAAGGGCTCAAGGTGTCATCGGCCAATGATCGCCAGTTGGGCATGAGTGGAGAGCTCGTGCTGCATCCGTCCAATGTCGAGATCGTCAACCGGACATACAGTCCGGATGCCGAAGAGTTGGCCTTCTACCGGGGGATGATCGACGCGCTGGACAAAGCGCAGACCGAGGGCCGTGCCTCGTGCATCTACGACGGCGAACACATCGATATTGCGCACGCCAAGACGGCGCGAGAAATCATCGAGTTCGCTCAGTCGTTCAACAGTTGATCGCCGATCAGCACACCAGGGAAGAGAAAATGGCAGGCCTTTATTTCGAAGCGTTCAAGCCCGGCATGGTGATCGAGCATGCCATCCGCCGCACCGTCACCGAGACGGACAACATCCTGTTCTCGGCCATGACCTACAACTGCGCGCCGCTGCATATCGACGCGGAATACAGCAAAAACTCCATCTACGGCCAGCGGCTCGTGAACAGCATGTTCCTGCTGGCGCTGGTGGCGGGCATCACCGTGTACGAAACCACGCTGGGCACCACGCTGGGGAACCTGGGATTCGGTGAAATCGCCTTTCCGAAGCCCACGTTCCATGGCGATACCGTGCGCGTCGAGACGGAGATTGTCGAGACGCGCCTGTCGAAGAGCCGAAAGGACTCGGGCATCGTCACCTTCAGGCACGTCGCGAGGAATCAGCGCGACGAGATCGTATGCACCGCCGTGCGCACGGGGCTGATGATGCTGCAACCGGCCAACGAAGCGTGATTCATATCTGCAGGAAGACTTGACGCCATGGACTATCAACTCACCCCCGATCAGCTTGCCATTGTCGACG
Organism: Caballeronia sp. PC1; assembly: GCF_021353155.1. NCBI lineage: Bacteria > Pseudomonadati > Pseudomonadota > Betaproteobacteria > Burkholderiales > Burkholderiaceae > Caballeronia > Caballeronia sp. PC1. The sequence goes on from NZ_JAJUBH010000003.1 coordinate 1,518,162, forward strand.
CAGCCGAAAAGATCTGCACCGACTTCCCGCTCGAATACTGGCGCAATAAGGACAGGAAACACGAGTTCCCGCACGAATTCTTCGAGGCCGTCGCCAGCGGCGGATGGCTCGGTATCTGCATGCCCGAAGACGTGGGCGGCGCGAATCTCGGTGTGACGGAGGCGGCGCTGTTCATGCGCGCGGTCGCCGAGTGCGGCGGGCAGGCGGCGGCTTCGACCATCCACATGAACATCTTTGGCCTTCAGCCGGTCGTGCACTTCGGCACCGAGGCGCAGAAGAAGGCGTGGCTTCCGCCTTTCGCGCGGGGCGAGCACAAGGCGTGTTTCGCGGTGACCGAGCCGGACACGGGCCTCGATACCACCAAGCTGAAGGTGGTGGCGAAGAAGCAGGCCGACGGAAGCTTCCTGCTGTCGGGCAAAAAGGTATTCATCTCGACCGCGCAGGTGGCCGATCATATGCTGATCCTCGCGCGCACCACGCCGATCGAGGACGTGAAGAAGCACAGCGAGGGCTTGAGCCTGTTCTACACGAAGCTCGACCGCGACTATGTCGAGATTCGCGAGATCGACAAGCTCGGACGTGCCGCCGTCGATACGAACGAACTCTTCATCGACAACTTGCCGGTGTCGAAGGATTCGCTGATCGGCGAGGAAGGCAAGGGCCTGAGCTACATCTTTCACGGCATGAACGCCGAGCGGGTGCTGGTCGCCGCCGAGCAGATCGGCATCGGCCGCGCCGTGCTCAAGCTCGCGACGCAATACGCGAAGGAGCGCGTGGTGTTCGGCCGTCCGATCGGCAAGAATCAGGGCGTGCAGCATCCGCTGGCGCGCAACTGGGCCGAGCTCGAAGCCGCGAACCATATGATGTTCGCCGCCGCGGACCTCTACGACAAGGGGCTCTCCTGCGGCTCCGAAGCCAACGCCGCCAAGCTGCTGGCGTCCGAGGCGTGCATGAACGCCTGCCAGACATCGATTCTCACGCATGGCGGCTTCGGCTATGCGAAGGAGTATCACGTGGAGCGCTTCATGCGGGAAGCGTGGATCGGTTACATCGCACCCGTCACGCCGCAGCTCATTCTGTCGAACATCGCAGAGCGTAAGCTTGGCTTGCCGAAGTCGTATTGAGCACGGCAGGCCGGTGCAGGAGGTTCAGGAGACAAGCATGTCCGCTACAAGACCGTTGGAAGGTATTCGCGTTCTCGATCTCACCGTGGCGCTCGCCGGGCCCTATGGTTCCTTGCTGCTGGGCGGGATGGGTGCGGAAGTCATCCGCATCGAGTCGCCGGGCGGCGGCGATATCGCGCGCAACAACCCGCCGTATGTCGGCAAGGAGGGCGTCCACTTCGGCGTGAGGCGCGAAGACGAGGTGTCGCTGACCATCCTGAACCGCGCGCGCAACAAGAAGAGCATCACGCTCGATCTGAAATCCGCTCAGGGGCGCGCGGTGTTCATGGAGCTGGCCAAGGAATCCGACGTGGTCATCGAGAACGCCAGCGAGGGCGTCATGGCGCGGCTGGGCGTCGACTACGACAGCGTGGCAAAGGCCAACCCGAAGATCATCTATGCGTCGATCAAGGCCTTCGGCGAACCCAGCCCTTACCCCAATCTCAAGGGCATGGACATCATCGTTCAGGCGTTGTCCGGCATCATGGATGTGACCGGCGTCGCCGATGGGCCGCCCACGCGCTGGGGTCTGCCGATTGCCGATCTGGTCGCGCCGCTCTACGCGGTCAACGGCATTCTCGCCGCGCTGATTCATCGCGGGAAGACAGGCGTGGGGCAACGCGTTCAGGTGTCGATGCTCGATTGCCTGTCGTCCATGGTGGCCGAGGAGCATTTCGACGTATTCGTCGGACATGGCTATCCGAAGCGCTCGGGAAACTTTCATGATCGCCTCGTGCCGTTCGGCGTGTACGGCACGCTCGATGGCCACGTGGCGATGGTCGCCTTTCAGCCCGACTGGTTCCGCAACCTCATGGAAGCGCTGGGCAGGCCCGAGTTGGCCGCGGACCCGCGCTATGCCACGCGGGGTCCGCGCATGAAGCACGCGGCCGAACTCAACGCGATGATCGAGGCGTGGACCACGCAGCGCAGCACGGCGGAAGTCATTCGGGAATTGCAGGAGAAGCGCGGCGTGCCCGCGGCTGCGGTGCGCTCGCCGCTGGATGTGCTGAAGGATCCGGTCTTGCAGGAGCGCGGCGCGGTGGTGAAGCTGGAGCACCCGGGTCTCGCGGAAGTCGATGCCATGGGCATGGGTCTGCCGATCAGGTTTTCGAAGACGCCCGCGCAGTTCGATCAGCCGGCCCAGGAACTCGGCGCATCCAACGACGAGATATACCGCGGGCTGCTCAAGCTGCCGGACGAGCGGCTGCAACGACTGCGCGACGAAGGAGTGATCTGAACATGTCCGCAGCCTCTTCGCGTCGCGGTCCGCTCGCGGGCGTCAAGGTCGTCGAGATAGCGGGCATCGGTCCGGGGCCGCTGGCCGCAATGTTCCTGGCCGACCTGGGCGCGACCGTCATCCGGGTGGATCGCAAGGAACCTTCGGGCCTGGGCGCGCCGCGTCCGCTGCAGTTCGACCTGGGGCTGCGCAACCGCAAGTCCATCCGCGTCGACCTGAAGGACGCTGACGCCGTCGAGATGGTGATGGAACTGGTCGCAGACGCCGACGCGCTCATCGAGGGCTTTCGTCCCGGCGTGATGGAGCGGCTGGGCCTGGGTCCCGACGTATGTCTCGCGCGCAACCCACGGCTGGTGTATGGGCGCGTCACGGGCTGGGGGCAAGACGGTCCGTTGTCACAGGTGGCCGGGCACGATCTGAACTACATCGCCATCACCGGTGCCTTGCATGCCATGGGCCGGGCGGGGCAGGCGCCCACGCCGCCGCTGAACGTACTGGGCGACTACGCGGGCGGCTCGCTGTACCTGGCCTTCGGACTGCTGGCGGGCGTTCTAGAAGCGCGCGGCTCGGGCAAGGGTCAGGTGGTGGACGCGGCCATGGTGGACGGTGTGGCCTCCATCATGACCGTGATGATGGGCCTGCATGCGGCGGGCATGCTCGGCAAGGCGCGCGGCACCAATCTGCTCGACACCGGCGCGCACTTCTACGAAGTGTATGAGTGTGCCGATGGCAGATATGTGAGCGTGGGCCCTATCGAGAGCAAGTTCTATCGACTGTTGCTCGAAAAGCTCGGGTTGCAGGACCATCCGGTGCTGCAAAAGCAGATGGACCGTGCGCAGTGGCCCGAGGCGAAACAGGTGCTGGCCGCCCGATTCAGGCAACGCACGCGCGATGAATGGACGCAACTGCTCGGTGAATCGGACGTATGTTTCGCCCCCGTGCTCGATTTCGACGAAGCGCCGGATCATCCGCACATCAAGGCGCGCGGCACGTTGATCGACATCGACGGCATCACGCATCCGGCGCCCGGCCCGCGGTTTTCGCGAACGCCTGCGGCGCGGCCGGAAGCGCCGGCTGAATCGACCACCGACAATGCCATTGCCGCGCTGCGGGACTGGCTGCCCGAGGCGCGCGTTCAGGCGTGGCTCGCGCGAGGCGCGTTCATCTGATCGGCCGGCAGGTTGGCCGGATGGCAGTGGCAAGGACTCTACTCATATGACATCGCATACTTTCGATCTCTCCGCGCTCGATCGCCTGACCACCGGCCGTTCAACCTGTCGCGCCTATCAGAACAAGGCGCTGGACGCCGGGTTGATCCGCAGTATCGTCGGCATGGCGAGCCGCTCGGCGTCGTGGTGCAACGTGCAGCCCTGGCAACTGGTCATCACGGAAACGCCGGAGAGCACGGAGCGTTTTCGCAATGCGCTGATGCAGCGCGCCCAGAGCCAGCCGGAAACCGAATCCGATCTGCCGTTTCCGCCCGGCTACCGGGGCATTTATGGCGAGCGCCGGCGCGGTGCGGGGCTCGCACTGTATTCGTCGCTGGGTATCGGTCCGAAAGACAATGAGCGCAGCGCCGAGCAGGCCTTCCGCAATTACCGCATGTTCGATGCGCCGCACGTGGCGATCGTCACGGCGCCGGCCGAACTCGGACCGTATGCGCTCGTGGACGCCGGCGGTTTCATCGCCTCGTTCCTGCTGGCGGCCTACGCGCATGGCGTCGCCACCACGCCGCAAGGGGCGCTGGCGCGCCACGCGCATTTCGTGCGCGGGTACTTCGGCATTCCCGATACGCAGCACATGATTTGCGGCATTTCGTTCGGCTATGCGGAGCCGGAGCACCCCGTGAACCGCTTCCGCACCACGCGTGCGGGCGTGGACGATCTGGCGCGCTTCGCCTGAGCGAAGCGAACGGGCGAAAACGGCTTGACATCGCCCCGGTTTAACCGAGCCAGCGTGCGTCCGGCCAGCGGCCATCGTCGAATGTGGTCCTGACGCAGTCCAGCAGCGCCGCCACGACGCAGCGCACGGGCGCCGTGGCCTGCCGGCTGCTGGGCGCGGCGAGCACGATCGTGCGCTTGAGCCCCGGCGATGCCAACGGAGCCGCGCTCAGCAGGCCCCGTTCCACTTCGTCCGTGACCCCGACGGCGGGAAGAATCGTCCATCCGTGACCTTGCGCAACGAGCTCTTTCTGCACGCTCAGCGCATTGGTTTCGGCAAACACGCGCAGCGTCACGCCAGCTTCGGCCGCGGCGTGTTCGATCACCGCGCGCAGGCCCTGTGGCGCGGCGGGCAGGATGAACGACTCCCGCGCGACGCGCGACAACGCCATCGGCCGCTTGCGCGAGAGCTGCGCGGACGGCGCGGCGACCACCCACAGGCTTTCCTCCAGCAAGGCCTTCACTTGCAGCGCGGGCGTTTCCTTCTGCCCATAGAGGAGGGCGGCATCGATATCGCCGGCTTCGAGCCAGTCCTGCAAGTGCCCCGCGTACCCGATGGTCAGGCGCAGGCGGATATGCGGATAGCGCCGCGCGACCTCGCCCGCCAGCATCGTGGCGAGGAGATCCGATGTGCTCGCCAGCAGACCGATGCTCACGATGCCCGAGACCGGCCCTTCGGTCGGCTGAATCTCGGCCTTGGCGCGCGCCACTTCATTGAGGATACGGCGCGCGTATTCGAGCATGGTCTTCCCTGAAGCCGTGAGTTGCATGCCGTGGCGGCTACGGTCGAACAGCTCCGTGCCCATGTCTTCCTCCAGCAGCCGCAACTGGCGCGACACGGCGGGCTGCACGAGATTCAGGAGACTGGAAGCGCGCGTGACGTTCCCCGTTTCGGCCACGGTGACGAAGGCGCGCAGTTGCTTGAGGTCCATGGCGGATAGCTCGATACCGAAAAATGATGAATCGATCAGGAAATTCTATTTTTTCAAATATCCATCAAAACTTATGATGGTGCAACCCAAGTCACTTACCGGACCTGATTCATGAGCGCCTCCATTTTTTCCGCCCCCGGCCCGTACCAGGAAATTCGCGATGCCGTGCGCGATCTATGCAATCAGTTCCCGGCCGAGTACCACCGCAAGGTCGACGAGGCGCGCGGCTATCCCGAAGAGTTCGTCAACGCGCTCACCAAAGCCGGCTGGCTGGCGGCACTGATTCCGCAGGACTATGACGGCCCGGGTCTCTCGATGGCCGAAGCCTCGGTCATCATGGAAGAGATCAATCGCTCGGGCGGCAACTCCGGCGCGTGCCACGGACAGATGTACGTGATGAACACCATCGTGTTCAGCGGCACCGAGGCGCAGAAGCAACGCTATCTGCCGCGCATCGCCGCGGGCGAGTTGCGCGTGCAATCGATGGGCGTCACCGAGCCCACGACGGGCAGCGATACCACGAAGCTCAAGACCACGGCCGTGAAGCGTGACGGGCGCTGGGTCATCAACGGTCAGAAAGTCTGGATCTCGCGCGTGCAGCACAGCGACCTGCTGATCCTGCTCGCGCGCACCACGCCGATCGACCAGGTGCAGAAGAAGAGCGACGGACTCTCGTGTTTCATCGTCGAGCTGAGCAAGGCTATCGGCAATGGCCTCACGGTGCGGCCCATTCTCAACATGGTCAATCATGAGACCAACGAACTCTTCTTCGACAACCTGGAACTGCCGGAGGATGCGCTGCTGGGCACCGAGGGCAAGGGGCTGAAGGTGATCTTCGACGGCCTGAACGCCGAGCGCACGCTGATCGCAGCCGAGTGCATCGGCGATGGTTACTGGTTCCTGGAGAAGGCGCGCGACTATGCGAGCGAGCGCAAGGTATTCGGCCGCCCGATCGGGCAGAACCAGGGCATTCAGTTCCCGCTGGCCGAGTCGTACATCGAACTGGAGGCCGCCAATCTGATGCGCTGGCGCGCCTGCGAAAAAATCGATGCTCGCCAGAATGCGGGCGTGGAGGCCAACATGGCCAAGTACCTGGCGGCCAAGGCCAGTTGGGAAGCGGCCAATGCCTGCCTGCAGACACATGGCGGCTTTGGCTTTGCGTGCGAATACGACGTCGAGCGCAAGTTCCGCGAAACGCGCCTGTATCAGGTCGCGCCCATTTCCACCAACATGATTCTCGGACACGTGGCCGAGCACGTGCTGCAACTGCCCCGTTCCTACTGATCGAATGAAGGATTGCGCATCATGAAGATTTTCGTACCGGTCAAGCGGGTGGTGGACTTCAACGTCAAAGTCAGGGTCAGGAGCGACGGCACGGGCGTGGACCTTGCCAACGTAAAAATGAGCATGAATCCGTTCGACGAAATCGCCGTCGAGGAAGCCGTGCGTCTGAAAGAAGCGGGCGTGGCGACCGAAGTCGTGGCGGTGTCGGTCGGCGTGGCGCAGGCGCAGGAAACGCTGCGCACGGCGCTGGCCATCGGCGCGGATCGCGCGATTCTCGTCGAGGCGGGCGACGGCGTCGAACCGCTGGGCGTGGCGAAGGTGCTCAAGGCGCTCGTGGACAAGGAGCAGCCGCAATTGATCATCCTCGGCAAGCAGGCCATCGACGACGATTCGAATCAGACCGGCCAGATGCTCGCGGCGCTGGCCAATCTGCCGCAGGCGACGTTTGCCTCGAAAGTCGCCATCAGTGACGGCAAGGCCACGGTCGCCCGCGAAGTGGACGGCGGCGCGGAAACGCTGTCGCTCACGCTGCCTGCCGTGGTCACGACCGACCTGCGCCTGAACGAGCCGCGCTACGTCACGCTGCCGAGCATCATGAAGGCAAAGAAGAAGCCGCTGGAGACGGTCAAGCCCGCGGACCTCGGCGTCGATGTCGCGCCGCGCCTGAAAACCCTGAAGGTCGCCGAGCCCCCGAAGCGCAGCGCGGGCGTGAAAGTGCCGGACGTGAAAGCGCTGGTCGAGAAATTGAAAACGGAAGCCAAGGTCATCTGATCGGCGGAGATTACGGACATGACGATTCTGGTTATTGCTGAACACGACAATGCGACCGTCAAGGCCGCCACCCTGAACACCGTGGCCGCCGCGCAGAAGATCGGCGGCGACGTGCATGTGCTGATCGCAGGACACGACGCGCAGGGAGCGGCCGATGCCGCGGCGCGGATCGCGGGCGTCGCGAAGGTGCTGCTGGCTGATGCGCCGCAGCTCGCAGCGGGCCTCGCTGAAAACGTCGAGGCGACGGTCCTGGCGCTCGTGCGACATGCTGCGTCGAACTACTCGCATATCCTCGCGCCGGCCACGGCGGCGGGCAAGAACGTGGCGCCTCGCATCGCGGCGAAGCTGGATGTGGCGCAGATCTCGGACATCACGGCCGTGGCATCGCCGGACACTTTCGAACGTCCGGTCTACGCGGGCAATGCGATCGCAACGGTGCAGTCGGGCGACCCCGTCAAGGTGATCACGGTACGGACCACCGGTTTCGATGCGGTGGCGGCCGAAGGCGGCGGCGCTTCTATCGAGAAGGTGGAAGCGGCGGCGGACAGCGGCCTTTCGCAGTTCGTCAGCCGCGAAATGACGAAGCTGGACCGTCCGGAACTGACGGGCGCGGCGATCATCGTCTCGGGCGGCCGTGGCCTTGGCAGCGGCGAGAACTACAGGAAGGTGCTGGAGCCGCTGGCGGACAAGCTGAACGCGGCGCTCGGCGCCTCGCGCGCCGCGGTCGATGCGGGCTACGTACCGAACGACTATCAGGTCGGTCAGACGGGCAAGATCGTCGCGCCGCAACTGTACGTCGCGGTCGGCATCTCGGGGGCGATCCAGCATCTGGCCGGCATGAAGGACTCGAAGGTGATCGTGGCGATCAACAAGGACCCCGAGGCGCCGATCTTCAGCGTGGCCGACTACGGTCTCGAAGCCGACCTGTTCCAGGCCGTGCCCGAGCTTGCCCAGACCTTGTGATGCATCATACGAACAACGCGATGGAGCGCACGGCCGCATGAATTCCGAATCCCCTGAATCCTTCGAGGCCTGGGTCGGCCGCAGCGACGAAAGCGCGGACACGATCACGGCGGCACCCATTCGTCTCATGCAGGCGACGCTCGACTACCCTGATGCCTCGTCGCTGCCCGGGACGCTGCCGCCGCTGTGGCACTGGCTGTACTTCCTGCCGGGCGAGCGCCAGTCCAATATCGGCACGGACGGCCATCCGCGGCGCGGCGGCTTTCTGCCGCCCGTCACGCTGCCGCGGCGCATGTGGGCCGGAGGACGCCTGCAGTTCCTGCGCGCGCTTTCCGTGAGCGCGCCGGTCCGCCGCGTCTCGACGATCAAGAGCATTCAGAGCAAGTCCGGGCGCAGCGGCCATCTGGTGTTCGTGACCGTGCTGCACGAGATTTTCGATTCAGAGGGCGTCGCCATCCGCGAAGAGCAGGACATCGTCTACCGTGACGCGCCGGCTGCCGGGGCGGCTGCGCCCGAACCGGCGCCTGCACCCGTCGATGAGCAATTCGGGCAGACCATTTCGCCCGATCCCGTGCTGCTGATGCGCTACTCGGCGCTGACCTTCAACGGTCACCGCATCCACTACGACCGTCCGTATGCCATCGAGGAGGAGGGCTATCCCGGCCTCGTGGTGCACGGACCGCTGATCGCGACGTTGCTCATGGAAGCGCTGCGCCGCGCGCATCCGGAAAAAACGATACGCAGCTTCGAATTCAAGGCCGTCAGCCCGGTGTTCGACATCGCGCCGTTCAGCGTCAACGGCAAGCTCGAAGGCGGCACGGCGCGTTTGTGGGCGCGCGGTGCTCAAGGCCAGCTGGCCATGCTGGCCAGCGCGCAAATCGAATAACCGAGACGAGACACGCCATGTCGGAATCCCTCCGCCCAGGGCCGCTCAGCGGCCTGACCGTCATTACGCTGGAACATGCGATCGCCGCGCCGTTCTGCACACGTCAGCTCGCTGATCTGGGCGCGCGCGTCATCAAGGTGGAGCGTCCGGGCACCGGCGATTTCGCGCGTGCCTATGACCATCGCACGCGCGGCCTCGCCTCGCACTTCGTCTGGACGAATCGCTCCAAGGAGAGCCTCACGCTCGACCTGAAGCAGCCCGCCGCGCAAGAAGTGCTGGCCGAACTGATCGGCCGGGCCGACGTCCTGGTGCAGAACCTGGCGCCCGGTGCGGCCGCGCGCATGGGCCTCTCGTGGGACACGCTGCATGCGAAATACCCCCGGCTGATCGTGTGCGACATCTCCGGCTACGGCGATGACGGCCCTTACCGCGACAAGAAGGCCTACGATCTGCTTATCCAGAGCGAGGCGGGGTTTCTCTCGGTCACCGGCACGCCCGACGAGCCCAGCAAGGCCGGCAACTCGATCGCCGATATCGCCGCCGGCATGTACGCCTACACGGGCATTCTGAGCGCGCTGCTGCAACGCAACCTCGCGGGCACGGGCTCGCACGTGGAAGTCTCCATGCTCGAAGCGCTGGGCGAGTGGATGGGCTTTCCCATGTACTACGCCTACGACGGCCAGCAGGCGCCGGGGCGCAATGGCGCGGCGCACGCCACCATCTATCCCTACGGCCCGTTCAAGGCGGGCGATGGCAAGGTGGTCATGCTCGGCCTGCAAAACGAGCGCGAGTGGAAAGTCTTTTGCGACATCGTGCTGCAACGCCCAGAACTCGCGGCCGATCCGCGCTTCGACGCCAATGTGCGTCGCGTGGAGAATCGCGCGGTGCTGAAGGAAGTTATCGAAGCGTGCTTTTCAGGCATCACCGCCGAGGACGTGATCGCCCGCCTGGACGAAGCCCGGATCGCGAATGCCGCCGTCAATCAGGTGGGTGATCTGTGGACGCATCCGCAACTGCATGCGCGTCAGCGTTTCCGTTCCATCGATTCGCCCGCGGGTCCCTTGCAGGCGCTGCTGCCGCCCGCGACCGTCGACAGCTTCGATGCCCGCATGGGTGCGGTGCCCGCGCTGGGCGAGCATAGCGAACAGATACTGCGCGAACTGGGCCGCTCGGACGCCGAGATCCGCCAATTGCAAACCGACGGAGTGATCTGAGACATGGGCGCAACCATTGCATCTGCCGTGCGCCATGCGCGCAGCCTGCTGTTCGTGCCCGCCACCCGGCCCGAGCGTTTTGCCAAGGCGCTCGATTCGGGCGCCGACTGCATCATCGTCGACCTCGAAGATGCCGTGGCCGAGGACAGCAAGGACAGCGCGCGCGCGCATCTCCTGCAGCATCTTCCGCAGCTTGCTCCCGCGCAACTGGCCCGCACCGTGGTACGGGTGAACGCCACTGGCACCCCCTGGCACGGTGCCGATATCGCGCTGCTGCGCGACTGGGTCGGGCAGGGCGTGGCCGTCATGCTACCCAAGTCGGAAGACCCGGCCGCACTGCGAGGCGTAGCGAACGAGCTTGGCGAGGCGGCGCGCATCGTGGCGCTGATCGAATCGCTGCGCGGACTCGATGCCGCCGATGCGCTCGCGCACGAGCCTCACGTAGCGCGTCTCGCCTTCGGTCATCTGGATTTTCAGCTCGATCTCGGCATGCACGCCTCGCCGGAGGAGCCGGAACTTGCCTTCGCGCGCAACGCCCTTGTCGCTGCGGCGCGTCGCGCCGGGTTGCCGGCTCCCATCGACGGCGTGACGACCGACACGGGCGACACCGGCCGTCTGACGGCGGATGCCCGGCGTGCACGGGCCTTCGGCTTCGGCGGAAAGCTGTGCATCCATCCGGCTCAGGTGGCCGGCGTGAACGAGGCGCTGGGGTATTCCGAGGCCGAGCGGGTCTGGGCGGAGCGCGTGCTCGAAGAGGCCGCGAAGCGCGGCGGAGAAGCCTTCTCGCTGGACGGACGGATGATCGATTTACCCGTGATACGCGCAGCCGAAGCGATTGCCGCAGCACGCAACTAAAGTCATAGACCTGGCACGATGAACAGCGAAGAACTCTTAGCGCAGTACGGCCCACGCGAATCCATGGAGTATGACGTCGCGATCGTGGGCGGCGGTCCCGGCGGCCTGGCCACGGCCATCCGCATCAAGCAACTGGCGGCGGAAAAGGGCGGTGATATCTCGGTCGTGGTGCTCGAAAAAGGTTCCGAGGCCGGCGCGCACATCCTCTCGGGCGCGATCATGGATCCGCGAGCGCTGAGCGAACTCTTCCCGGACTGGAAAGAGCGGGGCGCGCCGCTGAACCAGCCTGTCACTGACGAGGCCTACGTGTTTCTCGGCCTGAAATCGTCGATGCGCGTGCCCAACATGCTGCTGCCGCCGTTCGCTCACAACCACGGCAACTACATCATCAGCCTCGGCGCGCTGACGAAATGGCTTGCGGAACAGGCCGAGTCGCTCGGCGTGGAAATCTTTCCCGGCTTCGCCGCGGCGGAACTGCTCTATAACGATGACGGCTCCGTCAAGGGCGTAGCAACGGGTGACATGGGCGTCGGCAAGGATGGCGAGCCGACGGAGAACTTTCAGCGCGGCATGGAACTGCACGCGAAGTACACCATCCTTGCCGAAGGCGCGCGCGGACATCTGGGCAAGCAGGCCATCGCGCGCTACGGGCTCGACGCGGGGCGCGACCCGCAGAGCTTCGGCATCGGCATCAAGGAATTGTGGGAGATCGATCCCGCGCGTCATCGGCCTGGCTTCGTCGCCCATACGGCTGGCTGGCCGATGGACAACAAGACCTATGGCGGAGGGTTTCTTTACCATCTGGAGGGCAACAGGATCGCCGTTGGATTCGTCACGGGTCTCGGCTATACGAACCCGTACCTGAGTCCTTTCGAGGAATTCCAGCGCTGGAAAACCCATCCCGCCATTCGGCGCTACTTCGAGAACGACAAGGGCGAAATCACGGCGAAGCGTTTGTCGTACGGTGCGCGCGCGATCAACGCCAGCGGCATCAATGCTTTGCCCAAGTTCGTCTTTCCGGGCGGCGCGCTGGTGGGCTGCGACGCGGGCTTTCTCAACGTCAGCCGCATCAAGGGCAGCCACGCCGCCATCAAGACGGGCATGCTTGCGGCCGAAGCCGCCTACTCGGCCGTGGCGGCAGGCCGCCAGCACGACGAGCTTGCAGACTATCCCGAAGCCTTTGGGAAGAGCTGGCTCCATGCGGAACTGAAGAAGGACCGCAACTTCAAGAACTGGTTCAAGTACGGCCTCGTGGCGGGAACGGTGATGAACGGCTTCGAGCAACTCGTGCTGCGCGGCCGTATGCCCTGGACGTTGCGTCGTGACAAGCCCGATCACGCATACCTGAAGACAGCCAGCGAATGCGAGCCGGTCGTCTACCCCAAGCCGGATGGAAAACTGACTTTCGATCGTCTTTCCAGTGTGTTCATCAGCAATACCAATCATGAGGAAAATCAGCCCGCGCATCTGACGTTGAAAGACGCAGGCGTGCCGGTGAGTGTCAACCTGGCTCGCTACGCGGGTCCCGAGGCGCGCTACTGTCCGGCGGGCGTCTACGAATTCGTCGATGACGAGAGACAGGGCGGCAAGCGGCTGCAGATCAACGCGCAAAACTGCGTGCATTGCAAGACCTGCGACATCAAGGATCCGACGCAGAATATCGTCTGGGTCACGCCGGAGGGCGGCGGCGGACCCAACTACTCGGGGATGTAGATCGGGGCCGCCCTGCTTGGCCCTGTGCAGAGCAACGCCCGGACGGCTCAGCCCCCGATCACTGCTCGGTAGCGCACAGGCGCATCAAGTCGGCGGCCTTCATCGCCGGGACTATCTCACGCAGCGTAACGAGGAGCTTTTTTGCCTGCGCGGTTCCCAGTACGTCCCCTGTGAGCTCCATGAACTTCTCGTCCTGCTCGCGTTCGGACATGGGATTCGTATCGGTGCCGATCGGGTCTTCGACAAACACATGCTCCGCGCTGCCGTCCGTGAACGTGACGGTCACGTCGGCCACGAACTTTCCAGGGTATTGCTTTTCCAGCGCTGGCTCTTCGGTGATGCGGATGCTGCGCGCCATGGCAATCACGGGCGTCATGTCGATCTTGCCAGCCAGGTAGTCGCGATGGATCGCGTAGCCGTTGCCCTTGCCGAGCAACGCGAATGCCGCCTGAATGGGCAAGCTGAATTGAACGTGCTCGATGTTCCTCGGCTCGTAAGCGTTGGCGTTGGCCGCCCCGACCACGACGTTGAAGTGCGGCGTGATCTTCAGGTGCACATCGGCGATCTCGTCGCGGCGCGCGGCAAACGGGCGCAGCGCGTCGATGTAGGCATGTGTGCAATAGCAGGCGCAGTAGGCCTTGAGCCAGACGGTGCCGATCTCGAACGGCCGGCCCGCTGCAAAGCGCTGCTCGGCGGCATCGCCGGCCGCACGCTGCAGGAAGGTGCGGAAGAACCCTTTATTGCCGCTCAGGAACGCGCGCGGTCCGGTGATGCCGGCCTTGGCCATATCGGCGGCGGCCATGCCGTTGCGCGTGCCGATGCCCGCGTGAATCCGTTTGATCGAGCCGCCCGTGGACGTGTACTCGGTCGTGCCCGACATATGACTCAAAGCGATCGCGAGTGCGTGCAGCGTGGTTTCGGCATCGAAGCCGCGCAGCTTCGCCGCGACCGCGGCGGCGCCCAGATTGGACAGCGTGCAATGCGGGTGAAAGCCCCGCTGCAGAAGATCGGGCGAGGCCAGCACGCCGATGCGCGTATAGACCTCGTAGCCGGCGACCATCGCGGTGATCACCTCTTCGAGCGACGAACCCAGTTCCTCGCCGATGGCCAGCGCGGCCGGTATGACGCAACTGCCCGGATGGCTGTAGCTCGGGCCGTGCGCGTCGTCGTACTCGAAACCGTGGCCGTATGAGCCGTTGACGAAGGCGGCATCCGGCGCGCTCATGGTGAGGCTGGAGGCGCTCACGCGGCTCTTGCCCGGACGCTGCTGGGCGACGGCGTATTTCAGCAGTTGCCCGGACCACGGCATCGTCGAGATGCCGATCTGCAATGCGAGCTGGTCGCGCATCAGCCTGCTTACGCCGGCGAGCGCGGAGGCGTCGATATCTTCGTATCTCAACGTCTGGATGAAGCGCACGACGGCCTGCTCCAGCGGAGGGCAGTTGGATGGCGAGTCAGCTTGCGTTTCGCGGTTGGTGCTCATGTCTGTCTCCTTGTCGAATGGTCAGGGCCGTTCCAATAACTAATATTAGTTAGATTTGCGAATGCGGCATGAAGCCGCGTATCAGTCTGTGCCGCCGCCTACCGGGGCAATCGGGCTGAGGGAAAGTCCGGCTGCCGCTTGGCGCGCATGGCCGCCACGCCTTCTTTGACGTCGGCGCCGAGGAAGCACAGCATCTCCATGGCGAGCGAGTTGTCGAAAATGGGTCCGGCCATGCGCATCCAGTTATTCAGCGACTTCTTGGTTGCGCGGATGGCGGTCTGGCTGCCGCGCGCCAGATTGGCGGCGATCGCCAGCGATTTGACGAGCACGTCGGCACGCGGCGCACAGAAGGTGACGAGGCCGATACGTTCGGCCTCTTTGCCATCGATGAAATCCGCCGTCATGAGGTAGTACTTGGCCTTGGCCATGCCGCAGAGCAGCGGCCATACGATGGCGGCGTGGTCGCCCGCCGACACGCCCAGACGCGCGTGGCCGTCGGTCAGGCGTGCGTCTTCCGCCATCACGCTGACGTCCGCGAGCAGCGCCACGACGAGCCCTGCGCCTACGGCTGTCCCGTTGATGGCGGAAATAATCGGCTTATCGCAGGCCAGCATGTTGTAGACGATGTCGGAGGCCTCCTTCATCACGCGCATGGTGGCTTCCTGGCTGGCCGACATCTCTTCGACCACGGACAGATCGCCGCCCGCCGAAAACGCGCGTTCGCCCGCGCCCGTCACCACGATCGCCTTCACCGTGGGATCGTCGTTGGCCACGCTCCAGACCTGGGTCAGTTCCCAGTGCATTCTGTTGTTGGGCGCGTTCATGACCTCCGGACGGTTCAATGTGACGAGCAATACGCCGTCAGCCTGACGGTCGAACAGAAGGAACTGAAAGTCTTCGTATCGCATGCGTGAATCCAGAGTTGAGTTGAACGGTGGCGACGTACATTGAACTCGCCGGCATCGAATGGTGCAATGTGCGTGGTGCGGTTGTTCCGTACTTTGATCATTGCCCCTCATGGGCGCTGGTATCTGCGCTGCCGGGAACTTGGCCTGGATTTCGCATGCCTCCCGTTCCTCTCCCTCCGTTCGATTCTCAATCTAACATATGTTCGTAAGGTGTGCGTGCACGGTGCCGAATCACTTATCGAGTAGTTTGATCAAAGTACGGAACGCGTCGCTCGGCGCCGTTGACGCCCGATTGCGGCAGGTCGCACGATAAGCACCATGACGCAGGCATGTGCAGCGGGTGGCTGAAAGCAGGAGAAGGTGATGAACGTGACGAGAAAGACCTTGCGCGACGCAATCGAAAGTTGGCTGACACCGAACGGCGCGATCCCGTTTCGCATCCACTTTCTGCGGCGCACGGCATGTAGACGGTGTGTGAGGATCGATGCCCGCGCATCGACGGGCGACGTGGCGATCTGCTTCTTTCAGCACGAAGACGGCGCGTGGCATGTGTTCCCGCCGCAGCCGCGTCACGCGACGATGCGCATCGCGTAGCCGTCTCCGCCGCTTTCGTTCGAAACGCGCGTCGGCGTAGCGATTACGCGACGAGACCGCGGAGCCGTTCGCAGATGAAACCGAGCCCGCTGCGGCTGCCGGGCAGCACGCCGATCATCATCAGAAAACCATGCATCTGCCCCTGTGCACGAAGATGATGAACCGGCACGCCAGCCGCTTCGAGGCGCTGCGCGTACGCTTCACCCTCGTCGCGCAGTACGTCGTGTTCCGCGGTGACGATGATCGCCTCCGGCAAGCCGGAGAGATCGGCTTCCCGCAATGGCGAGGCGAGACTCGCCTGCCGTGCCGCGTCGGTGGGCGCGTAGTGAGTCCAGTACCACATCATCACCTCGCGGCTCGTCAGGAGCTGGTTCTCCGGTGCGATGTACGACGGTCGATCGAACGTGCAGTCGGTCACCGGATAGACGAGCAACTGACCTTTGAGCGGCACGGTGCGCGCGCGACGCGCGAGCAGCGTCACCGCGATTGCGAGATTCGCTCCCGCGCTGTCGCCGCCCACGAGCACGGGCAATTCGACGCCGAGCAGCGCGGCCCGTTGCGCGGCGAGCCACTGCGTCGCCTGCCATGCATCGTGCACCGGCCCCGGGAACGGGTGCTCCGGCGCCTTCCGGTATTCGACGAGCGCAACGGCGACGCCCGCTCCCGCCACGATCTCCCGGCAGAGCGGCGTGAATTCGTCGACGCCACCGACGACCCAGCCGCCGCCGTGGAAGTACACGAGCAGGGCTTGCGGTTTTTCGTCCGGCACGAACAGGCGTGCACGGAGCATGCCGCCCTCGACGGGGATATCGAGGGGAACGATGGTGCGCACATCGGCGCCCGGGGACAGGATCGTGCTGATTCGCGCAAACGCGGCGCGCGCCTCGTCCGGCGTCATCTGATGACGCGGCTTCGATGCTGCCGCGGCGAGCTTGTCCATGAACGCGCGGGTTTCGAGGTCGAGGCTCATGACGCAGTCCTGTTTATTGGCGAGATTGCAATCCGTCCAGCACGGTCTCCACACCGCCGAACAGGTTCCAGCCCAGCGCCGCGGTCGCGCCGGCATCCACGACGATATTGGTGCCGGTCATCGCCGAGGCCGCATCGGACAACAGGAACGCGATCGGGCCTGCGAGTTCGCCGGGCGTGATCACGCGGCCGAGCGCGGTTTGCCGCGCCATCACGGCGGGATCGCGTTCGCCGCGCGCGTAGCTGGCTTCGATCACGGGCGTGCGCACCGGCCCCGGCGAGACGGCATTCACGCGAACGCCCTGTCGGCCGAGATAGACGGCGAGGGCGCCGGCCAGATTGATCATCGCGGCTTTCGACGGGCCATAGGCGAGATGGGGCGTCGGCATCATGCCGGCGAGCGACGAGAGCATCACGATGCTGCCGCGTCTGCGCGATGCCATGAGCAGCCCGACCGAGCGGCAGACTGCATAGGCGCCGCGCGCGTTGATGTCCATAATCCGGTCCCAGGCCGACAAGTCGGTCTGCAACGGGCCCTGCGCGGGCGGGATCACGCCGGCCGCGAACACGAGCCCGTCGATGTCGCCGCATTCACGCTCGATGGCCTCGATGCACGGCTCAATGCCGTCGATGTCGCCGACATCGAGCCGATAAGCACGCCCCCCGGTTTCGGCGGCCACGCGTTGTGCGGCTTCTTCGTCCCGGTCAGCCACGATCGGGTTCCACGCCGATGCGAGCGCGGCGCAGCATGCCGCGCCGATGCCGCCGGCGCCGCCCACCACGAGCACGTTTCTGCGCAAATCCATGAACCTCTCCTCTGAATAGGTGTCTTCCGGAAGGCCGCCTGCCGCCGATCCGTGACCGATACGGCATGGCGCTTCCTTCGCTGTGGTATTCAACGATGACTAACCGGCGCGTAGCGTGTCAACGCGCATTGCGCGCGTTTGCCGTACTTTGAAATTCGGCGCGATTTGCCCGGGCGTGTCTCGCACGTGCTTCGCCGATTTTCAACCGGTCCTGGAAGGGCTTTCTGCGCGACGACGGTCTTTGGGATATCGAAGGAGAAATCATCGACGAGAAGGGGTATGACAGCGTGGATCGCGAACGCGGCACGCTGCCCGCCGGCTCGCCGTACCACAACATGTGCGCGAGACTGACCGTCGATAACGAGCTCAGGATTCACGCGGTGGCGACGTCGATGCCCGCGACACCGTTCGTTTATTGCCCGGGCGCGAACGAGCGACGCGAAAGACGTGAGCGCATGCCGCCTGGCAGGCTTGCGGCCCAGCGCTTCTAGAGTTCGCCTGCAAGCTCCGGCACGAGCGCGAACAGATCGCCGACGACGCCGTAATCCGCTACGCTGAAAATCGGCGCTTCCGCGTCCTTGTTGATCGCGACGATCACCTTCGAATCCTTCATGCCCGCCAGATGCTGGATCGCGCCGGAGATGCCGACCGCGATGTAGAGCTGCGGCGCGACGATCTTGCCGGTCTGGCCGACCTGATAATCGTTAGGCACGTAGCCGGCATCGACCGCCGCGCGCGATGCGCCCAGCGCTGCGCCCAGCTTGTCCGCGAGCGGCTCCAGCACCTTCGTGTAGTTCTCGCCGCTGCCGAGACCCCGGCCGCCCGACACGATGATGCGCGCGCTGGTGAGTTCCGGGCGATCCAGCTTCGTCACTTCACGGCCGACAAACTGCGACGTGCCCGTGTCCGCCGCCGCGGCAATTGTCTCGACCGCTGCGCTCCCGCCTTCGGCCGCGGCCGGATCGAACCCGGTCGCGCGCACCGTGATGACCTTGATCGGATCGCTCGACTGAACCGTTGCTATCGCGTTGCCCGCATAGATCGGACGCTCGAAGGTATCGGCACTGACGACTGCCGTGATTTCGGAGATCTGTGCGACATCCAGCTTCGCCGCGATGCGCGGCGCGATGTTCTTGCCGTATGCGGTCGCCGGCGCGAGGACGTGCGTATAGTCCTTGGCGATATTCAGAGCGGTCGCCTCGACGTTTTCCGCCAGGCCCGCTTCGAGCTGTGGCGCGTCGGCCAGCAGCACTCTTGAGACACCTGCGATTTTCGCCGCCGCATCCGCCGCGCCCCGCGCAGTGTGACCCGCGACCAGCACGTGAATGTCGCCGCCGATCTTTGCGGCCGCCGCAACCGTGTTCAGCGTCGCGGCCTTGAGCGACGCGTTGTCGTGTTCCGCGATTACCAGAATCGTCATGTCTTTCTGCTCCCTCTCACAGCACCTTGGCTTCAGTCTTCAGCTTGTCGACCAGCGTCTTCACATCCGGCACCTTCACGCCCGCCGCGCGCTTCGGTGGTTCGGCCACCTTCAGCGTCTTGATTCGCGGCGCGACATCGACGCCGAGGTCTTCCGGCTTCACGGTGTCCAGCGGCTTCTTCTTCGCCTTCATGATGTTCGGCAGCGTCACGTAGCGCGGCTCGTTCAGGCGCAGGTCGGTCGTGACGACGGCCGGCAGCGTCAGCGACAGTGTTTCCGTGCCGCCGTCCACTTCGCGCGCGACGGTGGCACGGCCATCGGCGATCGTGACCTTCGATGCGAACGTCGCTTGCGGGAAGCCGGCCAGCGCAGCCAGCATCTGGCCCGTCTGGTTCGAGTCGTCGTCGATGGCCTGTTTGCCGAGAATCACCAACTGCGGCTGCTCCTTGTCGACCAGCGCTTTCAGCACCTTCGCGACGCCAAGCGGCTCGACGCCGTCGTTCGACTGAACGAGGATGGCGCGATCCGCGCCGATTGCGAGCGCCGTGCGCAGCGTTTCCTGCGCTTGCGCGACACCGACCGACACCGCGATCACTTCGGTCGCGACGCCCGCTTCCTTGAGGCGGACCGCTTCTTCCACCGCAATTTCATCGAACGGATTCATCGACATCTTCACGCTGCCGATATCGACGCCGGACTGATCGGATTTCACGCCGACCTTCACGTTCGCGTCCACGACACGCTTGACGGGGACCAATACCTTCACTTTGCCTCTCCTTTCCATTTCAACATTCGACCGAAAGCCGGGTCAGCGGCCATAGCTTGCGCATGGCATTCACAGTGGCGGTTCGGCCGGCGTGGCGTCAATCCCGCTCGCCCGATGGTTCCGTACTTCAGAAGCCCGCCAACCGCGACGTCATGCCCGATGCGCGGCTTCGACCGCATCGAAGTGCGAGTTCGATATTTCGAAATTGGACTGCCTGTCTAACCCGCGTAAGCTTGATCGAACTTCCATGGAGACGTTCAAGATGCAACACGCGAAAGGGCCGCTTGCAGGGATCAGGATCGTGGAACTGGGCGGCGTAGGGCCTGTGCCGTTCTGCTGCATGCTGCTGTCGGATCTTGGCGCCGATATCATTCGTATCGACCGCCCGCCGGGTTACGACGGCGGCCAGCCCGGCGATCCGCGCTTCAATCTCCTCAATCGCGGCCGGCGCAGCGCGGCACTCGATCTGAAGAGAAAGGAAGCGGTCGAGGCGGTCCTCAAGCTCGCCGGCCGGGCCGACGCGCTGGTGGAGGGGTTCCGCCCGGGCGTCGCGGAGAAACTGGGCCTCGGGCCGGATGCGTGCCTCGCGGCGAACCCCGCGCTCGTCTACGGCCGCATGACCGGCTGGGGGCAGCATGGCCCGCTCGCGCACGCGCCGGGCCACGACATCAATTACATCTCGCTGAGCGGCGTGCTGCATTCGGTCGGCGTGGCCGGGGGGCCGCCCGTGATTCCGCTGAACCTGGCGGGCGATTTCGGCGGCGGCTCGCTGTATCTCGCGCTCGGCGTGGTGTCGGCGATTCTCGAGAGCAAGCGGTCGGGGAAAGGGCAGGTCGTGGACGCCGCGATGGTCGATGGCTCCGCGTCGCTGATGACGCTGTTCTACGGCATGCTCGCGAGCGGTTACTGGAAGGACGCGCGCGGCAGCAATCGTCTCGACTCGGGCGCGCCCTGGTACAACGTGTACGAGACCCGCGACGGCCGCTGGTTGAGCGTCGGCTCGAACGAAGCGCGATTCTGGCGCAATACGCTGTCGATGCTGGGTCTGCGCGAAGAAGAGATGCCGGACCAGCACGATCGCTCGCGATGGCCGGAGGTGCATGCGAGGTTTGCCGCGATCTTCCGCACGCGCACCCGCGACGAATGGTGCGCGCTCGCCGAGGGACGCGATGTCTGCATCGCGCCGGTCATGTCGCTCGCGGAAGCGCCGGATCATCCGCATTTGCGCGCGCGGCAGACGTTCGTCGAGCGCGATGGCGTCGTCCAGCCGGCGCCGGCGCCACGTTTCAGCAGGACGCCCGGCGAGATACAGTCGGGGCCGGCGCTGCCGGGCGAGCATACCGACGAAGTGCTCGGCGACTGGGGATTCACCGCCGTCGAACTCGCCACGCTGCGCGAGGCCGGCGCGATCGCGTGACGCCGTAACCGCAGCGCGTCATTTGCGCCCGCTCCGCATGCGGGCGCGCCTGCTTTTTCTCCACCGGATGTTCTCCGCTCCCCGCGCATCGAATCCTTTCTCCCTCCGGTTGCGAGCCGATTTCGATTACGCGAATCGTCACTTCAGAAACGGTCAGTTGGTTTGTGACGCTTGACGCTCTAAGCTCGTTTCACGATGAACGTGCGGCTGCTTCAGCAGACGTCAATAACTGGAGTGCAGACTAATGGCTAATTTTCTCGACGAATCGCAAACGATGTGGCTCGACACCGTGAACAGGTTCATGGACAACGAGATCACGGTCGAATACGTGCGCAAGTGCGACATGAATCGCGATTACCCGTACGAAGCGTATGACATGATCGCGAAGCAAGGCTGGCTCGGCATTCTCATTCCGGAAGCCGAGGGCGGTTCGGGCGGCGACATCTTCGATTACTCGCTGATGGCCGAAGGTCTCGGCAAGTTCGGTTTCGACTTCGCTTGCTCGGTGCTCGTGCCGACGTTCACCGCGATGAACATCATCAAGTTCGGCACGCCGCAGCAGAAGAAGCAATACGTGCAGCCGTTCATCGACGGCAAGATTCGCTTCTCGGTGTCGATCTCCGAACCCGATGCCGGCTCCGACGCCGCCAACACGAAGACGCGTGCGCGCCGCGACAGCAACGGCGACTGGATCGTCAGCGGCCAGAAGCTGTGGTGCAGCGGCGCGGCGGCGAAAGACACCGTGATCGCAATGCTGGTGCGCACGAGTACGGACGACAAGCACAAGGGCCTCTCGGTGCTGCTGATTCCGAACGACACGCCGGGCATGGTGATCAACAAGCTGCCGACGCTCTCGCGTCATGCCACCGGCACGACCGAAATCTTCCTCGACGAAGTGCGCGTGCCGGGCGACGCGCTGCTCGGCGACGAAGGCCAGGGCTGGAAGATCATCACGGAGCATCTGGAGCTCGAACGCTGCGCGGTGGCGGCCGCATACACGGGCAATGCGCAGCAGGCCGTCGCGACGGCCACGCGCTACGCGCACGAGCGCATTCAGTTCGATCATCAGCTCTACGACTTCCAGGTCGTCCGCCACATGCTGGCCGACTGTCAGACCAAGGTCGATGCCGCGCGCCTGCTGTGCTATCGCGCCGCGCAACTGGCTGCGAATCATGTGCCGTGCAGCCGCGAAGTATCGATGGCCAAGCTCTACGGCTCGGAAACGCTGAAGGAGTGCGCGCTCACCGGCATGCAGGTGCTCGGCGGCTACGCGAACCTGCCGGAAGCCGACATGGAGCGCTATCTGCGCGAGAGCATTCAATCGACCATCGGCGGCGGCACTTCGCAGATCCAGCGAACCATCATCGCGAAATCGATGCGCCAGTAACGGCGAGGGAACGAGCCAACGACGCGCCCTTCGAATTCAATTGATAAGGAAACCGTAATGAGTGCCATCAACAACAGCATCAACATCCCACTCGACGAACTGGAAGTCGGCCAGAAGTTTCGCTCACCCGGCCGCACGGTGACCGAAAGCGACGTGGTGATGTTCTGCATGTTCACCGGAAACTGGATCGAGATTCACTCGAACAAGGAGTACGCGGAGAAGACGCGTTGGGGCGAGCGCATCGTTCAGGGCATGCTGACGTTCTCGCTGATCTCGGGCCTCCTGCAATTCGGCCCCGCGATCCAGGCGAACTACGGCGTGGACAAGATGCGCTTCCTGAATCCGGTCAAGATCGGCGACACGGTGTACGCGACGGCCGAGATCATCGGGAAGAAAGAGAAGGACGAGAAGTTCGGGGTTGGCACGATGCTGATCCAGGCGTACAACCAGCGCGGCGAGGTCGTACAGCGCAGCGAATGGAGCCTGCTGATGCTGCGCAAGCGCGCGGATCTGGACTTGCTGATCGCCGAAGCGCAACCCGAGTTCAAGGTCTGAGGAGCATTGCCATGACTCCTCGTCCGGTTGCGGCGATCATCGGCATGGGCGATGCGTATGCATCCCGCGCGAATCGCAAGGACCCATTGCAGTTGGCCGCGGAGGCGACGCTCAACGCGCTCGCCGATGCGGGCATCCGCAAAGACCAGGTCGACGCGGTGTTCACGGGCCGTTCGCCGTGGGCCGACAAGCGTTCCCAGTGGAGCAACATCTTCATCTCGCACATGCAGATGCCGGTGACGATCACGAGCGAACTGACGATGCACGGCGCAGGCCTGACATCGACGCTCGCGGTCGCGTCGCAGATGATCGCGGCCGGCCGCGCGGAGTACGTGGTGTGCCTGCAGAGCGACGCGACGGAGCTGTTCGTCGACGCGGTCGCGATGGGCGCGGAAGCCGACGCCGATCCCCAGTTCGAGATTCCCTACGGCCCGACGATTCCGGCACTCTATGCGCAAGCCGCGCAGCGCTACTTTCACGAGTTCGGCATCGCCGAAAGCGACCTCGCGGACGTCGCGATCGCGAACCAGCGCTGGGGCCGCCATCATCCGCACGCGGCGAAGGCGAAGTTCGGCGAGATCGACCGCGCGACGGTACTGTCGTCGCCGTATGTCGCAACGCCGCTACGCCGCTGGATGTGCTCGACGTGGGGCGGAGGAACGGGCGGTGCGCTCGTCGTGACGTCGCCTGAAAATGCGCGCGGCGCACGCGATCCCGTCTACCTGCTCGGTTACGGGTCGGCCACGACGCACGAATACCTGACTGACCGGATGAACATGCGCGCATGCCGGTTCGACAGCCTCGGCGCTTTCCCGAACCTCACGACCACGGCCACCGCCGAGGCGGCACGGCAGGCCTACGCGATGTCGGGCCTCGCGCCTTCCGACATCGACATGGCGCAGATTTCGGTGAACTTCGCGCACATGGGGCCGATCGTGATGGAGGATCTGGGCTTCGCGAAAAAAGGGCGTGGCATCGATCTCTATCGCGAAGGGCGCACGGGTGTCGACGGCGACCTTCCCACCGATACGAACGGCGGCTGGCTGTCGTTCGGGCAACCCGGCATCTCGTGCAACATGGACAGCATGGTCGAGGCGGTCAGGCAGTTGCGCGGGCAGCCGTTGGGGCTTGCGCCGGCGCGCCGCCCGCAAACCGTGCTGGTGCAGGGCGCGGGCGGGATGCTGGCCGCGGGCGCCGTGCTGCTCCTGTCGTCCGCAACGTGATTTTCGATCGAGACCTTCCATGACCGAAACGCATTCGCCGAATACACCGAATAGCTGGCCGCAGCCGTACCGGCTGCTCGACGCACAGCCCTACTGGGACGCGCTGGCCGAAGAAAAGCTGACGTTCCAGCGCTGCACCGCTTGCCACGAAGCCGTCTGGCCCGCCCATTCGTTCTGCACGCATTGCGGCGCGAAGTCGCTTGGCTGGACCGAGTCGTCCGGCCTTGGCGAGATCTATTCGCACAGCACGGTTGTGCGCGGCCCGACAGCCGTGTGGGCCGCTATCGCGCCGTACACGGTCGGCTTCGTCCGGATGGACGAGGGCTATTACCTGTTCACGCAGATCGACGCGCCGCCCGAAGCGATACGGATCGGCCAGCGCGTCGAAGTCCGCTTCGTGCAGCGCGGTGAACAGACGCTGCCGGTGTTCGTTCCTTCGACATCCTGAGAATCTCGCGCGGCGCGCCGCAAACGCGGCGGCCGCCCGGTCATCCATAAAAACGGAGGAGACATGGCCGGACCACTCGACGGTGTGCGCATACTCGACCTCACGTCGAATTTCATGGGCCCGTATGCATCGCTGTTGCTGGCGGACATGGGCGCCGACGTGTGCAAGATCGAATCGCGCGACGGCGACACCACGCGCAACATCGGACCCAGCCGGCATCCCGGTATGGGGCCCATCTTCCTGCATCTCAACCGCAACAAGCGCAGCCTCGTGCTGGACCTGAAGCACCCGGACGGCATCGCGACGCTCAAGCGCATGGCGCAAGCGGCCGACGTCCTGCTTTACAGCATGCGGCCGCACACCATGGCGAAGCTGGGCGTCGCCTACGAGGATGTGCGCGCGCTCAACCCCCGCATCATCTACTGCGGCGCATTCGGGTTCGGGCAAAACGGACCCTATGCCGCACGCCCGGCCTACGACGACCTGATTCAGGCCGCGGTCGGCATGCCGGTGCTGCAAAGCCGGAAGAACGGCCCGCCGGACTATGTCGCGACTGCGATCGCGGATCGCGTCGTCGGCATGGCGACCAGCAACGCGGTCGCGATGGCGCTGTACCGGCGCGAGAAGACCGGCGTCGGCCAGCAGGTATTCGTGCCGATGATGGAAACCTTCGCGCATTTCGTGCTTGGCGATCACCTGTACGGGCACACGTTCGTGCCGCCGCTCGGCGACTGGGGCTACGCGCGCATGATGAATCCGGATCGGCGTCCGTATCGCACGCGCGATGGCTATATCGGCGTGAACGTATACGCGGACCATCACTGGAAGCGCTTCTTCCTGCTGACCGGGCATGCGGAGATGGCCGACGATCCGCGCTTCAACAACATCGGCGGACGCACCGAGCACATCGCGCATCTGTACGCCTTTCTCGCGCGCGTGTTCGAGACGCGGACCACGGCCGAATGGGTGAGCGCGCTGACCGAAGCCGATATCCCGGCGATCGGGATGAATACGCCCGAAACGCTCATCGACGATCCGCACATGAGGGCGGTCGAATTTTTCGCGGAGCAGGATCATCCGTCCGAAGGGCGGATCCGCACGCTCGGCATTGCGCAGCAGTGGAGCGAAAGCGTGCCGGAACTGCGCCATCCGGCGCCACGGCTTGGCGAACATTCGGTGGCGCTGCTGACGGAGTATGGCTTTGGCCGTGCCGAAATCGACGCGATGCTGCGTTCCGGCGGCATCTACGCGCCCGATACCGATGCCGATACCGATGCCAAGCCGCAAACCGAGAAAGTACTGAATCAGGAGAATTGACATGTTGCGCGATCTGCCGCTGTCGGGTGTCGTTGTAGTCGAACTGAGCGACAGCGCGTCGGCGCCGTTCGCCGGAAGGATCCTGGCGGCGCTGGGTGCCGAGGTGTGGAAAGTCGAGCGCCCCACGGGCGACTCGGCACGCGGCTGGGGGCCGAGCGAATGGAAGGGCAGCGGCGCTGCGTATCACGGGCTCAATCGCGGCAAGCGCGCGATCTGCATCGACATCAAGGATCGCGAGCAGCTCGCGACGCTGCACCGGCTGATCGCGGAACACGCGGACGTGTTCCTGCACAACCTGCGACCGGGTTCGAGCGCGCAGTACGGACTCGACGCCGACAGCCTGCGCGTGACCAAGCCGGAGCTGGTCTATTGCGAAATCGGCGCATTCGGCCATCTCGGACCGATGAACACGCTGCCCGGCTACGATCCGCTGATGCAGGCGTTCTCGGGGATCATGAGCATTACCGGCGAGGACGGGCAGGCGCCGGTTCGCGCGGGCGTGTCGATCGTCGATTTCGGTTCGGGGTTGTGGGCGGCGGTCGGGATTCTGGCGGCGCTGTATCGCCGTCAGGTCAAGCATTGCGGCGCGACCGTCAACGGATCGCTGCTGGAAACGGCGCTGGCATGGATGACGGTCAACGTTGCGAACTACAGCGCCGATGGCGATACCGGCGGCCGGCACGGCTCGGGCGTCGCGTTCATCGTGCCGCATCGCGCCTATTCGGCGACCGACGGCCACCTGATCGTCAGCGCCGCGAACGACGCGCTGTTCGCGAAGCTGTGCGCGGCGCTCGGCCGTCCCGAGTGGGCGCTCGACGACCGGTTCGCGACCAATGCGGGGCGGCTCAAGAACCGCACGGAGATCGATCGCCTGATCGGCGAGCGCATGGCGACCGATTCCCGCGCCGCCTGGCAGGCGAAACTGCAGGCCGCCGGCGTGCCCGTGGCGCCGATCCAGACGACGGCGGAAGTGCTCGCGCATGCGCAGACGCATGCGCTCGGCATCATCGAAACGCCGTCGGACGACGAGATCGGGCTGGTCGGGCTGCCGCTGTCGTTCGACGGCAAGCGCGCGCCGCCTTTACACGCGGCTCGGGACATCGGCGCGGACAATCCGTCGCTCGACACGCTGCTCAATACGGGCCGCTGACGATGATGTACGATGGCTTCCGAACTCCAGTGTTGGACATCGGTCACGGGTTCCGACAACGTCATCAAGGCGTGCATGAGGGGAGACATGAGTACTTTCAATCGCCTGCATCTGATCCGGCAGGTCGATCTGCTCACGTTGAAGCTGTTCCTGTCGGCGGTCGAGGAACAGCAGATTGGCCTGGCGGCGATTCGCGAAAATGTGGCCGCATCGACGGCGACCAAGCGCATTCAGGAGCTCGAGGACGTTGCGGGAATCAAACTGCTCGAACGCGGCCCGAAGGGGGTCGTGCCGAGTCCCGCGGGCGCAGTCCTCGTCCGCTATATTCGCCGGATCTTCGACAATCTCGACGACATGCGCGCGGAGATCGCGTCGTTCACCGACGGCATGCGCGGCGAGCTGACGATCGCGTCGGCGCGATCGATCATCGTTCCGTTTCTCGCGCGTGAAATAGGCGACTTCCAGAGCGAATATCCGCTCGTCGATCTCGTCATCAGCGAGCTGGAGAATGCCGAGGTCGTGCAGGCGGTCGCGCGCGGCGAGGCCGACGTCGGCGTGTTCGCGGCGGCGCACAAGCTCGATCTCGGCGGTGTCGACGTGACGCCGTACCGGGAGGATCGGCTGATTGCCGTCGTTCCGCAGGGACACCCGTTCGCCGGGCGCGCGAGCGTCACCATTCAGGATCTGCTGTCGGAAAATCTGATCGTGGTCGGCGCGATGCTCGGCGCGATCCAGGCGGCCGCGCGCCGGCTCGGCAGAGAGTTCGAGCCGCGATACGGCGTCAGGAGCGCAGGCGTGGCCGTCAGCCTGGTGCAGGCCGGGCTCGGCGTGTCGGTTCAGCCGGAGTGCATGGTGAGCCATGAGCTGTTCAGCCGTGTGGCTGTGCTGGACCTGGCGGAGCCGTGGGCCGTCCGGCGCGTTCAGATCGCGACGGCACGCGGTCGCGAGTTGAACCCGATTGCGCGCGCGTTGATCGAGCAACTGCTCGATCAGCCGGGAGACACGCAGGCCGCGTGAGGGAGGGGCGGGTGGACGGCATGGCATGCTGCGGGCCGATCGCGTCGCCTCGGCCCGCGCGCTTTTGGCGTGTGTTATGCCAGCGGCTGGTCGAGCACGATGGTCTTCGATTCGACGAACGCATTCAGCCCTTCGACGCCGCCTTCGCGCCCAATACCGGATTGCTTGAATCCGCCGAAGCCGATCGAGAAGTCGGTGCGCGACGCGTTATGGCCGACGCTGCCGGTGCGCAGCCGCCGTGCCACATGCAGTGCACGCCCGGCGTCGGACGTAAACACCACGGCGTTCAGCCCGAAGATGGAATCGTTGGCGAGTTCGATCGCATGCGCTTCGCTGTCCGCGGCGATCACCGACAGCACCGGTCCGAAGATCTCTTCCTGCGCGATGGCCGCCCGGTTGTCGACATTCCCGAATACCGTCGGCTCGAAAAAGAAGCCGCGCGACAGGTGGCGCGGACGCGCACCGCCGGCCGCGAGCGTCGCACCTTCGGCGATGCCCTTGGCCACGTAGCGCTCGACGGTGTCGCGCTGGCGTGCGGTCGCAAGCGGACCGACCGTCGTGCTGTCGTCGAAGGGATCGCCGGGCACCATCGCCCGCGCGGCCGCGCTCAACGCTTCCACCATGGTGTCGTGCTTCGCGCGCGGAACGATGATGCGCGTCAGGCTGTGGCACACCTGCCCGGTCAGATAGCTGAAGTACGGTTGGCCGAGCGCCTGGGCCGCCGCGTCGATGTCGTAATCGTCGAGAACGAGCGCCGCCGATTTGCCGCCCAGTTCCAGCGTGACGCGCGCGATCCGGCCGGCCGCCGCCTCGCTGATGCTGCGGCCAGCCGATGTCGAGCCGGTAAAGGTGATCTTGTCGACTGCCGGATTGCGGACCATCGTTTCGGAAACGTCGCGGTCGGCCGTCAGGACGTTGACGACACCGGGCGGCAATCCGATCTCGTCACAGATCTGCGCGAACAGATACGCCGACGTCGGCGCTTCCGGCGACGGCTTGACGACGACCGTGCAACCCGCGAGCAGCGCCGGCGCGACCTTGTAGGCGAGCAGCGCGGCAGGCCCGTTCCAGGGAACGATCGCGAGTACCACGCCGGCCGGTTCCTTCACCGCGTAAGCCTGATGTCCGGTGGCTGAGCGGCGCGGTTCGACGAACGGATACGTCTCGGCCATCGCGGCGTACTGGCGAAACGCCGCGCCGAGAAACTGGCCGATGCGCGGTTTGGCGATCCGTTGAAGGATGCCCGATTCGATGCTCCAGCCGCGCGCGAACGCGTCGTTCGCCGCTTCCAGGCGTTGCGCGATCTTTTCCAGATAGACCGAGCGCTCGCCGGGCGTCATGCGCGGCCATGGCCCATGGTCGAAGGCGCGGCGCGCGGCGTCGATTGCGCGCGACGCGATGCCCGCATCGGCTCGTGCGACGTGCGCCGCGACGCGTTCCGTGCTGCAGTCGAGCACCTCGAAGGTGTCGGAGGAGGGCGCGGGCGTCCACTGGCCATCGATGTAGAAGGCGTCGGGATGCTTCAGCGGAATTGTTCGGTCGGTTGCTTGCATGAAAAGCCTTTCCTGGATGAGGAGTCAGATAGACACCGCGCGGGGCGGGGCGGCGTCCGCGCGGATCATGTCGGCGCCCTTTTCGCCGATCATGATGCAGGCCGCGTTGGTGTTGCCGGCCACGATCCGCGGCATGATGGACGCATCGACGACACGCAGCCTGCCGACGCCGTGCACGCGCAGCCGGGGATCGACGACGGCCGTTTCGTCGACGCCCATCCGGCACGTGCCGACCTGATGCCAGCCGCTGTTGCCGTTCGTCTTGAGATGCGCCAGCAGTTGCTCGTCGGTCGTGGCTGGTGCGCCCGGCACGAGTTCGTGAACGATCCGCGACGCGAGCGGTGCGGCTTCGGCAATGCGCCGCATCATCCGCAGGCCCGCAATCGAACGGCGAATGTCTCCCGCGTCGCTCAGGTAGTTCGGATGAAACGCGGGCGCTTGCAGCGGGTCGGACGACTTGAGCGCCATATGGCCGCGCGAGTCGGGTGTCAGCAGAACCATCGATCCGCCGATGGCCGGAAAATCATCGACGACCGGCGCGCCCGACGCGTCGAACTTGAAGGTCATCGGACTCACCGTGAGTTGCAGGTCCGCTTCGGGGCGTCCGGGCTCGCTGCGCGCATAGGCCGTCACGGGGGCCGCGCCGATCGCGAGATAACCGCCGCGCGTGAGCAGATAGCGCACGCCCTCCAGATACTTCCGCAGCCCGCGCAGACGGTGGTTGTACGAGCTTCCCGGCGAGACGCGCCACGCGAACGAGCCGAACCAGTGATCCTGCAGGTTGCGGCCCACGCCGGGAGCGTCGACGGTCGCGGCGATGCCGTGCCGGCGCAGTTCCGCCGCATCGCCGATGCCCGACAGCATCAGCAGGTGGGGCGAGGCGAGGGCGCCGCCCGACAGGATCACCTCTCGCGTGGCGGCAATCATGCGCCGCTCGCCGCGTTCGAGCACCTCGATGCCGGTCGCCTCGCCGGCTTCCAGCGCCACGCGCGTCACGCGCACGCCCGTGCGCACGGTCAGGTTGCCACGATGGCGCACGGGCTCGATGAACGCGTTATACGAGGTGTGGCGGCGGCCGTTGCGAATCGTGTATTGGCGATACGCGACGCCTTCGTGCGGCGGTCCGTTGAGATCCTCGCTGCGGCGAATGCCGATCTGCTGCGCGGCGGCGATGAAGTCGTCGGCGGTCGGGTGCGTGATCGCGGCGTCGCTCACGTGCAGCGGACCCCGGGCGCCGTGATAGTCGTTCGCGCCGCGCTGATTCGTCTCCGATCGGACAAAGTAGGGCAGCACCTCGGTCCAGCTCCAGCCAGGGTTGCCGAGCGCGGCCCAGTGGTCGAAGTCGCCCGGCTGGCCGCGCATGTAGATCATTCCGTTGATCGAGCTGCTGCCGCCGAGTCCCTTGCCGCGCGGCCAGTACACGGTGCGCCCGCCGAGCGTCGGAACGGGCTCGGTATCGAACGCCCAGTTGAACCGCCTGTCCATGAACAGCTTGCCGCCGCCCGCAGGCGTGCGCACCCAGAAGTTGTTCATGTCCGGACCGGCTTCGACGAGCAGCAC
This sequence comes from Caballeronia sp. PC1, assembly GCF_021353155.1. Lineage (NCBI taxonomy): Bacteria > Pseudomonadati > Pseudomonadota > Betaproteobacteria > Burkholderiales > Burkholderiaceae > Caballeronia > Caballeronia sp. PC1. The sequence continues at coordinate 1,549,693 of NZ_JAJUBH010000003.1, forward strand.
GCGAGCGGCGGGATCTTCGGACAGGCGGCTCGCCACCACACAGCCCGACGAGCCCGCGCCCACCACGATGTAGTCGTAGATTTCCATCGAAGCGGCTCTTATTGCGTCTTCGGAATCAACGGCACGATCGTCGCCGCAATGACGGCGGGGATCGCGAACGCATAGAAGTTCCAGTGCAGCCCGAGGTTGGATCCGACGATCCAGCCGCCGATCATCGGTCCCAGAATCGAGCCGAAGCGCCCGATGGCCTGCGCGCCGCCAAGCGCGGACCCTCTGCACGCTGCCGGGAAGTGCGCGGCGATGTAGCCGTAGATCAGGCTGCTGGTGCCGATCGAACCGAGCCCGGCGCCGAACACGGCGAGCATCAGCCATGCGAAATCGAGCTTCTGACTCAGCGCGATCAGCGACAGTCCGCCGATGACGAGAAACGGAAGCATCACATGTCTCGATCCGAGGCGGTCCGCCAGCCACGCGCCGCCTAGCATGCCCACGACGGCGCCCAGCTGCATCACCAGCAGGAACTGCAGCGACGAACCGAGCGGATAGCCGGCCGAGCGCATCAACTGGGGCAGCCACGCATTGAGCCCGTAGATGATGAGCTGAACACAGAACGTCATGAACGCGAGCAGCAGCGCGGTCGCGCGAAATTCGCGAGAGAGCACCAGTTGATATCCGCTTTTCGCTCGCACGCCGTCGAGCGGCGCGCGCTGCGCGTGCTTGTCGCGCAGGATCTGGTCGAAATCGAGCGAATACCGGGTTGCGAGCTTGCGTGCCTCGTCGAGCCGGCCACGATCGACGAGAAAGTCCACGGACTCGGGAAGGAAGAAGTACATCACCGGAAGGATCAGTGCATAGAACGCGCCGAGCGCGTACAAGAGGCGCCACCCATGCTCGTGAAGCAATGCGATGGCGAGCAATGCGGACACGATGCCGCCCACCGAATAGCCGGTCAGGGTCAGCGCGTTGTAGAGCTGGCGCCGGGACTTGGGCGCGTACTCGACCGACAGCGCGACCGCCGAAGGCACGACGCCGCCCATGCCGATTCCGGTGATGAAGCGCGCTGCGCCCAGGAACGTCGGCGAGGTCGCGAGCGCGCAGACGATCGAACCCACGGAGAACCAGAGGACACCCGCCATGAGCAGGCGGCGCCGTCCGATGCTGTCGGTCAGCGGGCCTGCCGCGGCCAGCCCGACCATCAGGCCGACCAGCGTCCAGCTTCCGATCATGCCCGCGCCGGCGGGGCTGAGATGCCAGCCGGGTTCATTCAGCAGATGCGGAACGGTCGTCCCGTACACGATCAGATCGTAGCCGTCGGCCACGAGGGTCAGAAAACAGAGAAGGATAACGAATAGACTGCTGCGGACCGGCGGCGTTGCTTGACTCACGTTGTCTCCTTACCTTTGTTGTGCAGGTCTTATAGCCGGGCAGATCGTCGGGAGATGCGACGGGCGCGACGAACCTGCTCGCGATTCCGCTGTTGCTCGTCGACGGGCTGGGCCCGGCTCTTTGAAGTGTGTCGATTACAGCCACGCAAACTCTTGCACTCGCGGACGAATCTGTCGTCGTTCCCGGCTACTGCCTGTACGGGGAATTCGAAGCGAATCCGATTCGTCACGACTAGAGTAAGAGCATGTCCACGGCAAGCCAATTGAGCGTTTCCGAAGTCTCGATTCGACGGTGACGAATCTGTCCGGCACGCGCCAGCCGGCTTCCGGTTGGCAAGAGAGTGGGCGTCGCGGCGCCCTGTGTGGAGGAGGGGGTTTTTGATGTATGTACGGAAGGGAGATGCCGGGACGCTTGATCCAGTCAGATTGCATCTTCCAATGCACTCCGAAGTTTCGGTGCGTTCGAACGCTTCAGCACCACGCCGTTGATGCCGCCTGGCGCATGAACCCCGTCACACGATCTTGCGCGACCGCAAATCGGCGACCATCTGGGCATCGAGTCCGAGCCCGGCCAGAATCTCCTCGGTGTGCTCGCCCGTCAGCGGCGGCCGGGTATGGATTTCCGGCGGCGTGCGTGACAGCGAGACGGGCGTGGCGAAGATCGGCACCTTCTTCGGCGCGCCGGGATAGTCCATCCAGCGAATCACATCGGCGGCCTTGATGGTGTCGTCCTCCAGCACCTGGCGCGGCGAGTTGACAGGGCTCGCCGGAATGCGGGCCGTTTCCAGTGCGCTGAGCGCCTCGGCCTGCGTCTTGTCCGCACACCATCGGCTCATGAGGTCGCTCAGGATCTCGCCATTCTCGCCACGTAGCGTGTCGTCGGCAAAACGCGGATCGTCGAGCAGTTCCGGCTGGCCGATCAGTTGAGTCCAGCGCTTGAACATCGGCCGTCCGATGACCTGGGTGATGAACCATCCGTCCTTCGCCTTGAAGATGTCGGACGGCGCATAACCCGACGCGCGATTCAGCGTGGCCTGGCGGTCCAGGCCGAGCAAGGCTTCCTCGATCAGCGCGCCGCTTGCCATGTTCAGGCCCGTGCACAGCAGCGAGGCGGTGACTTCCTGACCCATGCCGCTGCGCTGACGTTCGTAGAGCGCCAGCATGACCCCGAGCGCGCAGGAAAACGCCGTGGCGAAGTCCACCACGGGCACCATGGCCTTTTGCGGCCGGTCGGGCGTGCCCGCGATGTAGACCGCGCCGCTCAGGGCCTGGCCGACGCCGTCGAAGCCCACGCGGTCGCGCACGGCCTCGCTGTTGCCGAACGCGTTGGAGGCGACGAGGATGATGTCGCTTTTGATCTCGCAAAGGCTTTCGTAATCCAGCCCCAGGCTCTTGAGCGTGCGGGGCGGCATGTTGGCGATCACCACATCGGCATCGGCCACCAGCTTGCGCACGATGTCGCGCCCCTCGGGACTATCGAGGTCGAGCGTCATCGAGCGCTTGTTGCGGTTGACCTGCAGGAACAGCGCGCCTTCGCCCTGTTCGGTCACGGGCACGATGAAGCGGTCTTCGCCGCCGCCGACGCGGTCGATGCGGATGACGTCGGCGCCATAGTCGGCCAGCAGCGCCGAACAGAACGGCCCGGCGATGAAGCGTCCGAAATCGAGGACCTTGATGCCTTCGAGTACTTTCATGTCTTGTTCACGTTGTCGATCAGGTAGCAGTTCCGATTGCGCCTCGCACGCGCACACATCGTTGGATGTCCGGACGGTGAGTCAACCGGAGCTCGCAGCCGAGCGCACTTCGTCGAGCGCGGCGGGATTGTCGAGCGACGACAGATCGCCGGGCGGCAAGCCGCAATACACGCTGCGGATCACGCGCCGCATGATCTTGAAACTGCGCGTCTTCGGCAGTTGCGCGACGACATGCACGCAGCCCGGCCGGAACGGCCGCCCGAGGCGCTTGTCGACATGAGCCGAGACGATCGACGTCAACTCCGCGGCCACGACGCTCGCGTCGGGCTTCGGCACGACGAAGACGACGAGCTTCTGCCCCTTGTCGGCATCCGCCACGCCGATGGCAGCCGCTTCGGATACGTCGGCCAGTTCCAGCACGACTTCCTCCACTTCGGCCGGTCCCAGGCGCTTGCCGGCGACCTTGAGCGTGTCGTCGGAGCGTCCCATCATGAAGTAGTTGCCCTCGGGCGTGCGCAGCGCCAGGTCGCCATGCACCCAGATTCCGGGAATGGTCTGCCAGTATGTTTCCAGATAGCGCTCGTCGTCCCGCCAGAACGAGTGCGTCATGCCGACGAAGGGCGCTCGCATGGCCAGTTCGCCCACAACGCCCGTCACGCTTTCGCCCTCGGCATTCACCACGTCCGCCGCGACGCCGGGCGAGACCGTGTTGAAGCCGCTCGGCGGAATCGGACGGATCGGCACGCTGGCGAGCAACGCGCCGGAAGCCTCCGTGCCGCCCGTGTAGTTGATGACGGGCGCCGTGCCGTCGCCGAAGCGCTGCAGGAACCAGTTGAAGTGCTCCGGCGCGATGCCTTCGCCCGCCGTGATCAGCAAGCGCACTGTCGAGCGGTCGCCCGCCAGCGCCAGCGCTTCGTGGCTCGCCATGCCGCGAATCAGCGTGGGCGCCGAACCGAAATGCGTGATCCGGTGCCGTTCGACCACGCGCGACATGCGCGACCAGTCGGGATAATCGGGCGCGCCGTCGTAGCACACGAGCGTCGCGCCGCGCAGCAGCGCGCAGCCGAGCACCAGCGTGCCCGCGATCCAGCCCATGTCGGCCGGCCAGCAGTAGACATCGCCGGGATGCACGTCGAAATGAACCAGTGAGTCGTGCGCGACCTTGATCGGGAAACTGCCGTGCGTGTGCACCACGCCTTTGGGCTTGCCCGTGGTGCCGGAGGTGTAGATCACCATGAAGGCCGTGTCGGGCGTGACGGTGACGGCGTCCGTGCCTCGGCCCCGCGCGGCGACCGAGGTTTCCTGCCAGTCCAGGTCGCGTTCGTCCTGCGCCGTTTCGCCCTCGGCGCGCTTCCAGACCACATGTTCGAGCAGCGGCAACTGGCGCCATGCGTCGCGCAGCGCGCCTTCCACGTTCACGCGCTTGGTGCGGCGCGCGAAGCCCGTGGACGCGATCACGAAACGCGCCTCGGCGGCCGACAGGCGCGCGACGATCGCATCGACGCCGAAGCCGCTGAAGAGCGGCACGACCAGCGCGCCCAGATGCACGATGGCCAGAAGCGAGATGGTCGCCTCGACGCCGTTTTCCATCAGCAGGCCGATGCGGTCGCCTTCTTTGACACCGTGGCTCGCGAGGCCCGCCGCGAAATCGCGCACGCGCTGCTCCAGTTCCGCATAGGTCAGCGCGCTCACGCTGCCGTCCTCGCGTTCGGCCACCACCGCCTTTTGCTGTGCCGTGGCGGGACGACGCGCCCACGCATAGATCGTGTTGACCCAGTTGAGCCGGCCGCCGGGGAACCAGCTCGGAAACTGCGGGCCGCGCGAGAGGTCCGCGTAGCCGGTGGGCGGCACATCCCACGCGATCGCGCATTCGCGCATCACGGTTTGCCAGTAGCGCTCCGGCTCCGCGATCGACACGCGCATCAGTTCGTCATACGAACGCACGTCGAGCGCGCGCATCAGCTTGACGATGCCGGCGTTCTGCAGTTCGCGCTCGCCCGGCTGCCAGATGTGACCGGACGCGTGACCAGATTCCAGGTTGCTCATGATCGGTCTCCTGCCTTCAGGCGCGTTCGAAAATCATCGCGATGCCCTGGCCGCCGCCGATGCACATCGTCTCCAGGCCATAGCGGGCCTCGCGGCGCTGCATTTCGTGCAGCAGCGTGCTCATGATGCGCACGCCCGTCGCCCCCACGGGATGGCCCAGCGAGATGCCCGAGCCGTTCACGTTGAGCCTGTCTTCCAGCGCGTCCATGGTACTGCCCCAGCCCTTGACGCAGGCCAGCGCCTGACACGCGAAGGCCTCGTTGAGCTCGATCAGGTCCATCTGGTCGAACGTCAGCCCGGTGCGCGCCAGCACCTTCCGCACGGCGGGCACGGGGCCGATGCCCATGCGCGCCGGATCGCAGCCCGCGGCAGCCCAGCCGACCAGCCAGCCCATCGGGGTGAGACCCAGCTCGTCGAGCTTGTCCTCGGCCACGATCAGGCAGGCAGCCGCGGCGTCGTTCTGCTGGCAGGCGTTGCCCGCGGTGACGACACCTTCCTTCATGATGCTGCGCAGTTTGGCGAGACTTTCGGGCGTCGTCTCGCCACGCACGCCTTCGTCCTGCTTCACGATCAGTGCATCGCCCTTGCGCTGCGGCACGGGGACGGCAACGATCTCGGCATCGAAATGCCCGGCTTGCTGCGCGGCGGCGGCGCGCCGATGGCTGCGCGCGGCGAAGCGGTCGGATGCCTCGCGCGTGATGTCGTACTCGCGCGCCAGCGTCTCCGCCGTCTCGATCATGCCGCTGATGCGGCCGAAGCGGCTTTCCGGCTGCGAGCGCTCGCGGCCGCGGTCGAGCCGGTCGTGCATCGTGACCGAACCTGCGCGCTTGCCCCAGCGCATGTCGGTCGTATAGAACTCGACGTTGCTCATGCTCTCGACGCCGCCGGCCATCACGACGTCGGCCGCGCCGGTCTGCACCATCATCGCCGCCGTGGCCAGCGCCTGCACGCCGCCACCGCAGCGCCGGTCGAGCTGCATGCCCGCCACTTCGATGGGAAAGCCCGCCTGCAGCGCGACCCAGCGCCCGGTGCACGGCGTCTCGCCGCTGGCATAGCTCTGCGCGAAGACGACGTCATCGATGCGCGCGGGATCCAGATCGGTACGCTCCACGACGGCGCGCGCGACCGTGGCGCCGAGTTCCTCGACGGGTACGCCCTTCAACGCTCCGCCGAACGCGCCCACGGGGGAGCGCAGCGGGGAGACGATGGCTGCTCGTTTCATTTCGAATGCCTCTTCAATGTCATCAATCCTGCACCGCCAGCGCTCGCCTGTCGCGCGCTGGCGGCTATCGTTCCTGTTCTATCGTGGCGCGATCAGCCGTAGCGTCCGCCCGTGACGTGCAGCACTTCGCCGCTGATAAAGCCCGCGCGCTCGCTGGCGAGGAAGGCCACCGCGTCCGCGATGTCGTCCGGGCGTCCGACGCGCTTGATCGGCTGGGCGGCCACGGCGCGCTCCCTGATCGTTTCGTAGGTCGGCAGCGCCTGCACCATTTCCGTTTCCATGAAGCCGGGCGCGACGCAGTTCGAGGTGATGCCGTAGCGGCCTTCCTCCATGGACAGCGCCTTTGCCATGCCGATCAGCCCCGCCTTGGCAGCCGAATAGTTCGCCTGCGTGGGGTTGCCGAGATACGCGCGCGAGCTGATGTTGATGAGCCGTCCCCAGCCCTGTTCGATGAAATGCGGCATGACGGCCCGGGCGGCCAGAAAGGCGCCCTTGAGCATGACGTTCATCACGAAATCCCAGTCGTCCGCGCTCATCTTCACGAGGTACTTGTCGCGCGGCGCACCGGCGTTGTTGACCAGAACGTGCACGCCGCCGAAATGGGCGACCGTGTCATCCACGAGGCGCTGGACGTCGGCTTCGCGCGTGATGTCGCCCACGACGCAGTGCGCGGCCAGTCCTTCGTCCCGCAGCGCCTTCGCGGTGGCTTGCGCCAGTTCGGCGTTGATGTCGGTGATGACGACCTTCGCGCCTTCCTGCGCGAGACGCCGCGCCGTGGCGGCGCCTAGCCCGCGCGCCGAACCGGTGACGATCGCGACCTTGCCGGTCAAACCCAGATCCATGTGTCTCTCCTGAGAAAATATTGATCAGCGCAGATCGACCCGCGCATTGTTCAGAACCACTGCATTGCGTTCGACGGCGGTCACGCGCAGCGACACCGTGCTGCCGCGCATCCACATCTCGGTACGCAGCGTGTCTCCGGGCCAAGCGGGCGCCGTGAAGCGCACGCGCATGCCCGCGAAGCGCGCGTCGTCGTAATCGAGCACGGTGCGCAGCACCGCATGGGCGGCTACGCCCATCAGGGCCATGCCGTGCAGAATGGGGCGCGCAAAGCCCGCCGCGGCGGCCACGGCGGGGTCGGCATGCAGCGGATTCAGGTCGCCGCTCAGGCGGTAGATCAGCGCAAGCTGCTCGGGTGTCGCGAGATCGCACACGTGATCGGGCGCGCCGTCGGGCATCGCGTGGGGCGCGGGCGGCGCACCCGTGCTGCCGCCTGCACCGAAGCCGCCGTCGCCGCGCAACAGGCTCAGTTGCACGACAGTCGCCAGCGGGCGGCCCGTTTGCGCGTCGGCGATCTCGCGCGTCTGCTGCAGGAACGCGCCCTTGCCGGGGCCCTTGTCCCACAGCCCGGTGATGCGCGTCGTGCCGTTGATGCGTCCGCTGGCCGGCAACGGTGCGTGGATCCTGATTTCCTGCTCGGCGTGCAGGATCTTTTGCCAGGTGATGCCCGTGTCCGCTTCGCGCGCCCAGAAACCGGGGTAGGCGAGCACGTTCGCCATCGTCGGCAACGCGCGCAGCGACTGACCGTCACTGCCTTCGTAGACATAACGCAATTGCCCTGCGTCGAGCGGATCGGCGCCGAGGCCGAGACCGAGGGCATAGACCTGGCTATCGCGCAGCGAGTAAGCCTGCTCGATGGAGGGAAACGGACGGTTCAACAAGTAATCGGCGCGGAGCGGCATGGCGAACGTGGCATCGTTTGATTCGAGTTCGTACGATGGGTCCGCACCGCCCGCCGGTCAACGGAAGCGCGACCATTGTTCCGTACCTTGGTAGACGCCCTGCCAGTCCCGGAAGTCGGCGCCCGTGCCCGTCTTGCGGGGACGATTCCATCTTCCGGAACGTTTTCGCCAATGAGGTTGTTCCGGATGGGCGGCCCGGCGCAGCATCCTGTCGTGTTCTTCAATCTTTCAAGCGTACCGACATGATTCGCGATCAAGAAACGCTCAACGGCCTGCTCGACTCCATCGCCCGATTCGTGCGCGAGCGCCTCGTGCCCAACGAGGACCTGGTGGCCGAAACCGACGAGATTCCGGACGATATCGTCGCCGACATGAAGGCGATGGGCCTCTTCGGTCTCACCATTCCCGAGCGCTTCGGCGGCCTCGAACTGACGATGGAAGAGGAAGTGCTCGCGGTGTTCGAGCTGTGCCGCGCTTCGCCGGTCTTCCGTTCGCTGCTGGGGACCACTGTGGGCATCGGTTCGCAGGGCATCCTGTTCGACGGTACGCCCGAGCAACAGGAGAAATACCTGCCACGCTTAGCCACCGGCGAGCTGATCGCCTCCTTTGCGCTGACCGAGCCGGAAGCCGGCTCCGATGCGGCCTCGCTTCGCACGACGGCGATCAGGGACGGCGACGACTACGTGGTCAACGGCACCAAGCGCTTCATCACGAATGCGCCCCACGCGGGCATCTTCACGCTCATGGCCCGGACCAATCCAGAAGACAAAGGCTCGGGCGGCATTTCGGCATTCATCGTCGACGCGAAGACGCCGGGCTTAAGCTTCGGCAAGCGCGACAAGAAGATGGGGCAGAAGGGCGCGCATACCTGCGACGTGATCTTCGACAACGTGCGCGTGCCGGCTGCCAACCTGATCGGCGGGAAGGAAGGGCAAGGCTTCAAGACCGCGATGAAGGTCCTGGACAAGGGCCGCATCCATATCGCCGCGGTGTGTGTGGCCGTGGCCGAACGCATGTTGTCGATGGCCTTGTCGTACGCGGTGGAGCGCACGCAGTTCGGCAAGCCGATCGCCGATTTCCAGCTCGTGCAAGCCATGCTGGCCGACAGCAAGTCCGAAATCTATGCGGCCCGCTGCATGGTGGTGGACGCCGCGCGCCGCCGCGACGACAAGCTGCCGGTGAGCACCGAGGCGTCCTGCGCCAAGCTGTTCGCGTCCGAAATGTGCGGCCGCGTGGCGGACCGCGCCGTGCAGATTTTCGGCGGCGCGGGCTACATGGCCGAGTATGGCATCGAGCGCTTCTACCGCGATGTGCGGCTGTTCCGCATCTATGAAGGCACGACGCAGATTCAGCAACTGGTGATCGCCCGCGCCATGATTCGCGATGCTCAATAACGCCGAGAGAGAGGATGCAATGACGGACTCCAGCAAACGCTGTAATGAACAGCGTGCCGTGGATGAACAGACGATCGGCGCCGGACCATCGGCGGTCGGAGCGGATTCGAGCGGTGCACGGCGCGATAACCTCAACTGGGCTTGGACAAGCGGCGCTGGCCACTACGACTGGATGGATCACGCGCCGCTCTTTCATCATCGCGACTGACGTCGGCGCGCTACTGTTCCGTACTTCGACCAGCCCGACACGCGCGCCTCGAAAGCGAATTCGCCGGGAAAACCCCGAGTTTTCCGACCGAGCTGCCATTGCCGGCCCGGTCGCGATTCCAGAGTACGGAACGCGGCTACGCTTTGATTTGACTCGTTTGCGCCTCGCTCGTGTAATGCAAGGCATCGGAGGGACGAGACAATGGAGCTATCGATGTCGCTGCAGGCAAATCAGACAGCGCTGCGTTCGTCAGCGCATCAAGACGCGAGCCGGTACGACGCGTCGATCGTAGAGATCGGAGACAGCGAGCCTGCCGAGGGCGCGCACGCGTCGCCGGGCATGGTCGCTCCGCTGGCGCGAAGTCTGGCGATACTGGCGGCGTTTCCACCGCACGAGGCCTGGCTCGGCAACCAGGAGCTCATGATCGGAACGGGCATCCCGGCACCGACGGTTTCGCGGATCGCGCGCTCGCTCGTCGCACTCGGGTATCTGCATTATTCACCGGAGCGCCGCAAGTATCGGCTCGCCGCACCCGTGCTGTCGCTCGGTTATGCGGCGACGGCCCATTCCAACGTGCAACTGCTCGCACGACTCGAAATGCAGGCGTTCGCGACCGGAAGCGAAACCTACGTGATGCTCGGCTCGCGGGACCGTCTCGACGTGATCGTGCTCGGAACGTGTGTGAGCAAACCCGCATCGGTCGATCTCAAGCTGTATGCGGGCACGCGCCTGCGCATCGCATCGTCGCCGATGGGCTGGGCCTTGCTCGCGGCATTGCCGGAGCTCGAACGCTTCTATCTGCTCGGCAATATCGAGCGCAAGGCGGGACGCGACTGGCCCGGGCTGCGCCGCCGTATCTGCCAGGGCATCTCGCAGGTGCATAACGTCGGCTATTGCATGTCGATCGGCGAATGGGAGCCGGACCTGACGATTATCTCCGTGCCGCTGGTGGTGCAGGACCAGACGCCGCTCGTACTCTCGTGCATCGGGCGCAGTGCCCGGCTCGGGCGTGCACGGGTCGAACGGGAACTCGGGCCGCGGCTGGTTGCGGCCGCGCAGCGCTTGCAGGAGCAGGCGGGCGTCATCGACTGAAACGAACATGGACAAGACCGACATGCACAAAGGTGTAACGCTGACCGTCGAACGCGGACTCGAAGTGCTCCATGCGTTTCGTGCGACCCGCGCCCCGTTATCGAACGCGGAACTCGTGCGCCGCACGGGTCTGCCGAAGGCCACGGTATCCCGGCTGACGACGACCCTGATCTCGATCGGCTATCTGCGCAGGGTGGGCGGCGGACGCCAGTTCGAACTCAGCGCGGGCGCACTGAGCATGGGGCACGCCTACCTGGAGGCCAATCCTGTCACGCGGCTGGTCGCGCCCGTCATGCAGCAGCTTGCCGACAAGCTGAACCTGTCGGTTGCGCTGGCGGTGCCGCATCGGCTCGACATGGTGTATATCGCGTGGCGGGCGAGTGCGACCATCGCCACGCTGCGCCTCGGCGTCGGTTCGCTTCTGCCGATGGCATCGACAGCGGTGGGACGCGCCTATCTGTATGCGCTGCCGGACGCGGAGCGCGAACCGTTGATTGCCGAGTTGCTCGAAGCGGCCGGAGACGATGCGGGAACGGTACGCGCGAATCTCGATGCCGCATTCGGCGATCTGAAGGAATCGGGCGTATGCATGTCGGTAGGCGAGTATCAGCGCAACGCGTTTGGCATTGCATTGCCGATCGTGGTCGGCCGAACCCGCACGCTGATGGCGCTCAACTGCGGCGCGGTGGAACTGGAGCCAGACATGACGGCCATCCGCCGGCGCGTGGCGCCCGCATTGAAGGCCGCGGCGCTGACGCTGTCCAGTGTGCTGAACGACATCGACTGCGAGCCTTGACCTCAACGGCCCGTATGACACTCGCGCTCCAGCCGTTCGCGGTGGTCCGGATGCGCGACGGCAATGATCTTCGGAATGCGCTCGGCGATCGACAGGCCGCGCAGATCGGCAATCCCGTATTCGGTGACGATCACGCATGCGTCGCTTCGCGGCACCGTTACGGGCCCCGATACGCGCGTGACGATACGGCTGTGCCGGCCGGCGGTCGACGGTAACGCAACCACGGGCACGCCCCCCCGACTAGCCTGCGCCGCACGCAGAAAATCGCCGACGCCGCCCACCGCACCGACATACGTGTCGCCGATCGCTTCGGCGTTGACCTGGCCCGTGAGGTCCACCTCCACCGCCGAATTGATCGCGACGAAGCGATCGATCCGGCGCAGCACGTCGGGATCGTGCGTGTATTCCGTGCCGCGCAACTGGATCGAAGGATTGCGGTGCGCGAAACGGCGCGTGCGCGCTGAGCCCATGATGACCCCGCCGATGGTGATGCCGGTATCGATCGTCTTTAGCGCATTCGTCACGACGCCCGCCTCGCACAACGCTGCGACACCATCGCCGATACTGCCGGTGTGCACGCCGAGATCGCGTCTGTCTCGCAGTTGCGCCATCACCGCGTCCGGAATCGAGCCGATCCCCGTCTGCAGCGTCGCGCCGTCTTCCACCAGCGAAGCGACATGCCGTCCGATCATCTGCTCCACGGGTCCGGCCTCAGCCGCCGGAGTGTCGGGGAACGACGCGTCCGACGCCATCAGCAGATCGATGTCGGCTTGCTGGAGATACGGGCCGCCGTAGGTCCACGGCACGTCGGGATGGACTTCCGCGACGATCGCGCGTGCGTGTTTGACCGCTTCGACCAGATACTCGCGTGCGAGCCCGAGGCTGTATCGGCCATGTTCATCCGGAGGCGATACCTGCAGCATCACGACGTCGATCCGCAGGCGGCCGCTGCGAATCAGTTCCGGAAGCTGGGAGTAGTGCACCGGAAGAATGTCGAGCACGCCCGCGCGCGCGAGCTTGCGATTGGTGCCGCTGCCGCAATAGGCGAGGAAATCGAAGGCGTCGGCATGTTCGGGGCTGAGTACGTCGGCAAGACCGATACCCAGAAAGAGGCGGACCCGCTTCAGATGCTCCCGTTGAGCGACGAGCGCGCGCATGAGCGTCACCGGCTCTGCATGCGACTGACCCCACATCACGGTATCGCCTGGACGAATGAGTGCGCAGAGTTCCCGGCAGTCGCCGGGGCGATGGACATTGATCGCGGATTCAGTGTGGTTCATGCGTAGAAGAATTCAGTTGCAACGTTAAGCGATCCTGTGCGCTGGCCGTGAACGCGTCAACGCGCGGCCGGGCGTTGTTCCGCGCGTCGAAACTTCCTTTGGCGCGCCGTCTCGCGCAGGCTCGCGAACGACACGCGGTTTCAAAGTACGGTAGAGGATCTCAGGCCCGATTGACGGTGCGATGTGTGCGCTCGATCATCGGCAGCACGAAGACAGGAATGCAGGGAACGAATCGCTCGTTCCGCCGGGTAGGTTTCACCCCCGGTCCCTGAGGCTGCGTCGAGGAGACGGAATATCGATGGAACTTGCACGAACGGGAACGCATGGCCAGTTCATCCGGCCCGCAGTCGATGAAGTCCGGTTCGGCGCGGGATGCATCGACCAGTTGGCGCAACTGCTGGAACGCGATGGCATTCGCCGGGCAGTCGTCGTCACCGGAAAGACGCTTGCGAACACGCCCGCGCTGCTCGATGCCGTGATATCGGCCACGGGCGGGCGTTGCGCCGGGGTGTTCTGCGAGACGCAGCCGCATGTGCCGCGCGAAACCGCCATCGCAGCCGCCGAATGCCTGCGCGAGAAGGCAGCCGACGCGGTGATCAGTTTCGGCGGCAGCACGCAGAGCGACACGGCCAAGGGCGCGGTGTGGGCGCTCGCAGATGACCTGCGTGCAGCCGCGGATTTCGAACCGTGCGCGATCCGCTTCGACTATCCATCGACCCGCATCGTGCCGCCGATGCAAGGCGTGGCCCTGCCGATCTACGCGGTACCCACGACGCTTTCGGCGGGCGAGTTCACCGATATCGCCGGCTTGTCGAATACGGCTCAAGGCGAGAAAGACCTGTATCGGGACCGCAAACTCGGTGCGCGCGCCGTTCTTCTCGACCCGGAACTGACGCTGAACACGCCTGAATGGCTATGGCTGTCCTCCGGCATCAAGGCTGTCGATCATTGTGTCGAGGCGTGGTTCTCGATCACCGCGCAACCGATGGTCGATGCGCTGGCCATCGAAGGGCTGGCCGCGCTCATGCGCTGGTTGCCCGTTACCCGCCGCAATCCCGAAGACCTGGAGGCGCGCATGCACTGTCAGATCGCCGCCTGGCTTTCGGTGTCCGGGCTGGCGAATGTCAGCCTGGGTCTTAGTCATGGCTTGGGGCATCAACTGGGTGGCCGCTGCAAGGTCGCGCATGGCCATACGTCCTGCGTGCTGTTGCCGCAGGTCGTTCGCTTCAACGCCGAGGCCACCGCTGAGCGCCGCGCGCTGCTGTGCCGCCGTCTCGAAGCCATGCTGGAACAGCCCTTCGAAGCCGGCGCGTTCGAGGATGCGCTGCGTGGGCTGATCGCCGATGAACTCGGGTTGCCGTCCCGGTTACGCGACTTGAGCGTCGCCCGTGAGGATCTGCCTTTTGTCGCACGCGCCGCATTGCGGGACCCGATCGTGGCAACCAATCCCAGGCCGATCCGCTCGGCCGACGAAGTGATGGCCGTGCTGGATGCGGCGTGGTGATGCGCGTTGCGGAACGATCGACATCGGGTTTTTTAGGGAGACTTGAAATGGGAAGGTTGGACGGCAAGGTCGCGTTCGTGACCGGCGCTGGGGGCGGCATCGGAACTGAAATCTGCAAGAACTTCATCGCCGAGGGCGCACGGGTGCTGGCGGGCGATGTTCACCTGAATCTCGCGGAAGCAGCGGCCGACGCCAGCGGAGGCGGGGACAAGATCATTCCGGTCAGGCTCGACGTGACCGACAAACAGAATGTGTGCGACGGCCTCGCACGAGCGGCGCAGGCATTCGGACACATCGACATCCTTTGCAATGCCGCGGGCGGCTCCACGCCGGATGACGCCCGCGTGACCGATGCGCCGGAAGACGAGTTCTGGCGGGCCATCAAGCTCGATCTGTTCGGCACGTTCCTCGTGTGCAAATACGGCATCCCGTATCTGCAGCAAGCGGGCGGCGGCTCGATCATCAATTTTTCCTCGATGGTTGCGCTGATGGCGCTGAGCGACCGCGACTGCTACACGGCCGCGAAGGGCGGCGTCCATGCACTGACGCGTTCGATGGCGCTGGAATATGCCGCGTCCCGCATTCGTGTGAACGCGATCGCGCCCGGCCTGACGCTTTCCGAACGCGTGCGGCATCTGGTAGGCGAGCGCGAGGAACTGCGCAAGCTGGCGGACCAGTGTCTCTTGGGGCCCTGCGAGCCTGCCGACATGGCGCATGTGGCGGTCTATCTGGCTTCGGACGAGTCGCGTCGCACGACGGGACAGACGATTCCCGTGGACAGCGGCGTCACGATCTATTGACCGGATTTCGCGTTCCGGCAGGCAAGGGCGCAGCGCAGGGGACGGGCGTCTCGCGATGCTTATAAAAGGACATTCGATGAGCAAGGGAACCGCAATCGTTACAGGAGGCGCCGGCACACTCGGTCTGGCGATTTCTCGCGGTCTCAGGGACGACGGCTGGAACGTCGTCATCCTCGACCGGCCGGAGTCGCTCGCGGACTTCGCACCGCCCGAAGGCATTCGGGCAGATGCGCTGGACGTGACCGACTTCGATGCCTGCCGCGCCTATTTTTCCGCGCTGACGGAACTGTCGGTGCTGGTCAACAATGCCGGGATGGCCAGGCTTTCACCGGTGCGCGAGATCTCGCTCGCGCACTGGGATGAAGTGCTGAAACTCAACCTGACCGCGCCGCTAGTCCTGACTCAACTGGCGACCGGTCTCCTCGCGCGCAGCGGTCGCGGCGCGATCGTCAACATCGCGTCGATAGCGGGGATTCGCGCCGGGTTCGGGCGGGTCGCCTATGGCGCTTCGAAGGCCGGCATCATCCAGTTGACGCGCCAGACGGCGCTGGAATACGCGCCTTTGGGGGTGCGCTGCAACGCGGTCGCGCCCGGCCCGGTCGAGAGCGCCATGTTACGCGAGCAGCTTTCGAAGGAAGACTTCGCCGAGTACCTCGACGATATCCCCTTTAATCGCATGGCCGAGCCTGATGAAGTCGCCGATGCGGTTGCGTATCTCGCATCTGAAAAGTCCCGCTACATCACCGGGCAATGTCTGGCGGTCGATGGCGGATTCCTGGCGGCGGGCGCCGGCGTCAGGAAAGCGCACCAACTGGCCAGTTGATGCACGGCGGGTATTCACACTTTCCAAGTACGGAACGCACCAGGAACCGATGTTGCGGCGGACGAACCGCCAACATAGATTGACTCGAAATTCAAACTAGATCAGGAGACGGAGAAATGTTGAAACCAGTCGTTGCAATCGCTGCTTGTCTATTATTCGGCATACTAACGAACGCCGCCGCTCAGACATCCGACAAGACAGTCAAGGTCGGCGTTCTTACCGACATGTCCAGTACCTACGCCGACTTGTCAGGCAAGGGATCGGTGCTTGCCGCGAAGATGGCCGTCGAGGATTTCGGCTCGAAGGTGCTCGGCAACCCGATCGAACTGGTGTCCGGAGACCATCAGCAAAAGGCGGATGTCGCCGCGTCGCTCGCGCGTGAATGGTACGAGCGCCAGGGCGTCGACGTCATCGTCGATCTGCCGAATTCGGGCATCGCCCTTGCCGTCCAGAATATCGCGAAGAACCTCGGCCGCATTTCCATCATCTCGTCCGGATCGGCCGACGTGGCGACGAACAAGGAGTGCTCGCCGACCGGTGCGATGTGGACCTACGACAACTACTCGTCCGGACGGGTCCTGACATCGGAGGTGAAGCCGGGATCGACCTGGTTCTTCCTGACGGTGGACTCGGTGGGCGGCACGTTGTTGCAAAAGTCCGCCGAATCGTTCATTCAGGCGGCGCAGGGCAAGGTGGTGGGGACCGTGCGGTTCCCGTCGAATGCAGCCGACATGTCGTCGTTCCTGCTGAAGGCGCAGGCGTCGAAGGCGCAATACATCGCGATGGCGGGCGCCGGCACCGATACCGTCAAGCTCGTGCATCAGGCGCGCGAGTTCGGCGTTACCGACGGCGGACAGAAGCTCGTGGGGCTCGTCGTGTTCCTGACCGACCTGAAGGCGATGGGGCTGGAGGACGCCCAGGGCCTCACGTATTCAACCGGTTTCTTCCCGAACCAGAGTCCCGAAGCGCTCGCATGGTCCAAGCGGTTCCAGGCGCGCAACAACGGCGCGATGCCGAACGACAGTCAGGCAGGCGTCTATTCCGCGGTGCTGCATTACCTGAAGGCCGTGCAGGCCGCGAACTCGAAAGACGCGAAGACGGTGATGGCCAGGATGCGCGACATGCCGGTCAACGACATGTTCGCCAGAAACGGCAAGTTGCGCGAGGACGGCCGCATGGTGCACGACATGTATCTCGTGCAGGTGAAAAAGCCGTCCGAGTCGAGCAATCCGTGGGACCTGCTCCAACTGGTTCGCGTCGTGCCGGGCGATCAGGCCTTCCGTCCGCTTTCCAAAAGCGAATGTCCGCTGCTCAGCCAGAACAAGTGAGCGGGCGCTTTCATGAACGATACGATTCTGGAATGCCGTAACCTCGCGAAAGCCTTCAGCGGCTTTCGCGCGGTCAACGGTGTCGATCTGAAGGTGCGTCGCGGCTCGATCCATGCATTGATCGGACCCAATGGCGCCGGTAAGACGACGCTCTTCAATCTGCTGACCAAGTTTCTGGTTCCCACGACCGGGCAGATCCTTTTCAACGAGCGAGACATCACGCCGATGGCGCCATCCGATGTCTCGCGTCTCGGGCTGGTGCGCTCGTTTCAGATCTCCGCCGTGTTTCCTCATCTGTCGGTACGCGACAACGTGCGCGTGGCGTTGCAGCGCGCACGTGGCGGATCGTTCGATTTCTTCCGATCCAGGAACGTGCTGAACGTCTTCAACGACCGTGCGATGGAATTGCTCGCGGACGTCGGTCTGACCTCGCACGCGAACATCGCCGCGGTGTCGCTGTCGTACGGCCGCAAGCGCGCGCTCGAGATCGCGACGACGCTGGCGCTGAACCCCGACATGATGCTGCTCGACGAGCCCACCGCGGGGATGGGGCACGAGGAAATCGAGCGCATCGTGGAACTCGTGCGCCGCGTCAGCAGCGGCCGAACCGTGCTGATGGTCGAACACAATCTGTCGGTGGTGTCGTCATTGTGCGACCGGATTACGGTGCTCACGCGCGGTCAGGTGCTCACCGAAGGCGACTACGACACGGTGGCGTCGAATCCGGAGGTGCAACAAGCTTATCTCGGGGGCGGTCATGGCTGAACCAACGCACGGCCGGGCGATGCTCGAACTGCGGGACCTCCACGCATGGTATGGCGAGAGCCACATCCTGCATGGCGTGAACATGGACGTCCGGAAGGGCGAGGTGATTACCCTGCTCGGCCGCAACGGCGCGGGCAAGAGCACGACGCTCAAGTCGATCATGGGGCTGGTCGCCAGGCGTCGCGGCTCGATCCACAAGGACGGCATCGAAACCATCGGCCTGCTGCCGGAGCGCATCGCGCATGCAGGCGTCGCGCTGTGCCCCGAAGAGCGAGGCATCTTTGCGAGCCTCTCGGTTCGCGAGAATCTGATGCTGCCGCCGGTGCTGCGCGGCGGCGGCCTCGACATCGAATCGATCCTGGAGCTTTTCCCGAACTTGCGGGAACGCATGGATACGACGCAGGGCACGAAGCTTTCGGGAGGCGAGCAACAGATGCTCGCGCTCGGCCGCATCCTGCGTACCGGTGCCGACCTGCTCCTGCTGGACGAACTGACCGAGGGCCTCGCGCCGCTGATCATCGAACAGATCGGTCACACGATCCGGAGGCTCAAGGAGCTCGGCTTCACGTTGCTCCTCGTCGAGCAGAACTTCCGGTTTGCCGCCACGGTCGCCGACCGGTTCTACGTGATGGAGCACGGGCGCATCGTCGATGGCTTCGGCATCGACGAGCTCCCCGCCAATGTGGAAAAACTGCATGCCTATCTGGGCGTTTGAGGACGCGATCCGCCATGTTTGAATTGCTTGGAATCCCGGTGCACGCGCTATCCGGTCAATTGCTGCTCGGACTGATCAACGGCTCGTTCTATGCGTTGCTGAGTCTGGGGCTTGCCGTCATCTTCGGCATGCTCAACATCGTCAACTTTGCGCACGGCGCGCAGTACATGATGGGCGCGTTCGTGTCCTGGCTGCTGCTGACTTATATGGGCATCGGCTATTGGTGGTCGCTGCTGCTCGCGCCGCTGCTGGTCGGCGTGTTCAGTGTGATCATCGAGCGCACGCTGCTCAGGCGCATTTATCACCTCGATCATTCCTACGGCTTGCTGTTGACCTTCGGGCTGGCCGTGATCATCCAGTCCCTGTTTCGCGTCGAGTACGGCACGACGGGGCAAGGCTACGAGATGCCGGCGCTGCTGAGCGGCGGCTTGCGCCTGCCGTTCATGTATCTGCCTTACTACCGGGCGTGGGTCATCGCCTTCTCGCTCGCCGCATGTCTCGCGACGTGGTACGTCATTGAACGCACGAAGCTCGGAAGCTACCTGCGGGCGGCGACCGAGAACGCGGCGCTGGTGCGCGCCTTCGGCATCAACGTGCCGCGCATGATCACGTTCACCTACGCGAGCGGTGCGGCGCTCGCGGCGCTGGCAGGCGTGCTCGCCGCCCCGCTTTATCAGCCCGCGCCGATGATGGGCGACGAGATCCTGATCGTCGTGTTCGCGGTCGTCGTGATCGGCGGGATGGGGTCGATCATGGGCTCCGTCGTCACCGGTTTCGGGCTCGGCGTGGTCGAAGGGCTGACGAAGTTCTTCTATCCGCAGGCATCGACCACGGTGGTGTTCGTCGTGATGATCCTCGTGTTGCTGGTGCGTCCGCAAGGTCTGTTCGGCAAGCCGGCGGCGCCGGGAAGCGCGATGGAAGCTTCGTCGGGCGGTCCCGTGATCGCGGGCGGCTTCGCCCTGAGGCTGGCGACGTTCGGGCTGGCGGTGCTGCTCGTGCTCGCACCGTTGCTGCTCTATCCGCAGTTCCTGATGAAAGGGCTGTGTCTGGCGCTGTACGCCATCGCGCTCAATCTGCTGGTCGGCTACACGGGGCTGCTGTCGTTCGGGCATGCGATGTTTCTCGGCGGATCCGGCTACGTCGCCGCGCATGCCGCCAAGGTCTGGGGCTTCCCGCCGGAGGCCGCGATCGTCGCCGGTGTGGCGGCGTCGGCGCTGCTCGGGCTGGCGGCAGGCCTGATCGCGATTCGCCGCAAGGGCATTTACTTCGCGATGACGACGCTGGCCCTCTCCCAACTGGTCTACTTCGTCTGCGTGCAGTTCCCGGCGTTCACCGGCGGAGACGACGGCATCCAGGCCGTTCCTCGCGGCAAGCTGTTCGGTTTGATCGATCTGAACGACCAGATGACCATGTACTACGTCGTGCTGGTTATCTTCATGGCAACGCTGCTGTTCGTGCAGCGCGTCATTCACTCGCCTTTCGGCGACATGCTGAAGGCGATCCGGGAGAACGAGTTGCGCGCGATCTCGCTCGGCTACAAGACAGATCGTTACAAGCTTCTCGCCTTTATCCTGTCGGCCGCCGTGGCCGGGCTCGGCGGCGCGACCAAGGCCATCGCGTTCCAGTTCGCGACCTTGACCGACGTGCACTGGTCGATGTCGGGCGAGGTCGTGCTCATGGTGCTGGTGGGCGGACTGGGCACCGTGCTCGGCCCGATCGTCGGCGCGTTCGCGCTGGTGGCGATGCAGTATTTTTTCGCGCCGCTCGGCCAATGGGTGAGTGTCGCGCAGGGGCTGGTCTTCATCGTATGCGTGCTCACTTTCCGTCGCGGCATGGTCGGCGAGATCGCGGCGCGAACCGGGAAGCCGTTATAGCGCCAAGGACGCCGCATACGCCGTCTTTCAAAGTACGGAAGGAAGCGCTTCGTTGGTTTGACGACCGCCGCCGCGCGCTCGACCATACATGGAACGAGCCCGGAGTGCCGCAGAGGCCTGGCGCGCTCAAGGACTGAAACCCGAGGAACCCGCATGAAAGCAACCTATGTGAAGCGAATCGGCCTGCTGCGTCGCAAAGCGGGCATGAGCGATCAGGAATTTCTCGATCACTGGCTCAACGTGCATGCCGAGCTCGGTCGCAAGTTGCCGAAGCTGCGCCGCTATGCGGTCAACTTCGTCGATCGCACGCGCTTCCCGCAGTTCGGATGGGACGGTTTCTCGGAACTATGGTTCGACTCGGAAGAGGATCTGATTGCGTCGTATGGCAGCGCGGAGGCCAACGAGCTGATGGCCGACGTTCCCAACTTCACCACCGAGATCGCGCCGCTGGTCGCACTGGAGTTTCCGGTGGTCGGAATCTGAGCGCGTAACGGTACGGAAAACCCACATGGACATGAAACTTGCAAGCCGGCGAGTCCTGATCACCGGCGCATCACAGGGGATCGGCGAGGGTCTCGCGAAGGCGTTCGCCGCCGAGGGCTGCCACCTCGCACTGACGGCACGTTCCGCGGACAAACTGGAGTCGCTGGCGGCCGGCCTGCGCGCCGCGCATGACGTGCGGGTGGAGGTGCTCGCGCTCGACATGACCCAACCCGGCGCGATCGCGGAGGTCGTCGCGTTCGCCGGAGACGTCGACGTGCTGGTCAACAACGCGGGCGCGATTCCGGGCGGCACCCTCTGGGACGTCGATGAAGACGCGTGGCGCAAGGGCTGGGAGCTGAAGGTGTTCGGCTACATCAACCTCACGCGCGCGATCTACACACGAATGAAGGAACGGGGCGGCGGCGTGATCCTCAACAACATCGGCAATGGCGGCCAGAACTTCGACTTCAATTACATCGCGGGCTCGACCGGCAATGCGGCGCTCATGGCCTTCACCTGCGCGCTGGGCGGCCGAAGTCTGGAGGACGGTATCCGTGTGGTGGGCGTCAATCCCGGCCCGGTGGGCACCGAGCGGATCGCCAAGGTGCTGAGAAACCATGCGTCGCGGCTGCTGGGCGACGAAGCGCGTTCCGCCGAGCTGATGGCGGGCTATCCGCTGGGGCGCGCTGCGACGGTGGAGGAGGTCGCCGATCTGTTCGTCTATCTGGCGTCGCCTCGCTCGGCCTACACCAGCGGCACCATCGTCACGGTCGATGGCGGCATCACCTCCAAGCGTTCGGTAGCCTGAATATGTACAAGCATGTTTTCTCGCCGATGCGGATCGGCGCGGTGGAAGTGCCCAATCGTATCGTGCGCACGGCGCATGCAACGCGTCTCGCCACCGGCTATGTCAACGACGACCTGATCGCCTACCATCTGGCGCGCGCGAAGGGTGGCGCGGGGCTGTCGATTCTCGAAAGCACCTCGGTTCATCCGTCATCGACCTTTTCGCTGAGCGCGGCCGACGACGGAGCGATTGCGCCCATGCGCAAGCTGGTGGATGCGATCGCGCCCACCGGCATGAAGCTCTTTACCCAGCTCTGGCACGGGGGCTACACCGACCCGGCCGCCGACGGTGGCCTTCCGTGGGCGGTGACGGCGCTGGCGGGCCGCTATTCGGTGGCGCCGCCCATCCCGATGACCACGGACCAGATCGAAGAAGTGATCGACGCGTACGCCCGGGCCGCCGCGCGCATGGAGGCCGCGGGTCTCGACGGCGTCGAGGTGCTCGCTGGAGCGGGTTATCTGTTCTCGCAATTCTTCTCGCCGGTACTCAACCAGCGCACCGATGCCTACGGCGGCAGTTTCGACAACCGCATCCGGGCATTCCTGGCGACGCTGCGCGCCATACGCGCGGCGACCTCGCCGGATTTCGCTCTGGGCGTGCGCATCGGCGGAAGCTCGGACCCGCGCATTCTCACCGACGAGGACGTGAACGCCATCGCGTTGCGCGCACAGTCCGAGGGCCTGATCGACTTCGTGAACATCACGCACGGCGACTACTATTTTCACGTGGACCGCTATGCGGGCATGGACGCCCCGGTGGGCTATCAGTTGACGCACGTGGAGCGCATCTCGCAGGGGCTGACGGTGCCGCGCATCATCGTGGGCCGCTATGCCACGCTGGACGACGCCGAGCAGGCGTTGAAAGAAGGGCAGGCCGACATGGTCAACATCGTGCGCGGCATGATCGCCGATCCGATGCTGGTCGTGAAGAGCCGCGAGGGGCGCGGCACCGAGGTGCGCCCGTGTATCGGCTGCAACCAGGGGTGCCTGGGCGGCGCGTTCGCCGGCCGCATGGGCTGCGCGGTGAATCCGGCGGTGGGATACGAGCGCACGCTGTCCGACGAGAGCATCGCGCGGGCGGCTGTCCCGCGCAAGGTGCTGGTGGTGGGCGGCGGCGTCGCGGGCATGGAAGCGGCACGCACGGCGCTGCTCGCGGGGCACCGTGTGACCCTGGTCGAGGCGATGTCCGATCTGGGCGGCCTGCTGAACTGCGCCCGGCACTTGCCGAAACTTCATGCGATCGGAGACATCGCCATTTGGCTTGAGAGCGAGATCTATCGCCTGGGCGCGGAGGTGCGCCTGTCCACCTATGTCGATGTGGACGACGTGCTGGCCGAGCAGCCCGATGCCGTGATCGTGGCCACGGGTTCGCAACCGACGGACGCACGCGAGTTCCGGCAGACGGCCGACCCCGCGGCGGAGTTGCGGATTTCGCGCGATGCGACGGTGCTGACGCCCCTGGATCTTGCCACGGCGCCGCCGCAGGAGGTGGGCCGCACGGCGCTGGTGTTCGACGACGTCGGGCACTATGACGCCATCGGCTGCTGCGAAGCGCTGATCAATCGCGGCGTCGAGGTGACCTATGTGACGCGTCACCTGATGTTCGCCCCGGCGGTCGAGACCACGGGACGCACGCAGGCTGCGCTGCGCCGCATGCACGGTGCGGGCCGCTTGCGCATCGTGACGCAAGCGGCGCTGGTTTCGATCGACAAGGGGAGCGCCGACGTCAGGCCACTGTTCGGCAGCACGGCGGAAACCGTGCCGGCCGACACGGTGGTGCTGGTCGGCTACCGGCAGTCGCAGAACGAGATCTGGGAGGCCTTGCGCGGGCGGGTGGATCAGCTCCATCTGGTGGGCGATGCGCTGTCGGCCCGCGACATTCAGCCCGCGATTCGTGAAGGGCATCTGGCCGGACGATCGATCGTCTGACGGCTGCTTCGTGCTGGCACGCCGTCAGCGGCTTGCCGACAGACGCTCCTGCAGCGCGCGGGCGCACGCGACGAGCCGCGAGCCGAGTTCCCGCTCGACGCTGGCCTGGGCTAACCGGGCCGTGCGTCCGACGCAGCACAGAACGAGCGGCGGGCGATTCGCGAGCACGACGGGCGCGGCGACGCAGGTCAGCTCCTGCTCCCACTCGCCGTGCAGCATGCAGAAGCCGAGTTCATGCACCTGTGCGATCTTCTGACCCATTCGATGGCGTATCGCGGCCGGCCACGTGTCGCCGGCATGGCGTTCGACCTGCGCTTGCAGGTAGTGCCGCTCGTCTTCCGGAAGCGCCGCCAGCAGCGCCCATCCCATCATCGAATAGGCGATGGGCACATGCATGCCGGGCGACAGCCGCAACTCCAGCAATGAACTGCGGCTGACCTGCGTCTCCAGCAGGATCACGTCGAGCCGGTCGCGCGTGCCGAGCAGCACGTACGTGTCCGTTGCTTTTGCGAATGCGCGCAGTTCGATGCTGGCGAGCCGCAGCATCCCGGGGTCGGCAATGGCGGCATAGCCCAGGGCCAGCGACGCCGGCGCGAGCGAATACAGCTTGCTGGTCTTGTCGCGGTGAAGGTAGCCGAGCGTGACCAGCGAACGCAGAAGGCGCAACACGGTCGGGGCCGGGATGCCGGTCGCCTCGGCAATCTCCTGGTTGCCCAGCGCCGCTTTGTCCGGCGTGAAGGCGGACAGAATCGACAACCCGCGTGCGAGCGGCGTCACGACGACATCGCTTTCGGCCTGACCGTTTGACGGCGCCTTCGGCCAGGCGACATCGATTCCGTACGGCCCGATGAGAGACCGTCTGGCGGCATGTCGCGGTAGAGATCGTTCGGATTGCATCGTTGCGTCGCGCCAATGGGGTGATGCGGGCGCCCTAAGGAAGGACGGGACCTCCCGTGCCTTGAAAGTCTACTGCACCGAGGATACCGCTGTCTGCCCCGCGCACTTTCAAAGCACGGGATGGCCTATCGCTGCGGATTGCTGCAACCCCGCACTGAGTCTTCAATAGATGCCAGTTCAATTGATTCGATGGAGACAAACCATGCGCTACCTTGATGAACCCGTGTCGAAGAGCGGTGCCGATGGAGCCGGAGGCGGCGGTGGCGTTGCGCCGGATCTGGATGTCGTCATCGTCGGGGCCGGCTTCGCGGGCGTTTATGCGCTGTACAAGTTCCGCAAGCTGGGCTTGCGTGCACGGGCGCTCGAAGCGGGCAGCGGCATCGGCGGCACATGGTTCTGGAACCGCTATCCCGGCGCGCGATGCGACGTGGACAGCGTCGAGTACTCGTACTCGTTTTCCGACGCGCTCCAGATGGAATGGGACTGGCCGGAACGGTTCTCCGCGCAGGGCGACATCCTTCGATACATCAACCACGTCGCCGATCGCTTCGACCTCCGTCGCGATATCCAGCTCAATACGCGCGTGCAGTCGGCGACATTCGACGAGCCCAACGGCATCTGGCGCGTTACGACCGTCGACGGGCAGGCGTACACCGCGCGCTTCTGCGTGATGGCGACCGGCAATCTGTCGCTGCCGCGCGTGCCGGAGTTCCCGGGCCTCGATACCTTCAAGGGCGACTGGTATCACACGGGTCTCTGGCCGGACGAGCCGGTCGATTTCACGGGGCGTCGTGTCGGCGTGATCGGCACGGGCTCCTCGGGCATCCAGGTCATTCCGATCATCGCGAAACAGGCGAGCGAGCTGTTCGTGTTCCAGCGGACGGCGAACTTCACGCTGCCGGCGCGCAACCGCGCGCTGTCCGGCGATGAACTCGACCAGCACAAGACGCGGTACGGGTTCTGGCGAGCCGAGGCGCAAAACACGCCATTCGGCATCGCGGGGCACCCGGCTCCGACGAAAAACGCGCTCGACGACACGCCCGAAGATCGTCTCGCCCGATTCGAAGCGAAGTGGAAGGCCGGGGGCAGCGTCAGTTTCCTGTACGCGTACAAGGACCTGCTGACCAGCAAGGCGGCGAACGACACGGCTGCCGAGTTCGTGCGCGGCAAGATTCGCAGCACGGTGAAAGACCCCGCGACCGCCGAACTGCTCGTGCCGAAGGACTATCCGATCGGCGCGCGGCGTTTGTGTCTCGATACGGGCTACTACGAGACGTTCAACCTGCCGACGGTCACGCTCGTCGATGCGAAGTCGGCGCCGATCGTCGAGATCACGGAGACGGGGGTGAAGACGACCGCGGGCGCCTATGCACTCGACACCCTCGTGTTCGCGACGGGCTTCGATGCCATCACCGGAGCCCTCGCGGATATCGACATCCGCGGGCGCGATGCACTGTCGCTCAAGCAGAAATGGGCGCACGGGCCGCGCACCTATCTTGGCCTGATGACGGCCGGGTTCCCGAACATGTTCATCGTGACGGGGCCGGGCAGCCCGTCCGTGAAGGCGAACATGGTGTGCGCCATCGAGCAGCACCTGAACTGGATCGCCGATTGCATCGCCATGCTCGACGCGCGCAAAAGCCGCATGATCGAGGCGGATGCGCAAGCGGAAACGCGCTGGGTCGAGCATGTCAACGAGGTGGCTGACGCGACGCTGTATCCGCTGGCGGAGTCGTGGTACACGGGCGCGAACGTGCCCGGCAAGCCGCGCGTGTTCATGCCGTACGTGGGCGGCTATCACCGGTACCGGGCGATTTGCGAGGAGGTCGTCCGCGACGACTATCGCGGCTTCGTCATCGCCGGCGTGCCGGCGATTGCCGCGTGAGCCGCTGCCCGGTTATGTCTTCTTCAGCACGTGATATTCAGGCCATAGCGTCTTGACCAGATCGCGCGACGCGCCGTACGCATGGCAGCTATCGATCTTGCGAGGCTTGCCCTGGTCGTCGCGCGCTTCCAGTGCCGACGGGCGCTCGGTGACCATGGTCTGAAACGCGGCGCTCGCGAGCGGCCCGAGCAATTCCTTGAGGTGCGTGCAAGTATCGCCGGAGGGCAGACGCTTGCGCACCTCGCTGTTCCAGCCCGCGCCGATATGCATGCCGACCAGCGCCTGCAGCGTGTCGCCGCCGCCCGGGCACGGCGCATACGGATGAGACCGGATGAACGTATGGACCTCGCGAACGATCATGTCCCTGTCGAACACCAGCGTGACGCCGAGATCGTGAATGGGTGCGTGAGCGCTGACCAGCCGTGCCGCGCCGGGCGGCGTGAAGTCGCTCGTCTTGCGATCCACGAGGTTTGCGCTTGCCTCGAACAGACCGTCGCTGCGCCGATAGCCCCGCATCTCGATCTGCCGTTGATGAATCTCTTCGCGTGTGACCGGTTCGGCCGCGAAGTCGTGGTTACGGACCATCCTTGACTCCAGTGTTGAGTATTCGCTTCGCCGGTGGCGCGAGTTGAACATGCGTCATGGCTGCAATCGCAAACCCGGCGTTCAGAGCGCGTGCTGCCGTCTGCAAACCGGATCGTGACGCCGGTCGCGAACTGCCTGGGATAATACTTCTGTTCGATTTCCTCGTTGATCTCAAAGCGTACCTTATCGGCCACCGCACGAATGGCGGGGTCGTCGAGATAAGCCTCGCCATACACATCGTATCGTGCGGGGCCGTAGGCCAGCGTGGCGCCGACGATATTCAGTCTCCGCGACGGTTCGGTTTCAGTGTTGCGCGCGGTGCCACCGCGCCCGGTTCGCGGCCGGCCGTACGTGCGGCGCGCCGATCAGAAAGCTCTGCATCCCGAGGCAACTGACAAGCTGCATCACCTGCAGAATCTGCGCGGGCGTCGCGCCATAACGCAACGCATTGCGCGTGTGGATTCTCACGCCCGGTTCGAAGAGGTGCGTCGTCGAGACATCGATCGCCACGTACAGCAGTTCCTTGACAACGGGCGCAAGCGGGCCGGACTTCCACGGTGTCGAAGAAAAGGCGGTATAGCCTTCGAAGAACGCGGGTGAGCTGCGTACCATCGATTGCAACTGGTCGCTCCAGTAGCCGCGCTGGTCGCTGAATTGAGACTTGACGCGCTCGTACGCCTGATCGAGCGGAAACACGGTGTCGAGTGATGTTCCGGCAGCGGTGAGTTCGTCGAAGAGAATCGGCACGCCGACCATGTAGGCATGGATGCCGAGTACCGAGGAAATTTGCAGGACTTCGAGTAGTTCTTCACGCGTGGCGCCGTGCCGCAGTGCGCCTTCGATGTGCAGCGCAACGGCCTCGCGATTCAGATGTGTCACGCTCGCGCTCGCGGCGAGCATCACGAAGTCGCATAGCTTGCGCTCCAGGTGTCCCGATTCGAGCGCGACTTTCGCCATGACCAGATAGTCGTTGAAGAAGTCCGGACTCTCCTGCAATGCGATATGGAGCGCGTCGCTCCAGAAGCCGTGCAACCGTTCGAATTCGGTTTTGAGCGCTGCGATGTCCGACATGGCGTCTCCAGAAGGTCATGGGGATCGACGCAGGATCGCCGCCCCGGATGGCTATCCCGGATTTGAATCGCTATCTCACGCACAAGGCAACGGCGCTGACGCATCTCTTCCGTACTTTGGCGCCGCGACATCAGGGGCCCGCTTTCGCGTCGCCGAGCAGCGACTCCAGTTCGCGCGCGGTCTCCTTGAGCGCGGGGACGACGCGTTGTCGGATCGAGGCGATGTCGCGGGCGACAGCGACCGCTCCGCAACTCAGCGCCATGTGCGTTTGCGGGCGCCCCAACGCGACCGGCAATGCAATGCCGTACGCATGGCGTTGATATTCCCCGACCGCCATGCACACGCCGTTCGCTTCCAGATCGCGGAAAGACGCGTCGATGGACTTCCGGAGTTCGCCCGCCTTCGCACCGGCCGCCGCCACGAGTTGCTCGACGTAGCGATTCCGCGACGTTTCAGGCTGCGTCCAGAGCCAGGCCCGGCCGATCGCCGTCAGCCCCATCGGCAGCAACGATCCCACGCCGAGTTGCAGCGTCGAAACGCCCGCAGTGTATCGGTATGCGATGTACAGCATGTCGAGGTGATCGGGCACGGCGAGCGCCACCGAGACGTCGAGCCGGTCGGCGAGTTGCTGCATGAGCGGTTCCGCAGCCCCCGTGATGGGGTTGGTGGACAAATAGGCGTGCCCGACGCCGAAAGCGCCGGGCGCCAGTTCGAACTGGCGGCCGCCCGCGACGCGGCGAACGAATCCCACATGAATGAGCGTCGAGATCAGCCGCGACACCGCCGAGCGGGACATCCCCGTTCGCTTCGCCAGTTCGCCGTTCGTGAGCGGCGCCCGATCGGCATGAAAGGCGCGGAGCAGTTGCAGACCGCGATCGAGCGTCAGGGTTACGGGCGGTGCGGAGGGCATGTCGGTTCCGTGTTTGTGATGGCGGCCGTGGTGCTTACGCGCGTTGCAGCGCGTGCGCCTGCAACACTTGCGCGGTTGCCACGAGCCGTGGTCCGAGTTCCAGTTCGATGCGCGTCTGGGCCATGCGCGCGGTGCGGCCGACACAACCGAGTACCCAAGGCGGCCGGTCGGGCATGGGAACAGGGGCGGCGACACACGCGAGCTCCGGTTCCCATTCACCATGCAGCGTGCCGAACCCCAGCTCGCGAACCTCCGCGATCTTGTCGGCCATCCGGCGTCTGATCGAGGCAGGCAAGGTGATGCCTGTTCTCCGTTCGATTTCTTCCTTCAAATAGGCGCGCTCTTCTTCCGGAAGGATGGCAAGCAACGTCCAGCCCATCAACGAATAGGCCATCTGCATGCGCATGCCCGGAAAAAGCCGGAGATCGAGGACCACGCGCTTGCCCACTTGCGTATCCAGGATGATGACGTCGAGACGGTCACGGGCGCCGAGCAGGAGATAGGTGTCGGTTGCGTCGGCGAACTTGGCCATTTCCCTGCGTGCGAGGCGCAGCATGTCGGGATCGACGATCGCCGCATACCCCAGCGCCAGCGAAGCGGGCGCGAGCGCGTATTTCCGGCTCTCGTCGTCGTGATGCAGATAGCCGAGCGCGACGAGCGAGCGCAGCAGGCGCAGCACGGTCGGGGCGGGAAGGCCGGTCGCAACCGCAATCTCGCGATTGCCGAGCCACGCCTTGTCGGGACCGAATACCGACAATATCGACAGGCCTCGCACGAGCGGCGTCACGAGGACATCGCTTTCCTCTCGCTCTACGCGAGACGGCCGCGGCCAGGCGGTGTCGACGCCGTGCGGACCGTTGCGCGAGCGCGCGCTGGCGTGCGGTGGCAGGGACCTCGGGGATGACATGCGTGTCTCCATGCTGCGGCTGTATTTCTTTTTAATCCTACTATGTTCGTGGCCGCGTCGAAGGCCGCATTGCGCATTTCCGCGCTCGATCGTGAGCCATCTTGCTTCGCTTTTCTCCGTTGGATCGCACCGTCAACGATGGAGAAGCCGGACCCACCTCGTCAATTTGCCCGAGCGTCGCCTCCCGTACTTTGGAATAGGCGCATGACGGGCAAACCGCTTCCTGTCGGCTGCGGCCGATTCCAAAGTACGGCAGGCCGTTGCCGTCGCGATTGCTGCGATCCCGCCTCCAGTCATTCAATAGAAGAACAGGAAAGCAGCATCATTCAGGAGACGAAGGACATGACTCAGGTGAGAAACGACTCGGCGATTCTTGACGCAGTGGTCGTCGGCGCTGGATTTGGTGGGCTGTATGCGGTCAAGCGTCTGACCGACGCAGGGTTCGCCGTGCAGGCATTCGAAGCGGGCGATGGCGTGGGCGGCACATGGTATTGGAATCGCTATCCCGGCGCGCGCGTCGATCTCGAGTGCTGGGATTATTCATACTCTTTCTCGCCCGAACTGCAGGACGAGTGGGACTGGCCGGAGCGATACCCGACCTCGTCCGAACTGATGAAGTACCTCAATCACGTCGCCGATCGCTTCGAGCTGCGCCGGCACATCCGCTTCAACACGAGAGTCGAGACGGCCGTGTTCGATGAACGCGAGAACCTCTGGGTCGTGACGACCTCGGACGGCAAGGTCACGCGGGCGCGCTTCTTTGTGCCGGCGACCGGCGTGCTCTCGGTGCCCAAGCCGCCCGAGATAGCAGGACTCGATTCCTTCAAGGGCGAGAGCTACCACACGGGGCGATGGCCTCACCATGAGGTCGACTTCAGTAACAAGCGCGTCGGCGTGATCGGCACCGGTTCGTCGGGCATTCAGGTGATTCAGGCGCTGGCCGGACAATGCAGGCACCTGAGCGTATTCCAGCGCACCGCGGTCTATGTCGTGCCGGCGAAGAATCATCCGCTGACGCCGGAGATGCGTGCCCGCGTGCGAGCGACCTACCCGAGCGGCGCGCGGTCAGCCGCCTCACGCGCTTCGGCATCGCCGTGCCGTTTCCGGTCGAATCGGCACTCGACGCGACGCCCGAGGAGCGCAGCCGGAAGTACGAGAATGCCTGGGAGAACAGTCAGTTGCTGGGCTTTCGCATGTGCTACGGCGATATTCTTTCGAACGAAGCGGCCAATGAGACGGTCGCCGAATTCATCCGCGGCAAGATTCGCGACACGGTCAGGAAGCCGGACGTCGCCGAGAAACTGCTGCCTCGCGGCTTTCCGTTCGGCACGAAACGTCCCTGCCTCGGCGATACGTACTACAGCGTGTACAACCGCGACGACGTGACGCTCGTCGACCTGAAGCAGACGCCGATCGAACGCGTGGTGCCCGAAGGCATCGTGACGAGCGAGGGCCTGCACGAACTCGACGTGCTGATCTACGCGACCGGCTACGACGCGCTCACCGGCGCGCTGACGCATATCGACGTGCAAGGCGTGAACGGCCGCACGCTCACGGACAAATGGGCGAGCGGAGCGAAGACCTATATCGGCCTGATGACGAGCGGATTTCTTAACCTGTTCACGGTCACCGGTCCGGGCAGCCCCGGACCGCTCGCGAACATGTCGATGAGTATCGAGCAGCATATCGACTGGATTGCCGCGTGCATGACGTATCTGCGAAACAACGCGATCGAGCGGATCGACGCGGTTCCCCAGGCCGAGGAGGACTGGATGCAGCATGTGCAGGACGTCGTGTCCAACACGCTGTATCTCAAGGCGAACTCGTGGTACATCGGTGCGAACGTGCCGGGCAAGCCGCATGTGTTCCTGCCGTATCTCGGCGGGCATGGCACGTATCGGCGCAAGTGCGATGAAATCGCGGCAGCCGGTTACCCCGGTTTCGTCCTTTCGCGCGCAACGGCCCGTGAAGCGTCGCAGGCGAGCAGTAGCGAAGCCATCCATGTCGCCGAGGCGGGCTTGATGGGCGGCGCGGTATGAACGGTGAGGAAAGGCACCATGCCGCTCGATCCTGAAGTCGCGGTCATTCTGAAGGCGCTCGAATCCGCGCCGCCCATGGAAGGCATGTCCGTCGCGGCGTTGCGCGCGAGTCTCGCGTATCCGCCGCTCGAGCGGCGCACGGCGGTCGGCGAAGTGATCGACCTTGCGGTGCCGCTGCCGGGACGGGTGCTCGCCGCCCGGCTATACCGTCCTCAGGAGCGGCACGGCGAAGGCGTGACGGTGTTCTTTCACGGCGGCGGGTTCGTCATCGGGAATCTCGAGACGCACGATCACGTCTGCCGAGATCTGTGCGCGGGAAGCGGCGCCGCCGTGATCGCCCTGGACTACCGGCTGGCGCCCGAGCATCCGTTCCCGGCCGCCGTCGACGACTGCCTGGATGCCGTCCGGTGGATCGCGCAAAACGCCGATGCGCTCTCGTTCGACGCGGCTCGGATGATCGTGGCGGGCGATAGCGCGGGCGGCAATCTCGCCGCCGTCACGGCACTGCGCATTCGCGACGAAGGCGGCCCGCGGCTGCGCGGGCAGGTGCTGGTGTATCCGGTGACCGGCTATCACACGCCGCCCACGCGCTCTTATATCGACAACCAGTCCGGCTACTCGCTCACACGCGCCGCGATGATCCGTTTCTGGCGAGACTATCTCGCGGACGAGCGCGATTCGGCGCATGTCCATGCCTGCCCGTTGCTCGCGTCGTTGCTGACCGGCTTGCCGCCCGCGCTGGTGGTCACCGCGGAGTTCGATCCGCTGCGCGACGAGGGCGAAGCGTATGCGCACCGTCTGCTCGACGCCGGCGTGCCGGTCACGCTGTGGCGCTACGAAGGGCTGATTCATGGCTTCTTTCGCATGGGCCTGGCCTGTGCAAAAGCGAGGGAAGGGCTGCTGCGCGCCGCGCATTGGATTCGCTCGGCGATGAACGCCTGAGCGAACGATCAACAACGAATCGAGGTTTGCATGAAACTCGCAGAAGACGTCGGTTTTCTTGGGCTGGGCCAGATGGGTGGCCCGATGGCCGAGCGCCTGCTTGGACAGGGCTTCCGGCTGCATGTTCATGACCCGTCGCCCGCAGCGCTCGCGCCTTTCGCGGCCGGTAACGCCGTCGTGCACGATTCGCCACGCGCCGTGGCCGACGCGGCGTCCATCGTGTTCGCGTGCCTGCCCAGCAGGCAAGTGTCGCTTGCAGTCGGTC
Organism: Caballeronia sp. PC1; assembly: GCF_021353155.1. Classification (NCBI taxonomy): domain Bacteria; kingdom Pseudomonadati; phylum Pseudomonadota; class Betaproteobacteria; order Burkholderiales; family Burkholderiaceae; genus Caballeronia; species Caballeronia sp. PC1. The sequence continues at coordinate 1,583,120 of NZ_JAJUBH010000003.1, forward strand.
TCGGGCCCGATGGCGTCGTGCACGGTTCCGCGATTCGCCTGTACGTGGAGATGTCCACCATCGGTCAGGACACGATCGAGCAGATCGGCACAGGGCTGGCCGCGAAGGGCATCGATATCGTGGATGCGCCGATCTCCGGCGGTGCGCCCGCGGCGCGCGCCGGTACCCTCGCCATGCTGGCGGCCGGCGCGCCGCGGCTCATCGAGCAGGTGTCTCCGTTGCTCGCGCTCATCGGCAAGGAGGTGTTCGTGATGGGAGAACGCCCAGGCATGGCGCAGATCATGAAGATCGTCAACAACATGATCATGGCGACCAACATGGTGGTCTGTTCCGAGGGGCTCGCCATGGGCGCGAAGGCCGGCCTCGATCCCGACATGATGATGCGGCTGCTCGATGCGGGCACGGGTCAGAGCTTCGCATGCTCGAAGATGCTGACGCGCGCTGTTGCCGGAACCTATGACTACGGCGCGGCGCTGTCCATCATCGAAAAGGATATGACGCTCGGGCTTGCCGAAGCGAATCTCATGGACATGGCCGTGCCGACGATCGGGCGAGCGCGGGACGTCTGGCACGCGGCCTACGAAGCAGGGCAAGGCAGGGAGGATTTCACATCCATTCTGCGTTATATCGCGGAAAAGAATGGCACCTCCGTCAGAAGCGATCTTTCCTGAAGCGAGGGCTTCAGGCTATTCAAACGCGACGCGGCATCGTTTTCGGTGCCGCCGTGACTTCAAGGGAACCCCAAGACCATGGCCGATGACCTCCAGCGACTGCTCGACAAGGACCAGATCCGCGACATCATGCTGCGATATGCGCGCGGGGTGGATCGACGCGATTGGGAACTGGTCCGCGCGACCTTCTTCGAAGACGGCTACGACGATCACGCTGATTTCAGCGGCAAGCGCGACGATTTCGTCGCCTTCGTGCGGGAGAAGCACGATGCGAGCAGCTTTTGCAAATCCACGCATCTGCTCGGCAACTGCCTGATCGAGTTCGCATCGGATCACGTCGCCGCAGTGGAGACCTATTTCGTGGCGAAGTTGCAGATGGGACCGGACGCCGGCAGCCAGCGCGCCATGCTCGGCGCGCAGCATGCCGACAGTCGCGAGAACATGCGGGTCGAAGTCGTCGGGCGCTATGTCGACCGGTTCGAGAAGCGCGACGGCGAATGGCGTGTCGCGCGGCGGCGCACGGTGTTCGATACGATCCGCACGGAACTCGGCGGATCGCCCGACGGCGGACTGAATCCCGCATGGGTGCTCGGCAGGCGTGACGCGCAGGACCCCGTCTTCGCCTCACGTGCGGAAGCGGGGCTGCGATAGTGGGCGTCTCGTTTCAGAGTACGGATCGGATTCTCAGGTTGCATTGACGGTCTTTTTTGCGGCCAATTAAATGGGCCGGCAGTTCGATGGCGAAGCGCCTGGCATTGGGTTGTCAACGATTAGTAATCCAAAATGTCCAGGACGCTGAAAGAGCTGCAGACAAACTCAAAACAATCATGGAGACGTTCGATGAAGAAAGCGATTGCGCTCTGCGCGGCGGCAGGGTTCGTAACCGGTGTTGCGCATGCGCAGAGCAGCGTGCGGTTGTACGGCATTCTGGATGAAGGCTTGAACTACAACAGCAACGCGGGCGGCAGCCATCAATACGCGATGGCGAGCGGCGTGCTGAATGGAAGCCGCTGGGGACTGCGCGGACAGGAAGATCTCGGCGGCGGATTCAATGCGATCTTCGTGCTCGAAAACGGCTTCGACATCAACACGGGCAAACTGGGTCAGGGCGGCCTCGAATTCGGACGACAGGCGTATGTGGGCGTGTCGAGTCCGTATGGCACCTTCACGTTCGGCCGTCAGTACGATTCCGTCGTCGATAACCTCGGCATTCTGGAAGTCGGCGATCAATGGGGCGGCTATATGGCCGCGCATCCTTCCGACAACGACAACTTCAACAACACGAACCGCACCAACAACGCGATCAAGTACACGAGCCCGACTTTTCATGGCGTGACGGCGAGCGGCCTGTATTCGCTGGGCGGTGTGCCGGGAAGCGTGGGGCGCAATCAGGTCTGGTCGGTCGGTGCGAACTATTCGCAAGGTCCGCTTTACGCGGGCGTCGGCTACCTCAACGTACGCAACCCGAATACGTCGTTCTATGGCGCGGGCGGCACCGTCGCGCCGACCGTGGGCGGCGTGCCAGGCTCCAACTTCGGCTCGTCTCCGGTGATCGCCGGGTATGCATCGGCACGCACGCTGCAGGTGATCGGCACCGGCGCGGCCTATACGTTTGGCGCGTTCACGCTCGGCGCCACATACTCGAACACGCAGTTCCGGGATCTCGGCGATACGTCCTCCGGGCCCGTGCCCGCCGGTGGCATCAGCGGGACGGCGAAGTTCAACAACGTCGAAGTCAACGCGAAGTATCAGATCACGCCGGCGCTGCTCGTGGGCGCCGCGTATGTGTACACCCACAACGACGGCGCGGATGGTAGAGGCAGCGCGCGCTACAACCAGGGATCGGTCGGCGTGGACTACTTCCTCTCGAAGCGCACGGACGTCTACTTCGTGGGCACGTATCAGCACGCGAGCGGGACGGATTCGACCGGCAGGGAGGCGGTCGCGTCCATCAACCAGTTGACGGCCTCGACGACCGATCACCAGACCGCGCTGCGCATTGCCATCCGTCATAAGTTCTGAGCGCCGGACGAGCGCCGGCGCTCCCGTTCTCACGCCGCCATTTTCTGGCGGCGATTTTCGAAGTACGGATCACTTTGCGCGGCCTGATTGACCCGCGCACGCCGCGCTCGTCAAATGAGCCCACCAGAACGAAACCATCAGGAGACACAGATGAAGCGCAGAGCGATCAAACGCGCGATCTTGCTTTGGCTTGCCGCACTGAGCGCGGCGCCCGCCGCCTTCGCGGATACGCCGAATGTCATCAAACTCGGACTGTCCGTGCCGCTTTCGGGATCCGGCGCGAACTGGGGCAAGGGCAGTGAATGGCTGTGCAAGCAGGCCGCCGACGAAATCCGCAAAGCCGGCGGCGTGAAGATAGCGAACAAGGTCTACAACTACGAATGCGTCGCGTACGACAACAAGTACAACGCGGCGGACGGCGCGAAGGTCGCGCAGACCCTGCTGAACCGCGACGGCGTGAAGTACATCGGCGGCAGTCTCGGCACCGCGCCCGCGCGCGCCATGCAGTCGCTCACTGAACGCGAGGGTGTCCTGCTGTTCACGACGGCATGGGGGGCGAGCATCAAGGGTCCGAAGTTTCCGCTGACCTTCACGCAGATGAACACGCCGATCGAGATCGCCCCGCCGCTCGTCCGCTACGTGAAGCAGGTCAATCCGAAGATCCAGACGGTCGCGTTGCTCAATCCCAACGACGCCACGGGCCAGGAAACCGAGAAGATCGCGCGCAAGGCATGGGAAGCGGTGGGCGTGAAGGTCGTTTCGAGCGACTGGTACGAGCGCGGCACGACGGAGTTCCAGCCTGTCGCGGCCAAGGTCGCGGGCCTCAAGCCGGACGTCGTCGATCTGTGTTCGAGCCCGCCCGCCGATGGCGGCCTCGTTTTCAAGGAACTGGACGCGCTGGGCTGGAAGGGCGTGAAGGTCGTCGAAGTCGGCACCGGCGCGGACGGCCTGCTCGCGACGGGCGGAGGCGCGGCGAACAGCGCGTATCTCGGCGCGGCGATGACCTTCGACGGACCGGCCGTGACGCCGCGTCAGCGCGAGCTGAACCAGGGCGCGCGCGCGGTGACGGGCGAATCGCTGAACGCCATCCAGATCGGCTTCTACGACTCCGTGAAGGCGCTCAAGGCCGCGATGGAAAAGGCGCAGAGCACCGATCCGGCCGCGGTGGCGAGCGCCTTGCCGGCCATCACCTTCGATTCGTTCTACGGGCGGGCCGCGTTCGGCGAGAAAGCCGTTTATGGCAGCGCGCAGCAGATTCTCGTGCCGGTCATCGTCACGCAGATCCAGGGCCAGAAGCTCGTCGAACTGGCGCGCATCAGCCCGGACGAGCTCAAGCAACGCACGGGTCAATGAGGTCATCGCGAATATCATGCAGACACTCTTCCAACTCATGCTGACCGCGTTGCAGATCGGCTCGGTGTACGTGCTGTTCGCCCTCGGGCTGACGCTGATCTTCGGCGTGCTGCGCATCGTGAACTTCGCGCATGGGCAGTTCTTCACGCTGTCCGCGCTGATCGTGTCGGTCGCGATTCCGTGGCTCGTCGCGCGCGGCGTGCCGGTGCAACTCGCGTATCTCGGGGCCTTCGTCGCGGGCGTCGTGCTCGCGTCGGGCCTCGGGGCGATCGTGTTCCGCTTCGCGTTTCGCCGCTTCCAGCGCGATCTCGCCGGCTCGTTCATCCTGTCGGCGGGCTTCGTGCTGCTGTTCGAAGGCATCTTCCGCGAAGTCTTCGGCGGCGCCGTGCGCTCGGTGCCGCCGCTCGTGAGCGGCAATGTCGAGATGTTCGGCGCGACGCTCGCGGCGCAGCGGCTGATTCTCTGCGGCGTGGCCGTGGCGCTGGCGGGCGCGTTGCTGTGGTCGCTCAACGCGACGCGCATGGGCCGTGCGATGCGCGCCGTATCGATCGATCACGAAGCCGCGATGCTTCAGGGCATTCCCTATAACGCGATCGCGTTTCGCGGCTTCGTCGTCGCGACGGCGCTCGGTGCGATCGCGGGCGCGCTGATCGCGCCGGTGTCGATCGTGTCGCCGGAATTTGGCGAAAGCTATCTCGTGAAGGGCTTTATCGCCGTGGTGATCGGCGGGCTCGGATCGGTGCCCGGCGCGATTCTGGGCAGCGTGTTCATCGCGCTCATCGAAAGTTTCGGCGGCTTCTACTTCGATCCGTCGAGCGCGAATCTCGCGATCTTCGTGCTCGTCATGCTGGTGCTGCTCGTGCGTCCCAAAGGAGTGCTCGGTCATGCCTGACAAGTCTTTCTCGTTTTGCGCGCTCGCGGTGCTGGCGATTAGCGCCGCGAGCCTTCTCGCCGGCAACGGCTATGCGGCCACGCTCGTGGTGTGGTGCGCCATCGCGGCATTGAATGCGTCGAGCCTGCGCTTCGTGCTCTTGATGGGCGAGCTGAACTTCGCCACCGCGGCGTTCTTCGGCATCGGCGCCTATGTCGCGGGCGTCAGCACGACCTTGTGGGATGTTCCCTTCGCGCTGGCATTACTGCTGAGCGGCGCGCTTGCCTGCGGGATCGGCGCGGTGTTCGGCTTCATCACGCTGCGCACGAAAGGCCCGTATTTTCTGCTGATCGGCTTCGCATTCTCCGAAGTGATGCGCATCGTCTACACGCGCTCGGACTGGCTCGGCGGCAACTCGGGGATGGTCGGCATCTTCCCGCCCGCCACGTTCGGCACGGGTTTTCCGGCCTTCGTCGTGCTGATCTGCGGCGTGTTGCTGCTCGCGCTCTTCGCGATCGAAACGTCGCAATTCGGCAAGCTGCTGATCGCCGTGCGCGACAACGAGAACGTCGTGCGCTCGGTCGGCATCCGCGTGCATCTCGTGAAGATCGCGTGCTTCTGCATCTCGTGCTTCGTGACGGGCATCGCGGGTTCGCTGCATGCGTTCGCCAACAACGTCATCAGCCCGCCGGATTTCGGCTTTCTGCTCTCGACGCTGGCGCTTGCGTATCTGAAGGTCGGCGGCGAGCATCATCCGCTCGGGCCGGTTGCGGGCGCGGTGCTGCTCGTGCTGCTCGGGAGCGTGACGCTCAGCTTCGGCGCGAGCGAGCATATCTTCTACGGCGCGGCCATCGTGCTGGCGATGCTGCTCCTTCCCGGCGGCATCATGGGACTCGTGCATGGGCGCATCGCGCGGATAAAGTCGCGCCGCGCGACGCTCGTGCGTTCGAACGGAGGCGCGTGATGCAGACATCCCGAACCAAGCCGCTGCTCGAAGCGCGGGACATCGCAAGGCGTTTCGGCGGATTGCTCGCGGTCAGCGACCTGAGCTTCGAGATTCGCGAGCGCGAAGTGCTCGGGCTGATCGGACCGAACGGCGCGGGCAAGAGCACGACCTTCAACCTGATCAGCGGCTTCATCGCGCCGACGCGGGGCACGCTTGCGATCGACGGCGAGAATGTGACTGGCGCATCGCCGGAACGCATCAGCAAGAAAGGCCTCGTGCGCACGTTCCAGCATGGCAGCCTGATGAAAAGCATGAGCGTGGCGGATAACATTCTGATCGGCACGATCGGTGCGGTGCCGCGCGCCGAGCGCGTGGAGCGCGTGCGCGAGACCGCGCGTCTGCTCGGGCTTCAGGGCAAGCTCGCCGACATCGCCGGGACCTTGCCGCACGGTCTGCAACGGCTCGTGAGCATTGCCATCGCATTCGCGGCGCGGCCGCGCATTTTGTGTCTCGACGAACCGCTCACCGGTCTGAATCAGACGGAAGTCGCCGCGACGCTCGACGTGTTCGAGCGCATCCGCGACGAGTACGGCAGTTCGGTGCTGCTTGTCGAGCACAACATGAAAGCGGTGATGCAGGTCTGCGACCGCATCGTCGTGCTGCATCACGGACGCATGCTGGCGACGGGCACGCCACAGGACATTCGCCGCGATCCACGCGTGATCGAAGCCTATCTCGGAGCCGAGCATGCACATTGAGAAGAGAAAGGACGATATCGTGCTGGACGTGTCCGGCGTGTCGATCAACTACGGCGCGGTGCCTGCCGTGCGCGGCGCGAGTTTTCAGGTGCGCGGCGGACAGATCGTGACCCTCATCGGCGCGAACGGCGCGGGCAAGTCGACGCTGATGAAGTACGCGGCGGGACTCGTCACGGCGCAGGCGGGCAGCGTGAAGCTGAACGGACGGGCGCTGGACACGGCATCGGCGGATACGCGGGTTCGGCACGGGCTGTGTCTGGTGCCGGAAGGACGGCGTCTGTTCGGCAGCATGACGGTGCGCGAGAACCTGGAACTGGGCGCCTATTGCCGCGACGACGCGCGGGCGATCAGCGTCGATCTCGAACGTTGTCTCGATTACTTTCCCGATCTCGTTGCGAAGCTCGGCGCGCCCGCGGGCACGCTGAGCGGCGGCCAGCAGCAGATGGTGGCGGTCGCGCGCGCGCTGATGGCCGCACCGCGCGTGCTGCTGCTCGACGAACCCACCATCGGACTCGCGCCCGCCGTGGTCGAGAAAATCGCGCAGGTGATTCATGTGATTCGCGACACGGGCGTCGATGTGCTGCTGGTCGAGCAGAACGCGGAGGTGGCGCTGCGCATCGCGGATTACGCCTACGTGCTGGAGGGCGGCACGGTTGTGCAGCACGGCGACGCACGGGCGCTTGCGGGCGATGAGGGCGTTCAGCGTGCGTATCTCGGGATGTAGCAGAGGGCGGTGTAGGGGATCGTGGTCGCGATTCGGCGGCAAGGTCCTCGCGCCCCCGTCCACGATCTGGAACCCCATACCCGTGCAACTCCCGATATAGAAGCGCGCAGCCGCTGGCTAAGATGCCGGGTTATTCATCGCTTACCCCGCACTGCGTACATGAAGGACGAACGCCTCGTCGAAATGAGGATTTTCAAGGCCGTCGCGGAAACGGGTGGCTTCACCGCTGCGGCGCTTTTGCTCAACCTTCAGCAGCCGTATGTGAGCCGCGCGGTCTCGGCTCTCGAAAAGCGCCTCGGGGTCGCGCTGCTCAGACGCTCGACGCGCAGTCTGCAGGTCACGCAGGAAGGCAATGAGTATCTCGCGCTGTGCAAGCGCATTCTCGACGACATCGACGCCGGCGAAGCGCAACTCGCGCGCGCGGGTCAGCACATGACCGGCAGTATCCGCGTGACCGTGGCGACTTCGTTCGGCATGGATCAGATCGTGCCGCTCATTCCGGGCTTTCTGGAGCGCTATCCCGGCCTGCGTGTGCGCCTGTCGCTGTCGGACACGCTTGCCGATGTCATCGGCGAAGGATTCGATGTCGCGATCCGCATGGGAAGCCTGCAGGACTCGAATCTGGTCAGCCGCAAGCTGTGTCACCTGCAGCGCGTCGTGACCGCGTCGCCTTCGTATATCGCGCGGCACGGCGTGCCCTCCGTACCGGCGGATCTCGTCAACCACAATTGCCTGATGTGGGAGCCGCCGATGGATCATCTGAACCATTGGCCGTTCGTGGTCGATGGCGAGCGTACGTCCATGCTCATCAACGGCAACTTTCAGACGAGCAGCGGCGTGAGTTCGGTGTACATGTGCCTGGCTGGCGTCGGTATTACGCGCATGGCCGAGCACATGGTGCTTCCGTCGATTCGCAGCAACATGCTCGTGCCGCTGCTGACCGACTTCCAGCCGAACGACGAAACCGCAATCTATGCGCTGTATCCGCGCGATTCGTCGCTGCATCCGCGCGTGCGGGCCTTCATCGATCACGTGACGGAAAGGCTCAGGCGGCCGCCGTGGGCCACCTGAGCCGTCTCTTCACTGATCGTCTAGCGTCTTGGGCAGAAGCATGGTCATCGCCGCGCCGAGCACGAGAAACGCGGAGATCACGTACATGCCGACTTCTGCGTGGCCGATCATCACATTGAGCATGCCGACGAGATAGGGCGATATGAAGCCCGCGATATTCCCGACGGAATTGATGAATGCGAGCGCCGCCGCGACCGATGCGCCGACGAAGAGGCTCGTCGGCAGCGCCCAGAAGAGCGCGACGCACGAATAGACGCCCGCCGCCGCGATCGAGAGACATACCGTCGTGATGACCGGGCCTGCCGAAAGCCACATGCTCGTGGCAAGTCCCACGGCGCCGATCAGCATGAAGAGGGCGAAGTGCGCACGGCGTCCGCCGGTGCGGTCGGCGCTGCGATTCGACACAAACAGGGCGATCGCCGCCACGACGTTGGGCACCGCCGAATACAGGCCGATGGAGAACGGATCGATCACGCCGCTGCGTTTGATGAGCGAGGGCATCCAGAAGCCGAGCGCGTAGAGCCCCATGATCAGGCAGAAAAAGATTGCGCAGAACCACCACAGCTTGCGGTTGGCGAGAAACGCGCGCACGCTCGGATGATCGATCTTGCCTGCGTTCTCCGCGCGGATCTCGGCCAGCACGTTCGAGCGCTCGTCTTCGCTGATCCATCGCGAGTGCGCGGGATTGTCGTCGAGAAAGGCGAGCACGACGAACGCGAGCACGACGGCCGGAATCGCTTCGATCAGAAAGAGCCATTGCCACGCCGCCATATGCGTGTTGCCGGAGAACGCATGCAGGATGTAGCCGGAGATCGGGCCGCCAACGACGAACGCGAGCGGCGCGCCCATCACGTAGATGGACATCGCCCGGCCGCGATAGCGGGCCGGAAACCAGAGCGTCAGCAGATACATGATCGCGGGCGCGAAACCGGCTTCGGCCGCGCCGAGCAGAAAGCGCGCGACGTAGAACTGCATCGGCGTCTGCACGAAGATCATCGCCGCCGAGATGACACCCCACGTCAGCATGATGCGAGCAATCCACTTGCGCGCGCCGACCCTGCGCATGATGAGATTGCTGGGCACCTCGAAGAAGAAGTAGCCCGCGAAAAAGATGCCCGAGCCGAGGCCGTAGATCGCGTCGTCGAAACGCAGCGCGTCGAGCATCTGCAGTTTCGCAAAGCCTACGTTGACGCGATCGAGATAGGCGACGAGATAACAGATCAGCAAAAGCGGCAACAGCCGCCAGTAGGCCCGGTAGTAAGTGCGGCTCATGTCCGTCTGTCTGACGGCTTCTTCACCATATAGCGCTTCCATGCATGTCTCCCATATAGATATTTTTGAGCGCTCTCATGCGGCATGCGCGGGCGCGTTGCGACACCGCGCATGCCGCCGCCGTACCTCGAAACGCCGATGTGTCAGTCCAGGTAGTCGGGCTCCTGCTCGTTGATTTCGTAGAGCATGGTCTGGAAATGCAGCCAGCTGATGAACGAATTGCCCAGATGCCGATGCGAGTACTCCGCGAACGTCGGATCGATCTCGATCGGGCGCGATTCGGTCGCGTCCATCAGCAACTGCATCTTGCAGCAATGATCCAGCGCGATGAAAGTCCACACGGCATCGTCGATACTGTGACGGCTCGCGGTCAGCAGCCCGTGATTCTGGTGAATGATGGCCTTGTGCTCGTTGAAGGCGCGCGCGATCGGATTGCCCGATTGATCCGCGACCGGCACCTTGCCCGCGCCGTCGCGCACGACCGTATGGCTGCCGTAGAACATGCACGCGTCCTGCGTCACGTAATCGAGCGGCTTGCCCATCGCGGCCCAGGCGTCGCCGTCGACGGTATGCGCGTGGCACGAGCCGATGATGTCGGGATTCTCCGCATGAATCGCCGAATGCAGCACATAGCCTGCGCGATTCACCGCGTACTTGCCTTCGATCACCGTGCCGGCATGATCGACGAGCACCAGTTGCGATGTCTTCGTGCGCGACCACGGCACGCACATCGGATTGGTCCAGAAAAGCTCCGGATGCTCGGGATCGCGCACCGTCAGATGGCCTCCGAAGCCAAAGCTGAAGCCGTGACGAGCGAATATCCGGCACCCGGCCGCGAGATGCTCCTTGCGATAGCGGCGTTCCTCGGCGGAACTCGAGAACGTCGGTTCTTGCGGAAAAATCAGATCGTCCTGTGTCGGGCTGTAGATCGAGTCCTTGGCGTCCATCAACATCGGCGTGTCTCCTCGTGAAGGTATGGAGTGCCAGTATAGAAGCGGACTTTCCGCGGATTCAGGGGCCATCCGGAATAGGTTCTATGCAGCCGTCAGCGTGCGCGATGCATCTCCGAACCGCTGTATCGCCCGCCGATTCTCGTCCCTGCGGAAGTGGCGTGCGGCGTGATAGGCTGCACTCTTCTCGCGGCAATCGCACGGTCGACACGCACGCGAGCGACAGATACCCGCGCACACACAAGGACAAACAAGGCTGTGATAAAGGCAATTCTGTGGGACATGGACGGCACGCTCATCGAGAGCGAGTCGCTGCATCTGGCCACGCTCGTCGAGGCGCTCGCGCATCACGGGGTGCAGGCGGGCGATGAAATGCATCCGTTCGTCTTCGGCAAGACCGGGCGCGAAGTGCATGCGCTCGTTCGCGAACGTTTCGGGATTGCGGTCGATTTCGGCGAATGGTCGGCGTTTCGCGCGCGGGCCTATCTGAACGGCGCGCAGAGGCTCGCGCCGCGTCACGGCGCGCTCGAGGTGTATCGCGCGGCGAAGGCGGCGGGCATCACGCAGGCAATCGTATCGAACGCGTCGCGCATGCTGCTCGAAGCGAATCTGCGCGCCCTCGGCATCGAAGAGCCTTCGCTCATCACGGTCAGCGTCAACGACGTGCGTCACGGCAAGCCCAGCCCCGAGCCGTACGAACGCGCGGCGTGGCTCCTGCGTCTCGCGCCCGAAGAGGTCGTTGCGGTCGAAGACAGTCCGACCGGCGCGGGCGGCGCCATCGCTGCGAACATGCGTGTGATCGGCTGGCCCGTCGATGACGAAGCCGCCGCGCTCTTTCCTTCCGAAGCGCAGATCGTGCGGTCGCCGGATGAGCTGGCCGCGAAGCTCGGACTCGACGCGTTCTCGATGTCGATCGACCCGTCGCTTCAACAACGCCGCTGACGATCGTGCGATTTCGACCCTCCGGCGATTTTTGACGACCGTTGACAAGCAAAAATTTGACGCATTAGACTTGGCTCCATACCTCGCGGCCTGACAAAGATGTCCGCCCGAGGACCCGGCACAGAAGCCCCCTGACGAACCCGCGGTTCGTCAGGGGGCTTTTTTTTGTCCGCGTTTTTCCCCGTTGCAGCCCTCATTTCTGGAGAATCCGCATGTTGCTGAAGCCGTCGGGCTGGATGCGTCTCGCCCTTACCGCAGGACTTGCACTGACTTCGCTCGCATCGAGTGCCGCCGATCCCGTGAAAATAGGCCTGCTGGAAGATGCCTCGGGAAACTTCGCACTGGCGACCATTCCGAAGATTCACGCCACTCAACTTGCAGTCGATGAGATCAACGCCAAGGGCGGCATCCTCGGACGGCCGGTCTCGCTGATCGCCTACGACACGCAATCCGACAACACCAAGTTCCAGGAACTCGCGCGGCGTCTCGTCCAGACCGACAAGCCCGATGTGATCTTCGGCGCATTCTCCAGCGCGTCGCGCGAAGCGATACGGCCGATCATGGATCGCGCGCATCAGCTTTACTGGTATGACAACCAGTACGAAGGCGGCGTGTGCGACACCAACACGTTCGTCACGGGCGCCGTCCCCGAGCAGCAATTCTCGACGCTGATCCCGTGGATGATGCAGAAATACGGCAAGAAGGTGTACACCATCGCCGCTGACTACAACTTCGGGCAGATCTCCGCCGAGTGGGTGCGCAACATCGTCAAGGAGAACGGCGGCACGATGGTCGGCGAGGAGTTCATTCCGCTCTCCGTATCGCAGTTCGGCCAGACGATCCAGAACATCCAGAAGGCCAAGCCCGACTTCGTGGTGACGCTGCTGGTCGGCGCGAACCAGGCGTCGTACTACGAGCAGCAGGCGTCGGCCCATCTGAATCTGCCGATGGCGAGTTCGGTGAACGTCGGTCAGGCGTATGAACACAAGCGCTTCAAACCGCCTGCGCTAAAGGACATGTACGTGACGGCGAACTACGTGGAAGAGGTCGACACGCCTGCCAGCAACGACTTCAAGAAGCGCTTCCACGCGAAGTTCCCGAACGAGCCGTACATCAATCAGGAAGCGGCGAACGCGTACGACGCCATCTATCTCTACAAGGCCGCCGTCGAAAAAGCCAAGACGACCAATCAGGATGCGGTGCGCAAGGCGCTCGAAACCGGCATCTGCACGGAAGGCGCGCAAGGCAAGGTCTGTATCGATCCGAAGAGCCATCACGCGAGCCACACCATTTACCTCGTGCATGTGAAGGACGATCACTCGGTCGATATTCCGAAGGTCTGGGACGACGTCCAGCCGTACTGGCTCGGCAAGGTGGGCTGCGATCTGCCCAACAAGCCGGATCATCGCCAGTACACGCCGTCGAACCTGCCCAAGAAGTCCTGATCCGGGCGTCGCGCGCTCGCTGACAGGGCGAGCGCGCGTCAGCCTTTTGAACGTGGAGCATGCATGGCGACCTTTTCGGTTCTCTATTCGCTCGTCTATCAGTTCGGCGACAGCTTCGCCTATCTGGTCCTCGCGGCGCTCGGTCTCGCGGTGATCTTCGGCATGATGGGCGTCATCAATCTCGCGCACGGCGAGTTCATCATGTGCGGCGCATACGTGACGATCATCGCGGCCAAGCGCGGCTTGCCGCTGCCTCTCGCCATGCTGCTCGGCGCGCTCGCGGCGGCGCTCGCGGGCGTGGTGATCGAACGGCTCGTCATTCGTCACCTGTACGACCGCTTGTTCGATTCCGTCGTGGCGACGTGGGCGATCAGCCTCATCGTGCAACAGACCATGCTGCTCGTCGCGGGACCGTCGATAGAAGGCATCGGCACGCCGTTCGGGTCGTTCTCGCTCGGCGACTATTCGTTTTCGACGTATCGCGCCGTGCTGCCAGGCATCGCGCTGGCCATTCTGTTCGCGCTTTATCTGCTGTTCTTCAAGACGAATTACGGGGTCTGCGCCCGCGCGACGATCCAGAACGCCAACATCGCGCAATGTCTCGGCCTGCGCACGGACCGGCTCTACACGCTGACCTTCGCGCTCGGCGCGGGGCTCGCGGGGCTGACCGGCGCGCTCTATGCGCCGACCATGACCGCCGTGCCGACGATGGGCAGCAACTTCATCGTGCAGGCGTTCGTGTCGGTGGTCGTCGGCGGCGCGAACGTCATCGCGGGAACGACGCCCGCTGCGGCGGTGCTCGCCGTCATCCAGACTGCGCTCACGGCGTCGTACGGCCAGTTGTTCGGGCAGATCGGCTTGCTGGTCACGGTCATCGTCGTGATCCGGCTGATGCCGCAAGGGCTCGGCAATCTCTTTTCCCGTGCGCGCTAGGAGGCCAACGTGAAGCAAACGAAAGCGCCTTCGCAGCACTCTCCGGCGAGCGTCACCTCTCGCGCGGCGCAGTACGTGCCCTGGCTCGTGGCGCTCGTGCTTCCGCTCGTCGTGGACGCCACCACGAGCGGCAATCTCGCGTACTGCCTGTTATGGGCGTTCGGCGCCGTTGGCCTCGCCGCGATGTGGGGCTACGGCGGCATCCTGTCCTTCGGGCAGACCGCCTTCTTCGGACTGGCCGGCTACAGCTATGGCATCTTCACGCTCAACTATGGCGATGCCTGGTTCGATTCCTGGCTCGGTCTCGGCGCGGGGCTGGTGGTGAGCCTCGTCGCGGCGGCGCTGATCGGCTACATGATCTTCTATGGCCGCATCAAGGGCGTGTTCATCGGCATCGTCACGTTGTCCGTGACGCTCGTGCTCGAAACGTTCATGTCGCAGACGGCCGGTCCGCAATGGGCGATCGGCGAAGCGCGCCTGAACGGCTACAACGGCATGGGCGGCATGCCGCCGCTGACGATTCCCTGGCCGGGCGGACCGCTCACGCTGGAGAACGCGAGCTTCTACTACCTCGTGCTGATCCTCTTGATCGTCGTCTATGCGGCGATGCGCAAGCTGCTCGACGGCACGTTCGGCCTCACGCTCATCGCCATTCGCGAGAATCCGCAACGCGCCGAGATGCTGGGCGTCGATATCCGGCGGCATCAGCTTCTCGTCTTCGTGCTCGGTTGCACGCTCGGCGGATTGTCGGGCGCGCTGTACACGATCTGGGGCTCCTACATCACGCCCTCGACGATGGGCCTGACCTCCGCCGCCATGCCCGTCATCTGGGTGGCGACGTCGGGCAGGAAGAGCATCGGCGGGACCATCCTCGGCACCGCGCTGCTCGTGTGGCTTTCGCAGAATCTCGCGGTGTACGGCAGCCAGTACGCGCTTATCCTGCTCGGCGCGATCCTGTTGATCGTCGTGCTGGCGGCGCCAGAAGGTCTGCTGCCGTTCGTCACGCGGCAATTGCGGCGCCTGCAGGGCCGCGCGGGTCAGGGCGCGCATCGCGGCGGCGCATGTCTCAAACGCGAGGAGGGCAAGTCATGACCACGCTGCTTGAAACGCGCGGACTCAAGAAGCACTTCGGCGGCGCGCACGTCATCAACGGCATCGATTTCAGCATCGATGCCGGCGAGATCCGCTGCGTGATCGGGCCGAACGGCGCGGGCAAGAGCACGTTCTTCAAGCTCATCACGGGAGAACATCGGCCGTCGGAAGGCAGCGTGATGTTTCTCGGCCAGGACATGAGTCATGTGCTGCCGCACGAACGCATCCGCATGGGCATGAGCATCAAGTTCCAGATTCCCGGCGTGTTCCCGGATCTGAGCGTGCGCCAGCATTTGCAGTTGTCGCTGCATCGCGCGAAGGACGACCGGCCCGAAAGCCTCGATGAACTGTTGCAGCGCTTCATGCTGGAAGACGAGGAGCATGTGCTCGCGCGCAATCTCTCGCACGGCAAGAAGCAATGGCTCGAAATCGCGATGGCGGTGTCGCTGCGCCCGAAGCTGCTGTTTCTCGATGAACCCGTCGCCGGCATGTCCGTGGAGGAAACGCATGCGACCGGCGAGCTCATCAAGCGTCTGTCGGCCGCGGGTCTGACGATGATGGTGGTCGAACACGACATGACCTTCGTCAAGCAGATCGCGTCGCGCGTGACGGTGTTGCACGGAGGAAGCCTGCTCGCCGATGGTCCGCTCGACGAGATCCTCGCACGCGACGATGTCGCGGAAGTCTATCTGGGGAAGAAGAAATGAGCGCGTTGCTTCAGGTGTCGGGCGTGGAAGCGGGGTACGGCGGCGGACGCGTGCTTAACGGCGTTTCGCTGAGCGTCGGGCAGGGAGAAGTACTGGCGCTGATCGGGCGCAACGGCGTCGGCAAGACGACGCTCATGCGCGCGTTGATCGGTCTGATCGGTCTCGATGCGGGGAGCATCGAACTCGATGGCGAATCCATCGGCCACGAAAAGCCGTATGTTCGCGCGCAGAAGGGCATGGGCTACGTGCCGCAAGGCCGCGAGATCTTCGGCGCATTGACGGTTGCGGAAAACCTGCAGGTCGGCGCGCAGGCGAATCGCGCGCAGGCGGCGCAGATGAAGGACAAGGTGGTCGGCTACTTTCCGATCTTGAAGCAACGCTATCAGCAGAAAGCGGGAACCATGAGCGGCGGCGAACAGCAGCAGCTTGCAATCGCGCGGGCGCTGATCAGCTCGCCGAAGGTGGTGTTGCTCGATGAGCCGTCCGAAGGCATTCAGCCATCGATCGTCGATCTGATCGGCGAGACGCTTCAGCAGATTGCGCGCGAAACGGGCATCGGCGTGGTGCTGGTCGAGCAGGACATGGGGATGGTCGAACGCATCGCGACGCGCTGCTGCGTGATGGACAAGGGCCGCATCGTCGATACGCTGAGCCCCGCGCAGCTCGCGGAGGAAGACTTGATTCGCCAGTATCTGGCACTGTGACGGAGACGAAGCATGAAATGGCTTGAAGACTCGATCATGATGAAGCGTGGCGTGGGCGCCGATCGTGAGCCGGTGGAGCATCACCTGACCGAGGAAATGCAGAAGACCTATCACTACACGATCGGGCCGTACTCGCAACCGGTCCTGCACGTGAAGCCCGGCGATCGCGTCGTGGTGGAAACGCGCGATGCGTTCGAAGGCAAGATCAAGGAGGAGACGGACAAGCCGTCGGAAGTGCTGCAGGTGCCGTTCCTCAATCCGCAGAACGGGCCGATCATGATCGAAGGCGCGGAGAAGGGCGACGTGGTCGCCGTGTACATCGAAAAGATGGCGCCGCGCGGCGACGACCCGCACGGCTTCTGCTGCATGATTCCGAACTTCGGCGGACTGACGGGCACGGACTACACCGCGCTTTTGAACGAGCCGCTGCCGGAAGTGGTGCGCAAGATCAAGATCGACGAAGAGAACGTGTACTGGAGCAAACGCAACACGCTGCCCTACAAGCCGCATATCGGCACGCTGAGTCTTTCGCCCGAGATCGATTCCATCAATTCGCTCACGCCCGACAATCACGGCGGCAACATGGACGTGCCCGACATGGGGCCGGGCAGCATCACGTACTTGCCGGTGCGCTCGCCGGGCGGGCGGCTCTTCATCGGCGATGCGCACGCGTGCCAGGGCGACGGCGAAGTCTGCGGCACGGCCGTCGAATATCAGAGCACGACGACCGTGCGCGTCGATCTCATCAAGAAGTGGCAGATCGACTGGCCCCGGCTCGAAAACGAAGATGCGCTGATGAGCATCGGCAGCGCGCGCCCGCTGGAAGACGCGACGCGCATCGCGTACCGTGAGCTGGTGTTGTGGATGGCCGCGGAATACGGCTTCGACAAGTGGGACGCGTACATGATGCTGAGTCAGGTCGGCAAGGTTCGACTGGGCAATTTTGTCGATCCAAAATACACGGTTGGCGCGATGGTCGCCAAGCACTACCTCAAATAACGCGTCGGTCAGACGAATCCAGAGCAGTTGGCATCACGCGCGGGGCGGCCGTTCCGCGCGCATTCGAGAGCGTGTCACGAAATGGCTTTATCCGATCCCATCCGAGTGGGTCTGCTGTGTTCGACGAGCGGCTCGACCGCTCTACTCGAGCAGTCGCAATGGCGCGGTGCGCGCCTCGCCGTCGAGGAGATCAATGCGCGCGGCGGCATCGGCGGGCGCGAACTCGTCGCGATTCACTACGATCCAGAGTCCGATCCGGCTGCGTTCCGCGAACTCGCCGAGCGGCTGATCGTGAAGGACGGCGTCAACACGATTTTTGGCGGCTACACATCGACGAGCCGCAAGGCGATGCTGCCCGTCGTCGAAAAGCACAACCGTCTGCTGATCTATGCGCAGATGTACGAGGGCTTCGAGTATTCGGACAACATCATCTACAGCGGCGCGTCGCCCAATCAGAACGGCGTGCAACTCGCGGACTTCATGACGGAAACGTTCGGCGCGCGCGTGTATTTCGTCGGTTCGAGCTATGTCTATCCGTACGAATGCAACCGCACGATGCAGGAGTTGCTGCTTCAGCATCCCGAAGGCGCGATCCTCGGCGAACGCTATCTCTCGCTCGACGCCACGCGCGAGCAGTTCGAGCAGGTCGTCGCGGACATCCGGCGCAAGTCGCCGGACTGGATCTTCAGCACGGTTATCGGTGCGACCGTGCCCTATCTTTACGATGCCTACGCGCACGCGGACTTCGATCCGTCGCGCATGCCCATCGGCAGCCTCAATACATCGGAGACGGAAATCCACGCGATGCAGCCTGGCATCGCGGCAGGGCACATCACGGCGGCGCCTTATTTTCAGAGCATCGACACGGCAGAGAATCACCGCGCGGTGGCGCATCATCAGTCGCGCTACGGCTCGGATACCCCGACGGACATGAACTGGGAGGCTGCGTACTATCAAATGCACATGTTCGCCGAAGCCTACGCGCGCTCGGGCTCCGACGAGATCGGCGCCATCATGCCGCATCTGCTCGGCTCGGAATATGCCGCGCCGCAGGGCCGGGTGCGCATCGATCCGGTCAATCATCACATGGCGCTCTATCCGCGTATCGGCCGCGCGAATGCCGACGGCCAGTTCACCGTCCTGCGCGAATCCAAGTTCGCCGTCGGCCCCGACCCGTACATGACGCGTCAGACGCTCGGGGACTGGGTCACGAAGCTGAGCACGCGAGAGTATTGACGTGAGCGCGCGAACAGACAGAGGCCAGCGAAGCCTGACGGGTTCGATTCTCGAGCGCAATGCACGCGTCGTGGTTTTTCATCCGGACGACGATGACGGGCTGACGCTCACGAACCATCTGAGGCGCATGGGCTTTCAGGTCGAGCGATGCTGGCCGCCCACGGACACCCTCCCTGAGAACACCGATCTGGTGTTTCGCGCGTTGCTGCCCGAAGAGCGCGCCCCGAAAGGCGAGTGGAGCGGGCCGGATGGGCCGCCCGTCATCTGCGTGGTGGCCTACGAGAATCCGACGTTCATCGATCAGGCCATCAAGATGGGATCGGACGGCATCGTCACGACGCCGATTCGCGCCTCCGGGCTGCTGTCCACCGTGGTGATGGCGCTCTATCACGCGAGGCGCGCGCGTCAGCATACGCAGCGCATCGCGAGGCTCGAGCAGAAACTGCTCGACAGCCGGCATCTGCGCGAAGCCAAGAACATCTTGATGACCATGCATCGCGTGAGCGAGCGCGAAGCGTACGACATGCTGCGCGCGCAGGCGATGGAAAAGCGCGTGACCATCGACGATATCTGCCACTCCGTCATTCAGGCAGGCGAAGTCCTGCAGATTGCGCGCGGGCTGGGAACGGAGGACGGGCGCGACCGGGAATGAGCGCGTCGTGCCGTCATTTTCATCGACACACAAAGGAGCGACGAACTTGGACCTGGAACTGAAGGGCTTGAAGGCGATCGTCACCGGCGGGACCAAAGGCATCGGTCTCGCGATTGCGCGGACGCTGGCCTCCGAGGGCGCTGACGTGGCCATTTGCGCACGCGATGAAGCCAGCGTCGCGGCGACTGCGAGCGCGCTGTCCGAACTGAGCGGCGCGCGGGCGTCGGGCGCGGCGGTCGATGTGTCGGATGGCGCCGCGCTGAAGGCGTGGGTCGAGCGCGTCGGTGCGGAGTGGGGCGGGCTGGATATCGTCGTGGCCAACGTGAGCGCGCTTGCCATCGGCAACGACATCGAATCCTGGCGCAAGGAGTTCGAAACCGATCTGCTCGGCACGGTCAATCTCGTCGATGCCGCCATGCCGTATCTGACCGCCAGCAAGGCTGCGTCGATCGTCGCGATTTCGAGTGTGTCGGCACGCGAGATCGACTTCGCCGCCGGACCGTATGGCGTCTTCAAGGCCGCGCTCGTGCATTACATGCAGGGGCTCGCGAATCAGCTGGCATCGAAGGGAATTCGCGCAAACACGGTTTCGCCCGGCAATGTGTATTTCGAAGGCGGCGTGTGGGACTGGATCGAGCACAACGATCCGGCGCTGTTCGAACGGGCGCTGGCGCTGAACCCGACCGGGCGCATGGCCAAGCCGCAGGAGATCGCGAATGCGGTGGCGTTCGTCGCGAGCCCGGCGGCGAGCTTCGTGAGCGGCGCGAACATCGTCGTCGATGGTGCGCTCACGCGCGGCGTACAACTCTGAGGCACGGATCAACTCAACGGGGGCATCGAATGGAAACACGCAGTGCGAGCGACATCGATCTCGTCAACCTCACGGTCGAGGGCGTGCAGGACGGATTCCGGAGCGGCAGGTTCACGGCCGAACAACTGGCGCGTGCCTGCTTCGACTGGATCGAGCGCCATAACGGCACCTACAACGCGCTGATCTTCCTGAATCCGGCGGCCATCGACGATGCGCGCAGGATCGACGAACGGCGCGCGGCCGGTGAAGCACTGGGGCCGCTCGCGGGCGTGCCGGTCGTCATCAAGGACCCGATGGACATGGTCGGCTTCCCGACCACCGCGGGATGGTCGAAGCTGTATAGCAAGACGGGCGGCATCGATCTGATGCCCGAGCGCGATGCGCCGGTCGTGGCGCGCATGCGCCGTGCGGGCGCGGTGCTGCTCGGCAAGACGAACGTTCCGATCCTGAGCCACACCGGATCGCATGCCAACGATAGCTGGGCGGGCCCCACGATCAATGTCGCGATGCGCGACCGCGTGCCGGGCGGCAGCAGCGCGGGCACGGCTGCGGCGGTGGCATCGGGCATGGCGGTGCTCGGACTCGCCGAAGAAACCGGCGGCTCGATCCAGAATCCCGCATCGGCGCAGGACCTCGTGGGCATCAAGCCGACCATCGGATTGGTGCCGAACGCGGGCGTGGTGCCGTTGTCCGGCAACCGCGATGTCGTCGGGCCGATCGCCCGCAACGTGCGAGATGCCGCGCTGTGTCTCGACGTGCTCGCCGGCTACACGAGCGAAGACCCGAAGACGCTCGCGAGCGTCGGCCGGCAGCCGGAAGGCGGCTATGCGGCCGCGCTGGACGGCAACGTGCTGCAAGGCAAACGCATCGGTCTGTATGGCCCCGGATGGCGTAAACAGCCGCTTTCCGACGAAGCGGCCACGTTGTATGAGCGCGTGAAAGGGGAACTCGTATCGCTTGGCGCGACGCTCATCGACGATCCGTTTCAAGGCTCGGGCTTTGCCGATCTGCGCAAGACGACTGCGCCGCTTGGCAATTTCGATGCGCGCGGTCTCGAATCCATTCCTTACGATGTCGAGAAGTACCTCGAACGGCTCGGCAAGGGCGCGGCGCTAAAGACTTTCGCGGAGTTCGCGAAGGCTACGCAGGACGAAGACGCGTTCGGGCCGGACGGCGTGTTGAACTACATGCATAACCTGGCGGATTTCAAGGCCGCGCTGGAGAATCCGTCGCTGCCGCCGGAGATGCCCGAATTCGTCGATCTGAAGGCGCGTTATCTGCGCATCTTCGAAAAAGTGTTCGACGAGCAAAAGCTCGATGCCCTTGTCTTTCCGCAGATGCGCTGCGAGCTTCCGCCCTTGCACGGGAAAGACACCATTCAGGAGACCACGGTGGGAGAGATCAACATCGCGGGTCTGCCGGGCATCGCGGTGCCGGCGGGTTACTACGCGTCGGGCTCGCCGTTCGGGCTCATCTTCGTAGGCCGCCAGTGGGATGAAGCGGCTTTGCTCGGCTTGGCCTATGCGTATGAACAAGGCGCGGGCAAGCGCAAGGCGCCGCTACTCGGTTGATGCGGGTTGCATGCGCGCCATGAAGCGCACCCGCAGCGTCACGACCCAGGCCATCGCGAAGATCAAGCCAGAATCTGCTTGATGAGATCCGCGGTGGTCCTGACTTCATACTTGCGCAAGAGGCTCGCGCGATGGATATCCACCGTGCGCGGGCTGATATCCAGTTCGCGGCCTATCTCCTTGCTCGTCATGCCATGCACGACTAGCGCCGCGACATCGCGCTCGCGCTCCGTGAGCAAGCGCGCAACGTCCGTGTGCTTTTCATTCTGCGAGAGGTCGGTGAAGGTCCAGAGCGCGAGTTCGTACGGGCGCTTCTGATTGAAGCCGAAGCCGCACACGGTCACCCAGAAATGACTCCCGTCGATCCGCCGCATGATGCGGTCATCGCTGAACACGGCGCGTTTCGCGATCAGCGGCGCGATGCGCCGGCCGGTGCTGGCGAAGTCTTTCTGTTCGGGATACAGCACCGCGAACGACTGATCCACGATGTCCTCGCGCGCGGCCCGGAACAGCGCCAGCGCACGGTCGTTGCAATCGACCATCACGCGTTCGCGCGCGACGATGACCGCCGTCGGCAACTTGAGAAACACCTCCCGATAGTCGAGAGCGGAAGAAGGAACGTTCATATGAATGCGCGCTTTCCGGTGACGGTTACCTAGGTATTCGATACGTATAGACCTATGTAATTGTAGCGCCTACATTTCTCTCAATCGTGACGAACTGGCGAAAACTTGGGGGAGAAATGACTCTGCATGACCGATGCATCGTGATGGACGGACTGATCGTTTCGAAATGGGACCAGTCGATTTTCGAGGATATGCAGCGCGGCGGGCTGACCGCCGCGAACTGCACGGTTTCCATCTGGGAAGACTTTCTCGGAACCGTGGATAACATCATCGAGATGAAGCGGCTGGTCGCGGCCAACCGCGAACTCGCGACGCTCGCGCGCAGTGTCGACGACATTCGCGCGGCGAAACAGGCGGGGAAAACCGCGATCATTCTCGGTTTTCAGAACAGCCACGCGTTCGAGGACCGCATCGAGTATGTCGGGCTTTTCAAGGAACTCGGCGTCGGCATTTCGCAGGTCGCCTATAACACGCAGAATCTTATCGGCACGGGATGCTACGAGCGCGACGGCGGGCTGTCGGGCTTCGGACGCGAGATCGTGGCGGAGATGAATCGTGTCGGCATGCTCGTCGATCTTTCGCACGTTGGGCCGAATACATCGCGCGAGGCGATTCTCGCTTCGACCAAACCGGTGTGCTATTCGCACTGTCTGCCGTCGGGGCTGAAGGAGCATCCGCGCAACAAATCCGACGAGGAACTGCGCTTCATCGTGGATCGCGGCGGGTTCGTCGGCGTGACCATGTTTTCGCCGTTCCTCAAGAACGGACCGAATTCGACGGTGGAAGACTATGTCGAGGCCATTCAATACGTGATCGATGTGGTGGGCGAAGACGCGGTGGGCATCGGCACGGATTTCACGCAAGGCTACGACAAGGGCTTTTACGACTGGATCAGTCACGACAAGGGCGCATACCGCAGGCTCACGGATTTCGGCACGGTGCTGAATCCGCTCGGCATTCGGACCATCGGCGAGTTTCCCAATCTGACGGCGGCCATGCAGAAGGCGGGCATGAAGGAAAGCGTCATCGAGAAGGTGCTGGGCGAGAACTGGCTTCGCGTGCTGCATGAAGTCTGGTCGGTTTGAAACGCGGCGCACGATATATACGGAGGCAACATGTACGACAAGATCCAGCCGCTCGCAAGCAATCTGACGCTCGGCGAGGCGGACACGCATTCGGATGCAAAGCTGTACCGCAAAGTAGCGTGGCGGCTGATTCCGCTGCTCTTCATCTGTTATGTGGTGGCGTATCTGGACCGCATCAACGTGGGTTTCGCCAAGCTGCAGATGCAGGACGCCCTTGGGTTCAGCGACACCGTGTACGGGCTCGGCGCGGGCATTTTCTTCATCGGCTACTTTTTATTCGAAGTGCCAAGCAACATGATTCTCGAACGCATCGGGGCGAAGCGGACCATCGCGCGCATCATGATCTGCTGGGGCGTGGTGGGATGCCTGATGGCACACGTCTCGACGCCGACCGGCTTCTACGTGTTGCGCTTCCTGCTCGGCGTATTCGAGGCCGGCTTCTTTCCGGGCGTCGTGTACTACCTCGGCTGCTGGTTTCCCGAGTCGCGGCGTGGTCACATGCTCGGCATCTTCATGACCGGCATTCCGATTGCGGGCCTTTTCGGCGGCCCCGTTTCCGGCTGGGCGATGTCGAGTCTCAGTGGCTTCGGTATGCAGGGCTGGCAATGGCTCTACATCATCGAGGCGGCGCCGGCGGTGCTGCTCGGTTTCGTCGCGATCGCGTATCTCGACGACAGTGCGGCCAAGGCGAAATGGCTCACGTCCGCTGAGCGCGACCGCCTGAGCGCCGCGCTCGCGGCGGAGTCGCAGCGAAACTCGGCCCGCGCGGATTCCGGCCTGCGCACGGCCATGACGAGCCCGCGTCTCTACGCCCTGGCGTTCGCGTACTTCGCGTTCATCTGCGGCACGTATGCCGTGAGCTTCTGGCTGCCCACGCTGCTCAAGTCGAGCGGCGTCACGAACCTCGCGAGCATCGGCTGGTATTCGGCGATTCCTTATGGCCTGAGCGCGGCGGGCATGGTCTGGCTGTGCCGCCGTTCCGACCGGACGATGGAGCGGCGCCTGCACACCTCGCTCGCGGCGATCGCCGGTGCCGTGGCGCTCGGGCTCTTGCCGTATATCCCCACGAACGTGGCGATGACGCTCGCGCTGTTGACCGTCGCCGCAACCGGAATTTTCGCGACGATGCCGCTCTTCTGGTCGATCGCGACGGACTATTTCGCCGGCACCCCTTCGGCGGCCGTAGCGATCGCGTTCATCAACAGTCTGGGGCTGATCGGCGGCTTCGCCAGCCCGTTCGCGATGGGCTGGCTCAAGACGGTGACGGGTTCGCTCACGTCCGGTCTGTACCTCGTCACGGCCGTCGTCCTGCTCGGCGCGATCACGCTGATTCTGTTCGCGCCGCGCTCGATGAAAAAAGCGTAGAGCGAACACGTTCACGCGCGTATAACCGAGAGACCATCCATCATCTGGCAGCGGGGTCGCTCTCGCCACTTGCCGTCAGCCAGTCGACGAAATCTCTCATGTGCACGGGCTTATCCGCATCGAGCGGGACCAACGCATGGTAAGTCGCTCCCCTGGAAGTCAGATCGGGAAACGGCTTCTGCAGACGGCCTGAAGCGCAATCGGCCTCTAGCGTGGGAAACGGCCCGATACCAAAGCCGAGGCCGTCTGCCACGGCTTGCAAGGTCACGAAGAAGTGATCGAATCTCAACGTGCGACTGGCCCGAAGCGTGGGATGACCCACGGCTTCGGTCCATCCTTCCCAATCCCCCGGACGCGATTCCGTGGTAAGCCACGTTTCGGCGCCGAGCTGTTCAACCGACGATATCCCCGTTCGCGCGATCAGCGCCGAGCTCGCGATGACCGTGTTGCGCTCCTCGAATAACGGCCACGCCTGAAATTGCCCCTCGACGGGGACTTCGCGACGAATCGCCAGATCGAAGCTGCCGCGCAGCGCGGAATCGGTCGTCAGCGTCGTCGAGACACGCACGTCGACATCCGGGTGGATCGCGGTGAACAACGGCAGGCGAGGGATCAGCCAGCGCATCGCGACGGTCGCCGCCGCGCTGATTCGAATCACCTTGCGATGCTGGCTCTTGCCGTAGCGCTCCGCCGCGTCCGCGATATGGTCGAAGGCCGCGCTGATTTCGCGGGCAAACGCGCGCGCATGCCCCGACGCGACCATGCTTTGCCCGGCACGAACGAATAGCGGTTGGCCCAGCCAGTCTTCAAGAATCGCGATATGACGGCTCACCGCGCCGTGCGTCAGGTTCAGCTCGCGTGCAGCGGCGGAATAACTGCCCGCACGCGCGGCGACTTCGAACACGCGCAGTGCGTTAAGGGGTGGAAGCTTCGATCGCATATGTGAGTTTATTTAACGGGCAGTGGGATATTTTGTCGATTGTGTGAGCGGATTGATCATCATACGCTGACGTCACTCCCCTCACTCGATCGAAAAGGTGTTCCCATGACCCGGCAAATCAACGTCAATTCCCGGACTTATCAATGGCCTTCCGCGCCGACGATCGTCGTGTGCGTCGACGGTTGCGAGCAGGAGTACATCAATCAGGCGATCCTCGCCGGCAAGGTTTCGTTTCTGGCCAGCCTGCAATCGACGGGCACGGTGCTGGCGGGCGACTGCGTCGTGCCGTCGTTCACCAACCCCAATAATCTGTCGATCGTCACGGGCGCGCCGCCATCGGTTCATGGCATTTGCGGCAACTTCTTTTTCGACAAGGAGACTCAGTCAGAAGTCCTGATGAACGACGCCAAGTACCTGCGCGCGCCGACCATTCTCGCCGAGATGGCGAGGGCGGGGGGACGCGTCGCCGTCGTGACCGCAAAGGACAAGCTGCGGGGCCTGCTCGGTCATCGGCTGGAGGGCATCTGCTTTTCCGCCGAGAAAGCAGATCAGGTGACGCGTCGGGAGCACGGCATCGACAACATCCTCGCGCGGGTCGGCATGCCTGTGCCGTCCGTGTACAGCGCGGAGTTGTCGGAGTTCGTGTTCGCCGCCGGCCTGTCGATTCTGCGCGAAGAGCGCCCGGACCTGATGTACCTGTCCACGACCGATTACGTGCAGCACAAGCACGCGCCCGGCACACCCGAGGCAAACGCCTTCTACGCGATGATGGACGGTTATCTGCAGCGTCTGCACGACGAGGGCGCCGTGCTGGCGCTCACCGCCGATCACGGCATGAACGCGAAGACCGATGCTATCGGCCGACCCAATGTCGTGTACCTGCAGGACGCCCTCGATGCGCGATACGGCGCGCAGAGCACGCGTGTGATCTTGCCGATCACCGATCCGTATGTCGTCCATCACGGCGCGCTCGGATCCTACGCCACCGTCTATCTGCACGAAGGCGACGACGAAGCGCGGCAACGCGATGTGATGGCCTTTATCGCGGCAATCAACGGCGTCGAGGCGGTGTTGACGCGTGCCGAGGCGAGCGAGCGATTCGAACTGCCGCCGGACCGGATCGGCGAGCTCGTGGTGCTCGGCGAACGGCTCACGGCGCTCGGCAGCGCCGCCACCAATCATGACCTGTCCGGGCTCACCGTGCCGCTGCGCTCTCACGGCGGGCTGTCCGAACAGAAGGTGCCCCTCATTTTCAACCGCAAGCTCAGCGGCATCGACGGCACTCGGCGCCTGCGCAACTTCGACGTGATCGATCTCGCACTCAACCACCTCGCCTGATATCGACCAACGGCCAGCGCGGCAAAGACCGCGTGCCATATGGAGACACCCATGCCCTCTGATACGCCTGACGTCTTGCGATACACGACCCACGACACGCCCACGACTTTCGCGCAGTACAAATGGCGTGCCCTGATTGGCGTGACCTTTTGCTATCTGTTCTATTACACCGGACGGCAGACGCTCGGTTTCGCCGTCGCCGGCATTCAGCATGATTACGGCCTGTCGAAGTACGAGCTCGGCTGGATCAGTGCGACCATGCTCTGGTGCTACGCGGGCGGGCAGTTCATCAATGGCAACCTGGGCGACAAACTGGGCGGCAAGACGATGATGATCGCCGGGGCCATTCTTTCATTGGCGGCAAACTGGCTATTCAGTTTTGGCCATACGTTCCTGTTCTTTCTGCTGGCGTGGGGACTCAACGGCTATTTCCAGTCGATGGGATTCGCGCCAGGTAGCCGCCTGCTATCCAACTGGTGGGACCATAAGCATCGCGGCTTTGTCTATGGCGTTTATGTGGGCTTTTCCGGTTTCTCTTCCGTGCTTGCCTATATTTTCCCGGTCATCATTCTTGGCACGATGCAGCTCGGCTGGGTCTGGATCTTCCGGCTTGCACCGTTGTCGATGCTGCTCGGCGCGCTGGTCCTGTTGCTCTTCGTTTCGGAGCGACCCCAGGCTCGCGATCTGCCGGCAGCGGATCAATCGAATGAAGGCGCGTCGTCCGATGAATCAGAGGGCGAGCTGACGAGCGCGCAGCGTTATGCACTGGTGATGAAGAACTGGAGGCTTTACGTCACGGGTCTCGCGATCGGCTTTCAAAACGCAGCACGGTATGCGCTGGTGGTCTGGGTGCCGGTGCACTTTCTCGGCATCGACTGGAAGACCTCATCGACAGTGATCGACCCCAAGTGGATCACGGTTGCGTTACCGGTGGGCATGGCGCTCGGCTCGCTGTCGAATAGCTGGATCTCCGACGTGCTGTTCCAGGGCCGCCGTTATATGGCGATCGTCTCGTACATGGTGCTGGCGTGCGCGACAGCCATCTTCATGATGTTTGTACCGCACGGCGGCACGCTCGCGATCGCGCTTCTGTTCCTGTGCGGCTTCTTCGTCTTTGGGCCCGCGTCTTCGTTCTGGGCTCTGTGTCCTGACCTTTTCGGACGCCGCGCCGCGGGCACGGCGACAGGCGTGCTCAACACCATGTCGTACATGTTTGCGGGCGTCGGCGAACCGGTTATCGGCCACATCATCGATACGACCGGCCATACTTCAATCATCTTTCCGATTGTCGCGGGGCTTTGCGCTGCGAGTGCGGTTCTTTCGATGTTGATAAGACGCTGATCGAGCTGGGGTTTTGGGTCGCAAGTGTGAGTCGAATGGTTCGGTGCTAGTTTTGCGCGGCGAATGCGGACATTTTCAACTTGGCCCAAAGCGAACACTACAACTTAGCTGCCACAGCCAAGTTTCGCCGAATCAAAAGTTATGTCGAATACCCGCTCGGACAGCGACCTGATTGGCCGAGGAGGAGGGCGTCAGGAATGCCAGCGCGGCGACCGCGGCATTGCCAGTCGAGTCGATGCCCGTCGCGCGCTCCCACGAAGTCGTCGCGTAGAGCAGCGTTCGCTTGGACAGGCTGTACCAGGTTCCCGCATTGAGCTGCAGGTACTTTGCGGTCTCGGCCTTCGTGTAGTCGTATGAGGTCCCCAACATAAAAGCCGGCGTCAGGTTGTAGGTGGCGAGAACCTCGAAATTGTTGAACGTCGCGGTTCCGGAAAATGGCGTCGACGAAGTGCGAACCACGTTCTCAAATCGAGTGTTCGTATAAGTAAAGCCGATGAGCGCTTGTCCCACCCGATAGTTGATACCGGCTCCCGCGACCTGCAAGGTTTGTGCGGACGTGTAGCCGCTGAACGTCGGATTGGAAATCGGGTTAGCAAAGGCGCCTCCCGCGACCGGAGCGGCCGTTGCATCGTAGATGGACGTGGCAGGATTGTTGATGCGCGAGAAGACGGCTGCCGCGCTCAACGCGTCGCCCGCATAGCTGATGCTGACCGATTCTTTTTTCCCGTTCGAGAAATCCCCGGGGACGCCTCCAAAGCTGAACAGCGCCGAAACCTTCAGGCCACCGTAGATCGGTGAGACATATTTGATTGAGTTGCTCAACGAATAGTTGCCCCAGACGTTGTCGACATCTGCCGCGTGTGCCGCGAGGATCCCGCCGAACCGGCTTGACGCGGAAAGACCGATGAGTGAATCCAGAACGAGGTCATACTGACGGCCCATTGTCACCGTGCCGAACGGAGATCCCACGCCGACGTAAGCTTGTCGCCCGAACAGGCGGCCCCCGTTGTTCAGCTTTCCGCTGTTGATGTCGAACCCGTTCTCCAGACGCGCGAGCGCGCTGTAGCCGCCGCCGAGATCCTCCTTGATCTGGAAGCCCCATTTGCTGCTTCCAAGTGCGCCGTTTGAAGCCTGGACATTGCTGTGTCCGCCTTGATTGTTGGTGTAGGTAATACCGTCGTCCGCTGTTCCGTATAACGTCACCGAGTTCTGCGCATGGCTACCCATTGCAGCCGATATCGATACTGCTGCAAGACATATCTTTTTCATTGAATCTCCTCAACCTGTGATGTGAATTCTTCTTCGAAACCGCGTCTAGCGATTGGTTTGCACTACGAATTGTCGTACTGCATAGATAATGCGAAAATAGAAACAAAAGAAGAATCGGCGTTAAACGCTGTCCAGCTTAGAAGCATCCAGTTCCGCCGCTGCCCCTCGTTCGGCCTCGTGCGCCAACATAAACGTAGGCACACAAATACCTGCGAAAAGGTTCATCACCCGCTCGTCGAGATGATCGTACGCATGTCGCCTATCCAATAGATTGAGCGAGCCGATCACGTTGCCCTCGCAACAAACGGGGAGATTGAGTACGGAATGCAGGCCGCGGTCGATGAGCATTTCAGATTCGGAAAACACCGACCGAATATCGGCCTCGTCGCTTCCAACGTAGGGCAGCCCTTGCTCAAGCACCCGCGTTGACCAGGGTCCCTTTCCCGTTGCCTTGAAGCCGCCCAGCGGACTCACGGTTTCGTCACTTGAGAAGATACGGCGCATCAGCCGCTGCTCCTTCCAATAGACAAGTCCCGTCAACAGGCTGTAACCCAGGACGGATTCCGCTACACGTGAGATCTCTGACCACCGCGCCTCGGCGTCCTTGGCGCGCCCCAACGCATGCGCGGCTTGCGCGAGCCGCTCCAGTGTTTGCTCTAGTGTCATTCGTTGATGCCCTCCAAGGTAATGCCTTGAGTGTTCTTGCCAAAGAAGAGAATGCCGAGCCCCCCGATGAAGAGCACCGTGGTGATGAGCACAAACACCCCACCGAAGCCGAGCACCGGGTAGGCCGCCCCGACGATCGTCGGCGATGCGATCGAGCCGATGCGAGCCAGCGCCGACGCGGTGCCCATACCCGTGGCGCGGATAGACGTGGGATAGATCTCGGCGGTATAGGTGTACTGGCCGGCGACCACACCGTTCATGCCGAAGGACAGCAGCATGCTGTAGAGGACGATATGCGCATCGCCACTTGCAAAAGCCAGTCCGAGTGCGGCCAGACACGACGCCAGCATGTAGACCAGGATGGTGTACATTCGGCCAATCTTGTCGTTAAGATAGGCGGCTGAGTAATAGCCCGGGATCTGCGCCAGATAGATCAGGATGGTGAACGAAAAGCTCTTGGTAATGGCGAAGCCCTTGGTCACCAGCAGGCTCGGAATCCAGACCAGGAAGGCGTAATAGCAGAAAATGACGGTAATCCAGAAAACCCAGACTACGATGGTCGTAGTGAGGTAATGCGGCTTGAACAGCAGAGCCAGTCGGCCAAAAAAACTTCCGCGTTCGTCGGGGTTCGCTGGCGTCGCACGATTGGGTGCTCTCTCCGGCACCGGCAACGGCTGGCCAGTCGCCTTTTCGACCTGCACCTCGATCGCATCGCAGATACGCGCCGCTTCGTCGAAGCGGCCCATCTCTTCTAGCCAGCGCGGCGATTCCATCAATGCGCGCCGCATCCACAACAGGAACACCACGGGCAAGGCCGCAATAGCCATCAAATAACGCCAGCCATCGTCGCTCGTCGGCACGATCAGATAGCCCAGTAACGCGGATAAGACGAACCCGAACGAGAAGAATCCCGCCAATGCTCCTGTGAAGCGGCCGCGATAACGGCTGCTGACAAATTCGGCCAGATACGGTGCGACAATGGCCCCCTCGGCACCCATCCCCACACCCGCAATCATGCGCAGCATGTAGAACTCGTGGAAATTGGTCGCGAAGGCGTTGGCGAACGTGGCAACACAAAAGAGCACCAGCGCCCACATCATGACGACCTTGCGGCCGTACCGGTCGCCCATCAGACCTGACAGAAGTGCGCCGACCAGAAAACCAACATAGGTACTGCTCGCGATCCATCCCGCCTGGCCGCCGGTCAAGTGCCATTGTGCGCGCAAGGAGGGCAAGATAAAGGCGATGATTCCCGCGTCCAGCGCCTCAAAGGCGAGCCCCAGGCCGCCAATGAATAGAAGTTTGAAATGAAAGCGGCTGAACGGCAGCCGCTCCAGACGTTCCGATACGGTATGCATGAGCTGATCCGAAGGAGGACGGAGAAGAGACCAATCAGAGGCAGTTCTTGTGGATAACGCCGTCCTGCATGATCAGCTTGATAGCCGTGTCATGCTGGGTCAGCAGCGCAATGTCGTCGAGCGGGTTGCCGTCGATCAGCAGCAGATCGGCATAGCCTTGTTCGACGATCTCGCCGAGCAGGCCCTGGTGATTAAGGATCTCGGCACCGATCAGCGTCGCCTGCTGAATCGTCTTGGGACTGCCCAGAACCTTGGCCCGCAATAGCAGTTCATCGGACTGCAGGTAGTGCGTTTCGCCCAATAGGTCCGAGCCATAACCCATCTTTACGCCTGCGTTATCCAGCACCTTCAGCGCCTCGAGGCCGTTGGTCCGTACCTTGGCGATCTTGCGCACCGATTCAGGCGGAAGGCCGTACTTCGGGCCGTCGTTGGCCAGACCCTCGTAGGTGATGAGCGTCGGCACCATATAGGCGCCTTTCTCCTTCATCAGTCGCGCCGTGGGCTCGTCCACCAGGTTGCCGTGCTCGATCGTGCGCGCGCCGCATTGGATGGCGCGTGTTATCGCCCTCGGCGTATACGCGTGGGCCATGACGTATGTGTTGGCGTTGCTGGCTTCCTCCACGATGGCACGCAACTCCGCCTCGGAAAACCCCATGTTGTCGATGGGATCATTCGGCGAAGCCACGCCGCCGGAGGCCATGACCTTGATCTGCGCTGCGCCTTTCAGGATCTCCTCACGCACGGCAAGGCGGCAGGCATCGACGCCATCCACGATACGGCCAATGTTGCCGATCTTGTAGGCGCAAGCGCAGGGGTCTTCCAATATGTCATTGCGGGCACGAAAGTCACCGTGACCACCCGTCTGGGACAACGCTTTGCCAGCACAGAACATCCGCGGACCCACTATCTGACGGGTCCTCACCGCTTCGGCCAGCGCCCAGTCGGCACCGCCGGCGTCGCGTACCGAGGTAAAGCCGCGGTCGAGCATGCCCTTCATGATCGGCAGCGCGCGGAGCAGCGCCAGTGCGTTGGGCAGACGCGCAACCGTGCCCAAGTTGAACGAAGAGGCCATCACATGCACGTGACAATCGATCAGACCGGGCATCAGAGTCATGCCTTTGGCGTCTATTTCGAGCGCCCCTTCGCAAGAGAGGTCACCGCCACCGATTTTCTGGATCGTGCCGTCCGAGATCAGTATGCTATGAGTAAACTGCAGCTTGAGATTTCGAGTGTCGAGAATTGCTGCATTGCGGATAATGGTTGGTCGCATAATCGAGCGTGCCGCAGGGCGCGGCTGTAGTTGTCTCCATGCCCTGACTGTAACCACGACGAAAACCGCAGTCTGTCAATTTTTCAATGTAGCTCCTGCCAAATATTTCTACCCCCATGAGCTGTACTCATACGTATGCGCAGACGCTGTCCAACTATTTCGGAACTGAACGCGTTCATCGTTTCCGCGCGGCACATGTCATTCTCGAAGGCCGCGAAAGAATTGTTCGTGACGCAAAGCGCTATCAGCAGGCATATCGCCGAGCTTGAGAACTACCTTGGCCATCCGGTATTCATCCGGTCCCGAAACGGTCTGGCGCTGACGCATATCGGAGAGGTTTACCTCAAACAGGTGCGGTCCGCCCTTCAGACGCTGGAGAGCGCGACAACGCAGGTCATGTCCACCGCCAGGCACACTCATTTGTTGAATCTTTCAGTGGCGCCGACCTTCGCGGCGAACTGGCTGCTTTGCAGACTGGAATCGTTCAGGTCGCTCAACCCCGATATATCGATCAACTTCGTGCGCTATTACACGATCGACAGCATGGATGCTGGACCCGATCACGACGCGTCGATCCAATACGGCTATGGCGACTGGGCAATTGCAGAGGCTACTTACCTGATCGGCAAAGAAACGAGCGTCGTTTGCTCGCCTGGCTATGTGCGCCGCCATAACATCAAGAACTTTTATGATCTGAAAGACCGCACGCTGTTGCAGCACAACGAGATTCCGTCGGCTTGGGAAGACTGGTTCATCGCTTATGCCGGCGAGCACAAAAGCGCGCGCATCGGCCCCAGCTTCAATCTTTTCAGCTTGATTATCCAGGCTGCGGTGTCCGGGTTAGGCGTTGCGCTGGTTCCCAGTTGCCTGGTGAGCGACGCGTTGACGAGCGGACAACTGATTGAGCCTTTCGAGCAGCGCTTCGAGAGCCCGCTCGGCTACTACCTTTGCGCGCCTAACCGGCGTAGCAATATGGAAAGCTATCAGCGATTCGGCGAGTGGCTGCACCATGAGTGCCATCACGTGGATCGTAGTCAAGGCTCATTCACCGAACAGGCGCGGTTAGAGACGCAGCAATGTCGTTATTGCCAGCAGCATGAGGAGAAAAGCACGGGGACGCCAGGTGCTGTCAGTTGATTTCGTTGTCCTGCCACGGTCATTTCCTCATCGAAAAGATCCTTCCCCAGCCCCCAAGCGCGGACGTATCCACGTCGAGCATGCTCAGCGCCTTCCACACGACGGTCGCGACCGTGTCGTAGGCGGGAATGTCCGTCGCGGCTTCGAACGAGCGCGCGAGATGCGCCGCATGCAGGTTCGTGCAGAACGTCGTCACCGCGTCGGGGCGGGCGAACGCGGTTTCGTGCATCATCTCGGCGAGCACCTTATCGGGCACTTCGGCGAAGCGGAAATTCTCGCTCAAGCCCAGATGACGCTCCGCGACGCATTCGATCCCCAGCCGCTCGTAGTTGCACATGATGCGCTCCTGCACGTCGTCGGTATACGGCGAGACGAGCCCCAGACGCCGCACGCACGTCTTCGCGAGCAGTTCGTTCAGCGCAAGCACGGAAGTCGTCGCGGGAATGCCCTGCGCTTCCGTCAATTGAGCGCATAGCGCTTCGTCGCGCTCGAAGCCGAGCCATCCCGCCGATGTCCCGCTCCAGCCGATGACGTCCACGCGGGCATCGGCGAGTTGCCGCGCCGCGTCGAGAATGCGGTGCGCATCGAACTGGCCGAGCGCGTGTTGCGTGAGGCTGATCTCCGTCACCGTAAAACGCGCGAAGTGCGCGCTCACGTTCGGCAATGCGCTCAGCATCGCCGACGTGACCGGTTCGAGCGCCGTGTTCGACGATGGCGTCAATATGCCGATACGAACGCGTCGCATGCGTCAATCCTCCAACAACAGCTTCACGCCTTCCGCCGCCTGATGGCGAAGGGCGTCGAGATCGAGACCGGGAATAACGCCGTCATCGACGACGACGCGGCCATTCACGATGTTGTAGCGCACGCGCGCGGGTTCGCCCGCAGTGACCGGCGCAACGGCGAGATCGTGAAAGCCGTAGAAGCGCGGATTGTCGATGTCGTACAGCACGAGATCCGCGGCCTTGCCCGCTTCGAGCGTGCCGACCGCATCGAGACCGAGCACGCCCGCACCGCCCGCGCTGCCCCAGTGGACGATCTCATCGACGGTGGTCGCCGATGCGCCCTGCGCCGCACGATGCACGAGCCACGCGAAGTGCGCTTCGCTGGTCATGCTGCCCGATTCGTTCGATGCGACGCCGTCCACCGCGAGCGACATCGGCACGCCTGCCGCGGCCATCCGCGGCGCGGGCGCGATGCCGCTGCCGAGCCGCGCATTGCTCACGGGGCAATGAGAACAGCCGCTGCCCGTTTCGGCGAGCATGGCGATTTCGCTCGCTTCCAGATGCACAAGATGCGCGAACCACACGTCCGGTCCGAGCCATTCGTGATCGGCGACGAATTCGACGGGCAGCTTGTCGAAGCGCTCGCGGCAGAAGTCGACATAGCGCCGCGTCTCCGACAGATGCGTATGCATGCGCAAACCCATGCGCCGCGCCGCGCGCGCGATTTCGGGCAGCAGCGCGGGCGGCAGCGAGAACGTCGGCGTCGTCGGTGCGACCACGACGCGGCGCATCGATGCGGGCGTCGCATCGTGATAGCGCGCCTTCAGGCGTTCGATATCGGCCAGCATCTGATCGAGTGACTCGGGCTTGAGCGCGACCTTCGAGAAGCCGGGATGATCGCCCGCCGCCTGCAACGCGCCGCCACGGCACAGCACGAAGCGCAGGCCGAACGAGGCGGCTTCGTCGAAGAGAAGATCGCCCGTTTCGGTCGTGCCGTCCGCGTGATAGAGATAGTGATGATCCGCGCAGGTCGTCACGCCCGAGAGCAGCAGTTCGGCCATGCCGAGACGCGCCGCGACGCGTGCGAGCTCGGGCGTAAAGCGCGCGAGACGCGGATACGGCACGGCGGCGAGCCATTCCTGCAAGTCTGCATCGATGCCGGACGGCACCGCCTTCAGCAGGTTCTGGAACAGATGATGATGCGTGTTCACCCATCCCGGATACACGACGCACGAACTGGCATCGATGACGCGCTCGTCGGCGCGCGCTTCCAGATTGGGCGCGATGGTGTCGATCACGCCATTGCGGATGCGGATATCGACAGCGCCAGGACGCGCGGCGCCGCCCTTCGATCCGCTCATCACCGCGACGGGATTCTTGATCAGTAAGGCTTGCATGTTCATCGTGGATCCTGTGGTTGCGTTCATTCGCGCACCATGTTGTGCGCGGGCACGACGTCTTCCTCATGCGCGCCGTTGAGCACGGCGTTCAGCACGACCGATACGAGGCAGGCGAGCACGACGCCGCTATGCACGAAGGGCTGCGTCCACTCGGGCATCTTCCCGAAGACCTGCGGCGCCATCACGGGGATGAGCGCAGTGGCGATCGTGAAGCCGACGATCAGCACGTTGTATCGATTGCGCTCGAAGTCCACTTTCGCGAGCGTCTGCACGCCGGCCGCGACCACGACGCCGAACATCGCGATCCCCGCGCCGCCGAGCGCGGCCGATGGCGTCGACGCCACCACCGCGCCGATCTTCGGCACGAGCGCGACGACGCACATCAGCACGCCGCTCACCGCGACGACCCAGCGGCTGCGCACGCCGGTGAGAATGACGAGCCCGACGTTCTCCATGAACGCGATGAACGGGAACGCGGCGAACATGCCCGCGATCGCGCTCGCGAGCCCGTTGGCGCGCATGCCGCGCACCGCGTCGTCCTCGCTGATGTTCTTCTCGACGATATCGCCGATCGCGACGAAAAGGCCCATCGATTCGACCATCTGCACGACCATCACGACGATCATCGTCATGACGGGCACGAAGGAGAACACGGGCATGCCGAAGTGAAAGGGCAGCGGCATGGTGAACCACGGCGCGTTCGCGACGTTGGCGAAGTCGCCCATGCCGAGCGCGCAGGCGAGCACGCTGCCTGCGACGAGACCGATCAGAACGGAAAGATTGCGCAGGAACGCATTGGCGAAGCGGTTGACGGCAAGTATCACGAGCGCGACGAACAGTGCGACGGAGAGAAAGGGCAGTGCGCCGAAGTGCTGCCGCGCATGCTCGCCGCCGCCTGCCCATTGATACGCGACGGGAAAAAGCTGCAAGCCGATCACCGTGACGATGCAGCCCGTGACGACCGGCGGAAAGAAGCGCCGCAAGCGTCCGACGAGGGGCGCGGCGAACATCGTGAAGACACCTGCGCCGATCACCGCGCCGCACACGCCCGCGAAGCCGACGCCCGGACTCAGGCCGATCGCGATGACCGGTCCCACGCTGCTGAACGCGACGCCTTGCAGAATCGGCAGGCGCACACCGAACTTCCAGATGCCGACGGTCTGCAGCACCGTCGAGATACCCGAGCAGAACAACGCCGTGCTGATGAGCACGGTGGTATCGGCCGGCGACAACTTCAACGCCGATGCGACGATCAACGGAACCGCGATCGCGCCGATATACGCGACCAGCATGTGCTGCAAGCCGAGCGTGATCATCTGCCGCTTGGGCAGGACTCGGTCGACCGGGTGGTGTTCGGTGTTCATCACGTGTCTCCTGATTATGTTTTCCGCCGGCGCGTCGCTGTGCGCGCCGGACGTCATCGCTCGTCAGGCCGCGACCGGCACGGCGAGACAGGCATGGAAGCGCTCGTTCAGCGCGGCGCGATCCAGCTCGCGTCCGATGAACACCATGCGGCTCGAACGCGGCTCGCTGCCCCACGCCTGCGCCGCTTTCAGTTCGATGATGTCGTGTACCCCTTGCAGCACGTAGCGGTAGGGCTGACCCTTCACCGCGAAGATGCCTTTCATGCGAAAGAGCTTCGTCGCGTCGGCTGTGCGCAGTTCGGCGAGCCAGGTTTGCAGCGCATCGAGATCGATGTCCGCGTCCACTTCGATACCGACGGAAGACACGCTTTCATCGTGATGGTGATCGTCGTGATCGTGCTCATGTTCATGATCGTGATGGTGATGTTCCTCTGCTTCGACGAGCTGTTGCGCGAACTCGTTGGCGCCCACGCCGAGAATCCTGCGCAGATCGATTTGCGCATAACTCGATTCGACGATCTCCGCCGTCGCATTGAGTCCGCGCAGCCGCTCTTTCAACGATGCGATTTCCGCAGACGTCACGAGGTCCACCTTATTGATGACGATGCGATCCGCGCATACGATCTGATCGACCGCCTGGTTGTCGCGGCCGTCGAGCACGAGATCGTCGAGATGCGCGGCGATGTGCTTTGCATCGACCATCGTCACGACGGCGTCGAGCGTCACGCGTTGCGCGATCGGGTCGTCGATGAAGAAGGTCTGCGCGACCGGATACGGATCGGCGAGCCCGCTCGTCTCCACGATGATGTGATCGAGCCGTTCCGGCCGGTCGACGAGCATGCGCACGATGCGCACGAGATCCTCGCGCACCGCGCCGACGCAGCACACGCAGCCGTTGGTCATCTCGTAGATCTCTTCGGTCGATTCGAGCACGAGCCCGCCATCGATGCCGACTTCGCCGAACTCGTTTTCGATTACCGCGATCTTGTGGCCGTGTTTCTCGCGCAGGATGTAGTTCAACAACGTGGTCTTGCCTGCGCCGAGAAAGCCCGTCAGCACCGTGACGGGAATTTTTTCGAACGCGTTATGCGTCGTGTGGATATGCGTCATCATCTTGTCTCCTTGAAGTGAGTCATGCGTCGTGTTCTTTCCAGCGCGTGACCGCGCCGCAATCGAGTCCGAACAGATCCAGCACGCGGCCGAGCGTGTGATCGATCATCGCGTCGAGCGAGGCCGGGCGCGCGTAGAACGCGGGCACCGGCGGCGCGACGATGCCGCCCATTTCCGTGACCGCGACCATGTTGCGCAGGTGCGCCAGCGTGAGAGGCGTTTCGCGCGCGAGCAGCACGAGCGGGCGGCGTTCCTTCAACGTGACATCGGCGGCGCGCGAGATCAGGCTCGACGAAAGGCCGCTCGCAATTTCGGCGAGCGTCTTCATCGAGCAGGGCGCGACGATCATCCCCAGCGTGCGAAACGAGCCGCTAGAGATGGCGGCGGCCATGTCGTCGCAGCGATACGTGACGCTCGCCAGCGCGCTGACATCGGCGAGCTTGTAGTCCGTTTCGTGCGACATCGTCAGCAGTGCGCTGCGCGATACGGTCAGATGCGTTTCGATGTCGAGTGCGCGCAGCAATTGCAGCAGCCGCACGCCATACACGAAGCCCGACGCGCCGCTGATGCCCACCGCGATGCGCCGCGTGCTCATCGTCCGGCTCCTTTGATGATGTCCATCGCGCGCCGCATCGCTTCATCGCCGATGCGCGCGCGCATGCCGTCGAACTTTGCGCCGCGCGTCGCATCGATGCCCATGCGCGATGTCGTGCCGTTAGCCGACGAAGACGGATCGAGCGGACTACCCGGCAAGCCATCGACGATGAACACGTCTTCGTGCGGCTGCGCATGCGTGGCCATCGCCCAGAGCACTTGCGAGTCGTCGCCGATGTCGATATCGCTGTCCACCGCGACGACATGCTTGAGATAAGGATCCCAGCCGAGCAGCGCGAGCATGATCTGGCGCGCTTCGCCGTCGCGTGTCTGATTGAGCGCGACATAGCAATGAAAATGCGTGCCCGAGTTCGGATAGTGCAGCGCTGTCACCGAAGGAAAACGCGCCTTGAGCTTCTCGCTCATTTCGGCTTCGCGCGGCAGACGTGCGAGCGTGAGATGCTCGGCATACGGACCGCCGACGACATCGACGAGCCACGCATCGCGGCGGCGCATCATCGTGTCGACGCGCAATACGTTGTTGGTCGAACGATCCGATGAGTAGCCTGTGAACTCGCCGAACGGGCCTTCTTCGGCGTGTTCATCCGGATCGATCGTGCCTTCCAGCACGAACTCGGCCGCCGCCGGCACGCCGATGCCATGACGCGGGGTGCGCACCAGTTCGAGCGGCGCGCCGAAGAGTCCGCCCGCGATTGCGCGCTCGTCCATGCCGAAGGGCACGCGCGCCGCCGCGGCAAGCATGAACAAGGGATGCGCGCCGATGACCATCGCGACCTTCAACGTGCCGCCGCGCGACTTCGCGGTTTGAAGCATGCGCCACGCATGGCCGCGCGAATGCAGGCTCGTCGCGAGCGCGTTGCGTGCGTGACGCATCGAACGGTGATAACTGAGATTGGCGATGCCCGTTACCGGGTCCTCCGCGACGATCACCGCATTTGTCACATAGGGACCGCGATCGGTGTCGAAGTGGCGGATCATCGGCAGTTGCGCGAGATCGACGCAATCGCCTTCGATGACTTCATCGAGCACGGGACCGCTCGATACATGAACCGGCGCGATGGGCGCGTTGGCGCGCTGCTGATAGGCGTCGAACAAGCCGCTCGCGTTCGTATCGAACAAACGGGCGATGCGTTCACGCGATGCGAAGAAGTTGGTCGCCAAATGCGTCGAGATGCCGTCGACGTGCTCGCACACGAGCATCGGATGTTGTCCGCGCGCGGCAAGTTGCGCGACGATCGCGGTCACGTCCTGATCGGCGGAAACGGAATCGCGAAGCGTCAGCACATCGTCGGGATATCGCTCGCGGTATATATCCGCGAAACGATGAAAGTCCTGCGTGGCGCGCAAGAGGTTATCGGCCATCGTGAACTCCGTCGTGAGAGAAGCGAGGGCGCGTGGACGACCGCGCCCCTGTGATGTCAGGCAGGCTGCGCGACGTCGTCGTCGCTCTTCACGTAAGTGGCCTTCAGCCGCTTCTCCGCTTCGGCAAGATCCTTCGGCGGTTTCGTTGGCTCGATGCCGACCAGCCGCGCGATGTTGTTGCCCATGTAGTCTTCGAGCCCGTCTTCGTCGAGATCCATGCCTTGCGGCGCGGGTCCGCACAACATCTCCAGCTCGCGCAGCCACATGCCCGGCTCGTTCGGCGGCGAGTCCGTGCCGAACACGATCTTGTTGCGCGGCAACTCGCGCGCGAACTCGACGATGCGCGACTGATAGCACCAGCCCGATTCGCAATACACGTTGGGCGTGTCCATCGCCATCCAGAAGGCTTCGAACGAGTAGTTGCCGCCGGTCTGAATGCCGAAGTGACCGATGATGAAGTTGACCATCGGGAACTCGCGGATGATCGGATAGAACTGCGTGGGAATGGTGTACGGCCCGTCGCCGGTATGGATCAGCACGACGACGCCCAGCTCCGCGCATTTCTTCATCGCCGGACGCAGCCAGTCGAGCGCGCGATCCGGACGGTAGCCGTGCATGTTCGCGTGCAGCTTGAGCATCTTGAAGCCGTATTCCTTCACGTGGAATTCGAGTTCGGCTGCACCGTTTTCCGGACCCCAGCGCGGGTTGTACGTGAAGTTGCCGATGAAGCGGTCGGGATACTTCTGCGTCAATTCGGCGATATACGACATGTAATCGCGAATGCCTTCGCGGCCGCGCCGGTTGCCGTCGCGATAGCCGGTATTGCCGGGCGGCGGCTGAATGAAGCCCATGTCGATGCGGCGCGGCTTGCCGTTGATGATGTACGGACCGTCCATCATCTTGAGCAGGCGCTCGCCGGTGAAAGGCTCGCCCGTATGACGCCAGGCTTCGTCGACGAGATTGGTCGGATGCAGATGGGTATCGATGATCATCAGCGGGCTCCAGCGTAGTCGGCTTCTTTGCATTGGTCGAGATAGGCTTGCGCGTCTTCGACTGTCTTGGGCGGCGCGCTCGGTTCGATGCCGAGCATGCGCGCGAGGTTGTTGCCGAGATAGTCCTCGAGCGCGTCCTCGTCGAGATTCAGGCCTTGCGGCGGCTCGTGGCAGAGCACTTCGAGCAGGCGCAGCCACATGCCGGGTTCGTTCGGCGGCGTATCGGAGCCGTAGAGAATCTTGTGCGTCGGCAGCACCTTCGCGAACTCGACGATGCGCGATTGCAGGCACCAGCTCGATTCGCAATACACGTTGGGCGTGTCGAGCGCCATCTGATACGGCTCGAAGCAGTACACGCCGCCCGTCTGCACGCCGAAGTGCGCCATGATGAACGGCACCGTCGGAAACTCGCGAATCAGCGGATACCATTCGCTCGGAATGCTGTACGGACCGTCCCCCGTATGAAGCTTGACGATCAGGCCGAGGTCCGCGCATTTGCGCAATGCCGGACGCAGCCAGTCGAGCGCGCGATCCGGACGATACGCATGCATGTTGGCCTGCAGCTGCACCATCCTGAAGCCATGCTCCTTCGCGTAGAACTCGATGGCGTCGGCGCCGTTTTCGGGACCGCAGCGCGGGTTATAGACGAAGCAGCCGAGCAGGCGGTCGGGATACTTCTGCGTCATCTCGACGGTGTACGCCATGTAGTCGTCGATCGACTCGCGGCCCGTGCGCACGCCATCGGTCCATGTATAGATGGTGTTGCCCTGCGGCGGCTGGATGAACGCCTTGTCGATGCGTCGCGGCTTGCCGTTGATGATGTACGGCCCGTCCATCACTTGGATGAGACGCTCGCCGGAGAAGGGCTCGCCGTCGTGGCGCCAGGCGAGGTCGACGAGATTCGTCGGATAACAGCTTGTGTCGATGATCATTGTTCTCGATCTCCTTGAGGGAATCGCTAACAGGCGTATCGATGGAACGAAAGCGCTCGAAACGAGGCTTTTCCATGCGGCCCTTTGCAAGACACGTCGCGGTGTCTTCCCCTCGCCGGCATCGAGTGTCACACTGATGCGCACTGCTGCTTGCGATGCAGTCTCACAAGTAACGCGCGCTCTGTACAATATTTTTTAACCACGATCTTGATACGTTAGCGATATGGACATGCGGCTTTTGCGGTACTTCGCGGTGCTCGCCGATGAACTGCATTTCGGCCGCGCAGCCGCGCGGCTGCACATCTCGCAGCCTCCCTTGAGCCAGCAGATCCGCATCCTCGAAGAGGAGATGGGCACGGCGCTCTTTCTGCGCTCGCAGCATCGCGTCGAACTGACGGAGGCAGGGAAAACACTGAAGGAACAGGCGCCGCTGATCTTCGCGCAGTTCGAGCGCGCGATCGATCTCACGCGTTGTGCGGGGCGCGGCGAAGTGGGCAGCCTGGAGATCGGCGTCATCAGTTCCGCAATGGTGGAACCCATTCCCCGCACGCTCGGGGTGTTCGCGCGCAAGCATCCGCAGGTGCGCTGGACGCTGCACGAAATGACGCCCGCCGCGCAGATTCAGGCGTTGAAGGAGCGTAGGCTCGACGTGTGTTTCTTCCGCGTATCGCACGACGATCCGGAGATCGTCAGCGAGGTCGTCCTGCGTGAACCCGCGATGGTCGCGCTGCCGCTCGCGCATGCGCTCGCATCGCGCGGGGAGATCGCGTTGCGCGAACTGGAAGGCGAGCGCTTTTTATCGTTCGGACTATTGCAGTCGCAACTCGCGCGTTTTCTGCGCGACTGCTGTGTCGAAGCGGGATTCACGCCGTGTATCGAACAGGAAGTCGTCGAGTTGCACACGCTGCTGTGTCTCGTGCGCGAAGGGCTCGGCGTCGCGCTGGTGCCTTCTTCGGCGCGGCAGTTGTCGAGCGGGGGCGTCGCATTCGTGCCGCTCGCCGCGCCGTCGCCGGAAGTGTCGCTGCATGCGCGTTATCGTGCGGAAACGCCGTCTCCGGTGCTTGCGCGATTCCTCGAAACCGTGCGCGAAACGGCTAGGGCGCAAGGTCCAGCCTGACCGTTTGCGCGACGAGTTCGCGGATCGCCTCGACGAGCGGGGCGACGCGCGCCGCTTTCTCGTGCGGCCACACGGCGTAGAGGTTGTAGTGCGTCGGAATCTCGATGTGCGTCAGCTCGACCAGCCTGCCGTCGCGCCGCGCATCGGCGGCGAGCAGGCCGCGCGCGAGCCCGACGCCCGCGCCCGCACTTGCTGCCGCGATCAGGCCGGCGGCGTTATCGAAGATCGCGATCGCTTCGGGTTCGACTGCGGGCAGGCCGGCCGCATCGAGCCACGGAATCCATGAGCGCTTCGTGTAGCCGAGCAAGGGCAGTTCGAGCACCTGTTCGGGTTTCAAAGGCGCAACGAACCCGCGCGCTTTCAAAAGCTCGGGCGAACCCACGACCGTCAGACGATCGCCGCAGATCAGCGTGTTCTCCAAGCCATCCCATTCGCCGTAGCCGTAACGCAGCGCGAGATCCACGCGTTCGAACGCGCTGCGATCGTGACGCGGCGCGGACAGCAGCGTCAGCGACGTGGCGGAGAGTCCGCCGAGCAAGGCGGGCAGCCGGGCGACGAGCCAGCTTTGCGCGAGTTCCGGATCGACGTCGAGCGTGATCGACTGTTTCACCGCGCGCTCCTTCACGAACGACAACGCGCGATCGATCTGCTCGAAGCCATCGGTCAGTTGCTTGGCGAAGAGCGCGCCCGCATCCGTCAGCACGACGCGCGCGCTTTCGCGCACGAAGAGCGGTTGCCCGACGAAATCCTCGAGCGTGCGGATCTGCTGGCTGATCGCGCTATGCGTGAGCGACAACTGGCGCGCCGCGCTCGAAAAGCTGCCGGCGCGCGCGGCGTGCAGAAAGGCCTGCATCGACTGGATCGAAGGGTAGCGCTTGAGCATGGGTGTTAGCCCGGCTTACGGATGATGGAAGAAATCGTCGCTGGCGCTCTTTTCGAGCGCTTCCAATAATGGCCGCAAACACGACGACATTCAGGAGACGGCGC
The DNA here is from genome assembly GCF_021353155.1 of Caballeronia sp. PC1. Taxonomy (NCBI): domain Bacteria; kingdom Pseudomonadati; phylum Pseudomonadota; class Betaproteobacteria; order Burkholderiales; family Burkholderiaceae; genus Caballeronia; species Caballeronia sp. PC1. The sequence continues at coordinate 1,627,849 of NZ_JAJUBH010000003.1, forward strand.
ATGATCGAAATCATCGTCAACGATACGCGGCACTCGCTCGACAATGTACCGGAAGACATGCCGCTCTTGTGGGTGCTGCGCGAACGCATCGGGCTGACGGGCACGAAGTTCGGCTGTGGCGGCGGCTTTTGCGGCGCATGTACGGTGCATCTGGAGGGCGAAGCGGTGCGCGCCTGTCTGCTGCCTGCCGCGGCCGTCGCGGGCAGACACGTCACGACGATCGAAGGCTTGTCGAAGGATGGCACGCATCCGTTGCAGCGCGCGTGGGTCGCGGAGGACGTGCCGCAGTGCGGCTACTGTCAGTCGGGGCAATTGATGCAGGCGGCGGCGTTTCTGAAGGGCAAGCCCGCCATCGACGATGCGAGCATTACCGCCGCGATGTCCGGCAATATCTGCCGCTGCAGGACGTATGCGCGCATTCGCCGTGCAATCAAACGCGCGGCATCGGAGGCATGATGCGTATCGATCGTCATGGCGCGGCGCGGCGTCGCTTCATCAAGCAAAGTTCGGCGTTGCTCGCTTCGGGGCTCGCAATCGGATTGCATCTGCCCGACGCGCTCGCGAAAAACGGCGATGCGGATCCGCAACGCGGTGAGTTCAAGCCCAACGCATGGGTCCGCGTGCTGCCCGACGACACGATCAAGCTCGTCGTCCACAAGCACGATTCGGGTACCGGCACGCGCACCGCGCTCGCGGCGGTCGTCGCGGAGGAGCTCGATGTCGATCCGTTTCGCATCGAGGTCATCACGCCGGAGGACCCGTTCTACGCGGACTACATTCATCCCTTGTGGAAGGTGTTTTCGACAGGCGGAAGCACGAGTGTGTCGCTCGAATACGATCGCTTGCGGCACGCGGGCGCGACCGCGCGCGCGATGCTGATCGCGGCGGCGGCGAAGCAATGGAACGTGCCGCCTTCCGCCTGTTCGACCGACAACGGTGTCGTCGTGGACCAGGCGAGCGGTGCGCGCGCGAGCTATGGCTCGCTCGCGGTCATCGCGGCGAGCCTGCCCGCGCCGAAGGACGTGCCGTTGAAAGACCCGTCGCAGTTCAAGTACATCGGCAAGTTGAAGAAGAAGCGCGACGCCGCGCCGAAGACCACGGGCGCGTTTCAGTACAGTATCGACGTGCGCTTGCCCGGCATGCTGGTGGCGGTCGTCACGCGCGCGCCGGTGATCGATGCGCGCGTGCGCAGCGTCGATGCCAGGGCCGCGCTGGCCATTCCCGGCGTGCGGCGCGTGTTGCAGATTCCCGGCCGTCCGGATGTGCTGGGCGGCAATCAGGCGGGCGTCGCCGTCCTCGCCGACGATTACTGGTCGGCGCACAAGGGTCAGGCTGCGCTGCACATCGAATGGGAGGACAGTCCGTTCGAGAACTTCGACAGCCGCGATCTCTCCGCGCGTCAGGCCGCATGGCTCGATGACGCGCAAGCGCGCGTCGTGCCGACCGTGACGAACGGCGATGCGCAAGCGCTGCTCAAGCGTGCCCCGCGCGTGATCCAGGCGTCGTATTCGATGCCGTACAAGGCGCAGAATCCGCTCGAACCGATCAACGTGACCGCATGGGCGAAGGACGGCGGCATCGAGTATTGGGGCGGCTTGCAGGTGCCGTCGACGGTGCAGGAGGCGGCCGAGGTCATCGGCCATATTCCCGCGGAGCGCGTCGTGCTGCATGAGCGCGTGTCGGGCGGCAGCTTCGGCGCGCGCGAATCGAAATACTGGCTGTTCGAAGTGACCTGGCTCGCGATGCAAACGAACAAGCCCGTCAAGCTGATGAATAGCCGCGAGGACGAGATGCGCGCGCTGTTCTATCACGCCGCGAGCCATCATCGCGGACGCGCCGTGCTCGATGCGAAAGGCAATCTCTCCGCGCTGGAATTGCGCGCCGTGATGCCGGCCTCGCCGGAACAATGGGAACCGGGTTATTTCGATCGGCCGGATCGCATGGACTACAGCACCACGGAGGCGATCAGCAAGTACGAGTTCGCGTATGGCGCGCCGAACGTCGATGTCGGCTGGGTGCGTCACGAGACCGGCGTGCCGACCGGCTGGTATCGGGCGGTGAGCTATATCCCGAACGTGTTCGCGGTCGAGTCGTTCATGGACGAAGCGGCGCATGCGGGACATCGCGATTCCGTCGATTTTCGCATCGCGCATATGAAGGATCCGCGCCAAGCCACCGTGTTGCGCGAGGCCGCCGCGCGCGCCGGATGGAACGCGCCGATGCCGCATGGAACCGCACTCGGCGTCGCGACGAATCGGGCCTACGGCAGCTATGTCGCGGTGATCGCGCGGGTGGCGCGGACGAAGGACGGCATCGTGATCGAGAAGCTCACGTGCGTCGCCGACTGCGGGCTGGCCGTGTCGCCGGCGGGCGTCGAGGAGCAGCTATACGGCGGGCTGATGTGGGGACTCGGGCACGCAACGGCCGATCGCATCGATATTCGTCACGGGCGCGTTCAGCAGACCAGCTTCGATTCGTATCGCGTGATGCGGATGAGCGATATGCCGGAAATCGATATCGTCATCGTGCAGGGCGATGCGTCGAAGCCCGGCGGCGTCGGCGAGTTGTCGAGTCCTTCGGTCGCGCCCGCGGTGGCGAACGCGGTGTTCCGGCTGACGGGCAAGCGGCTCCGGCACACGCCGTTCGATCTACGCAGCGTGTAGGCTCGCGCTCACTCGTTCGGCGCTCGCGCGAGGGAAGCGCGGCTCAAAGCCAGGTGCCGCCCTGGCGTTCCGTCGGCTCTTGCGCGAGCGCGTCGAAATCGTGAATCCAGTCCAGATGATGCAGCAGGCTCTCGCGTGAGCGAAGGCGGGCGTTGCGCGCCTGCGCCTCGGGTCCGTCCGGCAGATGCAGTACGTCGGCGGTCGTGATCGAGGCGTACTGCACTTTGCGCGTGCGGCCCCGGCGCAGGCGCTCGTAGGCCTCCTGCGCTTCGCGCCAGCGGCCCGGGCCGGCCTTGGCCAGTTGCGCGGCCAGCACCACGGCGTCTTCGATCGACTGATTCGCGCCCTGGCCGTGATGCGGCACGAGCGCGTGCGCGGCATCGCCGATGAGCGTCACGCGCCCCTTGCTCCAGCGCCCGAGCGGCGGACGATGAAAGAGCCCCCAGCGCTGGCTGATCGGCACCGCCGAAATCATCTGCACCACCGCCGGATGCCAGTCCTTGAACAGGCGCAACTGCTCGCCCTCGCTCGCGGGCGTGACCCAGTCGCGCGACGCCCACGGCGACGGATGGCGCTCGACGAGCAGGAAGTTCTGATCGCCTTTGTCGCCGATCGGATAGTGCAGCAGATGCCCCTGCGGTCCGAACCAGAACTGGATGGCCTCGGGATCGGGCAGCAGGTCCATGCGTTCAGCCGGCACCACGCCACGAAAACCCGAGCAGCCCGAATAGAGTGCGTCGTCGTAGCCGAGCATCCAGCGGCGCGTGATCGAGCGCGCACCGTCCGCGCCGATCACCAGATCCGCGTCGATGCGCTGGCCGTTGGCGAAGCTCAGACTCACGCGATCCGCATGCTGCGCGAGATCGGTCAGCCGATGACCGAGATGGATGCGTTCCAGCCCGACCGCGTTCGACAGCACGGCCTGCAGGTCCGCGCGATGCACGCCCCAGTACGCACCTCCGAATTGCTGGCGATAGCTCGGTTCGCCGCGATGCTGTCCGATCACTTCGCCGCTGCGCCCATCGCGATAGATCAGCGCGGGAATTTCGGCGCATACCGCATCGAAGGCCGCACGCAATCCCATGCGCTCATAAAACCGCGTCGCGTTCGCCGAGAGCGCAACTGCCGCGCCGACCTCGCGAAGCGCGTCGGTCTGCTCGTAAAGTTGCACGTCGATACCGTGTTCCCGCAGCGCGAGCGCGAGCGTAAGGCCGCCGATGCCCGCGCCGATGATCGCGATCTTCATATCCAGCCGTTCCATGCGATGTCTCCAGTAGTCGGACTCCGTGTTCGAGTCGGTGTCTGAATTCTCGGTACGGGGCGCGTATTTCACAATAAAATGGCGCGAATCAGCGTCATCACTGAAATCAATAAGCCCGGACGCGCGCCATGAATCTCGATGAGGTCGATCTCAATCTGCTGCTGCTTTTTCAGCGCCTGATGCAGGAACGGCACGTCTCGAAGGTGGCCGAGCAGATGAACATGAGTCAGCCGGGCGTCAGCAACGCGCTCGCGAAACTGCGCCGGCGGCTCCACGATCCGCTGTTCGTGCGCGGCCCCGGCGGCGTCGTGCCCACGCCGTTCGCATTGCGTTTATCGGAGCCGGTCGATCAGGCGCTCGCGATCCTGCACGAGGCGCTTAATCCTGCGACGGGTTTCGATCCGCTGCGCGTCACGCGCACGATCACGATCGGCATGACGGATATCGGCGAGGTCGTCTTTCTGCCCGCGCTCGTCGAACGGCTCTCGCGCGAGGCGCCTGGCATCGCGCTTAATACCGTGCGCGACACGAGCGTCAATCTGAGCAACGAAATGGCCGAGGGCAGGGTCGATCTCGCCATCGGCCTGCTGCCGCAGTTGAAGGGCGGGTTCTATCAGCGCCGCCTGTTCGATCAGGGCTATGTGTGTCTTTTCAGGCGCGGCCATGCGCTCGACGATGCGCCGCTCACGCTCGCCGCGTGGCGCGAAGCCGAGCATCTGGTGGTGGTGTCGGCGGGCACCGGGCACGGTCAGGTGGAAGATTGGCTGAAACAACGGGGCGTGCAGCGCCGCGTGCGCCTGACGGTGCCGCACTTCATGAGCGTCGGCTATATCCTGCAACGCACCGATCTGATCGCCACGGTGCCGGAACGGCTGGCATTGCAGCTGGCGGCGCCGTTTTCACTGAGCCTGCGCGCCTTGCCCGCGACGTTGCCCGCCGCGCCGATTCATTTGTTCTGGCACGCGCGCGTCCAGCAGGACGAAGGCAATCGATGGTTACGCGGGATGGTGATCGACCTGTTCGCGGACTCGGCGACGCGTCCGCGCGGAAGGAAGACCGCGCGGACGAAACAGATGCCTTCTCCTTCTGCGTAAACAGTGCGAACTCGGTAGACCTGTCACACGCGGGTGCTTTCGTTGTTCCCAGACACCAGTTGAGCCGGCAGCGGGAAATCGATCACGGTATCGTTGATCCGGTTCACCAGGTTTCCAAAGGTGATGGAAGCGATCGCCAGAGACACGCCGATCACCTGATGTTCGCTGTAGCCAGCCGCGCGAAACGCATCGAGTTCCGCAGCGGGAAGCGTGCCCCGTGTTTCGACAAGAACCCGGACAAAACGTATCAACGCATCTCGCCTGGCGTCGCCCGTAGGCTTTCCTGCGAGGATCAGGGTCATGACGTCCTGCGACAGGCCCGAGAATTTGCCTTTCAGCGCGTGAGCCGCTACACAGTAATCGCAGCCCGAAATCTCGCTGACGACCAGCTTGAGCGTTTCGATATCCGCGTTTGACAGTTCGCTTCGGGTGACCGCTGCGTCGATCGCGAATATGGCCTGAAGTCCGTCAGGACTGTGGGTGCCGATCGTCGCAAATGCATTGGGAACTTTACCAACGCTTTTTTTGACCTTCGCGAATACGTCCGCGGTTGCGCCAGTCGCGGTTTCAAGCGTGGCGGTAGTAAGACGGGTCATGCCAACTCCTTTGATGTTTCGGGTTAAGAGATATAAAACAACGAGCCCATTCTCAACGCTGAGGCGCTTCACGGTTTCTGGCCGCAGCAACGGTAGGCACGAGAACCGCGAAAACGACGATTGCCAACGCGACGATAAAGAGTCCAACGAACGTCAGATGAACCGATTGGTGCAACGCCAGACGAATGGCGGCAAAGCTATCCACGCTGGCCGGTGCTGACTCGATCACCTTGCGCAGTTGATCGGACGTGACCACGCCAAGCGTCTTCGAATGAGCGAGTCCGTAGTTGAGCACCGCGCCGAAGACGGTCGCGCCCAGTGTGCTTCCAAGATTGCGCGAGAACAGGTTCGATGCGGTAGCGCTGCCGCGCTGCGACTTGTCGACCTGCTCCTGGATGAAGACGAGTGAAGTGACGCTGAGCGCACCCATTCCGAAGCCCATGACCAGCGATCCGATACCGGCCAGAAGCGGTGCGCTATGCGGGGTCAACGAGACGAAGACCATCGCGCCAACCGGGATCACCGCGCTTCCACCGATCAGCAGCTTGCGCAGAACGAACCGGTGAAAGGAGCGGGCGGAAAGCGTGGCGCCCAGCGGCCACCCCACCATGACCATGGTTAGCGCAAAGCCCGCGACCACCGGCGTGCGATGCAGCACACCCTGAACATACATCGGCAGGAACGTTGTCAGCCCCATCAAGGCCATGCCGGAGAAAGCCGTCGCGAGGTTGGTCATCGCAATGGGCCTATGTCCCCACAGGCTAAAGGAGATCATCGGGTCCGGGCTTCGCCGTTCCTGCCAGACAAAGAGCGCTGCGCTTGCAATGAACACGCCGCCGCTGAGCATCGCGTGCGTATAGTCCGCTGTACTCAGGCTCGTCAAGCCGATCATGAGCGCGGCGATGGCGACCGTGAAGAGAACCGCACCGCCGATATCGATCGACGGCCGGGCATCTCTTTCGTCTTCATGCAGGAACAGGACAAATCCTGCGGCCGAAATCAATCCGATCGGGATGTTGATCCAGAAAATCCACGCCCACGAAAAGTCGCGCACGATAAAGCCGCCGATCATCGGCCCGAGGACCGCCGCCGTTGCCCACACGCTGGCCAGATAACCCTGGACCTTGCCACGCTCTTTTGCCGGATAGAGATCGCCGACGATGGTCAGCGTGACCGGTTGTATTGAACCGGCGCCGATGCCTTGAATGAGTCTGAAGACGATCATCGCGGGCATCGACCAGGCGAAGCCTGCCAGCACCGATCCGACCAGAAAAATGGCGATGCCGGTCAGCATGATGCGCTTGCGACCAAAGATATCGGCGAGCTTGCCGAAGACCACCGTCATGGCGGTCTGCGTCAGCAAGAACGACGAGAAAACCCAGCTATATAAATGCAGTCCGCCGAGTTTCGTCACGATCTGCGGCATGGCGGTCGAGACGATCGTTGCTTCGATGGCGACCATCGCCAGCGAGGCCATCACGGCTGCGATGACAAGGGGCCTGGATGTCTTCGATCTGGAAGACAGGTTGCCTAACATGGTGCTCATGATGTTCCCGCTTAAATGGCGACGGTTCGGGACATGGTTTTCGCGTCGACCATGTCGATAGACTTGGCAAACCGTCTATCCCAAATAAGCGGGAATCTCCGGATGGCCCATGCTCAACTGTAGGGCCGTGCTACCTGTTTTTCACTGTTTAGAAGGCTCGAAAATAGGCTCAGGCGTCTCAAACGCGTATCTTCCGGCTGAGAAGTATTGAGTGCGTTGTCGTCGTACTCAATCCAAGTGCTTCCCAAGCCGCTCAAGCGGCACGTTGTAGGTTTCTCTCATCGAGTAGATCGACGCGGCGGACAGCAGACACACAAGCGCTGCGAAGACTGCCGGCATCACCCAGGGCGCGGTGCCGAACTTGCCGATCAGCGCCGTCTCGATCAGCGGAGCAAATCCGGCGATCGCGAAACCGAACTGAGTCCCGATTGCCATTCCCGAGAGTCGCACTTGCGTGGGAAAGCGCTCGGCGTACGTCGCCGGCCAGACGGCATTCGTGATGCTGTACACGACGCCACCGAGAAAGACGCCCGTAACGAGCACCAACGCATCGCTGCCCGTCGTGACTGACCACAGAAATACGGCGGCGCCGATCGCGCACAAGACGTTGCCCGCGATGAACACCGGACGTCGCCCGATGCGATCGGAAATCGTCGCATAGACCGGGATCGTGAAAACGGCGATCAGATTGCCGATGATCGCCGTCCACAGCATGGTCGACGTGCTGACATGGTGCTCCATCGTGCGCGAGAACGACAACGCGAACACCGCAAACGTCGTCCCGATGGATGCGATCAGGGCCGCGAAGAACACTTGCAGCAGTTCCTTTCGGTACGTCGTCAGGAGCGTCTTGAGCGGTGCCGGCGGAACTTCGCCGTGCGACGCCTCGCTCTGGAAAGCCGGTGTTTCTTCGAGTCGCGAACGTACGATGAAGCCGACGACGACGACCGCAGCGCTCAACCAGAACGGTACCCGCCACCCCCACGAGAGCAATTGATCTTCCGACAGCAAGGCGGCAAGCGGCAGTACGACTGCGGGCGCAAGCACCTGACCGCCTTGCGTTCCGCTCAACGTCCAGCTCGTGTAATAGCCGCGTCGGTGCGCGGGTGCGTGTTCGAACGACATCGAATTCGCACCGGCCTGTTCGCCAGCCGCCGATATGCCTTGCAGAATACGCAACACAACGAGCAGCGCGGGGGCGAGAAGCCCGGCGCTCTGATAGCTCGGGAGGCAGCCGACAAGAAACGTGGATACGCCCATCAAAAGCAAGGTGCCGACCATCACGACTTTTCGGCCCAGACGATCGCCGTAATGCCCCATCAGGAACGAGCCGAGGGGACGGGCCGCATAGGCGACACCGAAGGTTGCCATCGATGCAAGAGTTGCGGCAGCCATGTCGCCCGGCGGAAAGAAGATGCGCGGAAAGACGAGGGCGGCCACCGTACCGTAAATGAAGAAGTCGTAGTACTCGAGCGCACTGCCGATCCATCCGGCGATGGCGGCTTTCCTGGCCTGCCGCCTGCTGTCGGCCGGTGCATCCGCGAGTGCGGCGCTGTCTTGTATTGTGTTCGTCGTCATGTTTGTCTCCGTATAGTTGTTTGCAAGTTCAGATCAGCGGCCGGGCACTGTCCCGAAGCAGCCGGTCGGTGGCTTGTCGAAGGAGGGCCGCCCGCTTGGCCGAGTGCGTTTCGCGGGCGAGCGGCACTTCCACCGATAGCGGCACGTCCTTGGGCAATGCAGCGAGCAAGGCCAGCAAGGGCAGATTGCCTTCGCCCGGCAAGAGCCGATTTCCGCGTGCCTCGTCGATGATCGCTGAAGGCGGCGGCGATTCGATCGGCGCATCGCAAAGCTGGACGCTGCCGATCAGCGCGGGGTCGAGCGCCGCGACTGCTTCGACGGTGCCGCCCGAGCGGATCAGATGTAGCGCATCGATCAGCACGAAAGCGTTGTCCTTGCCAACCGCCTTGACGATATCGACCGCGTCTTCGAGCCGGGCGACCGGGCGCCAGATCATGAATTCGATGTCGAGCGCGAGTCCGAACGGCCGGGCGAGATCGCATAGCGAGCCCAGACAGTCGATCGCGCGCGCGCGCTCCGGATCGTCGATATTGATGCCGACGCGCCGTGCACCGAGTTCCGCGCCCGCCTCGAACGCAGGGGCATAGTCGTCGACGCGCGTATTAGCGGCGATGCGAACCACTTCGATGTCGGACACCTTGACATCGTGCGCTTCCATGAGACGCTGGGTGGCGCGCAACTCGGGCGAGCCCGCGCGCAGCGGATACGCAATTCCACCGGGCATGGGAGAACATAAGCGGATGCCGACGGCGCGAAATCCGGCTTGCGCGGCGAGCGGAATCAGATGTGGCGGCCCGACATCGAGCACGGTGAGATGAGCGAGGGAAAGCCTGTTCATTGGATCGTGTCCCGGCGGTCAGTACGTGGCACGGCCGCCCGTCAGATCGAACGTGGCGCCCGTCGTGAACGAGCACTCCTCCGTTGCGAGCCAGGCGACCATCGACGCGACTTCGTCGGGACGGCCCGCGCGGCCGAGCGGAATCTTCGCGAGCACGAAACTGCGCGCATCGGCGGTCATGTTGCGCAGCATGTCCGATTCGATGGCGGCGGGTGTGACGCAATTGACGCGAATGTCCGTGTCCGCAAGCTCCTTGCTCAGCGATTTGGTCAGGGCGATCACCCCGGCTTTCGACGCGCCGTAGGCGCCCTGATTGGGATTGCCTTCCTTGCCGCCGACCGACGACAGGTTGACGATCCGTCCATGCCGCGCACGGCGCAGGTACGGCAGCACTTCGCGGCAGCAGATGAACACGCCCGTGAGGTTGATGTCGATGACTTGGCGCCAGGCGTCTATCGCATACGTTTCGACGGGGCCGATCGGGCCGTTGATGCCCGCCGCGTTGATCAGAACGTCGATGGAGCCGAAGCGTTCGGCGGCAGACTGTGCCGCGGCGGCAACGCTGGCGGCGTCCGTCACGTTGACCTGAGCCGACGAAACAGCACGAACGTTCTCGGCCGCCGCATGAGCGGCCGCGCCGTCGATATCCCAAAGCACGACTCTCGCGCCGGAAGCGACGAATCGTTCCGCGATCGCATAGCCGATCGCGCCGGAGCCTCCGGTGACGACGCATAGGCGATCCTGCAAGTCCAGTTGGTTCATCTTTTCTGTCTCCGTGAGAGGGTGAATTCGTTTGACCCGATACTAGGGACTAACGCCCGCTTTGTCGTATGCCGAAAGTCCGCTAACGTATAACTTTTGGTGAATCGGGACGGCTGCAATGCGGTTCAAACTTCGCCACATGGAGGTTTTTCGCGCGGTCATGCTGACCGGGTCGGTCAACGCGGCGTCGAAGCTGCTTTTCGTCTCACAGCCCGCCGTGAGCAAGCTCGTGTCCCATGTCGAGACGACGCTCGGCTTGCGCCTGTTCGAGCGCTCGAAGGGCCGTCTGGTGCCGACGGCGGAAGCGCATGCGCTTTTCAGGGAAGTCGAGCAGGTCTATCAGGCGGCAGTGCGCGTGGACGAGTTCGCTCACGCGCTTGCCCTCGGACCGTCGAGTCTGCTCCGGGTGTCGTGCAGCGCGTCGCTGGCGATGAGCGTGGTCGCGCCGGCGCTCGTCGAACTCAAGAGAAAGCTCCCTGCGCTGACCGTAAGCTGGCAGACCACGCTAATGGCCGACATGCCGATGGAGTTGCTGAGCAAGGAAGCGGAGGTCGCCATCGCCGCCATGCCGGTCCTGCATGAGCACTTGGAAAACGTGCCGTTCATGTACGGGAGCATGGTCTGCGCGATGCCGAAGGGGCACAGGCTGGAGGCTCAACAGGAAGTCTCGCTCGCGGATCTGGCGGATGAGCCCGTCGTGCTGTTCAAGCGCGACATTCCTTTCGGAACGGTGATCGCGCAAGCCTGTCAGCAAGCCGGTGTTGAGCTCAAATCGACGATCGACGTGATGCGTGCGGACCAGGCGCTCGCCCTCGTGGAAGGCGGCCTTGGCGTGACGATCGTCGATAATTTCGCTACGACGGGAAGTGCGCTGGTCATTCGCCCGCTGCGTGAAGCTATCGACTTGACAGCGCACTTCGTCTATTCGCGTTTTGCACCGCCATCGCGTAATGCGAGCGTTTTCATGCAGGCCGTCTACAAGCGGGCGACTCTGCTGGAACGAGCGATTCCGGAGGCTTTCGTTCCTGAGTGAGGTCGTTCTCCGGGGCGGCAACACGGTAATAGCACGGGCGAAGGCTTGACGAGCAATGCAAGCCGAACTGCCGGGCGTGGGCCGTCGAGATCAACCCGGCTTCGTCTCAAAGAGGATCGATTTGCGAGGCCTGCCGCCCTTTCGGCCCCAGCTTGACCTCGTAATTCACTTTCTGATTTTCGCGCAGCGTTTTGAATCCTTCGCTCCGCACTTCCGAGAAGTGCGCGAACAGATCATCGGTGCCGTCGTCCGGGGTGATGAATCCGTATCCTTTCGCGTCGTTGAACCACTTGACCTTGCCCGTTGCCATGACTCTATCCTCGATGATTTGAAGCGGACCGCGACATAGGCGTTGCGCACCAGAGATGCTCCGTTGCTGTCGGGTCCGCGAGTACCGCGTGCTGCTGGCTTCGCGGCACGGGCAAACGATACGTCCGCCGGTTTGTCGTGCAAACGAATGGATGATTCGATCGTTATCAGCCCATCCGTGCCGAGCTTATGATCGTCGATCGATACCGTGAGGGACCAGGCATCAGAAGCGCACGCGCACGCCTCCGAACGCCGCCACCTGACGGTTCGTCGATGACGCCGCGCCCGCATCGGCAATAGCGGCGATCTTCTGATAACCCGTGCCGACGAGCGTCGAGGCATCGCCCGCCGCGAGTTGATAGACACCGGAGAGATAGACGTCGGTACGCTTCGACAACACATAGTCGACGCCCAGCGTGAACTGATGCCAGCGCGGCTTGAGCGTCGAGCCGCCGGTGCCGGGCAGACTGTTGGCGCGGCCATCGGTGAAGGTGTACACGCCGATCAGCGTCGTCGCGGGCGTAATGTTGTAACGGCCGTTCACATCGTAGTTGTTGAACTTGCGCGACGAACCATCGTTGTAGTCGAGTTGCGTGTGGCTCCATGCAAAGCCGATCGTCGCGACCGTTCCGAAGGCATAGTTGCCGCCCGCAACCGCAACCTGCTGCCGCGCGACGCCGCCGTTGACGCCATAGAAGAATGCGCCGCTGTAGTCATCGCCGGATGTGGTCGATGCGCCGCCGATCGCACCGCTCGTGTTCGACGTGGCATTCGGATGATCGAGCAGCAGATAGCCCGCGCCGAGTTGCAACGGCCCGTTGGCGTAGCTCGCCGATACGCCCCACGCGCGGTTGTTGCCGAAGCCCGCGCCCGCGCCGTTGCTGGCTTGATTGCTGAACCCATAGAGCGCATCGACCGTGACGCCCGCGATGGTATCGCTCTTGAACTTGACGGCATTGTTGATACGGAAGGTCTGATTCAGATTGTCGTTATCGCCGACATGTGTGGCGGGCGACCAGAAGCCGGGCCCCGCGAACAGCGCAACGAGATCCGTGTTCGGATCGTACTGACGCCCGAGCGTCAGCGTGCCGATGCCTGTCTTTGCCACGCCGACATACGCTTGCCGACCGAATTCGCGTCCGCCCTGAGCGAGCGTGCCGTCGTTGACCCGATAGCCGCTTTCGAGCGTGAACAGCGCCTTGTAGCCGCCGCCGAGATCTTCGACACCCTTCAATCCCCAGCGGCTGCCGTTGAGCTTGCCGCTCGTCGCCTGAACGTTGGACGCGCCGCGCTGATTGTTCGTATAGGCGATGCCGGCATCGATGAGTCCGTACAAGGTCACGGAACTCTGTGCCTGAACAATGCCGGGAAGGGTGACTAGCAAGCCAGCGGCGCCGGCGAGTGCGACTCGTTTCATTCGCTTCCTTAGGTATTAACCATGAGTTCGAGGGAAGGCGGATATTACGGTCGTGCTTACCGAAGTCGAACGAACGATTTCTTGTTTGTAATGTTTAGAATGGTTCATTTGCATTGCGAAGTGCATGAGCGAAGCAATCGAAAGGGTCTCGCTAGCAAAGGAATGGCGGGGTATCGACTGTGGCTCGTGCATAACGCTGGCGTGCGTCCGCAAGAGGCGCAACCTCAAAACATAGAACATGCCCGGGCAATGCGTAAATAACCCGTTGCGTGAAGCATTCGAGCGCCCGCGTGAAAAGGGTCATCGACGATACGCTCATACGCTTGCTCCATTTCGTTCGTTGCGAAGCACCGCCGCCGGATGGTGTGATCACGTTCGAGATTTCGAAGATCTACGAGGACGTCATCCCGCTGGCTTTGCCCGGGCTGGTTTTCAATCAGACGGTGCTCGTCGCCGAAGAGCGGCTCGCCGCATGGAAGGAGGAGGCATGACACAGCGCGCAAGCGTGACCGATGCTCAACGCCACTACGACGCCGACGTGCTCGTCATCGGTGGCGGCCCGGCGGGCGCCTGGGCCGCGATCAGCGCTGCCGCGAAGGGGGCGCGCGTGGTGCTCGCGGACAAGGGCTTCTGCGGCACGTCTGGCGCGACGGCGCCGTCGGGCACGGGCGTCTGGTACGTGCCGCGCGACAGGGAAGCCCGCGAACGCGCCCGGGCGAGCCGCTACGCGCTCGGCGGCGCGCTCGCCGAACACGCGTGGATGGATCGCGTGATGGAGCAAACCTATCTCAACTGCGAGCGCCTCGCGGAGTGGGGCTATCCGTTTCCCATCGACGACGGGGGCAATGCGCGCCGCACCTCTTTGCAGGGTCCCGAATATATGCGGCTCATGCGCAAGCGCGTGAAGGAGGCGGGCGTGCGCATACTCGATCACAGTCCCGCGCTGGAACTGCTCGTCGATGAGGGCGGCGCGGTGGCGGGCGCGGCGGGCATTCATCGGCAGGCGGACGAGACGTGGAGCGCACGGGCGGGCAGCGTCGTCATCGCGACGGGCGGCTGTGCGTTCCTGAGCAACGCGCTCGGCTGCAATGTGCTGACGGGCGATGGTCACCTGATGGCTGCCGAGGCGGGCGCTGAACTCTCCGGCATGGAGTTTTCGAACGCTTATGGTCTGAGTCCGGCGTTTTCATCCGTGACGAAATCGCTGTTCTATAACTGGGCCACCTTCTACGATGCAACCGGCTGCGCGATTCCGGGCGCGGGCTCGTCGCACGGGCGCGGGGTCATCGCGAAGGCGCTGGAATCGCAGCCCGTGTTCGCGTGCCTCGATCGCACGGATCCCGACATTCGCGCGTGGATGCGCCGCTCGCAACCGAACTTCTTCGTGCCGTTCGACCGGCTGAACATCGATCCCTTCACGCAGCATTTCCCGGTCACGCTGCGGCTCGAAGGCACCGTGCGCGGCACGGGCGGCCTGCACGTGACCGATGCGACCTGCGCGAGCTCCGTGCCCGGTCTTTACGCCGCCGGCGACGCCGCCACGCGCGAGCTGATTTGCGGCGGCTTCACCGGCGGCGGCAGCCACAACGCCGCATGGGCGATGTCTTCCGGCTTCTGGGCGGGCGCGGGCGCGGCGGATCACGCCCGCGCGGTGCGCGGCTCGCGTGCACCGCGAACGCTGATTCGCGCAGGCCATGCGACCTTGCGCGATGGCGGCGCGAACGCGCCCATCGATCCTGCCGCGCTCATCCGCGCGGTTCAGGAAGAAGTGTTCCCGACGCAGCGCAACTGGACACGTCGCGCCGACCTGCTCGAAGACTCGCTCGGGCGGCTCGATGCGCTGTGGCATCGCGTGCGAGGCGCGGCGGTATCGGATCGCAACCGGGCGGTGCGTGCCCGCGAGGCGGTTGCCATGCTCGCGGTGTCGCGCTGGATGTATCGCAGCGCGCTCGCCCGGACGGAGACGCGCGGCATGGCGCGGCGGCAAGAGTACGCGGCCGCCGACGCGGCGCAGCGGCATCGCCTCCTGAGCGGCGGTCTCGACGAGGTCTGGGTCGCGCGCCACGCGGTGCGCCATGAAGCGCAGGAGGACATGGCCGCATGATCGAAATCGTCGATACGGAACGCTGCACCGGCTGCGATATCTGCGTGCGCGTGTGCCCGACCAATGTGTTCGATGCGTCGGCCTCGCCGGACGGCGCTCCGGTCATCGCGCGTCAGGACGATTGCCAGACCTGCTTCATGTGCGAACTGTACTGCCCGGAGGATGCGCTGTATGTCGCGCCTCAAACGACATCCGGCGTGAGCATCGATGCGGCCGCGACGCTCACGGGCAGTTATCGGCGAGCCATCGGCTGGCGTCGTGGCCAGCGATCCGGCGCGGCGGACGATGCGAGCTACGAGCTACTGAGCCGCGCGCACTGAGAAGTGCGTCAAACGCCCGGCGCCGCGCGTCGCCCGATCATATCGATATGAAGCTTCGTTGGTTAGCGCGTCGGCCGACGCTGCATAACATGAGCGGCTGACCCGCGTGATTCAACGCATTCATTCCGACAGGAGCACCATGAGCGCTGACGAAAGACTGAACCGGCTGATTGACCCGAACCGGACTTCGAGCAACCCGAAGGCGAACTATCGCAATGCCACGCGCTGGGGCGATCTCGTTTTCGTGTCGGGCAAATCGGCGGGCGGCCATATCGACGGCAAGCCATCCAGAGGCAGGCTGGGTGACACGCTCACGCTCGAAGACGGCGTCGCGTTCGCACGCGAGGCGGCGCTCGAACTGCTGCTCGTGCTGCGCGACGAACTCGGCTCGCTCGACCGCGTGAAGCAGGTGCTCGACGTGCAGGGCTTCGTCAACGCCGATGCGGCTTTCGAAGACCACGCGAAGGTGCTCGACGGCGCATCGGATGTGCTGGTCGACGTGCTGGGCGATGCTGGCGTGCATGCACGCTCGGTATTCGGCGCCGTGTCGCTGCGCGGCGGGCAACCGGTGATTCTGCGCGCTGTCGTCGGCGTGAGCGACTGATCGTCTCAACGTGCAGCGGAGGCTGTCGACAATCACATGAGCCAATCGAAACACTCACACGACCAGCACGCGCTGGACACGCTGCGTCTCATCGGTCCCGATCCGGAAGACTGGGTCGTGCAACGGCCGGGCATCGACCATAACGTATTGATCGTCGGCGGCGGTCAGACCGGCGCGGCCTTCGCGTTCGCTTTGCGGCGCGCAGGCGTCGGCCGGGTCAGCGTGATCGACGCCGCGCACGACGAAGCGCGCGCCGGTTCGTGGGCCAACTACGCGCGGATGAATCGTCTGCGCACGCCGAAGATCTTGCCCGGACCGGAAGCGGGCCTGCCTGGGCTGAGCTTTCAGGCGTGGCACGAGGCGCGTCACGGCGAGGCATCGTATGCGGATATCGAGCGGATAGGGCGCGCGCAATGGGCCGACTATCTCGCGTGGTATCGCGCGTTTCTCGGCATTCCCGTTCGCTATGGCACGACGCTCACGCTCATCGAGCCGGAGGGCGCGCATTTCCGGCTGCATCTGACGGTGCGCACGGCGCGCGGCGTCGAGCTTCGCGTGGAGACGGCGCGCAAGATCATCCTCGGCAACGGCGTGTGAGGCAATGGACGGCCGAACATCGTGCCCCCGCTGGCGTCGCTGCCGGCCACGCATCTGGCGCATACGTCCGATGCGATCGATTTGCCTCGCTCGCCGGGAAGTCCGTCGCGGTGATCGGCGGCGCGGCGTCGGCATTCGATGCAGCCGCGACCGCGCTGGAAGCCGGCGCGCGCGACGTGCATCTGTTCGTGCGGCGCGCGAAACTGCCCGCGGTGCCGGTGAGCCGCGCGCGGGCCTATCCCGGCGCGTACGACAACTTTCCGTCGCTGCCCGATGCCGTGCGCTGGCGGCAGGCGCTGCGTTTCCGTCGCGAAGGCTCGACCGCGCCCGCCGATGCCATCGAGCGCGTGGCGCGCCATGCGAATTTTCATCTGCATCTGGGCGCGCCCTGGCACGAAGCCGTGGTCGATGGCGGACGCGTTCGTGCGCGCGCGGAAGACGGCAGGTTCGATTTCGATTTCGTGATCGCGGGCACCGGCTACGCCGTGGATCTGCATGCGCGGCCGGAGCTTGCGAGCATCGCCGATCATGTGCTGCTCTGGCGCGACCGCTATACGCCCGTATCCGACGAACGCGACGACGCACTCGGCGCGCATCCATACCTTGGCGATGCACTCGAGTATGTCGAGAAGCGGCGCGGCGCGGCGCCTTTCCTGAAGAATATCCACGTCTTCAATCCGGCGGGATTCGTGAGCCGCGGCGTGCCCGTCGGCGACGTGCCGTGCATGAAACGCGACATTCCGGCCGTCGTGCGGCGCATCAGCCAGGACCTGTTCCTGGAGGATCTCGAGGCGCACGAAGCCCGCATGGGCGGCGACGTTCCGGCGGACTTCGACGAAGCGGCTTACGCGCAGCGCGTCTATCGCAAGGCAGTCTGAGCAGGGCGGTGCGCGTCGTCATGCACGCCGCAGATTTCGATATCAGATGCAATTGGTTTGCAGCCGCATGAGTCATCGCTACGCTGATGCAGTCTCGACCACGCGAGCGCCTGCCATGACGCAACTTGATGTGCCAAGCGCTTCGTCATTCCCAATGCATGACTAAACCGGCATTCACAACGATAGGCACATGGCCCGATCCATCCATCTGAATCTCTTCGTTCACGGACGCGGCCATCATGAAGCCGGCTGGCGTCATCCCGGTGCGACGCGCCAGGCGCTGACCGATATCGACTATTTTCGCGATCTCGCAGTCAAGGCCGAACAAAGCCTGTTCGATGCCGTGTTCTTCGCCGATGCGCTCGCGCTCGGCGAAGGCGCACGATTCGTCGCGTCCGGCGCGCTGGAGCCGATCACCACGCTCGCGGCGCTCTCACAGGCGACCTCGCGCATCGGACTGATCGCGACGGCATCGACGACCTACACGGAGCCGTTCAATCTGGCGCGTCAGTTCGCCTCGCTCGATCACATTTCGCGGGGCCGCATCGGCTGGAATATCGTGACCTCGTGGGTGGGCGGCGCGGGGCCGAACTTCGGTTACGAGCAGCAGATCGAGCATGCCGAACGCTACGCGCGCGCGCATGAGTTTCTCGAAGTCGTTACGCAGCTCTGGGACAGCTGGGCCGATGACGCCGTCGTCGATGACCCAGCGAGCGGCCGCTTTCTCGATCCGGCGCGTGTGCGTCGCATCGGCTATCAGGGAAAGTTTCATCGCGTGGCGGGGCCGCTGAATCTGCCGCGACCGCCGCAGGGGCATCCGGTGCTGGTGCAGGCGGGATCGTCGCCGACGGGCAAGGCTTTCGCGGCGCGATATGCGGAAGCGGTGTTCACCGCACATCTGACGAAGGAATCCGCGATCGATTTCTACGCCGAACTCAAGGCGGCAGCGAGTTCGGCGGGGCGTTCGCAAGAGGAGATCGTGATTCTGCCGGGCATCAGCGCGGCGATCGGTTCGACTGAAGCCGAAGCCAGCGCTCTGCTCGACGAACTCGACTCGATCACCGATGTCAGCGTGGGACTCGGCCGCCTGTCGAACCGCTTCGGCGGCTACGATTTCTCGACGTTGCCGCTCGATCAGCCGTTGTCCGTGGATGACTTCCCCGACGCGTCCACCGTGCAGGCCGCGCAAAGCCGCGCGGCGGTCATCACGCAACTCGTGGCGCGCGAACGTCCGACCTTGCGCGACCTGTTGAGGAAGCTCGCGGCGGCGCGTGGGCATCTCACGCTGTCCGGGACGCCCGAACATGTCGCGGACGTGATCGCAGACTGGACCGAAAGCCGCGCCGCCGATGGCTTCAACGTCATGCCGCCCGTGTTGCCCGCGCAGTTCGAACTTTTCACCGAATACGTCGTGCCGATATTGCAGAAGCGCGGCCTGTTCCGACGCGAATATGAAGCCGCCACGCTGCGCGGTCACTACGGTCTCGCCCGTCCTGCCAATCCTCATTTCGAGTCTTGATGCCAATCCGATTCCTGAAATACATCGTCGCCGTCGGGTGCTTCGCCGTCGCATGCGCCGCGCGAGCGGACGAGGGCTTCCCCGCTCAGATTCGCATCGGTATCCAGAAAGGTGACGGACTCGTCGCGCTGCGTGCATCCGGCAAGCTGGAGCAGGCGTTCGCCTCGCATCACGTCAAGGTGTCGTGGCATGAATTCGTGTACGGCGCGCCGCTCGTCGAAGCCATCAACGCGGGCGACGTGGACGTAGGCACGGTCGGCTCGACGCCGCCGATCATGGCGCAGGCGGGCGCGGCGCCATCGGTCGTGTACGTGGCGTATGCGCCGAGACTCGTCAGGAGCTATGCGATCGTCGTGCCGAAAGATTCGCCCGTGAAGGACCTGCGCGATCTCAAGGGCAAGAAGATCGCCTTCGCCAAGGGCTCGCAAGGTCACTTGTTCGTGCTGAAAGCGATGCAGGACGCCCACATGGATCCAGCCTCCGCGCAGTTCACGTACCTGTCCTACGGCGATGCGCGCTCGGCCTTCGAGCGCGGATTCATCGATGCGTGGGCGGTGCCCGATCCACGTTACGCGGACACGGAACTGAGCACCGGCGCGCGGACCATTCTCACTATCGGGAATCTGTCGGTGCCGCAATACGGCTTCTATATCTCGACACGCGACTTTGCGCAGAAGTATCCGGCCGCGCTGCGTTTGCTGTTCGATGAGCTTGCGCGCCAAACGAACGACAGTCTCGCGCATCCCCAAGACACGGCGCGATTTCTGTCGACCAACACGGGCGTGCCGCTCGAAGTGTGGAACCGGGCAATCTCGCGTCTGGAGTGGGGCGCGAGCTATCCGATCCCCGACGACGTGATCCGCGCGCAGCAGGACTCGGCGAACCTGGCTTTCGATACGAGGGTGATTCCGCGCCGCATCGATGTGCGGCAGGCGGTGCTGCAGATCAGGTGAGCGACGCGATCTCACGCAAGATCACGACGGAACAAGCGAAGCCGAACTGACATGATGACGCGCGAATAATCCACTCCTGCACAATGGCATGGAGCAGATTGTGCAAGAAACGCGTATCGTGTCGTATCGCATACCTGCCTCGACTTTATGACCCATATTCAGCTTGTTCGCGCGCGCATCATCACGATCGCCGCCACCTTGTTCATTGTCACGCTGACCGGATGCGCGTCCTCCTCACCGGATGCGCAGAATTCATCGCGTGATTCGCAATCGAAAATTGCCGGCGCCGCGCCGCTGGATGCCGCTATCAGCGGACCCCAACGAAGCGATAGGGCGCGTGCACGCGATGTCTATCGACATCCGAAGGAAACGCTCGAGTTCTTCGAGATCGCCCCGACACAGGCGGTGCTGGAGATCGCGCCGGGTGGCGGATGGTACACGGACATTCTCGCGCCCTATCTGCACGATGCGGGTCAGCTTTACGAAGCGCAGTATCTCAGCACGTCCGCCGATCTCGCCGCCGAGGACAATGCAACGGATACGGCCTATCGGCGCAAACTCGCGAGCGCACCGGCGGTGTATGGAAACGTCGTGGTCGGCACACTGCACGCGGGCCGGTTTATCGGCTTCGACGCGCACGAGCGCTTCGATCGCGTGTTGACGTTTCGAAACATCCACAACTGGATCAAGGACGGGCAACTCGATGCGAACCTGCGCGCGTTCTTCGACGCGCTGAAGCATGGCGGTGTGCTTGGCGTCGAGGAGCATCGCGCGCGGGCGGGAACCACTGTGCAGCAGATGATCGATTCGGGCTACGTGACGGAAGCGTTCGTGATCGAGCACGCCCAGGCGGCTGGTTTCGTGCTGGTTGCGCGCAGCGAGATCAATTCGAACGCGAAGGATACGAAAGACCATCCGCACGGCGTTTGGTCGTTGCCGCCCACCTATCAGGGTGGGGACATCGACCGGTCGCGCTATGCGGCGATCGGCGAATCGGATCGGATGACGCTCAGGTTCATCAAGCCATAGCGAATGGTTTGATACATCGATGGACGCGTTGCGCCTGTATGCAATCCACATCATGGGGCAAACGCGCTGACCCGGGGCACGGTCAGCGCGTTGGCTCGCCGGGACGAACGACTTACTTCGGCTGTGCGACCGTGCGCAAATAAGGCTTGAGCGTTCGGAATCCCTCCGGGTACTTCTGCTTCGCATCTTCATCCGATATTGAAGTCGGAATGATGACGTCTTCACCCGGCTTCCAGTTCACCGGCGTCGCGACCGTATGCTTCGCGTTCAGTTGCAACGCATCCAGCAGGCGCAGCACTTCGTCGAAGTTTCGGCCCGCACTCATCGGATACGTGAGGGTGGCCTTCACGCGCTTGTCCGGACCGATCAGAAAGACCGCGCGGATGGTCGCGTTGTCGTTGGCCGTGCGCGGACTACCGCCGCTCGCGTTCGGATGAATCATGTCATAGCGCTTCGCAACGATGAGGTCGGCATCGCCGATCAACGGATAATTGACCGCCGTGCCTTGAGTCTCCTCGATGTCCCTGGCCCATTGCGAATGATTCGTGACGGGATCGATGGACAAGCCGATGACTTTGGCGCCGCGCTTGTCGAACTCGGGCTTCAGCTTGGCCAGATACCCGAGTTCCGTGGTGCAGACGGGCGTAAAGTCCTTGGGATGCGAGAACAGTATTGCCCAGTTGTCGCCGATCCACTCGTGAAAGCGGATTGGACCTTCGGTCGTCTCCGCCGTGAAATCGGGGGCTTCATCGCCAATGCGAATTGACATGTCTTTTCTCCACGTTACTGCATAAGGAAAGTCTCTAAGGGAATCTGCCCGCCGCATCGCTCAGAACGTGCGGCCTTCGATCAAATGCGTCTTCACGTCATTGAGCACGTAATCGCCGACGACCTTCGCCTTGTGATGCAGCGGATTGTGGCTGAAGATCGTGCGCAGGTTGCGCCAGTGGCGGTCGAAGTTGTGCTTGCGCGACGTCGCCGATGCGCCGCCCGCATCGAAGAGCCGCTCGCCCGCCTGCAACGCGAGCTTGCCGACGACGATCTGCGTGCGCGCCGTCGCGAGCGCGCCCTGGAGCACCAGCTCATCGGCGCCGGGATCGTTGCGCAGGATCGCATCCGATGACACGCCGAGCGTGCGCGCATTCTCGCGCACCAGTACATCGATGGTATGGCTCAGCGCCGTCAGTTCGCCCACGACTTGCTGGATGAACACGTCTTCGCGCGCGCTCGGCGCGGTGGAGTGCATGACGGGGCGCCCGTGCCCGGTGACATACGCGCGCGCGTCAGCGACGATGTTGCGCACGATGCCCGCCGCCACCGCCACCAGATGCAATTGCCGATATGCACCGCCATGCCGGCCGATCAGCGAGCCATAGCTTTTCTCGACGACCTCGCTGGCATCGACGCGGACGTCATTGAACATCGTGCTGCCGCTCGCCGTCATGCGCTGGCCCATGCCGTCCCAGTCGTCGAGCACGTTGACGCCTTCGGCCCGCACCGGAATGATCGCGGTGACGCCTTTGCCCTGTTCATCGACGAGATTCGTGCGGACGAAATCCGCATACGCGGTGCCGGTCGTGTAGTACTTCTTGCCCGTCACACGAAAGTGATCGCCTTCGCGGCGCAGCACGGTTTCGATCTCGCCCGCGCGCGCCGTGCCCTGTTCTCCCGATGCGCCGCCGAACAGCGCGCCCTCGACGATGCGGCTCACTTGCCGGTCGTGAAACGCCGTGCGCGGTGCGAGGCGCAAGGATTCGACCACGTCGAAATGCACGCGCAGCGCATGCGCGACGTTGGACTCGGCTGCGGCGAGCGTCGTCACGACGTGAAGCGCGTTTTCGAGCGTGCCGCCGAGGCCGCCGCGTTCGACCGGAATGCGCAGTGCTCCGAGTCCCGAGCGACGGAACGCATCGAAGGCCGCGAAGGGCAGTTCGCGGCGGATTTCGCGCTGTGCGGCATCGACGCCGATCTCTTCGGCGAGTGCGGGCAAGGCGGCGAGGGCGTCGGATAGTTTGCTGGTCTGAGTGCTCATGATGGAGTTGAGTTGTTATCGAAGGCGAAACGCCGCGCCGGGGTGGCGGTCGTTCAGCCGGCTGCCCGTACCGCCGAGTTTTTCGCGCAGCGTGCCGGGGGCGTAGCCGGTCTTGTAGCGGCCGCGCGCCTGTAGTTCGGGCACGATGAAATCCGCGAAATCCTCGTACGCTTCCGGGGTGACGGCATAGCTCAGGTTGAAGCCGTCGATGCCGGTTTCATCGACCCATTCCTCGAGCGCGCTCGCCACCTCGTCCGACGCGCCGATGAACACCGGCCCGCGCCCTCCGATCGCGTTGTGCAGCGCAAGCTCTCGCACCGTCCACACGCGCTCGGGATCGAGCTTCGTGAAACCTTCGAGCGCCGACGACGTGCCCGCGTCGAGCTGCATGTAGCGGATCGGCTCGTCGGGGTCGTAGGTCGAGAAGTCGATGCCGGTCCAGCCCGAGAACATCGCGAGCGCGGCTTCCGGCGTCACATAGCGGCGATAGTCCTCGTACTTGTCGCGCGCCTCTTTCGATGTGCGGCCGGTGATGATGGTCGCCATCGTGAAGAACTGGATATCGCCCGCATCGCGTCCGGCTTTCACGGCTTCGGCCCGCGTTCCCGCGACGACCGGCGTCAGCACCCTTCTTGCTCGGTCCGCTCAAATAGATACCTTCCGCATGACGTCCCGCGAAGCGCTGCCCGCGCGCCGACGATCCCGCCTGAAACAGCACGGGCGTGCGTTGCGGCGAAGGCTCGGTCATGTGGATGCCCTGCACCCTGAAGTATTTGCCCTGATGATCGACGCGATGCACCTTCGACGGGTCCGCGAAAATACCTGTGGCCGTATCGCGCACGTTCGCGCCATCCTCCCAACTGCTTTCCCAGAGCTTGTAGACGACATCCATGTATTCGTCGGCGATGTCGTAGCGCTCGTCGCGCGAGGCGATGCCGTCCTTGCCGAGCACCTTCACGCTGCTTTGCGCGAAGCCCGTCACGATGTTCCAGCCGATGCGCCCGCGCGTCAGATGATCGAGCGTCGACATGCGGCGCGCGAACACATAGGGCGGCTCGTGGTTCGCGTTGCTCGTCACGCACAGGCCGAGATGCTGCGTGGCGTAGGCCATCGCGGAGAGCGCCATCATCGGGTCCTGCTTGGGCACCTGCGCGCCGTGGCGCAGCGCGGTGTCGATGCTGCCGCCAAACACATCGTTCACGCCGATGCTGTCGGCCATGAAGAGCGAATCGATCAGCCCGCGTTCGAGCGTCTTTGCCAGATCGACCCAGTAATCGAGCGTGTTGTAGTGCAGCGAGCGGTCGCGCGGATGCCGCCACATGCCCGGCGAATGATGCACCGGGCTGTGCAATGCGAAGGCGTTGACGCGTATTTCCTTCTTCGGGCTCATAGGAACGGCTTGTCTCCGTTGATCGTCACGCGATAGCCCGAGCGCACTTCCGGGTAGTAGTCCCATACGGCCAGATGCTGCACGGCGCGGTTGTCCCAGAAGGCAATGGAATGCGGCTCCCAGCGAAAGCGCACCTGAAACTCCGGCGACGCGAAGCGTTCGTACAAGAGGCGCAGAATGCCTTCGCTCTCGGCGGCGGACACGTTGTCGATATGTGTCGTGAAGTTCGAATTCACGAAGATGCCCTTGCGGCCCGTTTCCGGATGCGTGCGCACGACCGGATGCGAGGCGCGGGGAAACTTCTTGCCGGTGTCGTCGATGCCGCGCAGCCGGTTGCGGTGACGATAGGTCGGCTCGCCATCGTGCGTCGCGGTCAGACCTTCGAGATAGGTGCGCAAACCGGGTGACAACGATTCATACACCGCGTACGAGCTGGAAAAGAGCGTGTCGCCGCCGTGCGACGGCAGCGTATGCAGATGCAGGATGCTGCCCATCGGGGGCGCTTCGTCGCACGAGACATCGGAATGCCAGCGGTCGCCGGCGACGCGCTTCGTCGTCTCATCGCTATGAATGGTCAGTATCTCCGGATAGCCGTGCGGACCGGGACTGTTCGGATGCACGTGCAGCGTGCCGAAGTGCCGGCCGAGCGCGAGATGCTGATCGAGCGTGATCGGCTGATCGCGAAAGAAGATGACCTGATGCGCGAGCAGCGCACGGCGCACGTCCGCGATCTGCTGTTGCGCGAGCGGCCGCGTCAGATCGATGCCGCCGATCAGCGCGCCGATATGACGCGTGAGCGGCTGCACGGTGATGCTTTCGTATGCGGTATCAAGCATGAGTGTGTTCCTCGATGTGAGCGGCGCGATGAGCCGCCGCCGGATGCGGCGCGCGCAGATGCGCGTGGCCTTCGCCGTAGAGTTTTTCTCGCAACGTGCCCTTGGTGTAAGCCTGTTTGTAGATGCCGCGACGCCGCAGCTCCGGGACGACGAGATCGACGAAGTCCTCGTGTGTGCCCGGCAGCAGCGCATGACTGAGATTGAAGCCGTCGACGCCGGTTTGCGCTTTCCAGCTTTCGAGCGCATCCGCGACCTGCGCGGGCGAGCCGATGAACACCGGCCCCTTGCCGCCGATCGCATTGAAGATCGCCAGCTCGCCGATAGTCCACACGCGCTCGGGATCGGCGACGGTGAAGGCTTCGATCGCCGACTGCATGCCTTCGCTCTTCACGTATTGCAAAGGATCGTCCGGGCTGTATTTCGACAGGTCGATTCCGCTCCAGCGCGAGAACAAGGCAAGCGCGCCTTCGAGGCTCACGTGGCGCTGAATGTCCTGCCATTTCGCTTGCGCTTCTTCGGTGGTCGGCGCGACGATCACGGTCGCGAGCGAAAAGAACAGCACCGATGCCGGATCGCGGCCGAGCGCGGCGGCGCGCGCACGCACGTCGGCGACATCGCGCGCGACCAGATGCGCGGTCGGCGAACTGAGAAACACGCATTCGGCGTGACGCGCGGCGAACTCCTTGCCGCGGTTCGACGTGCCCGCCTGATAGAGCAGCGGCGTGCGCTGCGGCGAAGGCTCGGAATAATGCGTGCCTTGCATCGAAAAGAAGCGGCCTTCATGACGGATCTCATGCACGCGGCGCGGATCCGCGAAGATGCGCGCATCGCGGTCGCGCACCGCCGCGCCGTCTTCCCAGCTCTCTTCCCACAGCCGATAGACGATCTCCATGTACTCGTCGGCGAGGTCGTAGCGCTCGTCGTGCGGACGGGCATCGGGCTGGCCAATCGCGCGCGAGCCGCTTTGTCCGAAGCTCGTGACGATGTTCCAGCCGATGCGTCCGCGCGTCAGATGATCGAGCGTCGACATGCGCCGCGCGAACAGGAACGGCGCCTCATAGCTCACGCTGCTCGTCACGGCGAAGCCGAGATGCTCGGTGACTTGCGCCATCGCGGAGACGAGCAGCAGCGGATCGAGACGCGGGAACTGCAGGCCCCAGCGCACGCCGGCCGCGTTCGATCCGCCGTAGACGTCGTACTGGCTGATGCCGTCGGCGAAGAAGAGTGCGTCGTAGCCGCCGCGTTCGGCCGTGCGCGCGAGATCGGTCCAGAGCGAGAGCGCGTTGTAGTCGAGTGCGCGGTCGCGCGGATGCGCCCAGAGTCCGGGCGAAAGATGCGTCGGTGCGAAGGCCAGGAACGCGTTGATGCGAATCTCTTTAGACATGGCTCAAGCTTTCGGTGTGATCGGAAAATGACACGTCACGCGATGCGTTGCGGACAGGTGTCGCTCGGGCGGCGCATCGACGCGGCATGGATCGCGCGCGGCGGGGCAACGGGTATGAAAGACGCATCCGGCAGGCGGCGCGAGCGGCGACGGAATTTCGCCACCGATCACGCGCACGTCGGGCGCATCCGGCTCGGATGCGGCGATCAGCGCATGGGTGTACGGATGCGCCGCGCGCTCCACGATGTCCTCGCGCGTGCCTTGCTCCATGAAGCGGCCGAGATAGAGCACGCCGATATGGCTGCTCATGAACGCGACCACGGCGAGATCGTGCGAGATCAGCAGATAGGAGAGACCAAGCGCGTCCTGAAGGTCCTTCAGCAGATTGAGGACTTGCGCCTGGATAGAGACATCGAGCGCGGAGACCGGCTCGTCGAGCACGAGAATCTCCGGCTCCAGCACGAGCGCACGCGCGATCGCAACGCGCTGGCGCTGACCGCCGCTCAGTTCGGCGGGACGGCGGCGCTTGAATTCCGCCGGCAAGCCGACCTGGGCGAGCAGTGCATCGAGACGCTTTTGCAGGGCCTCTTTCACTAAGCCGCTTTGCTGGATGCGCAACGGTTCGAGCACGATATCGCCGACGTTCATCTGCGGATCGAGCGAGCCGAACGGGTCTTGCAGCACGGCCTGCACCGCGCGTTGCCGCCAGCGCCGGTCGCTGTCGCTCGTGCGCTTGCCGAATACGCGCGTGCCGAAGCGCACTTCGCCGTGCGTCGGCTCGTCGGCGCCGAGGATGATTTTCGCGAGCGTCGATTTGCCCGATCCCGATTCCCCGACCAGACCGAACGTGCCGCCGCGCGGCAGCGCTAAGGACGCGTGCTCCACCGCGCGCAGCAGTTTCGGTTTGGCGAAAAGGCCGCCGCGCAGGGGAAAGGCGCGCTGGATGTCCGACACTTCGAGAGCGTTCATGAGGTGGCCGCCACGAGAAGAACCTCAGCCGTTCTTTCGTCCGGCTCGGGATGAAAACACGCGACGCTGCGATGGGTGTCGATCGTGCGCGTCGCGGGATAAGCGTTCATGCAGTCGGCCCGTGCACCGGGACAACGCGGCGCGAAGCGGCATCCCTGCGCGATGCTGCCCGGCAAGGGCGGCTGACCGGGAATCACCGTGAGCCGATGCTGCGGGTCGCGCAGACGCGGCACGGCGCCGAGCAGACCCTTGGTGTATGGATGTCGCGGCCGCGCGAATACATCGCCGACCGGCCCTTGTTCGACGATGCGTCCCGCGTACATCACGGCGACATCGTCGCAATAGCGGCGCACCAGGTGCAGATCGTGCGTGACGAGCACGATCGCCGTGCCGCGTTCGGCCTGCACTTCGCGCAGCAGATCGAGAATCTGCAGGCGCACGGTGACGTCGAGCGCGGTGGTCGGCTCGTCGGCAATCAGGAGGCGAGGGTTGCACGCGATATTCATGGCGATGGCCACGCGCTGGCGCATGCCGCCGCTGAACTGATGCGGATAGCTATGCAGGCGGCTTTCCGGCGCGGGAATGCGCACGCGCCGCAGCAGTTCGATGGCGCGGGTCTCGCGTTCCTTGCGGCTCGTCATGCCGTCGCGATAGCTGAACATCTCGGTGATCTGCCGGCCGACCGTGAGCAGCGGATTGAGCGAGGTCATCGGGTCCTGAAGAATCATGCCGATCTCGCGCCCGCGCAACGCGTTCAGTTCGGCGGGCGTCTTCGCGCGCAGGTCGTCGCCGTCGAACAGGATGCGTCCTTCGGTGACGCGCACGCCGCGCGGCGGCAGGCCGAGCACCGACAGGCACGTCACGCTCTTGCCCGAGCCGGATTCGCCGACGAGACCGAGCGTGCGGCCGGCTTTCACGGAAAAACTCACGCCATCGACAAGCCGCGCGTGCCCGGTTTCAACGGCGAGGTCATGCACGCTCAGCACGCTCATCGCACCGCTCCTTCGTCGCGTTGCAGCGATTCGCCGATGCGGTTGCTCGCGAGCACGGTGGCGATCAGCACGAGCCCCGGCAGCGCGGACAGCCACCAGGCGGTATCGAGATAATTGCGGCCGTCGGCGATCATGCCGCCCCACGACGGATCGGGCGGTTGCACGCCCAGCCCGACGAAGCTCAATGCCGCTTCCATGAAGATCACGAGGCCGATGTCCAGCGTCAGCAGCACTGCAAAGGTGCTGCGCACATTGGGCAACAGATGCCGCAGTGCGACATGCAGCGGCGTCGCGCCGGCCAGCTTCGCGATCAGAATGAAGTCGCGTTCGCGCAGGCTGAGCGCCTCGGCGCGGATGATGCGGGCGAAGCGTCCCCAGTTCGCGAGCGTCACCACGATCACGATGTTCGTCATGCTCGGTCCGCAGATGCCGACGATCAGCATCGCGAGGAACACAGGCGGCAACGCGTATTGCGCATCGACGATGCGCATCAGCGCGGCATCGAAACGTCCGCCGACATACGCCGACAGGAGGCCCGCGAGCGCGCCCGAGAAGCCCGCCAGCAACACCGCGCAGAACGCGATGGCGAGCGAAATGCGTCCGCCGTAGAGCGTGCGCGCGAAGACGTCGCGGCCCATCTGGTCGGTGCCGAACCAGTGATGCCAGTTCGGCGGCTGGAAGGTCGCGGACAGATCGATCGCGTTCGGATCGACGGCCGAGAGCCAGGGCGCGCACGCGGATGCCGCGACGATCGCGACAAGCAGGCCGCCGAACAGGACGAATCGCATGCTCATTGCCGATACCGAATGCGCGGACCGACGAGCGCGTAGAGCACGTCGACCGCAAGATTGATCGAGACGAAGAGCAGTACGGACACGATCACGGCCGCCTGCACGACGGTGAAATCGAGCGTGCTGATGGCCTCGACCATCAGACTGCCGAAGCCGGGCCACGAGAATACCGTTTCGATCGCGACCGCGCCGCCAATCAGCACGCCGAACTGCGAAGCCGTGAACGCAACGATCGGCAGCGCCGTATTGCGCAGCGCATGCGTTCCGACCACGACACGCTCAGGCAGCCCCTTGATGCGCGCCATGCGGATGTAGTCGGCTTCGAGCACCATAAGCAAGTTGGCACGCGTGAGCCGTGCGATGCCGGCGGCGGAGTACCACGCGAGCGCGCACACGGGCAGGATCAGATGACGCCACGAGCCGTGTCCGCCGGTCGGCAGCCAGCCCCACTGCACGGAAAAGAGCCGAATCAGCAACAACGCGACGAAGAAGGGCGGCGCGGCCTGCCCGAGCACCGCGAAGATCGATGTCAGCCGGTCGATCCACCCGCCGCGGCGCACCGCCGACACGACGCCCAGCGACAAGCCGATAGCCAGCGCCAGCGTCAGCGAAACCCCGACGAGCAGAAGACTCGACGCGAGCCGGCTCAGCGCCATCGAGAGCGCGGGTGCGCCGAAGTGAAAGGAGTTGCCCATGTCGCCGCGCAAGAGACCCGCGAGAAAACGCGCGTATTGCAGCGGAACGGGATCGGCGAGGCCGAGTTGCTCGCGAAAGATCTGGCGGTCGGCCTCGGTCGCTTCGGGCGGCATCAGCAGATAGGCGGGATCGCCCACCATGCGCACCAGGACGAAGATCAGCACCGACATCAGCCACACCGTGAGCAGTGCCGAGCCGATGCGGCGCAGGAGATAAGCGGACATCGCTCAGTTCCCGGCCACCGCTTGCGGCGTCCACTGGATCGTGCGGAAGTTCAGGAAGCCGCCGCCTTGCTGCGGCTGCCATTGCAGCGTCTTCTTCTTCGCATACACGTAGGTGAACTCGGAGATGAAGAACGCGGCGGCATCGTCGTGCAGTTCGCGGCCGATCTTCTGGAACACTGCGCCGCGCTGCTTCGTGTCGCTGACGCGCGAGACATCGGCGAGCAGGGCATCGACTTTCGGATTCGAATAGTCGGACCAGCTTCCGTTCGATGCGAACGCGCCGCCCACCGGATGCACAGGGTCGTACAGCGCGTTGGTGAACTGGCTCAGCGCGAGCGGGCCGGACGTGTGCGTGTTGTTCAGGCGCTGGAAGGTCGCATACGTCAGGCGATTGAGCTTGACCTTCACCCCGACTTGCCCCCAGTACGCCGCGAGCGCTTCCGCGACGCCTT
The DNA here is from genome assembly GCF_021353155.1 of Caballeronia sp. PC1. Classification (NCBI taxonomy): domain Bacteria; kingdom Pseudomonadati; phylum Pseudomonadota; class Betaproteobacteria; order Burkholderiales; family Burkholderiaceae; genus Caballeronia; species Caballeronia sp. PC1. Next base: position 1,658,716 of record NZ_JAJUBH010000003.1, read on the forward strand.
GCGGCATGTCGCCCTGAATGTTGAGGGTGGTCTCGAAACCCTTCGGATAGCCGGCCTGCGCAAGCAGCGCGCGTGCCTTCGCGGGATCGTACGGATACGGCTTGATCGAACGATCCGCGCCGTAGGGATAGTAGTTCGAGATCATCGTGCCGAGCGGCTCGCCCACGCCGTACAGCACGCTCTTGATGATCGCGTTGGTGTCGAGCGCGTAGCTCAACGCCTGACGGACCTGGACATTGGAGAAGGGCGAGTTCTTGTCGGTGGTGTAGACGCGCACGTAGACGGGGGACGCGACGCGGCTCTCGATCACGTCGAGCCCGCTTTCCTTCCGGAGACGCGCATAGTCCGAGAACGGCAGCGCCACCGAGAGATCGACTTCACCGCGCAACACCGCATTGACGCGGCTCGCCGGCTCGGTGATCGCGCGGAAGATCAGCGTCTTCACGCGCGGCTTCTCGCCCCAATAGTCGTCGAAGCGTTCGAGCACGAGCTCGCTGCCGCCGGGAGCGAGCGACTTGAACTTGTACGGGCCGAGCGATACCGGCTTTTGCGCGAACGCATCCGGATTCGGCAGGCTCGCGAGATAGTCGGACGGAATGACATAGAGATAGCCCGCGACCTTGTTGGCGAATGCGCCATCCGGCTGCTTCAGTTTGAAGACGACGGTGAGATCGTCGGGCGTCTCGACCGCCTCGACGACCGGCGCGAAGAACGGCCGCCGCGTGCTCTTGCTGCGCGGATCGAGCACGTGTTCGAGCGATGCCTTCACGTCGCGCGAGGTGAGCGTCGCACCGTTATGGAACCGGACGTTGGGACGCAGCTTGTAGGTGAACACGCGCGCGTCGTCGGAAACGCTCACGCTTGTCGCCAGGCGCGGCACGAGATTGCCTTTCTGGTCGAACCCGTAGAGCGTGTCGTAGATCTGCCAGCCGTAGCGAAGCGAATCGCCGCTCACGGCAACGAGTCCGTCGAGGTTATAGAACTCCTTTTCGACGCCGATCACGACCGTGTCGCGATCGAGGGCGGGCGCCGTGCTCGCGGCGTGCGCCGGCAGGATGAAAGCACCGGACAAGGCGGCGGCGAAGACCAGTCCGCGAAGGACCGACGAGAACGTGCGCATAGGTTGGTCTGTTGTTGGGCGGGCGCGCCCTTTTTTGGTTGGAGAAGCCGGCTGATGAAGGGAATATGATGACGCGCGCGCTTTAGAATCCGAAACGACGAAAAGAGATATCGATATCGAGTCGGCAATCAGGTCGATTTCACGCGTTGCGTCGTTATGCAGAGCAATCGGCGCAAGAGGCGATTTTTCTTCGATACCCTCGGAGAGATCAGTGTCGCAGGCCCGCTTCGCGCAACAGCGGCAGCACGCGCGCGCCGAAGAAGTCGAGGTCGGGCTTGAAATCGAAGAAGCTCAACTGCACGCCGTCGATGCCGGCGCGATGCAGACGCACGATGGTGTCGGCCACTTCCTCCGGCGATCCCGTGATCGAGACGTTGCCGCCCACCGCGCGCGCCGCGGCCTGAGTGCGCTGATCCATGCCGCCGCGCCACGCGTGCGCGTCGCTGTCGAAGCGCTGGAAGCTGCCTTCGTCGGCGTGCGCGACGATCGCATCGCGATACGCTCGCGCTTCGGCCGCCGTCTCGCGGCACACGACGAGCGGGTTGAGCAGCGTGCGGATTGTGCGGCCATGCCTCGCGGCGGCGGCTTTCACACGCGCGGCGTGCGCGGGCAGCGCCTCCAGCGCGCGATCGATGTCCGGTCCCGCCGGGCTCGTGATGAACACGACATCCGAATAACGCGCGGCGAACTCGATGCCCGCGTCCGAACCCGTCGCGTTGATGAGCAGTGGCCGGCCATAGCGAGGCTTGGGCGTGACGAACGCGCCATTCAGCTTCCAGCTCGATAGCTCCGGTTCGAACGTGAAGTTCTCGCGTTGCGCCCAGAGCTGCTGGACGGCGTCGATGAACTCGGCGGCCATCTCGTAGCGCCGGTCGTGCTCGATCCGGTTCCAGCCGAACATCTCGTGCTCGACCGCGCGATGTCCCGTCACGACGTTGATGGCCCAGCGTCCGCGCGAGATGTGGTCGAGCGTCGCGGTGAACTTCGCGAAGTGCAGCGGATGCCACGGGCCGTATAGCACGTGGCTGGTCGCGGCGAGAATGATGCGCTCGGTGCGTGCGGTGAGCGCCGCGAGCGTCATGAAGGAATCGAGCGCCTCGCCGTTGAAGACACCGCCGTAACCCCCTTTCGGCAGCCATTGCGACAGCGCGAACACGAGATCGAAGCCGAGCGATTCGGCCTTCAGCACGAGATCGGCGTTGTAGTCGAAAGACCAGTCGGTCGTGCGCGGCAGGGTGGAGGCGCTCCAGCCGCCCGCCTGGATCGGCAGGAAGAGGCCGAGCATGAGCGGCTGCGCGAACACGCGCGACACCGGACTGTCGGGAAACTGCACGGGTGACGCGACGTCCACGAACGCGCTCGCGCGTGATTGCGTTGCATGCGGCTCGGAGTACGCGGAGTACGTTGTCTCGCTCATGTTGCATGTCCAGAAGGTTGACCGATCGGCGTCGCGCATCGGAGCACGAGAGTTAAGCACGCGCTCACACTCGCAGACAAAGAATCATTTGTGGATTGTTTTGGACACGCGGTATTGCAGTCCACGTCACATGCTTTTCGACACGCCTTGCTTTTCATATGCGCAACCGTTGGTTCACGCGCACGCAACGCCGTTCTATCGTGATCGCTTCGGCGCGTCATATGCCGTCATCGAACAACGAACAGAAAGGAACGGCATTACATGACAGGCTTCAATCGACGCGATTTTCTGGTTTCATCAGGCGTGGCGCTCGCGTCCGCCGGCCTGTCTTCGCTCGCATACGCGCAAGACGCCCCGCCCAGGCGCGGCGGCACACTCAACATGCTCATCAACCCCGAGCCGCCCGTGCTCGTCTCGATCTTTCAGACGACAGGTCCCGCGCTCGTCGCGAGCTCCAAGGTGCTCGAGGGCCTGCTCGCGTACGACTTCGATCTGAAGCCGAAGCCACAGCTCGCGACCGCGTGGAACGTGAGCCCGGACGGTCTCAAGTACACGTTCACGCTGCGTCAGAACGTGAAGTGGCACGACGGAGAGCCATTCACGTCGGCGGATGTCGCGTTCTCCATCGAGCTTCTGAAATCGATTCACCCGCGTGGGCGCAGCACCTTCGCCAACGTCACGCGCGTGTCGACGCCCGACACACGCACCGCGATCATCGAATTGTCGAAGCCCGCGCCGTATCTGTTGAAGGCGCTGTCCGCCGGCGAATCGCCGATCGTGCCGAAGCATCTCTACGCAAGCGGCGATCCGCTCTCGAACCCGCATAACAATGCGCCTATCGGCACCGGGCCATTCCGCTTCAAGTCGTGGACGCGTGGCGCGAGCATCGTCTACGAACGCAATCCGGAGTACTGGGATGCGGGCAAACCGTATATCGACTCGCTCGTGTTCAAGGTGATTCCCGATGCGGCCGCGCGCTCTGCCGCGTTTGAAACCGGCGCGCTCGATCTCGGCGGGGAAAATCCCGTGCCGCTTTCGGATCTGCCGCGTCTCACGCAATTGCCGCAACTCGCGGTGGAGACGCGTGGTTATCGCTTTCTGGAGCCGCTTTCGGAGATCGACTTCAATCTCGATCATCCGATCCTGAAAGATGTGCGCGTGCGGCAGGCCATCGCTCATGCCATCAATCCGCAGGTCGTGCAGAAGACGATCGCCTACGGCTATGCCGATATCTCGCCGACGCCGATCACGCCGGGATCGCCGTACCACGACGGGAAGCTCACGCCCTACGCATTCGATATCGCGAACGCGGAGAAGCTGCTCGACGCCGCGGGTTATCCGCGCAAGAACGGCGGCCCGCGCTTTCAACTGACGCACGATTTCCTGCCTTATGGCGATATGTACCGCCGTCAGGCCGATTACGTGAAATCGGCGCTCGCGCGTGTGGGCATCGACGTGACCGTGCGCTCGCAGGATCTGCCTTCGTTTCTCAAGCGCGTCTACGCGGACCGGCAGTTCGGTTTCACGAGCATAGGGGTGAATACATTGTTCGATCCGAGCGTCGGCGTGCAGCGCCTTTACTGGTCGAAGAACATTCGACCCGGCGTGCCGTTCTCGAACGCGCCGCATTACAGCAACGCGGAAGTGGACACGCTGCTTGAATCGGCGTCGATCGAGACCGATGAGAAGAAGCGCGTGGCGCTCTATCAGCAGTTTCAGCAGATCGTGTACCGCGACCTGCCGATCCTGAATCTCGTCGCGCCGCGCATGATTACGCTCGCCAACCGGCGCGTGCGCAATCACACGGTATCGGCGCAAGGGCTCGAAGGCAATCTCGCCGATGTCTGGCTGAGCGCCTGAGGAGTTCGCGCGATGAACCGACGCACGCGCCTTGCCGCAATCGCGCGACGCACCGCATGGCAGGCTGTGCCGACCGTGCTCGCCATCGTGATCCTCAACTTCTTCCTGCTCCGGTTGATGCCCGGCGACGCCGCCGACGTGCTGGCCGGCGAGTCCGGCTCGGCGACGGCGGAAACGATCGCGTCGCTGCGTGCGAAGTTCGGTCTCGACCAGCCGGTGCTGCATCAGTTGTGGTCTTATCTTTCGCATCTCTCGCATTTCAGCCTCGGCTATTCGCCGCGCTACGACGCGCCGGTGATGGAGTTGATTCTCGGGCGGCTGCCGAATACGCTGATCCTGATGGGCACGGCGCTCACGCTCGCCATCATCGTCGGCGTGGTGCTCGGCGCGATCATGGCGCACTGGGCCGGCAAGTGGCCGGATCGCGTGCTGTCGGTGCTGGCGTTGCTGCTTTACTCGACGCCCGGCTTCTGGATCGGGCTGCTCGCCATCGTGCTGTTCTCGGTGCATCTCGGCTGGCTGCCGAGCGGCGGCGACGTCACGGTCGGCGCGCAACTGCATGGCTTCGCCTATCTCACCGATGTCCTCAGGCACGTGCTGCTTCCCGCCGCGACGCTCGCTACTTTCTTCGTGGCGATCTACGCGCGCCTTACGCGCGCCGCGATGCTCGAAGTGCAGCGTCAGGACTTCGTGCGCACCGCTCATGCCAAGGGGCTGCATCCGCTGCGTGTGAGCGTGCGCCACGTGCTGCGCAATGCATTGATGCCGCTCACCACGATGGTGGGCATCCACTTCGGCACGCTGCTCGGCGGCGCAGCCGTCACCGAGACGGTGTTCAGCTGGCCCGGCCTCGGGCGTCTCGCGCTCGACGCCGTCATGGCGCGCGACTTCAGCGTGCTGCTGGGCGTGCTGCTGTTGTCGTCGCTGCTCGTGATCGCGGCGAACGTGGTCGTCGATCTGTTGCAGGCCTGGCTCGATCCGCGCATCGCCTGAACCGTCTTTCATCTGGGTAACGCATGGCTTCTGAATCATCCGAACTCGTTACGGCATCCGCTTCCGCAGGCTCCGCATGGCGGCGTCAGCTCACGGGCGCGCTGTTCGGCGCGCACCACGGACAGGACCCGGCCGCCCCGCGCGCGGCGCGCGGCACGCATACCGTTCTGCGCGCGTTGTTGCGCAATCCGTCTGCGCTGGCGGGCCTGGCGCTGCTGACGGCGTTTATCGTGCTGGCTATCGGCGCGCCGCACTTCTTTCCGGGCGATCCGCTCGATATGGTCGCCGCGCCCTTCGAATGGCCGGGCACCGATCCGCTCTATCGTCTGGGCACGGATTCGCTCGGACGCGATGTCGCCGCGGGCATTGCGCACGGCACGCGGGTCTCGCTGCTGATCGGCGCGTCGGCGGCGGCGATCGGGCTGTTGATCGGCACGCTCGTCGGCGCGTTGGGCGGCTTCTTCGGCGGCGTGCTCGACGATCTGCTCGTGCGCGTGACCGAACTGTTCCAGACGGTGCCCTCGTTTCTGCTCGTGATCGTTATCGTGGCGATCGGCAATCCGGGCGTGAAGGTCATCGCGCTCGCGATCGGCATTGCGTCGTGGCCCACGGTCGCGCGCATCGTGCGGGCCGAATTCCGCACGCTGCGTCATGCGGACTTCGTGCTCGCGGCGCGCAGCCAGGGCTTCAGCAGCGCGCGCATCATCTTCGGCGAGATCCTCCCGAATGCGCTGCCGCCGGTGATCGTCACCGCGTCCGTGATGGTGGCGAGCGCGATTCTCATCGAATCGTCGCTGTCGTTTCTCGGCATGGGCGACCCCAACGTGGTGAGCTGGGGCGGCATGATCGGCGCGGGACGCGATTCGTTGCGCACCGCGTGGTATCTGACCGCGCTGCCGGGCGCCGCCATCGTGCTGGCGGTGCTTGCGCTGAATCTGCTCGGCGACGGCCTGAACGACGCGCTCAATCCGCGCCTGCGCAATCGCGCCTGACCATTCCGAGGTATTCGTGAAGAATCTGCTTGAAGTGCGCGATCTGCGTGTGAATTTCGGCGCGCATCGTGCGGTAGGCGGCATCGACCTGGATATCGCCGCTGGCGAAACGCTCGCGCTCGTGGGCGAATCCGGCTGCGGCAAGTCCGCAACGGCGCTGTCGATCATGCGGCTGCTGCCTGCGCCGGGACGCGTGTCCGGCAGTGTGCGTTTCGACGGGCGCGAGCTGCTCGATCTGAGCCCCGCCGACATGCGCGACGTGCGCGGCGGCCAGATCTCGATGATCTTTCAGGAGCCGATGACGTCGCTCAATCCGGTGCTGTCGATCGGCGCGCAGATCGTGGAGACCTTGCGGCAGCATGAGCGCCTGTCGAAAGACGCGGCGTGGAAACGCGCCATCGAACTGCTCGACCTGGTGCATGTGCCGGAGCCGCACCGGCGTGTCTCCGACTATCCGCACGAGTTGTCGGGCGGGCAGCGCCAGCGTGTGATGATCGCGATGGCCGTGGCCTGCCGTCCGCGCCTGCTGATCGCCGACGAACCGACGACCGCGCTCGACGTGACCATTCAGGCCCGCATTCTCGAACTGCTGGGCGAACTGAGGCGGGAGCTGTCGATGTCGCTGCTGCTCATCACGCACGACCTCGGCGTGGTGAGCGAGCATGCGGATCGCGTGGCGGTGATGCTCGCCGGCAAAAAGGTGGAAGAGGCGCCGGTCGCCCGGTTGTTCCTGCAGCCGAAGCATGCCTATACGCGCGGCCTGCTCGGCACCTCGTTGAATGTGTCGAGCGGGTTGCATTATCGCGAGTGGACGCTGCCCGAGATTCGCCACACGACATCCGGCGAGGGCGAACACGCATTCAACGTGACGCCTCTCGCGCGGCGCGCTGCTGCGCCCGAGCCGGCCGGGGCGGAGGACGAGCGGGCGCCGCTGCTGTCCCTACGCAATCTGACCGTCGACTATGCGCATCGGCATGGCAAGGGCGTGATGCGCGCCGTCGATGATGTGTCGTTTGATATCGCGCGGGGGGAAACGGTGGGGCTCGTCGGCGAATCGGGTTGCGGCAAGTCGACGCTCTCCCGCGCCATCATGCGTCTCGTTCCGGCCACGAGCGGCGCGATCCGCCTTGGCGGCACGGATATCGCGCCGCTCTCCGAGCGTGCGTTGCGGCCGCTGCGGCGTCAGGTGCAGATGGTGTTCCAGGACCCGTACGCTTCGCTCAATCCGCGGCGCAGCGTGGGCGAGATTCTCGAGACGGTGATGGCGGTCAACGGTATCGGCGATGCGCACACACGGCGCGGCCGAGCCGCCGCGATGCTCGATCGGGTGGGGCTGCCCGGCGCCGCGCTCAATCGCTTTCCGCACGAGTTTTCCGGTGGACAGCGGCAGCGGATCGGCATTGCACGCGCGTTGATTCTCGAACCGGCGTTGCTCATCTGCGATGAACCGGTGTCCGCGCTGGATGTGTCGATTCAGGCGCAGATCCTGAATCTGCTCGTCGAGCTCAAGCGCGATCTCGGTCTCGCTTATCTCTTCATTTCGCATGATCTGTCCGTGGTGCGCTATATCGCCGATCGCGTGCATGTGATGTGCGGCGGCCGCATCGTCGAAAGCGGCGGTCATCGGGAGATCTGGCGTTCGCCGCAGCACGCTTATACACGCGCTCTGCTCGACGCCGTTCCGTCGCGGCAATTCGATGCGCAGGCGGCTTGATACCCGTGCACGTCGCCGACTGCGCGGATCTGCGCGTCGCAATGGCCGCTCGGCGCGCTCAGGCCGCTCGAAACGCAGCGCGGTTATCACGTCCATGTGCCGGACCGCGCCGCGCTCTTGGCGCGCCATGCCAAGGAAGGTTTGCCGGCCCTCGATCTGTCCTGGTGGGCCGTCACCTGTTCTTGCCCCTTTCTCAATTGCGCGCTTCGACAGTTCGAACGTTTAAGCATTCCATGGGTCAGACGCCATGTACCCCGAGTGGAAGTGACGCAAGCGATGCGCTCGACTGGAGAGAGTGTCATGAGCAGAACGGAGAAAGAAAAGATGCTCGCCGGAGAGCTGTACACGGCGAACGCACCCGAGATTCAGGCCGATCAGGCGGCAGCCCGGGCATGGATGGCCCGCTTCAACGGAGCCATCGACATGCCGCTCTCGGAGAGATACGAACTCTTGCGAGAGAGACTCGCCACGATTGGAACGGACTCCATGATTCGCCCGCCGTTTCATTGCGATTTATGGCTTCAACATCAGTCTGGGCGCGGGGGTGTTCCTCAATTACAACTGCATCATCCTTGATGTCGTTCAGGTCGAGATCGGCGACATGACGCAGATTGCAACCGGCGTGCAGATTCTGACCGCCGATCATCCTCGCGATCCGGCCGTTCGTGCGGCAGGGCTGGAATTCGGGCGTCCTGTGAGGATCGGACGCAATGTTTGGATCGGGGCGGGCGCGATCATTCTGCCGGGCGTGACGATTGGCGACGACGCATTGATCGGCGCAGGCAGCATCGTCACGCGCGACGTGCCGGCTGGCGCCACTGCTGTGGGCAATCCCGCACGCGTGCGGTCGGCGGCCAAAGATCACGCATGAGTGGTCAGGAACTGGAAACTCGATTTTCGCGTGAGCGTTAGAGGAGGGTTGTCGAACAACAATGATCGGGGTTATCGTTCCCGCCATGACAAAGCAACCCAAAAATCAAAGAGAAATTCAGAAGGAAGCGACTCGGCAGCGCATCCTCTCAACGGCGCTCGAGTTATTTGTTTCGCGCGGCTACGTGGTCACTACAGTCGATGACATCGCCGCCGCCGCCAACACCACCCGCGTCACCTTCTACTCTCACTTCGAGTCGCGCCGGGAATTAATGCGTGCGTTGATTCACGAACTCAACGGCATCCTTGAGCGGCGTGAAGAACCCGGTCGCAACTCCACGGCCAGTTTGCTGGTCGCGGTGGTGCGCCAAGGCTCACGCGAACAACTGGGTGGCTGGCTGCGCGACCAGGCTGCGCGCTGGCCGGCGATCAAGCCCTATGTGCTGGCCGCAACGGAAGCTTCCGCTGTCGATGCTGAAATGCGTGCGCTGCTGCGTGGCTGGATCGAAGAGGTGGTGGCAGACATCCGCGAAGGCCTTGATGCAGCCGACCGCTATGAGCCGAACACGCGGCATTATCGTGGTGAATTGGCCTATGTCGCGCTCGACCAAACCGCGCTCTCGTGGATGCGTGGCGATCTGGATCTGACGACGGAACCGGCCCTCGACGTGCTGACCGAAATGTGGTGGAAATTGCTGGGCGCACCTTAATTCAGGGATTACCCTATCAAGGTATTCTTTCGCTTTACACGATGTAAAGCGAAATTGATAATGCAGGCCATGATCAACGACGTGGAGCATGGCCTGTGACTAGCGTCCCCCAATCCGGCATCGACCTTTGGGCCGACGATGTGCTCGTCGATCCCTATCCGTCCTATCGGGCATTGCGCGAACTCGGCGAAGTCGTCTATCTCACGCACTCGAAACTCTATGCCCTGACTGGCTACGACGTTATCAAGGACGCGCTGGCCGACCCGACGCGATTTTCTTCCGCTCAGGGCATCGGCTTCAACGACGGCGTGAACCAGGCGTTGCAGGGAACCTCGCTGGCTTCCGATCCGCCGGTGCACACCCAGTTGCGCGCAGCCCTTTCCGAGAACCTCACGCCGCGGGCGCTGCGTGGCCTGGGCGAGCAGATCAAGGCCAATGCGCAGGCACTGGTGGCCCGCCTTGTAAAACAACCCTCCTTCGACGCAATCGACGACATCGCCCGGCGCTTTCCGATCGGCGTTGTTGCCGACCTCGTGGGCTTCCAGGGTGACGCAAGGGCAAATATGTTGCGCTGGGGGCAGGCCGCGATGGAAGTCGTCGGGCCGATGAATCAGCGCACCGCAGAGCATTTCCCTATCGCGGGCGAACTTTACGGCTACTGCTCGCAGATCACCCAGGACGCGCTCACACACGGCTCCGTCGGCTGGGGTGTTTTCGAGGCGGAGCGCAAAGGGATCATTCCCCAAGGCGCCGCACGTCACATCATCCACCAGTATCTCGGCGCTGGCCTCGACACGACGCTTGCCGCGATCGGCAACACCGTCGCGCTCTTCGGGCGCTTTCCCGAAGAGTTTGCCAAGGTGCGCGAGGATCTCACGCTGGTTCCCTCGGCGTTCAACGAGGTGCTGCGCTATTACTCGCCTGTCCACGTGTGGAGCCGGGTTGCGACGCAAGACGTGGAAGTCGGCGGCGTGAAGATCCCGGGCGGCTCGCGCATTGCGATCATGCTGGGCGCGGGCAACCACGACCCCCGCCATTACAAGGATCCTGAAGTCTTCGACGTGACACGCAACCCGATCGACCATCTCTCCTTTGGCTATGGCCCGCATGGTTGCGCCGGCCAAGGCCTTGCCCGCATGGAGGGTGCCGCAATCATCGAGGCGCTTGCGACTCAAATCAAGTCGTTCCGCATCGGCAATGTCGCCCGCGTGCCGAGCAATATCACGTTGTCGTTCGACACCGTCCCCGTCATGGAGCTGGAGGCCGTATGATCAAACTCATTCTTGATCGCCCTCGTTGCGAAGGTCATGGTCTCTGCGTAGAAGTGGCCGCACAGCTTCTTCATATCGACGATGAAGGCTATGCCGCGATCGATATCAACGAAATCAGCGATGCGATCCTGGCGACGGCCCAGGCTGCGGCCCGCGTCTGTCCGGTAGCCGCGCTCAGGCTCGTCGACGAAGAGGCGACGCGATGAGTGTCCTTCGAAATGCCGTCCGCGATATCGTAGTGGTGGGCAGTGGCATCGCGGGATTGACCGCTTGCGACACGCTTCGCGCCGAAGGATTCGATGGCCGCATCACGGTAATCGGTGACGAACCGGTCGCGCCATACAGCCGTCCGGCCTTGTCCAAGGCCATGCTGCGCGACCAGGATGATCTGACTTCGCACTTGTTGCCGGCGGCGACGCACGGGGCAATCGAACGGCGCGGCATGGCGGCCGTGGGTCTCGATGTCGATCGGCAGCGCGTGCGGCTTGCGGATGGTGACGAGGTGCCGTATGACGCGCTGGTGATCTCCACCGGCACGCGCGCCCGACGCCTGGGCCTGAACACTAGTAATACTGAATACACCGTTCGCACGCTCGCCGACGCGCTGGCGCTGCGGGCGCGACTCTCGACAAGGCCTTCGGTCGTGGTGGTGGGCGGTGGCCCGCTCGGCATGGAGATCGCATCCGGCGCCATTGGGGCTAGATGCGCGACGACACTCGTTGCGAAAGGCGTGCCGCTCGCTGACCATCTCGGCGCATTGCTCGCGGCGCGGTTCCACGATGCGGCTCTCGCGCAGGGCCTGAAGATCGTCACGACTGACTCCGCGGAGATCGTGACGCGCGATGGTGCATCCATGGTGGCGCTCGGCGACGGCACGGTAATCGAGGCACAGGTGATTGTCTCTGCTATCGGCGACGCCCCCAATGTGGAGTGGCTTGCCAACACCGGGCTGCTCACTGGCGGCGCGCTCGAGGTGGACCGGCGTGGCCTGGTTCGCCCGAACATTGCAGCGGTGGGAGATGTCGCCGCATTCCCGCACGCGGGGCGCGTCGCACGTGTTCCGCTATGGACGAGCGCCATCGATCAAGCGAAAGTAGCCGCCGCCGCGCTTCTCAGGCGGGATGCTCCGGAACTGGCATTCCAGCAGTACTTCTGGACAGAGGCTTTTGGTGTCTCTCTAAAAGCCATTGGGCCAACGCCGGTTGCGGGTGAGGCGGAAATCGTGGAAGGCACCGGTGAACAGGGCGTGCTTCGCTGGCGGCAATCGAACGGCACAGCGACTGCCGTCGCGATCGACTATCGCGTTCCGATCCCGAAGCTGCGCCGCGTGGCTGCGTAAAGCGTGTAACCGGCAGGCGTTAGCGATAGATCAAGTATGAGCCAAACGGAAAAGCCGTGACATTACGTAGGTGTACTACGGGAATGGCATTACAAAGAACATCATGTTTTAGATAGGGAGTTTGCTTTGAGTGAGATGACCGCTTCTACCGTCGATAACGCGCACTACGTCTCGTCCCTTATGGGAGGCGAATATGTGCGTTAAACACAGTCAGGGTGCCTTGGAGCCCTTGCCGCCTTTCACTTCGCTGATCCTTGACCCGCCCAATTACGAAGGTGTCAATGCAACGCTGGTCAACACGGTGCTCGGCCCGGTCGAGGCAAGGCGGCTTGGCATCACGCTGGTCAGCGAATCGCTGATGTATGTGTTGCCGGGGGCGCAGTACGCCTATGACATCAAGATAGATCGTGCTGAAGTTTTTGAGCGCCTGGCGGCCAAGCTGAGCGCGTTCAAGGCGGCCGGCGGGGGCACCATCGTCGATGCGACGGGCATGTTCCAAGGGCGCGACCTGCGCATGTACGAGTCGCTGTCACGTGCCACCGGCGTTCACATCGTCGCTTCCACGGGGCAGGGGCCGGAGTCCATGCTGGGTGGATATTTTCTGACGCCGCAGACCAATCCTCCTACGCCATGGCCAGCAAGCAAGTTTGCCGAATTGTTCGGCAAAGAAGTCAATGAGGGCATGGTGGTGCCTCGAAGGGAACGCCGTGCGCCGGCCGGCATGGTAGTGACCGCAGTCACCAAAAGTGGCATGACGCCAACCGATGGCAACCTCGTGCGGGGCGCCGCGCGCGCCGGCTCGACTTATGGCGTGCCTGTGTTCATCCGCAGCGGAGCCGATGCTCTGGCTGATATGCAGCTGGCCATCGACGAAGTGCTCGAGCCGGAACGCCTTGTCATGGGCGGACTGGATCGTCGCGACGCCGTGGTCAAGGGCTGGCCCATGGCAGTCGCGCGGGCCGGTGTCCGCGTGAGCATCGATCACATCGGTTCGAACGACCCGCTTTATCTCAGCGATGTCGAACGGGTCAGCTTGATATCCAGATTGATCGAAGAAGGCTATGCCGATCGCATCCTTCTGTCGGCCAATGCCACGGGGGTGGCCTTTGGCGAACCGGGTAACGACATCCCCTACAGCGACGTGCTGACGAAGTTCGTGCCCATGCTCCAGGCAGCGGGTGTTTCGCAGGCACACATCGCACAAATGCTGATTACGAACACCGCGCGATTGTTAAGCGTGAATGGGGAAGTCAAATGACACGAGTGAATACGGTACTGGGCGCCATTTCGGCTTCGGAGCTCGGGTTTGTCGCAATCCATGAGCACATTGGCTATGGCATGCCGGGTTGCGAACTCGACAGCAAGTGGTGGAAGACGCCAGAGCAGCGCTATGAGGAGACGGTGCCGAAGCTGCGCCAGTTTCATGAGAATACGAAACCCTGGGGTGCAGCCACCTTCGTGGAGGCCACGGGCATCTGCAACGGTCGCGACATCGACTACTACAAGTCTTTGTCGGACAAGACGGGTGTGCACATCGTCGCCAGCACGGGCTTTGTCGGTGGCGACACGGCATTGCCGTTCTTCGAGCGGGCAAGCGTCGAGTATCTGACCGACCAGTTTGTCCATGAAATCGAGGTCGGAATTGGGGGCACCGGTGCCAAGGCCGGGATCATCAAGGTTGGGGTGAGTCGCGGCTTCAAGATGAAAGAGCTCGACCTGCGCATCTATCGCGCCGCTGCGCGTGCCTCCAGAATCACCGGCGCACCGATCTTCACCCATCTCGCGGTCGATTCCGCGCCGGCGCTGAACATCTTTGCGGAGGAGCGGTTGCCCTGCCATCGGGTGTTGTTTGGACATGCCGATGACGGTGTGAGCCAAGGCTTGATCAACGAAAAGGCCCTTCTGGATGCGGGAGCACGGATTGGCTTCGATACCTTCGGTTACGACCTTGAATTGCCCGATCCGCCATTCTGGGGCCGCCACCGTCAGGAGCGTCTGCACCACTTTCTAAGGTTCCTTAGAAGTGGCTTGACCAAACAAGTCCTCGCCTCGGCGGATGCCAATTGCTCACCGCTGGGTTGGCCAGGCGTGAAAGGCCACACGGTGAACTATCTGTTCGAGCAACTCATCCCTGATCTGCACGAGGAAGGTATCGATGACTCGGTCATCGACCAGTTGTTCGTTCATAACGCGGCTGAGTTTCTGACCTTGACGCCTATTTCCCATCGTTGAAACGTAGTGGATCAGAGAGACAAATCATGAAGGAACTGAATATCGCCATAATCGGCGCCGGTTACGCGGGTGCGACCGCGGCGCTGGCGCTGAGCCAGCTGGGCGCAACGGTCACGGTGTACGAGCAAGCGCAAGAGATCAACGAGGTGGGGGCCGGAATTGGATTACGTCCCTCCACGATGGACCAGTTCCGTAAGCTCGGAATCTTCGATCGAATCGCCGCCGTGACCTCGCCGAGCGACTACTTCGAAATACTGACCGCTCACAGTCAGCGAATTGCCATGGAGGAATGGCCCGAAAAGCAAGCCTTTGGCGCCAGCACGCATTTCGTGCACCGGGGCGACTTCATCGAGACGTTGCTGAGCACGCTTCCCGCAGGCATGGTGAAGTTGAACCACCGGCTCAGCCGAATCGTCGACAACGGCGACGGCGCCACGGCTGTCTTCGAGAACGGTGTGACGGTCAACGCCGATCTGATTGTCGGTGCCGACGGCATCCGCTCGCAAGTGCGCAAGTATCTGTTCGGCGATAAGCCCCCCGTGTTTGCCGGCGAGCACGCCTATCGCGCGGTCATCCCGGCGGCAGACACCTTTGGTCTCGTGGCTGATGGCAATCTTCGCATGTACCTGGGGCATGGGACCAAGATTTACCTGTTGCCACTACACCATCGCAACGAGGTGTCGTTCGATGTCACTTGCCTTGCGACCGACTCCACGCCAGCGCCAGCCGTCAGCAAGGAGCAATTGATGAAAGTCGTGGAGGGCTTCGATTCTCAATTGGTTGCTATCGCGGAGGGGCTCGACATGAGCAAGGTGAATCTGCGTGCCGTGTACGACATCGACCCGGTTCCCGTCTGGCATTCCAACTCGGTGGTGCTGATTGGCGATGCCTCGCACGCGATGCTGCACCATCAAGGTCAGGGCGCGAATTCGGCGGTGCTGGATGCTGGTGCCCTTGCCGAGAAGCTTCAAGAGGCCGATTCGATTCCCGAAGCGCTTGCGCAATACCAGGCCAGCCGCAAGCCGGTAACCGATGAGCTGCAACGCCTGTCCCGGCAAAGCTGGAGCGAAGACGAAGTTCAGAGTGTCTTCCCCAACCAGCATCAGGGCGAAATCGCTGCGAGGAGCTAAATCATGGCACTGCATCCTACTGTGGCCGAGTTCATCGCGTCCCTGGCGCCTCCGCCTCCCGGTCCACTCAATCCGCAGGCCATGCGAGCGGCAGACGAGAGCCACGTTCCTCCATTGGAAAAACGACCACCCGTTCATTCGGTATTCGACCTGTCATTGTCGACTCCTGCGGGTGAGGTTCCCGTGCGCGTCTACAAGCCGACGGAAGCCGACATCCATCCGGTACTGGTTTATTTCCACGGTGGCGCGTTCTTTCTTGGCAGCCTCAACACGCACGATCATGTTGCGCGCGCACTGGCCAATGCCACGCAATGCGTTGTCGTTTCAGTCGGTTACCGGCTGGCTCCCGAACACGTCTTTCCCGCAGGCCTGAGCGACTGCTACGCCGTGGTTCAATGGATAGAAAAGAATGGCCGCGGTTCGGGCAACGAGATTGGCTGGGACGGTCAGACCCTGGCAGTGGCAGGTGACAGCTCTGGCGGGAACTTCGCGGCTGCGGTTGCCGCGATGGCGGTCGACGCGGGTCTGAAATGCATCACGCATCAGGTGCTCTATTATCCGTCGCTCGATCTCGACTTCGATGTCGAGCGCTACGCGTCGCTGAAGACCAACGCCGTCGGCAATGGTCTGGAAACGGCAATGTTGAAGCCATTCAACGCGTTCTACATCGATAGCGGTGCGAACCCTGCCGATCCTCGCGTGTCGCCCATTAAGAGACCGGATTTCTCCGGATTGCCGCCGGCACTCATTGTCACTGCAGAATGCGATCCCCTTCGTGACGAAGGGGAGTTCTATGGCGCAAACCTGCAGCAGGCAGGCGTTCCGGCCACAGTTCACCGCTACGAATCGGCTGGGCATGGCTTTGTCCAGCATTTTTCCTGGCTTCCGGAATTCCAAGGTGTGTTCGCCGAAACGGCTGACTTCATCAGGAATACAAAGCGATGAGTGCCGTCGATATCCACCCCTTGTATTCGCAATGGGGGCGTTTCGGCCTCTACAGTTTCTTCATCGACGGAAGCGAGCCGGCGATCGTTGACACGGGCATCGCATCATCGCCGGCGGATGGCATTGCACCAGCCCTGAAGCAATTGGGGCGACGCATAGAAGACGTGCGCTGGATTCTTTTGACTCACGGGCATATCGACCACATGGGTGGTGCGCATGCCTTATGGGAGCTGACCGGCCGCAAAGCCAAAGTGGTTATCCACGAGGCGGATGCGCCGTTCCTTCGATCGCGCCGCACTCACGTCGAAGAATATCTGGCCGCGCGTGGACGCTATATCAACGACCCGGAAGGAGAAGCCAGGCTGACGGCGGCCTGTGAGGCCGCTATCTCCGGGGAAATGGAGCCGCACCGGGTTGTCCGCCATGGCGACCAGATATCGCTTGGACCGGACGTGACGATCACAGTGCATTCCGTGCCGGGTCACACGGCAGGTTCGGTGGCGTATGTGGTGGAAGGGCAGCGCGATGTCTTCGTCGGCGATGCCGTGCAGATCCACGGGGCAGCCAACGGATTTCCGAGCTATGCAGATCCTGATGCATACCGTGCCAGCCTGCTGCACCTGCGCGATCACGTCAAGCCAAACCGCCTGTTTCTCGGTCATCCCTATCGCAGTCAGGGTGCTGAATCATTGGGCGTAGTGCTGGACCGCGAACAGGCAGAAGCAAAGATTCAGGAAAGCCTCGAGATCGAGGCGAGGGTGCGTGCCGCCACCGAGCAATTCGGCCTCGACGGCAAGGCTATTGCCACGGCTCCCTGTTCGCCGTTTTGCTGTATCGCCCAGCACTTGCGCTACGACGGCGATCCAACCTTGGAACCCTCACCGTTTTTTACCACTATGCACGGATACTTTCACAAGGGCTATCGCTCATGATGGTTGTACACAAAGACCTGCGTGTGCCTATGCGCGACGGCATTCAACTGGCCGCAGACGCCTATCATGCCGAAGGCGATATGCCGCGCCCGGCACTGGTCGCGCTGAGTCCCTACGGCAAGGAATTACAGGCGCTGGCGCTCACCCTTCCTCCCCAGCGACGTCCCTCTCCGTTGTGGGACGGATGCATCGAGGCGGGTGACATCGCGCGTGTGGTGAAGGAGGGCTACGTCCACGTGATCGGTGACGTACGTGGCTCCGGCGGTTCAGAGGGAGAACACATCGGCAACTACAACGCCGGTGGCGTTCCGCTCGGATGCGACGCATACGATTTCATTGAGTGGGTTGCCGCGCAACCGTGGTGCAACGGCGTGGTGGGCATGATCGGTATTTCTTATTTCGGCTCCATGCAAATCTTTGCCGCAGCCGAGCGCCCCCCGCATCTCAAGGCCATCTTCGTCAGCGGTGGGCATTTCGACTTCTACGAAACGACGTATCACGGCGGCGTCATGTGGTTCATGCCGCGCGCTGCACGAGAGGGCCGTGGCGGCGACTCGGGCTGGGCCTTCACGCATCGTCACAAATCTCGCATGCTGGAGACGTACTCCGAAGAGGAAATCAAGCGACGTGTGGCCGAGCGACTCGCCGACCCTGACGTGGCCGCCTGGCCCAACCTGGTGCATCTGCTCAATTATCCGATTCACCACGAGTCCTGGTTCGACATTGTCATGAACCCTCTCGACGGCGATTGGTACGAAGCGCAGAACCCGATCAATCTGGCTAAAAACATCGACATTCCTGTCTATTTGCAGATCAACCAGGGGCGCGGCTGGACCATGGACGGAACGATCGAACTCTTCGACGTGCTGAAAGGCCCGAAGAAGCTGGAAATCGGCCCGTATCCACCGATGCAGACGCGTCCTTGGGTGGACGAGCACGACACCATGTTCCGCTGGTACGACTACTGGCTAAAGGGTATCGACAACGGGATCATGGACGAGCCAGCGGTGAAGTGCATGTCGAAGGCAGCCGTCAATGGATGGCCGCTGACCATTGGCCCGTCACGCCTGTGACATACAAGGCTTTGTACCTGCGCACGCGTAGCAAGCTGGCGTACGAACCCGAGCCCTTGAACGTGGATCATGCACATCCCGAAGGCTTGTATCAGGCGCCGCTGACAATGGTAGACAAGGTCGAGAAGCTGACATGGTCTACCGAACCCTTCCAGGTTGCAACATCGGTGCATGGCGTGGGCGCCGCGCATCTTTATGTCGCAATCGACCAGGACGATACCAATCTTATCCTGCGCCTGTGGGACGAAGCGCCTACTGGCAAGCGCCAGCTTGTTACGACAGGTTTCCTCAAGGCATCGCATCGCGAACTCGACGAACGTTCCAGCGATGGCAGTCCGTATCACCCACATACCCGCAGTGTGCCTGTCGAGCCAGGAGTGATCAACGAATACGTCGTGCGACTCTACCCCTTCGCAAATGAATTCAAGGCTGGCCACAAGCTGGTCGTCGAACTTATGTGCAATGAGCCGCTTGTGGATGAGCACAATTCCCTGTTGCCTCCTGACGCATTTCATCTGCCCGTTGGACGAGCAGTGACTCACACCATTTATCGAGATTCAACGCACCTTTCGCGTCTTGTTTTGCCTTTTGCGTCGTGTTCGAACAGATAGCCAGCAAGACATTCAATCTATTCCGAATAGGCACTGCATAACCGTGCCATTGCTTCTGAATAGGTCGTTTTAAGGGATGGTCGAAAGTCGATGAAACATAGAGATCTATAAAAAGTAAATAGTAGTACTACCTACAGGAGACGAAATGAAAAGAGGACGTGTTTCCCAAAGAAGGACACGGCGATCCGTACAGGTCGTTCTTGGAGCGACGTTGGCTGCGCTGTCATGTTCGAGTCAGGCATCGACATACCAGCCGGCGGGCATCGACCTTGGCGCGACGACGTTCAATGATGCGTTTGGCAGTATGGAGCCGGGTTGGACAACGATCCAGCTCTTGCAGTACAAGCACAACACCAAGTTTTATACGAACACCGGCGCGCAAAGTTCCGCATTCAAGGACGCGCAGCTCAATGCGTTCGTATGGGTGCCGCAGATGATTTATACGTCGCCGATTCACGTACTGGGGGGCGCGCTCGGCTTCACGGCGCTGCTGCCGGTTACGTCGTTGAACGCGCACTCGACCGAGATCAATCCCTATGCGCCGACGCTGACCGCGCGTTCGGGCATTGGTGACATCACATTCGGGCCGTTTTTGCAGATGGCTCCGGTGATCAGCAACGGTCGCCCGATTTTCGTGCAGCGTTTCGAGTTCGACGTAATCGCGCCGACCGGCGCTTATGAGCCGAACAAGCTGGTCAATCCGAGTTCGGGATTCTGGTCGCTGAACCCGCACTGGTCGGTGACGGTTTTGCCTACGCCGAAGACGGAAGTGTCAGTGCGGATGCACTATCTATACAACTTCAAGAATACCAATCCGGGCATCAACAACCTCTACCAAGTCCCGGGGATTGTTAACTTCCGGGCTGGCCAGGCGGTGTGGGCTAACTTCGCCGCATCTTACAAGATAGCGCAGAACCTCGATGTCGGCTTGAACGGGTTCTGGTTCCGCCAGCTCTCGGACGATCATGTCAATGGCGCTAGCCAAGCCGCTGGCCGCACGACAAACCTGTCGCTCGGTCCCGGTGCCCAGTGGACGATCGATCATAAGAACTTCGTATTTGCAAACCTCTATTTCCCGGTGGTGGAGCGCAATACTTACTCCGGCACTCATGTGAACCTGCGCTGGATTCATGCGTTCTGACCAGGAGATGGCCATGCAGAAGGTACAGGACTTACCAAGAATCGAGAGTGCTCGCGGGATAGCGACGCTAATGATGTCCCACTGCGCAGGTATGTTGGACCTTGTTGCACTGCCGTTATGGGTAGGCACGCTGATCGCGCACTATCGGTTCAATCCTCAACAGGCGGGAACACTACCGACGCTTTTTTTGATTGGCGCATCGCTGTCCAGCATGTTTTTAGCATCCCGCTTTAATCGCGTGAACGCAAAGTGGACTGCGGTGACTGGCTTCGCTTCAGCGGCGTTGGCCTTCGCCCTGTGCTTCGGACAATCCACCATGGCCACGCTGGCGCCCCTGCATTTCGCCGGCGGCTTGGCGGTGGGAGCCGCTTTGAGTTCGACGCACGGTACGATTGGGCGTGCGCTCAATCCTCACCAGGTATTCGCATGGGCAGGGCTGGCCATTGGCGTATTCGGTATCGCTTTTTTTGGCGGTACGCCAGAGGTTCTAGCCAAGTTTGGAGGGGCGACGCTCTTTATTGTCTTTGCTGGAACCATGGGGCTGGCGTCCTTGATGGGACTGTTCTTTTTCCCATGTCCGAGCCGGCAGATCGCGGAAGATCGCCAGCAATCTTCTGTTCGAGCGCAGCCGCTCGACCGGGCGGTCTGGTTCACGATTGCCGGAATCGCTTTGCTCGCGATGACCCAAGGTATGACACTCAGTTTTTACGAGCGAATCGGAATGGCGCGAGGCTTTGGCCGGGAACTGGTGACTTTGGCGCTGGTGGTTTATGGCATCGTCGCGCTACTGCCGACACCGTTGGCTAGTCTCCTTGAAAAGCGCATCAAGGCAACAACCGTTATTTCGATAGGGCCAATCATGCAGGCCGTATGCTCCATGATCGTGACGCATACCTGGAGTTATGCGATGTTTGCAGCATCAGGCGCGCTGATGGCATTCACAATTCTATTCGTACACACCTATGCTTTTGGACTGCTTGCGCGCCTGGATTCTACCGGGCGCGCGGTGGCGGCAACTCCTGCCATGCTCATGGTGGGGGCCGCCATCGCTCCATTTCTTGGTGGAACGCTTGTGAAGTTCATCGGATTCAATGCAATTGGTTATGCGGCCATTGCTTTGGTCGCAGCTCAATTGTTGTTTTTTAACCTGACGCGCCGGACTGTCGCGCAAACAGAAGACACTCGCGCGGGCAATTCAGGAAGTGTCGTCGAGCTTTCTGCGCCGTTCGGAGAAGGACGCGAGGAAGTATGGTCCGACGAGGGTCGACGTTCTCGTTGATCCACTTGGCGCTGGATTGAAGGACCCTGCTCCCCACAAGAGCAGGTCGTGCTTCCGCAACAAAGACCTTTTAGATTATCGCGATCGAGACTATCGTTTTGGCGTGTCCCTGTCCCATTTCGATGCAGTAGGCAATTTGACGGGAAACATAATATGAAGTGTCAGGGTGGAGGGGTGGCCCGCCCGAATGTTCTATGTTTCGCTCTAATCGGCCGCAAGACCAGCCTCAAACTCAAGCTTCACTGATGACCGACGCGTGCGACGCGACATCGACCACCGCAATGAAACATCGACAAGGATCGATCATGCCAGCATTGGTGGAAACGACGACGGACGCCATCGAAAGCCTTTTGCCTGAACTCGAAGCGATCTACAAAGACCTGCACCAGCATCCCGAACTGTCGATGCAGGAGGTGCGCACCGCAGGCATTGCGGCAGACTATGTCGAAAAGCTCGGCTATGACGTGACGCGCGATGTGGGCGGGACCGGCGTCGTGGCCGTGTTACGCAACGGCGACGGTCCGACTGTGATGCTGCGCGCCGACATGGACGCGCTTCCGATGGCGGAAGCGACCGGATTGCCGTATGCAAGCACGGTGAGGGCGAAAGACGAAGAAGGCATCGAAGTGGGCGTCGCGCACGCGTGCGGCCACGACATGCACGTGACCTGGCTCATGGGTGTGACGCACCTGATGGCTGCGCATCGGGACGCTTGGCGCGGGACGCTGATGGCAGTCTTTCAGCCAGGCGAGGAAGTGGGGCGCGGCGCCCGCAGCATGATCGACGACCGCATGGCCGAACGCTTCCCGAAGCCTGACGTGATATTCGGGCAGCATGTCATGGTGGGCGCGGCGGGCACGGTCGGTTATCGAAGCGGCACGATTCTTTCGGCAGGCGACAGTCTGAAGGTGACGTTGTTCGGACGCGGCGCGCACGGATCGCAACCGCAGGCGTCGATCGATCCGGTCATCATGGCAGCCTCGACGACGCTTCGTCTACAGACCATCGTATCGCGGGAAATCTCGCCGCGCGATAGTGCCGTGCTGACCATTGGCGCGCTGCAGGCGGGAACGAAAGAGAACATCATCCCCGACGATGCGACGCTCAAGCTCAACATGCGCACATTTGACGAAGACGTGCGCGAGTACATGTTAGGCGCGATCCGCCGCATTTGCTGCGCGGAATGCGTTGCCTCCAACGCGCCACGCGAACCGGAATTTACGACGCTCTCGAGCTACCCTCTGACCATCAACGACGCAGAGACGACCCAGCGCGTGAGCAATGCATTCAAATCGCACTTTGGCGAGCGCGCCTACGAAACCGACCCGGCAGCGGCAAGCGAGGACTTCAGTGTTTTCGGACGAGAGTGGGGCGTGCCGTATGCGTTCTGGTTCATCGGCGGGACCCATCCGGATACGTTCAGAAGGGCGTTGGAAGAGAAAAAGCTCAACGAAATTCCCGGCAACCATTCGCCCAAGTTTGCGCCCGTGCTTGACCCCACGCTGCGTACGGGCCTGGAGGCGATGCTATGCGCGGCGGGCGCGTGGCTCGACCCGCGAGATGCATCGGCGTGAATTCGCACTCGGTCTACTTCGTACTCGATCTGATCGGGACGTTTGCATTCGCCATCAGCGGAGCCGTTGCCGCTCGCCAAAGGCGGCTCGACCTGTTCGGCATCTTGGCCATCGCCTTCATGGTGGCGTGCGGCGGCGGAATCGTGCGCGATGTCTGCATTGGCGCGATTCCGCCGGCAGGGCTTTCGAACTGGAGATATATGGCGGCTTCCGTGCTCGCATCCGCGGTCGCGATTTTCGCGCATGCGCCGGTACGCCGCCTGCGGCAGCCTGTGCTTTTCTTCGATGCGATCGGGCTTGGCCTATTCGCCGTAGCGGGCTCGCAAAAGGCGCTGAGCTTCGGGCATAGCGCGGAACTCGCCATTTTGCTCGGCATCGTGACTGCCGTTGGCGGCGGTGTCATGCGCGATGTCGTGCTCTCGCGCCTGCCGGCCATCCTGGATCGCGAAATCTATGCCACAGCTGCGCTCGCCGGTGCAGGCGCGCAAGTGTTGTTCTCATACGTGCACTGGACGCAGTGGTGGACGCCGTGGTTCGCGACAGTCCTATGCGTCGTCATTCGGCTCGCGTCGCTTCGGTTTGGCTGGCGCCTGCCCGTGTTTCGCGGGGATCGCGCCAGCGAGCTTGCTGGCGACGAATAGCGCGACGGGGGCGACATAAGGCACTGCGACTGAGCCGCGCCATGTTCAGAGCTTCGTGTAAATCGAACTCCCCAGCGTCAGAGTCGTTCCGCTGCCCGCCGATGCAAAACGAATCTCATAGAGATCGCGACCGAAGTTGCCGGGCACTTTGACCGACATTCCGCCACGGTCGTCCGCAAGCGGCACGAAGAGCTGATAGCGAAGGTCGGTGTTGCCGTACAGAACATAGCCCGGCAGCTCGGTTAAGGTCGTGAGGAAGGCCGGCTCGTTGCCGAGGATGACGATCGGCACGGCCGTCGGCGAATCGTTTGTCAGGGTCCACTGCGTGCCCAGGCGCTGCTGCCACGCGTTGTCGAGCGGCGCAAGCGGGGCCAGCTGCTGACCGATCGGCAGCGTCAGATAGGCATAACCCGCGCCCGGCGCGACGCGCTTCATCAGATAGCGGTAGCTGAATGCATTGCCGTTTTCGTCCGTTCCGGAAGCGACTGCGAAACGGTACGACGCGGTATCGGTGCCGCTCCACCACCAGCCGTCGCTGCGATATTGATAAGCGCCTACCTGCTTCCACGCACGCGTAGGGCCATCCCATTGATTGAGTTGCAGGCTGCCATCCGGATTGGCAATCGCCTGAAGCGGCGAGTCGGAATTGCCGTAGATGCCGCCCGCGGTGGTGATGCCCGGACCGGACGCAGCGGGCGGCGCGGTCGTGCTGACTTTAGCCGGCAGCGATGTGATGGTGCCGTCTTCCTTTAGCGCGGACAGCACGAGACTTTCCGCGAGTTTGCGGGCGTCGTAGCCTGAGTTGCCGGTCACCATCAACGCCAGTTGCGCCTTCGGCACGACGAAAAATTCGCTCGTGTAGAAAGCGGTCCCGCCATCCTTTTCCCATCCGAGGACGCCCGCGGCCTGCAGTGCGGGCTGCTGGACCGAATCCCAGCCGAGACCCCAGCGCCATTCGGGCGACGGGTTGATCAGGAGGCCCGTCGACTGGTCCGTGCCCATCTGCGCGATACCTTCGGCGGACACCACACGCTTGCCCTCGAACACGCCGCCGCCGAGGAACATCTGCGCGAGATTCATCATGTCGGCCGGTGTCGAGCTCAGGCCGCCGGTCGCGTAGGCATTGACGAATTCCTGATACTGCGTGCCCTGCGCAAACGGATACGAGAAGGAACCATCGGTGGGCACGGCGGTGAGATAACTGGAGTTCGTCATCTTCAGCGGCGCGAGGATGTTCGCCTGAACGAAGCTCGCAAAACTCTGCCCGGTCCTCGCGAGGACGATCTGCTCGACCATCGTGAAGCCGTCGTTGCAATACACGGCGAGCTCGCCGGGAAAATGCTTCAGATGCGTATTGGCCAGTTCGGCCTGTGTATCGGCCGCGTAACCGGGAACCGGTGCGAAGGTGAAGAGATTGCGCGAATTGGTGCCGGGCAGTCCCGACGAATGCGACAGCAGATGACGCGTGGTGATCTTCGCGAACTCGGGCGAAAGCATCGTGAACGTCGGCAGATACTGGACGATCGGCGTATCGAGCGTGATCAGTCCGCGATCCTGGAGAATCGTGGCGGCGAGCGCCGGAAAGAGCTTGCTGACCGAGCCGATATTGAAGCGCGTCTGGGTCGTCGCCTTTGTCTGGTTCGGCACCGACGATACGCCGAACGCCTGCTGCCAGAAGACGTTGTTGCCCTTGAGCATGGCCACGGAAATCGCCGCGACAGGTTGCGCCGGGTCGCCGATCACCTGCTGGATGGCCTGTTGCCCCATGGCGACGGTTTGCGGATACATCTGTGAACCGGAGTCGTCGCTGCCGCACCCCGGCAGCAGTGTCGCGAGCATCCCGGCGCCGGCAAGACCGAGAAACTGACGACGGCCCGCGCTGTCCGGGTCCGGGCTGAAGGGCAATGCGTCGCTGGCACGGTGGGATCGGGGCACGACGGCTCTCCTTATTGTTTTTCGCGGGACGTACTCTGTGCGGATCGAACCTTGTGCGCTGATTATAGGCATGAAAATCATGCCGAAACGCTTTCGTTGGATTAAAAGTTGATGTCAGCCGATCAGGTGCCGATGCGGTCGGCGGATTCGCGCGCCCTACGACTACGCCGCCGATTGAACCATGCGCGGCTGACGCAAGCGGCGCAACGCAGCCGCATCGTCGAGCGCCGCCACGAGTGCATCGACCGCATCGGCAAGACGTTGCGCGGTCGCGCCGCTGAGTGTGTAGGCGCCGTCGACCACCGATATCTCCCCCTCCGTCGCGAAGACATTGCCGAGTACGTGCTGCGCGCCGAGCGACGCCAGAACAGGCTTCAGCGCATAGTCGAGCGCGAGCAGATGGGCAAGGCTGCCGCCGGTGGCGAAAGGCAAGACCGGCTTGGACGCCAGGGCCGAGCGCGGCAGCAGATCGAGGAAAGTCTTGAGCAAGCCGGAGTAGGAAGCCTTGTAGAGCGGGGTCGCGATTACGACGGCCTGAGCCTCTTCGACGAGCGCGAGCGCGGCGCGCACGTCCGGGTCGCCGAAGTCGGCGTGCACGAGCGCGGCCGCGGGCAGTTCGCGAACATCGATGCGTCTGACCGGAATGCCATGCGCATGCAGCGCGTTTTCGGCGACATGCAGCAGGTGCGCGCTGCGCGAACGGGCTGCCGGGCTGCCGGATATCGTGACGATAGGGTTCAAATTGGGTCTCCCGGCTCAGCGTTGCTGGATCGTCACGTCGCCGTGCAACTGGCATTGGCAGGCGAGACGATGACGTGCATCCCTATAACCGAGAAAGGCGAGCAGGCGCGTCTCGTCCTCGTCGGGCAGCGACAGGTTGGCTGCGCCGTCGATCACCTCGATCACGCAGATGCCGCACATGCCGGCCCGGCATCCGAAGGTGAGACCCGCGAGTTGCAGCTCGGCGGCATCGGAGAGATAGGCGTCGTGGGGCAGCGTGAAGCTCTCGCCGGTCGTGCTGACGTGTACTTTATGCATGTTCAGGCCCAGGTGCGACGGCTGCCCCGTGTGGGCAGCCGCAGGTTATCGATTCACGCGGTCGCCATTTCCGTCACGGGCGGCGTTCCGACCGTGGTCTCGTAAAGCTCGCGGAAGTACATGGCGAGGATGGTCTGAATGTCGTCGAAATAGCGCAGCACCTTTTCGACGTCTTCTTCCGAGTGAATCAGGTAGCGCAGGATGCGCCACATCTCGCCCGCGTGATCGTCTCCGACATCGGTGTTGATGTGCGCGAGCTGGCCCTTGATCTTCTCGTCGCCGAGCGTCGTGCGCAGCGATTCGATCTGGCGAGGCGTGAGCTTCGCCGTCGTGTACTCGACCAGATAGCTCGATGCAACCACCCCGAGCGGGCTTTCGTGCTCGCAGAGAAAATAGAAGAACCCTTGCAGCAGACGGGTCGCGAGGAACGGCTCGGTGGCAAGCAGTTCCTCCTGCGTGACGCCGAGCGCCTTGCAGTCCTGCATGAACAACTGGTCGTGGTTCATCTCTTCGGACTGGTATTGCCCGTAAAGCTGCGCGGCTTCCGGCGAAATCTGCGTGATCGCGTGCAGCGCCTTGCAATGCGCCGAGCGGCTCAGACGAATGCGCCAGACATGCTCGATCGTATGGCGGCGATACCATCTGCTGTCCAGCTTCCGGCTTTCCAGGTGGTTGGCATAGGGAACGGTGGCGGCCCATTCGGCCATCTTCCCGTCGAGATACCGGTCGAGCCGGGCCCGCACTTCCTGGCCCTCGGCGAGTGAGTAAAAGGGTGTCGGGCGGTCAATGCCGCATCGGGTCACGCGATTCATGGTCTTGTCCTCGAGAATGGAATGGGCGGCGCGTCAGGCCGCATCGGAATAACGCACGACGAGCTTCTGGTCGAGCATGGCCGCGAGCGCATTCAGCTGGGTCGCGATCTCGTCGATGGGCACCTTCCAGAGCGCGTTCAGAATGAAGATGCCGCGCTCCGAGTCGGGCAGCCTCGTGCCCTCGCGCACCGGGCTTTCGATGATGTCCGGCTGCGGCGCGAGCTCGTGTGTCGACAGCGTCGCGAGGGTGCGGTTGCGCTGGCCATAGCGGCTGAAGAACACGGTGCCCTGCTGCATGCTCTTGTCGCGTCGGCGCGTGCTCTCGCGCAGCACGTCCAGGTCGTCGCGCAATGCGCGGCGCGTGGCGTCGGTCGTGGCGCACAGCATCCGGACCCATAGTTCGAGCATCGAAAGGCCGCCCGTGAAGATACCGATGCTCTGGTTGATGAGCGCGCCGCCCATGCGGGCATTGATCTCGATGATGTCCCAGTGCTCGTCGCGCGGATCGTGGCGCGCCTCGATGTGATAGCACCCGTCGCGCAGTTGCAGCGCCGCGAGGCATTCATCCACGAAACGCTCGCCGGCGAGCTGTTGCGCATCGCTCAGGCGCGGCGCGGGAAGCGAGTTGCTGGTTTCGAGCGTCGTGCCGCTCGAATCGTCCAGATACTTCGCGTGCACGCCGATGACATAGCTCGCGCCGCCCATCGCCAGTACTTCCAGGCTGTACTCGTCGCCGTGCAGGTAGTCTTCCGCGATGAAGTCGAACTGGCCGGCGAAGATCGCCCGAAAGGCCTGATCCTCGCGCATCTGCTGCTTGAGCGTCTGTAGCCGCCCGGGCGTCAGCGTATCGTCGAGCCGGAAGCAGGCGAACGAACCGGCGCCGCGCCGTGGCTTGACGAAGAGCTTCCTCCCGCTCGCGCGCAGCACGCTCAGCGACTCTTCATCGAGCACGGTCGCCACCGAGCGGCTCAAGCCTCGCTCGACGAGAGACTGGCGGCACAGATACTTGTCCATGCAGCGACGCACCGCCGCCGGATCGACATCGACGGCGCCGAGCCGCTGGTTGGTGAGCGCCATCAGCACGCGGTAGCCTTCGAACGTCGCGAGCGATGCGATGATCGTGAAGCCTTCGTCGCGCGCCTCGGTCAGCACCATCGACACATGGGATTCGTCGAGGTGCTCGTCGTCGACATGCCAGAGGCGGGCGGGGCTGAGCGCGTTCAGTTGCTCGAGATCGCGCACGTCGCGCGGTTTCGAGCTGAGAATCACCAGGGCGACGTCGAGTCGTTCGACGTACTCCTTGATCATCGCCGCATAGGAGCGGGCCTGGTGTGCGAAAAGAAGCAGGGCGGGTTTCGTCATGATGTGTCAGGGCTCGGTGGTGGTGATGGAGAACGCGTTGAGAACATGGGCGACGTCGCTTTCGACCTCGTCCGCGGACGTCGAGTCGAAAAGAAAGCGGCCCGACTGCATCGAGCAGTAGCCGTCTTCGTGCTCGATGAGCTGGCCTTCGTCGGGCACGAGCTGGCGGTAGAGGCTGCGCAGGCGGTCATCGAAGCGCGTGACGGAGCGCACGCGCAGGGGCAGGCCATCGGGGCGAGGGAACATCAGCCACGCGCCGATCGAGCGCTGTTGCGCGCGCAGCGTGGCGTCCTGCCCCATGCTCATGTTGACCCACTCGCAGAACAGGTTGATGCCGGTGGCCCGATGGATGACCGAAGGCACGTCCGCGCCGCCGACACGCGCGCCGACTTCCAGGAACACGAGTTCGCCTTCGGCCGTGTGAAAGAGCTCCAGGTGAAACGGGCACGCCTTCAGACCGATGGCCTCGATGCAGCGCGCCGAGAAACGGCTCACCGTTGCATGAAGCACGGTGCCGGGTTCCAGCGTGATCGCACCGAGCGGCGCGCCGAAGGTGAAATCGAGGCACGTGTTGAGATAGCGCGAGGGCACGACCAGCGTGACGTTTCCTGAAGGATCGACGAGCCCGTCGATGTGCAGCAGCGTGCCGTCGATGAACTCCTCCAGGTCCCACGTCTCGTGCGCCGGCAGCGCGGACACGCTGGCGCGCAACTGAGGCGCGTTCTCGATCCTGCGTACGCCCTGGCTCGACTGGCCGTTGGTGGGTTTCAGGATCAGCGGATAGCCTGCGCTCGCCGCGAACGCGAAGGCGTCATCCACTTGCCCCGCCGTGATCGCGGTGTAGCGCGGGGTGCGCAGTCCGGCGGCGGACACTCTCGCTTTCATGAGGAGCTTGTCGCGGCCGAGGCGATTCTCGGCCGTCCATTTGCCGGGGATGCGAAACTCCTCGCGAAGCTGCGCGCCGAGGTCCTGCAGCGACTCGGAAAAGACGATCAGGCGATCGATCGGCCCGTGCTCGCTCGCGATTCGCGAGAGAATCGGCCGGTACGCCGCGATGTCGTCGAGCCGGTCCAGTTCGTACACGCTGTGGCTGCCCGGCGGCGCCATGATCGCCGAGCGGCCGCGGCGGTTCACGATATAGCTGACGTCGTGCGCTTCGTGATCGAGAAACGCCTCGTAGCACACGAGATGGAAGTCCCATCTCGCGGTGCCGGGAAAGCGCGCGAGGTTGTTGATGATGACGACGTTCACGCTTCCTCCTCGGTCGTATGGGTCAGGCTCTCGGGCTGCTTGAGTTCACCGATGGCGGCCACGAGCCGCCCGATCTCGTCCGCCGTGCCCACGGAGATGCGCAGATGACCGGGCAAGCGGTACGCGTGCATCGCGCGCGTGATCAGGCCACGCGCGAGCAGGCCTTCATAGACGGCGGGTGCGGCCGGTCCGAAATCGGCCAGAACGAAGTTCGCGCTGCCGTCGGTGACGGGAATCTTCATCGCGCCGAGCGCATCGACGAGCGTGCGCCGGCCTTCGCGCACCTGCGCGACGATGCATTCCATATGCGCGCGGTCGTCCAGTGCCGCCGCCGCGCCGGCCGCCCCGACACGATTGACGGGAAAAGGCGGGCGGACGCGGTTCAGCCAGTCGATGAGGCCCGCATCGGCGATGGCGTAGCCGATGCGCAGCCCGGCGAGGCCATACGCCTTCGAGAATGTGCGCGTGACCACGACCCTGGGATGGATGAGCGGCAACTGCGCGTTGAAGGCCGACGCGTCGTCCGATGCGAATTCCGCATAGGCCTCGTCGAGCACCAGGACGACATGAGCGGGCAGGCGCTCGACCAGGTCTCTGAGCCGCGCCGCATCCAGCGCGTGGCCCGAAAGCATAAGCTCTTGCTCCTGTCATCGGTCAGTCGACTCGTCCCCGAACGAATCGTGAAATCAATGTAGATCAGGAAATACCGCTTGAGCACATCGGTCGATTTAATTGACGGCGCGTCAGAAAAAGTGCCGGTGAAATAGCCCAAGGCGGTTCAGCGAATGTGCACGGGCCTGCGCGGATTCAAGGCGCGCCGTCAGCGATGAGCGGACCGGGATGCACCGCACGCGTTGAGCGCGGCTATCGGCCCGTCAGAATTTCTTGCATCGATGAGTTAGCGCTTGCGATGAGGTTTGCATCGCACCTAAGCTCGTTTCAACTTCAACGAATCCATGCGGAGCAAGCGATGAGACCACTGAGATTCCACTGGTGCGCGCCCAGGGGAGACGGGAATACTAAGGCATCCGAAAAGGATCTGGCGAACGAACTGAACCTCGACGGCATGATCGATTTCGTCCAGGAGGCGGAAGACCTGGGCGTGGATTCGCTGTTGATGGGGATCGGGTTTCACCTGCCTGACCCGCTGCCGCTCATCGGCGCACTGGTCCGGGAGACGAGGAAAGTGACGTTCATTCTCGCGTATCGCCCTGGGCTGATGCCGCCGACGCTGTTTGCCCAGGTAGTGAATACGATTTCGTGGATGTCCGGCAAGCGGATTTCGCTGAACATCGTCGCCGGCATTTCGCCCGAGGAGCAGGCGTACTACGGGGACTATCTGCAGCATGACGATCGCTATCGACGCACCGATGAATATCTCGCCGTCCTGCAGCGCTTCTGGCACGGCGAATCGCCGATAACGCACGAAGGCGAGCATTACCGCCTGAGCGGCGCGAAACTCGGGCTGCCGTACAAGGACGGCGATCGTCCGCGTCTCTATCTGAGCGGCGCTTCGCAGCAGGCGCAGGAAAGCGCGGTGCGTTGGGGCGATTGCTGGCTGCGTTATGGCGACACGCCCGAAGGCATCGCAGCGGCGAGCCGGTTCGTGCGCGATGCAGGGCGGGAGGTGGGGATTCGCATGCATGTGCTCGCTCGCGAAACCCACGCCGAGGCGCTTGCCGAGATCAAGGCGATGATGGCCAATCCGGACGAGCAGCATCGACGCAACGTTCGCGAGTTCGTCAGGCACTGCGACTCGCAGGCGGTGAAGACCTCGTTCCGGCTGGCGGAGCAAGCCGTCGACGAATGGTTGTCGCCGGTGCTGTGGTCGGGCGCCGTGGCGTATCGCGGCGGGCCGGCGCTGTGCCTTGCGGGCAGCTACGAGGAAGTGGCGAAGAGTCTCATGCAATACAAGAAGGCCGGCGTCACGGAGTTCATCTTTTCGGGCTGGCCCACCCACGGCGAAATGCGCCGTTTCTTCCAGCATGTTGTCCCG
The DNA here is from genome assembly GCF_021353155.1 of Caballeronia sp. PC1. Classification (NCBI taxonomy): domain Bacteria; kingdom Pseudomonadati; phylum Pseudomonadota; class Betaproteobacteria; order Burkholderiales; family Burkholderiaceae; genus Caballeronia; species Caballeronia sp. PC1. The sequence continues at coordinate 1,690,954 of NZ_JAJUBH010000003.1, forward strand.
CTCGTGCGCAAGCTCGAAGCCAGTGAAGGTGAGCACGAGGAGATAGCCCTTGTCATCTGATGCCATCGACAGCCGCAAGGCCCGGCGCCTGCGCTGCTTCGCCGCCGGGCTGATGCTCGGCATCGTCGCCGAGCAGACAGTGCTTTTCGCGGTGCCCCTCATCATCTATCAGGAAACGGCGAGCATGACGTATTCCGGCATCGCATTTGCCGTCGAGTGGGTGCCGGCACTGATCTGCTATCCGTTTGCCGGCGTGCTCGCCGACCGTGTCGGTGGAAAGCGGCTGTTTCTCCTATCGAATGCCGGGCGTGCGCTATGCCTCCTGATTGCGGCGCTCGTATGCTGGACGGTTCCCGGCGCGACGATCGCCGCGCTCATGATCAATAGCGCATTGCTCTCCGCGTTCATGGCGCCGATTCGCATGTCGGTGGAAAAGACCGTTCCGGCGCTTGCGGAAGGCGACACGCTGGCGCGCCTGCAATCGCTGGTGCAAAACGCGGAATTGCTGTCGAGAGCGCTCGGGCCGGTGCTTGCCGCGGGACTGGCATACCGGCTCGGCAAGCTTCCGCTGCTCGTCGTCGCGGCAGGTGCGTTCGCTGCCGCCGTCCTGTGCTGGCGCGGCATGCCGACAGGGCTGTCCGCAAAAGCCACACCGAGCCGCGTGGGGCAGGAGCTCCTGCTCGGCTGGAAGCTTCTGATCCGTAACCGGCCGGTGCTCATGCTCGCACTGGTCAACTTCACGATCAACCTTGCGTTTGCCATCGCGATCAGCGCCAATGCCTACCTCATAACCGGGCTCTTTCATGCGCCGGACAGCGTCTTCGGCCTGATGAACACCGCCGCGGGCTTGCTCGGCTTCATCAATCTGCTGGCGATGCCCCGTTTGCTGAAAATGTGGTCGGTCTATCGCATCGGGGCGTCGGGATTCGCCGTGATGTGCATCGGCCTCGCGTCGATGGGCTGGACGGACACGCTGTGGGTCTACGCAATGTCATTTCCCGCTGCGATGGCCGGCGTCGCGTGGTTCAACGTATTCAATCGCACGCAGCGGGCGAGGGCGATCGAGCCCGAGCACCTCGGCAAGGTCATCGGTCCGTTCTATCTCGTGAACTCGCTCTCGTATCCCATCGCCGGGCTCATTACGGCGGGCCTCGGACCCGCGCTCGGCGTGCAGCACATCATGCTTTTCATGGCGGGGCTTCTATCGCTGCCCGGCGCGGCGTTGCTATGGCTGACGGCTCGCGGGTTCCGTGCAAAGCTGGATGACAAGGGTCCGCAGGAACATGCGTCGGCGTCCGCCGCTGCGCCGAAGTGCGCCGGACGAGCGTAGCGTCATCGGCCGCGCTCGTCGGGTGCAATGTCTTCACGGGGTCGTGGGTGCCGTCGCATGACTCGCGACTTCCGCGCCGCTCATCTGCAGTATCTCCCGCGCGCTGTTGACGATATCCGAGGAGATCGCCTCGCAGACTGGCGGTGCTGCTCGCCAGTGATGCCAGTACAACGTGACGTGCAGCGGCATGTGCCGCATCACATCGACGAGTTCGCCGCTGGCGAGCCGTGAGCGCACGGTCTGCTCCGGAAGCAGCCCATAGCCCACGCCCGCGACGATCGCCTCGAATTGCGAAGCGGCCGAGGGCAGGAAGTTCTTGCGATAACGGGCGGCGGCGACACCGAATACCGTGTCGAGATACCGGTCCAGCATGGCGGTGCGCTTGCCGAGCAATACGGCGGGCGCGGACGTGGCCGAATGAAGGGTGAAGCCTTTGCAAAAATACCGCAGCATGAAGGCCGGACTCGCAACGCAACGATAGGGCATGGTGCCGATGAGCGTGGCGGCGCAACCGCGCGCAGGCCGCGGCACGGTCGAGACGCAGCCGATGATTTCCCCGCGCGTGAGAACCGGAAAAGCCGGATCAGCGTCATCCACGACGATTTCCAGTTCTATCGTGTTGCGTTCGATCAGGCGCTGGGCGACGGCGCTGAACCACGTGTCGATCGAATGCGCATCCACGCCGATGGCGAGCGGCATCATGCCTCGTCCCTCGACGCCATGCGGGCGCACCTGGCTGTAGGTGTCGGCTTCGAGCAGCCGAATGGCGACCACATGCTTGAGCAGCACCTCGCCGACCGCGGTGAGGGCCAGCGGCTTGTCGCGCACCAGCAGGACGGTCGATAGTGCCTCTTCCAGTGCCTTCACGCGTTGTGAAATCGCGCCGCGCGTCACATTGAGCCTCTCGGCCGCGCGTTCGAAACTCAAGGTTTCGACGACGGCTGCGAAAGCCTCCAACTGATGTCGGTCGAGCATCATCAGTTTGCTCCTCAAAATATAGTCAGTACGCGCGTGCATCATGTCGGCACGCGTCGGCCAAGCAACGAGCATCGAGTGGCCAGGGCGATGCATCGACGGCGCATCGGGAAGGATGGTCCGCAGTCAGGCGAATTGCAGGCACGAATGATGCCAATCGACGGTTGCTGGCGCATAGCGGCGGCAAATTGTCGGGCGGGCGCGAGGAACCCGCCGTCCGGCGCTCATTGCAGCGGCGATTGTCCCGCTGGTGCCGCGAGTTCGCCCATCGCGTAGCGTTTCGATCGAATCATGTGTCGTTATCGTGTTAACAAAAGGCGGCGCACTGTTGGATCGCTTCCATCTGGCGTTCGCCTTGTCGAGAACTGGTTTGAAGCGGCCATGGCGATCGACGCGCAAGCGTGTTGGCGTCGATCAAGGCGCAGCGCACGTTCGTGACAACGATAGGCGAGCTTGCAAGCAATACAAACCCTCCAAAGGAAGGCATGTGGTTCGAGTGGCTGCTTTCGCCGAGCGCCTAAGCGCTTTCGACTAATTAGTCGTCGAACTCGCCGGACTCCAGAGCATCCGCGAAATCCGTGAGCCATACGGCGAAGTGATCCGTGTCGTAGCTCGCCGTTTTGCCGTTGGAGATTCGCGTGACGGAGATCTGCCGCGTGGCGCCGGTTGAGTTGTCCGCCGGGACCATGACATTGTCCGTAATCCGGAAATCACGAAGTTCGAGCCCCCGATTCGCAAGCACGGCTTTGACGTCTTCTTGTTCGTCCCAGGAAAACTGGGAGAAGTCATGGGCTGTCATGCGGTCTCCTCGCAAGGGTGGGAAAAGCATTGCGCTCAGTCGCCAGTTTGCCACCGGTTTAAAACCCGACATCTGTATTTAGCTGGCGCTACGACATTTCTATCTGGCCGTGACATAAAATGTCACGGCCAGATTGAAATGTCCGATGCCTGGCTCATTAGAAATGTCCGGTTTGTCGGTTGAATCTCTCCCTGCTTCTGGTCATTTCCCCACCGCGGCTGCCCGCGTTTCGGCGGTTCTCAGCACGGCCGCATTGAGCTGTTCCTGGGTCAATTCGCGCTGCGTTCGCGTGCCCACCTTGCGTTCTTTGGGCCGCGGAGCCAGCCCCTGGTTCGTTCGCGATGGCATGCCTGAAGCGCAGCGATCATCGCGCTGCGCCTGCAACACCTGTGCGACTTGCAACGCGTGCCCCAGCCGTTTGTTGTCGACCACCGCCCCCTGATCGATCTCCGAGAGTCGATCGTATTGCCGATAGGCGAGGGCCGTGCCATTTACCCGAATCTCGATGCGCCCGTCTGGATATTCGAACACATCCAGATACTGATGAATCAACGCGCGATTCTCTGGCGTGTCGTCGAGCATATAGATCACCCGGTCATACTGCACCGTCAACGCCTGGGTGACGCGGCGCGGCACCCGTGACGTGAGAATCAGCTCGAGCGATTCGTCCGCGCGCAACGGTCGATGTGCATCGAACGTGCTCCTGGGCGTCTTGCCGAAGCGGCCATTGAAGTCGGCGGCGAAGTGGGGCGCATACGCATTGGCGGCTTCCTTGGTGTTGATGCCGCGTAGCCGCAGCTCCTTCACCAACCGGTCCTGCAGCGTCAGATTGGCCCGCTCGACACGCCCCTTGGCCTGGCTGCTGTTGGCACAGAAGGCGTCGATGTTGAGCTCGTACAAGGCCCGTCCAAACTGCGTGACGCCTTTGCCGGCGGTCTCGGCGTGTCCATTGCAATGAAACACCGCCGCCTTGTCGCTGTACAGCGCAACCGGCTTGCCATGCGCTTCGAGATACTTGCGCATGGCCTCGAAGTAGCTGAAGGTAGACTCCGTCGCGGTGAAGTGCAAGATCATCAGCCGGCCCGTCGCATCGTCGATGAATACCAGCAGCGTGCAGGCGGGGGCGCGATCTTCGAACCAGCGATGCTCGCTGCCGTCGATCTGAATCAGTTCGCCCAGACACGAACGACGGTTTCTCGGCTGGTGCAGTCTTGGCGGACGTTGCTTACGCGGAATCCATAGGCCTGCATCTCGCATCCAGCGCCGCACGGTCTCCTTGCCCAGCGCGATGCCATGACATTCACGCAGTTTCTCGCAGGCCAGCGTCGGACCAAAATCGACGTAGCGCTCACGCACGAGCGCCATCGCGCGTGCTCGCAGATCGGCGGGCAACTCGCGGTTGCTGGGCTGCCCGCGCTTGCCTGAAATCAGCCCAGCCGGACCGCTTGCCACATAGCGCCGCGCCAGACGACTGATCTGGCGTTCGCACAGCCCCAGTCGTTCGGCAGCCCGGACCATCGTCAGCCGATGTTCGCACACCGCCTCGATCACCTTAATGCGCTCGAGTTCGTTCATAGTCGCCGTGATGAAACCACGCTCGTTCATGGCGAAACTCCTTGAAGACGCTCGCATTCAGCGTGCGCTTCGCGGAGCGAAACCGGACATTTCTAATGAGCCAAAACCGGACATTACTTATATGGTCGCCTCCCATTTGCAAGGTAATTGTTCGTAGCAAGGAGGGTGGTTGCGGACTTATATCCGGACTCGATCGCGGGCATGCCCGCCGGCCCCGATGGATTTCGCCGCAAAGGTCCTAATCTAAATAGCGGACTCGAAGTCCGAGTAATGTCTCAGGCTTGCCTTTGCGCGGTCCAACCTGTCTTGCCATCGTTCAATCCACCTGTGCAACCGTGGATAAGTTTTACGTTGCGTAGCTTGCTTACTGCAGTGGTGAGGCTTGATACGTTCGTCCATACGCAAGCAGCGCCCAAATCGTTCGTGCCATCTTGTTGGCGAGAGCGACAGCAACGACGTTCGTCGGACGCCGAGTCAACATCAGGCGCAATCGCTCCGGCAAATGCCTTGAGCTTGAGATCACCGCTCGAGCACCGTGAATCAGCAGCGTTCGCAAATAGACGTCACCGCGTTTGCTGATGCCTCCAAGCTTCGTTTTGCCTCCGGAGCTATTCTGTCGCGGCACCAGACCAAGATAGGCAGCGAACTCGCGTCCGGAGCGGAACGACTTCGCTTGTCCGATTACCGATACCGCAGCGGTCGCGGTAAGAACACCGACACCAGGAATTTCGGAGATACGGCGACATGCGTCGTCGTTGCGCCGCCATTCCTGAATGCGATGTTCGAGCAATTCGATCTGCTCGTCGAGCATGCGAAGTCGCGAGAGTTGATCTTGCAGACTGTCCGTCAGCATGACGGGAAACTGGTCATCGAATGACACTAGGGACGCTTTTGCAGCCTCAATGGATGGGCGACGGCCTTGCGGCAGTACGATGCCGAACTCGTAGAGCAATCCACGAAGCTGATTGATGTGCATGACGCGAATCCGGACCAGTTGCTGACGGATCCGGTGCAGCGCCAGCATGGCCTGCTGATCTTCGGTCTTGACTGCGACGAACCGCATGCCAGGGCGCTGGGCGGCTTCCCAGATTGCGGCGGCATCAGCCGCATCGTTCTTGTTCGACTTCACGAACGGTCGTACGAACTGGGCCGCTATGAGCCGCACGTCGTGGCCGAGTCGTGCCAGAGTTCGGGCCCAATGATGAGCGCTGCCGCAAGCTTCCATGACGACGCGGCATGCCGGCCGGTTCGCAAAGAACGGCACGAGCTGCGCACGTTTGAGCGCCTTGCTGTAAATCGCGCCGGTCTGAGGATCGACGTAGTGAATCTGGAAAACGCGCTTGGCCAGATCGATGGCGATGGTCGTGGATTCCATCTGGTTCTCCTTGACGGCGAACACGCCGAACCAGCAATGTCGCACGCTCCAGTCAACCGAACTGCGGCGACGGATGACCGCTAAGGCGGGAGGCGACCATTCCATCTAAAGAGCTCTAACACACAAAAATTCGCTAATTTGTATTATGTCCACTAACACATGCACCCACATCCCAAAATCCCCCAACCGCCCAAATCCCGCACAATCATCCCAAACCCGCCCATACGCGACCCCAGCCGCGTCCCTCCAACATCCCGATGAACACACGTCTCTTCAGCCTCGCCAAAATTCCCTTCTTCCTCCCGCTCGCCAGCGCAACCTTGATGCTCGGCATCGCGATGTCGTTCACCGCGCCGTATCTCTCGCTGTTCAGCGTCGAACAGGCCGACATGACGCCATTGCGCCTCGGCGTCTTCATGACGGTGATCGCGGCGAGCGGCGTCGTCGCCAGTGCATTCGCGGGCAAATGGTCGGACCGCCACGGCCATCACCGCGAGCTGCTGCTCGCCGCGCTCATCGCGTCGGCGCTCGGCTTCCTTCTGCTGTGCCTGCTGCGCAGCTATCCCGCGCTGATCGCCATTGGCATCGTGTTTCTCGGCGCGGGCGGCGCCGCCATGTCGCTCGTGTTCTCGTTTGCACGCGCCGCTTTGCCCGTCGATGACGAAGCCGAACGCGCACTCGCGCTCTCCACACTCAGAACCGTGCTGTCGATGGCCTGGGTCTTCGGCCCCTCGGTCGGCGCGCTGGTGCTGGCCGCCGCGGGCTTCTACGGCCTTTTCCTGTTCGCGGCCGCGTGTTTCGTCGCGTGCGGCGGCATCGTCTGGCGCATGCACGATTCGCCCAAGGGTGATCCGCACAGCGCGCCCGCGCACTACGCGGGCGATCCGTCGTCGCTCCTCGAAGTGACCGCGCCCGATACCGACGAACTCGTGCCGCCGCACGCCGGCGCGCCGCACACGCGCGCGGAAATCTGGCGCGCGACCGTGGCGATGACGCTCATCGGGCTGGCCGCGAGCGCCACCATGATCGTCCTGCCGCTGTACGTCGTCCACGGCATGCACGGCACGCGCATCGACGTATCGGTCATGCTCGGGCTCGGCGCCTTCCTCGAAATCCCGATGATGCTCGCGCTCGGCGCACGCGGCTCGCGCCTCGACAAGCAGCGATGGCTCGCCGCCAGCGCCGCCGTGCACACGGTTTATTTCATCGCGGTCGCGGCGTCGCAGAGCATCCGCTTCCTGATTCCGATGCAGGCGTTCAACGCGTTCGTCGTGTCCGTCATCTCGTGTCTCGGCATGATCTATATGCAGGACCTGATGCCCGAACGGCCAAGCTCGGCCACGGCGCTCTTTTTCAACGCATCGCGCGTCGGCTCGATTCTTTCCGGCGTGCTGTCGGGCGCGCTCGTCGCGGCACTCGGATATCGAGGCACGTTTCTCGTCTGCGGCGGCATCGCGCTGGGCGCAGCGGTCCTGTTCGCGAATCCGCCGTTCGGACTCATCGCGCGCCGTTCGTGGCACTGGTGGAAGTCGCGGCGCGAGCCGGCCCGCTGAAATGGCAATATAAGCACACGCCGCCGACCGACACGCCCAACATGCCCCAGCGCCTCCCGCCGCTCAACGCCCTGCGCCTCTTCGAAGCCGCGGCGCGCCATCGCAGTTTCAAGCTCGCCGCGGCCGAGCTCAACGTGACGCCGGGCGCCGTGAGCCACGGCATCGGCGCGCTCGAAAAGCTGCTCGGCGTCGAGTTGTTCGTGCGCGAGCCGCGCGGCCTGTCGCTGAGCGCCGCCGGCGAACACTACCTGCCCTATATCGCCGAAGCGTTCTCGCTCATCGCCATCGGCACGCGATCGCTGGCCGACCGGCGCACCCGCCGCTCCATCTCTGTGACCTGTGCGCCTACGCTCGCCGCCCGCTGGCTCGTCCCGCGCCTCGCCGATTTCCGCGCGCGCTGGCCCGACGTCGACGTCAGCGTCGATACCTCGCGCCGTCAGGCGGGTTTTCCCGTCGATGGTTTCGATATCGGCCTGCGTCTCTCGCGCGGCCCGGTGGACGGCGCATCGTGGCAGCGTCTTTTCGGCGAGCGTCTCGTCCCGCTTTGCAGCCCGGCCTACCGCGCGAGGCTGTCGGGCGCTGACGGCAGCGCGGATCTCTCGCGCGCCACGCTGATTCACGTCGATACCGCGAGCCAGGACTGGCAGGCGTGGATGGACGGCGCGGGCATCGACGGTCTCGATCTTCGCGGTGGTTTGCGCTTCGATACCGTCCAGCTTGCCTTCGACGCCGCCGCGGCGGGGCTTGGCGTCGTCATCGGCAGACGGCCGCTCGTCGATCGCGAACTGACGGAGGGCACGCTGGTGGAAGCGTCCGCGACGCGCGTCGAGACGCAAACGGCCTACTGGCTGTGCGAGTCGCCGCACGCGAGCGAGCGCGCGGATCTCGTCGCGTTCCGCAACTGGCTGATCGAACAGGCGGCCAGTTTCGCCGAAGGCGAAAAAGCGAGCGATTGAACTGCGCTCAACCGTCCGCGAAAAGTTTTCGTTTGCCAGCACGGACGTTCGCCTGCGACGATGGCGGCAAGGAGGAACACGCGCCATGTCGAGCCTATCCGCCACGAAAGACACGAGCCGCGCAACGGCGTGGGCGCTCATCGCCGCCGCCGGGCTGATTTTGAGCGCCGCGATGGGCGTGCGTCAGACCTTCGGGCTTTTCATCGGGCCGTTTTCCTTCGATCGCGGTCTGCCCGTCACGCTGATCGCCTTCGCGATCGCGCTGCACAATCTCGTGTGGGGCTTCGCGCAGCCGTTCGCGGGCGCCGCCGCCGACCGCTACGGCGCGGCGCCCGTCGTCGCGACCGGCGCGGCCACGTTCGCCGCCGGGCTCGCGCTCGCCGCCGCCGCGACATCGGGATGGATGCTCGTGCTGGGTCTCGGCGTGCTCGTCGGCATCGGCATCAGTTGCACGAGCTTCGGCGTGGTGCTCGCGACGGTCGGACGCGTCGCTTCGCCGCAAACGCGCAGTGTCGCGATGGGCCTCGCCAGCGCGGGCGGCTCCCTCGGGCAAGTGCTGATGGTGCCGTTCGCGCAGGAAATCCGGCTGTACGCGGGCGTGCCGGCGTCGCTCTGCGCGCTCGCCTTCGTGCTGCTGCTCACCGCGCCGCTCGGCATCGTGCTCGATCGCGCGAGCCGTCGTCATCGCGTGGCGGCGGCGTCATCGCATGAAACGCAGAGCGCCGCCATGCCGCTCGCCGAAACGCTGCGCTTCGCGACGCGTCATCGCGGCTACCGGCTGCTGACGCTCGGCTTCTTCACATGCGGTTTTCAGCTTGCGTTCATCGCCACGCATCTGCCCGGCTATCTGATGCTGTGTCACATGCCGGTCGGGCTCGGCGCAACGGCGCTCGCGCTCATCGGCCTGTTCAACATGTTCGGCAGTTGGGGATGCGGCTGGCTCGGCGGACGCTGGCGGCAGCAGCACGTGCTCGCGTGGCTCTATCTGATTCGCGGCGGCACGATCGCCCTCTTCGTGCTGCTGCCCACGACGAGCGTTTCCGTCGTCGTCTTCGCCGCCGTGATGGGCCTCACATGGCTCGGCACGGTGCCGCTGACCAACGGCCTCATCGCAAAGGTGTTCGGCACGCGTCATCTCGGCACGCTGTTCGGCGTCGTGTTCCTGAGCCATCAGCTCGGGTCGTTTCTCGGCGCGTGGCTGGGCGGCTATGTGTTCGACACGACCGGTTCGTACTCGCTGATCTGGGGCGCGACGGCCATCGCCGGGCTGGTCGCGGCCCTACTGCACTTTCCGATCGACGACAGGCCCGTCACCGAGGAATCGCTCGCCGCGGCCTGAAAACGCGCCGCTAGCGCTTCAGCAGCCAGCTTCGCAGTCTTTCCGCGTCCTGAAAGTGCCCGTGCACGCTCGGCGCGCCGAGGATCACGAAGAGCGTGGGACGCCCCCGCACCGTCGCGATGACGATGAGGCAATGCCCCGCCTCGTTCGTGAAGCCCGTCTTCTGCAAGCCGACATGCCACGCATCGCGATACACGAGCGGATCGGTATTGCGATACACGAGCGGCCCCTCGCCGCCGAGCACCAGCTTGTGATGCGACGTCGCGAATTCGCGGATCGTCGGATAGCGGTACGCCGCACGCGCGAGCCGCGTGAGATCGCGCGCCGTCGATCCGTTGTGCGGCGAAAGACCGGTCGGATCGACGAAATGGCTGCGGTTCATGGCGAGCCGCTTCGCGGTGCGGTTCATCGCGCGCACGAAGCCCGCGCGGCCGCCGGGATAATCGCGGCTGAGCGCGAACGCGGCGCGATTCTCCGACGACATCAGCGCGATATGCAGCATCGTCTTGCGCAGCAAAAGCGAGCCGACGGGCAGCCGTGAGCGCGACCACTTGAGGCGATCGACATCGGCATCGGTGATGCGCGCGGGCTTGAGCAGCGAATGCTTCGAGTCGAGCACGACCATCGCGGTGAGCAGCTTGGTGAGCGAGGCCACGGGCAAGCGCCGGTCGGCATGCTTCGCGTAGAGCGTGCGGCCGCTCGTCAGATCGACGACGATCGCGGCGCGCGCCTGCACGGCGGGCTGCTTCGCGGCGGCAGCGCGCTTCGCATGCGCGATGAGCGGCGCCAGGCTCGCGAAGAGGAAGACGATGAAGAGCAGATGCAGTTTAAGCATGACGCGTCCGGATGCGCGTCGAAATTGAGCGTCGATGTGGCGGCATGGTGCGGCGGCGGACGAAAGAGTCCGCTACCGTATGGGGCGAGGCTTAAGCGAAACTTAAACCGCGCAGTTCGGCCTCGACGCGCGAACGTCCCGACTCAATTCGCCCTCGATCTCAGCGCGGCGAAGAGATCGACGGTGAGCGCAACCGCCAGCGCCGCCGCGCCGATTGCGAACAGCAGGCGATAATCCCCGCCGCTATTCGAGAACAGAAACGACAGTCCATACGCGGCAAGCGCCTGCAGCACGGCGAATCCCGTCGTCGCGGTGCGCCACGCGCCCTTCTGCGCGGCCGGATGATGCGCGAGCAGTTCGTTCACGCGTCCGAGCACGAGCGGCACGATGCCCGGCGTGAACGCGCCGACCACCACGCTCGACACCATCAGCAACACCGCGCTCGACGACACCGCCGGCAGCGCGACGGCCACCAGTTGCACCAGATACGCCACGCGCAGCGCAGGCCCGAAACCCGCGCGATCCGCGAGATGGCCGGCGAGAAGCGGTCCCGCGATCGCGCCGAGCCCATACAGCACCCAGAATTGCGCGCCCGCATCGACGCCCTTGCCGAGGCCGCGCGCGACGAAATCCACGAGAAAGATCATGTGCGGCACGAGCCCCACGGCGTTCAGCGCATATTCCGCGAACAGCGCGCGCAACGCGGGCGGCGACGGCGCTTTCGCATGCGTGTGTCCGTGCGCGTGGTCCTGCGCCGGCGCTTCGTCCGACGGCCAGCCGTGCCACGCGACCATCGTGAGCAGCAGCGACACCGTCGCGAGCCCGAGCCATGTCTCGGTCAGCCCGTGCCGCAGCAGCAGCGGCACGATCGTCCCCGACGCGGCGATGCCGAGCCCGATGCCCGCGAAGATCGCGCCGCTCGCAAAGCCGCGGCGCGACGGCGCGACATGCGCGATGATCGTCGGCGCGGCGAGCACCATCAGCGCGCCGCCTGAAATGCCCGACAGAAAGCGCCACGCGAAGAACCACAGGAACGACACCGGAAAAGCGCACGCGACGAACGCGATGGTGGCGAGGATCATCATCGCGCGCAATACGGCGGCGGCCTGCGCGCGCCGTGCGAGCCAGCCCGCCGCGAGCGCGCCCGCGAGATAGCCGCCGAGATTGGCCGCGCCGAGATACGCCGCCGTGGACGCCGGAAACCAGTGCGCGCCGATGATGGCCGGCAACAGCGGCGTATAGGCGAAGCGCGCGAGCCCGATGCCGACGAGACTCGCGCTCGCCCCGGCCAGCACGCCGCGCCAGACCTGAAATGTGCCACTTTCCGATTGATTCGAGACTGCGTATCGCATGGTGCCTCCCTGCCGCATCGGGCACGGTCTACGCGCCCTTCGATGAAGGCCAGTCTATATTCGATCGAATCGAGAGAGAATCGCCGCGAGCCGGAAGTCAATCTTCCGCTAGACGGTCGAATCGAGTTCCAGCCGCTTGAATTGCTGGCGCAGGCGCGGCGTGGCGAAGTCGACGAACGCGCGCACCTTCGGCACCGACAAACGCCCGTGCGGCGTCAGCAAATGGACCGGCAACGGCGCATGCTCGCTGTCCGCAAGCACGATTCGCAGCGACGCGTTCTTCACTTCCCTGGCGACGTGATAGGAAAAGAGCCGCGTGAGGCCGTGGCCATCGACGGCCGACGCCACCGCCGCCCGCACCGTGTTCACAATGAAGCGCGGCGCGAACTGCACGACCTGCGGAATGGCCGCGCCGCCCGATGTCGGAAAGCTCCATGAATCGAGGCCGAAATGCGTCATCGAAATGACCTGATGCTGCGCGAGATCGGCAGGCTTGCGAATGCGCGGATGCTTCGCGAGATAACGCGGCGACGCCGCCACCACGCGCCGCACCGCGCCCACGGGAATCGCGATCAGCGTCGAGTCCGACAGATGCGCGATGCGCAGCGCCACATCGATACCTTCATCGATCAGGCTCACGGGCCGGTCGAGCAGTTGCAGGCGCACGGAGACAGCGGGAAAGCGCGCGAGAAAATCGTCGATCAGCGGGCGCAGGAAGTCTTCGCCCGCGGCGACGGGCGCGGTGATCGTCAGAAGCCCGCGCGGCGCCGAGCGTTCGTGCGCGATCAGTAAATCGGCTTCTTCGAGATCGGTGAGAATGCGGCGGCACGCGGCCGCATAACGCTCGCCCGCTTCGGAGAGCCGGATCGTGCGCGTCGTGCGATGAAGCAGGGCCGTGCCCGTATGTTCTTCGAGAAACGCGATCGCCCGGCTCACGGCGGCGGGCGAGCGGCCGAGCCGCCGCCCCGCGCCTGCCAGGCTGCCTTCGTCCAGCGTGGCGATGAACACTTTCATCGCGTCGATACGGTCCATGTCGGCTCGGTGCTTCAGGGGCGAAGCGCCAAGTCTACCGCCTCAGACCACCGAGATCGTCACGTCGATATTGCTTTTCAGCGCCTTCGAGTACGGGCAGGTCTGATGCGCCAGGTTCGCGATTTCCTCCGCCACCGCGCGCTCGATGCCCGGCAGGCTCACGTTCAGCCGCGCACGCAGCAGATACGCTTCGCCGGCCATGCCGAGATCCACTTCGGCATCGACGGCGGTGTCGGCGGGCAGGCGCGTCTTCAGCTTGGCCGCGGCCTTGCCCATCGCGCCGATGAAACACGCCGACCAGCCCGCGGCGAGCATCTGCTCGGGATTGGTGCCCGCGCCCGCCGATCCGGGCGGCGAGAGCTTCACGTCGAGACGGCCATCGGTGCTCTTCGCATGGCCTTCGCGGCCTCCGACGACGCGCGTTTTGCCGGTGTACAGGACGGTGTCGATCTGGGTCATGATGATTTCCTCGTGAGTGCGTTCGGAAAAGTGGCTGGGCTTAGTGATGCGCGAAAAGTCTGGCGACGTCGTTCGTGTTCACGCCGCGTGCGCCCGATTGCGTGGCGCCGTCGGCGATACCGCCATAGGCCTGCATCGGCATGGCCGCGCTCTCGCTGGCGATGGTCTGCGCGCTCACGCCGCGCTGCGAAGCGGGTGCGCCGGCGAGCGGGTCGTAATGCGGCGCGGGGCCGTAGCCGCTGCTGGCGAAAGCGGAACCGGCTGCGACGGCGCTGACGGCGATGACTGCGGCGGTGACGAATTGCTTGATCATGATGTGTCTCTCTTCGATGATGTGGAAAGGGTGTTGAAGCGAATCAGCTGCCCTGATACAGGCTGCGCAAGGCGGCGATCTGGCCGTCGCGCTGCGCCTGCACGAGTTCCTGCTTCACCTCGGCGCGCGTCTTGCCAACCACCGTGCGATTCGCGATGGCCTGCTGGGTTTGCACGTCCACCGTGCTGCCGTGGGTCACGGCGGCATGGGCTACACCTGTCAGAGCGCTGGCGGCGAGAGCGAAAGCAACGATCGTGGATTTCATGGCGTTTCTCCTTGAGCGAATGAATCAGTCGGGTCGAATGGGTTGAGGCACGTCGGCTTTCGCGGTGTTCGCTTTGCGTTTCACTCGTCAGCCGTCGATGTGTGTATTTGAAGGCTCGCAGGTATCTGCCATGTGTCCCGGAACCGGGTGTTGTGCAATGTTTTGTATCGCCCGCGGTCCAGATACATTGCGATACGAAAGCCCGGTTCAGCGGGCGGCCAGGAGCGTTTCGATGGCCGCTTCGGTCTGGGCGTCGCCGCCCTCGCCCGCTTGCGTGTGGACGACGCGCCCGTGTCGATCGATCAGATAGCGCGACGGCCAGCGCTGGTTGCCGTATGCGGCCCACGTCGCGTAGCCGTTGTCCTGCGCGACGGGATACGCAATCCCGAAACGCTCGACGGCGCGCTTCACGTTGTTCGTGTCCTCTTCGAACGGAAACTCGGGCGTATGCACGCCGACCACGACGAGCCCCTGGTCCGCGTATTGGCGATGCCACGACTTCAAGGCCGGCAGGCTGTCGATACAACTGCCGCACGCAAAGGCCCAGAAATCGACGAGCACGACCTTGCCGCGCAATTGCGCGAGCGTGAGCGGCGCGCTGTTGATCCATGTGTCGATGCCCGCGAACTCGGGCGCGATGGCGTTGTGGATGGACCGGTGCATGACGAAAACCTCCGAATGCGGTAGAAATCGGGGCGGCGCGCACGATGCGCACTTTCCCGGCATAACCGCATTGGACTGCGCGGGCGTATCCCGCTTGTGTCGGGTCGCGGCGCGCTGCGCAATGTTATGTATCGCGCGGCATGCGGGATACACTGCGATACAAAAGCCCCGCCGAAGCGCGCTATAACGCAGTCATCGGTTATCGGCGGGAGCAAAAAGATGAAACGCATACTGGCGGTGCTCGCCTTTCTCGCAGGCGGAATAGCGACGGAATTAGCCCATCCGGTTCAGTGTCTGCTGGTCAGTCCGGGCCGGGTGCAACTCAAGCGTCAACGACAACGATCCATTGATGGAAACCACTGATCACGTATTGATCGTCGACGACGATCGCGGCATTCGCGAACTGCTCGCGGAGTATCTCGAGAAGAACGGCATGCGCGTGTCGCTCGCCGCGAACGGCCACCAGATGCGTGCCGTTCTCGACCAGCAGGGCGCGCCGGACCTCGTCGTGCTCGATCTGATGCTGCCCGGCGAAGACGGTCTCGTGCTGTGCCGCGAACTGCGCTCGGGCAAGTTTCGCGACGTCCCCGTGCTGATGCTCACCGCGCGCAACGAGGAAGCGGATCGCATCCTCGGCCTCGAAATGGGCGCGGACGATTACCTGCCGAAGCCTTTCGCCGTGCGCGAACTGCTCGCGCGCATCAAGTCCGTGCTGCGCCGCACGCGCATGCTGCCGCCGGGCATGGAGGTGAGCGAGTCGTCGCAGATGCTCGCCTTCGGCGACTGGCGGCTCGACACGACCGCGCGCCATCTGCTCGACGCCGAAGGCACGATGGTCTCGCTCTCCGGCGCGGAATACCGTCTCCTGCGCGTGTTTCTCGACAACGCCCAGCGCGTGCTCACGCGCGATCAACTGCTGAATCTGACGCAGGGCCGCCAGGCCGATGCCTTCGACCGCTCCATCGACCTGCTCGTCTCGCGGCTGCGCCAGCGCCTGCGCGACACCGCCCGCGAGCCGCGCTACATCAAGACGCTGCGCAGCGAAGGCTACGTGTTCTCGGCCGAAGTCACCCCGATCGAGTCGCCTCGATGAGCACGCTTTCGCCGCTTTCTCCGCGCTCGATGCTGCACTGGCCGCGCACGCTGTTCGCGCGGCTCGCGCTGATTCTCGTCGTCGGCCTGGCGCTCGCGCAGACTTTCTCGTTCCTGCTGACCATGCACGAACGCGACGAATCGATGACCAACGTGATGGTCGGCTACGTCGAACGGGAAGTCGCGAGTTCGGTCGCGCTGCTCGATCACCTGCCGCCCGCCGAACGCGCCGCGTGGCTGCCGCGGCTCGCGCGGCGCAGCTACGAGTTCATCCTCGGACCGGGCGAGACGAACGGCACCGTCCCCGACGCCGCGCTGTCGGAGCGCTTCGCGCGCTCGATCGGCGATGGCATCGGCAAGCGCTATCCGCTGACCGTCAACGCGGTGCCCGGCCACAAGGAGCGCTTTCAGGTGCATCTGAAGCTGTCGGACGGTTCGCCGCTCACCATCGACATGCGCCCGATGGTCGGCACGCCGCTCTCCGCCTGGCTGCCGCTGGTTCTGGTGCTGCAACTGATCGTGCTCGGCGCGTGCTGCTGGCTCGCGGTGCGTCTCGCGACCGGCCCGCTCAAGCGGCTCGCGAGCGCCGCGGACACGCTCGGCCCCGATCTCAAGGCCGAGCGCCTGCCGGAATCCGGCCCGGAGGAAGTCGCGCGCGCCGCGCAAGCCTTCAACGCGATGCAGGACCGCGTCTCGATGTACATGGCCCAGCGCATGCAGATTCTCGCGGCGATCACGCATGATCTGCAGACGCCGATCACGCGCATGCGCCTGCGCGTCGAAACGATGGACGACGAAACCGCCGGCGCGAAGCTCCAGCAGGACCTGAAGGAAATGGAATCGCTCGTGAAGGAAGGCGTCACGTATGCGCGCACGCTGCACGGCACGAACGAAGCGCCGCGGCGCATCGATGCCGATGCGCTCGTCGAAAGCATGGTCGACGATTATCTCGATGCCGGCCAAAGCGTGACGCTCGCCGGCAGCATCGGCGGCGCGCTGATGGCCCCGCCGCAGGCGCTCAAGCGCGTGGTGGGCAATCTCGTCGATAACGCGATCAAGTATTCCGGCGCGGCGGAAATCGAAGTCGCCTCGCGCGCCGATGGCCGCGCCGTGATCGCCGTGCTCGATCGCGGGCCGGGCATTCCCGCCGAATCGCTGGAGGCCGTCTTCGAGCCGTTCGTGCGGCTGGAAGGCTCGCGCAACCGGCAGACGGGCGGCACGGGTCTGGGTCTCGCCATCGCGCGCCAGCTTACGCTTGCGATGGACGCGTCGCTCACGCTGCATCAGCGCGAAGGCGGCGGGCTGGAAGCGCGGCTCGTGCTGAAGCAAGCCGCGTAGGCAGGGCGTCTAACGGCCCGTCACGCGCCGCGCGATCAGCATCGGCAAACGAATCAGAAAGCCGAGAAAAAGCCGCGTATGCATCCACGTGAGCAGCACGTTGTCGCGGCCATAGTGAAAATGCGACACGCCGCCCTCTTCCGGCATGAAGTAGCGCACGGGCGCGTCGAGGTTGATCGGCCGCACGCCGCGCCAGCACAGACGCACCACCGCTTCGGGATCGAAGTCGAAGCGGCGCATCCACGACTGCGAGCGCATCAGCGAAGCAAGCGGCGCGATCGGATAGACGCGAAAGCCGTACAGCGAATCGCCGATGCCCATCCACAGCGTCTCCAGATTCGCCCAGCCGTTCGAGATGCGACGCCCCTGCACGCGCAACTGCGGGGCGCTCGCGTCGAACTTCGGGCGGCCGAGGATCATCGCATCGGGTGCGGCCATCGACGTCTCCATGAACGTGCGGATCAGCGCGGCGGGATGCTGGCCGTCCGAGTCCATGGTCAGCGCATGCGTGAAGCCGAGTCTGGCCGCTTCTTCGAGGCCCGCGAGGACCGCCGAGCCTTTGCCGCGATTCTCCGGCAGGACGATCACGCGCAGGCCGGGATCGGTCTCGGCCATCTTCGAGAGACGCGCGGCGCTGCCGTCCGTGCTGCCATCGACGACGACCCAGACGGGATTCCACTGTTCGCGCGCGCCGCGCACGGTTTCATCGACTTTCTCGCCGGGGTTGTAGCTCGGAATGAGGACGAGATGCGTGGACGATGCGCGAGTCGAAGACATTGAAGATGCAGAAAACGGAATGGATGCGACGAATTTTAACGTCTGCCGGCGCTTCGATTTCAGCCGCTCAGTCGCGCGCGCGATGCGTGTCGAGTTCGCCCGCGTAGAAGCGCTGCAATTCGCCGATGAACGCCTGCAGCGCGGCGTGGTCGCGCCCCGGCGGCGCGAAGCGGCGGCCAAGTGTCACCCGGTAGGTGATCGGCAGCGCCGGCTTGCGGAAAATCTGCCAGCCTTTGCCGAGAAAGCCCGAATCCGTCTCGATGATGAGCGTCTGCACCGGCGCCTGCGCGCGCGCCGCGATCAGCGCGATGCCACCCTTCAGCGGATTCACCGCGGCGCTTTCCGTGCGCGTGCCTTCGGGAAACAGCAGCAGCGGGCTGCCGCGCTGCAGTTCGGCGACGGCGGCGCGAATCAGCCCGACAGGCGTGTCGTTGACGATATAACCCGCGAGCAGCGCGCCCGGCCCGAGGAACACGTTGCCGGCGACATCGCCCTTCATCACGCAGCAGGTATCGGGCACGCGCGACGCGATGAGCAGCGCATCGAGCAGGCACGGATGATTCGGCGCGAGGATCATCGCGGGTTCGCCCGCGAGCGAATCCAGTTCGGAGAGATCGAAGCGGCACGCGCCGAGCGTGCGCAGCAGCGCGAAGTACAGGTGCCACACGCGCTGCACGACGGCGCGCCCGACGCGCCGCCCCGCATCGACGGAGAGCACGGCGCGCAGAATCAGCGCGAACGGAAACCACGCGAGGCACACGAGCGCGAGCACGGCGAGCGCGAAATAGAACGCCGCGCCTTGCCAGACGCTTTCGAGCGACGGCTTCGCGTCTGCGCCGCCGATTTTGCGATGCGCGTCACTCATCGCTCGCCACCGTTTTCGACGACTGCCCGAACACCCACGCGACTGCCACGCCGCCCGAAAGCACGCTTTTCTGACGCACGAGCGGACTGTCGGCGAAGCTCGCGCCCGCGAGATTGGCGTAGCGCATGAACGCGCCGACCCAGTAACGGCTGAAGCGCCGCGACATCGACACGAGCGCCTGCGCGCCCGAATAGCCGCCGCTCGCCTGAAACGCCGGCCGGCCGGGCGTCGCATATTGCGGCGCGACGGTGTAGTAGTGGTCGCTGTAGTGGCCGTTCGCGAACATCGGCCCCGCGAACATGCCCACGCGCAGGCCCGACACGCCGGCGACATCGACGAGATCGAGGTTCACGTTCGGCTCGAACTGCCAGCCGACCGTCTTCGGCGACGACTCCAGCGTAATGCCCATACGCAGCGGCATGCGCAGATCGAGCAGCATGTCGCGCGAAGCGGAGCGCCACAGATGCACTTCCACCGACGGGCCGATCTCGATGGTCGGCTTCAGATCGGGCATGCCGGCGCGCGCGTTGTCGTCGCGGCTCGAAACCGGCAGCGAACCGAGCACGCTGATGTTGAAATTGACGCGATCGCTCTCGAGCAACTGACCGCGCACGCCGTCGCGGTCCGCGCGCAGGTACTTGCCGCGATAGATCACGTACGGGAACGGGAAGACCCACGCGCGCGTCTGGTCCGAGCCGGGATAGTGCGGGAACGCAGCCACGCCCATGCCGATGCCCAGTTCCCACAGCGGCTTCTGCGGCGGCGGCGTTTCATCGGCGAATGCGGCGCTGCTGGCCATCAGCAGCGTCAGAAGCGCAAGGCGCGATCGCAGGCTCATCAATTTGCGGGCGACTCCGCTTCGCTCAGATTGCGGCGGCGCATGCGGTAGGCGCGCAGCGAATTGCGCCAGTCGAAGAGCGCGGTGGCGTAGTAGATGCCTTTGAACGCGCGCAGCGAATGCCAGATGGGCGTGGTGCCGAAAATATCGCCCGCGAGCAGCGACAGCAGCGCTTCTTTCATGCGCAGCGGGTTTCTCGGGCCCATGAAGAGATTGCGCATCGTCGGCGAGGTCATGCGGTAGATGAACCACGAGAACTCGCGCGGCCCGTGGCGCACGTCGCGGTCGAACTTGGCGAGCGCGGCTTGCGCGCGGGCCGGATTCGAGAGCGCGCCGTCGATCGCTTCCGCGCCCGCGAACGCGCTTTGCATCGCGAGCATCACGCCGGACGAGAACACTGGATCGATGAACGCGAATGCGTCGCCGAGCAGCAGGAAGTTGCGCCCGTGCGTCATGTCGCCGGTGTAGGCATAGTTGCCCGTCGCGTGGACCTCGCTGATCAGTTCGGCGTCTTTCAGGCGCTCGGCGAGCGGCCCGCACAGCGCGATCGTCTCGCGAAAGTACGCTTCCACCGACGTGCCCTTCGGACGCCGCTTCAGATACGCCGGCCACACGACCGCGCCGATGCTCGTCGCGCCGTCGGCGAGCGGAATGAACCAGAACCAGCCGTGCTCGAACCAGAACACGGTGATGTTGCCCTCGTGCTCGCCCTCGTTGCGCCGCGCGTTCCTGAAATGGCCGTACAGCGCCGACGAGTTGTGGCGTTCGTTGCGGCGCTTGGTCTTGAACTGATTCGCGAGCAGCGTGTCCCGGCCCGACGCATCGACGACGAAACGCGCCCGCACCTGCTCGATGCGGCCATCGTCGTGCTCGACGCCGATCGTCGCGCTGGAATGGTCGGGCGCGAACGCGACCTCGCGCGCGCGGCAGCCTTCGCTCACGTGCGCGCCGTGCTTCGCCGCGTTGCGCAGCAGGATCTCGTCGAGCTCGGAGCGGCGCACCTGATACGCGCTCGGCATCGACTTGTCCCACGCGTCGGCGAACAGAAAGCGTTGCGTGCGATTGCCGTGCTGCGGCGACACGAATTCGGCCGCGCGCTTGACCATGCCGATCGCGCGCACCTCGTCTCCGACGCCGAGCTTCTCGAAGAGCCGCAGATTCGCCGGCAGCAGCGATTCGCCGATATGAAAGCGCGGATGCCGCGCCTTCTCCAGCACCCGCACGCGATAGCCGCGGTCCGCGAGCAGCGTCGCCGCCGTCGAACCGGCCGGACCGCCGCCGATCACGACGACGTCCCAGGCTTGCGTCGCTTCGCTCATCCGTGTTCCTCCGTTTTCAGGCGATTCCGCCGTTGACCGACAATACCTGGCCGGTGACATAGGCCGCCGCGTCCGAGACGAGATAGGCCACCATGCCCGCGATTTCCTCGGCCGTGCCCGCGCGCTGCGCCGGCACCAGTTGCTTGATGCGCTCGGGCGGAAACGCCGCGCCGAGCATCGGCGAATCGATGACGCCGGGCGCGACCGCATTCACCGTGATGCCGCGCGAGGCCAATTCCTGCGCGAGCGCACGCGTCGCGCCGATCAGCCCGGCCTTCGCCGCCGCGTAATTCACCTGCCCGCGATTGCCCATCAGACCCGACAGCGACGACATGTTGACGATGCGGCCCCAGCGCGTGCGGATCATCGGCATCAAAAGCGGCTGCGTGACGTTGAAAAAGCCGTCGAGCGTCACGTCGAGCACGCGTTTCCATTGCCGGTGCGTCATGCCGGCCATCGGCGCGTCGTCGTGGATGCCCGCGTTGTTCACGAGAATCTGGACGGGGCCGTCGGCCAGAATGCGCGCGAGCGCGGTTTCCGCGGCGTCGGGATCGGTCACGTCGAAAACGATGACATGCGCTGCCCCGCCCGCCGCGCGAATGGCTTGCGCGCAGCTTTCCGCGCGATCGACGCCGCCGTTCGCGTGAATCCACACTTCGTGTCCGGCGGCCGCGAGCGACCGGCTCACCGCCTGGCCGATTGCGCCGCTGCCGCCCGTCACGAGCGCGCGCATGGGGCTCCCGTCATCGATTGCACTCCGTTTTCATGTGTCGCCGCAACGCGTCGCACGCGCGTGCGCCTTGTCCAGTCTCGATGCGGCGGATTTCAGTCGCATGACAGCGGCTGCCGACGCATTCGGCGCAGGACGCCGCGACGCGCGTTATCGCGTGCGATGCGCGGCGACGTGCGCCGCGAGCGCGCCCAGGTTCGCGAAGATTTTCTGGTTGTCGGGATTGTCCGAGCGCAGCTCGAAGCCGTACTTCTTCGAGATGAGGAGCGCGATTTCCAGGATGTCGATGGAATCGAGTCCGAACCCCTCTTCGTACAGGCGCGTATCGGCCGAGACGGCCTTGGGATCGACGTCTTCGAGGTTCAATTCGGCGACGATCAGCTCGGCGAGCTCTCTTTCCAGTTCATTCATCGTGTGTACAACCGGCGCGAAAACGCGCGGCGAGGGTCGCCCGGAAACCGTGCGCCCCGCGTTCTCCGCACGCTGCCGGCCGTCTTTATCTAGATAATTGCGGTGGCGAAATTCTAGACGAAGCCCCTTGGGACGCCTAGTAGTAAAGGTAACGGGCCGTGCGGTGCGCCACGACACAATATTTTTGAGAAAAATCAGCGGGTTCCCCCATGGGTCGGGGGGCCACGCCAGTAGGGTAAAATTCGCCGGTCTGACGAATGTAAGATCCTCGAACAATCGGTTACAGACCGGGCGCGCACCCGCGCGAGAAAATGATCGTCAGGCGGGCGACTGCCGCATTTTTGTTCAACAACCGAGCGTTCACAAAGAGCGCCGCAGCCGCATCCCATGTTGCGTACCTTTTTCCTTCTTTTACACGCGCCGCGCGGCGCGGGTCCGCGCCGATGAGCGCCGCCCGCTTTCTCCGGGCGGCCGGCGTCGTGGCCGCGATCGTCGCGTACCAGCTCGCCGCGCATCACGCGGCGTCAACGCCGGGCGCGCACGGCCTCGGGCTTGCGCTCGTGCTCGCGCCGCTCCTGCTCGTCACGCTGAACGGCGCGGTGCGCTCGACTGCGCGCGCATGGCTGCTGCCGCTCTGGGCGCTGGCGTGCGCCGCGTTGTGGCTCGCGCGCGCCCCGCTCACCGCGCATTTCGGCTGGGGCTTGTGGCTGGAGCACGCGTGCTTCAATCTCGCGCTCGCGTGGATGTTCGGGCGCACGCTCGCCGCCGGCCGCGAGCCGCTCTGCACCCAGTTCGCGACGATGGTCCACGGCAGGCTCGAAGCACGCATCGCGCGCTATACGCGCCGCGTCACCGTCGCGTGGACGCTCTTTTTCATCGCGACGGCGCTCGTGTCGACGCTGCTGTTCGCGTGCGCGCCGCTCGTCGCGTGGTCCACCTTCGCCAACTATCTCGCGCTGCCGGCGGTCGGACTGATGTTCGTCGCCGAATATGCGTGCCGCCGCGTCGCGCTGCCGGATATGGAGCCGTCGAGCATCATGGACGCCGTACGCGCCTACACGCATTCGATGCAAATGCGCCGCAGCGAGGCGCAGTAATGCCGACGAACTCATCGCCCATGCAGACCTTTCCGCTGGTTTTCCACGCGTCGCCGGATCAGACGATCGCCTGGCGCGACGGCGCGCCCGTCAGCGTGCGCGCGTTTCTCGCGGACGTGCGGGCGCTCGCCGCCGCGCTGCCCGAAGGCGGCCACGTGTTCAACGTCTGCACGGACCGGTATCGCTTCACGGTAAGCCTGTGCGCGACGCTCGTGGCGGGCAAGACGAGCCTTCTGCCGTCCACGCACACCCCGGAAATGGTGCGCGCCCTCGCCTCGTTCGCGCCGGACGCCTTTTGCCTGCACGACAACGACGACTGTGCGATCGACCTGCCGCGCTTCCGTTATCCCGACGCCCCCCGCGCCCGGACCGATGGCGATGGCGAAGCGAACGTGCCGCATATCGACGGCGCGCGCGTCGTGGCCTACGTGTTCACGTCCGGCTCGACCGGCGCGCCGGTGCCGCATCGCAAGACGTGGGGCTTTCTGGTCAAGAACGTGCGCGCGGCGGCGGCGCGCCTGAACCTGCTGGGCGATGCACGCGCGACGCTCATCGGCACGGTGCCGCCGCAGCACATGTACGGCTTCGAATCGACCGTGCTGCTCGCCCTGCTCGGCGGTCTCGCGTTCAGCAACCGCCAGCCGTTCTATCCCGTCGATATCCGCGCGGAACTCGACGCCATTCCCGAGCCGCGCGTGCTCGTGAGCTCGCCCATCCACCTTCGCGCGCTGTTCGCGAACGACGAAGCGCTGCCGCGCGCGTCGCTGGTGCTGTCGGCGACCGCGCCGCTTTCGGAAAAACTCGCGCTCGATGCCGAAGCGCGCCTGCAAGCGCCGCTCATGGAAATCTACGGCAGCACCGAAACGGGCCAGATCGCGACGCGCCGCACCGCGCAAACGGCCGCGTGGGCGCTGTTTCCCGACATCGCGCTGACGCCGCGCGCCGACGATGCCGGCGAACAGACGATGTGGGCGTCCGGCGGCCATGTCGAAGTGCCGGTGCCGATGGGCGACGCGCTCGAACTCATCGACGGCGCGCATTTTCTGCTGCACGGACGCAAGGCGGATCTCATCAATATCGCGGGCAAGCGCACGTCGCTCGCGTATCTCAATCATCAGTTGAACGCGGTGCCGGGCGTCGTCGACGGCGTGTTTCACATGCCGGACGAAAGCGGGTCCGATAGCGAGCCGGTGCGCCGCCTGATGGCCGTCGTGGTCGCACCTGAACTGGACGCGGCCGGCTTGCAGCGCGCGCTGCGCGAGCGCATCGACGCCGCCTTCATGCCGCGGCCGCTGCTGTTCGTCGATTCGCTGCCGCGCAACGCGACGGGCAAGCTGCCGCGCGAAGTGCTGACGAAGCTGATCGAGACCGAACGCCAGCGCCGCGCGGCGCTCAGGTTCACCGTGCCGCCCGAACATCCCGCGCTCGCCGGACATTTCCCCGGACACCCGATCGTGCCGGGCGTGGTCCTGCTCGACCACGCGCTCGATGCGATCGGCGCGGCGCTCGGCAGACGCTTCGACGCGTGCCGGATCGAATCGGCGAAATTCCTGAGTCCGGCCGCGCCGGGCGAGGCGCTCGATATCGCCTACGAAACGGCGGCGAGCGGCGCGATCCGCTTCACGATCCGGGCCGGCGAACGCGCGGTGGCGAGCGGTGCGCTCGCCGCTTCATCGGAAACCGCAACGGCAACAGCAACGGCGGCGACCGCCACGGACGCGCACGCATCGTGAACAAACCGCGCAACCGCGACGACTGGGCCGACCGCCAGGAGCGCAGCAACCTCGCGCTGCTGCGCTTCATGACGTGGATCTCGCTGCGCTTCGGCCGGCGCGCGGGGCGCGTGCTGCTGCGCATCATCACCGCGTATTTCGTGGTCTTCGCGCCGCGCGCGCGGCGTGCATCGCGCGCTTATCTGAACCGCGCGCTCGGACGGCATGCGGGCTGGCGCGACGGTTATCGCCATGTGTTTTCGTTCGCATCGACGATTCACGACCGCATCTATCTGGTCAACGAACGCTTCGATCTGTTCGATATCCGCACACATGGCGTCGAGCATGTCGAAGCCGCGCTCGCCGATGGACGCGGCGCGTTTCTGATGGGCGCGCATCTCGGCAGCTTCGAGGTCGTGCGCGCGATCGGCCGGGCGCAGCCGCATATCCGCATCGCCATCACGATGTACGAGGAGAACGCGCGCAAGATCAATGCGATTCTCGCCGCCGTGAATCCGGCCGCGCATCACGATGTGATCGGCCTCGGCAAGGTCGATGCCATGCTGAAAGTGCGCGAGCGGCTCGATGCGGGCAGTCTCGTCGGCATGCTCGCCGACCGCACGCTGCGCCAGGCCGGCGACGCGCTCGCGGAGCGCGATTTTCTCGGCGCGAGCGCCGCGTTTCCGCTCGGGCCGCTGCACATGGCGGCGGTGCTGCGGCGTCCGGTCGTCTTCATGACGGGGCTGTATCTCGGCGGCAATCGCTACGACATCCACTTCGAGACGCTCGCCGATTTCTCGACGATCGAGCGTCGCGACCGCGCCGCCGCCGTCGATGCCGCGCTGACGCGTTACGTCGCGCTGCTGGAAAAATACTGCCGCGCCGCGCCGTACAACTGGTTCAATTATTTCGACTTCTGGCAGGCGAACGCCGCGCAGGCCCCCGCGCGTGCGAGCACCGCCGTCTTGCAGAAAGTCGCGAGGGATTCCTGAGCTTATGCGAGTTTTCGCCGCGGTCCTGACCGCCGCCGTTCTCGGCGCTTCATCGATGATGGCCGTCGCCGCCGACACGCCCTGGACGCTCGATCGCCTGATGAACACGCTCGGCGCGAAGAAGTCCGGCCGCGCGCGCTTCACCGAGACGCGTTATCTGAAGATCGCGCAGGAGCCGCTCGAATCGTCGGGCGAACTCGTGTTCGTCGCGCCGGATCATCTGGAAAAGCACACGGTCAGCCCGAAGCCCGAAAATCTCGTTGTCGATGGCGACATGCTCACCGTCGATCGCAACGGCCGCAAGGTCACGATTCCGCTGCGCAATTATCCGGAGCTGGGCGCGTTCATCGAAAGCATCCGCGCGACGCTCGCGGGCAACCGTTTCGCGCTGGAAGAGGCCTACACGGTGTCGATCGCGGGCCGTGGCGACGACTGGACCCTGACGCTCGTGCCGATCGATTCGCGCATGAAGCAGAAAGTCAGTTCGATCACGCTCGCCGGCACGGGCGCGGCGCTGTCGCGGGTCGAGATCAAGCAGGCCGACGGCGACCGTTCGCTGATGCGCCTGCAAGACGCGTCGGCGCATTAGGCCCGGCATGCGCGCCGTTCTTCGCGAGCCGGCCGTAATCGTCTGGCTGTGCCTGCTCGCGCTGTGCGCGGGCGTGATCGCCCGCACGAATTTTTCCGCCGATCTCTCCGCGTTCCTGCCGCGCTCGCCGAGCGAGCAGCAGCGCGTGCTCGTCGAGCAGTTGCGCGACGGACTGGTGTCGCGGCTGATCCTCGTCGGCATCGAGGGCGGCGACGCGAAGGGCCGCGCGGACGCCTCGCGCGAGGTTGCGGCGAAGCTGCGCGCCGACAAGCGCTTTTCCGCCGTCAATAACGGCGAGCCGGTCGGACAGGCGCGCGACGAGCGTTTCGTGTTCGAGCATCGCTATCAGCTGAGTCCGGCGGTGACGCCCGAGCGCTTCAGCGTGGCCGGCCTGAAAGACGCGCTCGCGGACAGCCTCGATCTGCTGAGCTCATCGGCCGGCATGATGGCGAAGGACTTGCTGCCGCACGATCCGACCGGCGAAGTCACCGCGCTCGTCAGTCAACTGGACAGCGGCGCGCAGCCTTCGATGCGCGACGGCGTGTGGGTGTCGCGCGACGGCCAGCGCGCCGTGCTGCTCGCGCAGACCGCGAGCGCCGGTTCCGACACCGACGCGCAGGCGTCCGCGATTGCCGCGATCCGCAATGCGTTCGCAGCGGTTGCGCCGTCGTACCGGCTGTCGATGACGGGCCCTGGCGTGTTCGCCGTCGAAACGCGCGACACGATCATGCGCGACGTGCGCTGGCTGTCGGCTGCGAGCATCGTGCTGATCGTCGTGCTGTTGCTCGCGGTGTATCGCTCGGTGCCGACGCTCTTGCTCGGCCTGATGCCGGTGCTGTCCGGCGTGGCGGCGGGCGTCGCCGCGGTGAGCGTCGCGTTCGGCACCGTGCATGGCCTCACGCTCGGGTTCGGCACGACGCTGATCGGCGAGGCCGTCGATTACTCCATTTATCTCTTCGTGCAGTCGGCGGGCGTGCAAAGACGCGAGTCGCTGAAAGACTGGGTCGCCGGTTTCTGGCCGACGATCCGTCTGGGCGTGCTCACGTCGATCTGCGGTTTCGCGTCGATGCTCTTCTCCGGATTTCCGGGCCTCGTGCAACTCGGGCTGTATTCGATCGTCGGTCTGGCGACGGCGGGCATCGTCACGCGCTTCGTGCTGCCGCATCTGCTGCCGCAAGGCTTCGCGATCCGCGATGTGTCGCACCTCGGCAATCTGCTCGCACGCTTCGCGGCGCGGGCGTCGCGCCTGCGCGGGGCGCTCGCCGTGCTGCTGCTCGTGGCCGTCGCGGTGCTGCTCATGCAGCGGCATGGTCTGTGGAGCCAGGAATTGTCGGCGCTGAGCCCGGTCCCCAAGGCGAGCCAGGATCTCGACGAACGCCTGCGCGCGGATGTCGGCGCGCCGGACGTGCGCTATCTCGTCGTGGTGCAGGCGGCGAACGAGCAGACGGCGCTCGAACGGGCGGAAGCGGTTGCGCATCGCTTGCAGCCGCTCGTCGACGAACACGTGATCGCGGGCTACGAAAGTCCCGCGCGCTATTTGCCGAGCGACGCGGCGCAGCGTGCCCGCATCGCGAGCCTGCCGCCCGCCGACGCCTTGCGCGCGCGTCTCGCCGCCGCGCTGAAGGACCAGGCGATCCGCGTGAAGCCGGAAGTTTTCGAGCCCTTCATCGCCGATGCCGACGCCGCCCGCGCGCAGCCGCTCGTGCGCCGCGCCGATCTGCAAGGCACGTCGATGGCGCTCGCCGTCGATTCGCTGCTCACCGGGCGCGACGGCCGCTGGACCGCGATGCTGCCGCTGCGCGCGGCGCAAGGCTCGGAGGTCGAGGCGCAGAAAATTCGCGCGGCGGTGGCGTCCGCGAACGTGCCGGACGCGCTTTTCGTCGATATGAAAGCCGAAGCCGACCGCCTCTATCAGAACTACGTGCACGAGGACATTCGCCTTTCGCTCGGCGGGTTCGCGGTCATCGTCGTGCTGCTCGTGCTCGCGCTGCGCTCGC
Source organism: Caballeronia sp. PC1 (assembly GCF_021353155.1). NCBI lineage: Bacteria > Pseudomonadati > Pseudomonadota > Betaproteobacteria > Burkholderiales > Burkholderiaceae > Caballeronia > Caballeronia sp. PC1. The sequence goes on from NZ_JAJUBH010000003.1 coordinate 1,719,532, forward strand.
CGGTGCGGGCGGCGCGCACGCTCGCGCCGCTCGTCGCGGCGGTGATCGTCGTGATCGCGGCGCTCGCGCTCGCGGGCAAGTCGCTGACGATCCTGCATCTGATCGGCATGCTGCTGATCGTCGCGGTCGGGTCGAACTATGCGCTCTTCTTCAACTATCGCGCGCACGCGGAAGACAACGCCATTTCGCCGCAAACGCTCGTGTCGCTCGTGATTGCGAATCTCGCGACCGTTCTCGGCTTCGGGCTGCTCGCGCTGTCCAGCGTGCCGATGCTGAAAACCTTCGGCCTGACTGTCGGCCCGGGTGCGATTCTGGCGCTGCTGTTCTCGGCGATCCTTGCGCCGCGCGCCGGATTCAGACGATGAACGCGCCGGGTACACCTCGCCGCTGGAGGCCGACGCCGCTCGTCGGCGGCGCGCTCGCCGTGCATGCGGGCGCGCTCGCGTCGCTGGCCGTGGCGCCCGCGGCATGGCCGTGGGCGGCGGGCGGCGTGATCGCCTCGCATCTCGCGCTGACGGCGGCGGGGCTCTGGCCGCGCAGTGCGCTGCTCGGCCACAACTGGACGGCGCTGCCGGCATCGGCGGGCGCGCGCATCGCCATCACGATCGACGACGGCCCCGATCCCGAGGTCACGCCGCGCGTGCTCGATCTGCTCGACGCGCATCGCGCCCGCGCGACGTTCTTCTGCATCGGCGAGCGGGTGCGCGCGCATCCGGGCATCGCCCAGGCGATCGTCGCTCGCGGTCATGCCGTGGAGAACCATAGCCAGCGGCATCGCCATAATTTTTCGCTGATGGGGCCGGGCGCGCTGCGGCGCGAAATCGACGCGGCGCAGGCGACGATCGGTGAGATCGCGGGCACGCGGCCGGTGTTCTTTCGTGCGCCCGCCGGGCTGCGCAATCCGTTTCTGGAGCCTGTGCTGTGCGGTCTCGGCCTGCATCTCGCGAGCTGGACGCGGCGCGGCTTCGACACGCGCACCGGCGATGCGGCACTCGTCGCCCGGCGGCTCCTGAACGGGTTCGCCGCGCGCGACATTCTGCTCGTCCACGATGGGCACGCCGCCCGCGCGCCCGACGGCGCGCCCGTCGTGCTTGCCGCGCTCGACACGGTGCTGCGCGCGGCGGCGGAGCGCGGGCTTTTGACCGTGACCTTGTGCGAGGCGATTGTCGGCTAGACTGCACGGGCCCAACGTTATGAACGCCCGCATGGTCCCGACCGCGCTCATCGAAGCCGCCAGCCGTCCTTACCGCGCCGCGGGCCGCTTCGCGTGGCATTTCGCGTCGGCGAAGCTGCGTCACGATCCGTTCTTCGCTCACGTTCTCGCTCACGGTCTGATCGCCGATGACGCGCGCATCCTCGATCTCGGCAGCGGCCAGGGTTTGCTCGCCGCGTGGCTCGTCGGCGCGCACGCGTGGCATCGAGATGACGCATCAGCGAAGTGGCCGCCCGACTGGCCCGCGCCGCCCCTGCCGCAATCGATACACGGCATCGACCTGACGCCGCGCGACGTCGACTGGGCGCGCATCGCCTTGAAGGCGCACGCGGCGCGCGTGAGTTTCGTCTGCGACGACATTCGCGCGGCGCCGTTCCCCGAGACCGATGTCGTCGTCGCGTGCGATGTGCTGCATTACGTCGATGCCGATGCGCAAGCGGCTATCCTGCGCCGCGTGCGCGCTAGTCTCGCTTCGGACGGCGTGCTGCTCCTGCGCGTCAGCGACGCCGCCGCGGGCTGGCGCGCCGCCGTCGATCGCGCCGTCGATTTCGGTGTGCAGGTCGCCCGGTCGGGACGCACCAGTGGGCTCACCTGCCGCAGCGAGGCGCAATGGCTGGCGCTGCTCGACGGTCTGCGTTTTCGCACGACAGTCCGCCCGATGGGCAACGGCACGCACGAGGCCAATCGTCTGCTGATCGCGAGACCAGCCGTCTGAGCGTCGCCCGGTCCGACAAGACCCGTTTGTTACAATTCATCGACCCACACGCCACTGAAGCCACCGAATACCGAGGCGAGCCTGTAGTGAACCCTCTCCTGCTTACGCATTTCACCGCCACGAGTTGCGCGGGACGCGGCATTGACGCGACGCTGGCCGCGCTCGCGCAAGGACGCGGCGGCCTCGCGCCGTGCGACTTCGAAGGCGCCGCGCTCGCCACCTACACGGGCCGCGTCGCGGGCGTCGAGGATGCGCCGGTGCGCGCGGATCTCGCCGCCTTCGACTGCCGCAACAACCGCCTCGCGCAACTGGCGATGACGCAGGACGGCTTCGACACGCGCGTGCGCGAAGCGATTGCGCGGGCGGGCGCGGAGCGCGTCGGCGTGTTCATGGGCACGAGCACCGCGGGCATTCTCGAAACCGAGCTCGCGTACCGCCGCCGCGATGCGCAAACCGGCGCGCTGCCCGCCGATTTCAGCTACGCGACCACGCACAATCCCTATTCGCTCGCCGGCTTCGTGCGCGCGTATTTCGGGCTGCGCGGCCCAGCGGTTTCGGTCTCGTCGGCGTGTTCGTCGGGGGCGAAGGTGTTCGGCTCGGCGCGGCGCATGCTCGAAACCGGTCTCATCGACGTGGCCGTGGTCGGCGGCGTCGATACGCTCTGTCTCACGACGCTTTACGGCTTCAACTCGCTCGAACTGCTTTCGGCCGGACCGTGCAAGCCGTTCGACGTGAAGCGCGACGGCATTTCGATCGGCGAGGCGGCGGCGTTCGGATTGCTCGAACGCGAGCCGGCCGGCCATGCCGACGATGACGACGCGATCCGTCTGCTCGGCATCGGCGAATCGAGCGATGCGTATCACATGTCGTCGCCGCATCCGGAAGGGCTCGGCGCGCGTATCGCGATGGAACAGGCGCTGGCGAGCGCGGGCCTGACTGCGCGCGACATCGGCTATGTGAATCTGCACGGCACCGCGACGCCCAGCAACGACGCCGCCGAAAGCCGCGCGCTCACGGACCTGTTCGGCCGCGTGCCGTGCAGTTCGACCAAGGGCGCGACGGGGCATACGCTCGGCGCGGCGGGCGCGCTCGAAGCGGTGATCGCGGCGCTCACGCTCAAGCATCGGATGATTCCGGCGGGCGCGAATACGACCGAGCCCGATCCCGCGCTCGGTCTCGACTACGTGTTGAGCTCGCGCGACGCGCCGCTCCACGCGGTGCTTTCCAACTCGTTCGGCTTCGGCGGGACGAACTGCAGTCTCGTGTTCGGACGCAAGGGAGCGGCATCGGCATGACTCCATTGCGCGCCTATATCGAAGGGATCGGTGTGATCGGGCCGGGGCTCGCCAATTGGCCGCAGACCGCCGACGTACTCACGCAACGCGCCGTGCGCGACGAAGCACGCACCGCGCTGCCGGCGCCTACCAGCCTGCCTTCCGCCGAGCGGCGCCGCACCGGGCCGGTCGTGCGCGCGGCGCTCGCGGCGGCGCACGAAGCCGTTGCGCAGAGCGGCCGCGACGCCGCCACGCTCGCCGCCGTGTTCGCGGCGTCGGGTGGCGACGGCGGGAATTTTCATGCGATCTGCGAAACACTCGCGAGCGACGAGCCGCAACTTTCGCCGACGCGCTTTCACAACTCCGTCCACAACGCGCCCGCAGGCTACTGGAGCATCGCGACGCGCGCGATGGCCGCGTCGAACGTGCTGTGCGCCTACGACGGCAGCTTCGCGGCGGGCTTGCTGGAGAGTCTCGCCCAAGTGAGCGTCGATGACGCCGCGACGCTGCTCGTCGCCTACGACACCGATTACCCGGAGCCGTTGCGCCACGCGCGCCCGATCGCCGATGCCTTCGGCGTCGCGCTCGTGCTCGCGCCTGAGCCCGGCGAGCGCACGCTCGCGCGCATCGAGGCGCGTCTCACCGACGCAAGCGCGTTCGCCTTCGCGGATGCCGGTCTCGAAGCGCTGCGTCTTTCGAACCCCGCGGCGCGCGCGCTGCCGCTGCTCGACGCGCTGGCGCGCGGGCAGGCGTCGAACGTCGTCATCGATTATCTCGACGGCACGCGTCTCGCCGTGGAGATCGCCCCGGCATGAGCGCCGCACAGACGTACGATCGCGACTGGATCGCCGCACGCATTCCACATGGCGGCTCGATGTGTCTGCTCGATGCCGTCGTCGCGTGGGATGCGCAGCGCATCCGCTGCATCGCGACGAGCCATCTTGCCGCTGGCAATCCGCTGCGTTCGCGGGGGCGGCTCGCGTCGGTATGCGGGATCGAATATGCCGCGCAGGCGATGGCCGTGCATGGCGCGCTTCTCGCCGATGCGGGCGAGCGTCCGCGCGTGGGGATGCTGGCGAGCGTGCGCGGCGTGCAGACGCACGTCGAGCGCCTCGATACGCTCGACGGCCCGCTCGATATCGAAGCCGAGCGCCTGGGCGGCGACGGCAATACCGTGCTCTATCGCTTCGCCGTGCAGTGCGCGGGCCGCTTGCTCCTGAGCGGGCGCGCAGCCGTGATTCTCGACGCCGCTCAGGCCGCCGGCTTGGTCGCGCAATAGGCGGAAAAGATGCCGAGCTCGACATCGCGCCGCACGTTTGCGAAACCCGCGCGGCGAATGGCGGTCAGCACGGCGTCGGGCGGCACGCAGGCTTCGATCGTGTCCCAGTAATAGCGCATTAGTTCGACGCTTTCCTCTTTCTTTCCGACGATTCGCGCGATCATCGGCACCACGCCGCGCATGTAGAGCTTCAGCGCGGCGACGCCCACGCCATGCGCGGGACGCGTGATTTCGAGCACGCACAGCCGGCCGCCGGGCGCGAGCACGCGAAAATATTCGTCGAAGACCTTCGCGAGATCGCCGACATGGCGCAACGCGAAACCCATGCTCAGAAAATCGTAGGCGGCGTTTTCGCAGGGCAACTCTTCGGCCGTGCCGATGCGCGTTTTTACGCCTGCCGGCAGATGCGCCTGTCCGACCATGCCCGGACTCGGATCGACGCCCGTGACGAGCGTGGGGTCTCCGGTGATCGCAACGGCTTCCCTCGTGACGAGCCCCGTTCCCATGCCGACGTCGAGCACGCGCATGCCGCGCGCGAGGCCCGCCGAACGCAGCGCGCGATTGCGATACCACGGGCCGGAGCCGAAGGCCATCGCGCGTTCGATTGCATCGTAGTCGGAGGCGGTGCGGTCGAAGATGCCGCGCAGCCAGAGGCGCCGTTTCGATTCGTCGGGGTAGTAGGACGTGAGCGGCTCGTGCGGGGCGTGGTCATTGCTCGTGTCGCGCCGGGGGGAAGTCATCGGGTCTCCTGGGTTCGGTGCTGAGCCGCGGAAAGGTGCCGATCGTTTTTTACCACAGCGCGCGCCGTATCAGTCGGCTATCGCCACGGATGCTTCCACCGGCGCGCTCGCCTCCGTCCACTGCGGCGTTTTACGCGCGCGCGTGATCGTATTGCGCACGCGCGGCTCGGGCCGCCCGAGCATGCCGCCGCCGACGAGCGCGACGAACGATGCCACCAGCGGCGCGGCGAGCAGCATCGTCGCGAACTTGAACAGCCCGAACTTCAGCGGACTGCGCGACGCCCACGCCGACCACGCGAGCGCGAACGCGGCATAAGCGATGGCCGCCGGCGCGCCCGCCAGTTCGGGCATGCCGATGCGCTGCGCGAGCGGCATCGGAAAAATCAGCACCAGGAGCGCGATGCTCGCCATCGCGTGAAGGAGCAACGCGCGCCGCGTCTTCACGAGACTCGCGATCGACCAGCCGGCCAGCACGATGAGGAAAAGCGGACACGCGGCCACCACGGCGGCGAGCGCGAGATAGACGACGGCGCCCGTCATCAGATTGCGCAGATAGCCCTCCGACGACGCGTACCAGACCATATATCCGGCGGCGAGCGCCGCCACGCAGGCGACAAACGCGATCATGCCGCCCTGCCCGTCCGGCGCGACGAGCAGTCTCAACAACACAAGACTCGTGAAGCCGATGAGATGAATCACGAACCGCACACCCGAAAAACGCTGTTCCATACCGCACCCCTTTCCCCTGACGGTGCGAGCGGTTGCCGCCGCGGTCGCGAGACCCGGCCAACCTGTCCTCGCCCATCTGTCGGCGCGTCCGATTCGAATGACGGATCGCGCGCTCGAAAACGCCGACGCGAATAGCCTTTCGGTCTTTCGCGGTCGACGTCTCTTTAACGACGGGGAAACGGGGAATCTTTAGCCCCGCGCTAACGGGCTAAAGCGTGCATCAGCGCGACAGCGGCTTCGCCTGCTCCATCGCCGACGCGCGCACGAACTTGCCCGCGCCGAGATGGTGGATCGTGTGCAGCGGCTGATTCGATTCGTCGATGATCCAGTGACCGTCGACGAACACGCGCGCATCGGCGGCGGCCGCGACGACTTCGGCGAAACAGGTGTCGTAGGCGTCTTCGGTGTGCTTCTCGTCGATCAGGCGGCATTCGAGCCAGGCCGCACAGTTCGTCTCGATGAGCGGCACGCCGAGCACCGGACCCTGTACGGCGTCGATGCCGAACGCCTCGAATTTGTCGATATCGCGCCCGCTCGTCGATCCGACCGCATAAGTCAGATCGATCAGCGCCGCGCCCGGCACGACGAGGCCGAACGTGCCGCTCGCGGTGGCGAGTTCGCGCGTGTACGTGCTTTTGTCGATCACCACGGCGATGCGCGGCGGCGTGAATTCCACCGGCATCGACCAGGCCGCCGCCATGACGTCGCGCCGCCCGCCGTGCGCGCTCGTGACGAGCACCGTCGGGCCGTGATTGATGAGGCGGCTGGCGTGTTCCAGCCTGACGGGAAGAAAGTGGCTCATGGTTCCATGCATGCAAAAGACAATGCGCGTGATTGTATGCGGCGTTCAAAATGCATGCGCCGGAGCGCGATCCCTCCCCTAAAAGTCGCCTTGACAGACGCTCTTACGATATATATCTTTAGATATGTTTTACGACATATCTGGAGTATTCATATGAAATCCCGTTGCTTTCAACATGGACGCAATGCCGGCGGCCGCGCCTTCGGCCCTGATTTTCCGTTCGAGGTCCCCGAATGGGTCGAACGCTTCGCTTTCGAACGCTGGGGCATGATCGGCCGTCATGGTCGCGGCGGCAGCCGCTTTGGCGGTGGTCCCGGTGGAATGGGCGGCCCGGGCGGCATGGGCGGATTCGGCGGCGAAGACGGCATGCCGCGCGGCCGCAAGTTCTCGTCCGACGACCTGCAATTGCTGCTTCTCGCGATGCTCGCCGAAGCGCCGCGTCACGGCTACGAGCTCATCAAGGCGCTGGAAGACCGTTCGAACGGCTTCTACGCGCCGAGCCCGGGCATGGTCTATCCGGCGCTCACCTATCTGGAAGAGCTCGGCTATACGACCGTCGAACTGGAGGGCAATCGCAAACGCTATGCGCTTTCCGACGCGGGCCGTGACTATCTCGCGGCCAATCGCGAGCGCGTGGACTTGATGCTCGCGAAGCTCACCCACTTCGCGCGCAAGATGGATCTCGTGCGCCGCGCCTATATGGGCGAAGAAGCCGAGGATGCATCGTCCGACGGCGGTTGGGCGCCCGAACTCATCGCCGCGCGCCGCGCGCTTAAGAAGGCGCTGCTGCTGCGCACCGATGCGCCGCACGACGAACAGCGCCGCATCGCCGCGATCCTGGGCCGCGCGACCGCGGAAATCGAACAGAACCCCGCCCCGAAGCAGGCGTGAAAGGAACCGACACGATGACCGATCCCATCCTGCAAGACCGTCCCGAGCTCGACGTCACGCGCGTGCGTCACGCGCTCAAGTTCCGCCTGCTGCAAGTCACGCGCGTGCAGGCGCTCAATCCGCATCTCGTGCGCGTCACGTTCACGGGCGATGACCTCGACGACTTCGTCAGCGCGTCCTTCGACGATCACGTGAAGCTGTTTTTCCCGGCGCCCGGAGAGGCGATGCCCGCGCTGCCGCAGGCCGGTCCCAACGGTCCCGAGTTCGATCCGTCGAAGCCGCGCCCGATTGCGCGCGATTTCACGCCGCGCCGTTTCGACCGCGCCGCGCGCGAGCTGGATATCGAGTTCGCGCTGCACGAAGCCGGCCCCGCGACCGCGTGGGCCGCGCAAGCCGCGCCGGGGCAGCAGCTCGGCATCGGCGGGCCGCGTGGCTCGTTCGTGATTCCGACGCAGTTCGACTGGCATCTGCTGATCGGCGATGAAACCGCGCTGCCCGCCATCGCGCGGCGGCTCGAAGAACTGCCCGAGGGCACGCGCGTCGCGGCGCTGATCGAAGCCGCCGATCCGTCGGCGCGCATCGAATTCGCAACGCGCGCCGATCTGTACGTGCAATGGCGTTACCGGAACGAGAGCGAGCATCCGGGCGGCGCGCTCCTGCTTGCGTTGCGCGAAACCTATCTGCCCGATGGCGATGGCTACGTGTGGGCCGCGGGCGAAGCCACCTTGATGCGCGCCGTGCGCAAGCTGCTGTGCGACGAGCGCGGCATCGACAAGAAGCGCATTCGCGCATCGGCGTACTGGAAACGCGGCGAGCAGGCCGTGCACGAAACGATCGACGGCTGAGCTCGCGCGTTACTTCGTCGAGCCACCGCCCGCGAAGCGCTTTTCCACGGCGACCGCCTCGCCGAGACCGACGAAGCGGTTGTACTCCTCGAACGGCGTCAAGCGATCCGCTATGGCGTCGGTCGAACCTTCGCGCATGAACACGGCCAGCATGTCCTTCACGGCCTTGTGCATCGCAAGCATGGGTTCGATGGGGCTCAGCGTGTAATCGAAGCCTATTTCATAGGCTTCTTTCATCGACACATACGGACTCTTTCCCGTGCGCGCCTGATTGAACAGAATCGGCTTGCCGAGCGGCTGCAGGCGGCGCGTGAGCTCGCGCATGTGTTCGAGGCTTTCGGGTGCATCGGCATAGAGGCCGTCCGCGCCCGCTTGCGCATACGCTTCGAGCCGCGCGATGGCATCGTCGATGCCCGTCACCGCGATCGCATCCGTGCGCGCAACGATAAAGAAATCCGGATCCCGCCGCGCTTCGATCATCGCGCGCAGCTTCAGCACCATCTCCTCTTTCGAGACGAGTTGCTTGCCCGCATAGTGACCGCACTTCTTCGGCAACGCCTGATCTTCGAGATGCAGCACGGACGCGCCCGCTTCTTCCCAGAGACGCATCGTGCGCTGCACGTCGAGAATGCCGCCGTAGCCCGTGTCGGCATCGGCGAAGATGGGCACTGAAGTCACGCGGCAGATGCGGCGGATATGCTCGAACATCTCCGTTTGCGACAGCACGCCCACGTCGGGCTGCCCCGCGACGACGCCCGAGGCAACGAAGCCCGACACGTAAATCGCCTTGGCGCCGGCTTGCTCTGCGAGCATCGCGGTAATGGCGTCGTGCGCGCCCATGCAAACGAACGGGCCTTCCTTGAACAACTCGCGAAAGCGTGCGGAACGGGTCAAGATCAATCTCCGGAAGTCAGGCGAAGTACGCCCAGGCGCGCGCCTTGCGGTCGTTTGCCCGGAAGCGCGCGATATGTTCGGCGAAGCGCCGTGTCTGGTCGATGTCGTCGAGTCCTTCGAGCAAGGCCTCGCGTTGTGCTTCGTCGAATTCGAAAGGAATGGCGTTCAGTTGCGGCGCGCGTATTTCGAGCGCGCGCAAATCGACTTCGATGTGCTCGCCGTCACGCGATGCATCCGCAATACGCTCGATCTCTTTTGCATCGAGCCGAACGAGCAGCAAGCCATTTTGCAGGCAGTTGTTGTAGAAGATATCGCCGAACGACGGCGCGATCACGCAGCGGATGCCCGCTTCTTCCAACGCCCACACGGCCATTTCGCGCGAGCTGCCGCAGCCGAAATTCTTGCCGCCGAGTAGCGTGCGCGCGTCGCGAAACGCGGGTTGATTCAGAACGAAGTCTTCACGCTCGCCGCTCGCCGGTCCACCGTCGCGATAGCGCAGCGTTTCCAGCAGATACGGCCCGAGTTCGCCGCGCTTCAGTTGCGATATGCGCTCGATCCGGATGATGAGATCGGTGTCGATGTTATCGCGCAAGAGCGGCGCGGCCGCGCCCTGAATCGTCGTGACGGCCTTCATTGCGATGCCTCCGCGTAGGGCGCGGCGATATGCCCGGCGAGCGCGCTGGCGGCGGCCACGGCCGGACTCGCGAGATGCGTGCGCGCGCCCGGTCCCTGCCTGCCGACGAAATTGCGATTCGATGTCGATACGCAACGCTCGCCACGCCCGACCACATCGCCATTCGCGCCAACGCACATCGAGCAGCCCGGCTCGCGCCATTCGAAGCCCGCCGAGCGAAAGATGTCGTCGAGCCCTTCTTCGTGCGCCTGGCGCGCGACCATGAGCGAGCCGGGCACGACCCACGCCTTCACATGGCGCGCGACATGATGACCCTCGACGATACGCGCCGCGGTGCGCAAATCCTCGATGCGGCTATTCGCGCACGAGCCGATAAACACGCGATCCACGGCGAGCTCATCGAGATGCTGGCCCGCGCGCACGCCCATGTAATCGATCGCGTTTTGCGCGGCCTGCCGCCGCGATTCATCGACGAGCGATCCGGGATCGGGAATGGTCTCGTCGAACGCGATCACATGCTCGGGACTCGTGCCCCAGGTGACTTGCACGCGAATGGCCGAGGCATCGACGATCACTTCGTGATCGAAATGCGCGCCTTCGTCCGTCGCAAGCCGCTTCCAGTCCGCAACGGCCGCGTCGAAATGCGCGCCCTGTGGCGCATAGGGCTTGTCGCGCAGATAAGCGAACGTCGTCTCATCCGGCGCGATCAGCCCGAACTTCGCGCCCAGTTCGATGCTCAGATTGCACAGCGTCAGACGCGCTTCCATCGACAAGTCTTCGATTGCTTCGCCCGCATATTCCACCGCATAGCCGGTGCCGCCCGCCGCGCCGATCTTGCCGATCACATACAGGATCATGTCCTTCGCGCTCACGCCCTCGCGCACGCGCCCATTGAACAGCACGCGCATCGTGCGCGGACGCTTCTGGCGGATCGTTTGCGTGGCGAGCACATGCACGACTTCCGTCGAGCCGATGCCGAACGCGAGCGCGCCCATCGCGCCATGCGTGCAGGTGTGACTGTCCGCGCAGACGATCGACGTGCCCGGCACCGAGAGCCCGAGCTCCGGCCCGATCACATGCACGATGCCTTGCCTTCCCTCGCTGCCGATATCGAAGATCGGGATCGCGTGTTGCGTCATCTGCCCGCGCATCGCATCGATCATCTCGGTGCTCCACGCGGCATCGCCGGCATGCCGGCCCGGCAGCGTCGAGATCACGTGATCGAGCGTCGCGAACGTGAGCGCGGGGCTGTCCACCGCGAGTCCGCGCCGCTCCAGCACACGGACGGCTTCGACGCCCGTCAGTTCGTGCATGAGGTGTCGATCCACGTGCAGAAGGTCCACGCCGCCCGCGAGATGCGCAATCGTATGGCTGTCCCACAGCTTGTCGAAGAGCGTTTTCATGTTCAGTCGCTATGCGTGAGATGACGCTGCCATGTGAGGAACAGCAGATTGACGAGTGTCGCGAACACGAACAGCATCAGCGCGAGCGCCATGATCGTGCTGGTTTCGTTGCGGTTCATCGCGATCATCAACATGCGTCCGATGCCGCTTTGCGAGGCGAACATCTCGCCGATCAGCGTGCCGAGCAGCGTCAGCGAGAAGCCGATGCGCAGGCCCGAGACGACCTCCGGCACGCAGGCGGGAATGAGTACGTGACGCGCGAAATCGCCGGGACTCATGCGATACGTTCTGGCCGCGCGCGCATAGATGGGCGGCATGTTGCGCACCGCGTTCATCGTGAAGAGCGTGATCGGCACGATGCCATGCATGACGCCGAAGACGATCTTCGCCCACAGGCCGAGTCCGCACGCGAGCAGCACGACCGGATACAGCGTGACCTTGGGAATCGAATAGAAGCCCATCATCAGCGGCTCCATGACGTCGCCGGCCATGCGGCGCGTGCCGAGCAGCAGGCCGAGGCATACGCCCGCGATCGCCGATATCGCGAACGCCGACGCGAACGCGAGCGACGTCACATACAGGCTCGCCGGAAAATCCGCATCGCTCACGATATGCAGCGCGCGCTGCACCGTATGCGCGGGCGTGGTCAACACATCCGGGCCGAGCAGTTCGCTCGCGGCCTGCCACAACGCGACGAGCACGACGACCAGCACGAGCGCGTCGGTCCAGCGCCGCACGCGCCGCGTGCTCGTGCCATGCGTAATGACGACGGTGCTCATGCCGCCTCCCTTCTGATGCGCCGGTATAGCCGCCGTTCGGCCTGGCGCAGCAAGCCGTTGATGGTCGTGACGAAGACCAGCATCAGCAGCATGAGGCCGTACATCGTCGGATTGTCGAATGCGTTGTACGCGAATGCGATCTGATAGCCGAAGCCCGAGCCCGACAGCACGAACTCGCCCGCTACGACCGCGATGAACGCGTACACGACCGTGAGCTTGATGCCGGTGAATACGAACGGCAGGCTCGCGGGCAGCGTGATCAGGCGAACTTCATCCAGCGTGCTCAGACGGCACACGCGTGCGGTGCGCAAGAGCACGCGCGGCACGCGCTCCAGACCGTTGAGCGTATTCACGGCCATCGCCACGACCGCGAACAGGAAGCCGATGCCGACCAGCGGCCAGCGATTCAAGCCGAAGATCACGATGAGAATCGGATAGAGCACGAACACCGGCACCGCATAGTACGACAGCAGCAAGGGATCGAGCACGCGCCGCAGACGCGGCAAGCGAAACAGCAGCACGCCGCCGATAAAGCCCGCGATCACCGCGAGCGCCACCGCAAGCATGGCGCTGCCGAGCGTCTGCAGGATATCGATCGTGAACTGTCCGGACGTGAGAATGTCCCACGCGCTCACCGCCATGCGCGAAGGCGGAATGAACGACACCGGATTGATCCATGCGAGACGCGTCGCGATTTCCAGCAAGAGCAGCAGCGCGACGACGAGACCGATACGCCAGCGCGCGGCCGTGTTCACGGCCGACTCCCGAGCGCTTTCAACGCTTCATCGCGCAACAGGCCCCACACTTGCGCGGTGAGTTCGCCAAAGCGCGGATCGAGTGCGATCTTGCTGTCGCGCAGGCGCGTCCAGCCGGTTTCGATCGTCGCGATGAAACGGCCCGGACACGCCGACATCACACCGATGCGGTCCGACAGCAACACGGCTTCGTCGATCGAGTGCGTGATGAGCATGACGGTTGCGCCCGTATCGCGCCAGAGCTTGAGCATCTCATCGCCCATCAGCAGACGCGTTTGCTGGTCGAGCGCGCCGAACGGTTCGTCGAGCAGCATGAGACGCGGACGCACGACCATCGCGCGCGCAATGCACACGCGCTGGCGCATGCCGCCCGAAAGCTGCGCGGGATACGCGCGCGCGAACGACTTCAGGCCCATGAACGACAAGGCATGATCGACGCGCTCGCGCACCTCGTTTTCCGGCACGCCCGCGCGGCGTGCGGCGAACGCGGCGTTATCGAATACGTTGAGCCAGGGAAAGCTCGCGTCTTCCTGGAACACGACCGCGACGCCGTCCGGCACTTCACGTCCTACAGGTTGCCCTTCGAATTCCACCGTGCCGCCGCTCGCCGGATTGAGACCCGCGAGCACGTCGAGCAAGGTGGATTTGCCGCATCCCGATGGGCCGACCACCGAGAAGAACTCGCCCGCGCGCAATTCGAGACTCACGGGCCCGAGCGCATGAAACGGCGGCTTGTCCGCCGTGCCGGGATAGATGCGCGTGACATCGGCAAGACGCGCCTGCACGCGATCGGCGTCCTCTGAAGCCGGATCGCGCGATACGACCGATATCTTCGTGCGACGTGACAACACGCTCATCGCAGCCTCACTTCTTCGTTTGCAGATCGGCGGGCAACAGCGATTCGTCGACGATCTTCGACCAGTCGAACGCGCCATCGGGAATCGCCTTCACGAGAATCAGGCCCTTCAGCACTTCGTCCATGCCCTTGCGATCGAAGCTGCCTTCGCTCCAGTACTTCGGGTCCGAATCGAGCACGTTATTCACCGCCGACGAGGCCACCGCCGGGTCCATCTTGTACTGCTTCGCGAGCATCTGCGCGGACTCGTCACGATGCGCGACGAGGTACTGCACCGCCTTGCGACGCGCCTTGATGATGCCTTTGATGACTTCCGGATGCGCCTTCAGATAGTCGGTGCGCACGATGCCGACCGTCTGCGTTTCATTGGGCACGATATCCGTCGAACGAAACGCGATGCGCAACTGATCCTTCTTCGCGCTATACGACGGCTCGGTCATGTACGCGACATCGACCGCGCCCTGCTGCAAGGAAGTCAGCATGCCGCTCGAACTGCCGACGGGTTTGCGCTGCACTTGCCCCGTCAGTCCGGCGCGATCGAGCGCAATGGTGACGATGGTGTCGGTGGTCGATTTCGGGCTGCTATACCCGATCGTCTTGCCTTTCATCTGCTGGATGCCGGTGATCGTGCCGTCCTTCTTCTCGACCCATACGAGGTCGGCAAGACTCTGCACGCCGCCATGCACGATGGTCAGATCGACGCCCTGCTTCACCGCCGAGATCGCGGCGGGCAGCGCGACTTCGCCATAGGGAATCTCGGATGCCATCGCGTTGCGCACCGTCGTGCCGCCGCCTTCCGACGTAATGAAGCCCGACACGTCCACGCCTTCTTCCTTGAAGAAGCCCTTTTCCATCGCGACCGCGAACGGCACGCCGTACATGCCGTCGCCCCAGTGCGTGACGGTAAGCGGCGCGGCGCGCACGGCGGCGCTGCAGACCAGCGCCGCGGCGACAGACATGAAGCAGGCACCGCGTGCGAATCTCGCGATCTTTTCAGGCGCAAACATGTAGGCGTCTCCATCCGTGACCGGCGGTTTCGCAGCGTGCTCGGCGCATGCGGCCGCACTGTGTTTTTTGGACCTGCTCCCGGTATTGCGATTGCCGCGAGCACATGGCCGCATCGCATAACCGTGCAAGTTAATGTATGCATTAACTTAGCGAAAGTCCAGATTCATCGAGGGCGTAGATACCCTCGTGCGCGCTGGCGTGAGTTTTGAATCAGGCTTGCTGGATGCCGTATTGCTGCAGCACGCTGGTCTGGTCGCGCCACCCGCGCTCGCGATGCGCGCGATACAGGCCGCTTGCTTTCGCTGCATCGCCGCAACGCATCGCGTCGATAATCGCGTAGTGCTCCTGTATGGATTTCAGCGGCTGCGGATGAGGCTTCACCCTCTGCGTGAAGCGGCGCACGCGGTGCACCTGATCGCGGCAATTCATCACGATCGCGTGAAGGCGCGCATTGCCGCACGAGGCGACGAGCGTCTCGTGAAAGACCTCGTCCGCCTCCGCCCAGGCGAGCATGTCGCCGCGTTCGAACGCGCCGGTCATCGTCTCGCACGCGTGAACGAGCGGTGCGAGATCCGCGTCTTTGCTCGCCGCGATGAGTCCCGCCGCCGTCGATTCGAGGCTCATCAGCACTTGATAGATATGCTGGATATCGGAGATCGACGTCGGCACGATGCGAATGCCGTGGCGCGGCACGATCTGCACCAGCCCCTCGCCCTGCAGGCGCAGCGCCGCCTCGCGAATCGGCGTGCGGCTGAAGCCGAGCATGAGGCCGAGTTCCTGTTCGAGCAGGTACGATCCCGGCGTCAGTTCGCTTTCGATGATGCGGCGGCGCAGTTCGCGATACGCGAGCTCAGTCGTGTTGCGCCTTGCGGGATTCGACGTGACGGTAACGCGCGAGGCGGTCATGCTTGAACTCCATGAAGGAATCATCGCTTCGCGCCGATGTTAGCACCGCATCAAGGTCGCGTGAGACGTCCGGGACAAGCAAATCTTTTCTTTCTCCGGGCAGTAACGTATGCGTTGAGTGATACATATAATGAAGGCATTCCGTCCGCCAGTTCGCATTTCGGCGGACATTGCGTCCGTGCATCGACGGCAACGTTTTCGGAACGCCCATCATGGCTCCAGCCCGGACCGCCGAAGCGATCAGCAAGCCGCGTGAGAAATCGACCGACACGGTCTATCAGGCGCTGCGCGAAAAAATCCTCAGCAACGAGCTGCGGCCCGGCACGCAGTTGCTCGAACAGGAACTCGTCGAACGGTTCGGCGTGAGCCGCACGCCGGTGCGCGAGGCGCTCATCCGTCTGCAGAACGAGCATCTCGTGCAGATCATTCCGCGCCACGGCATGCGCGTGCGCAATGTGTCGATGGCGGATATCGAGGAAGTCTGTCAGGTGCAGACGAGTCTCGAAGCAACGGCCGCGGCGGCCGTCGCCGCGCGCAAGCCGGGCGCGCGCGAACTCAAGGCGCTGGAAAGAGCGTGCACCGACATGGAGCGCGCTTTCTCGAAGAACGATCGCGAGGCATGGTCCGCCGCGCGCGAAGCGTTTCATGCCCGCCTCGTCGAACTGAGCGACAACCCGCGTCTCATGCAGATCGTCGGCGAATGCTCGGATCAGGTGCGGCGCGTGCGCGAACTGACCTTGCGTCTGATCGACCCCGACGAATCGCAAGCGCAGGCACTGCGCGCGATCATCGATGCCTTGCGGCAAGGCGATGCCTTATCGGCGGAAACGCTTTGCCGCGAGCATCGCGCGCGCAATCTTCAGACGCAAATCGAGGCCTTGCAACGCTACCGGATTCTCGACGTCTGATCGCACCGCATTACGCGTGATGTGCCTGCAATAGCGCGCCGCGCAAGCCGGTCACGCGCACCGTCGACGTGGCGCATTCCCGCGCAATCAGCACTTCGCGCTCGGTATGGCGGCACACGACATTGCGCACATGATGCATGCCGATGCCGAAAAACCCGCGCTTCTCCGCGCCGAGAACGATGAGATCGGCGTCGAGCCGATTCGCCTCGTCGGCAATGACGCGGCCTACGCTTCGGCCCGCTTCGGGCAGTGTGCGCACGAGCCACTGTGCATCCACGCCCTCGCGCTGCGTCATCCGTTCGCAATGGCGGCGGATCACGAGTGCAAGCTGTGTCACGAGCGAGGGCATGTCGCACAGACTGTCGCCCTGCCATCCCGCCCACCATCGCGTGGTTTCGGTTACATGCAGGATGGTCAGACGCGCGTCGTTGTCACGCGCCCGCGCGATGGCGGTCGACATGGCGGCCTCGCTGAAGCCCGGTCCCACGGCGACGAGAATATGTCGATACATGGCGCAACCCTCCGATCAATGAAAGCACGCGTCGTTTCGTGCATGACGTCATGATCGTTGCCGAGAATTAGCTTTCAATGAGCGCAGGCGTCGGACGAGGCGCTACGGTCCGATAAATTAAACTGATGGCCTCGCATTCACTCGCTCCGGCCCATGGACCATCGCGAATTGCTCAATCTCGCGTATTTGCGCGCATTCCGCCTCGTCGCGCAGACGGGCAGCGCCACGCGCGCCGCCGCCGCGCTGTTCCGCGCGCAGTCGGCCGTCACACGTTCCTTGCAGGAACTCGAAGCGGCAGTGGGCGAAACCTTGCTCGAACGCCGTCCCTCGGGCATGTTGCCGACGCCCGCGGGACGCGCCGTGCTGTTGCGCTGCCAGCGCATCTTCGGCGAGCTGGAGGAACTGGCGCAATGGTGCGCGGCGCGTCAATCGCGCCGCAGAACCGCAAGCGGCGGGACGCTTCCCGCGTTTCTGCTCAACACGCGGCGACTGCAA
The DNA here is from genome assembly GCF_021353155.1 of Caballeronia sp. PC1. Taxonomy (NCBI): domain Bacteria; kingdom Pseudomonadati; phylum Pseudomonadota; class Betaproteobacteria; order Burkholderiales; family Burkholderiaceae; genus Caballeronia; species Caballeronia sp. PC1. The sequence goes on from NZ_JAJUBH010000003.1 coordinate 1,737,169, forward strand.
CTGTTCTCCGCGCTCGCGCGCCATCGGCACATGCCGAGCGCGGCGCAAACATTGGGGCTCAGTCAACCGGCCGTGAGCAGCGCGATTCGCATCATGGAAACGGGCGCGGGTATGCCATTGTTTTATCGCAGTCCACGCGGACTGCTGCTTACGAGCGAAGGCGAGACCTTCCTCCTGCATGTGCGCCGCGCGTTGAACGAACTGCGCCATATTCCCGACGATCTCGCGGCCTTGCGCGGCACGATACAGGGGTACGTGACGGTGGGCTCGCTGCCGCTGGGCAGAACGCTGATCCTGCCGGGCGCGATCGCACGCGTGGCGGCGCACTATCCGGGCGTGCGCATCGTGACCGACGAGAGCGCGTATGAAACGCTCGTCGCAGGCTTGCGCGCGGGCGATATCGACTTCGTGCTCGGCGCGCTGCGGCAGAACGATGCGTCGAGCGGCCTCGTCAACGAACGCCTCATGTCGGAAGACATCGTCGTGATCGCGCGGCGCGGGCATCCGCTGGCGGGCGCGAGCGCGGGCGGATTGACGCTCAAGGATCTGATCTCCGCGCAATGGATCTTGCCGCGCAGTCAGGCGCCCGCGCGCGGCATGTTCGAAGCGCAGTTCAAGCGCTGGAAGCTGAAGCCGCCGATGCCGACTGTCGAAACCGCGGACCTCGCCGTCATTCGCGGACTGCTGTCGCAGACCGACATGCTCGCCGCTGTTTCGGCGCAACAGTTGCACTACGAATGCGAATCGGGCCAACTCGTCGTGATGGATATTCCGCTTCGAAACACGCGGCGCGACATCGGGCTCACGCTGCGCGCGGGCAGCACGCCCTCTCCGGCGGCGCGGGCTTTGATCGACGCCATACGGCTGACCGTCGATCGGCTCGGACATGACATGCGCCGCGCATGACCGCGTGTTGCTCGCGCTGAAGCGTCTGGCAAAAATAGGCGCAATGGCGGGAATAAAACGCTCGTCCTGACTGTTAGCGCATCGAGAGCCCGGAATTTCGATGCACCGACATGGACCACTTGTTTCCTACACGCCGCCTGCACGCTATCGCGACCCGACGCCCGGCGCGCATTTCGCTCGCCGGCGTGAGCCTGGGCGTGGGCATTGTGGCAGCCGTAGCCGCGGCCGGCTGGTGCGCGGCCACGCGCGCATGCGCCGACATGCTCGATGCCGCCGCGGTCATGGCGCTGGCGGAAACGTCGAGTGCGCGCGGCGCGAACGCTCCACCGCTCGTGTCGCACGATCCGCATTTCATCGAACTGACGCCGGTCGGCCTCGAACTGGTCGCGAGCCGAACACGGCAGCCCGCCAGGCTCGCGCGGATCGATGAATTCGACTATCGCAATGCGGACGGCGACGCCGTTGTCCTGCTCGTCGCCTCCGCGCCCTTCGCGAGCGAAGATGCGCACTGGAGCGCGCGGCGCGTGGGCGAAATCCGCCTGCTTACGTGGACCAGCGGCGGCAAGCGTCATGTACTCGCGGGACGCGCCGGCACGCATGGGCTCATGCGCGCCGCCGACGCGCTGACCGCGATGCCCGGGCGATAAAGCGATGGACGTCCGCGATGAACTGATCGAACACGTGCCGAGGCTGCGCCGCTATGCGCGCGCGCTGCTGAACAATCGCGACCTCGCCGACGATCTCGTGCAGGACACGATGGAACGCGCGCTGTCGCGTACGGCGATGTTCGAGGCGGGCACCGATCTGCGCGCGTGGCTTTTCACCGTCATGCATAACGTATTCGTGAATCAGATGCGCAAGGCATCGGCGCGTGCGGCACACGTTTCTGTCGACGATGAGGGAATCGACGAACGCGAATTCGCCGTGCCCGCCCCGCAATTTCATTCTCTCGACGTGCGCGATCTCGACTATGCGCTGCAGCGTCTGACCGACGAGCAGCGCGAAGTGGTGCTGCTCGTCGGGCTCGAAGAAATGAGCTATGCCGAAGTCGCGATCGCGCTCGATATTCCCATCGGCACCGTGATGTCGCGGCTATCGCGCGGACGCGAACGCCTGCGTGCATTGATGGCGGGCACGCAGCCCAATGCAAAGTTGAAGGTGGTGCGATGAGCGACCAGCACACTCCGATCAGTGAAGAGGACATTCATGCCTATGTCGACGGCGCGCTGTCGGCCGCGCGCCGCGCACAGGTCGAGCGGGCCATCGAGCTGAATCCCACGCTGGCCGCGCGCGTGAGCGATTACTTCTCGCTCAACAACATGTTTCATGAGCGCTACGACCGCGTGCTCAACGAACCCATGCCCGCGCGCTTGCGGACCTTGAAGCGCCGGCGCTGGTTCGGCGCGGCCAACTGGCCGCAATTCGCCGGCATGGCGGCGGCGCTCGTGCTGGGCATCGGCATCGGCGTCGGCACGAACATGGGGCGCGACGCCATGTCGTTATCGGGCGCGGCGGCGACGAACATCCGCAACGCGAGCGCCGACGGCATGGAAGGCATGGCGCGACAGGCCGCGATCGCGCATGTCGTGTACATGCCCGCCGTCGATCGCCCCGATGACATCGGCAAAGATCGCGATCAAGACTTCGTTCAATATCTTTCGAACAAGCTCGGCACCGACGTGCATCCGCCGCTGCTCACGAAAAACGGCTTCGAGTTGATGGGCGGACGCATTCTCCCCGGTGAGAATGGTCCGACCGCGCAGTTCATGTATCGCGGTGCCAAGGGCGAGCGCGTCACGTTATGCATCTCGCATCGCAAGACGAGCACGAACACCACCGCGTTCAGGCTGTACCAGGACGGGCCGGTGAACGTGTTCTACTGGATCGACGGCGACTTCGGTTATGCGGTGTCGGGCGGCATCGATCGCAAGGTGATGCTCGAACTCGCGCACGATGTCTACGCGCAACTGACGCCATCGACGCCGGGTTGAGCGCGCGGCAGCTTTCTGCATTCGACATGCATGCCGCGTGATGGCGCGGCCGCCATGAACCGTTCGATTTCCTCGCGCACGTCCGGATCGATATAGTCGGCGCGCGAGGCATCGAAGATTACCGTGGCGCCGTCGGGAATCGTCCGCAGATGATGCTTGAGCGTGACCTTGCCGAGAAACGAGACGTCCTTGCGGAACGACAGCAGGTAATGGTCGTCGTGCTGCGCCAGCGTGATCGGGCGTTCGAGGTTCGCGCGAATCGCAAGCAGAAGACTGCATGCGATGCCGAGCAGAATGCCCATCAGCAGGTCCGTCAGCAACACGCCCGCAATCGTGACGACGAACGGCGCAAAGCGTTCGAGGCCCTGCTTCGCGACCGCCGCGAACAGCGAAGGCTTGGCGAGCTTGAGTCCCGTGAAGATCAGGATCGCCGCGAGGCAGGCAAGCGGAATCAGGTTGATCACGCTCGTCAGCGCAAACACGCTCAAGAGCAGCAGCACGCCGTGCACGAACGATGACCAGCGGCTCTGCGCGCCCGCATGCACGTTCGCGGAGCTGCGCACGATCACCGAGGTGATCGGCAACGCGCCGATCGCGCCCGCCATCATGTTGCCGATGCCTTGCGCCTTCAACTCGCGATCCGGATGCGCCGCACGCTTTTTCGGATCGAGCTGCTCCACGGCTTCGAGACTCAGAAGCGTTTCGAGACTCGCGACGATCGCGAGCGTCAGCGCAAGACGCCACACGTCGGGATTCGCGAGTTGAGCGAAATTCGGCAATTCCAGCGCATTCGTGAAGGCCGCAAACGTTTCAAGTGACGGCAAACCAACGCGATGTTGTGCGGGCGGGGCGAACCCCGGCGCGAACATATCGAGCAACAGCGTCATGCCGATGCCGAACGCGACCACCGCGAGCGGCGCGGGCACCGCGCGCACCAGCGCGAAGCGCCGCATCGCGCGTGTTTCCCAGCCGGCCAGCATCACCAGCGATACGACAGCCACCATGCACGCCGCCATCGATATGGGACCGAACGGCGTGCCGAGCATGCCCGGGCCGCTCGCAGCCGGCGCGCCTTGATTGGCGAAGCCCGCGGCGAGCGGAATCTGCTTGATGACGAGCAGCAGGCCGATGGCCGCGAGCATGCCCTTGATGACCGACGAAGGCACGTACGCCGCGAAACGTCCGGCTTTCAGCATGCCGAAGCCGAACTGGATCGCGCCCGAAAGCAGCACGGCAAGCAGGAACGCGGAAAAGCTGCCGAGACCCGCGATGCCATCGACGACGATCACGATGAGACCCGCGGCAGGGCCGCTCACGCTCAATTGCGAGCCGCTCAGCAGCGCCACGACGAGCCCGCCGATGATGCCCGACAACAGCCCGGCAAACGGCTCGACGCCCGATGCATTGGCGATGCCGAGACAGAGCGGCATCGCGACGAGAAATACGACAGTGCCCGCGAATACATCGCGCGGAAAAGTGGCGAGACGGTTAGCTTGATTCATGAGTTTTTTTCGAACGAGTTGGGGCCTGCGAACGTCGCGGGGCGACTTCGCATCGACAAGCTATCGATTGGAAAAAGCCGGCTTAAGCGGCCTGAAGCGATACCACTTGCACGTGCGCCGCGTCTTGCGTTTCGCCCGCTTGCGCATAGCCAGACGCGAGCACGTCGATAAGACCGTCATGCAGGCCGAAGATCCAGCCATGAACGAGGGGCGGCTCGTCGCGCTCGCGCACGACCGCGTGTTGCCGCAAGAGGCGGACTTGCTCCAGCACGTTCAATTCGGCGAGGCGATTGGCGCGCGTATCGAGATCGGCGAAGGTATCGAGTTCCGCGCGATGCCGCTCGCCCAATGCGCACAGCGGCGCGATACGGCGATTCACGTGCGGCAAGTCGCTCGACTGCGGCAGCAGCGAGGCGCGCACGCCGCCGCATCCGTAATGGCCGCATACGATCACGTGATCGACTTTCAGCACGCGCACCGCGTATTCGAGCACGCTCATCGTGTTGTCATCCGAAGGTGAAAACAGATTCGCGATGTTGCGATGGACGAATAAATCGCCGGGATTGGCGTTCGTTACCGTTTCAGCGGGCACGCGGCTATCCGCGCAACCGATCCACAGCACTTTCGGGCTTTGCCCTTGCGCGAGACGCGGAAAGAACTCCGCATCCGCATGCGCGGTTTCGCGCGCCCAGGCGATGTTTTCCAGCAGCATCCGTTTCGGTCGATTCATGCATTTCTCTCCAGAAGCAAACGTTTGCGTCTTCAGCAACGACGCGGGTATTTAAAAAGGGCGGTAGCTACGCTGCACTGCAGCGAGTTCCTTACGAATAACTTTCGCAGAAAAAGTTCAGCGCCGTCCAGAGAAAAAATATGATGTTTCAATTTCACCGTGCACCCGCGTGAATCATGCATCGCGCGGTCAGGTTTTATTGCGGTGCATGCATTGGGGTCTGCTAATCTTTATCGATCGACATTCAGTCATAAAACTTTCATGAACGGCCCGGCAGAGAATATGAATGCAACGCGCTTCGTCGAATTGAACGACGGTGCTTATCCGGTGCATATCGAATATCAGTGGTTGAATGCGGAACGTGCCGAGGCGCCCATTGCGCTATTCCTGCATGAGGGGTTGGGATCGATCGCGCTATGGAAAGACTGGCCACAGACGCTATGCGATCGCCTCGAATGCCGCGGCCTCGTTTATTCGAGACCGGGTTATGGGCGCTCTACGCCTCGACGGGCCCAAGAAAAGTGGCCGGTCGAATTTCTGCATAGGCAAGCGCATGACGTGCTGCCCGCCCTGCTCGATGCGCTCGGCATCGGCGCCGATGAGCGCGCGCGCATGTGGCTCTTCGGCCATAGCGACGGCGGCACGATCGCGCTCCTGTATGCGAGCGCCTTTCCCGAAGCGCTCGCCGGTCTCGCCATCATGGCGCCGCATGTGTTCGTCGAGACAATGACGGTGGAAGGCATCGAAAAGGCCCGTCGCACGTATGAAACCACGTCGTTCAGGGAAAAGCTGAGTGCGTATCACGACGACGTGGATTCAGCCTTTTACGGCTGGAACGACGCGTGGCTGAATCCCGCGTTTCTTCACTGGAACATCACGCAAGAGATAACGTCGATCGCGCGCCCGTTGCTGGCGATACAGGGCTACGACGACGAATACGCGTCGATGCTGCAACTCGACGAGATCGAGGCGGCCGTCCCGCACACGCAACTCGTCAAGCTGGCGCAGTGCAGGCACTCGCCGCATCGCGATGCGGCCGAAGCAGTGAACGATGCGATTGCCGCTTTCGTGCAATCGCATCGCGCGCGATTCAGCGCTTGATCTTGAGATAGGCCCGGCTGATCGCGGGCCGCGTATGCACCCATAAGCGCGACGCCAGCCACGACGCCGGACGATCGCGTACTTCGAGCCGCTTGATGGTGCGCTCCGCATCGGCCGACGCGTTGCGATCGAGCGGATTCGCGCCGACGTTCGTGCCCGTATGGCACGTATAGAAGTGCCTGAAGCCCGCGCTCAGCGCCACTTCCCGATAGTCGTCGTCGTAATAGCCTTGCGGCCAGCACAGATGATCGGAGACTTCGCCGAGGCGGGCGCGCAACGCGGAACGCGCCGCGTGAAGATCGTCGTGCAGCCGTTCGCGCTTCTCGCCCGACGAGCCCGCAACGCGGTCCCAGCGCACATGCGTATGCGTGTGGCTGTGGAACTCGAACGTGCCGGCAGCGCGCATCGCTTCGATCTCGGACCAGCGCAGGATCGCATCGTCGGCACGTCCGCTCTCGATCGCGCGTTCGCCCGCATGATGATCGAGCAGAGCCGGCAAGGCCGAACCCGCATACGCCGCATTCGGGCGCACATGGCCTTCGCCCGGCCAGCTGCTCACGAGAAAGCATAAGGCCGTAAAGCCGTGGCGCTCGAGCACCGGATGCGCGTGCACCCAGTTGTCGAGATAACCATCGTCGAACGTAATGACGATCGATTTCGGCGGCATGTCTTCGCCGCGCAGAAACGCCGCGAGTTGTGCCGAGCCGATGGTTCGATAACCCGCGCTCGCCAGATAATCCATTTGCGCGGCGAAATGCCCGGGCGTGACGGTAATCATGCCCGGCGACGTGCTGACGTGGTGGTACATCAACACGGGAACGGCGCGTGCCTGCTTCCTGCTCATTGCGGATGCCCCCGCTCCTGCAAGGCGCGCTGATAGAAGCGCGCCGTCTCTTGCGCCATTTCGCCGACAGTGAAGCCGCGTTCGGTGATGCGCACGCTTTCGCGTTGAAGACGTTGACGCAAAGCCGGATCGTCGATCATGCGGGCGATCGCCGCGCGCAGCGCAACCGGATCGTGCGGCGGCACGAGCAGGCCGTTCACGTTGTCTTCGATCAGTTCGGGCACGCCATCGACACGCGTGCCGATGACCGGCAAGCCCGCGTCCATCGCCTCGATGAATGCCTGGCCAAGCGCTTCCTGATGTGTGGGCAGCACGAAAAGATCGGAGCCGCGAAAGATGTTCGGCACATCGGTGCGAAAGCCCAGCAAGTGAATGCGATGCGCGAGACCGAGGCCATCCACGATGCCCTTGATGCGAACGTACAGATCGCCGTCGCCCGCCATCACGACGTGCAGGTGCGGATAGGTGTCGAGCAGCGGACGCACCGCGGCGATCAGATCTTCATGGCCCTTCTTGTCGCGCATGATCGCGACCATGCACGCGATGAACGCATCGTCGCCGAGACCGAGTTCCTCGCGCAGCGTCGAATGCGCGACGGGCTGCGGCTTGACGATGCCGTCATAGATCGTCTGCACCCGCTTCTCGGCGACGCCCGCCGAAATCAGATAGCGGCGCACGTAATGACTCACGGCGATCACGCGATGCGGAATCCACGTATAGGTGGCGAGCGAGGAAATGGGCAGCGCGAGATGCCGCGTGCGCACGATGAGCGGCGTGCGCGCGAGCCGCGCCGCCGTGCCCGCGACGAGACTGTCGTGACCGCTATGGGTGTTGACCACGTCGAACGGACGGCGGCGCAGCAACGCGCCGATATGCAGCATCGACTGCATGTCGCCGCCCCCGCGCATGCGCGCGTGATGCACGGTGAAACCGAGTTCCTTGCAGCGATGCCCGAGGCGCGCCTCGATCGGACACACCAGCTCGACGGTATGGCCGCCGTCGCGCAGCGCCACCATCTCCTTCAACGTGCGGATCTCCTGACCGCCCCATCCCGTTGAGGACTCGCTATGTAGGATCTTCAAGTGCTCTGCTCTCCATGATTCCGGCGGTGACGCGCCGAAATATTTGGTAATAATTCGTCTAGCTTGCTGCCCTTGGTGGTTCGTAAGGAAAACGCAAGGGATTGAATGCTGCCTCGAACGAGGCTCTCGGAAGAAAATGCTGGGCTTGTTAGCGTAATGAAAGACCGGTGCCGCCGGTGCTAAAAACAATCGCTAGCTGTAAAGTTTTGCGCCCGTCTTGATAACGGCTCGAACCAGCGTCCGGTTGACGCCTGCATGGCGATTTTGTCAGTTTCAGATCGATAAGCAAAGGCAATCGAGTGCGACGAAGCACTCAAGCAAACGCGTCAAACGTTTGCATTTCGTTCGACCAACTATTGTTCATCGAGACCTTGCCCCGTCTCAGCGAGTGCCGAGTGAGCGTGATAACTTGAATCGAAGTTTCGAGGAGAAAATCATGCTGCTGTCCGATGAAGAACTCGCGCGCCTTCAATCCGTCACGCCGTTTTTACGCAGCGAAGCGCACTCGGCGCTGGAGGCCGAAGCCAGCTATGAAGTGACGATGGAACTCGAATCGCATCTGCAACCGGGCTTGCGCATTCGCGCGCCGGAATCAGCGCGAACGTCGGCCGATGCCGATGCGCCGCCGTATCCGCTTGATCTTTTCGTTGGCTTGCCGTTGAGCGAATTGCGCGCGCTATCTCATGCCGATGACGCCACGCGCGAAGCCGACATTGCGCGATTCGGCGCGCGCTTCTCGCCGCGTCTGCTGCGCGCAATCGCCACCATGACGCCGCACGAGATCGATCTCGACGTGGGTGTGCAAAGCGAACCGGGAACGCTGTCGGTCATGCTCGACGAGGACTAGAGGTTCACCCCGCGTCTTGCGACTTCGACAACGCTTCATGCGCACGCCGCAAACGCTCGCGGCTGTTCGACAAATGCATGCGCATGGCCGCGCGCGCCGCTTCGGGATCGCGACGCTCGATCGCATCGTAGATGTCTTCGTGCTCGCGATTCACGCGATCGAGATAGCTGCCCGGATCGTTGTGCGCGAGCGCCGCGGAATTGACGCGCGTACGCGGAATGATGGTGTTGCCGAGCTGACTCAGGATGCTGTGAAAGTAACGATTGCCGGTCGCCTTTGCGAGTTCCAGATGGAACGCGACATCGGCGGCGACGTCGTTGCCCTCGCCCGCTTCGACAAGGCGCTCGAACTCGTCGAGCGCGCGGCGCATCTGCGCGAGATTGTCATCGGTGCGGCGCATGGCGGCGAGACCCGCCGCTTCCGCTTCGAGACTGATGCGCAGTTCGAGAATGGCCATCACGTCACGCACGGTGAGATCGCCTGCGGCTTCGATCTGGAACCGGTCCTGATCGCCCGCTTCGAGCACGAACGTCCCGATGCCGTGACGCGTCTGCACGAGCCGCGCCGCTTGCAGCCGCGAGATGGATTCGCGCACGACCGTTCGGCTCACGCCGAGCTGCGCCATGATTTCGGATTCCGTCGGCAGCTTGTCGCCCGGCTGAAGCGCGCCGCTGCGAATCCGCTCCGACAATTCGGCGACGACTTCCTCGGTGAGATTGCGGGAGCGGCGAAGCGCGCCGGACGCGAGTGCTTGGGACATTGAAAGGCCGATCATGGTGTGCTGACCGGCTCATTATAGGGCGCGCGACAGCTTGTACGATGACTATCGAATTTTGCACGCAAGATGCCGCCGCCTTGCGCACGCCGATTTAGAACCAGCATTCGTTTTAACGATTAAGCGAATCAGGAGTCGGGTAAGGCGATGACGAACACCTCGAAATCATGCGATTAGGGACAAAGCAACCCGTTGATAAACCGCCGGTTGCGGCGTAAAGTTGAAGTACCGCATGAAGTGAAAACGCGCCAGTCAGGCGGCATCAGCCGCATATCGGCCGTGCGCGCTCGTCTGTATAGGGCGAGTTCGCTTTATCGTCCGGCTCGCGAATCCATGTCCGCATCCGTTGGATTCGCCATCTCCTCGCGCACTCGCGGGCCTGAGCACAGCGGTTCACCGGCTGGTTTCGTGCGTATCCGCGCGTGTCTGTGCGTCTCGTCACATGCGTTGCGCAGCTCGCGCGTCGCCATCAACCATCAGGCGAAAGCCGGTGAACATCCGTATTCCCATTCGCCGGGTTCACGGCGATACTGAGGCGCAGCATCGAGGTTGGCAGGCAAGGAGACGAGCAATGATGCGTGAAGTAAGCGGCGCGTTCTGTGGCGCGCGAAAGCTGGACGAAGCATTGGAAGACTTGCGCGCGGAAGGCATCGCGGGCGACCGGGTGCGCCTGGCGAGCATGAGCGGCTTTGCCGATTTCCACGCTTCGCAGACTCAGAGCAACAACGCGCAGACCCAGTGGATCGCGGCGGAGTACGCGGGCCACGGCGAGCATCTCGGCGTGGTCGATACGCACGACTACCCGTTCGGCCTCGATATGACCGGCGACGACATCCTGCCCTCGTTCGGCGCCGATGGCGGCGACGCGGACGAAGCCTGTGCGATCACGCGCGTGATCGTAAGCATTCGCGACGAAGCCGAGATGCGCGCGGTGTGCGACATCTTCTCGCGCCTCGGTACCGACGATATCGACGTGGAAAGCGTAGCGGCCTGATCCGCAGCGCCCGCGCGTCATGGCTTCATTGCTTTATTGCGTTTGCGTCGCGGGCTTCGCCTTCTTCTTGTGCTTGCCATGCGCGCCGTCCTGACGCGCGCTGCCGGGCGCGGACGTACTTTCGCCGCCAACGGTCGGCCCGGCTGTCGCCGCGCCGTGCGCATTGCCTCCGCCCGAACCGCCATTCCCATTGCCGCCGCCCGATTGCGCCAGCGCCACGCCTGAGACGCCCATCGTCATGCCCGCGGCCGCCGCGAGCAACACCTTCCACACTGCCGTCGTCATTGTCCTCTCCTTCGGTTTCATCGCCAGTCGGTTTGCATTCCGCACGCAATATGCATAACGCAAAATGCCATCTGGTATATGGCATGCTGCATGCTCGCTGCTCAATCTCCTTCTCAACCTCCACGCCGCGTCTGGCCGTCATTCCGCCCTGCCCATGGATGTCCGTAAAACCACCCGCAAGCCAGTCGATCGCGACGATGCCGCATCTGCATCGAGAGCAGGTTTCGTGCGCGTTCGCGGCGCGCGCGAGCACAACCTGAAAAACGTCGATGTCGATGTGCCGCGCGACGCGCTCGTCGTGTTCACCGGTGTCTCGGGATCGGGGAAATCGTCGCTTGCGTTCGGCACGCTGTACGCCGAGGCCCAGCGGCGCTACTTCGAGTCGGTTGCACCGTATGCGCGGCGATTGATCGAGCAGGTCGGCGTGCCGCAGGTCGATTCCATCGAAGGCCTGCCGCCCGCCGTCGCGCTCCAGCAGCAGCGCGGCGCGCCGAATGCGCGGTCATCGGTCGGCAGCGTGACGACGCTGTCGAGCCTCGTGCGCATGCTGTACTCGCGCACCGGCAGCTATCCGCCGAAACAGCCGATGCTGTACGCCGAAGACTTCTCGCCGAACACGGTCCAGGGCGCGTGCCCGGTCTGTCACGGTCTCGGCCGCGTCTACGAAGTCACGGAAAAGTCGATGGTGCCGGACGACTCGCTCACGATTCGCGAGCGCGCCATCGCGGCCTGGCCGCCGGCATGGCACGGGCAAAATCTGCGCGATATTCTCGTCACGCTCGGTTACGACGTCGACACCCCCTGGCGCGACCTGCCGAAGAAAGACCGCGACTGGATTCTCTTCACCGAAGAGCAGCCGACCGCGCCCGTGTACGCCGGACTCACGCCGAAGGAAACGCAGGCGGCGCTCAAACGCGGCGCCGAGCCGAGCTATCAGGGCACCTTCACCGGCGCGCGCCGCTACGTGCTGCACACCTTCGCGCATACGCAAAGCGCGCTCATGAAAAAGCGCGTGTCGCGCTTCATGATCGGCAGCGATTGCGCCGCGTGCCATGGCAAGCGGCTCAAGAAGGAAGCGCTGTCCGTGACCTTCGCGGGGCTCGACATCGCCGAGTTCGCGCGGCTGCCCCTCAACCGTCTCGCCGATCTGCTCGCGCCCATCGCGCGCGGCGAATGGCCCGCTCACGCCGATGCGCCCGGCTCCGCGCTCACGAAGAAAGCGCGCGACGCCGCTGTGGCGCAGCGCGTCGCGGCGGGCGGCTCGGCGCACAAGGCCGCGCCCGACGTGCGCCGCACGGCCAACCTTTCCGGCGAGAAACGCGCCGCCGCTGAGCGCATCGCCGCCGACTTGCTGGAGCGGCTCGCCACGCTGATCGATCTCGGCCTTGGCTACCTCTCGCTCGATCGCGCGACGCCAACGCTCTCATCCGGCGAATTGCAGCGGCTGCGGCTCGCGACACAACTCGCTTCGCAACTATTCGGCGTCGTCTACGTGCTCGACGAACCGTCCGCGGGGCTGCATCCCGCCGACAGCGAAGCGCTCTTCGCCGCGTTGCAGCGTCTTAAGGCGGCGGGCAATTCGCTCTTCGTCATCGAGCACGATCTGAATACGATGCGGCGCGCGGACTGGCTCGTCGATGTCGGTCCGGCCGCCGGCGAGCGCGGCGGACATGTGCTCTATAGCGGACCGCCGGCAGGCCTCGCATCGGTCGTCGAATCGCAGACGCGCGCGCATCTTTTCGCCTCGCAGAAGACGAGCGAACGTGCGGCGCGCAAGCCGCGCGGCTGGCTGAGGATCGAGGGCATCACACGCAACAATCTGCATGGCATCGACGCGGCCTTTCCGCTCGGCGCTTTCACGACGGTCACCGGCATTTCAGGCTCGGGCAAGTCGAGCCTCGTCAGCCAGGCGCTGCCGGAACTCGTCGCCGAACGGCTCGGACGCGCGCTCGACGACCCTCAGGACGACGAGCAGGACCCGCTCTTCGCAGCCGCCGACGCCTCCGCGGGCGGGCGCATCGTCGAGGGCATGGAGACGATCCGGCGTCTCGTGCGCGTCGATCAGAAGCCAATTGGCCGCACGCCGCGCTCGAACCTCGCGACCTACACGGGCCTCTTCGATCACGTTCGCCAGCTCTTCGCCGACACGCCCGCCGCCCGCAAACGCCGCTACGGCGCGGGGCGCTTTTCGTTCAATGTCGCGCAAGGGCGCTGCCCGACCTGCGAAGGCGAAGGCTTCGTGAGCGTCGAGCTGCTGTTTCTGCCGAGCGTCTACACGTCCTGCGCGACGTGTCACGGCTCGCGATACAACCCGCAGACGCTGGAGATCGAATGGCACGGCAAGAACATCGCCGACGTGCTCGGCATGAGCGTCGATGCCGCGTGCGACTTTTTTGCCGATGAACCGAACGTGATGCGCGCGCTTGCCGTGCTGCGCGACATCGGTCTCGGCTATCTGCGGCTCGGGCAGCCCGCCACGGAACTTTCCGGCGGCGAAGCGCAACGCATCAAGCTCGCGACGGAACTGCAGCGCGCGCACCGCGGCGACACGCTCTATATCCTCGACGAACCGACGACGGGTCTGCATCCCGCCGACGTGGACCGCCTCATGGCGCAACTGCAGGGACTCGTCGATGCGGGCAACACCGTGGTCGTCGTCGAGCACGACATGCGGGTCGCGTCGTCGTCCGACTGGGTCATCGATATCGGTCCGGGCGCGGGCGAGGATGGCGGCAAGATCGTCGTGGAAGGGCCGCCGCAACGCATCGCGAAGCATGCCGCGAGCCGCACGGCGGGTTATCTGAGCGAGGCGCTCTCGTCGGACCGCGCGAGTTGACGAGTCGCGTCAATACAACCCTATCCATCGCCACACATAAAATCGCGCGATGCCGACCAGCTCGTGCAACGCGCGGTTCGAATCGAACAATGCGGCCGGTCGCAGCACCCAGCGCGAATCCGGTTCGCGTATCGAGGCCACCGCCGGCTGCGGATGTATGCCGAAACTGCCGAACGCGAGCATCGCGCGGCGCATATGCAGCGACGAGGTAACGAGCACCGACGTGTCGTATTGCCTCGACCGTAGCAGCTTTGCCGTATTACGCGCGTTCTCGTAGGTATCGAGACTCTGATTTTCGATGACGAGATCCGCGCGCTTCACGCCCGCGTCGAGCAGAAAGCCGCTATAGAGATCGGCTTCGCTCTGTTCATGATGCTGCGGATTGCCGCCGCTCATGACGACGAAGCACGACTTTTCCGTTTCGACACAGCGCCTGTAGAGCGATGCCGCGAGATCGATGCGGGCCATCCCATCGCCTTCGGGCACGAGACGCTTGTAGAAATCGTGGCGCGTGCCCCCGCCAAGCACGATGATCGCCGTGCGCGCACCCAGATGCGGCTCCCGCGCCGAGCCATACCCGGAATTCGCGATCCACACGAGCGGCCCCGCAAGCCAGCTTCCGAGCAGCCAGAATACCGCGCATGCCAGCATGAAAATCGTGGCGCGCCGTTTATTCCAGACGACGAACAGCAACACAAACATAAGCAGTAGCGCAATCAGTACCAATTACCTCACCCGCGTCCTTATATTTTCAGATTGCTTTCAATCTCGCATAAAACTTGCAAGATTGATATGGACAAACAATGCGCATTGCGTAAAGCACGGCCAGCAGGAGTTTGAACGATATCGGCGATTAAAAGCGTGCGGGTTATCGCACATAACGCCGCATGGCTCTTGGAAGCCCTCCGTGCGCCATCGCACGGACGCATAGTGCCGCAAATCCGTTAAATACGATCAAACAAAGAAAACGGCAGTGCGTGAGAGGAGGCTCGTGAAACCGTCTTCACGAGAGAAGAACAACACCGCTGTCAGCACGTTCCGGAATGAATGCGGCATTCGATAAGAATTCATCGTCGCAGTCCGGATTAAATTGACCGTTGGTCGGGTAACAGGGAAAACACACACAATGAAAACTGAATTGCGCCGTATCCTCGCCGAGTCCGCTCGTCTCGACGTGCCCATCGACACGCTCTCCGACAGCGACGATCTCTATTCCGCCGGTCTCTCCTCGCTTGCCACGGTTCATGTGATGCTCGCGATCGAAGATGAATTCGGCATCGAGATTCCCGACCACATGCTCACGCGCCGCCTGTTCTCGAGCGTCGATTCGCTCGCGGCGGCGGTCGATGAACTGCGTCGCGCGCAGGCGGCAGCATGAACGCGCCCGCCCAGGAGCTGGAGATCGCCGAGCTCGCGCAGAGCGCCGGCGCGCGCAGCGAAAGCGAGCTGATCGAAGCCGCGAAGCGTGTTGCCGCCGTCGCGGCGAAGCACGCCGATGCGGTGGACCGGCAGGCGCGCTTTCCCGCCGAAGCCGTCAAGGCGATGCGCGAAGAGCGCCTCTTCTCCGCGATGATCCCGGCGAGTTACGGCGGCGACGGTCTCTCGCTCACCGGCGTGGCGCGCCTGTGCGAAGCCCTCGCGCAAGGCTGCGCGTCGTCCGCGATGATCTATGCGATGCATCAGAGCCAGGTCGTGTGCATCGTCGATCACGGCGCGAACGTGGCGTGGCAGCGCGACTTTCTCGCGCGCATGGTCGGCGAGCAATTGCTGCTCGCATCGGCCACCTCGGAAGAGAACATCGGCGGCAACATGCGCACGAGCGCGTGCGCGGTCGATCTCGTCGATGACGCGTTTCGCATCGAGAAGCTCGCGCCGACCATCTCGTACGGCAAGTATGCGGACGCGATTCTCGTCACGGCGCGCCGTCATCCGGATGCGCCGCCTTCGGATCAGGTCCTGATCGTCGCGCCTCGCGATACGTTCACGCTCGAACAGCGCGGCACGTGGGACACGCTCGGCATGCGCGGTACTTGCAGCGAAGGGCATCGTCTCGTCGCGAGCGGCACCGCGGAGCAGATCCTGCCCACGCCGTTCTCGAAGATCGCCGACGAAAGCATGCTGCCCGTATCGCATACCTTGTGGTCGGCGGTCTGGTGCGGCATCGCGAGCGATGCGACCAACCGCGCGCATCAGTTTTTCCGCAATCAGGCGCGCGGCAAGCCCGCGTTGCCGCCTTCGGCCGCGCGGCTCTCGCAAGTGCTCACGCTCATCAAGATGATGCAGGCGCGCCTGCGCGAATCGCTCGCCAATGTCGAAGCCGCGAGCGCGCAGCGCGCGGCGCGCAAGGCGAGCCAGAGCAACGACGACGACGCGCCGCTCGCGGCATCGATCGGCATCAATGCCGACCTCAACATGCTCAAGCTGGCGATTTCGCAATCGGCCGTGCATGTCGTGCAAGAGACGCTGATGATCTGCGGCATGGCGGGCTACAAGAACGACACGCCGTTCAGCGTGGGACGGCATCTGCGCGATCTGCACTCGTCGCCGCTCATGATCAGCAACGACCGCATTGAATTGAACACGGCGAATCTGCTGCTTGCGCAGCGCGCCGCAACGGGGACACTTTGACGATGAACATGCCGACGGAACAGGCCGCGATGATGCAGGCCGAAGCACAACAAGCCCAACAAGCACAACAAGCGGAAGCGGCTCAGGCCCCGTACGATAAATCGGACCTGACCTTGCGCGATCGTCTCCTCGAGGCGGGCATTCTGCTCGACACGGGCGAAGACGGTCTGTATGGCCGCAGCGAAGTATTCGAGGATGTCGTCGAGCGCCTGAATCAGGCGATCACCATGCTCGGCGCCGATCAGCACGCGGAAGTGCTGCGCTTTCCGCCCGCGATGCGCCGCCGCGACTTCGAGGACAGCGAGTATCTGAAGAGCTTCCCGAATCTCGCGGGCACGATCCATAGCTTCCAGGGCAACGACCGCGGGCATCATCGCCTGCTCGAAGCGCTCGACAAGATCGTGCATGTCGGCGAAGAGGAAGAGCGCTCCGACGAATGGATGGATCAGCAAAAGCCCACGCGCCTCGTGCTCACGCCGGCCGCATGCTATCCGATCTATCCGCTCGTCGCGAAGCGCGGCAATCTCGCCGAAGACGGCGCGACCTTCGACGCCTTCTCGTACTGCTTCCGCCACGAGCCGTCCATCGATCCGGGCCGCATGCAGATGTTCCGCATGCGCGAGTACATTCGCGTAGGCAGCCCCGAACAGGTCATGGCGTTCCGTCAGAAGTGGATCGAGCGCGGCTCGCTGCTCGTGAACCTGCTCGAATTGCCTTTCGAGATCGATCTCGCCAACGATCCGTTCTTCGGGCGTGGCGGCATGATCGTCGCGGACAGCCAGCGCGCGCAGCAACTCAAGTTCGAACTGCTCGTGCCCGTCGCAACGCCCGATCGTCCGACCGCGTGCCTGTCGTTCAACTATCACCAGGATCACTTCGGCGAGCTGTGGCATATCCGTCAGGCCGACGACGAAGTCGCGCATACCGCGTGCGTCGGATTCGGCATGGAGCGCACCACGCTCGCGCTGTTCCGTCATCACGGACTCGATGTGAATGCGTGGCCCGAGAAAGTGCGCCAGTTGCTCTGGGGCGACAAGGCGCCGCTCATCGAACAAGGCCTCGCGAACCTGGGAACGAACGTATGAACGCACGCTCGCCGGCAGAAACCGTGATCGCCACGTCCACGCCTGCGGATAGCGGCTTTCAGCAACACGCGCTGCATCGTGAAGAGCGCGTGTGGCTGGAAACGAATTGCTACGTCGATCTGTGGATCGAGCTGCTGCATCACTACCGTTGCGATCCGCATGCGGGGCTCGGCTTCACGGTGACGCAGGCGTTCGAGGGCGATCAGTTCACCTTCCCGAAGTTCTCGCTCGACGATATCGCGCGGCTCTACGGCCTTCAGGCGCAGGAGCTCGCGATCTACGACACGGTGGAAGCGCACGTGCGCGAGCAGACGCGTCGCGGGCAGATGGTGGTGGTCGAAATGGATGCGTACTATCTGCCCGACACGCGCGCGACCGCGTACCGGCAGACGCATACGAAGACGACTATCGCCATCGACGCCATCGACACGGAAGCGAAGCGCATCACGTACTTCCATAACGCGGGCTATTTCGTGTTGTCGGGCGAAGACTACGACGGCGTCTTCCGTCTGATGCCCGGCCTCGCGAGCGACGTGCACGCGCTCTTTCCGTACGTCGAGTTCGTGAAGCGCGCGCGTGCCCCGCTCGAAGGCGAGGCGCTCGTGCAGCGCTCGCTCGAACTGCTTGCGTTGCGGCTCGCGGATCGTCCGCAGGTGAACCCCGTCGAACAATGGCGCGCGGCATTTCCCGAGCATTTGCGCGCGTTGCTCGAACGCGATCCTGCGTACTATCACCTCTACACGTTCAACGTGATGCGGCAGTTGGGCTCGAACTTCGAGTTGCTGGCGAAGTATCTCGGCTGGCTGGGCAAGCATGGCGTGGAGGTGCCCGTCGAGATTCAGACGAGCGCGCAGTCGCTCGCGAGCGAAGCGATGGTGATGCAGTTCCGTCTCGCGCGCGCCCGCATGCGTTCGCGCACCGACGCGTGCGAGGATTGCTTCGATTCGATGCAGGCGTCCTACGATAAAGTCATCGAGCCGCTTGCCGCGCGCTTTCTCTGAACGCCGAAGCCGCGCGATCCTCTCGCGCGGCTTCGTTTTCGTTCCCCATTCCATCGTCATCGAGGAAGGTCATGCACGTCTTGTCCGCGCACGCGCCGCTGCGTCTGTCCGAAGGCTGGCAATGCGCGAGCACACCCGCGGGCGCATACGCCACGCCCCCATCGCTCGACACGCTCACAGACACGCACGTGCACTGGATCGCTGCGCCCGTCCCCGGCACGATCGCTTCCGCGTTGCGCGCGTCCGGCATCGCCGATGAAGCGCTCGCGCAGCCGTTCGCGCATTCGGATCACTGGTATCGCGTGAAGATCGCGGGCGACGGCAAACGGCGCCTGCGCTTCAACGGGCTCGCGACTATCGCCGAAGTGTGGCTCGACGATCGCAAGCTGCTCGAATCGGATTCGATGTTCATCGCGCATGACGTCGATGTCGAACTGAACGGCGAGCACATGCTGCATCTGTGCTTTCGCTCGATCGCGCCCGCGCTCGCCGCAAAACGCCCACGCGCGCGCTGGCGTCCGAAGCTCGCGCAGCCGGCCACGCTGCGAAACGTGCGCACGACGCTGCTCGGGCATATGTCCGGCTGGTGCCCGGCGATTCAGCCCGCGGGCCCGTGGCGCGCGGTCGAGCTGATCGGCGCATCGCCTGCCTGCATCGACCGTGTGGACATGCACACGCGCGTCGAGGGACGCGACGGCATGCTCGACATCACGCTTCGCTTCTTTCACGCGCAAGCGCCCGCGCCGCATCGGATCGAATGCGGCGGCGTGCAAGCCACGCTGCACTGGCAGGACGCGCACACGCTGACGGGCAGCGTGCGCGTGCCGGACGTGCGCCTGTGGTTCCCCCATACGCACGGCGAGCCGGCGCGCTATGCGGTAAAGCTTAACGATATCGAACTCGGTGATGTCGGCTTTCGCACGATAGAAGTCGATCGCGGCGCGGACCAGCAGGGCTTTCGGCTCGTCGTGAACGGCGTGCCTGTCTTTGCGCGCGGCGCATGCTGGACCTCGGCGGATATCGTCGCGCTGGACGCGCCGCGCGAGAAGCTCGAAAGCATTTTCCGGCTGATGCGCGATGCCGGTCTCAACATCGTTCGCGTGAGCGGCATCACGCTCTACGAGTCCGATGCGTTCTACGCGCTTGCGGACGAATACGGCGTGATGATCTGGCAGGACTTCGCTTTCGCGAACTTCGATTATCCCGACGACGAAGCCTTTCGCGCGAGCGCGCAACGCGAAGCCGAACAGTTTCTCGCACGCACGCGGCGCTTCGCATCGCTCGCCGTGTTATGCGGCGGAAGCGAAGTGCATCAGCAGGCTGCGATGCTCGGCTTGCCTTTCGACGCCTATCAGCAGCGCCTTTTCACGGAACTGCTGCCGAACGCGATCGCCGCACACAGGCCCGATGCCGCGTATGTCGTGAACTCGCCGAGCGCCGCGCCCGGCGATACGGTATCGATGCCTTTCGGCACGCGCGGCGGCATCACGCATTACTACGGCGTGCCCGCGTATCAGCGATCGTTCGACGACGTGCGCCGCGCGCAAGTGCGCTTTGCCTCAGAATGCCTCGCGTTCGCGAACGTGCCTGACGATGCCGCGTTGCGCGCGTTGCCGAACCCGCGCGCGCACGAGCCGCGCTGGAAATCGGGCGTGCCGCGCGATCCCGGTTCCGCGTGGGACTTCGACGACGTGCGCGAGCACTACATGCAAGCGCTCTATCGCATCGATGTGCCGCGTCTGCGCTATGAAAATCCCGAGCGTTATCTGGAGTTGTCGCGCGCGATCGTCGCCGATGTGATCGGCGCGGTGTTCTCCGAATGGCGTCGCGAAGGATCGACCTGCGCGGGCGGCATCGTGTGGAATCTGCTCGATGTGCGGCCGGGCGCGGGCTGGGGCGTCATCGACGTGCTCGGCGCACCGAAGAGCGCGCTGCATGGACTCGCGCGCGTGCTGCAACCGGTGCAGGCGCTGATTCTCGACGAAGGCCTCGACGGCCTCGACGTGCATCTTGTCAACGAGACGGCACGCGAGATTCGCGCACGCGTCGAGCTGACGTGTCTGCGCGAAGGCGCGGTCAAAGTGGCGGGCGGTTCGCGCGATATCGTGTTGCCGCCGCGCAGCGTGCAACGCGTGTCCTCGAATGCGCTGATCGGCGCGTTCTTCGATATCGCGTATGCGTACCGCTTCGGGCCGCGCGCGCACGATGCGACGCATGTCGTCCTGCGCGATGCGGATACGGGCGACGTGCTATCGGAAGCGTTCCACTTTCCCGATCCGTCGATTGGCGAGCGGCGCGATATCGGCCTGCGTGCCTCGGTCGAGAAGGATGACGAAGGCTGGAGTCTCGTCGTCGAAACGGCGCAGCTCGCGCGCTGGGTGCATATCGTCGATCCGAACTATTACGCGCGCATCGACTGGTTTCATCTCGCGCCTGGCGGCACGCGACGCGTTCCGCTCGTCGCGCGGCACGCGAATGTGCGCGCCGCGCCCGAGGGCGATGTGTGCGCGGTCAATGCGCTGCGCAGCGCGACGTATCGCGCTGCGTGATGCGTCAAACCGCTCGCTTGCTGCGCCGGAACTGGTCGAACAGCACGGCCAGCAGCAGAATGCCGCCGCGAATCAGATACTGATAGAACGTCGGCACGTTGAGCAGGCTCATCGCGTCCTGCACCGCGCCCATGATGAGCACGCCGACGAGCACGCCCGAGATCGTCGCCACGCCGCCCGTCAGCGATACGCCGCCGAGCACGCAC
The DNA here is from genome assembly GCF_021353155.1 of Caballeronia sp. PC1. Taxonomy (NCBI): domain Bacteria; kingdom Pseudomonadati; phylum Pseudomonadota; class Betaproteobacteria; order Burkholderiales; family Burkholderiaceae; genus Caballeronia; species Caballeronia sp. PC1. Next base: position 1,758,531 of record NZ_JAJUBH010000003.1, read on the forward strand.
GCCGAGATCACGCCGAGTTCGAGACCGACCGATGTCTTCGGATCGCCGAGACTCATGCGCGACGCGAGCATCACGCCGGCGAAGCCCGTCACGAGCCCTTGCAGCACGAACACCGTGATCTTGATGCGCGTGACGGGCAGGCCCGCGAGCACGGCGGCTTCGCTGTTGCCGCCCACGGCCAGCACGTTCTTGCCGAACACGGTCTTCTTCAGCAGAAAGCCGAACACCACGAAGCCGATGATGTTGCTCCAGATCGGAAACGAGATGCCGAGAAACGAGCCGCCGCCGAGATCGAAGAAGCGTTCCTCGGAGATCATCACCGCATCGCCGTTCGAGGTCAGGAAGGCCAGGCCGCGCACCGCTTCCATCATCGCGAGCGTGGCGATCAGCGAATTGATCTTGAAGCGCGCGATCAGCACGCCGTTCACGAGCCCGACCGCACCGCCCGCGAGCACGCCCGCCACGATGCCGAGCGTCACGCTATGCGTCGCCGTGATGACCGTGGACGCCATCACGCCCGCGAACGCGACGATCGAGGCAACAGAAAGGTCCACCTCGCCCAGGGCGAGCACGAACATCATCGTCACGGCGATGGAGCCGATGAGCGTCACCGAAAGCAGCAAGCCCTGAATGTTGCGCGGCGTGAGAAAGCCCGGCACCGTCACGGAGAGCACCGCGAACAGCACGAGGAATACCACGACGATGCCCGACTTGTTGACGAGGTCCCACATGCGCGCCTGCGAAGGCGTGACCGGGGCGGCGCTGTCGCTTGCGGATGAAGTGCCTGGAGTTTGCATGAGTTGACTCATAATCTGTTCGTCCTTCCGTGCGCGGCCGTCAACGCGGCAGCGCGAGCTTGATCAGTTCATCGGGGGTGGCGTCGGCCTTGAGCAATGAACCCGCTATGCGCCCTTCCTTCATCACGATGATGCGATCCGCCACGCCGATCACTTCGGCGAGATCGCTCGACACCATGATCACCGTGCGCCCCGCTTCGGCGAGCTCGTACAGCAGGTTGTAGATCTCGGCGCGCGCGCCGACATCGATGCCGCGCGTGGGCTCGTCCATCAGAAACACGTCGATGCGTTCGGCGAGCCAGCGCGACAGAATCACCTTCTGCTGATTGCCGCCCGACAGCGTGCCGATCGCCGTCTCGCCGCTGCGCGTCTTGATCGCCAGCTTCGCGATGTATTCCTGCGCGAGCGCACGTTCGCGCCGGGCATCGAGCAGGAAACGCGCGGGACTGAAATGCCGGCGTGCGCTGATGTTGAGGTTGTCCGACACCGATGCGATCGCGACGATGCCTTCCTGCTTGCGATCCTCGGGACACAGCGCGATGCCCGCGCGCACCGCATCGCGCGGACTCGCGAACGCCACGCGTTTACCCTTCAGCTCGACGTGTCCCTCGCTCGCCTTCGTCGCGCCGTAGATGAGCTTCATCAACTCGGACCGGCCCGCGCCGACGAGCCCGAAGAAGCCGAGAATCTCGCCGCGCCGTGCGCTGAACGAGACCGGCTCGGACAAGCCCGGCCCGAGCAGACCCTTCGCTTCGAGCATCACGTCGCCGGCTTCGCGCGGCCGATAGCCGTACACATCGGTGATCGAGCGGCCCACCATGCAGCCGATCAGACGATCGCGTTCGAGATCCGCGACGGACTCGAACGTCTCGATGCGCTTGCCGTCGCGAAACACCGTCACGCGATCGCACAGCTCGTAGACTTCGTCCATGCGATGCGTGACGTAGATGATTGCGCGGCCATCGGCGCGCAAGGCATCGATGATCCTAAAGAGCTGCGCGGTTTCGCGCGCGGAGAGCGACGACGTGGGTTCGTCGAAGGCGATCACGCGCGCATCGCGCATCAGCGCCTTGCCGATCTCGATCATCTGCCGCTGACCGATCGAGAGATGCTTGACCGGCGTGCGCGGGTCGATGCGTTCGCCCAGGCGCTCAAGTTCCTTCATCGCGCGTTGCACGAGGGCGCGTTCGTCGAGCACGCCGCCACGGTTCGGCAAGGCGCCGAGCATCAGGTTCTCCGCAACCGTCAGCTCGGGCACGAGATGCAGTTCCTGATAGATGATCGCGATGCCCGCCGCGATCGCCTCGCGCGTCGACGTGAAGCGCTGCTCGATGCCGTTTAACCGCAACGTGCCCGCAAGCGGCTTGTTCACGCCGGACAGCACCTTGAGCAGCGTCGATTTGCCCGCGCCGTTCTCGCCCATCAGGCCGTGCACTTCGCCCGCGCGCACCGACAGCGAAACGCCGTCGAGCGCGCGCACGCCGGGGAAGCTCACCGTGATGCCGTCGAGTTCCAGATAGCCGGCGCTCGTTGCCGGCGCGCGCGTTTCATCCAGCGTCGTCGTATCCATGACGCCTTAGATGCCGAGTTCGGTACGCACCGACTTCCAGTTCTCGCGGGTCATCAGCTTGCCCGTGGTCTGCGTGTCGGCGGGCGGCTGCTTGCCCTTGCGAATCCATTCGACGAGGTTCTGCGCGCTGTCCTTGCCATGATTGGTCGAGCTCACCGCGATCGTGCCGAAGAAGCCCGTCTGCTCCTTCTTCTGGAACTCCGCGAAGGCCTCGCCCGCGCCGTTGATGCCCACGCCGATGACATCGGCCGAAGCAATGTGCAGTTGCTCCGTGGCGCGCACGCCGCCCAGCACGCTTTCTTCATTGAGCGCGAAGATCACCCACTTCTTGATGTTCGGATGCTGCGCGAGCACCGGCGACGCCGCATTGAAGCCGCCTTCGTCGTCGGTGGTCTTTTGCGGCGCATCGAAGATGTTCTCCTTCTTGAAGCCGCCCGCGATCAGCGCTTGCGTGGCGCCGTCGGTGCGCAGCTTCGCGGTCGGCAGTTCGTAATCGGTGATGCGCAACGCGCCCACTTCCTCCGGCTTCCAGCCGCGGCGCTTCATCTCGCCCGCGATGGCATCGCCGACCTGATTGCCGATCTTGAAGGCGGACATGCCCAGATGCGGCACGTTCGAAAGCGGCTTGCCGGATGTATCGACGAGCTGATCGTCGACGGATACGAACTTCATGTTGTAGCGCTTCGCGCGCGCCTGAATCGCCGGTCCGAGGCGCACGTCGGGTGCGCAGATCACGAAGCCCTGCGCACCTTGAGCGCCGAGATTGTCGATAGCGGCCAGCACTTTCTCGCCGTCCGGCGTGCCGATGTTCACGGACGTGAAGTTCTCCTTCTGCCCGAGCGCCGTCGAGGCCTTCTGTTCGTTGATGAACCACGCCTGTTCGGGCATCTTCACGAGAAAGCCGATCTTGAGCGGCTCGTCGGCTTGCGCCGCGCCGTGCATCGCGAAAGGCCCGGCGATCATCGCGGCCATCATGGCGCGCAGGGTCAGGCGGCGGAAAGTGCTGGTCATGTCGTATGTCTCCTTGTGTTGGCTTTTGTGTAGATGATGCGGGTGCTGCTAACGCCCGAACGGCTCGGTTTCGATAGGACGTCCTGTGAGAAACGCATCGGCAACGAGGGCGAGCGGCCGTACATCGACGTCGCTCTGCTTGGTTGCGACGAGTTCGTGAAAACGCTCGTACAGCGCGGGATATTCGCGCTCTGCCGGAAGCACGATGTCCTTGCCCGCGATCGACAAGCGCTTGCCGCCTTCGCGCATCGAGAGGCGGCCTGCGTCGGTTTCGATATCGATGTCCCATTCCTCGACGGGGCCGTGACGCCAGTCGAACACCGCGCGCACGGGCGCACCGTTGGTCGCGACGCAATCGAGTTCCGCCGCGATGGGCGTGGACGTATCGCTCGGCGTAGTGAGCGTGGCCGCGCGCAACGCCACTTCATGCGGCAGGATGCGCGTGACGATCGAGAGCGCGTTGATGCCCGGATCGAACACGCCGAGACCGCCCGGCTCCCAGATCCATTGCTGGCCCGGATGCCAGCGGTGCACGTCTTCCTTCCAGCGCACCTCGACCGAACGCAGAGCGCCCGCCTCCTTCGATGCGAGCCACGCGCGCGCGGGCTCCACCGCGCTTGCCGCCCGCGAATGCCACGACGCGAACAGCGTGCAGCCGCGCGCACGCGCGATGTCATGCAAGGCGACGACCTCGCTCACGCTCGCGCCCGGCGGTTTTTCCAGCATGACGTGCTTGCCCGCTTCGAGCGCGGCCAATGCCTGCTCATAGCGCACTTGCGGCGGCGCACAGAGCGAGATCGCGTCGAGCGATGGTTCGGCGGCGAGCAGCGCGCCGATATCCTCGTAATTGCGCACGCCTTCGACGCTCGCGTTCCGGCTCGCGCACGCGACGAGTTCGAATCCCTGCTGCGCCGCGATCGCGGGCAGATGCTGGTCACGCGCAATCTTGCCGATGCCGACGACGCCGAGTTTATAGACCGTATTCATGCGATGCCTCCTTGTCTCCGATTGGGTGGGCGAGCGTTCACGATAACGCTATCGCGCCCAGCGCAACACCAGCGGATCGAGACGTCGCGCAATGGCGATCAGCTCATCGCGCGTTTCGCGGCCCATCGCGGGCAGCGGATGACGCGGCGCATCGCATGCGATCACGCCGCCCTCCTTCATCAGCGCCTTCGCCGCGAGCAGGCCCGCCTGCCGGTTCTCGTGATTGATGAGCGGAAGCCAGCGCTGATACAGCGCGAACGCTTCGTCGATGCGCCCGTTGCGATGCGCTTCGATGATCGGACGAATGCCATCGGGGAAGCCACCGCCTGTCATCGAACCGGTCGCGCCCGCGTTGAGATCGGCGAGCAGCGTGATCGCTTCTTCGCCATCCCACGGTCCTTCGATCGCCTCGCCGCCGAGTTGAATCAGCTCGCGCAGCTTGTTCGCCGCGCCCGGCGTTTCGATCTTGAAGTACGACACCTGCTCGATCTCGCGAGCCATGCGGGCAAGAAACGGCGCGGACAGCGGCGTGCCCGCGGCCGGTGCGTCCTGGATCATGATCGGAATGGTCAGGGCATCCGAAAGACGCGCGTAGAACGCGTAAATCGCGGCTTCGGGCACGCGGAACGTCGCGCCGTGATAAGGCGGCATGGCCATGACCATCGCGGCGCCGAGTTCCTGCGCGCGCCGGCTGCGCTCGATGCACACGCGCGTGCCGTAGTGCGACGTCGTGACGATTACCGGTACGCGGCCCGCGACGTGTTCGAGAATGACGCGCGTGAGCGTGTCGCGTTCATCGTCGGCGAGCGAGAACTGCTCGGAGAAATTCGCGAGAATCGCGAGGCCGTCCGAGCCTGCATCGATCATGAAATCGACTGCGCGCTTCTGGCTTTCCAGATCGAGCTCGCCGGATTCGGTGAAGGTCGTCGGCACGACCGGGAAGATGCCGCGATAGCGTGGATGGGCGAGGCTCGTCATGCTGGCGTCCAGAGTGAATTGAATGGGAATCTCATGGGTTCATCGGGCGCGCGGCCGGTCGAGCGCGCGGCGCACGACGAAGGTGACGACGACCGCCACGAACAGCATCGCCGCCAGAAAGTAGAGGCCGTCCGCGAGATGGCCCGTGCGATCCTTGATGAAGCCGATGCCCGCGGGCCCGAAATAGCCGCCGAGATTGCCGATGGAATTGATCGTCGCGATACCGACGGCCGCGCTCGCGCCGGTCAGGAATTGCCCCGGCAACGCCCACACGACCGGCTGAATCGCATACAGCGAGAACGCGGCGAGGCAGATGAACGCGAACTGCAACGGCGCGCTGCCCGCCCATGCGCTGCCCGCCAGCATCAATGCGCCGAAGCTCGTCACCGCCACGATATGGCCATAGCGCTCGCGCTTCCTGTCGGAGTGACGCGGCACGATGCACAGCCCGACTACGGCGAAGAGATACGGCACGGCGGAGAGCAGGCCCGTCATCGAATCGGTGACGCCGAAGCTCTTGATGATCGTCGGAAGCCACAGCGAAAGACCGTAAATCGCGAGCGGAAACGGCAGGAACAGCAACGCGAGCAGCAGCACGCGCCCGTCCTTCAGCGCCGCGAGCGGATTGCCGTGCGCCTTCAGCGCGTAGGCTGCGCGGTCCTCGGCCAGCTTGCGCTCGATCCACGCGCGATCCGCCGGCGCGAGCCAGCGCGCATGCTCGGGCGACTCGGGCAGCACGCGCAAGGTCGGCAGCGCGAGCAGCACGGCGGGCAGGCCGCTCACGACGAACAAGGTCTGCCAGTTCGACATGCCGAAGACCCCATGCGTCGACAGCAGCCAGCCGGCGACCGGCCCGGTGACGATGCCGGAGATCGGCTGCGCCAGCATCAGCAAGCCGATGATGCGCGCACGCTGACGCAGCGGAAACCACTTCGTGAAGTAATACAGGATGCCCGGATACAGCCCCGCCTCCGCCGCGCCGAGCAGAAAGCGCAGCGCATAGAAGCTCATCGGGCCGCGCGTGAGCGCCATCGCCATCGTGATCACGCCCCACGTCGCGAGAATGCGCGCGAACCACACGCGCACGCCAAAGCGCTCCAGCGCGAGATTGCTCGGCACCTCGCACAGGAAATAGCCGATGAAAAAGAGGCCCGCACCGAGGCCATACGCGGCGTCGCTCAAGCCCACCGCGGCGTTCATATGCAGCTTGGCAAAGCCGACCACCGTGCGGTCGATGTAGGCCACCACGTAGATCAACGCGAGAAACGGCAACAGCTTGCGCACCAGCAATCCGATGATGCGGCGCTCGCTCGCGTCCGGATGATCGATCGCGCGATCCGTCCCGGGTGCGGTGCGTTCCAGCGCGGCCGCGTTTTTCGAATTCATAGGGTTTCCTATTTATCTGCAATCTCGACCGGCATCGGCGTGCCGGTTCGTTTCAAGAGTCCTCGATTTAGCCATGCGACGCGCACGATAACAACGCTCTCAGGTTCTTTTGGGAGTTTTCAATGCGAATGCCGGGGCACGGCCGCGCCGCGCTTGCCGACGAGAAAGTCGAGGTCGCAGCCTTCGTCCGCCTGCAGAACGTGATCGACATAAAGCCGCTGATAGCCGCCCTCGCCGTGCTTGCGCGGCGGCTCGCGATCGCTCATGCGGCGCGCGAGTTCTTCATCGCTGATGTCGAGATGAAGCGTGCCGGCATCGCAGTCGAGCTCGATCCAGTCGCCGTCACGCACTGCCGCAAGCGGCCCGCCCGCCGCCGCTTCCGGCGCGACGTGCAGCACCACCGTGCCGTAAGCGGTGCCGCTCATGCGTGCGTCCGAGATGCGCACCATGTCCTTCACGCCCTGACGCAGCAGCTTGGGCGGCAGGCCCATGTTGCCGACTTCGGCCATGCCGGGATAACCCTTCGGCCCGCAGTTCTTCAACACGAGCACGGAGTGCTTGTCGACATCGAGCGATTCGTCGACGATGCGCTCTTTGTAGTGCTCCAGGTTCTCGAACACGACCGCGCGGCCGCGATGCCTGAGCAACTCGGGACTCGCCGCGGAAGGCTTCAGCACCGCGCCGCGCGGCGCGAGATTGCCGCGCAGAATGCGAATGCCGCCATCGTCGATCAACGGATTGTCGAGCGTACGTATTACTTCGTTATCCGTAATAGGCGCGCTCTTCACGTTCTCCCACAGCGACTTGCCGTTCACCGTGAGGGCATCCGGATGCGGAATCAGGTTGGCTTCGCCCAGACGCCGCAGCACGGCAGGCAGGCCGCCTGCGTAATAGAACTCTTCCATGAGGAAGCGGCCCGAGGGCATCAGATCGACGATGGTGGGCGTGTCGCGGCCGATGCGCGTCCAGTCTTCCAGTTCGAGCGGCACGCCGATGCGCCCCGCGATCGCCTTCAGGTGAATGACCGCGTTGGTCGAGCCGCCGATCGCGGCGTTCGTGCGGATCGCGTTTTCGAACGCCTCGCGCGTGAGAATCTTCGAGAGCGTCAGCCCTTCGAGCGCCATCTCCACGATGCGAATGCCCGACATATGCGCCAGCACGTAGCGGCGCGAATCGACGGCGGGAATCGCGGCATTGTGCGGCAGCGACGTGCCGAGCGCTTCGGCCATGCAGGCCATCGTGGACGCGGTGCCCATCGTGTTGCAGGTGCCTGCCGAGCGCGACATGCCCGCTTCGGCGGAAAGAAACTGATGCAGGTCGATCTCGCCGGCCTTCAGCGACTCATGCAGTTGCCACACCGCCGTGCCCGAGCCGATGTTCTTGCCGTCGAGCTTGCCGTTGAGCATCGGGCCGCCCGTCACGACGATCGCGGGAACGTCGCAGCTTGCCGCGCCCATCAGGAGCGCGGGCGTGGTCTTGTCGCAACCGGTGAGCAGCACGACCGCGTCGATGGGATTGCCGCGAATCGCTTCCTCGACGTCCATCGCGGCGAGATTGCGCGTAAGCATCGCCGTCGGCCGCAGATTCGATTCGCCGTTGGAGAACACCGGAAACTCGACGGGAAAGCCGCCCGCTTCATAGACGCCGCGCTTCACGTGCTCCGCGATCTTGCGAAAGTGCGCGTTGCACGGTGTGAGCTCGGACCACGTATTGCAAATGCCGATGACCGGCCGGCCATCGAACTCGTGATCCGGAATGCCCTGGTTCTTCATCCAGCTTCGATACATGAAGCCGTTCTTGTCGTTGGTGCCGAACCATTGCGCGGAGCGCAGCTTGGGCTTCGATGCGGCCATCGGTTTCATCCCCGTCAAAAATTCGATTTGGCGAAGTCTAAAAGGCCGCGAGATAATGGACTAATGAAAAGTTGGACGTTATCGATATACAAACCAGCATTCGTATAAACCCCTACATGCTGAATCCCAGTCCCTGGTATGTGCGCAATCGCCTGAAGACGCGGCAGCTTCTGCTGATCGTCGCGCTGGCGGAAGAAGGCAATATTCATCGCGCGGCGGCCGTGCTGAACATGACGCAGCCCGCCGCGTCGAAGCTCTTGCGCGAGCTGGAAGAAACGCTCGGCGTGGCGCTATTCGAGCGCGAACCGCGCGGCGTGCGCGCGACGTTGTATGGCGACGCGATGATCCGTCACGCGCGCGCCGTGCTCGGCAGTCTGGATCAGGCTCAGGAAGAACTCGTCGCGCTTGCGTCGGGACGGCTCGGACATGTGGCGCTCGGCGCGATCACGTCGCCGGGCGTGCGGCTTTTGCCCGCCGCCGTCGCCGCCGTGAAGCGCGCGCATGCGGATATCCGCATTTCCGTCGAGATCGATACGAGCAACGTGCTGCTCGAACGGCTCGCGCAGGAAAAGCTCGATATCGTCATCGGCCGGCTCTCGGTCGAGCATGACAAGGTGCGGCTGCGTTACGAGCAGCTTGCGGGCGAGCCGGTGCGCGCGGTCGTGCGCGCGGGGCATCCGTTGCTGAAGGAGAAGGCGCTCACATTGAGCGACGTGCGCGATGCGGCGTGGCTCGTGCCGCCCGCGGGCAGCGTGTTGCGGCATCGCTTCGAACTGATGTTCCAGCGCGCGAGCCTCGCGCCGCCGTCGAATGTCGTCGAGACGGCGGCGATTCTCTTCATCACGCAAGTGCTGGAACAAAGCGACATGATCGCCGTCGTGGCGGAAGACGTCGCGCTGTATTACGCGCGGCATGGCATCGTCGACATGCTGCCGCTGCCGATGGATTGCCAGATGGACGACTTCGGCATCGTCACGCGGGCGGACCGGCTCTTCACGCCGGCCACGGAAGTCATGGTCGATGCGTTGCGCGCCGCCGCCCGCGAGGTGTACGGCGCTCAGGCCGTCGCCGCCAGCTCCACCGGCGCGCGATAACGTCCGATCAGACGCTCGCGCTTGCTTGCAACCGCCGCCATGTTGCGCGCCTTCACGTGGCCGAAACCGCGGATTTCGTCGGGCAGCTTCGCGAGTTGCAGCGCGGTGTCGAAGCGGTCGGCATCGAGCGTCGCGCAGAATTCGTCGACGAGCGCGATGTAATCCGCGATCATCGCGCGCTCCGTGCGGCGCTCTTCCGTCTTGCCGAACACGTCGAGCGACGTGCCGCGCAAGCCCTTCATCTTCGCGAGCACGCGGAATGCGGGCAGCATCCACGCGCCGAAGCGCTGCTTCACGAGATGGCCGTGCTCGTCATGCTTGGCGAAGAGCGGCGGCGCAAGATGGAACATGAGCTTGTAATCGCGGCCCGGCTCGCCTTCGAACTGTTCGCGTAGCTTGTCGAGATAGGCGGGATCGGCATAGAGGCGCGCGACTTCGTACTCGTCCTTATAGGCCATGAGCTTCGCGAGATTCTTTGCCACCGCGCGCGTCAACGGCAGCTTCGGGTTCAACGACTTCTCTTTCTCGCGCATACGTTCGACCACGCTGCGATACGAACGCGCATACGCTTCGCTTTGATACGCCGTGAGCAAGGTCTCACGCGTCGCAATCACGTTTTCCAGCGACTCGGGCATCTTCATCACGATCGCATGTTGCGCGGGCTTGATGAGCTCGCCCACGCCATGCTGGGCGACGAATCGTCCCCAGTTGAACGCGAGCACGTTCTTCTCGACGGCAACATTGTTCAGTTCGATCGCGCGCTTCAGGCTCGCGAGTTCGAGCGGCAGCCAGCCCTTCTGCCATGCAAAGCCCAGCAGCAGCGGATTCGAATAGATCGTGTCGCCGAGCAGTTTGAGCGCGAGCGCGTTGGCGTCGATGAATGCGCAGCCCGCGCCGATGCTGTCCTGCAACGCCTGCTCCGTCTGCGCGGCCGGAAAGGTCCAGTTCGCGTCCGTGACGAAACCGGCGGTCGGCGTCGCGCCGCTGTTGATCGCCGCCTGCGTCACGCCGTTGCGGGTGCGCGAGAGCACGTCGTTGGAAGCCGACACGATCGCATCGCAACCGATCACGAGCCGCGCTTCGCCCGTCGCGATACGCGTGGCGTGCAGGGCGCGAGGCTCCGGCGCGATCTGCACATGACTCAGCACCGCGCCGCCCTTCTGCGCGAGGCCTGCCATGTCCAGCACCGTGACGCCCTTGCGCTCGATATGCGCCGCCATGCCGATCAATCCACCGATCGTCACGACGCCCGTGCCGCCCACGCCCGTCACGAGAATGCCGTAAGGCTTCGAGAGCGCGGGCAATGAAGGCGACGGCAGCTTGTCGAAGTCGGGCTTGGTTTCCTTCGACGCCCGGGGCTTGCGAACCTGCGCGCCTTCGGCCGTCACGAAGCTCGGGCAGAAGCCTTTCACGCACGAAAAGTCCTTGTTGCACGACGACTGATTGATCTTGCGCTTCGTGCCGAGCGGCGTGTCCATCGGCTCGACGGACAGGCAGTTCGACTGCACCGAGCAGTCGCCGCAGCCTTCGCACACGGCATCGTTGATGAACGCGCGGCGCGCCGGGTCGGGATACGTTCCGCGTTTGCGGCGGCGGCGCTTCTCCGTCGCGCAGGTCTGATCGTAGATGAGGATCGTCGTGCCTTGCGTATCGCGCAACTCGCGCTGAATGCGGTCGAGCTCGTCGCGATGATGCACATTCACGCCGTCCGGCAATGCGACGCCCGCATCGTACTTCTGCGGCTCGTCCGTGACGATGACAATGCGTTTCGCGCCTTCCGCATAGACCTGATGCGCGATCTGCGGCACGGTCAGCACGCCGTCGACGGGCTGGCCGCCTGTCATCGCGACAGCGTCGTTATAAAGAATCTTGTAGGTGATGTTCGCGTTCGCCGCGATCGCCGCGCGCACCGCGAGCAGGCCCGAATGAAAGTACGTGCCGTCGCCGAGATTGACGAAGACGTGCTTGTCGCCGGAAAAATGCATCTGTCCGATCCACGCGACGCCCTCGCCGCCCATCTGGCTGAAGGTTTCGGTCTTGCGGTCCATCCACATCGACATGTAATGGCAGCCGATGCCCGCGAGCGCGCGCGAGCCTTCGGGCACGCGCGTCGACGTGTTGTGCGGGCAGCCCGAGCAGAACCACGGCTTGCGCTCGACATCGACGCGCGGCTTCACCGCTTCACGTTCTTTCGCCTCGATGGTTTCGACGCGCGCCAGCATGCGGGCGCGCACGTCGGCGGGAAGATCCGCGCGCGCGAGACGGCGGGCGATGGCCTTTGCGATCAGCGCGGGCGACAGCTCGTAATGCGCGGGCAAAAGCCAGTCGCCGCGCGGCACGGACCATTCGCCGCCTTCATTGTCGCGTTCGTCGAACTTGCCGTAGATGCGCGGGCGCACGTCCTCGCGCCAGTTGTACAGCTCTTCCTTCAGCGCATATTCGAGAATCTGCCGCTTCTCTTCGACGACCAGAATTTCTTCGAGACCCGTCGCGAATGCGCGCGCGTCCTGTGCATCGAGCGGCCACACACAGCCTACCTTCAACACGCGCAGACCGATCTGCGCGCACGTTTCATCGTCGAGGCCGAGATCGACGAGCGCCTGACGCACGTCGAGATACGCCTTGCCCGCCGTGATGATGCCAAAGCGCGGCTTGTCCGAATCGAGCACCACGCGATTGAGCTTGTTCGCGCGCACATAGGCCAGCGCGGCGTACCACTTCTCGTCGAGCAGGCGCGCTTCCTGTGCGAGGGGCGAATCGGGCCAGCGAATGTTGAGACCTTCCGCGGGCATCGCGTAATCGGCCGGCGTGACGATCTCCACGCGGTCCGGATCGAGATCGATCGACGCCGTCGATTCGACCACGTCGGTCACGCATTTCATCGCGACCCACAGGCCAGAGTAACGGCTCATGGCCCAGCCATGCAGACCGTAATCGAGATATTCCTGCACGTTCGACGGATACAGCACCGGAATGCCCGCCGCGATGAACGCATGATCCGACTGATGCGCCACCGACGATGACTTCGCCGCGTGGTCGTCGCCCGCGAGCACGAGCACGCCGCCGTGCTTATCAGTGCCGGCAGAGTTGGCGTGCTTGAACACATCGCCCGTGCGATCCACGCCCGGCCCCTTGCCGTACCACATGCCGAACACGCCGTCGCGCGTCGCGCCCGGCCACAGATTCACCTGCTGCGTGCCCCAGATTGACGTCGCCGCGAGATCTTCGTTCACGCCCGGCTGAAACACGATGTCGTTGTCTTTCAGGTGCTGCTTCGCCTTCCAGAGCGACTGATCGAGCGCGCCGAGCGGCGAGCCGCGATAGCCCGAAATGAAGCCCGCCGTATTCAGTCCGGCACGGCGGTCGCGCGCTTTTTGCAGCATCGGCAGGCGCACGAGCGCCTGCGTGCCGCTGATATAGACGCGGCCTTTCTCCAGCGTGTATTTATCGTCTAGGGAAACATCGGTTGCTGCGGCCAGCGCGGCGCGATCGGGTGCGTTCATGAGGGGCGTGTCTCCAGGTTCGGGGCATTGTTTTTTGCGCAGTATAGAAAGCTGAACCGCTATCGTAAAATCACGAATAAACAACTCTGGTATTCGAAAATCAGATGGCCTTCGATCTCACGCTTCGCCAGTTGCGCTATTTCGTGGCCGCCGCGCAAACCGGCCAGTTTTCGATGGCGGCGGCCAACGAGCACGTGTCGCAATCCGCGATCACGAACGCGGTGCTGGCGCTGGAAAGCGCGCTCGGCACGAAGTTGTTCGAACGCATGCCGCAAGGCGTCGCGCTGACGCCCGATGGTCAGGACTTTCATCACCACGCGCGCCGCGTGCTCGACGCCGCGCGCGACGCCATGCATCAGCCGCGCTTTCGCTCGCACGACATGCGCGGCGTGGCACGCATTGCCGCGTCATATACGGTGCTCGGGTATTTTTTGCCGGAGTTGCTCGCGCGCTTTCGTGCGACGTATCCGTTCATCGATTTCGACTTGCGCGACATGGAGCGCGCCGATATCGAAACGGCTGTTGCAAACGGCGAGGTCGATATAGGCGTCGTGCTCTTATCGAATCTGCAGCGTCCGGAGCGTTTCGACAGTCAGGTATTGATGCGCTCGCGACGCCAGTTGTGGGTCGCGCCGACGCATCCGCTCGCGCAGCAGCACGCCGTGTCGCTGAAAGATATCGCCGCGCATCCGTACATCCTGATTACCGTCGATGAAGGCGAGCAATCGACGATGCGCTACTGGCATAAGAAGCGCCTCGCACCGAACATCGCGTTTCGCACGAGTTCGATGGAGGCGCTGCGTGGACTGGTGGCGCATGGCTTCGGCGTCACCGTGCTATCGGACATGGTGTTTAGGCCCTGGTCGCTCGAAGGCAAGCGCATCGAAGCGCGGCCCGTGAACGACGCCATTCCTCATATGGAAGCGGGCATGATCTGGCGCAAGGGCGCCGTGCTGGACGCCCCCGCGACCGCCGTGCAGCAGTTCCTGATTCACGCGTGCGGCGGTTAGCCGAGTCAATGCGAAATGCTTTCGAGCGATTTGCCGAGCGTGCGCGGGCCCATCAAGCCGATCGATAACATCACGAGCAGCATCGCGCCCGCGATGAAGCCGAATACGCCCGTCACGCCCGCCTCTTTCAGCACGAACGCGATCGCGAACGAACTGAACACGGCCGAGAGCCGGCTCCACGAATAGACAAAGCCGACGGCGCGCGCGCGGATCGTCGTCGGATAAAGCTCCTGCTGATACGTGTGATACGTGAACGAGATGATATTGCCCGCGAGCGTGAGCATGACGCCGAGCGCGACGATCGTCATGGGACCGCCCGCCTGGCTGAACAGCAGGCCCGCGACGATATTCACACCCGCCATGAAGACGATCACATGCTTGCGCTCGAACCGGTCCGCGATCCAGTAGCCGAGCAGCGGACCGATGGGCGCGGCCAATCCGATCACGGTCGTATAAAGCAGGCTCGACGTAACCGTCACGCCCTGTTTCACGAGCAAGGTCGGCACCCAGTTCGCGAAGCCATAAAAGCCGACCGTCTGGAAGATATGAAAGACGATCAGCATCAGCGTGCGCTTGCGATATGGCGGCTTCCACATATCGGCGAAACCGGCCTTCTTCGCGATCGGATCGGACGGACCCGGCGCGGGCAGCGGCTTGCCGTATTGCCGCGAGACCTGATCTTCGAGACGGCGCAGGACGGCATCGGCTTCATCGACGCGGCCTTTGCTTGCGAGCCAGCGCGGGCTTTCCGGCAGATTGCGGCGAAAGTACCAGACGAAAAGCGCACTGACGCCGCCGGCCAGCGCGACCCAGCGCCAGCCGTCGAAACCGAACGGCGCGTGCGGCACGAGCAGATACGAAAGAAATGCGACCACGGGCACGGCGGAAAAGCCGATCGCCTGACACACCGCGAAGGCTCTGCCACGCAGATGTTTCGGGGCAAGCTCCGACATGTACGTACCGATCGTCACGAGTTCCACGCCGATGCCGAGTCCCGACACGAAGCGCCAGAAGTTGAGCCATAGCGCGGTGTCCTGAAACGCCATCACCGTATTGGCGGCGACGTACCACAGCAGCGAGTAGGTGAAGATCGCGCGGCGTCCGTAACGGTCCGCGAGAAAGCCGCACGCGATCGTGCCGATGAAAAGCCCGCAGAACAGTGCGGCGATGAAACTCGCGATGCCTGTCGTGCCGAACAGGCCCGCTGTCGTCGACGTGAGAATGCCGCTTTTCACGAGCCCCGGCGCGATATAGCCCGTGAAGAGCAGATCGTAAAGCTCGAAGAAAAAGCCGAGGCTCAGGAGAAAGATGAGCTTCCATACCGCGCGCGTCGCGGGAAGCCGGTCGAGGCGCGCCGAGATGCCCGCCGTGTCCTCTGTGTTCGCGATCGCCGGAGCGTCCGTTAGCGTGCGGCCGGCGGCGTCGTGCAGACTCGAAGTGCCCTGCATGATAGCCATTGCTGTCTCCTTTAGTTATGCCGATGCCGCATCGAAGGCGGCCCGGTCGTGCTTACTTCGTGAAGCGCGCCCGCAACTCCGCGAACGATCCGACGCTGCCGAGCAGTGCGCTTGCCGCGACCGTCGGCGGGCTCGCGAGCCACACTTTGCCCGGACCCGAGCGGCCCGGAAAATTTCGATTGATCGCGCTGATCGTGACCTGCCGCGTGTCCGTCGATGAACCCGGCCCGCAGTTCGCGCACGCGCCGCACGAAGGCTGAAGCAGAATCGCGCCGACGCGCTCGAATGCATCGACATAGCCTTGCGCGATGCAATAGTCGCGCACGTCCTGCGTGCCGAACTGCAGATACAGCTTGACGTGATCCGGCACGCGCAATCCGCGTTCGGCGGCCCATGCCAGCACGTCGTGATAGTGATCGAAGTCTTCGCGCTTGCCCGCCGTGCACGAGCCGCCGTAGGCGATATCGATGCGCGGCCTCTCATCCAGCGCGTGAAGCGCAATGCCGTTGCCCGGATCGCCGGGCGCGGCGAGCATCGGCGTAAGTTGCGCGCAATCGATCGCGATCACATCGGCGTAACGCGCGCCTTCGTCGCTCTTCATCCACGGCTCGATCGTGAAGTCGATGCCGCGCCGTTCCTTCAGAAAGCGCACGGTTTCTTCGTCGGGCGCGACGATGCCGGTGAAGCCGCCAAGCTCGGCGGTCATGTTGGTGAGCGTCGTGCGCTCGTCGGTGGAAAGGCTCGCGATGGCCGAGCCCGCGAACTCGAACACCTTGCCGACACCCGCGCCCGCGCGGATGCGCGCATCGGCGAGCAGATGCAGCACGATGTCCTTCGCCGTCACGCCCGCCGGAACCGGCCCATGCAATTCGATGCGCAACGATTGCGGCACCGTCATGCGCACCGCGCCCGTCACGAACGCATTGGCCATGTCGGTCGTGCCGACGCCGAACGCGACGCAACCGAGCGCACCGCTATGCGGCGTATGCGAATCCGTGCCGACGACAACCTGCCCCGGCCGTGCGTAACGCTCGGCCATCATCGCGTGCGAGATGCCTTCCGAACCTTCGTCGAGCTCGCTTTCCGTCTCGCTCAGATAGCCGTGATTGCGCACGCCATAGTCATGCGCGAAGGCGCGATGCGCCGCCGACAGTTCACGCACGTTCGGCAGCAGGCCATGCTTCACATGCAGTTCGCTGCGATGCGAATACGAAAGATGATCCTCGAACGCGAGCACGCCATGCGGTTCGTAGAGCGTCAGAGGACGGCCGAACGTTGCGTGCAGCATGTGCGCGGCCATGCCCGTGTAGTACTCGTGGATGAAACGCCAGTCCGCGCGCACGAAGATGCCGTTACCCGGTTCGAGCGCCGCGTTCGTCACACCGGTCGTCAATGCATGGCGCGCGAGAATCTTTTCGACGAGCGTGCGCGGCGCGTCATCGCCCGATACCGGCTCGATGCTGACGCGCTGCATATGCAACTGCCCGTATCGCAGCAGGCCACCGCTCTTCAGGATCGTGGCGGCAAGCGGATCGCGGCCCGCGACGAGTTCTTCCACGTCGATCGATTCGCCGCGCCGGATACGTTCGATCAGGCCGAAATCCGTCGAGGTGAAGAGGCCGAGATTGTCCGCGTTTTGCCGGTAGATCCGCTCGAAGCTGCGTGCGATGACGAGGCGAATGCCCGCGTGATATTCCGCGAGCGGGCTATGTTCGCGCGAGGAGCCTTTGCCATAGCGATTGCCCGCGACCGTCACCTGAAAGCGGCCCGCGCGCACGGCATCGGTGCCGACAGGATTGCGCCCGCCCGCATGAAAGCCGACATACGGACACTGACCGAGGCGTTCGTCGAAGCGCGTAAGCACGCCGATCGGCGTGATCTCGTCGGTGGAGACATCGTCGCGCAATGCGCCCGCTTCATCGGGTCTGAGGTCGATGCCCGAAAGCTGGCGCTCGACTTTCGACGGGTCCGCGCACAGAAACAGGATTCGCCCGCTTATTTCCAGATTGGCCATTGCAATTCTCCCTGGCTGCCAATCTAGACGTTCGGGCCCGCGTGCAACAGTGTTCGTTCGGCACATGGGCCATCGCGGGAGACGATGTCCGCGTTAACCCTTGCCTTCGATGAGCGCATCGATCAGCGCCTGCACCGCCTTGAGCCGCGACGACTTGCGCGGCGCATGCACATGGAGGCGGCGGCCGCTGCCCCAGCTTTCGCGCAACGGCACGCGCACGAAATTGCGCGAACCCGCGAAGGCGGAGGCCGCGCTCGTCGGCACGATGCCGATGCCGAGGCCCGCTTCGACCATGCGGCATTGCGCGTCGAAGCTGTTCACGGTGACGGCCACGTTGAGCGGCAGGCGCGCGGCATCGGCATGTTCCTTCAAGGTCTGATCGAGCGATCCGCCCGCCTGCAGCGCGACGAGCGCAAAGCGCGTGACTTCGGCGAAGCTCAATGTCTCCGCTTGCGCGAGGTCGTGACCGGGCGGCAGCACGACCATGAGCGGATCGTCGGCGAAGCGCCATGATTCGATGCCCGGAGGCGTCTTGCCGCTCGCCGATATGCCGACATCCGCGCGATCATCCAGACACGCGCGAATGACTTCATCGCTGATCTGCTCGGTCAACGCGATCTCGACGAGCGGATAACGCGCCTTGAAGCCCGTCAGCCGCTCGGGCAGGAAGCCCACGATCGCCGACGCATTCGCGTGCAGGCGCACGACGCCCGCGATCTGCCCGCTCATCGACTGGACTTCGCGCGCCATGCTGTCGAGCTGGCCGTGTATGGACCGCGCGCTCGCATAGGCGTGCCTTCCCGCTTCGGTCGGCTGCACGCCGGAAGGCGAGCGGATCAAAAGCGCCACGCCGATGGCCGCTTCGAGATCCGCGATA
The DNA here is from genome assembly GCF_021353155.1 of Caballeronia sp. PC1. Taxonomy (NCBI): domain Bacteria; kingdom Pseudomonadati; phylum Pseudomonadota; class Betaproteobacteria; order Burkholderiales; family Burkholderiaceae; genus Caballeronia; species Caballeronia sp. PC1. The sequence goes on from NZ_JAJUBH010000003.1 coordinate 1,777,068, forward strand.
CGCCGGCTCAACGCCGAAGGCGCGATATGACTGCGGCTCGCGGCGCGCGCGATCGATCCTTCTTCGACGACCGAGATGAAGAGTTCGAGACTATAGGGATCGATGCGCATCGCGTGAGTTCGTTATCGGCTGCCCGTTAGCGACGTGATGATCGCATACGCCGCCTTCACGCGCTCCTCGTTCGGGATGTTGCGATTGGCCAGCATCACGATGCCCACGCGCGCCTTCGGCACGAACGCGATATACGTGCCGAAGCCGTTGGTCGAGCCGGTCTTGTTGATCCACACATCGTCGCGCGGCGGCTGCGGCGGATCGATGCGCGTGACGGGCGTCGCGTTCATGATCATCGCCTGCGCGTTGCCGTCGAGCAGCGCTTGCAGCGCGACCGGATACGGATACTGCTCCCAGATGAGATCCTGCGTCATCGGTCCCGCCTGGAAATAGCCGGTATGCGTCGCGTCGACGGCGCGCTGGAACGCCGGATCGATGTGCACCATGTTCATGTTGATCTGCAAGAAGCGCGTCATGTCCACTGCCGTCGTTCTCACGCCGTAGGCTTCGGACGACAGCACGCCGCCCTTCATGCGAATCGGCGTGTCGTTCTTCGCATAGCCTTGCGCATAGTCGCGCTGCTTCGATGCGGGCACCTGCATATAACTGTGCTTCAGGCCGAGCGCCGGAAAGAGCCGCGTTTGCATCAGCGCATCGAAATCCTGCCGCATGCTCTTCGCGGTGATCAGCCCGAGCGTGCCGATGCCCGGATTCGCGTACGTGCGGATCGTGCCGGGCGGCTGCATGGGACGCCATGCGCTGAAGTACCGCATCAACTGATTGTTGTCGTGAATGTCGTCGGGCACTTGCAGCGGCAGACCGCCCGGCGTGTGCGTGCCGAGATTCAGCAGCGTGACCTTGCCGAACGCGCTGCCGCCGAGCGCCGGCAGATACTTGCTCACGGGATCGGTCAGCGAGAGATCGCCCTGCGTTTGCGCATACGACGCGAGCGTCGCGGTGAACGTCTTGCTGACCGAGCCGATCTCGAAGAGCGTATCGCGCGTGACGGGCGCATGCGTCGCCTTCGACGCCACGCCGTAGTCGAACACATAGGGCTGGCCATCCACGACGACGCCTACCGCCATGCCCGCAATGCCGTGCAAGGCCATCAACGGCCTGATGGTTTCATCGACCGTCGATCGGATGCTCGCCGCATCGTGTGAAAACGCAGCGCCCGACATCGCGCCAAAAGAAAAAATGGCTGCCGCCAACACACTCAGCGCACGACACTTCATGGTCTTGATCCTTCGTTCTGGTTTGCATGATTGAAACGAAGCGAAATATCCGCTCTTTTGGCGTCGTCGACAATCGAGGATAATTTACCGCAGGCAATAGAAAATCTTATGCGAGCCATGCGCCCTCATCTACCCCTGAATGCGTTGCGCGCTTTCGAAGCCTCGGCGCGGCATCTGAGCTTCACGCGCGCCGCGCAGGAACTGAACGTCACGCAGGCGGCCGTCAGCCAGCAAGTGCGCGCGCTCGAAGAGCGGCTCGGCACGCCGCTTTTCAGGCGCCTGCCGCGCGGGTTGAATGTGACCGATGAAGGCCGCGCGCTGTTGCCCGTGCTGAGCGATGCGTTCGGCCGCATCGAAGCGGTGCTGAAGCAGTTCGAAGGCGGGCATTTTCATGAAGTGCTGACGGTGGGCGTGGTCGGCACGTTCGCGGTCGGCTGGCTGATGCCGCGGCTGAGGGCGTTTCGCGAGACGCATCCGTTCGTCGAATTGCGGCTGCTCACACATAACAATCTCGTCGATCCGGCGTCGGAAGGGCTGGACTTCGCGATCCGCTTCGGCGCCGGCGCCTGGCCCGCGACGCATAACGCGCCGCTGCTCGATGCGCCGCTTGCCGTGCTATGCGCGCCCGATATCGCGCGGCGTTTGAGCGCGCCGTCCGATCTCGCCAATGAAGTGCTGCTGCGCTCGTATCGCGCCGACGACTGGCGCGGCTGGTTCGAAGCCGCGGGTCTCGATCCGTGGACGATGAACGGCCCCGTGTTCGATTCGTCGCGTCTGATGGTGGAAGCCGCGGTGCAAGGCGCGGGCGTCGCGCTCGCGCCGCCGCGCATGTTCGTGCGGGAATTGCAGGCGGGCCTGCTGGTGCGCGCGTTCGATATCGAAGTGCATACCGGCGGCTACTGGCTCACGTGGCTCAAGTCGCGGCGGCTTTCTCCGGGCATGCAGCTCTTTCGCGACTGGATCGTCGCGGAGGCGGCGCAAAGCGTCTAACCCCGCCCCCGGCGCCTGCCCGCGGCGAAATCATCGGCGAGCGGGACTAAGGCGAGCAAGAGCAGCATCGCGGCGAGCGGCACCGTCGTCGCGAAACCGAAATGCGCGAAACCGGTCGCGCCCGCGAAACCGCCGAGCATGAACATCCCGAACAGCGAACTCAGGAGCGCGAGCCGCGCGTGATTCGCGCGCACATAGCCGGCGTCGCTGCGCGCGATGCCGCGGTTCCAGTAAAGACTCTTGCCGATCTCGATGCCGATGTCCGTGACGAGCCCCGTCACGTGTGTCGTACGAATCTCGGCCTTCGAAATCTTCGTGATCATGGCGTTTTGCAGGCCCATGACGAAGCACAGCAGCGCGACGGTCAGCGGCACGTCCCACACGCGGTGCGTCTCCAGATTCGCGCCGAGCACGCCGAACACGAGCAGCAGCGCGGCTTCGAGCAGGAGCGGCGTGGCGAACACGCTATGCGCGCGCCGCTGCCGTCCCCAGTTGATGAGCACCGCCGATGTCGCCGCGCCGCCGAGAAACGCGCCGACCGCGCCGATCGCGGAGAAGACGAACGCCGCCTGGCCGAGCACGAGGTTATCGGCGATCGAGGACACGAGCCCCGACATGTGCGACGTGTATTGCCCCACGGCGAGAAAGCCGCCCGCGTTCGCCGCGCCCGCGACAAAGGCGAGCGCGCAGCCGAGCCGCCGGTTCGAGGTATCGGTGCGGCTGGGCGAGGTCAGGCCCCGGAGATAGGTGATCGGCATGGCGGCGCGCGCGGGAGGGGTCGAGCCGAAAAGATATCACGACAAATGGGCGCATTAGCAAACGCCGCGCCCGCCCTCGCCTACGAACTGAAAGAAAAGTTTCTCATTCGATAGCATGCTAACGAATAACCTTGTGTCTATAATTCCGCCGCATGACCCAACTCGATACTCTGCGCCGCTCCGTGAGCAGCACGCTCGTGCTGGCCGCGCGCCGCTGGCGCCGCACGAGTCACGGCGTGCTCGCGTCCTACGGCGTCTCGGAAGCGTGCGCCGTGCCTTTGCTCACGGCCAACCGGCTCGGCGAGGCGGTGCGTCAGGTGACGCTCGCGGAACATGTCGGCATCGAAGGGCCGTCGCTCGTGCGGCTGCTCGATCAGTTGTGCGCGGCCGGTCTCGTGCGCCGCGACGAAGATCCCGAGGACAAGCGCGCGAAGACCATCACGCTCACCGACGAAGGCCGCGCCGTCACCGCGCGCATGGAAGAACGCCTCGTCACGCTGCGCGCGCGGCTTTTGCGGGGCGTGACCCGCGAAGATCTCGAGACGACGCTGCGCGTGCTCAACGCGTTCAGCACGTCGCCGGATGCGAAACTGCTTGCCGCCCTCGAAGCCGTCGGCGACATCTCGAAACCGGCCCGGCCCGCCGGAAAGCGCGGAGCATAGCGCCATGCCTTTCCCTTCCGCGCGCGAGTGGCTCTTTTCCGCGAAGACCTTCGCCGCCGCGATGATCGCGCTGTATATCGGCCTCGCGCTCGAATTGCCGCGGCCGTACTGGGCGATGGCCACCGTCTATATCGTCTCGAATCCGTTCGTGGGCGCGACGCGCTCGAAAGCGCTCTATCGCGCGCTCGGCACGATGATCGGCGCGGCGGGCGCGGTGCTCATCGTGCCGCCGTTCGTCGAATCGCCGTTTCTCTTCAGCGTGATCGTCGCGTTATGGACGGGCACCCTGCTCTATCTGTCGATGTTCGACCGCAGCGCGCGCAGCTATGTATTTCTGCTCGCGGGCTACACGCTGCCCTTGATCGCGCTGCCCGCCGTGACGAATCCCGCGGCCGTGTTCGATCTCGCGATCACGCGCACGCAGGAGATTCTGCTCGGCATCGCGGTGGCGAGCATCGTCGGCAGCGCGGTGTTTCCGAGCCGGCTCGCGCCGACGCTCATCGTACGAACGGACGCATGGTTTCGCGACGCCGCCTTCTACGCCTGCGAAACGCTGTCCGGGCATATCGCGGGCGCATCGATTTCGGCGGCGCGCCAGCGGCTCGCGGCGACGGTCAACGGTCTCGAACTGCTGCTGAGCCAGTTGACCTACGATCACACGCGGCCCGACATCATTCGCCGCGCGCGGGCGTTGCAGGGCCGCATGCAGATATTCCTGCCGCTGATTTCGTCAATGGCCGATCCATTGATCGAACTCGTCGCCAAACACGGCCAGCATCCGGAAGGACTCGACACGCTGCTCAAGGATGTCGCCGCCTGGGTCGGCGCGCCGATGCCGAGCCCGCAAACGGACGTCGCGAACGAACGCGAGCCCGATGCATTGCGCGAGCGCATCCAGACGATGCGACCCTCCGTCGAAGCGCTTGCGAGCGCGGACGGCGCGCTATTGTCGAATGCGCTGTGGCGTCTCGGTCAGGTCATCGACGTATGGCAGGACATACGCGCCTTGCGCGCGGCCATCCTCAACGAAACGAGCGAATGGCGGCCGCATTTCCGGCACTGGCGCCTCGGCGGCACCGCGCGCTACTTCGATCGCGGCATGATGCTGTTTTCGACGAGCGTCGCGGTGAGCGCGATCATCGTCGCATGCGTGCTGTGGATTCAGTCGGGCTGGAACGACGGCGCGGGCGCCGTGACGCTCGCCGCCGTGTCGTGCTGCTTCTTCGCCGCGCTCGACGAGCCCGCGCCGCAGCTCTTCAAGTTCTTCGTGGCCACCTGCATGAGCGTGGTGCTCGCCGGTCTGTATGTCTTCGTCGTGCTGCCGAACGTGCATGATTTCCCCATGCTCGTGCTGATCTTCGCAGGACCGTTTCTCGTCATCGGCACGTTGACGACGAACCCGCGCTTCAGTCTCGTCACGATGCTCGTCGCGGTCAACACGGCGACCTTCATCAGCATTCAGAGCGCCTACGAAGCGAACTTCTTCGTGTTCGTCAACAGCAATCTCGCGGGCGTCGCGGGCCTGCTGTTCGCTTTTCTGTGGACGCGCGCCACGCGGCCCTTCGGCGCGGAGCTGGCCGCCGAGCGGCTCACGCGCTCGGCCTGGGCCGATATCGTGCTGAGCGCATCGTCGGCGGAAGTCATCGACGATCAGCGCAATCTCTACGCGCGCATGCTCGACCGGCTGATGCAACTGCTGCCGCGCCATGCCGCGACGGACTCGCACCGTCATCCTTCGATCGAGAGCTTTCGCGATTTTCGCGTCGCGTTGAATGCGCTCGATCTGCGTCGCACGCGCCGCAAGCTGCCGGAAGAATTGCAGCGTTCCGTCGACGACGTGCTCGACGCCTTGCGCCGCTACTTCGAACTCTGCATCGCGCGGCGGGCACGTCAGCCGGTGCCGCCCGCGCTGATCCGCAGCATCGACGAATCGAGCGCGCAGGTCGCGTCCCGCGCGATCGTTCAGTCGCAGGACGTGGTCGCGGAGAAATGGCTGCGCGACACGCTGCACGCGCTCGTCGGCATGCGTCTGTCGCTGCATCCGCCGGCGCAGCCGCCGCGCGAGGAGCCGGCATGATCTTCGTGAATCATCCTTCATCGGCAGGCAGCACATGATCGGCGAAATCGACGTTCTCGGCGTGTTCATTCCCGCCATATTGATGCTGATGTTCATCGCCTATCTCGTGAACATGGCGATCCGCAATGTGCTGGCGCGCATCGGCTTTTATCGCTTCGTCTGGCATCGCTCCATTTTCGATCTCGGCATCTATGTTCTGGTGCTGGGAGTTGTCGTCATCGTTTCGCAGCGGCTCATCTCGTGAAAAAAACCTGGTTCTCTCTCGGGCAGATTCTGCTTACGCTCATCGTCGTCGCGATTGCGGCGGTCGTGTTGTGGAAGCTCGTCGACTACTACATGTTCGCGCCGTGGACGCGCGACGGGCACGTGCGCGCCGATGTCATTCAGGTCGCGCCCGACGTGTCGGGTCTCATCACGGATGTGAAGGTGATCGACAACCAGCAGGTCAAAAAAGGCGATGTGCTGTTCGTGATCGATCAGGCGCGCTATGCGCTCGCCTTGCGCAACGCACAGGCCACCGCGCAGCAACGCCGCGCGACGCTGGATCAGGCGCGCCGCGAAGATGCGCGCAATCGCAAGCTCGGCAATCTCGTCGCGCGCGAAGTGGTCGAGGAAACGCAGTCGCGCGTCGAGCAGGCCGCCGCCGCCCTCGCGGATGCCGACGTCGCGATCGACACCGCGCGGCTCAATCTGCAACGCACACAGATCGTGAGTCCCGTCGATGGCTATCTGAACGATCGCGCGCCGCGTGTCGGCGAATACATCGCGGCAGGCCGCGCGGTGTTGTCGGTGGTGGACATGCATTCGTTCCGCGTCGATGGCTATTTCGAGGAAACGAAGCTGCACGGCATCGACATCGGCCAGCCGGTCGATATCAAGGTCATGGGCGAACCGAACATCCTGCGCGGCCATGTGCAGAGCATCGTCGCGGCGATCGAGGATCGCGACCGCCAGCAAAGCCCGAGTCTTCTGCCGAACGTGAATCCCGCGTTCAGCTGGGTGCGTCTCGCGCAACGCATTCCCGTGCGCGTCACGCTCGATGAAATTCCCGCCGACTTCCGCATGATCGCGGGCCGCACGGCGACCGTCTCGGTGCGCGGCATCGGCCCGACCATCGGCCGGCGCGCGGCGTCGGAAACATCGCCCGCGTCCGCGCCCGCGCCGACGTCGAGCACATCGGGCACATCGGGTGCGTCGCAATGAAAGCGTTCGTCTTCGTTGCTTCGTCCGCATGCGTGCTGTTCGGCTGCACGACAGTCGGCCCGGACTACAAACTGCCCGATCAGGCCGCCGTCAACGCGCCCTATGCCAACGCGGCCATCGACGGCGCGGATCAGGCGCCCGTCACGCAAGGCGAAGTGCCCGCGAAGTGGTGGCGGCTCTATGACGATCCCGTCGTGGATCAACTCGTGACCCAGGCGCTCGCATCGAACACGGATTTGCGCGTCGCCGCGGCGAATCTCGCACGCTCGCGCGCCGAAGTGGAATTCGCCAGCAAGCAAGGGGGATTCTCCGGCAAGACCTCGGCGGCGTTTCAGCGCGCGCAGGAATCGGCGGAGCAGTATTTGCTGACGGAGAAGATTCCAGTGGTCAACGAAGGCGCGCTCGATCTTTCGATATCCTACGAAATCGATCTGTTCGGCAAGCTCAGGCGCGGCGTCGAAGCGGCGAACGCGGAAGACGAAGCGGTCGAAGCGGCACAGGATCTCGCGCGCGTCACGGTGGTCGCGGATGTCGTGCGCGCGTATGTCGAATCGTGCTCGGCGGCGGAAGAACTGGAGATCGCGCGAAAGTCGCTCGCGTTGCAGAAGCAGCGCGTACAACTCACGCAGCGTCTGCGCGACGCGGGCCGCGGCAATCAATCGGAAGTCACGCGCGGACAGACGCAAGCCGATACGCTCGCCGCCGATATCCCACGCTTCGTCGCGCGCCGCCGCGTTGCGCAATATCGGCTCGCGATGCTGCTCGCGCGCGCGCCGGCGGATCTGCCCAAGGCCGCGCTTGCATGCAGGAAGCTGCCGAAGCTGCGCGCGCCGATTCCCGTCGGCAACGGCGCGGCCTTGCTCAAGCGCCGTCCCGACGTGCGTCAGGCCGAGCGGCAACTGGCGTCATCGACGGCGCGCATCGGCGTTGCGACGGCGGCGCTCTATCCTTCGGTGAGCTTTGGCGCATCGGTGGGAACGGTCGGCGTCGTGGAAGATCTGTTCGGCGCGAACACGAACCGCTGGGCGTTCGGCCCGCTCATCAGTTGGAATTTCCCGATCAACGGTCAGCGCGCGCGCGTGGCGCAGGCCGAAGCGGCAACGAGCGGCGCACTGGCCCATTTCGACGGCGTCGTGTTGAAAGCGCTGCAGGAAACGCAGAGCAGTCTCGCGACCTATGCGTCCGACACGACGCGCGCCGATGCGCTGCGCACCGCGTATAAATCCGCGATCCAGTCGGCCGATGAAACGAACCGGCTGTATCGCGCGGGCCGCGAATCTTTCCTCAACGATCTCGACGCGACGCGCACGCTCACGGGCGTCGCGGCGCAAGTCGCGGCGGCGGAAGGACAGGTTGCGGTCGATCAGGTGAACCTGTTCCGCGCGCTCGGCGGCGGTTGGGAAACCGACGAAGCCCTCGCGCAGAACGCGAAAGAAAAATAAGCGCCCGGGGAGGCGATCGTGCGCGCGAGCGAATATCTATTCGTCACCGTCTGGAAGATCGAAGCGCCGCTTCAACAGGTATGGAACGCCATTCACGACCCGGCCGCGTGGCCGCAATGGTGGACCTGCGTCGAGCGCGTGACCGAAGTGGAAAGCGGCGCGCCGGATGGCGTCGGCGCGCTGCATCGTTATACGTGGAAAGGCCGCTTGCCGTATCGCGTGCGCTTCGACATGCGCGTGACGCGCGTTGAACCGCTCGCATTGCTCGAAGGCACTGCAAGCGGCGATGTCGAGGGCTTCGGGCGCTGGCGGTTTGCGTCGAGCGGGGGCGTCGCCATCGTGCGATATGAATGGCGCGTGCACACCGGACGCGGATGGATGAACCTGCTCGCCCCCATCGCGCGTCCGCTCTTCGAATGGAATCACGATTACGTGATGCAGCAAGGCGGCGAAGCGCTCGCGAAGCGGCTCGATGCGCGGCTCCTCGGCATCGATCATCGGGAAGCGGATGGCGGCTGAAGCATCGCGTCGCTATCGAGAAGCACGCTGCGCATGAAGTGAAGGCGCGCGAGCATGCGGCGCATCGGCACGATCTCATGGGGCGAGCCGCGCATCGTAGCCATGATCCGAACGGCCAGCGCCGATTGCGTGTCGATCGCGCGAAGGCTTTCATCGCGACTGGCTGGCGATGGCGCATCGAACAGCTTCATCAAACGTATCATCGTTGTTTCGGTCGATGCATGCCAGTCCGCAGGCACGATGTGAAGCGCTTCGGCATCGCGGCTTGCGCTTCTGAATTCGATCGACGCATGCCCCAGTTCGAGCACGGCGAGTATCCATGACAGCGCTTCGCCGTATTGCTGCGTCGGCTGCGGCAGAAGCGCGCGTATCTGCGAAATGAGATCGTGCGTGCCCGATTGAAACATCTGCGTCAGGTCGTCGAGGGGCGCGGCGCACGCAAGCTTCATCTGAGCGCGCAAATCGCGTAGCAAGGCCGCTACGCGCCATGACTTCTCGGCGGGAAACACGAATACATACGCCGCCGCGCAGGCGAGCATCGAGAGCGTCAACGCGATGCCGTCGTTCAGCAGCGCTTCCGGCGCATAGTGAATCATGCGATCGGGGCCGCCGAGTATGCAAAAGAAGATGCAGAAGCTCAGGCCGAATCCGGTGAATCGTGGCCGCGTGGCGAGAAAAGCGCCGAGCCCGAGCAAAGGCGTCAATATGAAACACAAGAGCGGAAAGCCTTCGATCGCGGGATAGACATAGCCCAGCACGAGATAGCCGGCCAACGTCGCGACAGCCGCGCCCGAGGCCATCTGCAACGAGAACTTGATGGGCGCGGGCGAATTCGACCCCAGCGCGGAGACGACCGCCGCGCCGATGATCGCATAGCCGCCGCTCGGCCAGTCGCTCGACAGCCACGACGCGCCGATGACGCCGAGCACCGCGCACGTCGTCAGGAACGTCATGCCGATCACGCTCTTGTTCGTGACGAAGACGCGCTTCATATCCGTCTCTTCGAATACGTGCTTCCGCGACGCAAGCGACACATAGGTCTGCGCGTAGTTCGCACAGGCCGCGATGAAGCCGAACAGCAGTTGCACGGCGGTGTCGAAATCGAGCAGCGCCTGCGCGTCTTCCGTGCGTTCGAGCGCCTTTCGATCCGCCTCGACGCGTCCCGCGAGCCGCACGCGAAATGCCGAGACGAGCGCGGCTCTGCGTTCGATGGTCGCATCGTCCACGAAGCCGGCATCGCGATCAATGGACAACAGGTCCGCGAACTCGCGGGAATACGCGTCGACGCATTCGTTTTCGCCGATCTTCGAGAAGCGATACAACGCATGCAGACTCGTGCACAGTTCCATGAACGCGTCGTTGAGCCGTGCGAGGCGGCGCGAGCGTGACCGCACTTCCGGATCTTCGAACGAAGCGAACGCGCGCGTGGCTTCGAAGCCGATGACGCTATCGATGAATTCGCCATACTTCAGGCGGAAACGGTCCGCGTCGATCTCGCCGCGCAACGCCTGCGCCGCGAAGCAGGAAAAGGACACGAAGCGTTCGCGACGCAGATGCCTGAGCCGTGTCGACGACCATTGCGGCAGCACGATGGCGCTGACCACGCCGCAACAGACGATGGCGAGCAGCACGGCCGCGGACCGGTTCAACGCGGCGAGGAAAAGACCGTTCGGGTCCGTGACGCTCGGTATGCCGATGAGCGCCGCGGTATAGCCCGCCAGCACGAACGCATACCAGCGGAAGTTCCGGTAGCGCAGCGCGGCCGCCGTGCAAAGCGCGACCCAAAGCGTCATCGCGCCGATATAGAGCGGCGGCTGTTGCGGAAAGAGCGCGCCCAGCAGCACCGCGACGATGGTTCCGACGATCGTGCCGACCATCCGGTAGAAACTTTTCGACAGCACCATGCCGCTCTGCGGCTGCATGAGGATGAAGACCGTCGCCATCGCCGTGCGCGGCGTGGAAATCTCGAGCTTCATGGCGATGCCCATCGCGAGAAACGCCGCCGTCAATGTCTTCGCGAGATGCAGCCACACGAGGCCATCCGTCGCCGCCCAGTGCGCAAGATGCATGCGCAGATGAGCGGACCATGCGTGACTTCGCTGCGATTGGCTTGCCTCGATCGATGCCATGGCCTACAACGCACGCCGTATGCGGGCCACGAGATCGCTCGCGCGAAGCATCGGCTGACCGGGCGCTTCGCCGCTTTCGACCACGACCGTGCAGGTCGTTCCCGCCGTGAGCTCGACGCCTTGCGGCACGCTGTCGATACCGATGCGCACCGGCACGCGCTGCGCGAGCCGCACCCAGTTGAACACGGGATCGACGTTGGCGGTCAGATTCATGCCCTCCGGATTGTCCCGGTCATAGATGCCGCGCGCGATGCTTTCCACATGCCCGCGCAACTGCGCGCCGCTCATCAGGCGGATATTCACTTCGCGGCCCACCTTCACTTCCGGCAGCTTCGTTTCCTCGAAGTATCCATAGACCCAGAACGAATTGCGATCGACGACCGCGAGCTTCGGCGTCGAGACGGTTGCATAATCGCCCTGCCACGTATTCAGGTTCGTCACATAGCCGTCCACGGGCGAGACCACGCGCGTGCGTTCGAGATTCAGTTTCGCCGCATCGAGCGCGGCGAGCGCCTCGTTATAGGCGGCTTTCGCGGCATTCGCCTGAAAGCCCGAGTTCTGCTTCACTTCTTCGGAAACGACTTCGTTATCGAGTTCGGCGCGACGCTTCGCATCGTCGCGGCGCAGCGCGAGCTCGGCCGCGCTGGCGGCGACCTTCGCCTCGGCTTCTTCAACGGCGATCCGGTAGTGCGAAGGATCGATCTGCATCAGCACATCGCCCTTCCTGACCCACTGATTGTCATGGACCGGCACGCCGACGATGATGCCCGATACATCGGGCGCGATCGTGACGACATCCGCATGCACGCGGCCGTCGCGAGTCCACGGCGCGTACATATAGCGGTCCCACAGGGTCTTGCCGATGAACACGGCAATCAGGAAGAGCGTCATCGTCGCGACGACGCTCCAGACTCGCTTGATCGTCATCGCGCCCTCGCCCCTTTACTTCTCGATGAACGCAAGCAGGTTTTCGTTGACCGTATCCGCATGCGTCGTGCACATGCCGTGCGGCGCGCCGGGAATCACGGTGAGCGTACCGTCAGGAACGATCTTCGCGGAGAGCCTGCCGGAATCGTCGAGGGGCACGATCTGATCGGCGTCGCCTTGCAGCACGAGCGTCGGGACTGTCATCTGCTTGAGATCTTCGGTGAAGTCGGTTTCGGAAAACGCCTTCACGCAGTCGTAGGCGCTCTTGATCGAGCATTGCATGCCCGCGTACCAGAACGAATCGATGGTGCCCTGCGAGACTTTCGCGCCTTCGCGATTGAAGCCGAAGAACGGCGTCGCGAGATCCCTGAAGAACTGCGAGCGGTTGTCGATCACGCCCTTGCGGATCTCGTCGAATACGGAAAGCGGCAAGCCGCCCGGATTCGCTTCGGTCTTCAGCATGATCGGCGGCACCGCCGAAATCAGCACTGCCTTCTTCACGCGCTTCGTGCCGTGACGGCCGATATAACGCGCCACTTCGCCGCCGCCCGTGGAATGACCGACGAACACCGCGTCCTTCACGTCGAGATGGTCGACGAGCTCGGCGAGATCGTCCGCATAGCGGCTCATGTCGTTGCCGGTCCACGGCTGGCTCGAGCGGCCGTGGCCGCGCCGGTCATGCGCGATCACACGAAAGCCGCGTTGCGCGAGATACATCAGTTGCGAATCCCACGCGTCCGCGTTGAGCGGCCAGCCGTGCGAGAAAACGACGGGCTGGCCCGAGCCCCAGTCCTTGTAGAACAGTTCGGTTCCGTCTTTCAGTGTGAATGTGGCCATTGTGCTGACTCCTTCGAGATGCTGAATCGGCCGGCGTCGTTCATGCGTATTCACGACGGCGCGGCGCTTAACGCGGCGAATCCGTCGCGCATGGAAGGAGTATTCACGGCGATCGCATCGCGGCTTTTTCGATGCAACCGGTGTTTTCGCATCTGCACGATTCGCCATGCGCCGCGTGCATCGAGCACACATCGTCGTGCGCATCGCAAAAACGGCGCGCATTTGAGCAAACCCGTTTTGCGCCGAACGGCGAACATCACGATCAACTCAATCAACGAATGGCATTGTTTGCGAGGCGAAGGACATGAGCGAAAAGAAAGTCATACAGATTTATAGCGAGCCCGCCGGCGGCTGGGGCGCGCTGAAGGCCACCGGCGAAGCGCTGAAGATTCAGGGCATCCCGCTAACCGGCGCGCAAACGCTGTTGCGCATGAATCAGCCGCAGGGCTTCGATTGTCCCGGTTGCGCATGGCCCGATCCGAAGCACACGTCGTCCTTCGAATTCTGCGAGAACGGCGCGAAGGCCGTTGCATGGGAAGCCACGGCGATGCGCTGCACGCCCGATTTCTTCGCGCAGCACAGCGTTTCCGAACTCGCGTCGTGGAACGACTACGACCTCGAAATGGCGGGCCGCCTCACGCATCCCATGGTCTACGAGGCGGCGTCCGACCGCTACGTACCGATCGAATGGGACGATGCGTTCGCGCTCGTCGGGCGTCACCTGAATGCGCTCGATCATCCCGATCAGGCGGATTTCTACACGTCCGGGCGCGCATCGAACGAAGCGGCTTTTCTGTATCAGCTCTTCGTGCGCGAATTCGGCACCAACAACTTTCCCGACTGCTCGAACATGTGTCACGAAGCGACGAGCGTGGGCTTGCCGCAATCGATCGGCGTCGGCAAGGGCACGGTCTTGCTCGAAGACTTCGAGCACGCGGACGCGATCTTCATCTTCGGCCAGAACCCCGGCACGAACAGCCCGCGCATGATGAGCGATCTGCATTCGGCGGCACGGCGCGGCGCGAAGATCGTGTCGTTCAATCCGTTTCGCGAGCGCGCGCTGGAACGCTTCGCCTCGCCGCAAAACCCCGTGGAAATGGCGACGCTCGGCTTCACCAACATCAGTTCGTTTCTCTATCAGGTGCGCGTGGGCGGCGACGCAGCCGTGCTCAAGGGCATGATGAAAGCGCTCGTCGAAGCGGACGATGCCGCCATCGCCCAGGACCGGCCGCGCGTGCTCGATACCGAGTTCATCGAAGGCCATACGCAGGGCATCGATGTAGTCATCGCCGATCTTCGCGCGACGCGCTGGAACGACATCGAACGGCATGCCGGCCTCACGCGCGACGAGATCACGAATGCCGCGAACATCTACATGCAGGCGCGCAATGCGATTCTCGTCTACGGCATGGGCATCACGCAGCATCGGCGCGGCACGCAGACCGTGCAGCAGATCGCGAATCTCGCGCTCATGCGCGGCAACGTCGGGCGGCCCGGCGCGGGTATCTGCCCGGTGCGCGGACACTCGAACGTGCAGGGCAATCGCACCGTGGGCATCACGGAGAAGCCGAATGCGCAACTGATCGCGGGCATCGAACGCGCGTTCGGTTTCACGCCGCCCGCGAAGCACGGCAACGATGTCGTCGCCACGCTCGAATCGATGATGCGCGGCGAAGCGAAAGTGTTCATTGCGCTCGGTGGCAATTTCGCGGCCGCGATTCCCGACTGGGCGCGCATGCAGGACGCGATACGCGAACTGGATCTCACCGTGCATATCGCGACGAAGCTCAACCGCAGTCATCTCGTGCACGGCAAGCACGCGCTCATTCTGCCGTGCCTTGGCCGCACCGAGATCGACATTCAGGCGAACGGGCCGCAATCGATCACGGTCGAGGATTCCATGTCGATCGTGCATGCGTCCGCCGGCCGCAACGAGCCCGCGTCGCCGCATCTGCTGAGCGAACCGGCCATCGTCGCGGGCATTGCGCGCGCCACGCTCGGCGACGCGTCGCGCGTGCCCTGGGAGGATCTCGTTGCGAGCTACGACCGCATTCGCGAAGCAATCGAAATCGTGTTCCCGATCTTTCAGGCGTACAACGCGCGCATTCGCGTGCCGGGTGGCTTTCATCTCACCTCGCCGGCGCGCGAGCGCGTGTGGGACACAGCCACGGGCCGCGCCAACTTCCTCGTGTTCGACGGCCTCGACGCGAACCCCGCCAGCGACGATCCGGACGCGCTCGCGCTCACGACGATGCGCAGCCACGACCAGTACAACACCACGCTCTATTCGCATTCGGACCGCTATCGCGGCGTGTTCGGCCAGCGCGACGTCGTGTTCATGAATGCGCGCGAGTTGAAGAAGCGCAATCTGCATGCGGGCGATCGCGTCGATATCTTCGCGATCGCCGATGACGGCATCGAGCGCGTGATCCGCAGCTTCAAGGCGGTCGAATATGCGTTGCCCGATGGCTGCTGCGGCGCGTACTACCCGGAAGTGAATCCGCTCGTGCCGCTCTTCGCGTTCGATCCGCAAAGCCGCACGCCGTCGTACAAGTCCGTGCCGGTGCGTATCGTGTCCGCAGCCGTCGAACATCAATACGGAGCCGAACATCATGCTTGAGCACGTACTCGACCTGTCGCGCGCGCAGTTTGCGATGACCGCGATCTTTCACATCCTCTGGCCCATTCTGACGATCAGTCTGTCCGCGTTTCTCGTGCTCGTCGAAGTGCTGTGGCTTCGCACCGGCGATGTCGCGTACTACCGGCATGCGCGCTTCTGGAGCAAGCTGCTGGTCCTGAACTTCGCGGTCGGCGTCGTGAGCGGCATTCCGATGGAGTTTCAGTTCGGCACCAACTGGGCGGGCTTTTCGCAGTACAGCGGCCAGTTCATCGGCAATATTCTCGGCTTCGAGGGCGCGATGGCCTTCATGCTCGAAGCGGGCTTCATCGGCGTGATGCTGCTCGGATGGGGGCGCGTGTCGCGCGGCGTGCATCTGTTCGCCACGTCGATGGTCGCGCTCGGCTCCAGCATTTCCGCATTCTGGATCATGGTCGCGAACTCGTGGATGCAGACGCCGGCGGGTTATGCCGTCGTCGACGGCAAGATCGTCGTGACGGACTACGTCGCGGCCATCTTCAATCCCGACATGGTGTGGGGCGTTTCGCACATGTGGGTCGCGGCGATCGAAACCGGCATGTTCGTCATCGCCGGCATCTCCGCATGGAATCTGTATCGGCGGCGTCATCCCGAGTTCTTCGTGCGTTCGTTCCGCCTCGCGCTGCTGGCGCTCGTGTTCGTCGCGCCCTTGCAAGTCTGGCTCGGCGATTCGAGCGGCGTGAGCGTGTTCGAAACGCAACCCGCGAAAGGCGCCGCGATCGAAGGACACTGGACGACGAACGCGCCGGGGACGGGCGCGTCGTGGTCGCTGCTGGCGTGGCCTAATCAGACCGCGCAACGCAACGACTGGTCCATCGAAGTGCCCGGCATGCTGAGCGTGCTCGGCACGCATACGCTGCATGGACAGGTCAAAGGCCTCGCGGACTTCAGCCGCGACGATCAGCCGCCCGCGATACCGCTGCTCTATTACGCATTCCGCGTGATGGCGGGCATCGGCTTCGCATTCATGCTGCTCGCATTCTGGACCGCTTATGCGCTCAAGAGAACGCGCGGCAGTCTCTCGGCGCTGCTCGCGCAACGCAAGCTGCTGCTCGCATGGGTGCTCTGCATTCCCTTGCCGTATGTCGCCGTCGAAGCGGGCTGGATCGTGCGTGAAGTGGGACGTCAGCCGTGGGTCGTCTACGGTCTGCTGCGCACGCGCGATGCGGTCTCGACCATCCCCGCCTCGTCCGTCTCGCTCAGCATGGCGATGTTCGTCGGGTTCTATGCCGTGCTGCTCGTCACCTTCTTCGTGCTCGCGCGGCGCTGGCTGCGCAACGGGCCGGACCTGACCATCGCGCCGCCCGACACTGCCGCCGGCCGGACCAAGACGGCGAACACCATCGCCGGTTACTGAACTCTGGAGCTCAACTCATGGATAGCGCTGTTCATACGATGCTCGCCGACACCTGGTTCGGCCTGATCGGCCTGATGCTGGTGTTCTATGTCGTCACCGACGGCTTCGATCTCGGCGTCGGCATTCTCACGCTTTTTCGCCGCAAGTCGTCGGACCGCGACGTGATGGCCCAGTCGATCGGTCATGTATGGGACGCGAACGAAACGTGGCTCGTCGTGCTCGGCGGCGCGCTGTTCGGCGCGTTTCCCACCGCCTATGCGCTTCTGATGGAGCATTTGTACTTGCCCGTCATGGCGCTCATCGCGGGATTGATCATGCGCGGTGCGGCGATCGAATTCCGCCATAGCGTGGAGCACGGGCCGCTGTGGGACAAGGTGTTCGGCATCGGCAGCCTGATCGCGGCGCTCGCGCAAGGCGTCGTGCTCGGCAAGGTGCTCACCGGACTCGCGCCGGGCATGGCCGCATCGATCTTCATTGCGGTGACGGCGATCGGCGTCGTCGCGGGATATTGCCTGCTCGGCTCGACTTATCTCGTCAAGAAGACGTCGGGCACGGTCGAGCAGTGGGCGCGGCGCATCGCGTTGCTGAGCGCGCTCTTCACCGTCGCCGCCGCCGCGCTGCTCACGCTCGCAACCTGGTTCGCCAGCGATATCGGCCACGGGCGCTGGACGCATCCGGCCGTCATGCATGTGCTCTTCGTGCTCGGGTTCGCATCCGTCGTAGCGTTCGCGTGCATCATGGCGTCGCTCTATCTCGGCAGCGCGAACGGGCCGTTTCGCGCCTCGGTGGCGCTCTTCGTGCTGTCGTTCGCGGGGCTCGCGATCAGCCTCTTCCCCGATTTCATTCCGGGCAAGCTCGGCATTCTCGAAGCCGCCTCCGATGCGCCGACGCTCGCGTTCATGCTCATCGGCATCGGTCTCGTGTTTCCTGTGATGATCGGCTACAACCTGTATCAGTACCACATCTTCCGCGGCAAGCTCACCGGCAGCGCGCATGCGGGCGACTGATCGAACCCGGCGACGCAAAAAAACCGCCTCACGCAGGCGGTTTTTTTCGTTCGCGGCGGCGCACGCGTCTCATAGCGGCGTCTGATCGAGCACCGAGGCCAGAATCATCGCACCCATGTTGCCCGGCACCGGCCGCGGATTCGGCGCATACACGTGATCGCCGGGTGCGATCGCGCCGCCGCTCATCGCGCAGACGCCGGCCGTGCGCGCCCGCATCGCGCGCCACACCTGATCGCCATAACAGCAGCGCGTCGAGTCGCGCCATTCGATCGTCACCGTCGTCGTCGAAGGACGCTCGATCAGCTTCACCGCGACGCGGCTGTCATGCGCTTGCGCGAAAGGACGCCTGCGCGACGGGGCTTCGACATTCACGCCATCGTTCAGCGACGTCAACCGGAAGATCGTTTGCGCCCACGGATCGAGGGCGATTGCAGCGTCAGCCATGTTCGGCTCCTTATCGAAGAGTTGCGTGGAGGGGTCCGCTCACGCGGCGTCGAGCGTGATCGTCTGCCAGTGCTTGGGCGTGGCGCCGACGAGGCGCTTGAAAACAGTCGTGAAGTGCGCCTGCGAGCGAAATCCGCAGCCAAGCGCGACGTCGAGCATGCTGTGCTTCGATGTGCGCAGCAGTTCCTGCGCGCGCTCGATGCGCTTTTGCAGCAAGTATTCGTGCGGCCGCATGCCCGTTGCGCGGCGGAATTGCGCGGCGAAATGCATGCGCGTGAGTCCCGTGCTGGCCGCGATATCCGCGAGGCTGATGTTCTCGGCGAGATGCGCATCGACGAATTCGGATACGCGGTTGATACGCCATTGCGGCAGCGCGGAGGGTTCGCGCCCGCGGGCCACCGGCGTCGAGAAATGCCGCGCGACGAGCCGCGACACGATCGCGAGACTCATGCTGTCGATGAACAGGCTGCCGAGCGCCGCGCCTTCGGTCTTGCACACGGCAAGCGCCTGACCGAGACGTTCGAGCGCGGGATCGCGAATCAGCTTCGGATCGTCGAGGACGATATCGCCCGCATGGCGTCGGTGAAAGAGATCGTCATGACATTCGGCCAAGACCTGCTGCGGCACGAACAGATGCAGCACGTCCATCGCCGATTCGAAGCGCGCGCTCACACGCGTTCCGGGCGCGGTGATCTGTACGACGCCGGCGGGCACGCGGCCATGAACCAGCTTGCGGCCCGCATGATGAAACATCAGCGACGCGCACTTCAGATTCAGGCTGATGCAATGAAACGTGCCGCAGCCATCATTGGATGCTTCGAGCGGTGCTTCACCGTGGTGCAGCCAGCGCGTCAAGGCGATCTTGCCGGCGTCGGTGGTGGTGGGCGAATGCGAGGACAAGCCCGGATGACGCCATCGGTCTTCGAGCTGGATCAATGGCGAACGCGCCGGCGTCTGCGGAGGCGAAAGCAAAGTGAGCGTCATGGAGTGGTCCGTTCGATAACAGAAGCTTTTGCGGCCGATCGGAGACCGGCATCGCGACGACTCCAAGTTAATCAAACGTAAAACGCACGCCTAGCCGTACATACGGTTGACGACACCGCCTAAAGGTTGAGTCAACCTATATCAAGGTTTGATTCGCGGGGCGCATCCAGCGGGGCGCGAAGCCGGCGCGCGCGGCGGCGGGGAAACGGGCCTGGTCACGCGTATAACACCTTCGTATGAGTGCCTAAGCCACGCGGGTGAGCGCGCTCATCCGCGCGCAGCATGCGATGCATCCGCGCGATCAGGCCATCTGCGCAAAGCCATGCGAACGTTTATCCGATGCGCCGTTGGTTGGTGAAATTCCGCTCCTTCGTAGGTGTAGTCGAAGCGCGTTGCGGCCGATAAAGTGTCGTCAAGGTCGAGACACAAGCAGAGACCAACGGCCTTGAGAGGGATATCGAATAGCATCGCTTTATTCGCATCCCTGATTAATTGGCGTCCACCATCCACCCAGGAGTTCGATCATGAAAAAGTACCTCGTCAGCCTCACCCTCGTCGCCGCTTCGCTCGCTGCACCCGCACTCGCTTTCGCGCAATCGAACGGCCCCGTCACCCGCGCACAGGTTCGCGCCGATCTCGTCGCTGTCGAAAAAGCGGGCTATAACCCGGCCGTCGCGAGCGATCCGTACTATCCCGCCGACATCCAGAAAGCGGAAGCCAAGGTCGCCGCGCAACATGCCGATGCCGCGCAAGGCTACGGCGGCACGCTGGCGGGCACGAGCGCATCGGGCAAGTCGGGCGGATCGAAGCAGGCCGCGATGAAGAACGCGTGCGTCGGTCCGATCGACTTCTGCCAGCCGTATTTCGGCAGCTGATCCCTCATTCGCCAAAGCGGAGTTTTTCATGAAGCGAATCTTGCAAGCAGCCTCGGTGCTGGCGCTGTCGGCCGGTGTATTCGGATCGAACGTCGCGATGGCCCAGGACGCCGCCCCCGCCGCCGCCACGCATGCGCCCGTCAGGAACATCGTGCTCGTTCACGGCGCGTGGGTCGATGGCTCGGGATGGAAACCGGTCTACGACATCCTCACGAAAGACGGCTATCACGTGACGATGGTTCAGGAACCGCTGACCTCGTTCGAAGGCGATGTCGCCGCGACGACGCGCGTGCTCGACCTGCAAAACGGCCCGACGATTCTGGTCGGTCACAGTTACGGCGGCTCGGTCATCACGCAAGCCGGGGTTCATCCGAAGGTCGCGGGGCTCGTCTATGTCGCGGCGCATGCGCCGAACGTGGGCGAAGACGAAGGCGCGCTCGGCAAGAAAACGCCCAGCTTTCTCGCGAAGCAGACGAACGCCGTGGAAAAAACCGCCGATGGTTATACGTATCTGAATCCGGCAGTGTTCCCGAAGGACTTCGCCGCCGATCTGCCGCTCAGGCAGGCGCAGTTCGAGTCGCATTCGCAAATCCTGACGGCGGCGCAAGTCTTCACGACGCCGCTGACGGCCGCGGCATGGACCTCGAAGCCGAGCTGGGGCATCGTCGCGGGCGGCGACAAGATCATCAATCCCGATCTGGAACGCTGGTACTACGAGCGCGCGCACAGTCACACGACGGTCATCCCCGGCGCGAGCCATTCCGTGTATGAATCGCAGCCGAAGCAGGTCGCGGCCGTGATCGAAGACGCCGCGAAGCACGCGGTGCAGTAAGCGCAGCACGCGCAGTAAGCGCGGCGGCCGTCGCATCGGGCCGCCGTGCGCATTCGTCTGTGCAATGGGTTGCGAACGAACCGTGGAGCTTGCCGCTTCGTCGTCGAAAGCCTTATATAGTGTGTGACCGCCCGTGTCCCGCACAAGGCATCGAACGATGAAACGGAGGAAACGATGGTTCGTCTCGTGATGATTCTCCTGGGCGTCGACTATCTGCGCACCCGCTGGCGCGCGGTGATGACGCTCGGGCTGCTCAGCATCGCGCTTGGCGCGGTCATCTTCATCGACGCGCTCGACGGCTCGCTCTACTTCCCGATCATTCCCTTCGCGCTGATGATGCTGCTCGAAGGGCTCGCCACGCTGGCCGTCGCGTGGACCGGCATGGGCGGACAGCGCAAGCTGCGCTACGTGAAAGGCGCGACGTTCTGTCTGTCCGCGCTGCTCGTGCTGTTTGGCGGCGAGCACGGCAACTTCGTGCTGTCGCTCATCTTCGGCACGCTGTTTCTGGTCGATGGCGCGTTGCAGATCGTCGCGGCGCGCGTGGTGCGCTATCGCAAATGGCGGCTCGCGACCGCGGGCGGCATCCTCGAAATCGCCATCGCGATCTTCTTCTATCAGCCGTATCCGGATCATTACGCGGGCACGGTCGCGTACTGCGTCGCGTTCGGGCTTTTCTTCGGCGGCTGGAACATGATCCTGCTCGCCGCGCGCGTGCGGCGCATGGCGGCGAATCCGGCCGTCGAGGGCGTGCCGGATGCGGCGGTGCAGGAAGAGACGAAGCACGCGGAATCGCCCTTCGCCGGCGCGATATGGGACGGCCCGCCCGCGCCCGACGAAGCCGCGTTGACGGTGCATGTCTGGACGCCGCTCGGCACGGCGAAATCGCAGCCGCGGCGGCAGTTGATCGTCGATCGTTACATTGCCGCCATCGACAGGAACGGCACCATCTCGACCGGCCACGCGGCGCTGGAGACGCCCGAAGGCGTGTATATCAGCCTGTATCCGGCGGTGGAGATCGACCGTTCGCCCAACGAGTTCGCCCGCACGCTGCGCGCCACCCGCGACAACGACGTGCCCGGCCTCTTTCAGCCCGACTATGCGACGGAATCGCAGGCATGGTGCCCATCGACGCAGCAGGTGCGCATCCGCAACTACGATCCCGCGCGGCTCAAGCGCTTCTGGGAGGAATACCGTCGCGATGCGACGTACAACCTCACGTATCGCAATTGTTCGAGCTCCGTCGCGCGGGCGCTGGAGGCGGCGATCGAAGGCGCATCGGCGCGCGCGTGGGGCAAGGGCGGCGGCTGGAAACCGCTCGTGCGCATCATGACGACGCCCGAGCTATGGGTCGCGGCGCAGGTGAGAAAACGCGCCGCGACGATGGCCTGGACGCCGGGCCTCACGCTCGACTACGCGCGCGCGCTCAGCATGCTCGCGGACCCGCGTCACTCGGGCTGGGTGAAGATGGCGCGCATCGCGGTGGCGACGATGTACCG
Organism: Caballeronia sp. PC1; assembly: GCF_021353155.1. Classification (NCBI taxonomy): domain Bacteria; kingdom Pseudomonadati; phylum Pseudomonadota; class Betaproteobacteria; order Burkholderiales; family Burkholderiaceae; genus Caballeronia; species Caballeronia sp. PC1. Next base: position 1,799,549 of record NZ_JAJUBH010000003.1, read on the forward strand.
CTCGCGGCAGCGCTGGCGCGCCGAAGAGCATGCGGCGGCGCGAGCGCGGGAGACGGAAGCGGTGACGGCGGAACGGCGGCCGGGCTGAACGGCCGCTATTTACTGCTCAGTTGATTTCTCGGCCGCCTTGCGGGGACGGCTCGCGCGCGACGACTTGCGCGGCGGCTTGCGCGCTTCGGTTTCGGCGGGTTCGGATGCGCCTTCCGGCACGACGTCCGCGCTTCGCTTCGCTGCGGTCTTGCGCGCGCGGCGCGGCGCGGCCGGTTTTTTCGGTGCGGGCGCGGGTGCGGGCGCGGGCGTGGGCTCAAGCTCGACCTCGGGCTCGGACTCGGGTGCGAAGACAGGCTCAGGCACGGGCGCATGCACTTCCGGCTCCTCCAGCGCAAACACGTCCTGTGCGTCCTGCACCACCGGCTTTCTTTTGCCGGGCTTCTCCCTGCGCTTGCCGTTCCCGCCCGCTTCCTTGTCCCTCGTTGCGGCCGGCGGGACGTCGGCGGGCCTCACATCGACCGCCGCGACCTGCGCGGAGCGAAACACGAACGCGCCGGATTTATCGTCGCGGCCGACTTCCAGCAGGCCGCGCGACTGCGCTTCGTCGAGCAGATTGCCGAATGCCCGGAAACCGTACTGCGATTCGCTGAAGCCCGGCTTGCGCCGCTTGATTGCGCTCTTCAATACCGACGCCCAGATCTTGCCGCTCTCGCCGCGCTCCGATGCCAACGCCTCGAAGGTCTCGACCGCGATCGCGATCGCCTGCGACTTGCGCGAGTCCATCTCCTGCTTCGGCTGGCGCTCTTCTTCCGGCGCGCGCCGGGTCTCGCGCGCATCGCGTTTGGCCTGCGCGCGTTGCTGCTCGCGCACGAGGTCGTCGTAGAAGATGAATTCGTCGCAGTTCGCGACGAGCAGATCGGACGTGGACTGCTTCACGCCCACGCCGATCACTTTCTTCGCGTTCTCGCGCAGCTTCGACACGAGCGGCGAGAAGTCGGAATCGCCGCTGATGATGACGAAGGTATCGACATGCGATTTGGTGTAACAGAGATCGAGCGCATCGACGACGAGACGGATATCCGCCGAATTCTTGCCCGACTGGCGCACGTGCGGAATCTCGATCATCTCGAAGCTGGCCTCGTGCATCGCGGCCTTGAAGCCCTTATAGCGGTCCCAGTCGCAATAGGCTTTCTTGACGACGATGCTTCCCTTCAGCAGCAGGCGTTCGAGCACGGGTTTGATATCGAACTTCTCGTACTTCGCATCGCGAACGCCGAGCGCGACGTTCTCGAAGTCGCAGAACACCGCCATGCTGACGCTTTCCTGAGGTCCAGCCATATGATTCTCCAGCCGTACGGCTTGATTGGGATGCGCACATGATAGCGTGTCGGCGTTCGCGCGAAGCGAATGCGCGGATCATGGCTCGCCGTCGCTCTCCGCCTGCTTCACGCGGTGCGCCAGCAGTTCGTCGAGCGTGTCGTTCGCCTCGCGCATCAGACGTTCGACGACTTCGCCCGCCGCCATCCGTTCGTTCACGAGCGCCGACGATTCCCCCGCGAACAGCGCCATCTTCTCCAGATCGCCGGTCGTCGAGCGCAGTGGAGAGTTCGTGCTGTACAGCTCGACTGGGCCCGCTTCGTCGTGCGCGACGATCTCGCGCGGCAGCGCATACGGATCGTTGCCGAAGCGATGATCGCGCGACGCATCGGTGACGCTGTTCGCGAGCACGCGCACCGGCGAGCCCGCGGGCCAGTTGATCGCGTAGAGATCGGTGTGGACGGTGTCGCCCGCGCGCGCGTCGATCACGCGTTGCTTGTGATAGTCGTGCGCATAGCATTCGTGCGTCGTCAGGAAGACCGTGCCGCAGTGGATGCCGCTCGCACCCAGCGCGAGCGCGGCGACGAGGCCCGCGCCCGTCGCGATCCCGCCCGACGCCGCCACCGGCACGCGAAGGTGTGCCGCGATCTCGGGCAGGAGCGTCATGATGCCGGTCGAGCCGCGCACGTGCCCGCCCGCTTCCACGCCCTGCGCGATGATCACGTCCGCGCCTGCTTTTTCCGCGCGCAGCGCGTCTTCGAGCGAGCCGACCTGATACAGCACGAGCGCCCCGCTGTCCTTCGCGCGCGCGACGATCTCGGGGTACACGTCCCAGAAAAAGCACAGGGCGGGCACGCGCAGGGCGAGGCACGCGTCGAGTTCGGCGGCGAGCAAATCGGGCTTCGTGCCCGCGGGAATCAGATTGACGCCGAATGGCCGGTCGGTCGCGGCCCGCATGGCGGCGACTTCGCTCGCGATCGTTTCCGGCGACTCGCGCACCATGCCGAGCAGGCCGAAGCCGCCCGCATTGCACACCGCCGACGCGAGCTCGGCGCGCGCCGGCCCGCCCATGCCCGCGGAGAGAATCGGATAACGGCAACCGAGCACGCGGGTCAGTTCGGTGTCGAATGGCGCAGCGTTCGCGATCATGTCGGCCTCGCGCGTGAAAACGGCCCGAACGCAAATGACGGACCCACGACAAGCCTAGACGCGCCGCGACGCGCTTTCAAGCTGGCCGGCAGCGGTGAAGTCAGGGTTTCCCGTAACGTGCGGCGAGCGTGGCGAGGTCGCAGCGGACCCAGTCGGCGTCGGCGGCGAATTGTTCGTCGGACATGCCGGGTTGACGGAACAGCGTGAGCGCCACTTCCGCGCCCGCGCCGTTCTGATAGACGCGCAGCGGAACGTAGACCTCGTCGCCGTTTGGCAACGTGACGCGATGATCCATGATCCCGAACGCGTTGTGCGCGGTGAAGCGGATGGCCACCTCGCCGCCCGGACCGCGGGCCACCCAGTGATCGCCCCGGCCTTCGAGCGTCGAGTGCGCGAGTCCCGACGCCCACGCCGGAAAGACCTCCGGACGCCAGATGGCCTCGTAGAGCGCGCGCCAGTCGCGCTCGATCGTCACGGTGAGGGTCTGGGTCTGCATCGTCACACGGGTGTCACGTTTCGATCTTCGACATCACCGCCGTGGCCGGATCGTAGCGATAGCCCTTTTGCGCGAGCTGTTGCGTCATCTTGTCGCCGATGAGCTTCTGCTGCGCCTCGCGAAGCACGAGTTCGTGATCGGGCTTCAGACGCTCCAGTTCGACCGCGAGACGGCGCATCAGCGCGACTTCGCCGGTGCTGCGGGCATCGATGAACAGGACCTTTTCGTTGGCCACGTCGAGGCGCTGGCGCAAGTCCTTCGCGTACGTCACCCATTGCTCGGCGTTGGCGCGAAGGTCGTCGTAGGCCTTCGAATGCGCCTTGGCCTGCGCCGCAATCTGACGCTCCAGCGAAGCGCGTTCCGATTCGTCGCCCTGCTCCTTTTCGACGAGGCGCTTCGCAAGATCGGTCGCGTTCTTCTCCGCGGACTCGGCGCGTTCGCGCAACGCGTTGACTTCGTTCGATACGCGCGCGAGTTCGGCGCCCTGCTCGGCCTTCTCTTCCATCAGCAAGCCGATGCGCTTGCGGGCGTCATCCAGCTCGACGCCCACGCGGTTCAACTGATCGCGCTGCGCCGCGAGTTCCGTGTTGCGCGCGGTCGTGCTCTCGCGCTCCGTGGCGAGCGCGCCGCGCGCCTCGTTCAACTCGGCTTCGAGTGCCGACGCGCGCGCGAGACTGTCGCTCAACTGCGCCTCGATGGCCTGCGCGCGCGATTGCGCGGCGCTCGCATCCTGCGACCAGCGCTCGAGTTCGGCCGATTTTTCCTGCGACACGAGGCTCAGCGCGTCATGTTCCTGACGCACGCGGTCGCGTTCACCGGTAATCTGCGCGAGCGCTTCGTCCTTGCCCGCCATCAACGCATGCAGTTCCGCATGGTCCTGACGCGCCCGGTCGCGCTCTTCGGCGAGCTGCGCAAGGGCGCCGTCCTTGCCCGCGAGCGACGCGTGCAGTTGCTCGTGCTGCTGCAACGCCTGATCGCGCTCGCCGCCGATACGCGCGAGTTCTTCGTCTTTGCCCGAAAGCGACGCGCGCAATTCCTCGTGCAGCTGCAATGCCTGATCGCGCTCGCCGCCGATACGCGCGAGTTCTTCGTCTTTGCCCGCGAGCGACGCGCGCAATTCCTCGTGCCGCTGCAACGCCTGATCACGCTCGCCGCCGATACGCGCGAGTTCTTCGTCTTTGCCCGCCAGCGACGCGCGCAATTCCTCGTGCTGCTGCAACGCCTGATCGCGCTCGCCGCCGATACGTGCAAGTTCTTCGTCCTTGCCCGAAAGCGCCGTATTCAGCGCTTCCTTCGCGCGCCGTTCTTCCTCGATCGACGCCTTCAACGCTTCCAGTTGCGCCTGCTCCGCCGACGCGCGCTGCGCAGCCTGCTCGACGCGCGCCTCGGCGTTCTGGACGCGCCCCGCCGCCGCCGCGAGCTCTTCCCGCAGACGCGCGACCGAGTCTTCCGACGCGCGCAGCGCGCTCAGCAACTCCGTCATCTGCTGACGGTTTCTCGTGGACTCGTCGCTGGTCTTCTCGAATTCGGCGAGCGCCTCGTCGCGTTCGGCGAGCGCGATCGAAAGCCGCTGGCTCACGACGGAAAGGCGCTGGCTCGAGAGCCGCTCGGTCTCGTCGTGCGACACGGTCCAGAGCCGGCGCGCGACGTTTACGAGCGTCTCGGCGAGGTCGTCGGGAAGGCCGCTCTGCGCCGGCTGCTGCGGCACGTCGGGGTGACGCGCATCGCGCCAGCGCTGCAGCCCGGCCGCGATGGCGACGACCGAGCCGCCCTGCGCTTCCGCCTGAACGGTCATGGGGGATACCTTGCGGCCTTCTTCGGACAGGCGATCGGCGATCGACGCGATCTGTTCGTCAGTGATGTTATTTGCGTCTGTGGGCATAAGCGCCTCGAAAATCAGTGGCGTCGCACTCAATAGAACTGCGATACGTTGTTACATTCGGCGGAACCGCGCGGGGCGGAAAGGAATGATACCGATTTTCCCCGCTTCCATGCCGGATGTCAGACGATATGCCGCCAAAATGGGGCCGCTCGCAGCGGAAAGCGCGTCGCGCGCATCGCCATGATTCGAGGCTTCGGAACAACGCAACGAGCCCGGACGGAAGAACCGTCCGGGCTCGAAAACGCGCCGAACCGGGCGCTTACGGCTTCGCGTAGATCGGGCCGAGGCCGATCACGGCCGTCTCTGCCGAACGCGCGCCCGAGGCCGAAGCGCCGTCCACCGGCGCGCCGTAGGCCGTCAGGCCCTTCGCGGCGTCCACGCGCGCCTGCGCGGCCTGGATGTTTTGCGGATACTGCGTCTGGTCGCTCGCGGGGTTGTAGCCCGCCTTTTCCAGTTCGACGAGTTGCGCGCGCACGTCCGCGCGGGTGATCGGCTGGTTCGACTGCGCGAACGAGAAAGCCGGAAGCGCGACAGCGGCAGCGACGATCAGCGATTGGATGACTTTCATGATTGACCTCCAGAGTGTGTGATGGAAACCCGCGTGTAATCGTTCGGGCCTGGAGGTATTAGAACCACGGGACGTATCTGGCTTATTTCGGTTATGAATCGGCGTGTGTCGGCACATAACGCCGATACAGTGCGATACAAAGCCCGCCCGCCCCGCCGCGCGCGGTCTACAATCGCCCGGGCCGTATCGCGCGGCGAAACGAACAAGGGAGAAGACCCATGCAGACCCCGCGCCCCTCGCTGAACGCCCTGCGCGCGTTCGAAGCCGTGGCGCGCCTGCGCAGCATGACGCTCGCCGCGCAGGAACTCTGCGTCACGCACGGTGCGATCAGCCGTCAGGTGAAGGCGCTGGAAGACACGCTTGGCCTTACGCTGCTGGTGCGCTCGGCGCAGTCGTCCGACCCGACGCCCGAAGGCAAGCGCCTCGCCGAAGGCCTCACGACCGCGTTCAATCTCATCGACGCGAGCATCGAGCAACTCAAGCCCGAGCCGCTCACGCTGTCGTGCTCCGCGACCATCATGATGAACTGGCTCATACCGCGCATCGCGGGGTTTCATCGGCGTCATCCGCAGACCGAGTTGAAGTTCAACATGAATTACGACCAGATCGATTTCGTGCGCGACAAGATCAGCGTCGCGATTCGCGCGAGCACGATCGAGCCGCCGAAGGACGCGATCACGCGCAAGCTCATCGACGAATGGATCGGGCCGGTCTGCTCGCCGGAATATGCGCAGTCCATCCGCCTCGCCGCGCCCGCCGATCTTTCGCGCGCAAAGCTGCTGTCCACGCGCACGCGTCCCGAAGCGTGGGACGACTGGTATCGCGCGACGAACCTCGAGCCCGTCGCGGGCGCAAGCGCGGATGTCTACGACCACTTTTATCTGCTGATCCAGGCGGCGGTGTGCGGGCTCGGCGTCGCGCTCGTGCCGCAAATGCTCGTCATGAACGATCTCGTGTCCGGCAAGCTCGTCGCGCCGTTCGGTTTCGCGCCGGGGCCGCGCGAGCTCGTGCTGTGGGTCGCGCCGCATCTGCGCGCGCATGCCGATGTCGCGCAACTCGAACGCTGGCTCATCGAACAGATGAGCGAAAGCCTGCAAGAGATGACGGCGTTTCTGAACGCGTGAGCCGGATCACGAAGCGCCGTCGCGCACCGTCCCGAAGAACGATACGCCGCCGATCTGCCCGCCTTTGAGCACGATTTCGAGTCCGTCGCGCGCGGGATCGTCCGACCATGCGCGGCACAGCGGCGCGCCCGGCGCCATGCCCGCCGCGACGCTCAGCGCGGCGATGCCGAGCCTGCTCGCGACTTCGCCCGAACTGTCGCCGCCCGCGACGACCACGCGCCGCACAGGCGTGCGATCGAGCAGCCGGCGCATGACGTCGGCGAGCGTTTCGCCGACGCGGCGCGCGGCTTCGGCGCGCGAGAGCTGTGCGCTGGCGGCGATGTCGTCGAAGGCGAGCACATCGGGATCGTCGGGGCCTTCCGCGCTGAATATCAGCGGGCTTCGGCCCGCGTGCACGGCCTCTGCCGCAATGCCGGCGACGCGCTCGATCTCTTCTTCGCGCGACTGCGCATCGAGCGCGCGGCGCAAGTCAAGGCGCTCGACGCAAAAACCGTTCTCGCGCGCCCAGCGAATCTGCTGCGCCGTCACCGGCGAACAGCTTCCGCTGACAGCCGCGATCACATCGACGGCGCGCGCCGCGGCGAGGCCCGGCGTCGGCGGCACGAGACCGCACGCGCGCCAGTGCGCCGCGAGCGCATATTGCAATCCCGACGACGACGCCGTGAACACGCCCTCGCCGCGCGCTTCCCACACCAGCTTGCCGGCGGCGGCGAGCGTTTCTTCGTCGAGCACGTCGATCAGGACGACGGGCGTGTCGTCGTTCAAGAGCGAATCGAGGCGTTCGCGCACATCGCCCGAACGCAACTGCACGAAATCGATCAGGCCGATGCGCCGTTGCGTCTGCCGGCCCAGATGCACGCGCAGATCCGCTTCGTGCATCGGCGTGACGGGATGGCGCGACATGGTCGGATGACGGTCCAGCCGATAGCCCGCGCCATCGACCGCCGCGAACAGATTGCCGAACGCCTGATAACGCTTCAGACGCGGCGCGCCGACGATCATCGGCGACCACGCGCCGCGCATGTGTGTGACACCGATATCGATCGCGCGCCCGATCGATCCGGTCTGCGGCGATGAATCGAAGGTCGAGCAGACCTTGTATTGCAGAATCGGCGCGCCCAGCGCGGCAAGGCTCGCGAAGGCGCGCGGCAATTCGTCGTCCATCCATTGCGGACTGCGCCCGCGCGACGATCCCGCGAGGCCCACGCAGCGCACGCCGGGAAAGCGCGCGAGCAGTTCGGGCGTGGGCGTTTGCAGGCAGAGCAGCGTCGGCACGCCGGCGGCGGTCATCGCTTCCATCGCGTCGGTGGAGCCGGTGAAGTCGTCGCCGTAGTACGCCAGAAGCAAACCGTCGTCGGTCATTTCCAGAACTCCAGCGCGGCCTTGAGCGCGGGATTGCGCTCGGCATGACGCGCGAGCGGCACGCCTTCCATGGCCGCGACCCAGGCCTCGCGCAGCGCCTCGACGCCCGCCGCGACGCCGCCCGGATGCCCGAAGATGCCACCGCCCGCCGTGTGGATCAAGTCCGCGCAGCCGATCGCCGCATACGTGTCCGCCGCCTGCAAGCCGGTCTGGCCGGAGCTGAAGACGGGCATCGCGGTGAGCGGCGCCGATTCCATCACCGGCGAAAGCACAGCGCGCGCCGCCGCGATCACGCTTTCATCCGATTCGCTGAACTTGTTGCGCAGGCCGTTCACATGCAGATGATCCGCGCCCGCGAGACGCCACAGCATCTGCCACGGCGCGTAGTCCCAGCCGAGCGCCTCGCTGCGCGTCAGATAACCCCAGCCCGCGCGATGCGCGTGAATCGGCATCTGGCTGTGCTTGCGCAATTCGTGCATGCCGACGAGCCCGATCGAATTGAGCACCGCCATCACGCAGGTGCCGCCCTGTTCGAGCACGAGATCGTGGCGGCGCTTCATCTGATCGAGATCGCCCGTCACGTTGAACGCGACCATCACCTTCTTGCCGGTGCGCTCGGCGTGATCGTTGACGACGCGCATCACCGCGCGCACGCGTTCGTCGAACGGGCAATGCGAGCCGTCGGCCTGCAATTCGTCGTCCTTGATGAAATCGATGCCGCCCGCGACCAGCGCCTTCACCTGCTCGGCGGTCTCCTGTGGCGACAAACCGACGCTCGGCTTGATGATCGTGCCGATGAGCGGCCCGTGCGTCACGCCCGAGAGCTTGCGCGTGCCCTCGATGCCGAACGCGGGGCCCGGATACGCCTTCGCGAACGAATCGGGCAGACGCAGGCCCGTGAGCCGCAGGCCCGAAACCTGGCGCAACTCGAACAGATTGCCCGCGATCGTCGACATGAGATTCGGCAGCGACGGCCCGAAGTTTTCGATCGGCCACGACAGTTCGAGCGTGCATTGCGTATAGCACTTCGACTCGGCGCCGCCCGCGAGACTCGGCGTTTCGCTATGGTCCAGCACGTCGAGCCGCTCGACGCGCGCGCCCGAGCGCGCCTTGAGTTCCGGCGTTTCGTTGGGCAGCGCGATAAAGGTGCCGCTCGACTGCTCGCCCGCGATCGTCTCGGCGGCAGTGCGCGGGTCGACGCCGGTTTCGAGCCAGTAAGTGGCGTGGATGCGTTCTGTCACGGTCATGTCCTCAAAATCGGTTGGCGCTCACGTGATCCGGCGAATGCTTTCCGCGATCTCTTCGCGGTCGAACACGTTCTTCCAGTCGTCGCGCATGAGACGCGGCTTGCCGAACTCGATCGCCTTGTTGCAGGCATCGGAGAACGCGCCGGGAATCTCGTTGAAAATCACCGCGCCGAGAATGTTCATGTGGCCGAGCAGGAAGTCGCGCGCGGCCTGTTCGGGCACGCCGCGCTTGATGGTCTCGTCCATCGCTTCGCGCATCACGTAGAGCAGCGTGGCGCAGATCGTCTCCGAGAGGCCCGGCTCCAGAATCGCCATCTGATCGACCGTCAGGCGATACGAACGCAGAATCGGCGCGTAGATCACTTTCGCGACGGCCTCGCCGAGATCGAACGCGTCCTCCGGGCCTTGCATTAACGCGCTGACGATCGACTGCTTCGCATGCGCGCCGCCGAAGTGATCGTGCAGCGATTTTTCGTCGAGGTCGTAGTTGAAGATGACCGGATGGCACGGATGCGCGACGAAGTAGGTCAGATCCTTGCGGTCCGGAAGATGGCCCGCGAACGGCGCGGCGGCGTCGAGCGTCATGACCATCGTGCCGGGCCTGAGCTTCGGCGCGATCTCGTGCGAAAGCTTGCCGATGAGCGTATCGGGCACGGCGAGAATGACGACGTCGGCGCCGTCGATGGCGGCATCGGCGGATACGACATCGATGCCGAGTTCGTCCTTCAGGCGCTTCTGCCCGGCCGCGCCCGGCTCCACATGCGCGACGCGATAATCCGATTTCAGCAGATTGCTCGACAGGCGCACGCCCATCTTGCCGCCTGCGCCGAACAACGCGATCTTTTCCTTCATGTCGATAACTCCAGTGTGAGGTTGACGTTCAATGTGCGTTCGCCGCGACGGCGTCGGGCGCGCGTTCCTGGCTCGTGCGTCCGATCGCGAAGGCGAGCGCGGCCGACATCAGCATCATCGCGCCGACGATCAGCATCGGCAGTTGATACGAGCCGGTCATGTCCTTCGCCATGCCGGTGATATACGGCGCGACGAAACCCGCGAGATTGCCGACCGTGTTGATGAGCGCGATGCCCGCGGCGGCTGCCGCACCCGACAGAAAACGCGCCGGCAGCGCCCAGAAGTTCGGCAGCGCGGAGAAGATCGCGCAGGCCGTCACGGTGATCACCGCGATGGTCGCGGCGGGCGAGCCCATCTGCAGCGCGAGCGGCACGCTCACCGCGCCGACGAGCGCGGGCACCGCGATATGCCACGAGCGCACGCCGCGCTTGGTCGCATCGCGGCTCCAGAGGAACAGCGCGAAGGCAGCGGGCAGATACGGAACCGCCGTGATCAAGCCCTTCTGGAACACGTTGAAGTGCGTGCCGAAGCGCGTCTCGAAGCCGCCGATGATCGTCGGCAGGAAGAACGCGAGCGCATAGAGGCCGTAGATCAGGCCGAAGTACATCAGCGCGAAGAGCCAGACGCGGCCGCTCGTCAGCGCAGCCATGGGATTGCCGTGGCCGCGCGCGCCCGATGCGCCTTTCGCGCGGTCCTCTTCTTCGAGGCGCGTGGTCAGCCAGTCGCGTTCGGCGGGCGTGAGCCATTTGGCGTCGGCGGGTTTGTCGGTCAGATAGAACCACGCGATCACGCCGACCAGAATCGCCGGAATCGCGACGCCGAAGAACATGATGCGCCAGCCCGCGAGACCGAAGAGGCCATGCGCTTCGATGAGGAGCGCGGCGAGTGGCGCGCCGATGACGATGGTGAGCGGCTGCGCGAGATAGAACAGCGCGAGGATATGGCTGCGATGCTTCGCCGGCACCCACATGCTGAGAAAGAGAATCGCGCCGGGAAAGAAGCCCGCTTCAGCGACGCCGAGCAGAAAGCGCAGCGTATAAAGCCCGCCGATGCTGCTGACCCACGTGAAGAGCAGCGCGACGACGCCCCACGTCACCATGATGCGCGCGAGCCAGCGGCGCGCGCCGAACTTGTGCAGCGCGAGATTGCTGGGAATCTCCAGCACGATATAGCCGATGAAGAACACGCCCGCCGCGAGGCCGAATTGTGCGGCGGTGAGACCGAGATCCTTGGTCATCCCGTTGGGCCCGGCGAAGGAGATCGCGGTCCGGTCGAGAAAGTTGATGAAGAACATCAGCGCGACGAACGGCACGAGCCGCCACGACACCTTCCTGATCGCCGATCGCTCGACGGACTGCGTATCTGCAACGTTCATGTCTCCTCCAGACGGTGCGCACGGGTGTGGTCAACTTGTGGGATGAGTAGACCACCGCGCGACGGAGGCAAGACATAGGGGGAAACGTGGAATTCTGTCGATTTTTTCTCACAGGGTGAGGCGGGAAAGTCAACTGATTCTATGGCCCCTGCCGCGATAGCCGGGCGAAAACCTCACAGCATGGAAGACCGTCCGCAGCTGCGGCACGTTGACCGGTAAGTAGCGAAAAATGTATAGTGTAGCTATACACAATGCGAAACTTGTCGGCCTGCAATGGTACGACTTCGCCAACCTACCCACCGGAGCACCCCAATGGCTAATCGTTTCACGTACCGGGAGGACCATGATCAAGTCATGGCGACACAAGGGTCTAGAGGAATTCTTCGTCAGGGGAAGTAAGGCTGGCATCAGGCCCGACCACGCTTCCAGACTGAGGCGTCAGCTGGCCCAACTCGACGCTGCACAGTCGCCGCAGGATATGAACATTCCAGGCTGGCGACTTCACGCATTGGAAGGCTCGCTTCACGGCCATTACGCTGTAAGCGTGAATGGAAACTGGCGGATGACGTTCAGATTCGAAGGCATTGATGCTGTCCTGGTGGACTACCAGGACTATCACTGAGGTTCAACACATGTCTCAAATGTTCAATCCCCCTCACCCGGGGGAAAGCCTTCGGGAAGACGTTCTTCCGGAACTCGGCTTGACGGTGACGCAAGCGGCCCAACAGCTCGGCGTGACGCGCGTCGCCCTGTCGCGCGTACTGAACGAGCGCGCCGGCATTTCGCCGGAAATGGCGCTTCGGATCGAAGGCTGGCTCGGCGTGGAGAATGGTGGACGTGCGGACCTCTGGCTGGCCCGGCAAGCGGCGTACGATCTGTGGCAAGCACGATCCAAAGGGGCACCCAAGGTCGAGCGCGCGCATATCTGAATTTCATCGCGATCACAAAACAAAGGGCGCTGCGGCGCCCTTTGCTTTCTCTACGTGCCGGCGCATGACCGGCACGCGGCCCCGCCCGTAGGAGGCAACGATCTAGCCGCGCATCACGCCGCCACCTGCACAACCCGCCCGGCCGTCTTCCCCCGGCTCACCGCCGCGAGCGCCGTGAGGCTGATCACCGCGGTGAACATCATGTAGAAGCTCGGCGCCGCCTTGCTGCCGGTCGCGCTCAGGAGCCAGATGATGATCGCGGGCGTGAAGCCGCCGAACACCGTCACGCCGATGTTGTAGCCAATCGACATGCCCGTCGCGCGTGTCGATACCGGAAAGATCTCCGACATCAGCGCCGGCAGCGCGCCGAAGTAGATCGCCTTCAACAGCGCGAGCCACGCGACGAGTCCGAACAGCGCCGCCACCGACACATGCGACACGACATACGAGAACGCCGGATAGCCCGTCACGAACAGCAGCAGCGCCGCCGTCGACATCTGCTTCACGCGGCCGATCTTGTCGGAGAGATGGCCCGCGAACGGCGTGACGAAGGTCAGCATGATCCCGGCGACGGTGCTCGCCGCGAAACCGGTCGACGCATCGAGATGCAGCTCGCGGATCGCGAAGGTCGGCACGTACTGCAGCAGATAGTTCACCGCCGTCGAGACCGTCAGCGCGCCGATCGAAATCAGCAGCAAGGTCTTTTGCCGCGCGAAGACGTCGCGCACCGGCGTGTCCGTGTGCTCGGCTTCGGTGTAATCGGCCGCGTCTTCGAGATAGCGGCGCAGCAACAGACCCGCCGGCCCGATCAGCAAGCCGAAGAAGAACGGAATGCGCCAGCCCCATGCGGCAAGCTCCGCGGCGGGCATCAGCTTGGCGAGGGCGAAGCCGAAAAGCGACGCGAGCAAGGTCGCAAGCCCTTGCGTCGCGAACTGCCAGCTCGCGAGCAAGCCGCGGCGCTCGGGTGCGTGCTCGATCAGCATCGCCGTCGAAGGGCCGAATTCGCCGCCCGCGGAGAAACCCTGGATCAGGCGCGCGATGAACACGCCCGCCGGCGCGAGCAGCCCGATCGACGCATAAGGCGGAATCACCGCGATGATCGCCGTGCCGATCATCATCAGGCCCACCGACATCATCAGCGCCGCCTTGCGCCCGCGCTTGTCCGCATACGCGCCGAGCACCATGCCGCCGATCGGGCGCACGAGATAGGACGCGCCGAACGAGCCGAACGTGAGCAGCATCGAGGCCGTCTCGTTCGCGGCCGGAAAGAAGTTCTTCGCGATATACACCGCGAAAAACGCATAAATCGCGATATCGAACCATTCGAGCGCGTTGCCGACCGAAGTCGCGAGCACGATTTGCGTCAGGCTCAGAGGCTTTTTGTTCATGATGTCAGCGTGTCATGAGTGACGGTTGATCAATACGCGTTGCGCGTGGCGGCGATCGCGGCGCCCGTGTCGCCGAGATCCCACCAGAGGCCCGCCATCACGCCGAGGGATTCGCGCATCACGGAACCCAGCACGTGTTCGTTCGGCGCGTGCTGATTGCACGCGGGATACGAATGCGGCAGCCAAAGCGTCGGCAGGCCGAGCGTTTTCGCGAAGACATCGTTGGGCACGGTTCCGCCCAGATTCGGCAGCAGCGCGGGCTTCTTGCCGGTCGTCGCGCGCATCGAATCGAGCGCCCAGCGCACCCACGGATCGCCGAGATCGAGACGCGTGGCGGGCGTGCCGCGCGTCGCCTCGACCTTCACTTCAGCGAAGCCATGTTCAGCGAAGTGACGTTCCAGATGCGTCTGGAGGTTCTCCCAGTCCGTGCCGACCACGAAGCGCAACTGGCACACCGCTTTCGCGAAAGGCGGAATGGCGTTGACGGGCGCATCGGCGTTGCCGGATTTCATCGCGAGCACTTCGAGCGCGTTCCATCCGATCACGCGTTCGGTCGGCGTGAGACCCGGCTCGCCCCACGATGGATCGATTTCGGGCGAGCTGTCGTCGCGGCCGAGTTCGATATCGGCGAGTGCCTCGCGCACGGCCTGTGAGATCGGCGGCGGGCGCAATCCTTCCACCGCGATGCGTCCGTTCCGGTCGACGAGACTCGCGAGCGCATGCGACAGCACGACCGCCGGATTGCGCAGCACGCCGCCCCAGTTGCCCGAGTGATGTCCGCCTTCGCGCAGGTTCACGGTCAGTTCGAACGGCACGCCGCCGCGAGAGCCGAGAAAGAGCGTCGGGCGCTCGGCGGAGACGCGCGGTCCGTCGGAGGCGATGAACACGTCCGCCGCGAGTGCATCCTTGTGCGCGGCGCACACCTCATTCAGACCCGGCGAGCCAATCTCCTCGCCGGTCTCGAAGATCACCTTCACGTTGTAGCCGAGCCGCCCCTGGCGCGCCTCCAGCGCCGCCGCGAGCGCGGCGATGTTGACCGAATGCTGCCCCTTGTTGTCGGCGGTGCCGCGTCCGTACCAGCGGTCTTCATCGACGACGATGTCCCACGGCTTCAGGCCCGCGCGCCATTGCTCGTCGTAGCCGCGCACGACATCGCCGTGACCATAGGTGAGCACGGTCGGCACGTCATCGGACTCGTGACGCGCGGCGATCAGAAACGGCGGCCCGCCCGCGACAGGGTTCTCCACGATGCGCGCGGTAAAGCCGAGTCGCGCGAGCGTGTCGCTGACTTCGTCGGTCAGATAGGCGTGCAACGCGGGATTCGCGCCGTTCTGGCTTTCCGTGCGAAACGCGACGCGGCGCTGCAAATCCGCGAAAAACGCGCCCGAATCGAAGGCCTTGCACGCGATGGCGATAGCGGTTTCGCGAGTGTTCTGGGGTTCTTTCACGACGTCTCCGGCTGGTTTGTCTTGACGATTGCGGCCAGTCTAGAAACATCAAAAATTCGCGACAATTTCAAATTTTGCGGATAGCATTGCCAAAAAGGCAACGCTCGGAAAGGCATCGTGCTGCACGGCATCGCACTCAAATACTTCGTGGAGGTCGCGCGCTCGGGCTCCCTCGCGGCGGCGTCGGAACACCTGCACGTCGCGGTGTCGGCCATCAGCCGGCAGATCGCGAAGCTGGAGGAACAGGCGGGCACGCCGCTTTTCGAGCGCATGCCGCGCGGCATGATCCTGACCGAAGCGGGCGAACTGCTCGTGCAGCACGCGCGCCGCGCGTTGATGGACGGCGACGCCGTGCTCGATGAAATCTCGGAGATGCACGCGCTCGGGCGCGGCATCGTGCGCATTGGCTGCACGGAGGGTTTCACGCGCTGCTTTCTGCCAAGCGTGATGGCGGCGCATTACCGCGCGTATCCGCGCACGCGCTTCGTGATGCGTTCCGGTACGCCGGGACAGGTCGAGCATTGGGTCGCGAGCGGCGAAGTCGATGTGGGCCTCGCGTTCTCGACGTCGACTTCGACGGCATTGAGCGTCGAATACAGCGTGAAAGCGCCGGTCTGCGCGCTGCTGCCGCCGACGCATCCGCTCGCGGGCAAGGCGAGCCTCACGCTCGACGACATCTTGCAGTACCCCACCGCCGTGCTCGATCGCGGCACCACGGTGCGTCAGCTCATCGACTGGTGCTGTTCGGCGCGCGGCGTGCATCTAGAGCCGGTGCTGACGAGCAACAACTCCAGCGCAATGCATCACTTCGCGGCGCTCACCGGCGCGATCACGCTCGGCAGCGCCGTCGCGCTCGAAGGCGATCCCGGCCCGCCGACGCTCGTCGCCACGCCTATCGACGAGCCTTTGCTCAACGAGCGTCTATTGCAGGTCACGGTGATGCGCGAACGCCGCCTGCCGCCCGCCGTCGATCAGTTCCTGAAGTCGCTGTCGAATGCGCTGCGCGACAGTCTCGGCAAGCCCGGCACGCGCGCCCGCAAGAAGCAACGCTAGCGCGTCACTGCGTGGCGACCCACCACGTCGTGCCGGCGGCATCGCGAAAGCCGCCGCGGAAGTCGTCGTCGTCGCGTTTGCGGGCGGGCGCCTGCACGCTGTGCGCGCCGTTCGCGAGCGCGCGATCGTAGACGGCCTGCGCATCGCGCACATACACATGGATATGCGGCCCCGACGAATGATGATCGGTCGCACCGCCACCGATCATCACGATGCTGTCGTCGATGCGCACTTCGGCATGCATCAGCGAGCCATCGGGACGATCGAAGCGGCGCACCAAAGCGGCATCGAAAACGCGCTCGAGAAACGCGATGATCGCGTCGGCGTCTTCGCAGACGAGATAAGGGCTGACGGAGGGATAGTTCGCGGGCTTCCATTCGCTCATGACATCTCCGAATCGTGAAAACAGGATCAGCCAGCGTAAATCATTGCCGCGACAGCATCAAACCCCTTCCACGACATTCTCATCGTCGAGCGTGTTCGACGCGGCTTTCGGCATCTCGGGCGCGGGCTCCGGCGCGGGTTCGTACCGGTGCACGTCGTGCGTGACGAAACCGAGATCGTGACTCGGCACCTCGAACCACTCCGGATGCGCGAACGACCGCCGGATATCTTCCAGCCCGCTCGCCCAGTGCTCGTCCATCGTGTCGATGCTGAACTCGTAGTCCTTGTAATGCCCCTCGAAGAACTTGTTCTTGTAGATGAGATGCACGACGTTCATCGCGCCGCCATCGGCGATTTTCTGTGCTTCGCGCAAGAGCGGATGCGCGCGCCGTGCTTTCTCCGGAATATGTTCGAGCAGTTCCTTGATAAGCCGCGAGTGCTTGCGGTTATGCGACACGAAATCGGTGATCGCGCGCGTCCTGCTCGAAAATTGAATGTCCTTCGTGCGCTCGCTCACGTCCAGAAAATCGCCCGGCAGCGTGCCGCGCGCGCTCCATAGATCCACCTGAAACACGAGCGTGTCCTTGCGCTGACAGTCGCGGACGATCTCCGTCAACGGCGTGTTCGACACGAGCCCGCCGTCCCAGTAGAACTCGCCATCGATCTCGACCGCCGGAAAGCCCGGCGGCAACGCGCCCGACGCCATGAAATGCTCGGGCGCGAGACGTATGTTCCGGTTGTCGAAGTAGACGAGATTGCCGTTGCGCACGTTCACCGCGCCCACCGACACGCGCATATCGCCATGATTGATGCGGTCGAAGTCGGCGTATTGCAGCAGTGTCGATCGCAAGGCGGACGTGTCGTAATAGCTCACCTCGTTCGGACGCTTCCTGTGCGGGCGCCCCCCGAAATTCGGCAGCTCCACGCGCGGCGAGTAGAAGCCCTTCTGCCCTTCGGTCAGCGCGCGTGCCGCCGCCCACATGCTCGAGAACTTGCGGCCGAGATTCGCAAAGCCGAAGGCCGCGGGCACGAACGCGCCCACGTTGCCGATCAGATCCGCGGGCTGGCAGACCGTGCTCCAGAAACCGTGCAGCGCGGCCACGCGGTCTTCCGGCGCATTGCCCGCGATGATCGCGGTATTCAGCGCGCCGATCGAAATGCCCGATGTCCAGGTGGGCTCGACGCCGCTTTCGGCGAGCCCTTCGAACACGCCGGCCTGATACGAACCCAGCGCGCCGCCGCCTTGCAGCACGAGGCAGACCTCGTCGTAGTCCGGGAGCGCGACGTGATTCGCCTGCGTGAGTGTGTTGCGTCGACTGCGGCGCATGGATTCTCCTTATCGTTTATTGCATGAACCAGCCGTGGCTCACGACGATCGACTGGCCGGTCAGCGCATTCGATTCGAAGCCCGCGAGAAACGCGACCGTGTTCGCCACATCGGCGACGGTCGTGAATTCGCCGTCCACGGTTTCCTTCAGCATCACGTTCTTCACGACGTCGGCTTCGGAGATGCCGAGCGCCTGCGCCTGTTCGGGAATCTGCTTCTCGACGAGCGGCGTGCGCACGAAACCGGGGCACACCACGTTGGCGCGCACGCCGCGCGGGCCGCCTTCCTTCGCGACGACGCGCGCGAGTCCGAGCAGGCCGTGCTTCGCGGTCACGTACGCCGACTTCAGCTTCGAGGCTTCATGCGAGTGCACCGATCCCATATAGATGATCGAGCCGCCCTTGCCCGATGCGGACATGTGCTTGATCGCGGCTTTCGTCGTGAGGAACGCGCCGTCGAGATGGATCGCGAGCATCTTCTTCCAGTCCGCGTACGCGTACTCTTCGATCGGCGCGACGATCTGAATGCCCGCGTTCGACACCAGCACGTCGATGCCGCCCAGCTTCGCGACCGCGTCTTCGATGCCGGCGTTCACCGCGTCTTCGCTGGTGACGTCCATCGCCACGGCGATCGCCTTGCCGCCCGCTTCGACGATGCTGTCCGCCACTTTCTGCGCATTCGCGATGTTCAGATCGGCGATGACGACCGCCGCGCCATCGGCTGCGAGCTTGCGCGCCGTCTGTTCGCCGATGCCGCTTGCTGCGCCCGTCACGAGCGCGACTTTTCCTTGCAATGCCATGTGTGTTTCCCTTGTTGGAGTCATTGATTGACGGCGAGCCTGAGCCCGTCGCCGGAGGCGAGATAGTCGTAGGCGACTTCGCCGATATCGAGCGTGAGATTCGCAACCACGTGCCGCGCGCCGATCACCTTGCGCACGGGCAGATCCGCGACGGGCGCGAGCGCGTGCGCGTGCAGTTCCAAGGCGGCCGGGCCTTCCCACGCGCCGGTCACGGTCACGTCGCGCAGGAAGAAGCGCACGAGTTCGCACACGCGCGCGGTGCCATCGACGTGCGGCAGCACCTTCAGCAGATAATTCGGCGTTTCGGCGAGCTTCCTGCGCTCCGCTTCGAGATCGAGCGGACGATACTTGTAGCCCATCGTGCCTGTGGCGATGCGCTGCGAGCCGTAATCGAGCGAGCCGAGCAGCGTGTCCTTGCCATCGACGGCGAGATGCGGGCGCGCGAGCTTCTTCGGGAAGCCCCAGATCTCGCGGCCGCCCGCGATCGGGCCTTCGTCGTCGAGATACATCGCGTGCGTGTAGCTGCCCTTGTTGCCGTCCGGATCGATCACGGAAATGACCTGGCCGCTTTCGGTGTAGTCGCCGAAGCCGGAGGAATCGGGCATGCGAATGAATTCATAATGGACGAGATTGCTATCCACCTTGAGCGGCTCAGGCACCACGGCGCGCAGTGCGTCGGGGTCGGTCTCATAGGTGATGATGAAGTACTCGCGATTGAGGAAGCGGAACGGCGGACGCGGATAAGCGGGATTGTGAACGGGCATGGCGAACGCATGCCGGCGGATGTCGTCTTCTTTCACTGCATCGCTCCTGACGTTGGGACAGGCAAGATAGTAGACGCAGTGTGTGACATCTGTCGCTGACGGCCGGCAAGCCGGATGTGCCGATCGAAGCACTGCGAAACGACAAAATCCCGTTGCTTCAATGCCTTATGCGCCGCCACTGACGAATTGCCGTTTTTTGTGCAATATACTGTTGCCTTAGGCGGCCCGGCTTTGAGGCGTATCGGCGCCCTCGTGCCGGTTTTCCGTAAGGCCATCTCCTTCAAGCGAGTCTCCGATGAAAACGTCCCTGAAGAAAACCCTCGTGCTTTTCGTGCTCGCGGCATTTGCGGCGCCGACACTGTCGTTTGCGGCTGCGGATTATCCGGATAACAAGGCGCGCCCCGCGTACAAGAAGGGACATAAGCACAAGAGCAAGAAGTCGACGACGACGCCCCCGCCTGCTTCGCAGTCTCAGTCGCAGCCGCAATAAGGCCTCATTCGGGCTTCATTCAGGCTTCATTCGCACGCAGGACGCGCGTGCTTTTTTAGCGCCTTGACACGCGCGGCGCCGGGTTGCGTCGATGCGCCTCGTTGCGAGCGCGCATGGCATGCAGCCGCGCCGCGCTGATGGGCGCGCGCGTCGCCATGGCTTCCAGCGCGGCCAAGGCCGGTGCGGCGCCGCAGATCGCCGCGGCTTTGGCATCGGCATCGAGTTCGAGGGCGGCCGAGCGCTTGGCGCCATGCGCGCGCCAGATCTTCGAGCATGCGATGAACGCGGCCATGAACCCGAGGCCGGGCACGCCGACGTGCCAGAGATCGACGTCCGCCGCGGTTGCGAACGCGATGCACGGTATCGTCAGAAGCGCTGTTGTCGCCATGAGCGTGCATGCGAAATCGAAGAGCATCGTTGCGCGTTGCGTGGCGTGACCGACTTCGTGCGCCACGACGATGCGCAGTAGCGATTCGGGCAGCGCCAGCGTTTCGCGATCGATTTCGATGCGGTTGAAGAGCGCTTCGTAGCACGGGCCGCCGCAGGATTCCACGAAGCGCACGCGTGGCGGCGCGACGTGCAGGGCGGCGGCGTCGGTGGCGATTAAGGCGAGCACGTGGCGTTCTTTTGCGCTCGGGGGCATGGTCGTGAGCCGGGCTGTCCCGCTGCGGAGCAATTCCGCGCGGGCATCGGATCAATATACACCGGGATGGGGTCGTTGAGTTCCCGTCGAATTGCGTCGTCCGATGATGAGTGGCACTTCAGGCCTAATCGCCGATGCTCGCGCTCGTGCTACCGATCAGCGTGCATCCGCACTCAGTGTGATGTCCGTGCAAAGCGACCCGTTCGTCCCCGATCGTAAAGCTCGGATGGGCTTCGACAATTTTGTTGATGCCATGAGGGCGGCCATCCGGATAGGTCTGAGGGCAGTCAACCAGATCGCCCAAACGAGCGATTGCCTTGTCGCCGATGGAATGCGTCTCCGATCCAGTGATGACCTTGCCGCCGTGCGATGTGGTGTCACCCACCACGATAATCTGTAATGCCATTCGAAGCTCCCGGAGGGTGTTTGATAATCAAGAAACCGCCAACTGATGTTTGCGAGCATGTTCAATCTGCGCCCAGGCTCCCGCGGGAACGCGTAACACTGCCTCTCTGAACGACTCGCCCGTATGCTTCGCCAGCACCAGCAGGTCGTTGATAAAAAAGTGCTGGTCGAACGCTTCCCCGTACAAATAGCTGTATTGGCAGAAAATCAGGCGATCAGCCGGTTCACTGATCCCCCACTGCACCGCCTGACGATACCTGGGAATAAAATCCGCAAACCGCTCGACATAAGGACGCTCACAGTCAACCACACCGGATTCGACCAGTGTCGCCAGAAGCTCGTCTGGTTCGGTATGCGCCATCAACGCATCTATCTCCGTCTCTTCAAGACGAGTCACGATCGAACGACAGATGCGCGAATCAGCGTGCGACTCGTTGCGGATGCGTTGCCAGTCCGGATATCGCCCGCGATAGAGCCATTGCTCGATCGGCGACATGAACATGCCGCTTACCTCCTTCCCCCATGCGCCAAGCACCGCTTCGATATTGCGCGGATCGAAGTAGCGCACCATGGCCGTCATGTTGTCGCCAATGTCGGCAAACAAAAAGGCTTGCAGATGCGTGACCAACGAATCCAGATCGACGCGGCTCCAGATCAGCGACAGGCAGGGCGTGTGCAGATCGACCTGACTGAGTGCCTCCGCCCAATCCGCCTTCCTGTCCTTGATCCGAACGATGTATAGCGAAGCAGGGCCGGCTTCCTCTTCAGGAAGTCCGGCATATAGGGAGCGAAACGCAGCACCCGAGTCTTTTAGCAACCCATGAATCCGTTCCGGCCGAGCGGCCGCATCCACGAGACCGAACAGACGGGCATCCGATGGCCGATTCCGGCTGGCGGTTAACACTTCGCTCATCACGCAATCTCCACGCGGTTGGCATCGACATCGGCGTCGACGCCACGGTGAAGGTTCAGATCCAGCGCGACCTTCACCGGATCGAAACCCAGCCACTGGCAGCGCTCGTCGTTGCCAATGAACACAACGCGCGGCCAGAAATAGCCGCCCGGCGCATACTCACGGAACCAGGGCACCTTGAACCAGCATCGGCTGTCGTGGATGAAATCGTCGTACAGAGCAACCACGTCATGTTGCGACAGAAGTTTGGCGACAGCAGTGTCCGAGGTGCTTTCCCGCATGAACGGCAGAACCTCCTGAAGCGGCTGGAGAACGAAGTCATCGGTGGGACTGAATCCGATCATCAGCGTATGCCCACTGTTGACGCGGCTGAGCATGCCCCGCTGAACCATCGACACCTCTGGCGAATCGGAAGGCGCCGCGTGTTTCACGCGCGGAGAATCCACCGGCAAGCTTCGATCGATTTCCCAACGCGGGCGTTGTTCGGGGTTGAGATAGCCCAGCAACAACCGCATTTCCTCTGCGCCGTAGAGAAGATCACGTTTGTCGTTCGTGGCAATGTCCGCCGGCGATTCACCGGGCCGACTCGTGTTGGGTCGCAGGCCGGATGGCGCGTTGGGATGTGCAATCTCACCCGCCAGTTCTCGAATCCGCTGCTGCTGCTTCGCTTCGAGGTCTTTGATCTCGTCGCGCAACTCGCGCATCTCGGAGAGCGAATAGGTACCGTTAACGCCGCTACTGGACTGGTTTTTGTTCTTGGCCTCGCTAAGCTGCCGGGTCAAATCCTGGTATTGAGGATCGGTCTTGCAGGCTTGATCGACCGCGTTGCTAACCTGCACCGGCGACTTGGGATCCTCTTGCGCGCGCTGATAGAAGTCCCGCTCGGTGACGTAGTAACCCGTTCCGATCTGCGCACGCAGCGTGCGCCACGCGAGCAGTTGACTCATGCCGAAACGCATCGCGTCTTCCAGCGTACTGATCGGAGGAGTGGCCGCGCGCCATGCGTTGAACTTCTCGATCGTGGCGGGATCGATTTCGAAGTCGGCGGCTAGGTCAGTGTTCTTGAGGAGTGCATCCCCGGTCATTAGCGGCACCCCACGTTTGAGCGCCGCAATATACATGTCATGCAACGGTATCTGACTGAGCTTGCATGAATCCAGTCCCTTTCCGTTTCTACCGCAGCCCTTGCCCTGTTCACCCGGGCCGTAGCCCCCGCCCACATCGGAATGCACGCCGGGATAGGCCACCTCTACGCGACGGTCATCATCTGAGTAGTGCGCTCCCATACGAATCGAATCGAGTGCAAAACTCATGCGTTGTTCATGGATGGAAAACGCATGATGGCAATACTGGACCTCTTCCGGAACATTCATGGCTCCATTATCGGCAAACGCCATGCCCCCGTGTTTGAACGCCCACGAAAGCGACGAATGGCCAGCAAAGGAGGCAAAATTGAACATGCTGCGCACCGAGTCGGGCAAACCAACCGCCGCCACGGTATCGAACAGCCCCATGAAGTTGACCTTGTAGGGCAGCGCATACTTGCCTTCGCCCTCTCCGAGTTTGCCGCCCGGTGCCCATTCCTTGATGAGTTTGTGCACGAACGCGCGGGCCTCGGCGGCGCCTCGTGAAAAACCGATGACATTGACCCAGACCTGCCTGACCGTTTGCGGATAGCGCCCGTCATCCACTGCGTGAGTGTGCGCCACGTTCAGGCGATGGAGACAGGACTTGAAGCTTTCTATCACCGTGGTGTGCGCGTCGCATAGCTTTCTGGCCGAATCGTCATCGATCAATTGCGAGGTCTTATCGGAAGCAATCGCAAAATACACTGAATTCAGCAGGCGCGTGTAGGCCCATACACAGCGGTTATCGAACCCGGCCGCCACCGCCTTGCCATCTTGGGAATAGAAATCTTCGCCGATTTTAGGGAACGGCGTACCGACGCCGGGGATGTACCATACGAACATTCCGTTTTCCGGGGAATCGATTGCTGCATTGAACAACCGCGCCACGTTGGTATGGGTCTGCGCTTTCGAATCTCGCCAAACGTCATTCTCCTTCGCATCGTTGTTGTTCGTGCCGTCAAAAAACAATGTGACGTGCAGCGTCTGCGGGCAAGACATCTTCGGATCGACCACCAGCAACCTGCCGAGTTGGGACGCGCTTTGACTTTCCGAAAGGCGGCCGCCTTCCGGCATTACATCAGGCCACTTTATGCTCATCGTGCATTTTCTCCCTTGCGGTATAACCGATTCCATTCTTCATCCAACGAGCCTTTAACAATCAGCGGATCGTCGTCGGCCGGACGATTGTTCGGGTTGTTGCCGCCGTCATGATTTCCATCCACCACCATCAAACGCACCCGATCGTCAGGCAGAAAGATCAACCAGGCGCCCGCCGTCTTGTTTGTGTCGTAGTGTGCTATCCGAACGTTCTCGGCTTTGTACCAGTAACCGGGTGTCTTGCCGTCCTGCTTCTTGTCGGCCAGCCAGCGCACCGTCAACCTGAGATCGGGCCGCCACACGGCGGGATAGGTCAGGCAACAGGTTGCTTTGCCTCCACCTGATGGATGTCCGTCTTCTTGAATTGGCATCACGTTAGGCCCGCCACCATGTACGCCCGAACCTTCAGGCCCCTGGATTTCGGCGGTATGGATGTACCACGGCGTGTAGTTCAGCATCTTCACGTCGCCGCTATTCATCGCCCTAGAGTCCTTGTCGGACCATGACCTGGCGCCATTGCACGCCGCAAGCGACGCAAACAGCGCCATCACAGCAAAGCGGTGAAACAATTTGAGTAAATATCTCATACGGTTTTTCTTCTTTGAGTTAGCGCAGTGCGAACGCCAATCACAGTGTCTTTAAATCGGATGCCAGTAACCTGCCGAGTTGAGACGCGCTTTTGCTTTCCGAAAGGCGGCCGCCTCCCGGAATCAATCCAGCCCACTTGATGCTCATCGTTGTAGTCCTCGCACTACGCCATTCGGAAACCGTTCGTTCCACTCCGTGTCCACCACGCCTTTCACGATCAGCGGATCGTCGTCGGGCGGACGTTTGTCTGGGTCATTGCCGCCCTCCTTTCCATCCACGACCATCAAACGCACCCGGTCGTCAGGCAGAAAGATCAACCAGGCGCCCGCCGTCTTGTTTGTGTCGTAGTGCGCTATCCGAACGTTCTCCGCCTTGTACCACTTAGCTGGCGACTCAAGCGTCACATCGCCCGGCGTGATCTGGCGCGATACGGTGAGCGCGTGGATGTGCTCCTCGTCGATGCGCTTGTCCTCGGGCGCGTGATAGCGGATCGTGTCGTATGTATTGCCGTGCTTCTTGTGCGAACCCGGCGAATCGCATAGCACCAGCGTCATGCCGTCGAAGTGGTAGTAAATGCCCCACTCGCTCCAGATCTGGCATAAGAAGTCATAATCCGTCTGCCAGAACTGTCGAACATAGTCGCGCTTCGGAAACACGTTGTTCTTGAGCGCCACGGCGGCCACGCGCCAGTTCCACGGGAATTTGAAATTGCGGCTCTTGAAGACCGCTTCGGTTATCTCAATAACATTTAAATTCTGGAACACGCGATTGTCGATGCTCTGCGTCGTCATCCAGAGCCATGGCCGCACCGTGAAGCGGTAATACGCGCGCCGCTCATCGCTGCCCGTCTGCTCGACTTCGGTGATGATGCCGTTGATGATGCGCACGCCCGCGCCGATATTGCCCGCGCCCAGATCGCCAGGGAGCCCCGGAACGAAGGTTCCTTTACCTTCGAATTCGACCGAAATTTCGATTAACCTACCGATGAGGTCATCCGGTTTGATCGCTTCACGCGCCTGATAGACGCGGAAACTCGGAATATCGAGCGTGGCGAATTCGACCTGATATTTAAACAGTTCGCCCAGCGCTTCGGTACCGCTCAAGCGTTCAGGGATCAGCACGTCCTCACCACCCCACAAGGGCAGCGCCTTGCACACGACCTTGAGCGTGCGATCTTGCAGCGGATTGAACATCGGGTACGGCTCCCTGGTTATTTTGATTGAAGTCACGGTCGAGGCCGTGCGGGGATTAGTGCTTTTTTACTTCGTTAAATTAATTTTTAGCTATGCAGATTATGTCCGAATAGTATGAATCGATTGTTAGAATTTCGACTGTGAGATTTGTCAAAATTCGAGCATCCCTCAAATGCCGGCGATTCCGTACGCTGCATACGGTTGCCCAAAACCCACCCCGGCCTCTCGTGTCGTCCATCGCGAGCCTGCTGCGCGGCTTTGCGCTGCATCGCATTAATCGCGGCAATGGCCGCCCGCTCAACTCACCGACAGCTTTGACCGCAAGCGCGTGATAGCGCGATTGCCGCCACGCTCATGCTCGCAAGCGCAGCATTCTCGCTACCGCACCGCACCATCCCGCTGACCAGTCAGTACATTCCCCACCAGACATCAAGCCCTTGATTTAAAACACAAATCCCCCATCCACCACACGCCATGCCGTTTTTGTGACAAACAATGTCGGCTCGATGGTAGCCCTCTATCCCCGCTCCGCTTTATCGTTGAGCC
The DNA here is from genome assembly GCF_021353155.1 of Caballeronia sp. PC1. NCBI lineage: Bacteria > Pseudomonadati > Pseudomonadota > Betaproteobacteria > Burkholderiales > Burkholderiaceae > Caballeronia > Caballeronia sp. PC1. The sequence continues at coordinate 1,826,007 of NZ_JAJUBH010000003.1, forward strand.
CATAGCAGTTCAAACACAAACACGGCTCTCCACGAAGAGCTCAGGAGACATAGTGGAAACCCTTGCCTTCATCTGGGACAACCTGGCGAGCATCGCCAGGATGACCGGCGAGCACATCGAGATCGTCGGAGTCGGCGTCGGACTGGCGATCGTCACGGGCGTGCCGCTCGGCATCGCGATCACCATCAACGAACGCTTCGCGAAGATCGTGCTGTATGTCGCGGCGATCATCATGACGATTCCATCGGTCGCGCTCTTCGGGCTGATGATCCCCATTCTCTCGGTCATCGGTCAGGGCATCGGCTTTCTGCCGACGGTCATCGCGCTCTTTCTCTATTCGCAGTTGCCGATCGTGCGCAACACGTACACGGCGATCACCAACATCGATCCCGCATTGCGCGAAGCGGCGCGCGGCATGGGCATGACCACCGGCGAGCGCCTGCGCAAGGTCGAGATTCCGATTGCGCTGCCGATCATCATGGCCGGCGTGCGCATGGCGGTGGTGATCAACGTCGGCATCGCGGCGATCGCGGCGTATATCGGCGCGGGCGGGCTCGGCAAGCTGATCAGCCGCGGCATTTCGCAGTCGGATCCGCGTCAGTTGATCGCGGGCGCGATCCTTGTCTCCGTGCTCGCGATTGCCGCCGACATCGGTCTTTCATGGGTTCAACGCTTCCTCACGCCCAAGGGTCTTCGCACACCTTCCCGCGCGGCCAGCCTCGCGCTGCGCCTCTCCGCCATGACGGGCTTTCGCAAACAAACCGGACACGCGCAATAAATCATGATCGAGCTTTCCAACCTTACCAAGCGATATGACGGCGCGGCGAGCCCGGTCGTCGACGGCATCAACATGGAAGTGGGCGCGGGCGAGATCTGCGTGCTGCTCGGACCGTCGGGATGCGGCAAGACCACGACGCTCAAGATGATCAACCGTCTCGTGCGCCCCACGTCCGGCAAGATCTTTCTCGAAGGACGCGATACCGACGAGTTCGAAGTCGTCGAACTGCGCCGCCGCATCGGCTATGTCATTCAACAGATCGGGCTCTTTCCGAACATGACGGTCGAGGAGAACATCTGCGTAGTGCCGACGCTGCTCGGCTGGGACAAGACGAAGGCGCGCCGGCGCGCAGCCGAACTGCTCGAAATCGTCGCGCTCGATCCCGCCACGTATCTCACGCGCTATCCGAAGGATCTTTCCGGCGGCCAGGCGCAGCGTGTCGGCGTGGCGCGCGCGCTCGCCACCGATCCGCCCGTCATGCTGATGGACGAGCCCTTCGGTGCAATCGATCCGATCAACCGCGAACTGATCCAGGACGAGTTTCTGCGCATTCAGAAGCAGGTCAAGAAGACGATCATGTTCGTGAGCCACGACATCGACGAAGCAGTGAAGATGGCCGACAAGATCGCCATCTTCCGAAACGGTCATCTCGAACAGTTCGATTCGCCCGACAACATTCTCGCGCGCCCCGCCACGCCTTTCATCGCGGGCTTCGTCGGCACGGATCGCGCGTTGAAGCGGCTGCGCCTGCTGCGCGCCCGCGATGCGCTTTCCGCTTGCGATTGCCTCGTGCGCGTCGGAGAAGACAGCACGCGCGCCCGGGCGATGATGGAGCGACACGGCGTCGAACAGATCGTGCTCGTCGATGCCGCGGACAAGCCGCACGGCTATCTCACGATCGATCGCCTGCTGAAGGTCGAAGGCCCGGTCACGGCGGCGCACGCACTGCCGGTGCAGGCCACCGCGAGCCAGAAAGACGACCTTCGCACCGTCGTCTCGACGATGTTCGCAAGCGGCGCATCGTGGATGCCCGCTGTCGATGACGACGGCCGCTTCGTCGGCTATGTGAGCCAGGCGCGCATCGTCGACATGTTGAAGCTGCCCGCGGGAGAGCACGCATGAAACGCGGTCTGTTCTTCGCGCTCTTCGCTGCGCTGAGCACGCAGGCGCATGCGGATAGCTGGTGGGAAAGCATCGTCCAGTATCGCAGCGACATCGTCTATCAAGGCATGCACATGATGATGATGGTCGCGGTGGCGGGCGTGCTCGCGATCATCGTCGCGATTCCGGCGGGCGTCTATCTGAGCCGTCCGTCGCAAAAACGCGGCGCGGCCATCGTGATGCAATCGCTCAATGCGGGGCAAGCCGTGCCGAAGCTTGCGCTGCTCGCCCTCGCGATGAGCGTGATGGGCATCGGCGCGGTGCCTGCGATCTTCGGCTTGTGGGTCGCGACATTGCTGCCCATCGCGCTGAACACGTATGAAGGGCTGCGCGCGGTGCCCCCCGCGTTGATCGAAGCCGCGACGGGCATGGGCATGACGCCGTGGCAGATTCTCTGGCGCGTCGAGCTTCCCAACGCGCTCTACGTGATCTTCGCGGGCATCCGCACGGCACTGGCGATCACGGTCGGCACGGCGCCGCTCGCGTTCCTGATCGGCGGCGGCGGGCTCGGCGAGCTGATCTTCACGGGCATCGACCTGAACGATTTCGGCATGCTGCTCGCGGGCGCCGTTCCCACCGCATTGCTCGCGATCCTGACCGATGCCTTCGTCGGCCAAATGCAGCGCCTGCTCGTGTCGCGCGGCGTGAATCCGCAAACTTGAACACTCCACCTTGAGAGAGACCATGAGAAAGTTATTCGCAGTATCGTTCGGCATCCTTATTTCGATGTTCGCCAGCGTTTCGGCGAGTGCGGCGTCGGTGGTCGTCGGCGGCAAGAACTTCACCGAGCAGCAGTTGATGGCCGAGATGACGGCGCGTTATCTCGAAGCGAAAGGCTTCACCGTGACGAAGAAAGACGGCATGGGCAGCGCCGTGCTGCGTCAGGCGCAGGAAAACGGTCAGGTCGATGTCTACTGGGAATATACCGGCACGTCGCTTATCACCTACAACAAGATCAGTGACCGCATGACGCCCGAGGAAACCTACAAGAAGGTCAAGGAACTCGACGCGGCCAAGGGCCTGGTGTGGCTCGATCCGTCGAAGGCGAACAACACCTATGCGTTCGCCATGAATCAGGACGATGCAAAGAAACTGGGCATCGTCACGATGAGCGATCTCGCGAAGGCGATCAAGGGCGGCAAGGAACTCACGTTCGCGTGCAACTCCGAATTCTATGCGCGCCCGGACGGACTGCGTCCGCTGCAAAAGCAGTACGGTTTCGAATTCAGTCAGGGCGACGTGAAGCGCATGGACACGGGCCTCACGTATCAGGCGTTGAAGGATCGTCAGGTGGATGTCGCGCTCGTCTTCGCCACGGATGGCCGCGTGCCCGCGTTCAATTTCGTCTTGCTGAAGGACGACAAAGGCTACTTCCCCTCTTACGCGCTGACGCCGGTGATCCGCAAGGCGACGCTCGATGCGAACCCGAAGCTCGGTCCGCTGCTCAACGCATTGTCGGCGAAGCTCGATGCAGCGACGATGGCGCGTCTCAACGCCAGCGTCGACGTGCAGAAGAAATCCTTCTCCGATGTCGCGACCCAGTTCCTCAAAGAGTCGGGCCTGATCTGACCACGCGTAGCCACAACCAGGGACCGACCTCATGACCACGATAAAGGTGGCGGCCGCGCAAACCGAAACGGCCTACGGCGACATGCATGCGAATCTCGCGCGGCATTTCGATCACATCGGCGAGGCGAAAAAGCGCGGCGTGCATCTGCTCGTTTTTCCCGAGCTTTCCTTGCATGGCCACAGCGGCGGCAAGGACGCATTGAGTCTCGCGATGACCCGCGACGATCCTGCCATCCATCAACTCGCCGAAGCGAGCGCGGGCATGCATGTGATGTTCGGCTTCATCGAGGAAGCGCCGGGCGGGCAGTTCTACAACAGCCAGGCGACGGTCGCGAACGGCAAGCTCGTTCACGTGCATCGCAAGACGATGCTCGCCACTTACGGCAAGCTGCGCGACGGTCTTTACTTCGCTGCTGGCCCGAAGCCCGAAAGCTTTGCGATCGACGAGGCCTGGCGCGTGGCGACGCCCATCTGCAACGACCTGTGGAACCCCGCGCTGGTGCACGGCCTCATGTGCGACGGCGTCACGCTGCTCGCCGCGCCCATCAGTTCGGCGCGCGAGGCCGTGGGCGAAGGCTTCGACAATCCATCGGGCTGGGACATCAACCTGCGTTTTCATGCGCTCACTTACGGCGTGCCGATCGTGATGGCGAATCGCGTCGGCACCGAGGGCATGATGACCTTCTGGGGCGGCTCGCGCATTCTCGATCCCTTCGGCAAGACGATCGCGCAAGCAGAAGGCGAAGACGAATGTCTCGTCGTCGGCGAACTCGATTACGACGCGATCCGCCGCGCGCGTTTCCTTCTGCCGACCGTGCGCGACGCGCGCATCTACGCGCAACGAACCTGAACGAAACAACTCATCACCATGCGCGATTTTCTTTTGAACGATGCGGACCGCGCTTTTCGCGCCGAAGTCCGCGACTTCCTGCAACGCGAGCTCGCACCGCGAGCCGCGGATATCGAAGACCGTCAGGATTGGGATGCGGTCAGGCATGTCGTGCGCGCGCTGGGCGCGGCGGGCTATCTGAAGCTGATGTTTCCCGATCTCTATCGCGGATCATTGAAAGAGCCGGGCCTCACGCACGCGACGATCCTCTCCGAGGAAGCGTCGTATCTCAACTACGCATTCGAAACGACCATCGCGACCGCGCTGTCATGCGCGTATCCGCTGCATCGTCATGCGAGCGCGCGGTTGCGCGATACGTATCTCACGCCGATTCTCGAAGGTACGGCGATCGGCGCGATCTGCGTGACCGAGCCGAATGTCGGCAGCGACTCGGCGGGCATGGAGACGCGCATCGATTTCGATGCAGCGCGCAACGAGTGGGTCATCAACGGATTCAAGCGCTATATCTCGAACGCGTCGGTCGCGGATGTCTATATCGTGTACGGACTGACCGGCGACGGCATGACGGCGGTCGCCGTGCCGAAGCATGCGCCCGGCATCAGCTTCCCGCGTAACTACACGTTCATGGGGCGGCGCGGCTGCATCGTCGGCGAAGTGAAGTTCGAGGATTGCCGCGTCCCCGCCGATCATCTGCTCGGCGAACAAGGCGGCGGCTTTCGCATCATGCGCGGCATGTTCAACTTCGAGCGCGCGATACTCGGCGGCTCGGGTCTCGGCGTCGCACGCAGCGCATTCGATATCGCGACGGCGCATGCGCAAACGCGCCAGTCCTTCGGGCAGGCGCTCGGCTGCAAGCAGCTCATCTGGGACAAGATCGCGCGAATGAGCTGGCGCATCGATGCGTCGGAACTCATCACGTATCGCGCAACGAAGATGTACGACGCCGGCGCGGACGGCAAGGCGCTCATGAAGGAAGCGGCGATGGCCAAGCTCGTCGCGACCGAGACCGCCAACTATTGCGCCGATGAAACCGTGCAGATTCTCGGCGGCGACGGCCTCACGAAAGAGTACGGACGCGCCGAGCAGCTTTATCGCGACGCGCGCGCGCTGACCATCGTCGGCGGCACGTCTGAAGTCGCCAAGTATCTGATCGCGGGCCGCGATCTTCCCGACATCCGCATCACACTTTAAAAGAGCAACACGCATCATGCTCACGATTACGTCGCTTTTCGAAAACACGGTCGCCAAATACCCGGACCGTCCCGCGCTCACCTGCGGCCCCGTTTCACTGACGTATGCGCAATGGAGCGCGCGCGTGCGCCGTCTCGCGCAGGCGCTCTTCGATCTCGGCGTGCGGCAGATGGACCGCGTCGCGATCCTGCAAAAGACGTCCGACGCCACGCCGACCGCCTACATGGCGTGCCAGTTGCTCGGCGCGATCGCGGTGCCGATGAACTTTCGCCTTTCCGCGAACGAAGCCGCATTCATCCTGCGCGATGCCGGCGCGCGCGTGCTCTTCTACGACGAGTCGATGTCGTCGGCGGTTGCGAAGATCGAGCAGACGGTGCCCGACCTGCGCACGTATGTGTGCGTCAATGAAGGCGCAGTCATGCCATCGCATCATCATTCGATGGAAGCGTTGATCGCGCGTGTCGAACAACTCGACGCGCCGCTGCCGCGCCTCACGCCCGACGATATCTCGGCGCTCGTTTATACATCGGGCACGACGGGCCGCCCGAAAGGCGCGATTCATACGCACGGCAACGACGTTTCCATCGCCACGAACTGCGTGATGGAGTACAGCCTCACGAGCACCGATGCCGCGTTGCATATCGCGCCGCTCTATCACGTCGGCGGCATGCAGGCGTATTTCGTGCCGCATTTGATGGTCGGCGCGCACAACGTGATCCTGCCGCGCTACGAACCGCTCGCGACCTTGCAGGCCATCGCGCACTACGGCATCACGACGCTTTTCGCCGTGCCGACGCAGATTCAGGACATGCTGTTCCATCCCGACTTCGCGGCTATCGACACGCATAGCCTGCGCATGATCACGACAGGCGGCGCGGCGATTCCCGCGAAGACGATGCAGCGCGTGATCGACGAGTTCTGCCCGAGCATCTTCAACGGCTACGGCATGACCGAAGCGAGCCTTACGCTGCTGCTGCATCCGCGCGATGCGCTCACGTATCTCGGCTCTTGCGGCAAGCCCACGCTCATCAGCACATGCCGGGTGATTCGCAACGATCCCGAGCGCGTGGTGAGCCCCAACGAAACCGTCGCGGCGGGCGAAGTGGGCCAGTTGATCGTGAAAGGCCCGCAGCTCGCATCGGGCTACTGGAACAATCCCGTGGAGACGGACAAGAAGTTCAAGTCGGGCTGGCTCTATACCGGCGATCTCTTCAGCATCGACGAAGCGGGTTATTTTCACTTTCAGGGCCGCGCCGACGACATGATCGTATCGGGCGGCGAAAACATCTATCCGCGCGAGATCGAGGAAGTGCTGTATCACTGCCCCGGCGTGCAGGAAGCCGCGGTGATCGGCGTGCCCGACGAAAAGTGGGGGCAAGCGGTGACGGCCTTCATCGTGCGCAGCATCTCGACCTTGACGGAAGACGATGTCGTCGCGTTCTGCAAATCCGGCGACGATCTCGCGCCCTATAAGCGGCCCAAGAAAGTCTTCTTCGTGGAGAAGCTGCCGCTGAATCCGAGCGGCAAGGTACTGCGTCACGAACTCGCCGGACCCGTTTATCAAAGCATGCTTTCAGGAGCCTCGCAATGAGCGAACCTGTACTGTACGAACAGGACGGCCATGTCGTCGTCATGACGCTGAACCGTCCCGACACGCGCAATGCCATCACCGAAAAAGAAGTCGTCGATGCGATCATCGCGTGCCTCGATCGCGCGCAAGGCGACATGTCCGTGCGCGCCATCGTGCTGACGGGCGCGGGCCCCGCGTTCTCGTCGGGCGGCAACATCAAGCATATGCGCGATGAAGTGGGCACGTTCGCGGGCACGTCCGCGCAGATTCGCGAGAATTATCGGCGCGGCATTCAGCGCATTCCGCGCGCGTTTCATGAGCTCGACGTGCCGGTCATCGCGGCGGTCAACGGTCCCGCGCACGGCGCAGGCTGCGATCTCGCGCTGATGTGCGATATCCGCATCGCGGGCGAAAGCGCCTTGTTTGCAGAGAGTTTCGCGAAGGTCGGCATCATCCCGGGCGATGGCGGCGCCTGGCTATTGCCGCGCGCGGTCGGCCTGTCGCGCGCGAACGAAATGATCTTCACCGGCCGCGCGATCGATGCGAAGCGCGCGGAGGAATGGGGGCTCGTGTCGCGCGTCGTGCCGGATGCCGAGTTGATGAACGCCGCCCTCGCACTCGCGCGCGACATCGCGGGCAATGCGCCGGATATTCTGCGCATGTCGAAGCGCCTCGTGCGCGAAGGGCAACGCATGGACTTGCCGAGCCTGCTGGAAATGTCGGCGGCGTTTCAGGGCATCGCGCATCGCACGGCGGATCATCGCGAGGCGATCGCGGCGACGTTCGAACGCCGCACGCCGAATTACACGGGAGACTGACGGATGGGCACATCCGCCATCGGGTTCATTCATGAGCTGACCTTCGATGCGCTGCCGAAGAAGGTGATCGAGCAAGCGAAGCTATGCGTACTCGATCTGCTCGGCGTGGCGCTCGCGGGCAGGCAGACGGCGCTGTCGCGCATCGCGGGCGATCACGCCGCCGAGTTCTTCGCGCCCGGCACGCTGCGCTCGCGCATGCTGTTCGATGGCCGCGTGGCGAGTCCTGTCGGCGCGGGTCTCGCGGGGGCGATGACCATCGATAGCTGCGACGGCCATGACGGTCACGCGCAAACCAAAGGCCACGTCGGCGTGACGGTGCTGCCCGCCTTGCTCGCGCTCGCCGATGCCGGCCCCGGCATGCGCGCACGCGAATTCATCACATGCATCGCGCTCGGCTATGAACTTGGCACGCGTGCGGGCATTGCGCTGCATGCGAGCGCCTGCGATTATCATACGTCGGGCGCATGGAATGCCCTGGCCGCCGCGGCGCTCGCCGCGCGCATCTTGCCGCTCGATATGCGGCAGACGCGCGAGGCGCTCGGCATCGCCGAGTATCACGGGCCGCGCAGTCAGATGATGCGCTGCATCGATCATCCGACGATGGTGAAGGACGGCTCCGGCTGGGGCTGCATGGCGGGCCTCTCCGCTGCGTTTCTGGCGCAGCGCGGCTTCACGGGCGCGCCGGCGCTCACCATCGAGCAGGACTCAACCCGCAGTGTGTGGAGCGATCTGGGCGAACGCTGGCGCATCATGGAGCAATATTTCAAACCACAACCGGTCTGCCGATGGGCGCATCCCGCGATCGACGCGGCGCTCGCGCTCAAATCGACGCATGGCTTTTCGAGCGAGCAGGTCCGCGCGGTGACCGTGCGCACGTTCCACCATGCGACGCGCCTCGCGCATGCCGCGCCCGCATCGACCGAAGAGGCGCAGTACAGTCTGCTCTTTCCCGTTGCCGTTGCGTTGAAGCATGGCGCGGTGCGCTTCGACGCGCTGCATGGCGAGGCGCTCGGCGACGCCGAAGTGCTGCGTCTGAGTCATCTCATTCGCACGGAAGAAGACACGGCGTACACGTCGCGCTTTCCGAACGAACGTATCGCCGAAATGCGCATCGAACTATTCGATGGCCGGGTCTTCGAATCGGGCCCGACGCAGGCGCTCGGCGATCCCGACCTGCCGCTCGCAGCCGATGCGATTCGCGCCAAGTTCCGCGCGTTCGCGCAGGCCGCATGCGGCGCGAGCGTGGCGCAGCGAATCGAAAGCGCCGTCGATGCGCTCGATTCGAACGATGGCACCGTGACGCCCCTGCTCGATCTCGTGCTCGCGCCGGTTCGCGCAGACGCATGAACGCGAGCGATATCCCGCCGCTCGCACGCGCCGTCAAACTCGCGCGCGAGGAAACGAAGCCTCAGCGCATGGGCTTTTTCCTCGTGCCGCATTTCTCGATGATGGCGCTCAGTTCCGTCACCGAGCCATTGCGCGCGGCCAATCGCGTGAGCGGCAAGGAACTCTATAGCTGGCATCTGATCAGCGCGGACGGCGAACCGGTCTCGTCGAGTTCGGGCTTCGCGCTGCTGCCCGACTTCGCGATCACGTCATCGCCGGAATTGAGTCATGTGTTCGTGGTCGCGAGCATCGGCGTCTCGAACTATCGCAATGCGCAGGTGTTCGAGTTTCTGCGCCGCTATGCCGCGAAGGGCTCGACCCTGGGCGGCATCAGTCTCGGCACGATGATCCTCGCGCGCGCCGGACTGCTCGACAAGCGCCGTTGCACGATTCACTGGGAAGCGCTGAAGGAACTCGCCGACGAGTTTCCCACGCTCGACGTGAGCCGCGATCTCTATTGCATCGAAGGCGATCGTATGACATGCAGCGGCGGCACCGCGGCCATCGACATGATGCTGGATCTCATCGCGCGTCAGCATGGTCATCAACTGGCGGCCGAAGTCGCCGACCAGTTCATCCACACACGCATGCGGACCGCGCAGGAAAGCCAGAAAATGGCGATTCAATGGCGCTATGGCGTGGAGGACAGGCGCATCGTTCACGCGGTCACGCTGATGGAACAGAACATCGAACGGCCGATTCCGATGAAGACCATCGCAGCGCTCGCGGGTATTTCGCCGCGCACGTTCGAACGCATGTGGATCAAGCATTTCAACGTGCGGCCGTCGCAGTTCTATCTGGAATTGCGGCTCAAAGCGGCGCAAAAGCTGATTCGCGAATCGTCGCTCTCCCTGCTCGATGTCGCGATGCAGTGCGGTTTCGCGAGTGCGTCGCATCTCGGGCGCTGCTACAAGCAGTTCTTTGCGAAGACGCCGGGACAGGAACGCGCCGCGAGCGACGCGCGCTGATGCGCCTTCCCAAATTCATCCCGCGTCGCCCGCGCTGATGATCGATTGCATGCTCGTCAACAGCTTCGTCAGATAGCGAAGCAGCCCCACCGTATCGCCGAATTCGATGAAGCCGGGTTTCACGCCGTCGCTGAAAAGGAGCGTGCCGTCCAGCGCCGGCTCGACGATGAGCCCTGCATACGCGGCGTGCGGCATGTATTCGTTAGCGGGCAGGTTGAACGTGTTGCCGTTCACGGCCGCGTCGCGCAGACGCATGAGGAATTGCACTTCCGGCGCGCGCGACGCCGACAGCCGGTGAATATCGAAGTACTCGGCAACGGCGAGAATCGCGTTCGTGCACGGGACGATCAGCGCGAACGCAATGCGCTTGTCGGCGGTATCGAACGATGGCCATGAGAGCGCGTCCTCCGGAGGCGGCGGCTTCATCGGCGTGCCGTCCTCGCTATGCGTGTGCGCTTCCGGGCGCGAACGCTTGCGCGCCAGAAGCGGCGCTGCCTTTGTAAAGTCGGGCGGCGGCGCGCCGCGGTCGATCCAGTCGGATAACAGGCTCGCGTAAGCGAAAAGCGTGGTCAGTTGCGCTTCGATGAACACGACGCCGATTCTGCAGGCGTCCGGGTGGTGATTGCCGGCCATTTCGTCTCCTTTTCCATGTTCGCTTGGAATGTCGCTACGCAATGATCGCACCTGTTCGACGTGCGGTGGTGCGATTGACGGTTAGTTGCGTCGGATGCATCAAGCGTTTATCGGCCGTGTGTGACAACCATGTGGAAGAAATGATACAGATTCGCCCACGCAAATTTACCAACGCCTGACGACGCGTTATATTCCGTCCGCTATAACGATGAGCAGCGATCGTTTGAAATTGCGCCGCATCGGGCGGCCAACCTCAAGGAAAACAAGAATGAAGAAGCACATGGTAGCGGTGGCCGTACTCGGCTTGTTCGGCGTCGCGGCGCACGCGCAAAGCAGCGTTACGCTGTACGGCATCATCGACGCCGGCATCACCTACGCGAACAAGGTCGCGACGGCCGGCGGCCACGACAGCGTCGTGAAGTACGCCGACGGCGTCGCGCAAGGCAGCCGCTGGGGCCTGCGCGGCACGGAAGATCTGGGCGGCGGCCTCAAGGCGATCTTCGTGCTCGAAAACGGCTTCAACAGCGGCGACGGCTCGCTCGGTCAGGGCGGCGCGGAGTTCGGCCGACAGGCCTACGTGGGCCTCTCGAAGAGCGAATTCGGCTCGCTGACGTTCGGCCGCCAGTACTCGTTCTCGACCGATTACCTCGGCGGCAGCTACACGATGGGCAGCCAGACGCCCGCGGGCAACTACGCGTATCACATCAACGATCTGGACCAGTTGACGTCGAGCCGCATCAATAACGCGGTCAAGTTCAGCAGCGCCAGTTTCTACGGGGTCACGTTCGGCGCGATGTACGGCTTCTCGAACACGACCAACTTCGCGGGCTCGCCGACGACGACAGCCGGCGGCACGACGACGCAAGGCTCGTCGAGCGCCTATAGCTTCGGCCTGAACTACGCGCAAGGTCCGTTCGGCATCGGCGCGGCCTACACCAAGATCCGCTTCCCGAACGGCGCGACGCCCGCCTTCAGCGTGAGCATCGCGAACGTGAACACGCTGGGCCTGCGCGACCTCGAAACGTTCGGCGTCGGCGCGCGTTATACGATCGCCGCGGCCGTCATCTGGGCGAACTGGACGCATACGAAGTTCCAGCCGATCACGGCAGGTTCGTCGAAGCTGAACAACTACGAAATCGGCGGCAAGTACGCCTTCACGCCGGCACTGAGCGCGGGCCTCGGCTACACGTTCTCGAAGCTCGACGACAATTTCGAAGGCAAGTGGCATCAGGTCAACGCGGTGGTCGATTACGCGCTGTCCAAGCGCACCGACGTCTATGTGATCGGCGCGTATCAGAAGGCTTCGGGCAGCAACAACGGCGTGCCGGTGCAGGCGGAAATCGGCTCGGCGTCGTCGTTCATCGGCAATGCGGGTGCGAACACGCAGCTCGTGACGCGCGTCGGCCTGCGTCACAAGTTCTGATCGATGGCGCGATGCTTCGGCATCGCGCATGGCTGCTTCTTCGCTTTACACCGAAGGCTCGCCGCCGCGATCATCGCGCCGGCGTTGCCGGGTTGCACCAGTCCCTTGCGCGGGCTGAACACGTCATCGCCCGCTTCGATCGGCAGCCCTGTCAAGACGCAGGTTCCCGCGTGGCGCGCGCATCTCGCACGCCACGTCTGATAGCCGTAGTGACCCGTGCTTGCGTCGCACCACGAGACGGTGAGCGTGCGCGTCGTCGGTGTGTCCAGCACACGCACGATCGGCTCGCTGCGGCCGTCCCAGCAGCGCGCAGGATCGCATCCGAGCTGTCTTTCATGCGCGCCCCTGCCGATCGCCTCCACGGTTCCGAGCCATGCATCGGTGTGCTTGTCCGCCATCTTTCGGTCAGAACGAATGCCTCACGCCGACGATCGCGCCAAGTTGCCCCATGCCCGGCGCAGGTGTCGTGCCGCCGCCGCCCGCGCTCACGGAAAAGCGCGCGTTCGCGCTGTTCCAGAGGTACGCGACGTTGCCGTAGACCGCCGTTCGCTTGGACAGGAAATAAGTGGCACGCAGACTCGCCAGCGTGGCGCGCGTATCGTGCTGCTCGACGATCACGCGATACGCTTCGCCGTCGATCGCCAGCGCGGGCGTCACGAAGTACTGCGCGCCGAGATAGAAAAGATTCGAACGCACGCTGCCGCCCGCGCCATCCGACTCCACGCGGCGGCCGATCCATCCGCCGCCGATCTTCACGCCCATCACGTTCACATAGCCATTGGCCTGCAGGCGCGCGTCCTTGTCGCCGCTCGACGCAATGGCAAGCGGCGTCACGCCGTCGAAGAAGCTCGCGCGTGCGTTCGTGCCGCCGCGTTGCTCGTCATACGCCGTCGCGACGCCGAAGTATGTGCCGTCGTATTTGAGCATCGCGCTCCATTCGCGGCATTGGCTTGCGTCGCCGGGCACCGGTCCGAAGCACGTGCCTTGTCCCGGCGAATTGCCGGTGCCTGTGCTGTCGCGGCCGAAGGAATACGATCCGCCGACCGTCACACCGTAAAACTTGCCCTTGTAGGCGACGGTGTTGTCGCTTCGTCCGTTGGGAAGAAACGCGTCCAGCGCGCCGATGCCGTAGATGTCCGGCCCGAGGATATCCGCGTCCGACATGACCCAGTACGTCATCGTGTATTGACGCCCGAACGACAGCGTGCCCCAGGGCCCCTCCAGACCGACGAACGCTTGTCTGCCGAAGAGGCGCCCGCCCTGCCCCGAATCGCCCGCACGCACGTTGAAGCCGCTTTCGAGCACGAACACGGCCTTGAGCGCTCCGCCCAGATCCTCGACGCCGCGCATGCCCCAGCGCGACGGCACTTCGCCCGTGATGCCGGGCATGCGCACGACATGATCGCCCGCCGCGTTCGCATGCGAGACGTACTCGATGCCCGTGTCCATCACGCCATAGAGCGTGACGCTGCTTTGCGCGAACGCCGAACCACTGCACAACGCCGTTGCGATCGATACCGCAGCCCGGCCATGTTTCATGAACATCTCTGTCTCCCTATATTCGTTCGGATGACGAATCTTTTGTCGATGATTGAAACTATCGCGGCGAGCTTAGAGACTGGGAGAAAAACCGGCAACAGCGCGTGCGCCTCGCCTCGCGCCTTGCGAGCGCGACCGGAAGATGATGCTGCTTACGTAGACGCGCTTTTACGGGCGTTCCGTTCTTCGCAGCGGGTCATTGCGAGAAAAATCGCCGGGAAACCGCGCTCGCGCATCGTGGAGGAAATGTATTCATTTCCCTCTTGAGCGAAATCGATGGATCGTCCGCGGTTCACATCGGCCTCGCCCGACTTGCAAGGCATTCAAGTTTTCCTTGCAGCAACTTCGCTTCTGTCGCGCGAGTCGATATGGCATCGTGGGCTCACGCGTGAATCGCCACGCAAGCCAAGGAGAACAAGAGATGCCCCCGACTCAGATCACATTAACCAGCAAGGAAGAACTCATCGCGCGATGCCTGCCTTTTCTCGAAGAAGTCAGGGATATGACGGCGGACACGCACATCGAGCAATGGCTCAATACGAAATACGGCGTCGATAGTGCGCTGTATCAGGATTTGGCGCGCCTCATCAGGCAAGGCGTCGAAGAAGGATGGGCCGCGGATGTCGAGATCGCCGGACCGAAATATCGGCGCGCGCGGCTCGTCGCGCCGTGCCCGGAGACCTTCTTTTTCAGCATCACGGCCGTGTTGATGGACAGCACCGGAAACGAGCAGAACAATCCCGAAGACAGTTTTCGCGGGGATTATCACGCGCATCCGTACGGCGAGTTCAACATGGTCGTGCCGCTCGACGAAGGCGCGGCGCTCGCCGGTCCGAACGGATGGTGTCATGGCGGATGGACCGCGCCCGCGCCGGGAAGCCATCACTATCCCGAGGCAAAAGGCGGCGCGGTGATCGCGCTCTTCTTCCTGCCCGCGGGACGGATTGCTTACGATATCGAGCCGCCGCAGCATTGAGCACGCGGGGCGCCGTTGCGCTCGAAAGCGCGCCAGACGAAAATCAAAAAGCCGCGCGTCAAACAGACTGCGCGGCTATCGCATGACTCGCGGACTTATTTGCCCGCTTCCTGATCGGTCTCTTTTGCGGCCTCTTTAGCGGCTTCGCTGGCCGCTTCTTTCTCCGGCTGCTTGCCCGATTCGGCAGGCTTCGGCGACGACGCGCGCGCCGCGCGGTTCGTTTCCAGATAGACCGCACGCGCCGCATCCGCCGACGATACTTCGCCCGCGCTGCCGCCCGTCAGATCGATTCGCGGCGCGCCTTCCGCGAGACTGGTCCAGTAGCGGTTGCCGCGGCACCAGACCTTGATCGCGCTGCGCAATTCCTTCTCGCTCAGACCGAGTTCTTCCGCGTGCTTCATCAGATCCTCGAAGATGCCGACTTTCAGCGGCACCTTCGGCGCGGGATTCTTCGGAAATGCCAGCGGAAACCGCTTTTGCAGCTTGCCGATCGTATGCACGACCGGATCGACCGGTTTCGCCGGTGCCGCCGGTTTCGACGCGGCCTCCGGCCTCGGCGCGGCCGCCTGTTTCGACGCTGCGGCCGCCGGTTTCGACGCCGCTCCCGCCGGCGCCGGACGCCGCGCGCGCGGCGCCTTCTTCTTTGCTGCGTTGTTTGCAGCCTGTTTTGCGAGCTGCTCTTTCAGTCCGGCGAGTTGTTCGAAGCCCATCACATCGTGCCCGTGGAAAAACGTTGCGCAATTTTACCAGTCTCCGCTGACGGCTTCCCGGACGCGCTCCACGCTTGCGGACGGGCGCACCGATCCGCAAGCAATGAACGTTCGAACGATGACGCCGTCAATGCGCGAGCGGCTGCCCGTCCGCGACTTGCGCCGCGCCGCGAGGGCTCGCCACCTGCTTGAGCAGCAAGGCGATGCACGAGGCCGCGCCCGCCATCGCGACGACGGTGAAGATGCCTGAGAGGCCCATTTGCTGGCGTGACAGTTCGGCGACCAGAAACGAGCCCGCGATGCCACCGAAGCGTCCGACGCCGAGCATCCACGCAACGCCCGTGCCGCGGCCCGAAGTCGGATAGAACGCCGCGGCGAGCGAGGGCATCGACGCCTGAGCGGTGTTCACGAGCACGCCCGCTACGAAAACCGCGCATACCAGCAGGCCGACGTTGCCGACCGCCTGCCCGATCGCATACACGCTCACCGCGCCGAGCGCGTATGCGGCGGCCACGACGCCGTTGGGATTGAAGCGGTCCATCAGCACGCCGCACAGCACGGTGCCCGCGCCGCCGAGCGGAAACAGCGCGGAAACGAGCGCCGCGCGTTGCGGGGTCAGTCCCGCGTCCCTGAGCAGCACCGGCATCCAGTTGATGAGGCCGTAAAAGATCACGAGGCCCATGAAGTAGCACAGCCACAACATCAGCGAGCCGAAGAGGTGCGTGCGCGACAGGACAACGCGCGCCCCGCCCTTTTGCGCGTCGCTTGCGGCGTTCTCGCGCATCACGAACGATTGCGCCGACGCGACTTCCGGCGCGATGCGCGCCAGCACTTTGCGGATGCGCTCGACGGGCTTCTTCTTCGACACCATGTATTGAATCGATTCCGGCAACGCGATCACGAGGATCACCGTCAACAGCAGCGGCACCGCGCCGCCGACATGCAGCACGGTGCGCCAGCCGAACTGCGGAATGATCCACGCCGCGAGAAATCCACCCAACGCGGCGCCGAGCGGAAACCCGCAAAACATCATGTTCACGATGGTCGCGCGCCGGCCGTGCGGGCAGAACTCGCTCATCAGCGTGACCGCATTGGGCATCGCCGCGCCGAGTCCGACGCCGGTCACGAAGCGCAGCGCGGTCAGTTCCGTGAGATCGCGCGCATTGCCCGACACGAGGCACGCCAGGCCGAAAATCAGCACGGCCGCGATCAGCACGCCGCGCCTGCCCCAACGGTCCGCGAGCGGCCCGGACAGCAGCGCGCCGCATGCGAGCCCGAAGAGCGCCGCGCTCAGCACCGGCGCCAGCGCCGCCTTGCTCAAATGCCATTCGCCGACGAGCGAAGGCGCGATGAAGCCGATCGCGGCCGTATCGAAGCCATCCATCAGCACGATCACGAAGCACATCGCGAAGACGAGCCATTGATAGCGTGAAAAGCGGCGCGCATCGATGAGCGCCTGAACATCGACAACCTTTGTCTCTTCCATAACATCCTCTCTTATCGACGGGCGCCCAGATTAAGAGCGCATGAACGGGCGAACAACCCGGCAAGTTACGAACGCGCGACGCGCATCGCGAGCGAACGCCTCGCGACGTCGCACGCGATGAACCTTTTTTGATTGAAAAAGCCCTTGTTTCAGGGACTTTCGATGATGTTCACGCGTGCGCGCTCATAGCCGCGAACGCAGTGAAACTTTTGCATGACGATGTTGCATGCCGCGCATCAGCGGCAGCGCACCTGCCGCGATACGTCGATGAGTTGTTGCCGGAGCCATTGCAGCCCGGGATCGCCATCGTTTCGTTCGTGCCAGACGGCGCGCACGGTGACATCGGGACAGGCATAAGGCGTCGCGCGCAGGGTCAGCTCGCCATGGCGCGCAAGCTCGCGTCCGAGCGACGACGGCACCAGCGCGAGCATGTCGCTATGACGCAGCAGCGCGGGAATCGCGAGCGAATGCGCGACGGCCATGCGCACGCGCGGCACGTCCGCATGCTCGGCGAACCCGCGATTGAGCGCTTCGCGATCGAACATCTCCGATTGCCGCGCAAGCCCGCGCTCGACGATAAAGCCGCTCACCGCGCCCTCCTCCTCGCCGCCTTGCGACACCGCGACGAGCGGATACGTCAGCAGGTCTTCGCGCGTAAGCGGCCGGTCCGCCGCCGGATGCTCGCGATTGAGCAGCAGCACGTCCGTCTGTTCCCAGACGTCGATCGAGCGAAAGCGCCGCGGCATATCGGCGAAGATGCCGATCGCGACATCGATGCGGCCCACGTCGATCTGGCCCGCGAGATCGAGCCGCGTGGAAGGCCTCACGACGAGATCCACGAGCGGCGCTTCGGCGCGCAGACGCTGGCTGAGCCGTCCGAGCAGCAAGGCCGTGATGTAATCGTTCGCCGCCAGCACGAACGTGCGTTGCGCAACGGACGGATCGAACCTGTCGACGCCGAGCGCGGCCTTGATCTGCGCGAGCGCGCCGCGCACTTGCGTGGCCATCGCAAGCGCCCGCACGGTGGGCTCCATGCCGCGTCCCGTGCGCACGAAGAGATCGTCGCCGAGCACGTCGCGCATGCGTCCGAGCGCATGACTGATCGCCGACTGGCTGAGGTTCAGGCGCTTGCCCGCGAGCGCGAGATTGCGATCCTCGAAGATCGCGTCGAAAACGCGCAGCAAGTTGAGATCGAAGCGATCGGCCGACATGGCATCAGACTCCATCTCGCGCCGCATAGCGCCTGCAACTGGCGCCGAACGCTTCGAACAGCGCGCGCGAAAGCGCATCGCTCGTGACCATCGCTTCGGGATGCCACTGCACGCCGAGCGCGAACGCGTGACCATCGAGACGAATCGCTTCGATCAAACCATCCGGCGCGCGTGCTTCGACGGCAAGTTGCGGCGCGAGCCTGGCCACGCCCTGACGATGCAGCGAATTCACGCGCACGCGCCGTGCGCCGTCTGCGAGCACGGATAACGCGCCGTTATCGACGAGCTCGATTTCATGACGGTAGCGATAGCGCGCGAGCAGCGCTTCGTTCACGTCTTCGAGATGATCCTCCGAATGCCCCGACGCATGAATGTCGGCATGCAAGGTGCCGCCGAACGCGACGTTCATCTCCTGAAACCCGCGGCAGATGCCGAGAAACGGCATGTTGCGCGCCGCCGCGCCGCGCATCAGTTCCAGCGCGACATGATCGCGGTCGGGATCGACGAGCATGGCCGCGTCGGGCGCGCCGCCGTACAAGCGCGACTCGACGTTCGACGCGCCGCCGGGAAACAGCAGGCCGCTTACGCCATCGAGATAATCCGCGACCGATTCGAGATCGCGCGAGGCGGGAATCAGCACCGGGCTCACGTGCGCGCAGGACGTCAACGCGCGCACATAGCTTTGCTTGACGCTATGCAGGTCGTGCTCGCCCACAAAGAACCGGTCGCACACCACACCCACCAGCGGCTTCATGACACGACTCCTTTCAGATCGAACGCCGGATCTCCGGCTTCATGCACGGACACGCGCGCGCCCTGCGCGAGCAACTTGCGCGCGAGCATGTGTTCCTGCGGACGATTGATGCTGTCCACCGCGATCAACGCATCGTCGCGAAAGTAGAAGACCGAGAACTTCCGCTCCTCGACGCTGCCGCGCACCACTTGATGCGTAAAGCCCATGTTGATGCCCGCCATTTGCAGCTTCAAATCGAATTGATCGGACCAGAACCACGGAATCGCGCGGTACGGTTGCGGCCGCCCGGCAATGGCGAGCGCCGCGACCCTGGCCATATCGTTTGCATTCTGCACCGACTCCACGCGGCACGCGCGGGCGTCCACGGCCCAATGCGGCACGAACGCGGCGCAATCGCCGGCGGCGACGATGGCCGGATCGCTCGTGCGCGCGTATTCATCGACGACGATGCCGCCCGCCACCGTCAGCCCGCATTCCGCCGCGAGTTCCGTATTCGGTATCACGCCGATGCCGGCGACGACGAGATCGCAGCGCAAGTGCGTATCGTCATCGAGCACGACGGATACGGCATCGTCCAGCTGCCGCAATGCCGCCACCTTGCGCCCGAACGCGAACGCGATGCCCTTGTCCGCATGCGCGCGCTGCATGAACGCCGACATCCACGGCGACGCGACGCGCGCAAGCAGGCGCGGCTCCGTCTCGACGACCGTCACTTCGACGCCTTTCTGGCGCAGCGAGGCCGCCGCTTCCAGGCCGATATAGCCGCCGCCGATTACCACCGCGCGCCGCGCCGCTTGCGCGCTGTGCGCGAGACGCCGCGCATCGCGCAGATCGCGCAGGTAATGCACGGCATCGAGCGTCGCGCCGGGACAATCGAGCTTGCGCACGCGCGCGCCCGTCGTCAGCGCGAGATGGTCATACGCGATACGCGTGCCGTCGTGCAGTTCGACTTCACGCCGCGCGCGATCGATGAAGGTCGCGCGCATCGACGGCATCCAGTCGATCTTCTCTTCGTCGAAGAAGGCTTGCGAACGCAAAGGCAATCGCGCTTCGGCGAAGCTGCCGGTGAGAAAGCCCTTCGACAAGGGCGGGCGCTGATAAGGCGCGTCGGGCTCATCGCCCAGCAGCACGATGCGTCCGTCGAAGCCGGATTCGCGCGCCGCCGCCGCGAGCTGGACACCCGCATACGATGCGCCGACGATCACGAGCGAGCGATTCATGGTTTCACCCTTGTCTTTGCGGAATCTGCACGACGAGGCCACTCGTTGTGGCGCTCATCACCAGTTGGCAACTGAGACGGCTTTCAGGCCGCCGCTCGGATGCGACGCCATCGAGCAATTCCAGTTCCGAGTCATCGGGCGATGGTAAATCGGCAGTCGACGACGTATCGATATAAACATGACACGTCGCGCATGAAAGACAGCCGCCGCATTCCGCGTCGATGCCGCGCAGGTTATTGTGAATCGCGGCTTCCATGACGCTCGTGCCGTCCGGCACGTCGATGTCGCGTCGCTCGCCGTCGCGCAGGATATAGGTAACGATAGGCATGACAATTCTCCTGTGTGAGCACTCGTCAGAACACGTCGAAGTATTCGCGGTGTTCCCACTCGGTGACTTCCAGATTGAAGCGATCGATCTCCGCCTGCTTCAGCTTGCAGAAGTAATCGACGAACGCGCTGCCGAAACCTTCGCGCAGGCATTCGTCGGCGCGCAAGGCATCGAGCGCGTCGTCCAGCGTGCGCGGCAAGGCTTCGGCTTGCGTTTCATAGGGCGTATCGGCGGAAGGCGGCAGTTCGAGCTTGCGCCGCAGACCGTCGAGGCCGGAGATCACTTGCGAGGCGAAATACAGATACGGATTGGCCGTCGGTTCGCCGACGCGATTCTCGATGCGGCTCGCGGGATCGTTCACGCCGCCGAGCACGCGCAGCATCACGCCGCGGTTGTCGCGTCCCCATATCGCGCGGTCGGGCGCGTTCGAATAAGGACGATAGCGGCGATAGCCATTGATAGTCGGCGTCGAAAGCGAAGTCGCGCCTTTCGCGTGCGCGAGCAGCCCGGCGAGATAGCGCTGCCCGGTTATCGACAAAGCCTGGGAATCGTTGTCGGGCATGAACGCGTTCGTACCGTCCGATACATGCACGAGCGACTGATGCAGATGCCATCCACTCGACACGACGTTCGGAATGCGCGGGCGGCACATGAACGTCGCGTGATAGCCGTTGCGCTGGCAGATCTGCTTGACCGCGCTGCGAAACAGCACCATGTCGTCCGCGCTCTTGATGCCCTGGGTCGGCGCGAACGTGAACTCGAACTGGCTCGGGCCGTATTCGACTTCCAGCGAACGGACATCGAGGCCGAGGCCTTGCACATTGCGTCGCAGCAGTTCCATCACGTCATCGACGGCGTCGTAGCGCAACTCCGTCAGATATTGATAGCCGTGCGAGAGCAATTCGACCTCGGGCGGCAGGCCGGGCTGCCCCGAATGCTCGGGCTTCATGTGCGGGTCGGCGACCTTGAACACATGAAACTCCACTTCGAGCCCCGACACGAACGCATAGCCGTGATTCGACAGTTGATCGAGCGCGCGGCGGAACAGATGCCGCGTGCTGAACGGCACCGGCAGGCCGTTGGCGAAATGCACGTCGCACAGCACCCAGCCCGTATGCGGCGCCCACGGCAACACGCGAAACGTTTCGGGATCGGCGACCATCAACGTGTCGCATGCGCCCTGCATCTCGGGCATGCCGAAGCCGCCGCCGCTCGTGAACACCGGAAACACCGTGCGATGCGAGGTGTCCTTGGCGAAGAGCGTGGTCGTCAGCGTGACGCCGCTTTTCATCGCCTTGATCGCTTCATCGACGACGAGCGTCTTGCCGCGCAACAAGCCGTGCTGATCGGGAAACGAGAAGCGCACGACCTTCACATCGCTCTTCTTCAGACGCTCGACGAGGCCCGCATACGCGGCATGCTGCGCGTCCGTCCACAAACCATGAGTTTCTACGAAAGACATGTCGGTTTTCGCGCGGCGCATGATGCGCCGCGCGCTCCATTCAGGTTGCGGGTCGGGTCGTTCAGGCTTTCGGCGCGGGCCACGGCGCATTCACGCGGCGCTGCACGTCGGACTCTTTCCAGTACTCGTCCCAGCGGTCCGCCGGCCCGATCCCGTCGATCGACGCCGGTCCGGTCAGATGCGCGGCCTCTTCTTCGTCGATCAGCATCAGGGTCTTTTCGCCGGCCTGCGTCTTGTCGATGGCATCCACCAGCAAGCGGCGATACGCGATGATCCCCTTGTCCGTCGTGCCGAGATGCTCGCGCGTGCGGTCCTGAATCGCGCCCTGCGATTCGACGGCCCACTGATCGTGCACGTTGATGTCGAAACCCATGCCCGTGTAGGTCTCGTTCAACTGCTCGCGCGGATCGAAGCCGTAGTTGTTGCGCCTGTTCTTGCGCGAGGTGTAGTCGGGCAGTTCGTACAGTTCGAGGCGCTGCTCGCGCATCTGCGCTTTATCGGTAGGCGCGCCGAAGCTCGTGAAAATCGCGTACCAGTAGCAGTTTTCATCGTCGACGGGGACGTGCCATTGCGTGATGGTCATCTCCGAACTCATCGGAATCACGAACGCTTGCGGAAACACCACGTTCGTCACGCGCACATGCGTGAGTTCATCGTCGAGCGCGCGTTTGGCGATCAGACGCAGGCCGTAGTCCGCCGGGCTCACGAGAATCTCCGGCGATTCGAACTCGCGCAGCACCTTGGTGATCGGCATGTTCGAATCCGCCGACGCGCCGCGAAACTGCTTGCCATAGCTTTCGCTCACGTCCTCGTCCTCGAAGAAGCGATGCAAAAACGACGCATGCGCCGGATCGATGCCCACTTCGAGCGCCTGCAGCCAGTTGCATTCGAAAAGCCCCTTGAACGCGAAGGTGTAGGCATCGGGCGCGGCGAAGCAATCGAAGTTCGGCAACGCGGGCGGCTCGCCCCGGCCGATATAGCCGAACAGAATGCCGGCCTTCTCGATGACCGGATACGCCGACTGGCGCACCTTGTTGCACAGCGTGCTGCCGGCGGGTTCGCCCGGCGTCGAGAGGCAGCGCCCGCTGGCGTCGAACAGCCAGCCGTGAAACGCGCAGCGAATGCCGCCGCCTTCCAGACGGCCCGCCGCGAGATCGGCGCCGCGATGCGGGCAATCGCGGTCGAGCATGCCGTAGCGGCCCGCTTCGTCCTTGAAGACCACGAAGTCCTGACCCATCAGGCGCACCGCTTTCACGGGGCGCTCGGCGGGCAACTCCTCGACGAGCGCAACAGGCTGCCAGTACCGGCGTAGCAACTGGCCTGCGGGCGTGTCCTTGCCGACGCGGGTGATCTTCTCGTTTTGCTGCGAACTCATCATGGCTGTGTCTCCGGTTCCGGTGTATTCAACTGACGCGCTACTGTATGCAGCGTGCAGTGATCTTGAGACGGAGAATAGCCATTCGCGCGCAAATGTACAAACGATGTATGCAGCATGGTCGTGCTATCGCGTGCGTCAGTGCTGAGCGTAGTCGTATATCTTATTGATTCACATCGATTTAATTGCTATCTAAAGGTTTACCCGCACTAGCGTCTGACCAAGTGATTTAGCCATATCTGCATACATTCGAAAACATTCATCCCGAAAGAAGAAGGAAAGTCAGCGACAGGCAGCGCCGCCTCGCCTAGAATCATCGACAGCGGCAATCGGAGAAAAACCATGGAAACCCAGCAAGAACGCGTGCTCGTCTATCTGCGCGACCTGATCCTCAAAGGCGAGTTCGCGCCCGGCGAACGTCTGGGCGAAGTCGCGCTCGCCGAGCGGCTGAAGGCGTCGCGCACGCCCGTCCGGCTCGCGCTCACGACGCTGGAGCAGGAAGGGCTCGTCGAACCGTCGCCGGCGGGCGGCTATGTGATGCGGCGCATCACCGCCGCCGAAATCACCGATGCGATCGCGGTGCGCGGTCATCTCGAAGGCATGGCCGCGCGTCTCGTCGCGGAGCATGGCGTGCCGCGCCAGTTATCGAACGCGCTCGCGGAATGCCTGCGCGCCGGCGACCGGCTGCTCGCGAAGTCCGAGCTCGATCTCGACGACTACGCCGGCTATACCGACATGAACAACCGCTTCCACAAGCTGATCGTCGAAGGCGCGGGCAACGCGGCGCTGATGCGCGCCATCGACATGAACAATCGCCTGCCGTTCGCCGCCGCGAGCGCCATGCTGCCGATGCAATCGGCCATCGAGGAAGGCCGGCAGTGGCTCTTCATGGCGCATCAGCAGCATCACAGCCTCGTCGATGCGCTCGAACGCGGCGAAGGCACGCGCGCGCAGGCGCTCGCGACCGAGCATGTGCAGATCGCGCAGAAGAATCTCGCTTACGCGCTGGAACGTCCGGAAGATTGCATGAAGCTCGCGCCCGCGTTGCAGCTCGTGGCGGAAGCGGTGTTATGAGCGCTTCGGCGCCGCGCGTTCGTAGCGCGCGAGAAACATGTCGGCGGCCGCCTCCGCCACTTTCTTCTGTTCGCTCTTCGTGAGCGGCGGCTGGCCCATCGTCACTTGCGGCCAGAAGGCGAAACCCTTCACCATGCCATGCAACTGCTGCCCGGCGAAAACCGGGTCGGGCACGGCGAGACGGCCGTCGGCGGCGGCTTTTCTGATCCACGCGGTCACGTCTTCCTCGCGCTCGCCGATGCGCGCCACCATATCCCGTGCGCGCTCGGGCGAATGAATGCCCGCGGCGATCGCCACGCGCGCCAGCGATAGAAACGCATCGTCGTTCATGAGGCGCAGCTTGCGCGCGAGCAAGCCGAGCAATTGCGCGCGCAGCGGTTCGTCCGCGCTATAGACGGACGTATCGCCCGTTTCGCTCGCATCCCACAAGCGATGCAGGATCGCGGCGAACAGCGCTTCCTTGCTCTCGAAATGGTTATAGACCGTGCGCTTGGACACGCCCGCGCGCGCGGCGATGCGGTCCATGCTCGTGGCGTCGTAACCCGTCGCGATGAACTCCTCCACCGCCGCGTTCACGATCGCGGCGCGTTTTCGGTCGGTCAGGCGCAAAGGGGTGTCGTTCGATTTCATGCGGCGATTTTACACCGGGCAGTTTACTTTCATCTCGAAATTAAACTACACTGCTCGGTGTACATTTTTGCGCAGAGTTCATGTCCCATGACTTCGATTACCGATCGCATCAGCCGTGCCTTGGGTTTCGCCGCCGCCCGGCGCGGACGCGCGTTGTCGAACGCGTCGCCGCAGCATGACGGCCAGCGTTTTCGCAACGTGAAGCCGCGTCCCGCCGAAGGCTTGGGCAAGACCTTGCGCATCATGTGGAACGTGCTGCTCAACAAGCCGCGCAATACGACGCCGCCGCAAGCGCCCACGGTCGATACGCTCACGCGCGCACAACTCGACGCCGCGCCGGATCGCAGCCTCTATCGTCTCGGCCATTCGACGATGCTCTTCAAACTGCGCGGCGAATACTGGCTGACCGATCCCGTGTTCGGCGAGCGCGCCTCGCCGTTCAGGCGCATCGGGCCGAAGCGCTTTCACGCGCCGCCTATCGCGCTGCATGACCTGCCGCCTTTGCGCGGCGTGATTCTGTCGCACGATCACTACGACCATCTCGATCGCGAAACCGTGCTCGCGCTCGCCGCGACCACGGAGGTGTTTCTGACGACGCTCGGCGTCGGCGACCGATTGATCGACTGGGGCGTCGATGCCGCGAAGGTGCGTCAACTGGACTGGTGGCAGAGCGTGCAGATCGACGGTCTGTCGTTCACCGCGACGCCCGCGCAGCACTTCTCCGGCCGCAGCCTCTTCGATGGCAACAGCACGCTATGGGCGTCGTGGGTCATCGTCGACGACGGCTTGCGCGTGTTTTTCAGCGGCGACACCGGTTACTTCGACGGCTTCAGGACGATCGGCGAACGCCTCGGCCCGTTCGACGTCACGCTGATCGAAACCGGTGCCTACGATGCGCAATGGCCTTACGTGCACATGCAGCCCGAAGAAACCGTGCAGGCGCATGTCGATTTGCGCGGACGCTGGCTCGTGCCGATCCACAATGGCACCTTCGATCTCGCCATGCATCCGTGGCAGGAGCCGTTCGAACGCGTGACGGGACTCGCGCTCGCGCGCGGCGTGGCGGTGGCGACGCCGCGCATGGGCGAAAGGCTCGATCTCGACGCGCCGCATCGCGGCGAGCGCTGGTGGCGCGAAGTGGCCGAAGCGCCGAAGCCGGGTTCGTGGCGCTTGTGCGCGTCGCGGGCGCAAGGCATGGACTAGCGCGCTCGCGCTGCTCTCACCCGCCCTTTCCCTCTTTGAGCCGCGCCCTGTGCGCGGCCACCTTCGCGCGGTTGCCGCAGATCGCCATGCTGCACCATCTGCGCGCATGCCCCCGCGTGTGATCCGCGAAAAGCAGCGTGCATGTCGGGCCTTCGCACGCTTTCACGTACGTAAAGTCCTCTTCACAGACGAGCTTCGCGAGCGTTTCGACGATCGGCATCAACAGCGATTCGGCGCTCGTCCAGCGACGCTGCATGCCGAACGCCAGACCGCCCGGCGCATTCACATCCGCGACGATCACGCCGTGCTGTTCATCGCGCTGCAACACGCCGTTCAGCGGCGCAAGCTCGCCCAGATCCTTCGCCGATAGCGGCTGTCCCTTTCTCTTCTGCACGAATGCGCGAAACCACTCGCGCAGATCGCGCGCCTTCGCCGCGATCTCGTCGAGTTCGGCCGGGGCGGCATTCGCGCGCATGTGCGCGAGCACATCCACGGGCACGAGGCCCGCCTGTTCGAGCCATGACAGCAGCCCTTCTCCGTCGCCGATCCAGTCGACGGGTTCATCGACGGGCGTCGCGATCGAATTCAGGAAGTCGAGGCCGGGCGCATCGGCCAGGAACATCGCCGGGATGGGTCGGTAGTCCATTTTTCAAACCCGCCGTGTTGCTAATGATGGCTCCATCGTAACCGCTAAAAAATCACTTGACAAGTTACAGGCGTGATAAGTAACCTCCTCAACGTACTTTTAACGGTTACAGAACTCTCACGGAGACACGCTCATGTCCACCATTGCGCATCGCCATATCGACGTCGACGGCTTCAACGTTTTCTATCGCGAAGCCGGCCCCGCCGGCGCGCCGAAGCTGCTGCTATTGCACGGCTTTCCCAGTTCGAGCCACATGTTTCGCGACCTGATTCCGCTGCTGTCGCAGCGCTTTCATATCGTCGCGCCCGACCTTCCGGGATTCGGCCTCTCCGATATGCCGAGCCGCGATACGTTCGCGTACACGTTCGAGAACATCGCGAACGTCATCGACCGTTTCACCGAAGTGATCGGCTTCGATCGTTATGCGGTCTATGTCTTCGACTACGGCGCGCCGACCGGTTTTCGTCTCGCGCTGAAGCATCCCGAGCGCATCACCGCGATCGTTTCGCAAAACGGCAACGCGTATGAGGAAGGACTGAGCGACGGCTGGAATCCGATCCGCGCGTACTGGCAGTCGCCCACGCAAGCGAACCGCGATGCGCTGCGCGCCATGCTCACGAAGGACACGACGAAGTGGCAATACACGCACGGCGTGCCGGATGCCGCGGCGGTGTCGCCCGATGGCTATTCGCTCGACGACTACTACATGAACCGTCCGGGCGCGCACGACGTGCAGCTCGATCTCTTCGGCGACTATCGCAACAACGTCGCGCTGTACCCGGCGTTTCAGGCGTATTTCCGCGAGCATCGGCCGAAGTTTCTGGCCGTGTGGGGCAGGAACGATCCGTTCTTTCTGCCGCCGGGCGCGGAAGCATTCAAGCGCGATATCCCCGATGCGGACGTGCGCTTCTTCGATACGGGCCACTTCGCGCTCGAAACGCATGCGCCGCACATCGCGGCCGCCATCGGCGAATTCCTCGCTCAGTAATACGCGGCTTCATCACCGCGCTCATCCACTCAAGGAGAAACCTCATGCGCGCAATCGTGCTTGAAAAGTTCGGCGGTCTCGACAGCCTCGTCTATACCGAGATTCCGGAGCCGGAACCGCTGGAAGGCCATGTCGTCATCGAGATCAAGGCGTTCGGCATCAATCATGCGGAGATGCACATGCGGCGCGGCGAATGGGCCGAAGCCGCGAAAGTCAGCGGCATCGAATGCGTGGGCATCGTGAAGTCGTGTCCGGGCGGCGAGTTTGCCGTAGGCGCGAAAGTGGCCGCGCTGATGGGCGGGCTCGGACGCACCATCAATGGAAGCTATGCGCAGTTGACGCGCGCGCCCGTTTCGAACGTGGCGCTGATCGAATCCGATCTGCCGTGGGCCCAGCTCGCCGCGATTCCCGAAACCTATGCGACCGCGTGGACGTGCCTGTTTCGCAACCTCGAAATCAAGCGAGGACAAACGGTCGTGATTCGCGGCGCGACTTCATCGTTCGGACAGGCGGCCGTCAATCTCGCGGTGAACGCGGGCGCGAACGTGATTGCGACGACGCGCAGCGAGGCGCGTTTCGCGAAGCTCGAAGCGCTGGGCGCATCGCGCGTCGAGCTCGAAGGACCGGACCTGAGCAAGCGCATCGCCGAAGCGAAAGAGATCGACGCCGTGCTCGATCTCGTCGGCAACAGCACGATACTCGATTCGCTGGCGATGCTGCGTCGCGGCGGCCGCGCCTGTCTCGCGGGCTGGCTCGGCGGTCTCGCGCCGATCGCGGACTTCAATCCGCTGCTGCAAATGACGAGCGGCGTGCATCTCACCTTCTTCGGCAGCTTCGTGTTCGGCACGCCGGGCTTTCCGGTTTCCGACGTGCCGCTGCAAGCCATCGCCGCCGATATCGCCGCAGGACGCTTCGACGCCACGCCTTCGCGCGTGTTCTCGTTCGACGAGATTCACGAAGCGCATCGCGTGATGGAAGCGAACGAGGCAAACGGAAAGATGGTTGTCGTTCATTGAAACGGAGAGCAGACATGTCCACGAAAGTAGCTATCGTCACCGGTGCGAGTCAGGGCATCGGACGTTCGACCGCGATCCGTCTTGCACGCGATTTCGGTTCGCTGGTTCTCGTCGCGCGTAATCGCGCACATCTCGACGAAACAGCGCGAATTGCCGAGGAAGCCGGCGCGAAAACGCTGACAATCGATATCGACCTCGCACGGCCCGAAGCCGCGCAACGGATCGTCGATGAAACGCTCGCCGCGTTCGGGCGCATCGATGCGCTATTGAACATCGCGGGCGCGGTGCCGCAAATCGATGTGTTCGACATGACCGATGCGCAATGGGATGCGGGCTTCGCGCTGAAGCTTCACGGCGCGCGCCGCCTGACGGTCGTCGCGTGGCCTGCGCTGAAAGAAGCATCGGGCTCGGTCGTGCTGATGTCGGGCAACTCGGCGCTGTTTCCGAAGGCGCCGTATGCGGCGGTCGGGACCATCAACGCCGCGATCGTCGCATTAGCGAAGGCGTTTTCCGATCGCGGCATCGCGGATGGCGTGCAGGTCAACAGCGTGCTGCCCGGTCCCGTGATGACGGGCCGCAGGCGCTCCTATCTGGAACACTGGGCCGCGCTGCACGACATGACGGCCGACGAGGCGACCGCGCGCTTTCCAGCGGAAGCCGGCATCGCGCGCTATGGCACGCCGGAAGAGATCGCGGAGTTGATGGCGTTTCTCGTGTCGCCCGCCGCGAAGTGGATGACGGGCAGCACGCTGAGAATGGATGGCGGCGAAGTGAAATCGGTGTGATGTAGGGCGGCGGCGCTCAGCCGAATCGAGAGGCCGCCGCAAACGCCCCGGCCGGAATCCGCATGCTCAGATCGTCTCCGTCTTGTTGTTCGAGAACGGCCGGTTGGCCGGACGGTTGCGCGTCAGAAGCAGCAAGGTCGTCACGCTGATGAGCGTAAGAATGGCGAGCGGCATCAATGCCAGCGCATAGCTGCCGGTCGCATCCTTCACCCAGCCATACACGTTCACCATCAGACCGCCGCCCAGCAGATTCGCAATCGCGTTGATGGTGGCGAGCCCCGCCGCCACGGCGCTGTTGGAGAGCATGTCGGTCGCGAGCGCCCAGAACGGCCCCTTGAACGAGTAAGCGCCCACGAGCACCGCGCAGAGCATCGCGATCGTCGGCACCAGCGAGCCGCTCAGCGATGTTGCAAACAGGCCGAGGCCGATGAGCAGCATCGGCACGACGGTGTGCCAGCGGCGCTCCTTGTGGCGGTCGGAACGGCGTCCCCAATAAACCATCAACACGGACGCGACCGCGTAGGGAATCGAATTGATCAGGCCGGTCTGCATAACCGAAAGCCCGAACGATTTCAGCAGTTGCGGCTGCCAGACCGACAACGTGCTGCCCGCCGCCGACGCGCACGTATCGACGAGCGCCAGACACAGCACATAGCGATTACGGAAGAGCTTCGTGAGCGGCATGTCGAGGACTTTCTTCGGCGCGCGCGTTTCGCTGGCGAGCGCATCGACGAGCCACTTGCGTTCGTCGTCCTTCAGCCACTTTGCGTCTTCAGGCTTGTTCGTCAGCATGCCGAGACACGCAATGCCGAGCAGCACCGTCGGAATGCCTTCGAGGAGGAAGAGCCAGTGCCAGCCGCGCAGGCCTCCGATACCGTCCATCTGAAGCAGCAGCGCCGAAATGGGTGAGCCGATGAAGCTCGCCGCCGGAATCGCCACCATGAAGGTCGCCACGATCCGTGCGCGATACGAAGCCGGAATCCAGTACGAGAGATACAGCAGCACGCCAGGAAAGAAGCCCGCTTCCGCTGCGCCCAGCAGGAAGCGCAGGATGTAGAACGTCGTCGCGTTATGAACCAGCGCGGTCGCGGCCGAGACGATGCCCCACGTGATCATGATGCGGGCAATCCACACGCGCGCGCCGTATTTCTGGAGCGCGAGGTTGCTCGGCACTTCGCAGAAAAAATACGAGATGAAAAAGAGACTGCTGCCGAAGCCGAAAACCTTGGCCGACATCCCGAGATCGTGATTCATCTGCAGCGAAGCCATGCCGACATTGCCGCGGTCGATGAAGGCGAGCAAATAGCACACCATCAGAAAGGGCACGAGCCGCCATACGACCTTTCGTATGGTCTGTCGTTCGATAGCCGATTTTTCGGTATAAGCGATACTGCTTTGCATAAACGTCTCCCAGACTAGTGCGCGTCGCCGCGCCGTCTTCTAATGAGTTGTAAACCGATGATGCCGATAACGCCAGCCGCCAATACCATGGCCATCGCGCCGAACGTATGGCGCACGCCGAGCGCTTCGGACGCGGTGCCGACGAGCAGATAGCCGAAAGGCATCGTGCCGGTGTAGGGCATCGTGTACATGCCGACGAGTCCGCCGCGCACGTGCTCCGGGCACTGCCGCTGGATGGTCGCGTTCGTGGACGTCGCGGCGAACGTGAGACTGAAGCCCAGGGTGACGAAGGCAGGCGCCGAGGCCAGCACGTCGGTCGTGGCCGCCAGCACGGCCAGACTCAGCACGGCCGCCCAGGGCGCCCACGCGATGAAGCGCTGCGTGGCGCGCGGCCCGAGCGCCGACGACAGCAGAATCGCCGCGGCCATCGACCCCGCACCGGCGCATCCGAAGAACACGCCGGTGAAGTGCGCCGCGTCGTGATACGCCTTGTCCGCCAGCAAGGGCACGAGTGTCTGGTAGCTGCCGGCGAAGAGCCCGAGGCACGCGAGAACCGGCAGATAGCGCGCCGAAAACGCGTCGGCCATCACGTATCCCACCGCGTCTCTCAATCCGCTGTCCGGCCGTGCCGGCCGCGCGGTTTCGGTCAGGCGAATCGAGCGCACGCACGCCGCCATCAGACACAGCGCAAGCACGTAAATCGAAAACGATGCGCGCGGCCCGAGCGTCGGATAGACGATGCCCGCCACCGTCGGACCCACCATGCGTCCGACGTTGTAGACCATCGTGTTCATCGCCACCGCATTGGACGTGAGGCCGGGGTCGCGCAGACTCGTGAGCAGCAGCACTTGCCGCGCCGGTATCTCCACGGCACTCGACATGCCGATTACGAGCGCATGCGCGAGGATCAGCTGCACGCCGAGCACACCGAGAAACGACAGCGTGATCAGACTGCACGTGAGCAGCAGCGACGCCGTGAGCACGCACAGCGTCACGCACCGCGCGTTCTCCGAGCGGATTCTCGATCCGGCGATCGGCGTCACGATGAGCTGCGGTCCATACAGCAGGAAGTTCAGCAGCGCGAGAATCGACGCCGAACCGGACAGGTGATACACGAGCAAGTTGAGCGTGACGTTCTGCGTCCAGCTTCCCAGGACCGACGCGGCCTGTCCGCCGAGATAGCGCCGCATCGACGCTTCCGAGAGCGCTGGAAACAGGCGGCTGACGAGACCGGCGGGCCGGGAAAGCGTGGTCATGACAAGGTTTTCCCGCGCGTTTCCGGCGCAAAGAACACGACGACCGCGGCAGCCACGAACGCGACGATCGTCGTCGACAGGCCGAGCACGAATCCGCCCGATGTAGAGGCCAGCGCGCCGATGATCAGCGGCGCGATGAATCCGCCCAGCCGGCCGCCGTTATACGCGAGCCCCATGAAGAAACCTCTCGATGCCGTGTTCCCGATGATCTCGGCAAGGAATGGCCCCGCGCCCGCGAAGATGCCGTTCACGCTGAAGCCGGTCAGGAAAATCGCCACCATGAGCACCAACGGGCTCGACGACATGATGTACCCGAACACCGCCCCCGCGCCGACCAGCAGATAAGCCATGAACATGGGCCGGCGGCCGAGCCGGTCGACGAACGCCGAGAAGAGCAGAAAGCCGGTTATCGCGCCGAATTGAAGCGACAGCACGAATTTGAGGCTGTGCACGAAGTCGAGGTGCTTCACCGTGATCAGGAACGTAGGCGTCCAGGTAAATACGCCCCAGTAGAGGTACTGCAGGAAGAAGATGAAAGTGAATGCCGTGAGAAGGCCCCGGACATTCAGCTTTTCATCGCTCGCTGCCTTCGCTGCCTTCGCTGTCGAGGGCTGCGCCTTCGTTTGCTTGCGTTCGAGCCAGATAGGCGATTCGGGCGTCCTGCGCGCGACCCAGAAGAGGATGAAAAACGGCAGCGCGCCGATCAGAAAGAGCAGACGCCATCCATTACCCGCCAGTCCGCCGTTGACCTCGCTGACAATGCCGGAAACCGTGATCGCGAGAATCGCGCCGATCGGCAGCCCCATCTGCATCAGCGCGCCGCCCTTTCCGCGCCGGCTGGCGTGCCACGTTTCAGCAATGAGCGCCGCGCCCGCCGTCCATGTGCCGCCCATGCCCAGCGCGCCGAAAAAGCGAATCGTCGCGAACCAGTGCTCGTTGGGGGCGAAAGCAAGCAAGCCCGAGAACAGCGAATAGATGCCGATGCAAAGTAGCGCCGTACGTACGCGGCCCAGCCTGTCCGACACATACCCGAACAGAATGCCGCCGATGATCTGGCCCGCCGCCGTGATGCTGGTAAAGACGCCGAGCTGGGCCTTGCTCAGCCCGAACTGGAGCGCCAGTGTCGGAAGCAAGAGTGAGAGCAGAAAGGAGTCGTAGCTCTCGAAGGTCCATCCCAGGCCCGCAAGGGACAGCGAGCGCCACTCGACGCGCGTGATGTCCTTATAGCCGTTCGTTTTGACTTCGCCCCGCGCCGCGGCGTCCGGAAAGCCTGCGTTTGTTTTCATGACTTCGGTCCTCAAATCTCCAGGCGATAGGTCGATGCCGCGGTCTTGCTGAACAGCGCCGCCTTTTCATCCGCGCTCATCGAACGCGCGAGCCGTTTGAAGGCGTTCCAGAGAACGCCGTAACTGAACATTCCCTTGTCGACGGGGAAATTGCTTTCGAACATGCAGCGCTCCGTCCCGAAGAGTTCGATGCAGGTGTCGAAATAAGGGCGCCAGGCATGGGCCAGGTCTTCAGACGACGGCGGGACGTCTCGCATCGCGAAATCGAAACCGAAGACGTTCAGGCCCGCGCCGCCCAGCTTCATGCGCGTATTCGGCAGGCTCGCGAGGCGCTGAAGCCCGCGCTTCCATTGCGCCATGACCTGCTCGCGCTGCTCCGCATGCGGCCCCACGCCGAGCGGACCACCGAAATGGTCGATGACCACGGTCACGTCGGGCGCGACGCGTGCAAGCTCGTAAAGCGCGTCGAGTTGCGTGTGATAGACCCAGGCGTCGAGCGACAATCCATATCGCCGGAGCGTCATGACGCCTTGGCGAAACGACGCACTCGACATGAGCTCGCGCGGCGGCGTCACGGGACTCGAACTCACGGCCGGACTGTCGTGCCATGCGAGCGGGTTGCGGATGCCGCGCAAGCGCCCGCCCGATCCGTGAATCATGGCTTCCAGCACGGGCGCGAGCGCGTCGCCGAGCGTCAGGTCCGCGCCGCCGACGATCGCCTCGCAACATCGCGTCGGCCCATACGCCCCGCTTGCGAACATCGCGGCGACACCGTTCGCGAACTCCACTTCGCCGACGGGCTTCATCGCGTCCAGCCCGTCCTGCCGCAGCATGGAGCGGCACTGGACATAGACGGTCGAGAGAACGCGATGCCCGCTTGCGACATCGGCGCGGAACTCGTCGCTCAGATAGCGGCCGCTCTGTCGGTCCCAGAGATGGTGATGCGCATCGACGATCGGCAGGTCCGGCTCGATGATCGGCTCGCTACGCAACGCGAGCCATGCTTCGCGAACGGGCAAATGGGGCGCATGGACGACTTGCATGATGTCTTCCCGTCAGAACTTCTGGCGCAGGCCGATGGTCACGCCGGTCTGGTTATGCCCGGCCGCCACCGTGCCGTAACCGTTCACGCCGAGCGTGGAGTTGTCCTTGTTGTGCGCATAGCCGACAGTCGCATACAGGTCCGTGCGTTTCGACAGGAAGTAATCGGCGTTGAGCACGGCGAGCCACGGGTCCGCGCCGGTCGAATGCACGTCCTGGTAGTAGCCGACCGCGGTGATCTGGAACGACGGCGTAATCAGGTATTGAGCGCCGGCCCAATAGAGATTCGCGGCGTTGGCCTCGGAGCCATTGGCCACCGCGATCGGGTTGGCCGGCAGAAACGCATTCGATGCCCGCAGGTAGCGATAACCCGCATACGCCGTCACCGGGCCGAAGTTGTAGTTCGCCGCCGCCAGGACGCGCCGCTCGGTGCTCGTATTGGTCGCGACCGTGTTGCTGTTGCGCTGTTCGTAGACCGCGGTCGCCGCAATCGGGCCGCTTGCGTAGGTCAGCGCGCCGCTGAAGAAACGGCCGGTGAGTTCCGCGCCCGGCACTTCCGTGCCGTAGCCCGTGTCGTAGCGCGTGCTGTATTGCGCCTGCGCCGTGAAGGGGCCGAACTTGCCCGTGTATTTCGCCGAGTTGTCGACGCGAGCGGCCAGCGCGTAATCGACGGACAACGCCGAATACCGGGAAGAAACGCCCATCGGATCGAACGTGACGGACTGGTCGTAGATCAGTGCGTTCTGACGGCCCAGCGTCAACTGCTGCCCGTTGTAATTGAGGCCCACCCACGCCTGGCGACCGAAGAGCCGCGTGGTCGTGGCCGGATTCGGGCCGAGGCCGCGCGTCGATTGCGCGCTCGTGCCGTCGTTGATATTGAAGCCGCTCTCAAGGACGAAGATCGCCTTCAGGCCGCCGCCCAAGTCCTCGACGCCTTTCATGCCCCAGCGCGAGCCGGACAGGTTTCCCGACACTTCGCGAACCTGCGAGCCGCCCGCGGCCGTATTGTTGAGATACTCGATACCGACGTCCGCGATGCCGTAGAGCGTGTCGCTGCTCTGAGCATGCGAAACGCCCGATACGAGCGTCATGCTGGCAACCGCGACCGTTCCAAGCATGAATGCAGGGTTGAAACTGGCTTTCTCGTGAGCCTTCGTCAAGAACATTACGTCTCCAAACAGGTGGTTACAGGTGTGTTGATGCGGCACGGTCACGCTTTATGTGCGGCGGGCGCTTCGCCGGCGTCCGCACCCGGATCGCCGAGCCAAGCGACCGTGAGCGCGCCAAGAAGCAGGACGGCGGACACCGCGAGCAGCGGCGCCGTGAATCCGCCGGAAAATTGCTTGAGCGCGCCGATCATCGAAGGGCCGACGAAGCCGCCGAGATTGCCCACCGACACGATCAGCGCGAGCCCGCCGGCCGCGGCGCGTCCCGTCAGGAAGCCCGAAGGAATGGCCCAATACGTCGCCTGGAAAGCCAGGATGCCGCTCACGGTGATGGAGAGCGCAATCAGCTTGAGAACGGGTCCGTCGATGAGCGTGCTGCAGCCGAGCGCCACCGCCGCCACGACCAACGCGCCCGCGACATAGGGAATACGATTCGACGCGCGGTTGGCGACACGCGCCCACCAGAGCATCGCGACCGCGCCGAGGGCATACGGAATGGCCGCGAGCCAGCCGACCACCGCGTGTTCCACGCCGAATTGCTTGATGATCTGCGGCATCCACAGTCCGACGCCGAGCGAGCCCACGATGCCGCAGAAGTTGATGAACGCGAGCACGAACACGCGCCAGTTCGTCATCGCATCGCGAAGATTAGTGCCGTGCTTCGCGCCGATGTCGCGCTGCTCCATCGCGAGACGTCGCGCCAGCGAGGACTTTTCTTCGTCCGTCAGCCACTTGGCCTTTTCCGGACGGTCCGCCAGCACGAACAGGCATGCAATGCCGAGCAGCACCGCCGGAACGCCCTCGATCAGCAGCAGCCATTGCCAGCTGCGCAGGCCATGCAGCCCGCCGAGTTCGAGCAGCGCGCCGGAAATCGGCGAGCCGATCATGTTCGCGACCGGAATGCCGACGAGAAACGCGGCGGTCACCTTGGCGCGCCACTTGCCGGGAAACCAGCGTGTGAAATAGAGGTAGATGCCCGGCGTGAATCCGGCTTCGGCGAGTCCAAGAAGGAAGCGCGCGGCGGCGAAACTCTTCGGGCCGACGACGAACGCCGTGGCCATCGAGAACACGCCCCACGTGATCATGATCCGCGCGATCCAGATGCGCGCCCCCACCTTCTGCATGATGAGGTTGCTCGGAATCTCGAACAGGAAATAGCCGACGAAGAACAGGCCGGCGCCGAATCCGAATTGCTCGGCCGTCAGGCCGAGGTCCTTGTTCATCGTCAGGGCGGCGAATCCGACGTTCGTCCGGTCGAGATAACTGATGACGTAGCAGATGAAGATGAACGGCAGAATGCGGCGGAACGCTTTCGCGAGCGTGCGCTCGCTTGCGGCGAAATCGTCAGTTCCGATGTTTCGGGCGTCCACGGTATGAGCGATGCGCTCGGGCTCGGCGGCGCTCGGGGCGTGCGAGTAGTTCATGTTTGCTCCTCCATCGCGCTGCTTTGGGCGCGAAGTCTTGATAGGTCGGTCAGCGCTTGTGGTTACCGGGCCACGTCGCCTGGTTTCGCTCGGTGCGGAAGCGGACCGGCTGTCTTCATCTCGGCCCGCAAGACGGTTCCCGAGACGGACTCGGTCATGTAGAGCGTCTTCATGTCCGCGCCGCCGAAACAGAGATTCGTGAGCGACGCGCCCGCGGGGCTGGTCAGAATCTCCACCGGCTCCGCGCGATGGTTGAGCACCCACACGCGGCCGAGTCCGGGGTTCGCGACGAGCACGCGACCCTCGGCATCGACGGTCAGTCCGTCCGGTCCGCTCGGTCCATATGACGTGAAGAACTGGCCCACTTTGCTGACTGAGCCGTCGGCCTGAAGCGGCACGCGCCAGACGCAATTGCCCCGCGTCATGCCGACGAAGAGCACCTTCTCGTCGGGAGATAGAACGAGACCGTTCGGACTGGGACAATTGCCGAGCAGCACGTCGAGCTTGCCGTCCACCGAAAGCCGATAGACCCGGCCAGTGGGATCGTGCAGGCCCGTCTGCCCCTGATCGGTGAAGAAGAGATTGCCCTTCGAGTCGAACGTGAGATCGTTGACGCCCTTGAAGCGCTCCGTGTTACGGCGCTCCAGATAAGGACGCACTTCGCCGCGCTCGATATCGAGCAACATCAGCCCGTTGCGGTAATCGGTGATGAGCAGATGGGCGTCGTCGAAACGCTTCATGCCGTTCGGCTCGCCGTCGTATTGCGCGACCAGATCCCACTCGCCCGAAGGCGCGATCCGAAAAATGCGTCCGTGCGGAATGTCGGTGACGAAGAGGCATCCGGCGGGGTCCCATACGGGGCCTTCGAGAAACGAGTCCGTCGGCAGCCCGCCGCGATTGGCGTGCGCCCATTCCGTCCGGACATCCGGCTTGCGAAACTTCTCGGGCATGCGCGTGAACACTTCGGCTTCGCGCACTTCGGGCGATGTGAGATAGAACATGCTCAACCTCTGCTGTGCACTTCAGGCCGCGTTGCGGGCGTGGTCTTCGAGCACCGCGAGAACATTCGCGGCCGCGCCCTTGCCCATGTTCACGTAAGCGGCATCGCTCACTCCGCCGATGTGCGGCGACAGAATCACGTTAGGCAGGCTCTGGAACGGATGCGGGGAGGTCATCGGCTCGACGGCGAAGCTGTCGAGACCCGCCGAATGGAGTTGACCGCTGGCGAGTGCATCGGCGAGCGCGGCTTCATCGATCAGTCCGCCGCGCGCCGTGTTGACGAGAATCGCGCCGCGCTTGAAGCGGTCGAACACGTCGGCGTTGAACATGTTGCGGTTTTCGTCGGTCAGCGGGCAGTGCAGGGAGACGATATCCGCCGATGCGTACAGCGCGTCGAGCGATACCCGTTGCACGCCTTGCGGCGCATCCTTGGCATACGGGTCATGGGCCACGACCTTCATGCCGAACGCGATTCCGACCGACGCGACACGGCGGCCGATGGCGCCCAGTCCGACCAGTCCGAGCGTGCGGCCTTCGAGCTCGATGGACTTGTGCGTGGGCTTGTCCCAATGGCCCTCGCGCATGCGCACGTCGAGCTGCGGCACACGCTTGGCACACGCGAGAATGAGCGCCCAGGCATGCTCCGCGACGGCGGCGGCGTTGGCCCCGGCCGCGGCGCGCACCGCGATGCCCCGCTCGGCAGCCGCGGCCTGATCGATGACGTCGATGCCCGAACCGTGCTTCG
Source organism: Caballeronia sp. PC1 (assembly GCF_021353155.1). Lineage (NCBI taxonomy): Bacteria > Pseudomonadati > Pseudomonadota > Betaproteobacteria > Burkholderiales > Burkholderiaceae > Caballeronia > Caballeronia sp. PC1. Next base: position 1,865,075 of record NZ_JAJUBH010000003.1, read on the forward strand.
AGATCACTTGCAGGTTTGCGGCGGCATCCATGATGCGCGCGTTCACCTTGCCGTAACGCACGATGATCGCGACCGGCTTGTGCTGCGCGCAGAGCGCGACCACATCGTCTTCCGTCGGCTGCTTGCCTGCGAAAACGACGTCGAAGCCACTGAGCATGTCGAGGGCTTGCGGCGCGAGATCCGCGGCGGTCACGAGAACGACCGGCTTTTGCGAGGAAGTCTGCATTACAGTGCCTCGCCTTCGGCCAGCATGCCCACCGCGCGCAGTTCCTTCTCGACCCACGCCGGGCGAAGCTGCTCGCCCTTCAGAATGCCGGCGATACGCGCCGTTTCGACGTCCAGCTTCTTCTGCGCCAGATCGATGATGCGCGCGACGTCCTCGCGCGGAATCACCACCACGCCGTCCGCGTCGCCGACGACGAGATCGCCGGGATTCACCGCCGTGCCGCCCAGCGAGATCGGCGAATTCACGAGGCCGGCCACGCTCTTCGTGGGACCGCAAGGATTCAGGCCGGCCGAGAAAATCGGATAGTCGCCATGGGCGAGCTCGTGCGCGTCGCGAACCGCGGCGTCGATGACGATGCCCGCGATGCCGCTCACCTTCGCCTGCGTCGCCATGATTTCGCCGAGCAGCGCGCAGCTGATGTCGCCCTTCCCGTCGACCACGATGACGTCGCCCGGCTTCGCGATGGCGAGCGCGGCGTGGATGGCCAGGTTGTCGCCCTGGCGAACTTCGACGGTGATGGCGGGACCGGCGACCTTCATCTTCGGCGACAGCGGCTTCACGCGGCCGTGGACCGTGCCGCGCCGGCCCGCGACGTCCGCGAGGATGGCGGCCTGATATTTGGCGGCCGCTTCGACCAGTTCGGGCGACACGCGCTCGATATTTCGATTGATGGAGGAACCTGCGGGAGTCGTGCTCATGATTTTCGCCTTGGTTAGATCGTTGTATCTGATACAACAGAAGTGTACTAAGTGAAATCACTATAAACAGATGGGCCGCGCCGGACCAGTATCGTTAACCCTTTTACTGTGCGCACCGATGTTGTACCGTGTACAATCACTCGGAAACAGCACTGGAGGGCGGACAAATGGGAAACGAGGGTGTCGCCGCCGTGGAAAAGGCGCTATCGCTGCTGGATTGCTTCAAGCCCGGCTCGGAGTCGCAGTCTCTGGCGACGCTGGCGCAGGCATCCGGCATGCACAAAACGACGGTTTATCGACTCATGAACTCGCTGGAGCGCATGGGTTACGTCGTGCGTTCGCAAGCCGGCCATTACTCGCTCGGCCACCGTGTGCTGTATCTGGGGAAACTGTTCGAGCAGTCGTTCCAGCTTTCCGCGGTCGTGGAGCCTGCGCTGTATGAACTCGCCGCGGCCACGAAGGAAAGCGCGTCCTACTACGTGCACGACAACGGACGCCGGCTGTGCCTGTTTCGCGCGGAACCGTCGGAAGGACTGCGGGAAACGCGGCTTGCCGGCACCACGCTTCCGCTAGACGAGACCGCCATCAGTCAAGTCATTCGCTACTGGGGACTGGGCGAGCCGATTTACGACGAAGCGCCCGCGCTGCCGCTCTTCACAGCGGGCGCGCGCGACGTGCATACCGCCGCCTTCGCGACGCCGGTCTTCGGCGCCGCCGACCGGTTCATGGCCGCGCTCACGCTCTCCGGACCGGCGTCACGCTTGAGCGCGGCGCACGCGTCGGGCGACCTGAATCTTCCGCAGTTGAATGCGGCGTGGGATCTTTCCCGAAGACTCGGCGCGAGCGTCGGTTTCTGCGAGCGCCTCTACGGGGGCGCGGCAAGATAGGCCCGCGTTGTACTGTGTAAAATCCCGGTTACGTCGATTCGGGGGATACAC